>NZ_FOLD01000042.1 GCF_900112225.1 Massilia yuzhufengensis | reverse complement strand
GGACGATCAGGTCTGGTTGAATCCGGAACGGATTCGGCCAGAAGCATTAAAACGCGCAGCTTGAGATGACGCGACAACTACGTTGACAAACGCCGCAGGGATCTTTAGCTGAGCGACAACGCAGTCCCTTTACAGCGAGCTACCATGCGTCTGGCGGACTTCGTAGCGGAACAGGGCAGAACTTTTACCTTGGTATGAGGCCTGATCCACGGATACGATGTCAGTTGCATTAGCATCGGCCCCACAACCTTCTCGCCGCTCTGTTGCCCAGATGTTGCGTCGAACCATCAGGTCAAAGAGTGTTCGACCAAGTCGCGCGCCTTCGGTTTGAATGCGGGAGTGCGCGGTAAAGAGATATGGATCACTATCTGTAACATTGCGCGGCAAAAGTGCCTCTTTTTAATGCTTTACATTCTTAAGACACCTGTATTCTTGGGAGCATCGACACATTGCGAGTGGGCTATGGAAATACGCAGAGCAAACGGGCGGGACAATGACCTCTTCTGGGAGAAGTCACTGAGCATTTACGGAAGAAAGCTGGAACTTATTGCGTCTAATATAGCCAATGCCGACACGCCAAATTACAAAGCACGCGACCTCGACTTCAAGTCTGCCTTGAGCCAGGCGATGGCGCCGTCTGAAGCAGAACTGCAGAGCAGTCAAAGGTCTCGCACGCTACATTCAAATGATCCGCTCCCGTTCCCGATCCTATATCGTGTCCCGTCCCAGGGAAGCGTGGACAATAATACGGTGGACATGGACGTAGAACGGGCTGCCTTTGCGGACACTGCAGTTCGATATGAGCTTGCCATTCAGAAACTGTCTCACGAATACAAAGAGATGGAAGAACTCCTTAGGACGACGCCTTACTAGTTGATTCAAATATCGTTTCCATATACGCCATCGTCCCTATGCCAAACCTGAGCATGATAAGCGCAACGGTGCTTGCATGCACCACCACATGCGATCGAAATTCTGGGCTTAACATGCTATTGAAACATCGGGACCAAGACCCAGGTTGTCGCACGTCTCAGCAGCAGAGTCAGGTTATAGAAAGGAGAACTGAATGTGGGCATTCTGGATCGACTCTTGAGCGACCGTTTTGGCAGGGCATCATAGCGATAAACATCATGGCGGTGGTTGTGCCGTGTCGCCAGGCAAAGGTTATGGCAATTCTCCGCTTTCCGCGATCAGCAATGCGATCGAATGTCACGCTTACAGCACTCTGAAAGCGCAAGGAGCGAAATCTTGCCAGTGAACCGCCCAGGCTTCCGTGGAGGCCGGTTAGTGTGAGTCAGGCCGTGATGGCTTGACTGCTCAGTTGCTCTTAATGGTTTGCCTCAGCTTCGGCTGGAGGTATATAGCCGAGCGGTTGCAGCAGGCGGTGGTGGTTAAACCAGGACACCCACTCCAGCGTGGCCAGTTCGACGGCTTCACGCGTTTCCATGGAGCGCGGCGGTGGATCAGCTCGGCCTTGTAGAGCCCATTGATCGTCTCAGCCAGGGCATTATCGTAACTGTCGCCCTTGCTACCCAAGACGATTCGATGCCGGCTCCTGCCAGGCGCTCGCTGTACTTAATTGACACATATTTGAGACCCACGGTCGCTATGGTGGACGAGCTCGTTGCGCTCGGGCTGACGTGCATACAACGCCTGTTCCAGCGCATTGAGCACGGAGTCGGTCCGCATCGAGCTGCTAACGCGCCAGCCGACGATGCGTCGGGCGAAGACGCCGATCACGAAGGCCACGTACATGAAACCCTGCCATGTCGAGACGTACGTGAAATCGCTGACCCACAACTGGCTCGGCTGCTGCGCCTTGAATTGGCGGTTGACTTGGTCGAGCGGGCATGGCGCCTTCGCATCGGCTACCGTCGTGCGCACCACTTTGCCGCGCATGACACTTCGCAGGCCGGCCTTACGCATCAGGCGCTCCACCGTGCAGCGGGCAACGTCGGTTCCCTCACGACGCAGTTGGCGCCACACCTTGTCGGCCCCATAAACCTGCAAGTTCGCCTGCCAAACGCGCTCGATGTCGACGCTCAGCACATCGTCGCGCTGGACACGGGCACAACGCAATGCCGGGTTGCGCTGCTGCGCAACGTGGCGCCAGTAGCCCGACGGCGCGACCTGCATCAACTTGCAGATCGGCTCGGCGCCAGCCTCCCGATCGTACAGATGGGCTGTCGCGGCGGCGCCGAGCATATTGTTGTTCAGACTTCCAGGCGCTGCAGAGCGCCGCAGGCATTGAAGCGCATGGCGACCAGCATCGCGTGCGGCAATAAGGACTGCAACGGGCCACCGAAACAACTGCGTCACAGGTCGCACCTGCACGGCGGCCTCGATCACGGGCAGCAAGTATTCCTGCTCCGCGCCGCTGAGGACGAGCAACTGGTCCTTCGCTGTCGCCCCTACCATTTACGCTTCTGCTATCTCGCGCTCGACCGTCGCCTGCGCCTGGCAAGCGACGAAGCGGTAGCCGCTGCCGTGCACGGTTTCGATGTGCTCCTTGCAACAGCTCGGCTGCAAGGCGCGCAAGCGCTCCACTTGGCAATCGACGGTGCTTTCGTCGAGGTGGCTTACGCCGCAGCTAAGAGGCGCGCGATGGCGCGGCCATTGCGGCGCGTCAAATAGACCATGAAGACCAGGCCGATCAGCATCAGCGCCCAGTCCGCTGGTTCAGGTACGGCGACAGCGTTTACCTGGGTCAGGCTCAGCAGCGACGAGTTCGAAGTAACGACGACGCCCGTCTTCGATAGCGAAAAGTTCAGCGCACCGTTTGGATCGCCGATGAGGTTGGAGTTCGAGTCGTACAGCGCTATCGAGAAGAAGCTGTTGCTGTCAAAATTGCTGGCGAAACCGAGGAAGTCTTCCGAGAAATTCAGGTAGAACGCAAACGGACCGCCCACTGCAAGGAATAGATCGTTATAGGAACCGGCATTGCCAATGGTAAAACCGTCCGTCGTCCCGCTGACCGCGCCAGTCCGATCGAGCTCGAACAGCGGCTCGCCGACAAAGTGAGACAGTGACGCCGTCACGGGGGCGGCGCCGTCGATGCTGCTGAATAGCAGGTCAATGGAGGCGATGTCCGAGGTGGCGGTATCGGCGATGCCGATTTGGTAAGTCGGCAGCACGGCGGCGCCGGCCGTCAGGTTCGCCGCAACCAAGCCCAGGGCCAGCACGACATGACGCAGGTGTTTTTGAACGTTGAACATGTAATTTCCTTAGAGAGTGCCGCTGTAGATGACAGCGTTGTAGCCGATTGGGCTCTTGCTTGGATTGGAGAAGATCACCGTGACTGTTGCGCTCTGATTCGGAGCGAATGCGCCACTGCCGAACGTGACGTACGGAGCGCCGTTGTGCTTGCCTGAGGCATTGTCGATCGAGATGCCCGACGTCAGGTTACTGAACACAACGTTGACCGGGCCGCTGATGGCTTGCGCCGTTTTGTTGGTCAAGGTATAGGTCACGCTGTACTTCTGAGTCGCACGGTTGTACACAGGACCCACGCTGGTCACTCCGAAGCTGGCGGTAACATTGGTGAAGCAGCTATGGAGCGACGTCGACGTGTTGCGCGGCGCCACCGCCATGACCGTGAAATCAGCGCGGTTGTTGTTGGTATCGACGCATGCATCGGTGCGGAAGGCTGCCGTCGTCGGCGACAGCGTTGCGGTCGGCGCACCACCCTCGGCAGGCGTTGAACCGCTGCCGAACGCCACCCAATCGATCACGTTCGAGCTTGTTGGATTCGCTGCGGCGGGCAGTGCAGTCGTACCGTTGACCAGGGCCACTTTGCCGGCGGTCCCGGACATATTGATCGTGCCCGTCGCATCCGCAGCAGGGAGTGCAGACCCGTTGGCGCCGCCCGAAAATTCGGACACCAGGAAATATTGCCCAGGTTGTAGCGTCTTCGCTGGCAGCGCCGTGGTGTTGGTCCACGAAGTGCCCGCCGACGAGGCATATTGCACGCTCAGGCCGCTCAGAGATACCGGCGCCGAGGTCGGGTTGAAAATTTCGATGTAATCGCTCCTGAGCGCTGCGCCGGAATTACCGCCAGCACCATAAATTTGACTGATCACCAGGTGAGGCGCAAGGGGCGCAGATGTTCCCGCCGTATTGTCGATCGTGAACGCAACCGCACTGGAGCTGCCAATGTTGTTGGCCGCGTCGTAGGCCTTGGTCACAAGACTGTGGCTGCCCTTAGTCAGAAGTGTGGAATCGTATCCCAGCGTGTACGGCGCCGCCATGCTGGAACCGACCAGGCTGCCATCGACATAGTACTCGACCTTGGTCACGCCGACGTTGTCGCTGGCCGTGGCGTTGAGGGTGATGCGGCCCGCGCTACCCGTTACGCTGGCGGAAACGACCGGTGCGGTCAGGTCGATGATCGTATTGCTGGTCATGAAGGTGACTGGGGCCGACTTGCCGATATTATTGGACGCGTCGTAAGCCCAGGCGACCAGGCTGTGGTTGCCGTTCGGCAGTTTGGTCGAATCGAGCGTGGCCGTATAGGGGGTCACGTCGGTGCCCGAAATCGGGTTGCCGTCGACATAGAACACAACCATGGTCACGCCTTTGTCGTCGCTGGCGTTGGCCGACAGCATGATGTTGCCACTGCTGCCGCTGACACTGGCGCTGACAGTCGGGACAATCAAATCGTCGCCGCTGGCCACCTGGGTCACCCAGATCGGTGCGGACCACAGGACATTGCCGTCGTTCTGGGTCACTTTGGCGTAGTAGAAATGGTCGCCAAGGGTCGGGGTAATGGTCTGCGATGCGCCCGTTCCCAGCACAGTGACGGTGCCATTGCGGCCTGGCACGCCTTCGTAGAAAGTCACCGTAGAGGCCGACTTACCAGTGCTGTTCGAATAGTTCGCGGTCAAGGAAAGCGAGCCGTAATTGGTGATGCGCTCGCCCATCATATGGGTCTCGCCCACCGTCGCACCGTTGCCCTTGCTGGTGAGGATCAGTTGCGAAGCCTTGTCCATGGTCGCAAACAGGCGGCGCGCCTTGACGGCCTCGATAAAGCTGGCGTTGGTGAACGCGGTGCCGGTCGGGATCAGGATACCGGTGCGGTTGGTGTAGGATGCGCCCCAATTGGCGCAGTGGTTATCCTGGTTGGTCGTGAACGCCACGTGGAAGCCCGCCTCGAGCGCCTTCTGGCAGGCACCCTCGTAGCTGCTGCGGCCCGTTTCCGTTTCCGTCGTGTTGACCGAGAAGGCCGAGGTGTTGAGCACTTCGCACAAGGCCATCGCGGTGTCGCCGTCGGCCGTATAGCCGAGCGCCTTGCCGTTGACCAGGAACTGGCCATTGCTGGAAGGGTGATTGAACTGGCCGAGCCAGCCGCGCTGGGCCATCAGCGTGTACAGACCGGCGTAGTCGCCCTTGGCCGTGAACGTGTCGCCGATCAGCTCTCCGCTGCTGTTGTATTCCCACTCCAGCAATTGCGGCGTGTTGAAGATGTTCATGTGACCGCCGTTATTGATCACGCCCCATTCCAGGCCGTAGATGCCAAGGAAGTTCGGGTTGGCCGCATTGAAATCGACGGCTGCATTCAGGCCCGACTTGAACAGCGCGCGCGCCTTGACGGCATCGGCGCCGGTGTTGGTGCCGTCGGAGCCGTCGTACATGTGGTTATGCTCGGAGGCCATCAGGAAGTCCAGGCCCCTGTTCATCGCATAGGTGTAGGCCTGGGTTGGGCCGCCGGCCGTGCCGGACTGGGGATTTTGTGCGCCCGAACAGGTGGCCAGGTTGCCGCCGCCGTCGCTGTGGTTGGTCTGGCTGTGCAGGTTGCCGAAGTAAACCGTGTAGGCCGGCTGCGTGGCGGCCACCGCCATGGTCGTGGCGGCGCCCATGCGCATCGACTTGGTCGACGTGGTCGATGTGGTCTGCTTGGGCAGGGGCGCGGCGACCGTCGCGGCGCTTGGCATGGCAGCCACTGACGGCTCGCCGACGACGATATCCCATTTCTGTTCTTCGACGTCACTGGCCGCCGCGAGGACGGCGTCGACACCCTCGGCGCTCGTGTCGGAGCCCTCTTCGGTCGTCGGCTTGGCCACGGCGACCATGCGCAGCGTGTAGATGCCGTCGGCGAGGCTTGGATCGGCACTGCGCGCGGCCCAGTCGATATTGACCTTGCGCGACGCGTCGGTCAGGCGTTCGATACCCTGCCAGCGCTGCACGGTATTCCCTCGCGCGTCGAGCAGTTCGAGGCGCCAAGTGATTTCCTGGGCGTTTTCAACGAAGGGATAGGAAAAATTGAGAATGAAACTCCGGCCGCCCTGGGTATCGCCCGAGTACGGTGCGTACAGCGTGGCTTCGAATTCGCGATGATCTTCCTTGAGATCTTGCGCGGAGACGCCGAAATTGAGTGCCGCCAATGCCATCGCGATCAGTGCGCGACGGGGCACACCTTGCTTGCCAAACTGATTTTTGCGGTTCATAAACCTGAGCCTCTTCGTTGGTATTTGTGGAAACTGGTGCGGCCGTTGTGCAATATGCATTAATACATGTAGTAAGGCAAATACAAATTTTTTGCCAGTATTGGAGACATCGCGACAGAACGGACCTTTTGCCCTTTAAAAAAGCCCTTTAGATGAAATTAATGTGGATAAATAATCATAAATACTCCAAAATTTTCACACTGGGAGGTGGCGCGCCCAAGCTTCGGTGCCGATACGACGTGCATGATTGCCACCAAACAGTCTTATGATCGACACTCCGGTGCGGCCATCCAGGTCATGCGTTTTCGCCATCGAAGTCGTCATGTCATCTACGGATGACAATGGCCGATCGATTTATTACTGCAGCCTGGCAGCCGCGGGGCATAGCGTTAGCGCATGTGTCAAGTCTTGTTCTGGCCGAAGTACGTATCCCGTAGGTAATAAATGTCTCCTTTTGGCCCAGTCCGTGCCGCTGCGAGCTCGGCGTGCACTTGTCCTTGAGTGGGCAACCCTTGCAGTTCAAGTGCCAGAACCGATGATTCGTGACGTCTTTCTCGGCGCTCGCGAAATGCTATATCAGGACCACGTCCGCCGGGCAGCGAAACTCGCTATCTAGCGCGTCGTAAATTAGTGGGCTTGTCAAACCGGCCATTGGCTTCGGAGGTTTTTGTGGATGGCGCCGAAGTGCAAATTCCTGCTTCATGGGACCGGGATTTCTCCTCCCTTGAAGTAGCCGCGGTCGGCAATCGCTGTCAGTACCGTTGTGCCGTTTGCAGCACGAGATTTCTTGGCCGAACCGGACAGCTGGTCGCGGTCGCTGCCGATGTTCATTACCGCGTGCTCAATGACCAAATGATGCTTGGCGTCGACTGCGGTCTGCACGTTGTAGACGACTATGCCTGAGCAACGCGTCATCACTGAGCGTGAGTCTGGATCAGCGAGCGAGATTTGCGTTTCACCAGTCTCTATCAGCTTCGCTTCTATTTCCATGAGCATTGCGACTTGCGACTTGCGATTTCATCGCAGCGATCTTGTTATTAAGAGGAATGCCTTTCGCTTTGCATTTTCTGCTTTCTGACGGTCAGCCGTACCTGAGGTGTACTGTCAATAGCGGACACTCTTGTTTCAAGCTGCCTGCTGTTGCCTGCTGAATTGTTCAGCAAATACAGCCCGGCGGAAATATAGCCAAGGCGTGAGTGACGTCGTAGGCGGTTGTAGCATCTCTCGATGTATTGCTGGATGGCCGCTTGAGCATCGGCCCGCGTGGCGTAACGCTGGTGATGTACCAGCTCGTTTTAAGGCTTCCCCAGAAGCTCTCCATGGGAGCGTTGTCGTAGCAGTTCCCCCTGCGTGACATGGATGCCTGCATGCCGAATTGTTTAACCAGTCCTTGGTAATCATGCGCGCAATACTTGGGCGGATTCAACCGGTCGTCGCAACACCTTAACTTGAGGAGGTGTTTATGGGACGGCCAGCGGGGTGGATGCAGAAGTTGACAGGGAGAGGAGCGATGCGCTCACCGGGTGCGCCCTCGCATCGCCGGGAAACCGAGCGACAATTCTGGGAGCAGATAGCAACAGGCATTACAAGTGAGAAGGCTGCTGAGGCGGTTGGCGTGTCGCAGGCGGTTGGGACTCGCTGGTTTCGTCATAATGGTAGCATGCCACTTTCTATATTGAGCCCAATATCGGGGAGGTACTTGTCGTTCACGGAGCGAGAAGAGATTGGACTTCTTTCGTGCCAGGGCGTCGGAGTACGAGAGATTGCTCGCCGTATCGGGTGCAGCGCTTCAACGGTTTCCCGGGAGCTGACACGTAACGCTGCAACTCGCTCCGGCCGACTTGAGTATCGAGCTTCGGTTGCGCAGCGGAAGACGGAACTGGTTGCTAGAACAGCCAAGCCTTCGAAACTAATGACCAGTCCACGGTTGCGCAGCTACGTGCAAGACCGCTTGGAAGGCAAGGTTCGCGATGCTGAAGGTCATGACATTTCTGGGCCCCTGCCAGCGCCGTTCATAGGCAGAAACAAGCCGCATCGCGGTGACCGCAAATGGGTCATCGGTTGGTCGCCCGAACAGATATCTAATCGACTGCAAACCGATTTTCCGGATGACGAATCCATGCGCATCTCGCACGAAGCCATTTATCAGGCGCTCTATATCCAAGGTCGAGGAGCTCTTAAGCGCGAGCTGGTTAGCTGTCTGCGCACCGGGAGGGCGTTGCGCGTACCGAGGGCCAGAGCGCAAGCCAAAGCCTGGGCACACGTTAGCGAGGATGTGATGATCTCCGAACGTCCTGCAGAAGCCGAAGATCGTGCTTTGCCAGGGCATTGGGAGGGTGACCTGATCATCGGCTTGAACCGGTCCGCGATCGGAACGTTGGTCGAGCGATCAAGCCGATTTACCATGCTTGTTCACCTGCCTCGCAAGGAAGGCTACGGATTAATACCCAGGACGAAAAATGGCCCTGCGCTGGCTGGCTATGGAGCTGTTACGATGGCGAATGCGCTCAAGAATACCGTGACTGACATGCCGGCCTTTCTGTGGCAGTCATTGACATGGGATCGGGGCAAAGAATTATCTGATCGTGCCCGCTTCACGGTCGAGTCAGGTGTGAAGGTCTTCTTCGCCGACCCGCACAGTCCATGGCAGCGCGGTACAAACGAAAACACGAACGGCCTCCTGCGACAGTACTTCCCAAAGGGTACCGACTTGTCTCGCTGGAGCGCTCGAGAGATCCAGGCTGTTGCGAATACATTGAATTCGAGGCCTCGGAAAACGCTCGGATGGAAGACACCTGCCGAAGCACTGGACGCGTACCTAAAATCTGTACAACAATTTAGTGTTGCAACGACCGGTTGAATCCGCCTTGGCTGCCACGGTCAGAGTGGTGAATTAGCCCTGGTGCGGGACGCTTGTTGCGTACAGCGCGCCAGAGTGCCTTCGTGGTCAGTCCCTGCGTCATCCGCTCACCCATCGCATAGCCGACCAGCTCACAGGTAAAAATATCCTTGATGCCCGCGAGGTAAAGCCATCCCTCGCCAGTGGCGATGTAGGTGATGTCGGTCACCCAGGCTTCGTTTGGTCGGGTCGGCGCGAAGGTCTTATTGAGCAGATTTTCCGCGACTGGCAAGTCGTGGTTCGAGTTCGTTGTTGCCTTGAATTTCCGCTTCTGCTTGCAGCGCAGGCCAAGCTCACGCCGCAGGCGTGTGATGTGGTCGCGACCCGCCTCAAAACCCCGGGAGGCCAGCTCCGGCTTCATGCGCAATAGCCCATAGGTTTCCCGCGCTTGTACATGCACTGCCTGGATGGCGACCTTGAGACGCTCGTCCTCGTGCACGCATGCCGACGGCGAGCTCTTTCCCATCCATAGAATCCGCTACGCGAGACGTCAAACACGGCACGACGTCGTGAGCGGAAAATCGAATCGTATTGTGTTTATGACCGCGTACCTGGCAGCGACTCCTGCGCAAAGTACGCTGCCGCTCTTTTTTTAAATATCTCGCTCCACACGGGCTTCTGCCAGCTCTTTACGGAGCTTCGTCACTCCCGCCTCCAGCTCCGGCACGGAACGGCTACCAGGTGCCGCTTTGGGCGATGTGCCACGCTTTGCGGCGGCTACCAATTGGCCAGCGTTCCCTTGGGTATCGTCAGGCGATGGGAAGCATCGTCCAGCGTCCGCCCCTGCGTCAGAAGCAGCTTAACCGCTTCCCCACGAAGCTCCGGCGTGTATGTTTTCTTGGTGTTTCATAAATTCTCCCGTTGATGACGTTTACCAAACAGGAATGTCCGAAAAAGTCAGGGTACCTCAGCTCTAAAAATATGGGGATTACCCGACACTAAGCGTGTCGGCAGGGCCGTAGTTAAAAACCTAATGGTTCCGAGTGGAACTACTGCACAAAAACAAGTAAGACGCCGGACGGGTCAATTACATGGAGAACAAGTGATGTCTCAACTATTTCGATGGGTTTGACGCTCATACCAGGGAATGCATTGGATGCTTCCATTTCAGAGGTCCTTGCATACCAGCCATGCGCTTCATCAACACCAATGACGACCATGAAATTCTCTGCCCATTGTTTGACGTAGTAGTCTTGCAACCGGAAGGAATACCCGTTCAGCTCGAAGTCAACAGTGCCACCCCAACCCTCCGCCTTATTGAATCCCAGCGCGCAGTAAAAACGCTGCGAAATTTCGAAATCTTTGGCAGGCATATAGGGCTTAAATTCATTGATCGATAGTGGCATGGTTCCCTCCATCGCTCTCGTAAGTAAAATTCGGCTGGACACCAAAGTTGTCCTTGCAAAGCGGTGAAACCGTTCGCCGTAGATGCAAAACATCGCTTACTGCTCCAGGGTGCACCCGATCTGGCACCAATGGGCAGGCTTGAGCCATTTTCTGTAATATGCGGCAAAGCCGTCGCATAGTTGTGCCAATATGGCAGGATTCAAAACCGCCCGCTTGCGCGCCACGCCTTAGGCAGCACCCACCATAGTGCCAGAATAAGCGCAGCAACGAATCCGGCGACCAGGTTCGCCAGCGTGTGGCCGAGTACGCTCGAAAGCACTAGTTGCGAGGCGAGCACGAGTGCCAGAGACAAAGCGCCGGCTCCTGCGAGGATTTGTCGCGTCGCAATGTGTTTGAACCGCGTCCGGTTAGATAGCGGACGAATAAGTCGGTGTTGCACGGCCGGAGCGCTGAAGAGCACCAGCGCGGCGACAGAAAGCACAAAGGTGGCCAGAAACACGTGCTTTTCGACCGCCACCACAGCAGCAAACCCGGGCGCAAAAGGTACCGTGATAAGAAAGGCAGACAGCAACTGAGCGCTGGGCAGCAGCACGCGGAGTTCGCCCAACATGTCGCTGAGGTCGCCATCGTCTTGGTCGGTCGTTGCCACCATGCCGCCAAACTTGGCGCACCACTTGTAGAACGTGGCATTGCTGATGTCATGCTCACGACACAGCTCGGGTATGGGAGTGCCGCCCTCAGCTTGCTTGAGAATGGCGATGATCTGGCTGTTGGTAAAGCAAGTCGTCTCCATGTAGAGCTTTCTCTGTCTAAGTAGAAACTTCTACTTCTGAACTCACTCTTCGTGGGAGGCGATTACCCGACCCACTGTCGCCGCGTTGGCGATCAGCGACCCGAGCAATAGTAGTTGTATCGTTACCCATTATGGGCGAGATCAATTATTTGCCCCGGTTCACCGAAGAGAACGGCGCCGCCGGCGACGTTCCCTTCGCAATCAGCACGAGAGACAGCAGCCCATCGGTTGTACTTGCCGCGGGCGGCCAAGCAAAGGCAATGAAGGTCACTGAATTACTGGACGGCGCGGTCCGTAGCCGAGCTATCTGCTACGGCAGCATGATCTTAGATATCACGCTCACGGGCATGTTTGTCGCACGCAGCTGCACAGGCGTCGCATGCCGCTTTACATGCGGCGCAATGTGCATGCTTGTCAGCATGCGCTGCACACGCCGCCGCACATGCCCTGCAAATATGTGCACAGAGCGTACAGAAATCACCGTGATGCTCCGATCCGCGAGCCAGCGCATTCATGGTTGCGCTACAAATATCGGCGCAATCGAGATTGATCAAGGCGCAATTGGCTGCGCCACCTTCGCGAATGTCAGCCGCAGCACACGCCTGGGCTGCATGGATAGCTTCTTCACATGCCTCGATACAGGCCTTCAGGTTGTTTTCGTGCATTTTGGTAGTTTGCATATGGTCTCCATAGCGGGTTAAAAAAGAGAATGATTCTCATGCATTCGCAATGTTAGACCTAAGCGCAATAATTACGCGCGGAATTGGAAATTGCCTCGCCGTCTGCAGACAGAAAAACCGTGCGAACCTGCCGATCAAGCCGGTCCCCGCTCGACATCACCTGCATCTGTCTCGCCCCCGCTTTCGACATCGCGCCTGTTTGCCGACCTCCCGGAATCTTCGACGCTGTCGATCACGGGAGATGCATCGCTATCTACACGCTCGACATCGACGGCGACGTCCATTCCAGGCGCCGTCTCAACATCGGTTTCGCTCTCGGGACACCCGGGACCGTCTTGAGACGGTGCGGGGCTTGCGCACATTTTTTTTGTTGCCATCAAAATTCTCCAAAATACGAATCAGTATTACCTCTGGTTGCCAGCCGTTCCGATTCACAACCAACTCTCGGGATGAAAATACTGCTTTCGATTTACGCGATTTCGATTGGTCGTAACGACTTTACAAGGTCGTCCATTTCCTTCAGTTGCGAAAGAAATGCATCGAGGACGTTGAGGGGCAAGGCGCTAGGGCCATCGCATTTCGCGGAATCCGGATCTGGGTGGGCTTCCAGGAAGATTCCACCCAGGCCCACGGCGACGCCGGCGCGGGCCAACTCCACGATTTGCCCACGCCTTCCTCCAGACGTCGGACTCATCGGGTCACGCTGTTGCAGTGCATGGGTTACGTCGAAAACAAGTGGTATGCCGGGGCAGGCCTTCTTCATCACGCCGAAACCCAGCATGTCGACGACGAGGTTGTCGTATCCGAAGCAGGTGCCGCGATCGCACAACATGACCTGATCGTTGCCCGCCTCTTTGAATTTTTCGACGATAAGGGAAGTCTGCGCTGGACTGAGGAACTGAGGCTTCTTGATATTGATAACCCGTCCCGTTTTCGCAAGCGCAACAACAAGGTCGGTCTGCCTGGCCAGGAACGCAGGCAACTGCAGCACGTCGACGGTTTCAGCGACCACGGCGGCCTGCGCGGGTTCGTGAATATCGGTGAGAACCGGGACCCCAAAGGTCGTTTTGACTTTCTCCAGCATCCGCATGCCGGACTCGAGTCCAGGGCCGCGAAACGAACGTATCGATGATCGGTTCGCTTTGTCGAAGCTCGCCTTGAACACGTAGGGAATGCCCAACCTTTCCGTCACCCGGACGAATTCTTCGCAGGTACGGAGCGCCAATTCAAGTGATTCGAGCACATTGATTCCGCCGAACACAACCAACGGCGCGTCGTTTCCTATCTTCACACTCTCAGCAATTTTGATCATCGTAATTTTCCTCTGTGCGACCGCACTTCGCAGATCCGTAAGCGATTGAAGGCACACACCGTGCGGCCGGGTGATTGATTTTTTTGCCGCAGCCTTACCTCATATCAGCATATCGATCATGAAGAGCAGGATGAACCCGAGGAAGAACATCGCCGCCTGGACGGGTGTTTCCTTGCCTTCGTGCGCTTCCACCAGTAACTCCTCAGTCACCAGATAAAGCAAGGCGGCCACGCCAAACGCCAGCAAGGCGTCGATGAACACCGGGGTTACGCTGTTCAGTATGACTGCGCCCGCGCCCGCCCCTGCCAGCACCCCGATACCGAGGATTGCGGCGGTAATGCCGATCCTGAGCGATGTCTGGCCGGCGGTACGCAATGACGTCGCGCAGGAGGCGCCAAGAAAGAACGTTTCCAGTACAAGGCCGATCGTGAGCAGCAGGCCCTGCTTCTCACCCGCCGCGAACGAGAGCCCGATCAATGCGCCGTCGAGGACGACGTCGACGCCCAGCGCGGTGATCAGCGCGCGCGGATCGCGGCTTCCCTCCGCGTTCCCGCCTCTCTCGCTCCACCATTTCAAGCCAAGCATGAAGGCAACGCCGAGCGAGAATCCGATGAATGTGGGCCAAGGCATGCGCCGATGCATCAGGTCCGGCAGCAACTCGACAGCCAGGACGCTGAACACCGTACCCGCGGCAAAATGTTGAACCGCGCTGCGCAAGCCGGCGCTCGGTTGCTTGAGGAGCGCGAGCAGCGCGCCAGCCAGGGTGGCGGCGGCAGGGAGCGCCGCATAGAGCATCACTTTCGACAAGGTGGCTGTCACGACGATGCCCCCTTCGAGCCGATGTCGCGAAGATCCGACGATTGAGGAGGTCTCTCGTCCAGATCCGCCGCCACGGCTGTGTCGACAGATCGGCTCGCCACGTCCGGGTATGCGAGCAGGCGCAAGGCATTGATCACCACCAGCACGGTAGAGCCTTCATGGAACAGGACCGCGGTCCCGATATTCAGGCCGAAGATGGTCGCTGGAATCAGGACGGCGACCACACCCAGGCTTACCCACAAGTTTTGCTTGATCACCCACTTGGTACGGCGCGACAGGCCGACCGCGAACGGAAGCTGACTGAGATCGTCGCTCATCAAGGCAACGTCGGCGGTCTCGAGTGCGACGTCCGAGCCGGCCGCGCCCATCGCAATGCCGACGGTCGCGTTCGCCATCGCGGGCGCATCGTTGACGCCGTCGCCGACCATGGCGACCTTGCCGTGGCGTTCGCGCAAAGTCTTGATTGCCTCGACTTTCTGTTCCGGCATCAGGTCGCCCCTGGCTTCGGTCAGGCCCACGGTGCGCGCGACAGCATCGGCCACCTGCTGGTTGTCACCAGAGATCATCACCAGCCGTTCGATGCCAAGCTCCCGCAACTGCGCCATCACGCCAGGCGCCGCCGCGCGTGGCGTGTCCATGACGCCGATCACCCCCAGGAAGCGCGAGCCCTTCCTGACGATCATCGTGGTGCGGCCGGACTGCACCAGCTGCTCGTCGGCAGCGGCTAATTCGGGTGGCAATCGCATGCCGTCCAGCTCACTGAACAGTACCGGCTTGGCAATGTAGACAGTCTCGCCATCGACCGAGGCCTGGACACCGCGGCCGATGAGGCCACGCACATCGTCGGCACGGACCGCAGCAGTGCCTGGTTTGAGCCGGTCGCGCCCGCCCTTGACGAGCGCCGATGCCAGCGGGTGGTCGCTATGCGACTCGACCGCCACGACCACGGCCAGCAATTCGTCCTCGTTGGTGCCGCTCGCCGGGATCACATCCGTCAGTTTTGGCCGCCCTTCGGTCAGGGTGCCGGTCTTGTCGAAGGCAATCGAATTGAGGCTGCCGAGGTTTTCCAGCGGGCCGCCCCCTTTTACCAGCACACCGCTGCGCCCGGCCCGTGCCACCCCCGACAGGACGGCACTGGGCACCGAGATCGCCAATGCGCATGGGCTTGCGGCTACCAGCACGGCCATCGCGCGGTAGAAGCTGGCCGAGAACGGTTCGTCGATCACCAGGAAGGCGAGCATGAGCAAAGCCACGAGCGCAAGGACGACCGGGACGAACACGCGTTCGAACTTGTCGGTGAACTGCTGGGTGGGCGAACGCTGCGCCTCGGCTTCCGCCACCATCTGCACGACGCGGGCCATCGTCGATTGCGAAGCAAGGCGTGCCACCATCACCTCCATCGCGCCGGCGCCGTTGATGGTGCCGGCGAATACGCGGTTGGCCGCATCGACCCGGTCGAAGGCGGCAATCGCGCCCGCCCCATCCTGGGCCGGAGATTTGTCGACCGGGATGCTCTCGCCTGTCACCGGCGCCTGGTTGACGCTGGATGTGCCTTTGACGACGACGCCGTCAACGGGCAAGCGTTCATTCGGCTTGACCAGCACGATGTCGCCTGGCGCGAGGGAAGCCACGGGAACCTCTTCCAGCTCTTCGCCGCGCTTGCGCATTGCCGTTTCCGGAGCGAGCTTGGCCAGCGCTTCGATTGCCTGCCGCGCGCGCCCCATTGCAAAGTGTTCCAGCGAGTGTCCGAGGCTGAAAAGGAACAGCAATAAGCCACCTTCCGCCCAGTTTCCCAATGCTGCCGCGCCGGCGGCTGCAACCAGCATCAGCGTATCGATTTCGAAGCGACGGGCACGCAGGTTCTCGACCGCCTCCTTGACGGTAAAATAGCCTCCGAAGAAATAGGCGGCAACATACAAAGCCAAGGGAAGCCAGTCCGGGCCGGCAGCGGCGCGGTCGAGCAGCCAGCCCGCCAGTACGCAGGCGCCGGCGATGACGGCAAAAATGAGTTCGCTATGTTCGCCGAACACTCCGCCATGGGCATGGCTGTGTCCCGCATGGCCGCCCTTGTCCTCATGCGCATGCCTGTGCCCGGCATGAGCACCGTTTTGCTTATGCGCGTGATCGTGGTCGTGTTCCGTTTCCGAGCTCGCGTCAGTCAATTCCGTACCAAGGGAGTCGACCAGGTCTTCCAGCCGTGTTCGCGCCACGGCGGCACGCTCATATTCGACACGAATCCTGCCGGAGGCAGATACCTCGGCCTCCAGCACGCCCGGAATCTCACGCAAGCGCTCCGAAAAGAGCCGTGCGCTGCGCGAGTGGAGTGGCGAGGGCGTGTACCCGATGTAGTGGGCGAACTTTTCGCTGAGTTGCGCACCCACGGCACTGACTAGCTCACGCAGCCGCGACACCGTGATGAGGGACGGGTCATAGTGCAGGCACAGCAGGGGCGGCGATCCCTCTTGTGTCTCTATATGAACATGTTCCACTCCCGGCCGGCCTGTCAGCAGGCTGACGAGCCGCGCGACGCAAGGATCGTTCGCATCGTCCACCTCGGGCAGGATCAATGGCAATTCAAGCCGCACTCGTTCCGATTGTTCCATATAAGCTCTCGGTTCCTGGAAATACCAGAATAATGCTGACACCGAATATCGTCCGTATGCCAACACACCGAAGCGGAACCAAACAGGCTTGCCGCGGAACTTTACCCGCGCTTGCATGCGTTTCCTGCTTTGAGCAGGCGAAGTCCATTGAACACCACGAGCAGGCTCGCGCCCATGTCTGCAAAGACGGCCATCCACAGGGTGGCTGAGCCGGCGATGGCCAGGACCAGGAACACAGCCTTGATCAGCAGCGCGGCGACGATATTTTGCTTCAGGATGGCGGCAGCCTGCCTGCTCAAGCGGATGAACTGCGGGATCTTGCGAAGGTCGTCATCCATCAGCGCGACGTCTGCTGTTTCAATGGCGGTGTCGGTACCCGCTGCGCCCATCGCGAACCCGATATCAGCCTTGGCCAGCGCCGGGGCATCGTTGATGCCATCCCCCACCATGCCGACGGTGCCGAATCGCGCCACTTCGTCATTGATGGCAGAGAGCTTATCCTCGGGCAGCATGTTCCCGCGGGCGTCATCGATGCCGACCTGCCGTGCGATCGCGGTAGCTGTCACCGCATTGTCGCCCGTGAGCATGACTGTCCGGATTCCCAACTGGTGAAGCTGGGCGATCGCTTCCCGGCTCGTTTCACGGATCGTATCCGCCACCCCGATCACCAGCAACGGCGCGCTTTCATCGCAGAGGACGACTGCAGTCTTGCCTTCACCCTCCAGTTTCGACAGGACGCTTTCCGTCGCGGTGCTGCAGATGCCGAGCTCCTCGACCAGGCGGTGATTGCCGAGGTAGTACCACTTGCCGTCGATGTGCCCTTTCGTACCGCGGCCGGTGAGCGCCTCGAACTCGCTCACGGAAGCGAGGGGAAGACCCAGGGCCGCGTTTTTCCAGTGGCGGCTCACCGCGGTCGATACCGGATGGTCGGACCGGTCCGCGAGCGCGGCTGCGAGCTGCAGATGAGTCTGTGCATCGCCTTGCAGGGGCAACACATCCGTCACATCGGGCTTACCCTGGGTGATCGTGCCGGTCTTGTCGAGTGCCAGCGAGCGCAGTTTCCCGCCCTGCTCCAGGTAGACGCCGCCTTTGATGAGGATGCCGGCCCGTGCCGCGGCGGCCAGGCCGCTGACGACCGTGACCGGAGTGGAAATCACCAGGGCGCAGGGGCAGGCAATCACCAGCAACACAAGTGCCTTGTAAATCCAAGGCATCCATTCGGCGCCCAGCATGAGGGGCGGCACCAGGGCGACGGCGAGCGCGATGGCGAACACGATGGGCGTGTAGATGCTGGAGAAGCGGTCGACGAATCGCTGCGTGGGCGCGCGACTGCCCTGCGCGTCCTCGACCGCGCGGATGATGCGCGACAGGGTCGAGTTGCTGTGGCCCGCGGTGACACGGTATTCGAACGAGCCGGTTTCATTGATCGTGCCGGCAAAAACCTTGTCGCCCACCGTTTTTGGTACCGGCATGCTCTCGCCCGTGATCGGTGCCTGGTTGACGGACGACTGGCCGGTGGTCACTTCCCCGTCCAGGGCGATCCGCTCGCCGGGCGCGACACGGGCCAGGGCGCCGATCGCGACCGTGGTGGCGTCCTGTTCACTCCAGCTGCCGTCGTCAAGGCGCACGCTGACCCGCTCGGGTGTCAGTGCCATCAGGCCCTGGATGGCGTTTCTCGCACGGTCGAGCGAGCGCGCCTCGATCATCTCGGCGATGGCGAACAGGACCATGACCATCGCCGCCTCCGGCCACTGCCCGATCAGTACCGCGCCGGTCACGGCGATCGACATCAGGGCATTGATATTCAGGTTGCGGTTCTTGAGCGCGATCCAGCCTTTCTTGTACACCCCCAGGCCCGTCGTCGCGATCGCAAGCACCGATAGCAGGATGACTGGCCACCAGTTTTCATCGCCCGTCGTCCATGCGACGATTTCGGCACCGACCGCTGCGGCCAGGCCCAGGGCAAGGACTGCATACTGCCGCTTTCGGGAGGCGGGTCGCACCGCCTCGGCTCGTCCTTGTCCAGCCGCAACGAGCACCGCCTGCATGCCGATGGACGTCAGTGCATCCTGGATCGCCGCTGCCGGTCCACTATGCCTGACGACCAAACGACGCTGGACGAGATTGAAGTCGAGCTGTTCGACCTGCGGCAGGCCGGACAGCTTGTTACGGATGAGCTTCTCCTCGGTTGGGCAATCCATGTTCTCGATGCGGAAAACAGTGCCGGCTGCTGACCCGCTTTGCTCATCGGCCTGTTCAACCACCGGGTCCATGCCGACCGCCCGTACTGCTGCAAGGATCGCCTGTGGATCGCCGAGGCTGTGCTCCACCCGCAAGCGGCGCTGGACAAGATTGAACTCGAGCTTTCCGACGCCTGCGATGCGCCCGAGCGCTTGCCGCAGCAGTCCCTCTTCTGTCGGGCAGTCCATCTGGTCGATGCGAATGAGAAGGGAACGGTCCAGGGCTGAAGACGAGGCACCCGCGGTCTCGATCGGTGCAGATTTTTCGCAACATGATTTGGTCTGGCATTCCGACATGACGACTCCTTGAGAACTGTGTATAGTTCCCATTGAACACCCTGTAGGGGGTACGGGGTCAAGCACTAAATTAACGCACCGGGATTTCTCTTGAAAATTGGCGAATTGGCAGAACGCTCAGGCTGCCTGGTTGAAACCATCCGCTACTATGAGCGCATTGGATTGCTTGCTCCGCCTGAGCGGTCGGCGAACAATTATCGAGCCTATAACGAGCTTCACGCTGAGCGCTTGCTGTTCATCCGGCATTGCCGCGCCCTGGACATGACACTCGATGAGATCCGGACGCTGCTCGATTTTCGCGAGGCGCCGGGAAAAAATTGCGAGAGCGTCAACGCGCTGCTCGACAAGCATATCGGGCACATCGTCGACCGTATAGCAAACCTGTCAGTACTGGAAACGCAGCTCAGAGACCTCAGGAGCCGTTGCGTCGCCACCGACAGCACAAACCCATGTGAAATCCTGCAGGCGCTCGGCACTGCCGACGCTTGCGACGAGCCAGCAAGGCTTGGGCGCCATTGACCAGCCGTGGACTTTCCGCGCCATCACTGCATTGCCGAATCAGCGAACAGCCGGAACAATGCGCTTGACCTTCAAGTAGCTAGAAGGTGTTTAATATCAGGTTCTCGAACCTAAAGACAAGTATCCCGATATGACGTACCCCATTTGGCGTCGGCTAATCGCCTTCGTAACGTTCTGCTGCTGCGTGATCGGTACGACACACGCTAATCCCACATCATCGGAAGCGGAAGTCCGCCAGCTCTGGCAGTTGCTCGATTATGTCGCCGTCGATTACGCCGGCGCGGTCCAGAACGGAGCGATTGTCAGCGAACTGGAATATGGCGAAATGCAGGAGTTCTCGACGCGCGCGCAGAACCAGGTGCAGGCATTGCCTCCGCATCCCTTGCATGCAGAACTGGCAGCTGCCACCATCAAACTAAAGCAGGCGGTCGAGCGCAAGGAATCGCCGCAACAGGTTGCCCAGCTTGCGCGGGAGGCAAACCGTGTGCTGCTGCAGGCCTACCCCTTCCCTGTTGCGCCGCGCGCCCTGCCCGATCTGGCCCGCGGTGCGGCGCTGTACCAGGTGCAATGCGCTTCATGCCATGGAGCGGCCGGCGCCGGCGATGGGGCACTCGCGGCCAAGCTCGAACCCAAGCCAATCGCATTTACCGATGAGGAAAGAGCCCGCTCCCGATCTCTCATGGCCCTGTATCAGGTCATTAGCCAGGGTGTCGAGGGCACATCGATGCCGGCCTTTGCAGGCCTGTCCGAGCATGAGCGCTGGTCTCTGGCGTTTTATGTCGGCAGCCTGGCGCTCAAGGACACGGACATCGCAGCCGGCGAGTCTGCATTCGCACAGAACAACGCCACATCTGCCACGATTCCCGACATGAACACGCTCGTGACGGCAACCGAAGAAGAACTGGCTAAGGCAAGCGAACCGTCGACCGCACGGGCGGTTCTGGCCTACG
Organism: Massilia yuzhufengensis; assembly: GCF_900112225.1. GTDB lineage: Bacteria > Pseudomonadota > Gammaproteobacteria > Burkholderiales > Burkholderiaceae_D > Telluria > Telluria yuzhufengensis. The sequence continues at coordinate 22,757 of NZ_FOLD01000042.1, read as the reverse complement.
CACGCACCCACCCCGGGGCCGTACAGGAGCAGCAGGAACGCAAGGGCATCGTCCTTGCGCGCAAGCTGCTGCAGGACAGCCTGGATGCCTTGAAGAATAACCAGCGGGCGAAGGCCACCGAGCTTGCTCTATCGGCCTATCTGGACGGCTTCGAGCCGCTCGAGGCAAGGCTCGACGCGACTGACCGCCAGCTCCTGGTCGACGTGGAGCGAACCATGCAGCTGTACCGGGGCGCGGTTGCACAAGGCAATGTGTTACGTGCGACCGAATATGCCGGGCAGCTGGACGCGGATTTCGTACGTGTCGAGGAGCTTACCGGCGCGAACAAGACCGACGCGACGACGGTGTTCGTGGGCGCGCTGACCATTCTCCTGCGCGAAGGTGTCGAAGCCCTGTTGATCGTGATCGCGATGGTCGCGTTCCTCCGCAAAGCGGAGCGTCCACAGGCCTTGCACTACGTGCACGCCGGCTGGATCTCGGCGCTGGGGGCAGGCGCCTTGACATGGGTGGTAGCGACCTATATGGTCAGCATCAGTGGCGCAAGCCGTGAAGTGACCGAGGGCCTGTCGTCGCTCTTCGCCGCCGCGGTGCTGCTGTCGGTCGGGCTATGGATGCACCAAAAGGGCCAGGCAGGACAATGGCAAGCCTACCTCAAGCAGCATCTGACGGCGGCAATGGAAAAACGCTCCGCATGGGCCTTGTTTGCACTGGCTTTCATTGCGGTGTACCGGGAAGTCTTCGAAACGGTCCTGTTCTACTCGGCGCTCGCAGCCGACGGCAACGGCCCTGCCCTGTTGGCAGGATTCGTTACAGGCCTGGTCTTGCTGTCGGTGATTGCTGTGATTTTCCTGCGTACCAGTGCACGCATGCCGATCGGTAAATTCTTCTCATTTAGCTCCGTGCTTGTAGCTGTCCTGGCCGTCGTCCTAGTCGGTAAAGGGATCGCCGGGCTGCAGGAAGCCGGATGGATGATGGCCACGCCAATTACCGGGCTGCGCGTGCCCGTGCTTGGGATCTACCCGACCATACAGACCTACGGAGCGCAACTGGCCCTGCTACTGGCAGCTGGCCTTGGTTTTGGATTTAACTTGGTAAAAGCTCGCAGATAGTCGGCAGACAAGGAGCAATCATGAGAAACAAGACAATCGTTACCGTTTCAGTTGCTCTGCTCGTACTCTTGGGCGGCTGTGCCGACCCAAGCCTGGGACGAAACAGCAGAACTGGCTGGGTTACCGAATTCCACACGGCAGAGAGGCTTTCGAAGGCCCGCCCAGCCTGCTTGGAAAATCTCAGCGACGTAGATATTGCTAGCCATCGATACGCCTTATTTAGGTACTATTATCTCCGATCATACAAACATATAAGCGTAGTAGTACCTGATTCAATTGAAGTTCACCTTCACGATAAGGTCGAGATATCTCCGCGGTCATGTGAGAATGGAGCGTTGCCGAAAGTCGTGCAGGTGCTGAAGCATTCCAAACAAGAAGGCAGGTGACCATTCCGGAAGAACGGGATCACAACATTCTACGAAAAGTTCTACTGATCATTCCAGGGCAGTGCCTGGCCTGCGTCGTAGGCGGCACTGGGGCAACCTCAACGCTGCGGTCGGCACCGGCCTCAATAACTCGGGGGGTGTCGCCGTCTACGGCGCGAGTCGGTGCGCTCGCAATCGTCACGTTATCGCCAAGAGGTAAACAGCTTGAACCGCGAAAGCCTGGAACGGAATCAGATTCCAGTCTATGTTGTAAGCGCCGCCTTGGCCGTGCTCGGGGGGATTCTTGCGCCTGATGCCGCGGCCAGGCTTGAGCTGTTGGTGACACCTGCAATTGCTGTCCTGATGTATGCGATGTTCCTGCAGATTCCCTTTCTCGAGCTAAAGCAGGGGTTGGGTAATAGAGCGTTCATATCTGCAGTTTTGATCGCCAATTTTGTGCTGATACCGCTTCTGGTATGGGTCTTGACGCGTGGACTGAGCGATCGTCCTGCGCTGCTCATCGGCGCTCTCCTGGTCCTGCTGACCCCATGTATTGACTACGTCGTCGTATTCACTCATCTCGGGAAAGGCGACTCGCGCCTGACCCTTGCCGCTACGCCAATCCTGCTTCTGCTTCAGCTGCTCCTTCTGCCCATCTACCTCAGCGTAATGACTGGCGGAGAATCCGGGGTCGACATCGCTGTCGCGCCGTTTGTCGAAGCATTCCTGCTGCTGATCGTGGCTCCGCTGTTGCTTGCAGTGGCTACTGCCGGGCTGGCGAAGCGATCGTCCATCGTCGAGAAATGGAATACCGGATGGGCCTGGCTCCCGGTCCCAGCCATGGCCGCCGTGCTGGTGGTCGTCATCGGTTCGCAGATCGGGGCGATCGTCAGGGAAATCGAGCAATTGGTACCGGTCATTCCGGTTTATATCGGCTTTATGGTGCTTGCCCCACTGGCAGGAGCCTTCGCGTCGCGCATGTTCAAACTGCCGGTAGCAGCGGCCCGCGCTGTGACCTTCAGCGCGTCGACGCGCAATTCTCTGGTAGTGCTGCCGCTCGCGCTCGCGTTACCCGACGATCTGCGTGGAATTGCAGCGGCGGCTGTGATCACACAAACTCTGCTCGAACTGGGCAGTGAACTGGTCTATGTCCGTGCAATTCCTGCGCTGGTCAAGTAAGGTGTACTGTCATTAATGGACACGTCCGTTTCAAGCAGCCAGCTGCCGTCTGCTGATCTTTTCGGCAAACAATGCTGGCGATAGATAGCCGAGACGCCAATGGCGCCGCTGGCGGTTTTAGAAGATCTTGATTCATTTTGTAATTGCCGATTCAGTGTCGGCCTTAGTCGCATACCTCTGGCGATGGATCAATTCGTTCTTCAAGCCTCCCAGAAGCCCTCCATGCTTGCTTTGTCCTGGCAGTTTACTGCAAGTGCTCGGCAGCGCTAATCCAGGCCTCTTACCTAGATCGTGTTTGATATGTGCGCGCTCGCTTTGGTAACTGACGTATTCTGTGTTCATCCAAGCGCGTCCGGTCGAGAAAAGAGCTGGGCGCGTTCTTCCTGCAATCTTTTGGAGATCCGATGTCGGATATTGGCAAGGACAGCGATGACGAATCAGGTCTGGACGCTTCCAACGAGCGTGATCGTGGCATTTTATGGAAGGTCTTGCTAATCAATCTGGGCCAGTGTTTGGCCGGGGTGGCTGTCGGAATATGGGCATCTTCAACTGCCGTAGTTGGCGCTGGCCTTGACAACCTGGGTGACGCTGCGGTCTATGGCGTCAGTCTATACGCGGTCGGCAGATCCAGCACAATCAAGAAGCGTGCGGCGCAACTATCTGGCTGGCTCCTCATTGGTTTCGCTTGCCTGTTGTTGGTTGAAGTTGTCCGTCGCTTTCTTGGCGGTGAGGCACCGCTGGGACCAGCCATGATGGCCATGGCTGCAACAAATGCCCTACTGAATATCTATTGCATTCGCGTGCTGAAGCAGCATCGCGGCCAGGACATCAATTTCAAGGCCTCGACTATATTCACGAATAACGATTCGCTTGTAAACGGCGCAATCGTGCTTTCGGGCGCGTTAGTAATGTGGACAAATTCGAACCTTCCTGATCTGTTGCTTGGAACAGTGGTTTCGTTCATTGCTGGGAAGGGAGGTTATGGAATCCTCTCAGAGGCAAAAGAACATCAGTCGTGATATGCGGTCTTCCATTCGAATCCTGCACGCGCAACAGAGATACATCCAGTGTGGTGTACTTAAGTTGACGGAAGGCGCCTTATGGCGGCTGGCCGTCGTACATGATCGATATCGCGGGCGGAAATGCAGTTGTTGAACCAAGTGCAAAGCAGGCACTGGTATTTTGCTAACCCGAGTTCTCTGTCTGGTCGGCGCATGAACGGCGACGCAAATCAGGGAAGCTTGGCGCGGGACTCCGGACATTCTCATCAGGCAGGTAATTCCCTTTCCCTCAGGTGATCAGATTTGTACATTACCAATCACAAAACGGCTGGGCGGCATGGCCGGTATGCGTGAGAGGCTCATCCGCAAATCCTGCTGAGGCACGCTGTACCTTATGCTTGTGCTGATAAACACAACGGCAACTTTCATCAGTTCGACGGTAATCCACTCGCCAGGGCAACGGTGACCATCGAGATATTCCCCCCCTCCCTGTGGAATGAAGCTGAAAGGGCTACGCTTCCATTGACGAAAACGCTCGGGCATGAATGTGTGCGGCTCGTCCCAAAGCCTCGGATCGTGATTCGTCCCATACAAATCGAGCAGGACCCTTTCTCCTTTCGGAAAACGATAGCCCTTCGATTCGAACTCCCGCCGCGTGCGCGCAGCCACCACCGGGAAAAACGGATAAAACCTGCGGACTTCTTCAACGAAATAATCGAGGTAGGGCGCTTCGGCAGCCAGCAAACGCTCCCGGCATTGCGGGTGCTGATGCAAAGCCATGGCTGCGAACATGATATACCAGGCGACCGCGACCGTTGGCCTTACGACGTTGATGAGTTCCACTGCCGCAGTTCGCTTGTCGAGCAATTCCCCAGACAAATCGCGATGCCATGAGATCGCATTTAGTGCGCAGTCTTCATCCACCGTTAGCCGATGATGACGCACATCTTCTACCAGACCCTCGATCCAGCGCTCAGCGCGGTTTCGCGCCCATCTTCCACACCAGTGTCTTGGACCGATCGCCGCGCCAGCATCGATCATCGCTACGAAGTCATCCGTTCTACTCCTGACTTCGGACTCAACCAGCGGGATTCCTGTCCAGGCACAGACGGCCCGGCACAAGCTTTCACACGCTTCGTCGAATAAAACCACCTGGCTGCGGCGCTCCCAATTTGCCGCGGACCTGTGCCATTGCGCGGCACTGAGCTCCGCCAGTTCCGCAATACGCTCGGCGCTCATCAAGGAGAGAAACATCCCCTTTCGGCACCGATGGGGATTACCGTCCAGTCCTTGCACGCCTCCTCGGCCAAACAGTGTTTCCTGGAGTCTCGATGGGGCAACACCGGCACGTTCGAACCTCTCATTGTCATAGAAGAGTCCGGCCAATTCTTCGCCGCGCATACAAACTGTCGATTGAAGCATCAGTCGTGAGCGGAACAGGTCGGTCCCCAGGCGCGTACAACGTTTAGTAATGAAAAGATAGCCGTCCCGGGCGAACGAAAGAGTACTGTCTGGAACACCATCTCGCGGTATCTCATGCATGAGCGTCTCCGTCAAATTGAGCCGTCTTCATACTGCCCGCGCACGTAGTTAAGCGGCGCTTGTTTCAGCACTGCTCATATCAATAGCGTCGCGCGCGGGGTATGCGCACCTGGCTTGCATTTGCCCGGTAGATTGCATATCAGGCTCCACACTAGTTCGATGCCGCGGGCGGCTTCGAACTAGTGATAGCGCCCTACCAGAACGCTAAATGGCAAAGCTTAGTGGGCGTACATTGGACTTTCCTCAACATAGATTGTTACATTTGTTGCGTTTGGAAGGATGTTCGCCAAGGAGATCGGCGTTACGCCAAGCGTATCGAACGTCCAGGTAACGCTTCGTGAGCCGTCCACGATACGGACAGTCTCGAGTCGCTTGACGTGAATCGATCTGGTCTTGCCTTCCACTATTGTGATAACGCGGTCAGGCGCTGCATTGGCGGCGTATCCGAACGGTGCTGCTCGACCAGTCTTCGCTTCTGCAACGCTCCTTGCGGGTATGCCCCCCTCACTGGCCTGCGAGTCGAGTGGAATGAACATGCATGCGAGAAGTACCGCGGATAAGAAGTTGATGTGAGTTTTCATTGAATTTTCCTGTTGAACGTTTGATTTTTCAAGCGCACTGACTCTCGACGTGGCCGATTTTGGGCCGCCATGGTCGGGAGAAAGGCACGTATGCACGCGATGCACCTGAATTGCGGGAAGCGCAAATTTCTACGGCACGGGCCAGGCCCGTGACTCGCGCAACTGCGCATCGGCTTGGTCAGATGCGGCTGCTTGATTTGTAGAGACGGATGGAGTCGTGCGGTGCTTGTGCACGATTACCCATCAAGCGCAGGCGATAGTTGCCGGCTTCGATGATCAGCGCCATTTCGGCCGAATCGGGCCGTCCAGTATTGGAGACTGGTAATTCAGCTGATTGAGACTGGCGGGATAGGAGCGCGACTGCCCTGACCATTCGATCCAGGGCGGACCGCTGCCGAGGGGCTGCAAGTCGCATGCCGACACACAAGTTGCGCTGCAACCAGCTTCGAACGGCACTTCTATCGGATTTTCAGCACCGCTTACGTCGGATACCGCTGCGGTGGCCGACGCTCCGTCGGAAATCACGCACCATCCTGCCGCCCAGCCAGTCTGTAAGGGCAGAAGCGCCAGCAATATGATCAGAAACAGGCGCTTCATGGAGTCCTTGGCTGCTTGATCACGGAAGAGGAAACTAGAGTATGGCAAATTTTATAACGCCCGCCGGGCAAAAACATGGGTCTTGAATTGTTGTAGATCTGATTATCTTTGTTCTGTCGGAGCCGGATCATCGCCCTGTTCAGACCGCTCCGCGCAACAGGCCATGCTTCCGGTGGCAGTGCGCGTCCAGGGGGCGGACTATCGGGTCTTGTCGGATACCGAAGGTGCTGCGCGGGCACCGAACAGCGCGTGCAACACGATGACCGCGGCGCCGACCGTGATCCCGATATCGGCGATGTTGAAAGCTGGCCAGTGATGCGCTCCTACATGCACATCGATCCAGTCAACCACGCCCATCCGCGCAGTTCGGTCAACGAGATTGCCAAGCGCTCCGCCGAGGATCATGGCCAGAGCGATCCTTTCCGCGGAGCCTGTTTCCGGTTTCCGGATCATCCGGACGATCAGGATCGACGCGAGTACGGCTACAACGATGAAAAGGTAGCGTTGCCATCCGCCAGCCGTGGCCAGAAGACCGAACGCCGCTCCCTGGTTGATCGCATGGACGATGTTCAGCAAGGGGAACAAGTCGATCTGCTGGCCGTAGGCCAGAAGTTCGACGATCGCGGCCTTGGTGACCAGGTCGGCAAGGGCGATCAGCCCGGCGACCGATACGGCGGCGAGCGGTGAAAAGGGTTTGGCCACTATCTGTTCCTAAACAGTTGACGGTCAGATGTTCAGCGCACGCTCGTCGACAGCGAGCGACGCTTCCCTGATTGCTTCATACAATGTCGGGTGCGCGTGGCAGATCCGGGCGATGTCCTCAGAAGAGGCCGAAAACTCGAGCGCAATTGCCGCTTCACCGATCATTTCCGACGCGAGCGAGCTGACGATATGCACGCCCAGCACAAGGTCCGACTCGGCATCGGCCAGGACCTTGACAAACCCCTGTGCGTCGCCGTGGCCGAGTGCGCGCCCGTTGGCCGAGAAAGGAAACTGTCCCGACTTGAATGCGCGTCCTTCGCGGGCCAGTTCCTGCTCCGTCTTGCCAACCCACGCGGCTTCCGGACTCGTATAGATGATGAAGGGGATGGCGGGGTAATTCACATGCCCGGATTGCCCTGCGACGATCTCGGCGACCATGATTCCCTCTTCCTCGGCCTTGTGCGCAAGCATTGGCCCGCGCACGACGTCACCGATGGCAAACAGGTTCGGCAATGTCGTCCGGCAGTGTTCATCGACCGGCACATAGCCGCGCTGGTCGAGCTCCAGGCCAATCGCCTCGATTCCCAAGCCATCCGTATTCGGCACGCGCCCGATCGCCACGATCACCTTGTCGCAAGCGAGCTCCTTGGCGGCGCCGGCACGGTCGCGATACGAAATTTGCGCTTCGTCGCCGCTGAGCGCGATACTGTCGATACTCACGCCAAGGTCGAATTTCAGCCCCTGGCCAGACATCAGCTTGAGCATTTCCTTGGACACGGCGGTGTCGCAGCCCGGCAGGAAGTCCGGCATGGCGTCGAGCAGGGTGACATCCGCACCCAGGCGCCGCCACACTGACCCCAGCTCGAGACCGATCACGCCGGCACCAACCACGCAGAGGCGTTTCGGCACCTCGCGGAAATCGAGTGCTCCAGCGTTGTCGCAGATGATCGAATTGTCGATCCGGGTGCCCGGCAGCTGGCGCGGCTTCGACCCGGTGGCGATGATCACGTTACGCGCGCTGATCTGCTGCACGGAATCCTCGGCCGAGACTTCCAGAGAATATACCCCGTCCTGCATCCCGACGAAGCGCGCCCGCGCCTTGATAAAGTCGACCTTGTTCTTCTTGAACAGGTATTCGATCCCCTTGGCCATCTTCGAGACCACCCCGTCCTTCCGGTCGATCATCTTGTCGACGTCGATCGCCGCGCCGCCGGTGGTGATACCGTGCTCGGCAGTGTGGTGCAGGACCTGTTCGTACAGGTGGCTTGACGCAAGCAATGCCTTGGATGGAATGCATCCCACGTTCAGGCAGGTTCCTCCGGGGCGCGCCTGGCCGTCGGGTGCGGCGTAAGGATTCGATTCAATGCAGGCCACGGACAAGCCGAGTTGTCCGGCGCGGATTGCGGCGATGTACCCGCCTGAACCCGCGCCAACGATGACCAGGTCGTATTGCGCTTTCATGTGATTCCTTCCAATGTCCGAGTCGTTGCGTTCACTCTACCGGATTGTTCAAATTCCCTCCGCCACATTCTCCGGCGGACGGGCGAAGCGCTGGTAAAGCGTCGGCAGCACGAACAGCGTCAGGATCGTGGCGGAGATCAGGCCGCCGATCACGACGGTGGCCAAGGGCCGCTGCACCTCGGCGCCGGCGCCGGTTGCCAATGCCATCGGGACGAAGCCCAGCGACGCGACCAGTGCCGTCATCAAGACGGGGCGCAGGCGCCGCAGCGCACCTTCGCGCACCGCTTGTGCCCACGGAAGCTGTTTCGCCAGGTCGTCGATCGAGCCCACCATTACCAGCCCGTTAAGGACAGCGACGCCGGACAGTGCGATGAATCCAACGGCCGCCGAGATCGAAAACGGCAGGCCACGCAGCCAGAGTGCGGCGATACCTCCGATCAGGGCGAGAGGCACGCCCGTAAACACGACCGCGGCCGAACGCCAAGACCCAACAGCCGAGTACAGCAACGCGATGATGAGCGCGAAACAGGCTGGTACCACGACTGCCAAACGCATCCGCGCACGCTCGAGGTTCTCGAATTGCCCGCCCCAAGTAATCCATGCACCGGCGGGCACCCGTACGTCCGCGTTGATGCTTGCGCGCGCTTCGCTGACCACGCTGGCGATGTCACGTCCGCGCACGTTGGCCTGTACCACGACGCGACGCTTGCCGTTCTCGCGACTGATCTGGTTCGGTCCCTTGGCCGTCTCCAGCGCTGCCACCGACCCCAGCGGCACGAAACTGCCGCTTGGCGTCAGCACTGGCAACTGGCGCAAGGCTTCCACATCGTTCCTGCTGGTCTCGCCCAGTTTCACCACCACGTCGAAGCGCCTGTCGCCTTCATAGATGGAACCAGCCTCCCGGCCCGCGATGGCTGCCGCCAGTGTATCGTGCACGTCCTGAGCGGATAGTCCAACCCGCGCCATGGCGTCGCGGTCTAGACGCACATCGAGCAGCGGAAGCCCCTGCACCTGCTCTACCCGGACGTCTTCCGCGCCCTCGACCGCACGCAGTTTTTCGGCAACCTGCTCGGCGGTGCGGATCATGGCCTCGAAATCGTCGCCGTAGATCTTGACCGCGATGTCGCCCCGCACGCCGGCCAGCAGTTCGTTGAAGCGCATCTGGATCGGCTGGGTCAGCTCGTAGTTCTGGCCCGGGATGCCTGCGACCGCCTTCTCGATCTTCTCCACAAGCTCGGCCTTGCTCATCCCGGGTTCCGGCCATTCCGAACGGTCTTTAACGATGACAAAGGTGTCCGTGATATTCGGCGGCATCGGGTCGGCGGCCAGTTCAGCCGTACCTGTTCGGGAGAAGACCAGCTTTACCTCGGGCAGCTTGCCGACCGCCTTCTCGACAGCGAACTGCATCGCCTGGCTTTGGTCCAGGGAGGTTCCGGGAATGCGGGCGACCTGCAGCAACACGTCTTTCTCGTCGAGGGTCGGGAGAAATTCCTGGCCCAGCGTTGTGAACAGTCCCAGCGCGCCCGCAAAACCGACGGTCGCTAATACGCCGGTCAGCTTGGGCTTCGCGAGTGCACGGTCCAGCCAAGGTGCATAGGACGTGGATACAGCCTTGACCAGTCGGTTTTCCTTTTCATTGACATGGCGCGAAAGCCACAGCGCGATCGCCGCCGGCACAAAGGTAAGAGAGAGAATGAAAGCGAATACCAGGGCCAGAATCACCGTTACCGCCATCGGTGCGAACATCCGGCCTTCCACCCCCTGGAACGTCAACAGGGGGACATAGACGAGAATGATGATCGCCTGGCCATAGACGCTTGGCCGGATCATTTCGCGCGCGGCGGCCGCAACGGTATCCAGGCGCTCCGCCTTGGTAAGAGTTTTGCCAGTCGCATGCTGGTGTTCGGCGATGCGGCGCAGCGCGTTCTCCACGATGATCACGGCGCCATCGACGATCAGGCCGAAGTCCAGCGCGCCAAGACTCATCAGGTTTGCGGAGAGCCCCGCTTCGAGCATGCCGGCGGAGGTCATCAGCATGGTGACCGGGATAACCGCGGCAGCGATCAATGCCGCGCGCAGGTTTCCAAGTAGTGCGAACAGCACCGCGATCACCAGGAGCGCGCCCTCGGTGAGGTTGGTTGCCACGGTCTTGATGGTGGCATCGACCAGGCGTGTCCGGTCGAGGACTGGCCGGATCAGCAAGTCGGGCGGCAGGGAATGCGCGATTTCCTTCAGTCGGACATCGACGGCAGCGGCAACGGTCCGGCTGTTCTCGCCAATGCGCATCACGGCGGTACCGACGACGACCTCCTGGCCGCCTTCGGACGCCGAGCCGAAACGCACCTCCTGCCCCAGGCCGACGCTAGCGACGTGCGACACCAGCACGGGCGTGCCGTTACGGGTAGTGATGACGGTCTTCGCCAGTTCTTCCGACGAGGTGATGCGCGCATCGGCCTTGACGGTGAGGGCCTCGCCGTTCTGGACGACGACGCCGGCGCCGGCGCTCGTGTTGTTGCGCTCCAGTGCCTCGCCCAGCATCGTCAGGCTGATGCCCAGGGCCGCGAGTCGTTGCGGATCCGGTGTGACCACATACTGCTTGACGTAGCCCCCGATGACGTCGACGCCCGCCAGCCCTTCGGTATTCTTGAGCTGCGGTGCGACGACCCAGTCCTGCACCGTGCGCAGGTAAGTCGCCTTTTCGGCAGCACTGCGCAGCACTTCCCCTTCCGGTGTGATATAGCTGCCGTCCGCCTGCAAGCCCGCCGACGTGCCGGCCGATGTCCCGGCTTTCGGCGCCGGCTTGGAGGCGTATTCCACCGTCCACATGTAGACGTCGCCAAGTCCGGTCGCGATCGGGCCCAGGCTGGCGGTAGCACCCGGGGGCAAGTTGCGCTCGACGGCGCGCAGCCGCTCCGCCATCTGCTGGCGTGCAAAATAGATATCCGTGCCGTCCTTGAAGACCGTCGTGACCTGTGCAAATCCATGCCTGGTCAACGAGCGCGTGGATTCCAGTCCGGGAATGCCGGCAAACGCCGTCTCGATCGGATAGGTGACCTGCCGTTCGACGTCGGCCGGCGCGAGCGCCGGTGCGACGACGTTGATCTGCACCTGCGTGTTGGTGATATCCGGTACCGCGTCGATCGGCAGGCGCGTCAGTACGAATGCGCCGAGGATCGACAGCAGGATGGTGGCGATGAGGACGTGCCACCGCCGCGCCACGGAAAAGTTGACGATGCGAGCAATCATGGTTGGGTATCCTTCAGGAGCCGTTGAACGAGGAAATCAGTCATCGTCCCCTGCCTCTCCCTTGCCATGCTCCGCCTTCAGCAGATAAGTATTGCTGACCGCAATCTGTTCCTTGCCGTCGAGGCCGGACACCACCTTGACGTAGCCGGCCGCGTTACCGCCGAGGACGACGTGCTTGATCGCGAACCCTTCTTTCTCCCGGACGAACACACTCGGCTTGTCCTCCACCGTCTGCACGGCGGTCCGTGGAATGGCCAGCTGGGTGCCGCCGGTACCGCCCTCGAGCGCGATCGATGCCCTGACCGTCTCGCCGATGCGCCAGCTTCCCTGCCCGTTCGACAGCCGTGCAATGGCGCGTACCTGGCGGGTGGCGGGATCGAGGACGCGCGATACGTGGGTGATGCGGCCTGCGCCGGTGCGGCCATCAATCGACACGTCCACCGCAGTGCCGACGGTGACGCGGGCGGCGTCGTTCGGCGACAGCGAAAGCTCGACGGCCAGTTCGTTGAGGTCGGCCACTTCGAACAGATGTGCGTCCGGCGCGACGATGTCGCCCAGGGCGATCTGCCGTGCCGTGACGTTGCCCTTGATCGGGGAGCGCAGCATCAGCCGGTTAAGCTGCCCTCCGCCCGTTCCCCCGGCGGCGGCGAGTTGTTGCTCGGCCAGGCGAAGGCGGGTGCGTGCTTCTTGCGCGGCATTGCGCGCAATTTCGAATTCCTGTCGCGAGGTGACTTTTTCGCCAAACAGACGTTCTTCGCGCGCGAACGTGGCTTGCGAGAGCTCGTACTGCCGCTTGGCGATTTCAACGTCGGCCCTGAGCTGGGCTACGTCACGGCTTTCGATTACAGCCAGCACGTCGCCCCGAGCGACCGGGTCGCCCAGGTTGCGCCGGACCTCGACAACCCGGCCGCCAACGGCGCTCGAGACGACGGCTGCATGCTTCGGGTCTGCCGCGATGACTGCAGGCGCCTCGACCGCCCCAGCGAAGGACTGTCGAACCGGCATGATCTCGATACCCGCGGCTTTGATTTGCTGGTCCGATAGCGCTACAAAATCTTCCTTGCCTTCGGCTTCGCCTTCCCTCTCCCCAGCTTCGCCCCGTTCGCCGGCTTCGCCGCTCTTCTCGGCCTTCTCGGCTTTCTCGCCCTTCTCGGCTTTCTCGGCTTTCTCGCCTGAGGCGTTCGCCGTTTTTTCACCCTGTTCGGCAGCTTCTTTAGGGGCTGTTTCTGGCTTGGGGGAGCATGCGCTCAACAGGATCATCGCGGCGCACAGGCCCGATCGGAATACCGCTTGCATGGGTCAATCCTTATAAATTGGAGAGTTGAAACCTTGGAGCCGAGCCAGACGTGCCCGGGCAGTATGGAGTGCTGCGAGCGCGTCGACCGAGCTTTCGCGGGTTTCGGCCAAAGAGCGCTCGGCCTCGATCAATTCGAGTTGCGGGAATTTTCCTTCGGCGTAGCCGATCCTCGCGATGCGCGCTGCTTCTTCTGCGGCGGCGAGCGCGGGGCCATTGGCGGCCCGTGCGGCCGCCAATGCGTCGGCCACCTCGGCTTCCGCCTGCGCGCTGGATTGCTCGAATTCCAGTGCGACGGCGCGGCGTGCGGCGGAAGCCCGATCGAATTCCGCCCGCGAGCGCGCCAGCGCGGCCGTGCCCTGATTGAACAAAGGCAGCGGGACCGACAGGCCGAGCACAGCGGCCTTGTCGGACGATTCGCCGTAACGGCGCATGCCTGCGGTCAGCGTTACGTCCGGTATCCGGTCGCGCCTGGCCGCATCGACGCGCGCTTCCGCAGCGGCCACTTCAGCCTCTGCTGTGGCGATCGCCAGGCCTTGCCCTGCCGGCGGCGTCATCTCGCTGCGTTCGATCTGCTCGAACCACGTGGACGCGATCGTGAGCGGCATCGCCGAGCCTGTCAGCCGTGCGATCGTTTTCTGGGCCAGTTCGGCGGCGCGTAGTGCTTTGCCCAGCCGAACCTCCGCATTGATCCGCAGCACGTCCGCCCTTTGCTCCTCTATCGGAGATGCTTTTCCGACGCGTACCCGTTCGCGTGCTGCATGGTGAGCACGCGCGGCCAGTTCATGAGCAGCCTTTGCGATCACGACATAGCGCTCGCTGGCAGCAAGGGTTACGAACGCCTCGGTAATCAGAAATGTCAGCTCCGCTTCCGCGGAGCGCGCCCCAATACCCGCGGCGACCCGTTCAGCCTGTGCCACGCGCATCCTCGCGCCGCGCTTACCACCGAGCTCCAGCGGCATCGACAGCGCAACCGTCTTTTCTCCTCCACCGAAACCGGAGTAGCGTCCCGATCCCCAGACATTTTCGGCCTCAAGGGACAGTGTCGGGTTCGGCCGGAGTCCGGACTGCCGCACGTTGGCATCTGCGACGCGCAAGCTTGCTTCAGCGCCCTGCAATTGCGGTGCCTGGAGTCTAGCCCGTGCGACCGCCTCGGCAAGCGTCAGTGGAGTGCCCTCAGCAAAGGCAGAGCCTGCAGCCATACACATGACCAGCAGGGCCGTGGCGACGGAAGCGTTCATCTTGATGCGCATGATTGGATTTTTGCTTGACGGATTAATAAATGAGCTTTATAAACCTTAAACCCACTTTAATGTCAAGCACATGTCACGCACATTTACGATAGGACAGCTGTCCGCTGCGGCGCAGATGCCCCCAGCGACGATTCGCTATTACGAGAAAATTGGGTTGCTCGACTCTCCATCCCGCTCCGGCAGCAACTACCGGCTGTACGGGAGCGAGGATGTAGCCCGCCTGAGCTTTGTTCGCCGTGCGCGGGAGATTGGGTTCACGGTCGATCAGGTTCGAAGCCTGTTGGCCTTCTCCGACCAGCGAGACGGCGACTGCTGCGCCGTGACAGCGCTGACAGAACAACACCTTGCCGAGGTCGAGCAAAAGATCAGAGACCTCAACTTATTGAAAGAACATCTTTCCCGTCTGCTGGTTTCATGCCGGGGCGGTCGATTTGCCGATTGCCGGATCATCGATGCCCTCACGCCGCCGGGAGAAGCCGGGTAGCTCACTCAGCCTGGCGCCGATCGCAGGCCGCTGAACACACTTGACCTTGAAGCTGGTTGAAGGTTTATCCTCCGATAATCAGTCACCATAGGTTCATTGTCATGACACAAGATCAAACCACAGCGGCAACCCGCCTTGAAACCGAACTGTTCGTTTCTAAAATGGACTGTCCGTCCGAGGAAAACCTGATCAGGATGGCTTTGGGCAAAGTCGACGACGTCGATCACATCGCCTTCGACCTCAATACCCGCACTGTCACTGTGCTGCACCATGGGAACGCAGATGCCATTGTCGAGGCGCTGCAATCCTTGCGACTCGGCGTCGAACTTCGCGGATCGCGCCCGGCCAAGCCAGCCAGCCAGCGTACGATCAGCACACTTGGAATTCCGAAGATGGACTGCCCATCCGAGGAAAACATGATCCGCATGGCACTCGCTGATGTCGATGGCATCCAATCGCTCAACTTCGATCTCCCCCAGCGGCAGCTCCACGTCTCGCACACGGCAGACGTCAATCCCATATTGGCGAAGCTCGCCCCGCTAAACTTCGGCACCCATTTGATTGGATCCCGACCTGACTTGTCTCAAGCGGCCCCTGATAGCGACAAGGCCGGTGACGCATCGGAGGCAAAGACGCTTCGACTGCTGCTCGCCATCAATGCCGTGATGTTCGTGGTCGAGCTGGTGTGGGGATTGATTGCACAATCAGCCGGGTTGGTGGCTGATTCGCTGGACATGTTCGCCGACGCTGCCGTCTACGGTCTGGCCTTGTACGCGGTTGGCCGTGCGGCTGCGCTGAAGACCCGTGCAGCCCACGTGGCTGGATGGTTGCAGCTCGTATTGGCCCTGGGCGCCCTGAGTGAAGTGGTTCGCCGCGCCTTCTTCGGCAGCGAACCCGAATCGGCGTTGATGATGGGTGTCGGCGCTGTGGCCCTCGTTGCGAACGTTGCCTGCCTAGTGTTGATCGCCAAGAAGCGCGATCGCGGAGCCCATATGAAGGCAAGCTATATCTTCTCTGCGAACGACGTCATCGCAAACCTCGGCGTGATCGCGGCCGGGGCACTTGTCATCTGGACCGGTTCGCCTTATCCGGATCTGATCGTTGGCACTGTAATTGCCGTCATCGTTCTTACTGGCGCGCGTCGGATTCTCAAGCTGAAGTGACATTGCTGCCGATGGCCTGTCCCTTGCCTTCACAAAGGGCGGCGCGGCAGTCTGGAGAAAGAACTTCGTCCGCTACATCATCTGCTCACGGTAGCTGCACTAGTACGGTGAGGCATGGGCTGTGACGATTGCCACTGCTGGATTTAGAAGTGCCAACCATTGAGCCTACTGTGCAGTACTGAGTGATTACGCCTGGAAAGCACGTCCGCGGCCATAAGCACCGTTTTCAGGCGTTATCAAACAAGCAGGTCTTGCTTCGAACCAGTGACATAATTCCCACAATGTCAAAACTGGGCTTAGCGCATCTGATTGTGTTCTCGACAAGGCCCTGCTGTCGCCCGGTGGGAGCCAGGCAATTAGCTCTAGAGTGATAACACCAATTATCATTTAAAGAGGAGGAGAAATACCTGAGCCCCGGATTAGAGGCAACGTCTGCCTAGGGTCGGGAGCAGACAGCCCAGGTAGGTCTGCTGCCGGGTCGACAGTAGACGTGTAGCGACGGCCAACTTGCTTGAAAAAGCTAGGGCATCGATCTTGAACTTATTCTGCAAGTTATGATTTCACTGCTGAGCGCACGAACTCTACAAATGCGCGCACTCGCGCCGATAGGTGACGATTCTGGGGATCGTGAGCTCCGACGACAGTTTTCACGTCCTTCAGGTAGAGCGTTCCGTGCTTGAAGGCAGATGCAATGACCGTGAAATCAAGCTCACCGAACAGCGAGGGAAGATGACGTTGACGGTCAATGGGGAAGCGCGCGACATCAGTGGCAGCACGTTTGGCAAAAGCTACCTGGCAGGTAGTTTTATCGGGCGCTTTACGATCGCTTGTCGCAGAGACAGTAAGGGATTCTCGCTTAATTTCTTCGGCGTGGAGGTGCCAAGAGACGGCTTGCCGGTAACTGTGGCTGGGTCGTTCAATTACGACGCGTCCCAGGCTGTCATAACGGGCTCAGCTATTACTCGAAACGAAGTTGACCTCTACCAGTTCAATGCGAGGCGAAACCAACTTTGGCTTCCGTAGTTTCGCCTGGTAGCGCACGCTGATCTGCCCCGTAGCACGCTCACTCCTTTCCCTGTAGCGTGCCGCGGTATCCCTTTTGCTGCACTCTACATTCTCCGGTTCGGCTAGGCCACAGGGTTCGCGGTTTGTTCAGTTGCTGCGGCGACAACAGCCTCGATCGCATCCGCGGCCTCTACGAGATCCACTGTTTTTAGATATAGCGAAACGGCAGTCTTGAGATCATCCTGCGTTTCCCACTTGAGGGTTCCAGCTGGAGTCTCGCCCTTCCCCTCCACCAAGCAAGACAGCAACAGGGCTACTTTCGCCCTGCCCTGCGCATTCTTCCTGACCTTCTCCCAAGCCGCGTAGGGCTTTTCGCCATCTGCCGGCTTGCCGAACATGGCAACTTCGAAGTTGGGCAGCGACGCAATAACCACGGCACCGTTTGGAGCTTCCGCGGCAATGTCCTTGATCTGCTGGTTCGCAGCCCAGGCTGGGTTCTTTGCTTCACCCTTCTTGGTGGTGATCGTCGGGGTATCGGCATCGTGAAGTACGGCATACGGATTTCCGAACTGATTCAGGATCTTGCACAATGCGACGATCGTGTACTTGCCGCGGGCGCGAACAACGTGCACGTCTTTGAATCGGTCCTTCTCGGCTTGAATAATTTCTCTGAATGCTGAATGTTCGGTATCGCCTTCGACGACAATTGTACGGCCGCCAAAAAAGAATTCGGCGACATGGGGATCGTACATGTTGAGCAATTTGAGTTCTTCCTTTTCGTCGGGACTTAACTTTGCCTTTGTTGGACGATAGATCGTAGTTCCGGTTACGTTGCCTCCTGTTCCACGTTCTACTCGCACAATCGATGTGTTGTCACGAGAGAGATCGATGAAAACGGGCGAGTGGGTGGTAACCATCACCTGCCACTTTTTCGTCGATGGCAGGGAGTACAAGACGTTGCAAGCATCGCGAACCGCGTTAGGATGCAGGCACATTTCTGGCTCGTCCAGCAAAAGCAAGTGCGGCCGTTCAGACGCCGCAACGTCCTTTTTGGTTGGCAGCCTTTTATGCTCAGCAAGAATGCGTAGTGCTGTCCAAAGCAGCGTTCGACGTGCGCCGCTTCCCTGCCGTTCAAGCGACGACTGGTAGCCGTCATTGGGCCCCATACGAAGAGATGGCGCAATTTTGAACAAGGAGATCGTTTTTTCGACGTCATCCTCCGCCTTAGCGTCCAGAGCGATCGCATAGCCAGGGAATACCTCAGCCAGCGATTCATTCAGGCTCTTCCTGACGTCGTCAATCGCAGTTGCGGCATCTTCGGCTACCTCCTTCCGCAAGGTCTTCACGGAATCCAGGAGTTTTTCATAAGAGCTCTTTTCTTGACCCTCTTCGCTCTTTGAGCCCGTGACCTCCTTCACCTTCTGCTTGATGGCCTCCTCGAGCAGACCGACGATTGCCGCAGCTTGTGTTGCCGGATTATCGAACGCTTCAATTCGATGTGGCTCCGGCCGATTGACTTGGGCCACACCGGCAGCTCCCCATGGCCCGTGCTCGTCATCCCAGCAATCTTTTTCAACGTTGAAACCAACCTTTTTCGGCGCACCAGGTTTCCTCCACGTCCAGCGTTCTCGCACGTGACGCTCGCCGGACGGCTTTTCGTTGATCCAATGTGCAGCAGGCGGCTTGCTTTCCGCGTACAGAACCGTTTCCAGCTCGATGCTGGGCACTACACCAGAGTCCGCATCAGGCAGGACACCATTCGGAAAATCGTCGAGCTCCAGATGTCCTTGGTTCCCACTTTGCATCACTACCTCGTAACCTCTGAGGATGGAGCTTTTCCCTGCGTTGTTTGGTCCCACCAAGACGACGATTTCGTCCAGTTCGATCGTTACAGGAGTCTGTCCGATGCATCGGAAGTTCGATATCGTCAGTTTGTGAATGCGCGCTCGTGGCGCAGTTTCTTGTTCAACGTTTGCCGTTTTTTTTGCCGTCGCCATGCTTGCTTCCCCAGTATGTTGTTGTCGTTCTCTGCTGCCGATAACGCCGTGTAATCGTGCAGTTGATAACTATACATAATGGAAATTTACGAACAAGCAACTTTTTGTAACGTAAGCGTGAACCGGTGCCGATGATTCGTTAAATCGAATGCATCGCGCATAACGACCATTTCGTAGGAACTACTGCCGCATCACATCAGTCGTACGATGCAGTAAGTGAACCGCGTTGTAGCGCACAGCAGATTCGGCCCGACTGAATGCAGATTTCGGGACGGCATGGCATGGCGTGGGCTGCGCTACACCCCCAAGTCTTCCGGACATGTCATCAGGCTTGGTCGTCCTTTCTATGGACCAGGTAGTACATTAATGGAAGTAACAGCAGCAGGGTCGGCGCGATGGACGACAGGAAGCCGCCGATGACGACCGTCGCAAGGGCCCGCTGCGTATCCGCACCGGTAGCAATTGCCATCGGCACGAAGCCGAGCGATGCGACGAGTGCAGTCACGAGAACCGGGCCGAACCTCGTCAGCGCGTCGTCGTGCACTGCGTCTAGAAGCGGCTTCCCAGCTTCGCGCAGGCATCTGATGAACCCGATCATGACGAGCCCGTTCAGCACGGCCACGCCAGAGACCGCAATGAAGCCAACTGCTGCCGGGATCGACATGGGAACGCCACGCATCCACAGAGCGAAAACGGTATGCCGGTAAACAACAGCAGGCCGTCCTTGCGTTACTAAACATGACGAACAGGAGTGCGAACACCCGCAGCAGCGAAGCCGGCATAGCTAACTGCAGCCGCTTGGCCGCCCTCTGCAGATTTTCGAACTGACCGCCCCACGTCGTCCACTAACCCGTCGGTACCTTGACCTCTGCCGATCGAGATCACATCGGAACTCCAGGCATGTACAAAGCAGGACTACTGCCCCTGGATGCAAACAGCATAGTAAATATTAGCGAGTCGCTTTACGAACGGCCGCCAATTCGAACGCTACAGCTATAGCAAGCGCCTGTTGTCGCTGAATGGCAAGTTTGAAGCGCAGCTGTGCGAGCGGGGCTCGTTAAGCCAAACTAGTCTTCAGTTTCCAACATCTCTAAATCGTGGCATACTGGTTACATGCTACCGAGCTCAAAAAATGAAATTCTCGACGCAACACAAATCGATGCGACGAAAGAGGAAATCTTTCAAGACACCGAGTGGTGGACTGCCGATGACATCAATAGCTTTCAACGAAATACGACGAGTGCAAAAAAGGTTGTAGAGGAATGGAAGCAAACTGGCTGCGTATATAGCGTCTCCTATAAAGGCAACGAGTTCTTCGCTAGGTATCAATTTGATTCAATGTACAAGCCGCGGCCAGTCATTAAAGCCGTATTAGATGCTTACGGAGCGTGTACGGACACGTGGTCTATAGCCGCGTGGTTTCACTTCCGTAATGGCTGGATATCAAACGACGACACAATTAGGCCTTCACCTGTAGCCCCCAAAGACGCTCTAGATCAACGTGAAGCAATTATCAATGCTGCGCGTAATCGCCAAGGAACATATGTCGCCTGACTGCGGCGCTAAATAATACAGATACGACTTGCCCTGTCGATTGACACTGCATCCAATCCATCGTTAAAAGTTGATCTGCGCAAATAGTTCAAAAGAGCAACCAATTTGGTCCCTAGCATCACCCTACAATATCTCCTCACGAGGAGCGGAACGAGTATCCTCAACACTTTGAATGGCCGAAGCTTCTAGTTTTGCTGAACGCCCGTGGCGTTTGTACCATTCTACGAATTCTTCACATCTGATCAATGTACGTCCAGCAATCGTTAAGACTCTGCCGCGATAGAGGCCGCTTATGGTCAAAGCCCTTATAAAGGGCCAACTGAATCCGGACATGCGCGATGCCTCATTGAGGCTAATCCAATGGCCTCCTCGTTCGCTGTACACGTGATGCCGATCTGAACTGCGAGTGTGCATCGATATAAATTTGAATGACATCATTGATTATGATTCGCGGGTGCTTCTGTCACCGTTACAATGACCCTTTCCTGCGCAACAACTCCTCACAAGTCTGCAACGTCATTCCGCAATCAGGTTGAGTCTTGATCAACCGTGGAAAAAATGGCTTAAATAGCCAGGGGCGATCGTCAATTGCGACCCAATTATCAGTCGCCCGTGCGTTCTCTCGCAACCAAACTTCAATTTCCGCTTGGCGAGGGTAAAGTCCAAGTCTTACGGGCATCTCGACATAGCGAGAATCGGGGGTAATTCCGACGATGTACTTCCTCACATCCGTGCTGAAAAGTAGGACAAGCTCATCAAAAGGCCGTCTGTGCCTCCAGGACGATGATATAACCACTTCAAAATCAGCTGATTGGCGTAAGATCGCCTCCAACAGCGGAGCTTGACTGAAATAGCTCGACGGATTACATCCGTCAGGATGCAAAACGCCATCGAAATCAAGGAATATCAGCATTTGGGAAAGCGCGACTCCATGTACTTCCCCACGCGAAACAAGCCTCGAGCCGTCAAACTCTTCCGCAAAACGGTAGAATCTTCGCGATATTACGAACATCGGGCAAGGCCCGATGATGATCACCGATATGTTCGTACCCTATAATCCGCAAGGCCCCAATCATACCCACCTGCTTGATCTTTCGTTCTTTCGCAAATCTCGCCTTGAGATTCACATGAGCCAAAAGCCGAAGTGGATTACCAACAGCATGGCGTGAGCAGTCGAGAGCGATCTGTTTGCGGTCATATTCACCCCAACTTCCCCAGCGGCTGTTAACTGTGCCATATACCCTAGCGAACTCTTCGAGCCTTTTTATGGCCAAAGCCCATGGCAGCGCTTCATCCACATTTTCTTGACTTACCCCAGTCAGCCTTTTACAAAATGGACTCAATTGAGGGGTCGCAATGGGTTTAACAAAAAACTGACGCTCTGCTAAGATCTTTCCTGACTCGTTCACCCATGCTGCACCCACTTCGATGATTTCCATTTGCTCCAGTAAGAAAGTAGCCTCGAAGCACGTGGCTTCGACATCGATGATTAGAAGTGGTGCACCTGTTTCACTCATCAATCTAATCCTTGCAATCAGACATCTCTATTGGCTCGCATGCGCTTCCGAAACCGGCGTAGCTGCGTAATAAGTCTAGCGGCCCACTGCAGCAAATAAAAGTACGTAAAGCAAATGAAACGGCTTATACATATTTACGGCAACACCTCTCAATTGGCTGAGCTATTGGGATGTGGAGTTGCACGCCAAACGATCTCAGTTGTAACTCTGTCAGTTCGAAGATTCCCTTGCAAATTGTTCGGAATCACTCTCCCCCCGCTCACGACGCAAAAATGATTGACAGCCCCAGCGCTGTCCGTAGTGCGAAAAATCTCGCCTATATCTTCAATCACGTACGATTCGCCATCGGAGTGTTGACTTTGACAACTCATGGTTGCGCTAGAATCTTCGAATGCCTTGAAAAGCTCCAATGCGTCCATCAAACTGGTACACATAAACCGCCGCCGATACGACTCACGCGTTGCCTGCTGCTCAAGAAGAATTTGTATATGAAGGACCCGCATATTAATCGGTACCTCGACAACAGGAAATCGCAATAGTCCCGGCTGGCCCAAGAATTTTCGGAAAACGTCTCTCTCAGACGTATGCTCCCATGTTTCATCAACGTGGAACCGGCGTTTGTCAACGTAGTTGTCGCGTCATCTCAAGCTGCGCGTTTTAATGCTTCTGGCCGAATCCGTTCCGGATTCAACCAGACCTGATCGTCC
>NZ_FOLD01000041.1 GCF_900112225.1 Massilia yuzhufengensis | reverse complement strand
TGTTCAGCTCGCGGCGTAAAGCCGCCTCGTTCGGCTTCGGTCGTGCCGGATCGGCTAAGCTTGCCTGGTACAGCTCCTGCCACCGCGCCAGCGCCCAGTTGTAGGCAAAGCGAGCCGTGCCTGCCGCCTTGGCGAAATAGGTGGCTTGCACATTGTTGGGTGCGAGCCGGATTTTGTGGGCTAGGAGCATGGCGCTTCCTGCACGACGAGGCACACGCCGGTTGTGATAAGTGGCGGCTCCGTTACACTTCCCCCACCAAGCTTGATGATCATGGCCTGGACCTCCCTACTGTCCTAAGACAGGAAAAAACCGCAGGCGTTCTCCGCCGGCGAGCCGTTCGGGTCGTATTCAAGGCATTCTTGTTGTGGCTCGACCTGGGAGCAGGAAACTTGCTCATTTTGGGCAGAAATGAGCAAAATTTAATAGGTTGTATGAGAACTGTAAAAACCCTGCCGCCACTGCTGCAGCGGCACTGGCCGCTGGCCTGCCTGGGGGCGGCGCTGTGCCTGTCGCTGCTGTGGAGCGCGCTGGCCCCGCTCGGAGGCGGCAGCCACGAACTGCTGCTCGACGTGCGTCCCGGGGCGCCGTCCGCGCTGCGCCTGACGCTGGGGGTGCAGGACGTGCTGCTGCTGCGCAATCGGACCGGCGCGCCGCTGGTGTTCGGGCCGGTGCAGCTGGCCCCGGGCGCCGAGTTCCGCCTGCCCTTCGAAGAGGCCGGCGAGCAGGACTTTCCCTGCCCGGCGCTGCCCGGCGGGACGCTGCGGGTGAGCGTGGTGCCGATGCCGGATCCGGGCTGGGAGCGGCTGCGCTGGCGTTCCGGCAAGCTGGGCGACGCGATCCGGAACCTGCCCCTGAAAGGGCCGGAGCAGGGGCCGGAATGACGCCCAATCGTGCTCCCGTCTCCCCGGCGATTCTGTCATGATGGGATCATGTCGACGATTTCCTTGCCGTTGTTCCCGCTCAGTACGGTGCTGTTCCCGGACGGGGTGCTGCCGCTGCAGGTGTTCGAGGCGCGCTACCTCGACATGGTCAGCCGCTGCCTGACCGACGACACGCCTTTCGGGGTGGTGCTGCTCACGCAGGGACATGAAGTGCGCCAGCCAGACGGCGAGCCCGAGCGCTTCGCCGCCGCCGGCACCATCGCCTCCGTCACCGAGCTCACCACCACCACGCCGGGCGTGCTGCAGGTGCTGTGCCGCGGCGGCGCGCGTTTCTCGGTGGTCACCGCCGAGCAGCGCGTCAACGGCCTCTGGATGGCCGAGGCCGAGCTGGTCGAGGGCGACCAGGCGGTGCGCGTGCCCTCCGAGCTGCAGGGCGCTTCCGACGCGCTCGACCGGGTGCTGTCTTCGCTGCACGACGTGCCCCAGCACCGCTGGCCGGTGCAGCCGCCGTTCCGGCTCGACGACTGCGGCTGGGTGTCCAACCGCTGGTGCGAGCTGCTGCCGCTGCCCAACCAGCAGAAGCACCACATGATGTTGCTCGATAACCCCGTGATCCGCCTGGAGCTGCTGCACGACGTCCTCGACGAGCACGGCCTGATCACCTCCTGACGGCGTCTTGATCCCTTTTTTGGCGAGCTGGCATGACATTCCCGGACGAGCTCCTGATCGCATACCTCAACGGCGAGTTGGCCGAGCCGGTGCGCGCGTCCGTCGAGCGGGCCATGCGCGCCGACCCGGTGCTGGCGGCCCGCGTGGCCCAGCACCGCAAGGCCCAGGCCGGCCTCGGGCGCGCGCGCATCAGCAGCGTCTCGGCCAACGGCCATGACGGCAAGCACCACCACCAGCGCGCCGCGCCTCCAGGTGGCGCCAAGGTGGTCCACCTCGACAGCCTGCGCCCCGGGCGCGCGGCGCCGCCGCAGCCGGCCCGGCCCGGCTGGACGCGGCAGCACTGGATCGCCATGCTGGCCGCGCTGGCCACCGGGCTGGTGGCCGGCGCCCTCGGCTGGCAAGAGCTGCGCCACGACCCCGGCCTGGTCATGCTGGAATCGAGCAACGGCGCCCTGGTGGCGCGCGGCCGGCTGGTGGACGCCCTCGGCGGCCAGCTCGCCAGCCCCGGCCCGTCCGATTCCGGGGTACGCATCGGGGTCACCTTCGTCTCGAAAGACGGCAGCTACTGCCGCAGCTTCGTGGTCGACACCACCGCCGGCCTGGCCTGCCGCGGCGGCGGGCGCTGGACCATTCCCGTGCTGGCCCAGCCGCGCCCCGGCGCCGCCTGGCTCGACGGCAGCAGCCTGCCGCCGGCGGTGCAGGCCGCCATCGACGCCCGCATCGTCGGCGCCACCCTCGACCCGGCCGCCGAACGGGCGGCCCAGCAGCGCGGCTGGACCGGTCCGGGCGGCAACTAGTGGTGTCCCTCGTCCTGGAAACTGCCCCAAAAACAGGACCTTATATACAGGGGGGGCGATTTCAGGTATCGTGTAGCCCGCTAAAGTGCCTCTACGTCCGCCCGGACCGGTCTGTTTTCCGGTGCATTCGCGGCAAATGCGGTCCGGTTACCGGCCGTTGTCCCATCAGGAAGCTTCCCGCGCAGGCCACTCCGAGCCCGCAGGCGCAGCCGTAGAGTTAACGAAATACTGTCCAACAAGAATATGTCTGATATCCAGAATACTCCCGCCAGCGCCGATCAGGCCGACCTCCTCCAGGACGATCCGTCCATCGAAGCAGTTGCCGAACTGGTCAATGAACCCGTGGTCGAACAAGTCGCCGCCGACGAAACGCCGACCGTGCGCTTCGCCGACCTCGGCCTGGCGCCGGAAATCCTGCGCGCGCTGACCGACCAGGGCTATGTGCACCCAACCCCGATCCAGGCCAAGGCCATCCCGCTGGTGCTGCAGGGTCGCGACGTCATGGGCGCCGCCCAGACCGGTACCGGCAAGACCGCCGGCTTCTCGCTGCCGATCATCCAGCTGCTGCTGGCGCACGCCAGCGCCAGCATGTCGCCGGCGCGCCACCCGGTGCGCGCGCTGGTGCTCACGCCGACCCGCGAACTGGCGGTGCAGGTGGCCGAGAACGTCAAGGCCTACGCCAAGCACACCCCGCTGCGTTCCACCGTCGTGTTCGGCGGCATGGACATGAAGGGCCAGACCATCATCCTGAAGGGCGGCGTCGAGATCGTCATCGCCACCCCGGGCCGCCTGCTCGACCATATCGAACAGAAGAACGTCAGCCTGTCGCAGGTGCAGATGCTGGTCATGGACGAAGCCGACCGCATGCTCGACATGGGCTTCCTGCCGGACCTGCAGCGCATCATCAACCTGCTGCCGAAAAAGCGCCAGAACCTGATGTTCTCGGCCACCTTCTCGGCCGAGATCAAGAAGCTGGCCAACAGCTTCCTGGATAAGCCGGTACTGATCGAAGTAGCGCGCAGCAATGCCACCGCCGACAAGGTCACGCAAATCGTCTACAAGGTCGACGAAGAGCTCAAGCGCGACGTGGTGGAGCACCTGATCCGCGAGCGCAACCTGAAGCAGGTGATCGTGTTCTCGAACACCAAGATCGGCACCTCGCGCCTGGCGACCCACCTGGAGAAGAAGGGCATCAAGGCCTCCGCGATCCATGGCGACAAGACCCAGCAGGAACGCATGGCGGCCCTCGAAGCCTTCAAGCGCGGCGAAGTCGAAGTGCTGGTCGCGACCGACGTCGCCGCCCGCGGCCTCGACATCACCGACCTGCCGTGCGTGATCAACTACGACCTGCCGTACAACGCCGAAGACTACGTGCACCGCATCGGCCGTACCGGCCGCGCCGGCGCCTCGGGCGACGCGCTGTCGGTGTTCTCGGACAAGGACGAGCGCCTGCTCACCGACATCGAGAAACTGATCAAGCAAACCATCGTGCGCGGTGAACTGGCCGGCTTCGTGGCGCCGTCCGCGCGTGCCCGCGAAGGCGCGCGCGAGGGCAGCCGCGACGGCGGACGCGACTTCGCGCGCGACAGCGAACGCCGCGGCCGCAGCGAGGCGCCTCCCGCCCGCGGCGAGCGCAGCGAGCGCCCACCGCGCAGCAGCGGTTACAGCACGATGCCGCGCCGCGAGAAGGTCGACCCGTGGTTCCTCAAGCCCTACGAGCCATCGAGCGCCGCCCGCAAGGAAACCGTCACCCCGACGGCAACCCAAGGCAAGCAAGGCAAGCAAAAGCTCGCCTTCCTGCTCGGCGGCGGCCCGCGTCCCACCATCTAAACTTCACTTCGCACTTCGGGGTCAGGTCTGACATTTGGACACGGCCCCAGCTGTATCCGGCCGATTGCTCGCACTCCGGGGTCAGGTCTAACAATTGGACACGGCCTCAGCCGTATCCTGCCGATTGCTCGCACCTGGCCGGGCGCAGTCTTGCCGTCACCAGCGCAGGACGCCCGGTACTGTCGAGCTCGTGTCCAAATGTCAGACCTGACCCCGAAGGTGGGTTCTCACAGCACCACCCAGGCTTGAGCAAGCTTAACGGGCCGCCTGGGCCGCAGTAGCGCCGTCCGTGATGACCAGCTCGGCGATGCCGATGCCCAGCTTGCGCGGGTCGCCCGGGTTGCCTAGTTCTGCCGGTGAAATGGGGCGGGGGATGTCGATTACTAGGGTGCGCTGCTGGCCGTCGGTATCGAAATGCATGCCGACCTGCTGCAGGTTCCAGCCGACCCTGAATTCCTTGCTGACATCGCCGATATGGGCGGTGAAGGGCAGGGTGGCGTTCACGTCGTAGCCCCTGGCATTGAGCACCACGCCGGCGCGGCGCGGCAGCGGCTTGGCGAAATGGATCACCACGCGCTTGGCATCGGACCAGCGGCCCCACAGTTCTGCATGCGACAGGCCTTCGATGCCGCTCACGGAGACCGGATCCGGCTGCTCCGACATCTTGATGGTGACCACCGCCGGCTCCGGGTCCGGCAGGCGCACCAGGCTGTAGTGCGGCGTGCGCACCACCGGATGCACCGAGGCCGGCAGCGGCACGTCGCCCACCAGCACCATCCATTTCTTGTTGGCCGGGACCTGGTATTCCGCCATCGGCGTGTTCGGCTCGAGCAGCAGGGGAATGCTGTCCTTGTCGTCGAGGTGGAACTGGACGCGCATGATCACGGTCATGTCGGTGCCGGCCACCACCACATCCTTGCGGTCGGCCGGGGCCACGCGGCTGTGCGCCAGCCGGCCCGCCAGGTCGCCCTGGCCGGGCGGCGCGTGGCGCGCCAGGAAGCCGCTGGTGCCGTCGTTGCCGGCCACCAGCGCGGCGGGCAGGGCCACGAACAGGTAGACCAGCGCCGTGCCGCGCACCCGCGCCGCCCATGCCAGCAGCAGCGCGCACTGCAGGGCCACGAGCAGGCGGCCGGCCGGCAGGGCCAGGTCGATGGCGGCGATCTCCGGACCGTCGACGATGTTCAGTGCGTAGCCGGGCAGGCGGGACAGCGCGAACACCAGCACGCCGCACAGTAGCAGGGCGATGGCCCAGCGCAGCGCCGGCAGGCCGGCGTCGTCCGTGGCGCCGCGGTCGCTGTCGCGCCGTCCGATGGCGGCCGCCGCCACGATCACCAGCAGCGGGAACACGAAACTGTAGTAGCGCAGGTGCAGGCGCAGGATTTCGCGGCTGCCCGGCTGGTCCAGCGTGGCGGTGTACATGATGGTCATGCCGGCCGCCGCGCCCAGGGTCAGCAGGGTGTACACGTGCAGCAGGTTGCGCGGATCAGGCGTGGCCGGGCCGGCGCCGGTGGCGGCGGCGCGCCGGCGCAGCACGCGCGCGCACAGTTCGTAGGCGAGGATCGCCAGCGGCACGCCATACACCACTGCCAGCGCCATCAGCTGGCCGCGGCCGTTGATGAAGGCGGGGTTGAGCAGGGCCAGGCGCGAGCCCTTGCCGCCGGCATTGACGGCGCCCTGGTAGAAGGGACCGAGCAGGCTCAGGCCCGCGTCGCCGGCCAGCAGCCAGCCGAGGGCGAATTTGACCACCACCGTGAACACGCCGGCCGCCGCAGCCGTCGCCACGCCGCGCAGGAACCAGCTGCCGCCGCGCTGCCAGCTGGCATAAACCAGGTAGAGGCACAGCGCCGGGATCAGGAACAGCGCATGCACCTTCACCAGGCTCATGGCGCCCAGGATGGCCCCCAGCACCAGCGCGTGCAGCAGCGGGTGCCAGGAAGCGCGCGCCAGCGCCACCCAGGTCAAGACCCAGAACCCGAAGTAATAGGTCGATTCGGGCATGAAGTAGGCGGTGTAGACGTTCAGCGGCGCCAGTGCGGTGAACACGGCCACGCAGAAGGCGGCCAGGCTGCCGGCGTAGCGCCGCGTCACCAGGTAGACGAAGGGCGCCGCGGCCAGGAAGAAGGCCAGGTTGCCGGCGCGGACGCACTCCAGGAAGCCTTCGCCGCAGCTGGTGCTGGCGCCGAAGATCCACAGGTAGAGGTAAGAGGGCACGATTGCTTCCTGCAGCGGCATCAGGCGCGCCATTTTGCTGTAGTACCACTCGTCGGCGAAGACGGTCGGCTGCAGGCCGAAGTTGCGCTGGTACAGGAACCAGGCGATGCAGGCCAGGGCGAAGGGCAGGGCCAGGGCCCAGGGATCGCGGCGCAGGCTGGTGTCGTGCGGGGTCATGCGGTGAACCTCTTGTGGGTGGATCAGTTGGAAGAAATCGTGGCGCGCCAGGCGGCCAGCGCGGCCTGCATCTGCGGCCAGGTAAAGAACTTGCGCTTCTCGTAGTACAGCGCGCCCGCGTGCGGGCGCTGGTCGAGGCGGTGCAGCGCCACCGGCTGCAGCTGCTCGACGCCGCGCAGCAGGTAGTGCGCCAACACGAAGGGGAACAGGCCAAGCCAGGTGGCGCGCTGCGACGGATAGGACAGGCAGGCGCGCAGGTGCTGCCGGCGCGCGCGCCAGGGGATGCGGGTGGCCACCGCCGGGCCGTTCTCGGACAGCGGCGCCAACACCCGGAACAGCGGGCCGGGCAAGCCCTTGGCCTGGTACAGCGAGAACTGCAAGGTGCGCGCCAGCAGGCCGCGCTCGGCGGCCAGCAGCAGCGCCAGCGCGTGCAGGGCGTCGTGGTCGTGGTGGCCGCCTTCCCAGGCCGTGACGTGGAGCGCATCGACCAGCGGGTAGCGATCGAGCCAGCGCCCGATCCAGCCGGCGGCGGCCGGCAGGTGCTGCGCCAGGCAGGCGTCGCCGATGCCCAGCTCAGCGCCGGCGAAGTACACGTCCTGCGGGTCCACGCCGAGGCGTGCCAGCACCGTCAGCGATTCGCGATTGCGCTGGTCGGCGCTGGCCGTCGCGGTCTGGCCGTCGGTCAGGTAGGCACAGGCCACGCGCAGGCCGCGCTGGCGGCAGTGCAGGATGCGCTGGTAGACGCCGAACTCGTCGTCCTGGTGGGCGAACAGGAACAGCGCAGCGTGGCCCTGGCTGGCTTCAGTAGGCATCGAAGTCGAGGAAGGTGAACTGGATGCGCGCCGCGTCCAGTTGCGGCACGCGAGGCGTGAAGCCGCGCCAGATCAGGTTCAGCGGCGAAGGGCGCAGCCGCAGCGGGATGCTGGCGTAGTTCCAGTAGTTCGCCGTGGCGTCGGGCGCCAGGCCGATGAACAGGCGCACGGGCGAAGCGGCGCGTTCGCCGGCCTGCGCCGGCGCGGCGGCGCCATCGAGTTCGGCATAGGCCGGCACGTGGTGCACCGCCGCCGCGTGGAATTGCGTGCGCCCGCTCTTGGCGTGCTGCCACACGCGGTTGTGCGGGTTGGCGCAGCGCCACGCCAGCGCTTGCGGGCTCCAGGCGCGTTCGAACGAGAGCGACGCCGCCTCCGGCTTGGCCCCATGGCGCAGGCGCCCGAGGCCGACCCGGGCTTCCAGCGGGCGCACCAGCTGGAAGCCGAGCTTGCGCACGAAGCCGGGCGTGCTGTTGGCATTGGCTACCCCGTAGCAGCCATCGAAACCCTGGGCGGCGCCCGCTTCGTAGGTCATCGCTGCCAGCTTGGTGAACAGGCCCTTGCCTTGGTAGTCCGGGTGGGTGGCCGTGTTCAGCGACAGCAGCACCCGCACCTCGACACCCTCGACCCAGGCACGCGCCGGGATGCACACGTAGTGGGCGGCCAGGCGCTCGCCGTCCCAGGCGTCGTAGCCGACGGCGGCGCCGTCCGGGTTGGCCACATACAGCCAGTCGAGGTAGGCGGGGGTGAACTTGTCGGTGCCGGGAAAGCAGGCGGCGAACAGCGCGCCATAGGTCGCGAGGGTGGCGGGGTCGTTCTGGACGGGTGCGAAACGGAGCGCTTGCATCACTTGAAGATCCAGTATTTGCTGAGCAGGTAACCGTTCACCGCTACCAGCGGCAGCGACAGCAGTTTCCCGGCCAGCGGGTTGTCGAGGGTAGCCTGGGCCAGCGCAACACAGGCCATGGTCAGCAGGTAGTTGATGCCCACCACGGCCAGGTAGCGCGCGAAATTCGCCGGGTTGGCCGCGGCATTGAAGGTAACACGGCTGTGGAAGGCGTAGTTGACCAGCAGCCCCGCCGCGAAGCCGGCGCTGGCGGCGGCCGTGAAGTGCATGCCGGAGTGCAGCAGCAGCTGCATCAGGCCGACGTCGGCCAGCGCGCAGATCAGGCCACCGGTGACGAAGACGGCGAACTGGCGCGTGAACAGTCGTGAAACCAGGTGCGAGGCGGTCATTGATTGCGGCGATACAGGGTTTTCTTGTGCAGCGGGTAGCGCGGCACCGAGGCGACGTCGTGCGCCAGGAAGGCGAGGATCAGCTGCACCCCCATGATCACCGGCAGCGCCGCCAGCATGACGGTGCCGGCCGGCGTCGACACGCCCGAATGGGCCGAGGCGATCCAGTGCGACACGCCATAGGCGGTGCCGAAGCCGGTGAGCAGCAGGCCAAGCGGCAGTTCGATCGAGGCTACCGACATATTGCGCAGGTAGTAGTTGTAGAAGATGCGCTTGCCGAAGTTGCGCACATGCTTGGCGAGGAATTCGGTGACGATCTTGGAGATCTTCAGGTTGCTCACCTCGTCGCCATACACGGCGTCCATCGGCACGTCGGCCACCACCGCGCCCAGGATATTCAGGCGGAACAGCATGTCCGATTCAAAAAAGTAGCGCTTGCTGATCTTCTCGAACGGCAGGTAGCGCGCTGCGTCGGCGTGGATCGCGGTATAGCCGTTGGTCGGGTCGAACAGGTCCCAGTAGCCGGACGAGAGCTTGGTCATCAGCGACAGCACGGCATTGCCGAACAAGCGCATCGGCGGCATGCTGCCCAGGCGCTCCAGGTTGAAGAAGCGGTTGCCCTTGGTGTAGTCGGCTTCGCCCGCCAGGATCGGCGCCACGAAACTCGGGATCAGGCTGCCGTCCATCTGGCCGTCGCCGTCGATCTTCACGATCACCCTGGCGCCGTCCAGGATGGCCTGGCGGTAGCCGGTCATCACGGCGCCGCCGACACCCTGGTTCTCCGCGTGTTCCAGCACCACGACGCGCCCGTCGCGGCAGTGTTCGCGGACAAACGCGCCGCTGCCGTCCGGGCACTTGTCGTCGACCACGTAGATGCGCGCGACTTCGGGGCCGATGCCCTCGATGACGCCGAGGATGTGGCGGGTGACCTTGTAGCTCGGGATCACGACGGCGATCGCGTCCGCCACGCTCGGGGCGGCGCCGCTTGCTACCTGCAAGTCATTGGTGGTGGAAGGTGCGTTCATGGTGAGGTTCCTGTATTTATTCTTATGCTGACTTCTTTCAGGAAGAAAGCAAGCAGCCGCGGCTCGCCGGCTGCGGGCGAGCGCACTGCTTCGTGTTCGAGTTCGATGTCCAGCACATCGGTGCGCA
This sequence comes from Massilia yuzhufengensis, assembly GCF_900112225.1. Lineage (GTDB taxonomy): Bacteria > Pseudomonadota > Gammaproteobacteria > Burkholderiales > Burkholderiaceae_D > Telluria > Telluria yuzhufengensis. The sequence continues at coordinate 34,462 of NZ_FOLD01000041.1, read as the reverse complement.
GCGCGGCCGGCAGGGCCAGCGCGGCGCCGCCGTCCAGCGCGTGCCAGCCGAGGTCGTGGCCATTGACGGATACGCGGGTGCGGCGCTTGCCTGCCAAATAGGAGCCACGCAGCACCAGCGCCTGCGCGGCGGCGCGCGGGCGCACGGCCAGGCGCGAACGGGCCCCGTCGGACCAGATGCCGTCGCCACCCACTTCCTGGCGGCTCCAGCCGGTGCCCAGCTTCACCGGGCCTTCCAGCACGATGTCCTCCAGCAGCCAGGTGATCCTGGTCTCGCCGCGCACGCGGCACAGCACCGGGCCGTCGATGTAGCGCCAGCCGCGCGCGCTGTCGGTGACGTCGTTGGCCGCGTCCAGCGTGGCCCCAGGGCCGCACAGGGTGGTCGCGGCCCTGGGGTTGGCGGCATGCACCAGCGTTTTTGCGCGGTAGCCCTCGTTGCGGTAGGTATAGACCTGGTCCGGCTGCACCCAGTTATCGTTGCCGGCCATGCGCTCGGCGAAGATCTCGGGCTCCGGGTGGTAGAGCTGGGGCGCATACTTCATGATGCGGAAAGGCAGCGGCCCGAAGCTCACGTAGTTGTGGCGCAGCGCGCCCAGCATCGACAGCGATTGCAGCACCACCACCGTGGCCACCAGCGCCAGCGGCCAGCGTGGCAGCGCGCGCAGCACCAGCAGCAGCACGAACACCAGCGGCATCGCGGCCCAGAAGGCATAGCGCATCACGCCGGCGGCATCCGAATTCCAGTTCAGCACCGCCAGTGCCGGCAGCGCCAGCGCCAGCGTGAACAGCAGGCTCACGGCCAGCAGCACCGGCATGCGCGGCAGGTGGATGCGGGCGCGCCGCATCCACAGCAGCAGCGCCGCCAGCACGCCGGGAATCCCGACGATCATGCCCTGGTTCAGGTCGAAGTAGAAGGACAGCAGGCGCGTGCCGTCCACCAGCGCCGGGTCGGAGAAGCGGCTGGCGATCAGGTTCGGCACGCCGTACTGCAGCAGGTTGAACAGCACCGGCAATGCGGCCAGCGCCACGCCCAGCACCAGTCCGACGATGGTGCGGCGGTCGGCCTGGGCGCGCAGGTTGGCACCCATGCTGCGCGCCGCGTCATACTCGAGGCACAGGCGCAGCAGTGGTGCGAAGGCGAAGAAGAACACGATGGTCGGGTTCTGCTGGGCCGCCAGGCCGGCCAGCAGGCTGCCGGCCACCGGCATGCGGCTGGCGAACAGCAGCAGGGCGCCCAGCAGGGCCGCGGCGCTGATGCATTCGGGACTCGACCATTTCCAGTACAGCGCACCGAAGCACAGCATGAACAGGGCGACGCCCCCGAAGGCCCGGCGCGCCGAGCCGAAGAAGCGCAGCATGGCCAGGCCCAGCACGAAGACGAAGGCGAGGTTGGCGACCTGGAAGCCCTTGAAGGGCGGCAGGCCCAAGGCGTCGAGAACGCGGAAAGGGATGGCCGCCATCATCGGATAACCGAAGAAGTGGATCGGATAGACCTTGCCGTCGCTGCCGCGCGCAAAGGCGGGGAACACGGCCTGCACCCCGTCCTGGATCTGGCCCTGCAGCAGGCGGTACAGCTCTTCGTACTTGCCCTGCATCAGGGCCACGGTGCGGTCGATGTCCGCAACCCGGATGTCGGGCGTGCCGTGGTTCGCCACCGCGACCGTGTCGAGCGTATATTCAAGGACGTCGCCGCTGAGCGAGACCGGGAACAGCGGTGGCAGCAGGGCCAGCAGGGCTGCCAGCAGCAGCGCGAAGCGCAGCCAGGCGGCGCGGCCCGGCGCGGAGCGCGTGGGCGCCGCGCCGGCTGCGGGCGCGCTGGACGCGGGGGCGTCCTGCCGGAGCTCAGGGAGCGCCTGCATCGCCTTCCCCGCGGGTGGGTGCGGTGCCCGGCAGCACGCGGTACCATTGCTGGCGCACCAGGCCGTCCAGCACCTGTTGCGCGGCCTCGTCCCAGGTCAGCCACGGCATGCCGGTCGATTGCGGCGCGCGGCCGTCGCGCTGCAGCGCCAGCCAGTTGCTGACGGCATCGGCCAGGTCGCCTGGCGCGAGGCCGTCGAAATAATAGGCGTGTTCGCCCGCCACTTCGCGGAACACCGGCAGGCTGCGCGCGATGATCGGGATGCCGTGCTGGGCCGATTCGATCAGCGGCAGGCCGAAGCCTTCGCCTTCCGATGGCGACAGCAGGGCCGCCGAGCCGGCGTAGAGCTTGAGCAGCATCTCGTCCGAGATTCCATTCAGCCAGAACAGGCGCTTCGATTTTTCCGGATGCGCGGCCATGCGTTCGCACAGCTTTTCCATCATCCAGCCCTGCTTGCCGACCACCACGAGGTTGACGTCCTCGCCCCGTTCCCACAGCAGTTCGAAGGCGGCGAGCGACTGGGTGTGGCCCTTGCGCGGCTCCACCGTGCCCACCATGATGAAACTCGGACGCTGCTTCAGGGCCGCCAGCACGTGGTCGGCATCCGGCGGCAGCCCAAAGCTCGGCGCGCTGGCGTCGATGTCTGCGCCCAGGTGGAAGTGGCCCAGCTTGAGCGGCGCGCGCCGGCTGAGGCCCTGGCCTTCGATCCAGGCGGCCAGTTCGTCGGCCACGGCGCGCGAGATGCACAGCACCCCATCCGACACCTTGTGCACGGTGCGCAGGAAGTCGCCGAAGTACTGCTCGGTCCCGAAGGGGAAGACATCCGGGCGCAGCATCGGCAGGATGTCGAACACCACGAAATAGATGCCCACGCCGCGGTCGCGCATCGAGGCCAGCAGGTCTTCGTTCTGCGAGGTGCCGTTGGTGAACAGGTCCAGGCCAAAGAAGATGTCGCCCGGGCGCAGGTCGACCGGCGCGTCTTCCAGCGCCAGCGTGGTCTCGCCCACCATGTTCAGGCCGAAATGGCGCGCGTACTGGTAGCTGCGGTTGGCGCCGTGCGAATACACCGGCTCGATGCGGTAGCCCGGCGGCGGGTCGGCGATCATGGCTAGCAGGATGCTGCGCACCACGCGCTGGATGCCGGTTTTCAGGTCGGACTGCACCACGGCCGAGACGTCCACCAACAACTGGCGCGGCGCCGTCGGCTTGCGGTTGAAGGCGATGGCCGACGCCAGTGCCGGCATCTGGGCGTCCGGGCATTGCGGCGCGGCGGCGCGCACCACCTTGCGGTAGGCGGCCAGCGGTCCGCGCCGGGCATAGCCCTCGATCGCATCGAAATACAGCTTGCCGACGTGGGCGGGCGCATGCTGGCTGGCCATGTGGGCCAGCGCCCGTTGCGACAGGCCCGCGCGCAGGCCGGCATCGCCGCGCAGGCGCGCCAGCGCATCGGCCAGTTCCTGGGTCGTGAAGGCGTCCGGCAGTTTCAGCAGCAGTTCGGCGCTGATGGAGGCGGTGGAGCCGTGGGCGTTGACGATGGTGGGAATACCGTACAGCAGGCAGTCGAGCACCGAGGCCGAGGTCTCGCCGCGGGTCGAGGCGCGCAGCTGGACCGCGCAATCGCTGGCGGCGAGGTAGTCGGCATAGGTGGCGGCATCGACGAAACCGGCGATCCGGATGCGGCCCGCCGCGTCGCTGGCGGCGATCTTGCGCAGCAGGCCGGCGCCGTACAGGCCGGGGTCGTTCTCTCCCACGAACACCAGGCGGCAGCGCGCATCCCGGGCCAGCGGCGAAGCCAGGAAGGCGTCCAGCAGCTCTTCATTGAGCTTGGTGCGGCCCAGCATGCCGAAGGTGGTGACGAGGAAGGCGTCGCCGTCCAGGCCCAGGCGGGTGCGGGCGGCGGCGCGTGCCCGCGGCGTGCTTGAATCCTCGGGGCGGCCGCGCAGCAGCGGGATGGTCTGCCACCCGTCGGCGGCGCCTGGCCCATACCACTCGGTGGCCAGTTGCTTCGAGAAGTCGGCATGGACGATCACGCCGGCCGCATTGTCGAGCACACCCTTGTTGAGCGGGTACTTCCAGATCGACGGGTTGCGGCCTTCCTTGCGGTGGCTCAGCAGACCCGTATAGCCATGCGATTCGTACAGCGCTTTCACGAAGGCCTGCGGCAGATAGCCTTCGCGCTCCAGGTTGTCCAGCACGCCCGAGAAGTAGAAGTCGTGCAGCACGACGATGCCCGGCACCTCGCGAATCAGATCGAACATGTGCTGGTGGGCGTGCGAATTGCCGACGTGGTAGAGCACCCGTTCGAAGCCGTGCGCATGGGCGCGCAGCCAGTCGGCGCTGCGCAAGGGGAAACCCTCCAGGCGCGCATCGTTCACGCTGTCCTGCCCGACCACCAGTTCGATGTCGTAGTACTTCGCCAGTTCCGGCACCAGTTCGGCACTGTAGTCGGCGATGCCGGATTTGACGGGCGGCAGCGGCGAGACATAGGCCAGCTTCGGGCGCGCTGACTGGGGCGGTACTACGCGCTCGGCCGCGGTGGCATCCAGCTCGGCCAGCAGGGCGGCGGCATCGAGGCCTTGCGGGTCGCGCTGCAGCAGTGGGAAGGGTAAGGTGGCCGTGTTTTTGCCGGCCGCGCCCGGCACCAGCACCACGTCGGGCACGAGGCTGGCCAGCGCCTGCTCGCGCAGCGCCGGCTGCAGATGGTCGTTGCCGGTCAGGTCGAAGGCGCGCACGTGCTGGCCGAAGGCCAGGCGCAGCTCGAGCAGCAGGTTCGCATTGGCCAGCGGCGCGGCGATCCACAGTTCGCGTGGGCCGCACTGGCGGGCCAGCGACTGGACCAGGGTCAGCGCGGCGGGTGCGATGCCGTCCTGCGCGTGGAGGAAGTCGATAACGATACGCATGGTTTAATTACCCGGCTGAGCGCCGCGAGCACGCTGCAGGTCGCCCAGCACCGTGCGCACCGACACCGGCAAGCCCTTGAGTTCTTCGGGGATCGCCACGTCCAGCGGCGCGACCGCTTCCGGCGCGGCCTGCTTGATGGCGGCGATCGAGGTGCTGACCTTGCGGCCGAGCGAAGGGAAGCGCAGCAGCAGCGGGATCAGCAGGCGGCGCAGGCGCTCGTTGGAGGTCACGCGCGTGACCACGCGCCTGGCCAGGCCAGGGCGGCGCACCTTGCGCGCGACCACGCCCACCGCGCGCAGCGGCCGGGTAAGCTTCCACGAGGTGCTGGCGTGGGTGGCGACCAGTTGTCGTTCGAGGCCGTGCGCCCATTCGGTCAGGTGGTGTCCGCTGGCCTGGGAAGCGGCCAATGCGCCGCGCACGGCGCCCAGTTCATGTTCGGCGCCGAGCAGCGATTTCTCGGCTTCCAGGCGACCCTGTTCGGACTGCGCCAGGCCGAGTTCCGCGGTGCGGCGGTCGTGCTCGGCCTGGCGGCGCAACAGCTCGGCTTCGCGCCGCTCCTGGTCGGCCAGGCGGCGCTCCTGCTCGGCCGCGTCGGCACGCACCAGCGCGTAGTTCAGGTTATTGCGCAGCTCCCCGGCTTCGCGCGCGGCCGCTTCCAGCGCGGTCGACAGGCTGGCCGCATGCTGTTCGGAGTCGCGCAGCGAACGGCTTAGGCGCTTGGTGGTGGCCCAGGACTTGTCGAGGTGGTGCGAGATGAAATCGTCGAACACGTTCGGCTGGATGCCGAAGTGGGCCAGCAGTTCGCCGTGTTCTTCCGCCACGTAGTAGCGGTTCAGGCCATCGAACCACACGAAGCGGTAGCGCTGGCCGGTGACCATGTGCTCCCACGCGTCATGGTTTGTCTCGCGGCTGTTCGGCAGCGTCGCTTCGATCACCAGCACCCACGGGCGCCAGCGCGCGAAATCCATCCCCTTCAGCACTTCGCCCTCGAAACCCTCGACGTCGATCTTCAGGAAGTGGACCTCGCCGCGCACATGCTCCTCGCACACCGACGCCAGGGTACGCACCGGCACGGTCATCTCGACGACGTCATGGCCTTCCGAACGGTGCAGCGCGGCCACCGACTGTTCCGGCGAGGCCCAGCCGCGCACCTGCGGGGTGTCGTAGAGGGTCAGCTCGCCATTGGTCGCGCCGGCGGCGATGGCAAGGTTGACGTCGCGCGGGCGCTGGTCGAGGAAGGCCTGGTGGAAGGAGGGCAGGGGCTCGATGCTGATGCCGCGCCAGCCGGCGTCGTAGAAGGCCCTGGTGACCGAATGCTCTTCCGGGTCGTTGGCGCCGACGTCGATGTAGAAGCCGTTTTGCACGTGGCCGAGCGCGCGCCACAGCAGCACGTCCTCGGAATTCTGGGCGTAGGAAATGAAGGTCATGGTCGTTGGATATCAATGGCCGGGTCGAGCCAGGCCGAGCCCTCGAAATGCGGGCGGCGCATGTTCATCACGGTGAACACCAGCGCCAGGTCGCGCCATTCGTAGTTGTTGACCAGGTGGGTCTCTGTGCTGACGATGGCGGTGACCACCGAATAGGTGCCGGGGCCGAGGTTCATCGGGAAGGCGAAGCGGTAGCTCACTTCCTCGCCCGCTGCGACGTGTTCCAGCGGCAGCCCCTTGAGGTGGGTGTTGGTGCCGTACATCGGCTGGCCGAGGCGGTCCTTGATCATGTAGCCCAGCACCATGCGCGGGATCGCCGCATTGGCCCTGACCTTCACCTCCAGCGTCACGGCCGCGCCCACGTCCACCACTTCGGCGCGCTGGCCGTTCTCGTCGTACAGGGCGATGTCGCTCACCGTCGCCTCGCCGGTGCCGGAGATGGTTTGCACCTTGCCGTCGTCGAGCGCGTTGAGGCGCACCGTTTCGTTCTCGCGCTCGGCGATCATGGCGTTGTAGTAGTCCATGATCTCTTCCGGCTTGCCTTGCTTGGCCAGGCGCCCGCCGTCGAGCAAAATGGCGCGGTCGCACACCGACTGGATCGCCTGCTTGTCGTGCGAGACCAGCAGCAGGGTGGTGCCCTCCTTGCGGAACTGGCGGATGCGGTCGAAACTCTTGTGCTGGAAATAGGCGTCGCCCACCGACAGCGCCTCGTCGACGATCAGGATGTCCGGGCGGCGCGCGGTGGCCACCGAAAACGCCACGCGCATCTGCATGCCGCTCGAGTACACGCGCACCGGCTGATCCATGTACTCGCCGATGCCGGCGAAGTCCTCGATCTGCGGCATGAGCGCGCTGATCTCGTCCACCGTCATGCCCAGCAGCTGGCCGGCCATGTAGACGTTCTGGCGGCCGGTGAAGTCGGGGTGGAAGCCCATCCCCAGTTCCAGCAGCGCCGCCACGCGGCCTTCCATCCACACCGCGCCGGTGGTGGGCTGGGTGGTGCCGGTGATGAGCTTGAGTAGCGTGCTCTTGCCCGCGCCGTTGATGCCGATCAGGCCCACGGCTTCGCCAGGGGACACCTGGAAGTTGATGTCAGTGAGCACCCACTTGAGCTTGTGGCGCGGGCCGCGCAGCGGCAGCAGCCATTCGCCCAGGCGCGACCAGCGCGTCGGGTACTGCTTGTAGGCCTTGCCCAGGTTGGAGACGACGATGCTGCCCATCAGAGTTCATCCACCATTTCGCCGGAGCGCTTGCGGAACAGGCGCAGGCCCAGGATGCACAGCAGCAGCGCCATCAGCAGGGCCGGGATCAGCGCATTCCAGTCCGGTAGCCGGCCTTCGACCAGGATGCCCTGGTGCGCCTGCACCACCGCCGCCATCGGGTTGTAGACCAGCACGGCGCGCACTTCCGGCGGCAGGATGCTGGACGGGTAGACGATGGGCGTGAGCCAGAACCAGAACTGCATGGCGATGGTGACGAACTGGCCGACGTCGCGGAAAAACACGTTCAGGATGCCGCTCACCATGCCCAGGCCGATGGCCAGCAGGATCTGCAGCGCCAGCACCGGGATGATGGCGAAGAACACCATGCCCGGGAAATTGCCCGAGGCGATGAGGAAGACGATGAACAGGCCGAAGATGATGCCGAAATTGACCAGCCCATTGCACACGACGATGATCGGCAGGCAGATGCGCGGGAAGCTGATCTTCTTGATCAGGTTGGCCTGCTCGAGAAACATGTTCTGCCCCCGTGAGACGATCTCGGCGAACAGGCCCCAGGTGAGGATGCCGGCGCACAGGTAGATCGAATAGGCGGCGCCGGAATCGTTGCCCGGCAGCTTGGCACGCATGACCTCGGAAAAGATCACGGTGTACACGAGGATCATCGCGAGCGGACTGAGCACCGACCAGACGGCGCCCAGCATCGCATTCACGTATTTCGACTGGAATTCGCGTTTGACGCTGCCCAGCACGAAACCGCGATAGGCCCACAAGCCGCGCAGCATCAGGGGCGAGATCATGGGGCGGCCCGTGCTGGCAGCGCCCCGATTCGGTGCGTCAAGGTGGTGTGCATATGATTGGCTAAGCCGGATGAGCCCAAAATTATACTTCATCCAACAGCCAATCCGTTGTTACAGATGTAACACCTTGTCGCAAGTCAACATAAAGTTGTCATGGTTTGTCGTGCGCCGAAGCCGTGTCAGCTGCCCAGGCTGGTGAAGATGCCCACCGCCAGCTCTGCCCAGCAATACAGCAAGGCCAGGCCGACCGCGGCGGCGGCCAGCAGCCGGCCCTGGGTCGTGCGGACCTTGCGCAGTGCGAAGGTGAGTGCCAATCCAGCCAGGGCCAGCAGGACGCCGGCGGCGGCGAAGTCGGAACCGGTCCAGGCGACCTCGGTGGTGTACTGCATGGCGACGAGCGGGATAGTCAGGATGGCCGCCGTCACCAGCGCCACCACCAGCAGGCTCTTGCCCAGGCTGGGTTTCAGGGGCATGCCACGGTTGCCGGTCATCGTGCTCATTGTCTTCTCCTGGGGGGAAAGGCGGCCGGAAAGGGGCCGCATCGTCATGACAATAATGTATCACGGGGAAGCAGGCCCGGGCCGGGTTTTCAGGCCGCCGGCCGCGCGGCGGGCGCGACCGGATCCGGGTCCGTTCCGCAGCTGCGGAACTACGAGCCCTGCACCAGCTTCTGCAAGGCGTCCGGCTTCACGATGATCAGGCGGTGCGCATCCTTCTGCACGATGCCCTGCTGGGCCAGCGCCGTCAGCGCGCGCGTGACGGTTTCGCGGCTGGTATTGATCATGTTGGCGATGTCCTGGTGGGTCGGCAGGTTCTCGACCACGGCCTGGGCACCCGGCTCGACCTGCTTGTTCTTCTGCATCAGCACCAGGTAGGTATAGATGCGCTTGGCCGTGTTGTTGATGCTCAGCAGCGAGCGGAATTCCGAATCGCGCTGGATCTTCTCGGCCAGGTGCTTGAGCATGTGCTTGGCCACCGAGGGCGAGTGCGAGAACAGGTGCATGGCGGTGGCCGCCGGGAGGAAGGCGACCAGGGCGTCGGACATGGCCACCACCGACGCCGAGCGGGTCGAGTCGTTGATCAGTGCAATCTCGCCAAAGAAGTCGCCCGACGCCAGCATGCGCAGGCCGATCGCGCGGCCGTCTTCGGTCACGTCGATCACTTGCAGCTGGCCCGACAGCAGGAACATCAGGCCGTCGCCATGGCCGCCTTTTTGCAGCACGATGTCGCGCTTGCTGTACTGGCGGATCCGCAAATCCTGCTTGACCCGGATGATCTCTTCGTCGGACAGCTCGGCCAATAGCGGGATCTTGCGCAGGTGAATCTGTACCTGGCGCTCCTCGGGCACGGCGGCAGCGTCGTTCTCGGCGGGTGTCCGGCGGGCGGTAGCGGATTTCGCGGTCGCGGTCATGGTGCGTTCTGAAATGGCAGGCCTCAGAAGATGGGGACGACAAGTTGGGTGGCAATGGCGGCGAAAACAATACCGGCTGTGTTCGCAGCGATGTCGCGCCAGCAGAAGCGGCGGTCGGGCACCAGTGCGCCCTGCAGGCATTCGATCAGCCAGCCCGCGACGAGCAGGCCCAGCAGCCAGGACAGCGCTTCGATGCGCCCCTCGGCCACGCGCAACGCCAGGATGGCCAGCACGGCGAAACTCGCAAAGTGAAGGAATTTATCGTTTGGCAACGGCGGAAGCCAGCGGTTCGGAACCAGGCATCCCACGCATACGGCGGTCGCGGCCATGCCCAACAACACCAGATCTGCCACCACGATCACACTGTCCTTCCAGAGTTTCCAACAGCCGTGATTGTATACGGTCGAGCCTGTCAACGGTGGGATTGGGACCGATGCGGGCCACGGGTGGCGTGTGCCTGCAACGAAGCGTGATCAGGCTGGCAAGGGCACGGCCGGCGCGATGCGACCGGCAGCTTCAGGCAGGAATGGCCGGCTTCGCGCCAGTTGTGAGGAACGGTGGTTTCCATTGCACCGGCATGCGAATCGCCGTAAGCTGGTTCCATGGCATGGGGGAAGCAATGGAGCGGAACTTCTCACCCGATGGCCGCGACGCGGCCGGGCTGCTGCGCGTGCAGGAAATATCGCGCTACCGGATCGCGCTGGACGACGCCGATCCGGGCCTGCGCCTGCTCGCCCAACTGGCCGTGCAGGCGGCCGGCGGCGACCTCGGGGGCATTACGCTGGTTCACGACGTGCACGTGGCCGTGGTCACGGGCGCAGGCCTGACGCCCCAGTAGTTCGACCGCGCCGATTCCATCTGTGCCCACGCCGTCGACGTCCAGGCGCCGTTCTTCGAGGTGCCCGACCTCCATTGCGCGCCCCAGTTCGCAGCCAAGCAATTCCCCGAAATGCGGCATTACGCCGCCGCCACACTGTTCAGCCGGCGCGGCTATGTCCTCGGCACGCTGTGGGTGATGGCCTGCGTGCCCGGCCGGCTCGACGAATCGCAGCGGATGCTGTTGCAGGGGCTGGCCAGGCTGGTCGTCGATGCGCTCGAGCTGCGCTACTGCGACGCGGTGACCGGCATGCACAACCGCAGCTCCCTGGTCCAGCAGCTGCAGGACCTGATCACCCTGTCCGACCTGCCCGAGGTCGTGGTCGGCCATATCGACCTCGCGGGCTTCCACCAGATTAACGAGATCTATGGGCGGGAGACCGGCGACCGCATCCTGGCCGAAGCCGGCAGCCGGCTGCAGCGCTGGACCGGGCCCGCAGGCCTGGCCGGCCACCTGGGCGGCGACCGGTTCGGATTCGTGCTGCGCGGTCCGGTGCCGGACGAGCGCCTGCCCGACCTCCGGCTGGCGATCGACGCCCCGTTGGTGCTGCCGGAGGGACGCCTGCACCCGCTCAGCGCCCGGATTGGCGTGGTGCGCGAATCGCTGCCGACCCGCCTGAGCGCGGGGGGCCTGTTCGACATGGCCGAAACGGCGGGAAGCACGATCGGCGTCATGCATGGGTTCTCGGTGCTGCGCGAATACGGCGGCGTCATGCGCGACCGCTCGCGCATGCTGGAGGCGCTGCTCGACGTGCTCAAGGGAAGTCCCGATGCGGGCGACTTGAGCGTGTTCTACCAGCCCCAGGTCAATGTCGAGCACGGCTGCCTGATCGGTTTCGAGGCGCTGGTGCGCTGGCGCCATCCACAGCTGGGCATGGTGCCGGCGGCGAGCTTCGTGTCCCTGGCCGAGGGCAGTGGCCATTGCTTCGAGCTGGACATGCAGGTGGCGGCGCGCGTGTGCCGCATGCTGCGCCAATGGCGGGACGCCGGCCTGCCGGCCGTACCCGTCTCGCTCAACCTGTCGCGCGCCTCGCTGGTCAATCCGCGCCTGCCTCAGGCGATCGCGGCCCTGCTCGGCGAGACCGCGCTCCCGGGCGGGCTGCTCGAGGTCGAGGTCACCGAGGGCCAGCTGCTGGAAGCCCCGCAGGCCCTGCAAGTATGCGTGGCGGCGCTGCGCGCGCTCGGGCTGCGCATCGCGATCGACGATTTCGGTATCGGCTACTCGAATCTTGACGCCATCGCCAGCCTGCGATTCGACCGGCTCAAGGTCGACCGCCGGTTCGTGCATGGGGTGGCTGACACCACCACCACCGCCAGCCTGTTCCAGCTGATCCAGGGGGTGGCCCGCGTGTCCGGTGCGGAACTGCTGTGCGAAGGCCTGGAACGCCAGAGCGACCTCGACTGGCTGCGCAGCCATCACGCCTACTGTGTGCAGGGTTGGTACTTCAGCATGGCCCAGCCGGCCGAGCAGGCCGAGCGGCTATTGCGCAGCTGGCAGGACCAGTTGCGCGAGCCCGCCGCGCGCCCCGACCTGCATGCCCTGTTCGCCTGAGCTGCCGAGCGGGTGTTGCGCGCAAGCCTTGGTAAATGGACATTCGTGCGTGCGTGCGCGGAAGACGCCGCTATAATTTTCCTGAGTCAACAGATGTTCTATCAGGTTAATTTTATTTAAGCCGAGAGTTGGAGGAACCCGATGGTGCGCCCTTCGATCGCGAGCGGATTGCTCGCGCTGCGTGTGCTGCTTGTCCCGGCGCTGCTCTGCCCCCCTGGCGCGGGTGCGTCGCGCGCCGACGTCTTCGCGCTCGACGCAAGCGACGTGCAGGCCCAGTCGATCCTCGCGGCGGAGAAGCAGCGCAGGGAAGCGGTCGCGGGCGGCAATGTCGAAGCGCTCAAGCGGATCGTCAGCAGGGAGTATTACCACGTGGAGAGCAATGGCCGGATGCGGACCCGAACGGCCTTCCTGCAAGCGGTGTCGAACAAGGCGTTTGCGAGCGTCGATTACCAGCCGAGCGATACCGAAGTGCAGATGGCGCCCGGTGGCGCCACCGCCGTGGTGGTGGGCACCTTCAGCGCCGTCCAGCAGGCCGGTGTGCCCCGCAGGATCCGCGCACGCTTTGTACGGGTCTGGGTGCGCCAGGGCGGCGCCTGGGTCAATACGATCCACCAGAGCACCGAAATCGCGCCGGCCCAGGTGGTGGCGGGCGGCGACTGGCGCGCCAGGTAGGGACGGGAGCCGCGCCCTGGAGCGGGCTGTCCCGGCCTGGGCGTCGCGTCAGGCCGCCGCTGCGAAAGATGCGTGCGACGGGAAGCGCGCCCGCATCCATTCCATGCTCAGCGACAGTGCGCCCACGACGTCGGCCGGAAGGGTGTCGAGGATGGCGGGATCGTCGCTGGGCGTGTCGGCCAGCAGGCTTGCCAGGTGCACGACGCCGGCCAGCTTGCAGAAGGGCAGTACTACCATCGGGTCGGACGAACGTTCGACGGCGGCCACGATCCGGGCCGGGAAGTTCCAGCGCCGGCACAACTCGGCCGTGATCTGACCCTCCGACAGGCCCAGCAGGCGCTGTTCGCGTTCCCAGCGCGCGCCCGGCAGATGCGGCAGCTGCTCGATTTCGGCGAAGGCCGACGGCGCCACCTGGTAGATCAGCAATTCGCCCAGGCGCATGATCATGCCGGCCAGCCAGGCTTCGTTGCTGTCGGCGCCCGCACCGTTGGCAAGCCATTTGGCGTAGCCGGCGCAGGCCATGCTGCTTTTCCAGAATTCATCCGTGTCCAGCCCAGGCAACTGGGGGAAGGCATCGGCGAAGCAGGCGGCCAGCGCCAGGGTCCGGATGTGCGACATGCCGGCCAGCGCGATGGCGTCGTCGAGCGAACTGACGTTGCGGCTGGAGCCGAAGCGCGCGCTGTTCGCCAGGCGCATCAGCTTGGCGGTAAGGGCGGGGTCGCGCGAGATGATGGTGGCGACGCTCCTGGTCGTGGTGTCCTCATTGTCGAGGGTGGCGACCAGGGAATGCGCCACGGCGGAGATGGTGGGCAGGCGAACGTTTTCGAAGAAGCTGGCAAGGGTGGTCATGGGTTCTTCCGGTGGGGGGAGCCGTCAAGGCGTGTCAATACCGGCCCAGTGTAATGCCGTAGACCAACAAATTACGCAAATTTCGCGTCTTTTGCCCAGTTGTGTTGCTTCGCCGCGAATCCGCGCCCACGGCGACGCTGGAGCGCCAGGCTAGGCCGGCACCCGCTCGCGCTGCGGCTGCCGCGAACCCAGCCAGCGGCGCGTGGCGCGCAGCGCCGGCGACTCCACCGCATGCCAGCTGAGCATCGCCACGGGCACCACCACCGCCACCGTCGCCAGGGTCAAGCCGACCGGCCCCACCGGCGGCAGCACTTCGCGCAGCATGATAATCACCGGCCAGTGCCAGATGTAGATGCCGTAGGAGTAGTCGTGCCGCTGCACATGCGGCGCCCACGGCAGGCGGCGGCTGCCGACGCACAGGGCCAGGGTCACCGCGACCAGGGCGATGCCGAACCAAGTGAGCGGGCTGGGGGTGAGCGCGGCCGAACGGGTCCAGTTAAGCAGCAGCAATGCGACCGCGCAGGCGACGTGGCGCCAGCCGATGCGCAGGTCGGGGGCCAGGGTCTGCAGCAGCATCCCGACCAGGAACAGCGACCACATCCTTACTTCCCACACATAGCCGCTCGTCACTTCCGGAAACAGGTTGGCCGCCAGCAGCAGGAACAGGGCGGCGCCGCGCATCCAGCTGCGCAGCGGCAGGGCGGCCGCCAGGCCGACCAGCGCCACCATCACGTACATGCGGCCTTCCCAGTACAGCGTCCATAGCGGGCCGTTCAGGTCCTGGCCGCCGAGCACGCCGGCGATGCGCAATTCTTGCGGCGGGATGTTGTAGACCAGTCCATGCAGCACTGTATTGCCGAAGATGAAGCGCCACGGCGCGCCATCGAACAGGCCGCGCCAGCCGGGCGCCGAGAAGAACACGACTGCCACCACGGTGCTCAGCAGCAGGCAGGCGAACAAGCCCGGCACGATGCGCGCCGCGCGGCGCACGGCGAAGCGGCCCAGGTGCGGGTCGCCCATCCAGCTGCGCGCGATGAACATGCCGCTGATGACGAAGAACACGCCCACCGCGATCGCGCCCAGGTCGGTATTCGGCGCCAGCAGCAGGGTGAGCGGGTCGCGCCCCGGGGCCAGGCGGTTCATCAGCCAGGTGTGGTAGAGCACCACCAGCAGCGCGCACACCAGGCGCACCAGGTTGAAGCCGTTGTCGTGGGTGCCGATGGCCGATTCGAGGGTACGGGCTTGCGGTGGGTGTGCCATGGTCGCGGTCAGGGAAGCTGCCATTGCCAGCTGAGCTGCAACTGGCGGTTGTTGTACTGGAAGATCGAGATGTTCTCGCGGTTGCGCACCGCACGCGCTTCAAGCACCACCGACTGCTGCCTGTCGATCGCATAGCTCACGCTGCCGCGCAGCACCTGCGTCACCTGCCTGCGCACCTGCTCGATCAGACCCGGCGAATAGGCGCGGCTGCTGTTCCATGCCTGGTGCGAGTAGCCCAGTTCCGTATTGATGCCGTTCCAGACATGGCGGCGCAGCAGCAGGTTGGCGAAGCTGCCCTTGCGGTCGCCGCCCGGGCGCTGCGCCAGCGCGTGGTCGTTCTGGATGCCGAGCGTGGCGCTGGCATAGCTGCCGCCTTCGCGCCAGGACAGGTGGCTGCGCAGTTCCTGGGTGGTGGAGTCGAAATTGGTCAGCGACGGGAAGCTGTTGTAGGTGATCGCGCCCACCATATTGAGCTGGGTGCCGGTGGGCAGGCGCAGCGGCGGCACCACGCGCGCCTGCAGCTGCGCCTGGCGCTGGTAGAGCTGCCCGCCCAGCGTCACCAGGCCGAGCGTGCCGGTGGCGCGCAGGCGCCAGGCGCCCACGCGGTAGGGCGCTTCCAGGCCGGTGAACAGGGAGCTGGTGTTGTACTGGTGGAGCCGGTCGTTGTGGCGGATCTGGTACTGCGCGAAGGCCAGCACGCCGTTGGGCGTGACTTCGCGCATGTACTCGCCCGACACCTGGGTGTACTGGTCGTGGCGCGGCGTGAAGTCGCCCGCCAGCTCGTATTCCACCTGGCCGCCGGGCGCGTCGACCACGTAGCGCGTGGTGAGCGCGCCCTGGTTGACGTTCTGGTCGACGCCGCGGCCGGCCGTCACCACCGCGCTCGAGAACACGTCCCAGCGGTTGCAGCCTTCCTCGCGCGCGTTGGCGATCAGTTCCAGGATCCCCGCCGACGGATCGAAGCGGGTCTCGATGGTGGCGAACATGCGCTCGGCCTCGTCCGAGTTGCCGAGGGCACACTGGGTCAGCGCCAGTTCGAGCCAGGCGCCGGCGTGGTTGGGCGACTGCTCGATGGCCCGCCGCAGTTCGGCCGTGGCATCGGCGCGCCGGCCCTCGGCAATCGATTGCAGCGCCTGCAGGTAGAGGTCCTGCCCGGGCGGCCCGGCGACCTGCTCGTCGTCGGCGTGCGCGGCGCCGGCCAGCAGCAGGAAGGAAAGCGCGCACCCGGCGCGCAGCGATGAAAACCTCATGAACTGCCTTTGACTGCGGCCGCGCCGACGAATTCCAGCGGCGCGGTGCGTGAATGCGGAATGCCGGCCGGCGTGAACAGCGCGGTCAGCTTGCCCTTGCCGCGCAGGCGGCGTTCGCCCAGTGCGATGAAGGCATGGCGCTGCGCGCGTTCGACGGTGCCGGCGCCGACGATGACGTCGTGCGGGAATTCCCTGGCCGCCTGCTCCAGGCGCGACGCGGTGTTCACGCTGTCGCCGACGGCCGTATAGATGCTGCGGAACGAGGTGCCGAAATCGCCCGCCACCGCCGGGCCGCTCTCGATGCCGATACGCACCCGCAGCGGCGGGTGCCCGAGCGCCTCGCGCCGGCGCGACAGCGCGTCCACCCGATCGATAATGGCGTGGGCCGCGTCCAGCGCCAGGTCGGCGTGGTGCTCGACCGGCAGCGGCGCCCCCCAGAACGCCACCAGCCCGTCGCCCGTATATTTGTCGAGCGTACCGAGGGTGGCGATCACGGGGCCGGTGAGGCAGTCGAGGAAGTCGCGCGTGAGGGTGGCCGATTCTTCCATCGACAGCGATTCGACCTGGGTGGTGTAGCCCTCCATGTCGGCGATCAGGGTGGTGACGTCGAGCAGGCGCGGGGCCAGCGGATCGGCCAGGTCGCTGCGCAGCAGTTCCTGCACCACCGAGGGCGCGACGTACTGGCGCAGGGTGCCGAGCAGGTGGCGCGAGCGGTGCTGCGCCAGCTGCCACTGGTAGGGCACAGCCACCGCCAGCAGGAACAGGTTGGTCGCCAGCGGCGCGGTGGTCGAGAAGCCGGGGTCGTGCGGGGCAAATGTGTAGGCGGTCCACAGCCACAGCGCCGACACCACGCCCAGCAGGGCCACGCTGGCCGCCGCAGGCAGGCGCGGGAAGGCGAAGGTCGCCAGCAATGCCGACAGCAGCGCGAAGACGCAGGCTACAAGGCGTCCCGGCCACGGCGCCGGGGTCTTGCCCTGCTGGCGGTCGAGCAGGGCGGACAGGATCTCGGCCTGCACGCCCAGGCCCGGGCGGCTGGCCGCGTAGGGGGTAACGACGCGGTCGCCCAGGCCGAGCGAGGAGGAGCCGACCAGCACCAGGCGCCCTTTGGCGCTGTCCGGGTCGATCGCTTCGTTCAGGATATCGGTCGCGCTGACGACGGTGAACGCGCTCCAGTCGCGCCGGAACGGGATGCGTATGCGGTCGGCGTCCGGCATGTCCGGCGCCTGGGCGCCGCTGCAGCAACTCACCAGAGCCAGGCCCAGGGCCGGATAGTCTTGGCCCCCGAAGCGCGTGACCAGGGGAACGTGGCGCAGCACACCGTCGCGGTCGGGCACGAAGCCGATATTGCCGACGTTGCGCGCGCCGGCGAAACCGCCATGGTTGGCGATGTGGCCGTCGGCCGGATACGCGCGCGGCTGCCGGGCGGGCAGGGCGCCGGCGAGGACACCTTCCAGCAGGGGCTCGGGACGCTTGCGCTCATGGTCGAAGTCGAAGGCCTGGGCCAGCACCAGCGGGCCGTGGCTGGCCAGTGCCGCCAGGCGCATGTCGCCTTCCGGATCGCCCGCTTTCTCGCGCACGATGTCGAGCGCGACGCCGCGCGCCTCGTAGCGGCTGAGCAAGATCTCCACCAGGTCGGCGATGCGGGTGCTGGTCCAGGGCCAGGGGCCGACCGCGGCCAGGCTGGCTTCGTCGATGTCGACAACCAGGATCCGCGGTTCGGACTCGGTGGTGGCGTTCCAGCGGATGAACTGGTCGCGCAGGATTTCGTTGCCGAAGAATGCGCTGGTCAGCGTGGCGTTGCCAAAAAGCGACACCCCCAACGAGGGACCCCACTGGGCGAGCACGGTCAACAGCACTGCCGCCACAGCGATCGCCGCGCGCGCCAGAACTGCCCGCCGGCGCGGGGCCAGCATGCGGTTGCTCATTGTGGAAGGGGTAGCGGCCACGCCGGAGTAGGAGCGTTTAAAAAACGGATATTAATGGGGAGAAACGACAAGTATAACCTGAGGAAGTTGCTCTGCGGGCAAGTGCTACAAATTGTAAGCAGGGCGGGTAACGCATGAGTTTGCTCTAAAATGTGACGGTCGTCACCGAAAGGCTGAGCGCGGCCCGGATAATAGCGCGAAAAGGGGAAAACCATGTTGCGTCAAATACTCATCTTCAGTTCACTTGCGCTCGCTGCCCAGGCCTATGCGGCCGAGGCTGGCAAGGTCATCTTTGCCGCAGGCTCGGCCCAGGTCGCCGACAAGGCCGGCGCCGAAGGCACACCTGTGCAGGAAGGCGAGCTGTTGACGACCGGCAAGGATGGCTTCCTCTATGTGAAGACGATCGACAACGGCCTGTTCATCCTGCGCCCGAACACCAGGGCCAGGATCGTGGCCTACCATGTGGACGCGAAGAACCCGGCCAATACCCGCATCAAGCTCGAACTCCTCAGCGGCGTGGCGCGCAGCAAGTCGGGCGACGCCGTCAAGCAGGCGCGCCAGAACTTCCGCTTCAATACCCCGGTGGCGGCGATCGGCGTGCGCGGTACCGACTTCACCGTGTTCACCGACCAGGAAACCTCGCGCGTCGCGGTCCTGACCGGCGGCGTGGTGATGAGCGGATTCGAAGGCGCCTGCCGTCCGGAAGGCGGCGGCCCGTGCGAAGGCGCGGCCAGCCGCGAACTGTTCGCCACCCAGCGCGGCCAGCTGCTGCAGGTCAAGCGCGGCATTTCGGCGCCGCAACTGCTGCAGTCGAACGGCAGCGGCCCGGACCAGGTGTCGCCGCCGCGTGCGGACGAGCCGGTGGCCAAGGCCAGCAACAGCACCGCCGCGCCGATCCTCGACGCGCGCAAGAGCGATACGCTCGACAAGCTGGTGAGCCAGGCGCCGGTGCAGCCGGCCCAGCCGCAGCCGCAACCGCAACCGACGCCACCGACCGACCCGATCACGATGCCGCCGATTACGCCGCCGGTGAGCGAAGTGCCGGTGGTGGACGTGCCGGTGGTCGTGCCGCCGGTCGAGACCGTACCGCCGGTGCCGCAGCTGCCGGAACGGACGATCCAGTGGGGCCGCTGGGTGGCGCTGGCCGGTCAGCCGGTCACCATCAGCAGCACGGCGCCCGAGGGAGCCGATCGGCTGTTGGGCGGCGAGTACGCGATCATTCGCACCGCCGGACGTGACTACGTGGCGCCGGAGCGGGGCAGCGCCAGCTTTGTCCTGAAGGATGGCGCGGCGACGATCACCAATGCCAATCAGGGCACGGTGGTGACCTCCGCCGCAGTGACGAACGGCCTGTTGGCGGTGGACTTCGGCAAGGCGAGCTTCGTCACCAGTTTCGACGTGGTGAACGGCAAGGAAGTATTTAATATGATGGCCGACGGCAGCATCGCCAAAAATGGCCTGTTTGCTAACTCCTTGATTGATACGTTCACGCGGCCGCAAGCCAATAACATGACGGTTAATGGTGTATTAGGCAACGAAGATGGCGGCAAGGCGGCTTATCTATATAAGCGCATCCTGGACGATAACCGCATCATCAATGGGATTACCATCTGGGGCGCCAGTAAATAAGTTGTCTATCCTCTAATGAAGACCCCGGCCGAGCCGGGGTTTTTTCATTGGGACGCCACACCGGCGTCACATCAAATTGTTTCCAGTTGTAAGGCAAGCTCAGCAGTGACAATGGCTGGAATCGTCAATTCCGTCATGCGTTCTGCATGGAAATGAAACAAATATTCAGAAGCGTAGAGGGCTGGACACCAAAGGATTTATGCCATGGCTGGCGCATCACAATACGATCTTGCGCAACCTTTGCGCTTCTCTGATAATGGCCGACCACAAAAGGCGCGTGGATTTTTACAACTTTGGGACAAAATTGTTGTTTGGTGTGATGACCGTCACACTAAGCCCTGACTGCCCTCTGTCATCATTCGCCCCGTTGGATTGCAGAAGTCCATAGCGATGCTGCAAATTTAAACCTTACTGAAACTTAGGAGCAATACATGGGTATCTACACCGAAGCAGTGCAAAAGCTGTACGTCGCTTACTTCAACCGTCCAGCTGACTTTGGCGGTCTGGCATACTGGGAAAAGATCGTTACCGCTGCAAACGGTAACACCTCGGCTGTGTCGGCTGCTTTTGCTGCCTCGCAAGAATACAAGGACACTTACGCAGGTAAGTCGGCCTTCCAAGTCATCAACACCATCTACAACAACCTGTTCGGCCGTGACGCCGAGCCGGCAGCTCTGCTGTTCTGGGGCGACGCACTGAACAACCGCGCTGTCACCATCGACAACGCCGTGACCACCATCGCCGCTGCTGCTCAGAACGCTGACGCAGTCGCATACAAGAACAAAGTTGCTGCTGCAACCGCGTTCTCGGCATCGCTGGACACCACCTCGGAAATCCTGGGCTACGACGGCGCCAAGGCTAACGAAGCTGCCAAAATCTGGCTGTCGACCGTCAGCACCGATGCATCGCTGGCAGCCGCCATCGCTCCTGCAGCGCTGTCGACCACCGTTAACAATGTCGCTCAAATCGGCCTGTCGACCACCGGCACCACCGTGGCCCTGACCACCGGCGTCGACACCCTGACCGGCACCGCTGGCAACGACACCTTCAACGGCCTGATCGATGCAACCAGCGCGACCAGCCCAGCAACCACCCTGACCGCACTTGACAGCATCAACGGTGGCACCGGCGCCGATACCCTGGCCATCACCGCGCTGACCGCGATGACTGCTGCGCCATCGATCTCGGTATCGAACGTGGAAGTCGTGACCGTGCGCGCTGCCAGCACCGTGACCGCTGACATCAGCGCATGGACCGGCGTCGAGCAGTTCAACATCACCGAAGCAAGCGGCAACGTCAACGTCGCTGCTGCTGGCACCACCAACATCAACGCCACCTTGAAAGCCAACGGCGCTGCTGTTACCGCTGTCAACGGCGGTAAAGATGTCGTCGTCAAGATGACCGACGTCGCTTCGACCGCACAAGACATCAACGTCGGTCTGGTTACCGCGGCTAAAGGCGTCGTGAGCGTGGAATCGATCGGCAAAGCTGCCGTTCTCGGCTCCGGCCTGACCCTGGGCGACATCAACGTTAAGGGCGGCACCACCGTCAACGTGACCCAGACCGCAACCTCGGCTGCCCCAACCGGCGTTGGCGCTGCTACCACCTACAACCTGGGTGCGGTCACCGTGACTGGCGAAGCGTCGACCACCACCGTGAACGTCAAGCAGACCGCGACCATCTCGGCTCGCGAAGGCATTGCTGATGTTGCTGAAGTGCAAGAAACCACCACCCTGAAGTTCTCGGCAGTGACCGGTGGCCAGACCGTGAGCGTTGGCGGCCTGACCTTCACCGCTTCGAAGAACCTGACCGCAGCTGAAGTCGCTTCGGCATTCTCGAACCTGGTTCGCGGCACCGTTCCTGTTGCTGGCGACACCCAAGGCTCGGGCCTGGCACTGAACGGCACCTACACCGGCGCCCTGAACGGCTGGAATTCGGCCGCAGCTAATGGCGATAGCGTGACGTTCACCGCACGCTTCGGCGGCGTGGCTACCGACCTGACCGTCGGCGGCACCGCAACCCTGCCAACCCCGACCACCGTGCAAGGCGTGGACGAAGACGGCCAAGTTGCACGCCTGGGTGTCAACACCGGTGTCGTGACCGTGAACGATGCAGCTGGCTCGATCAAGACCATCAGCATCGATGCATACGCTAACGGCTCGTCGATCATCGGTGGCGCAGTGCTGGACACCCTGAACCTGTCGAACGCTGCTAGCGGCGCAGGCATCAATGTCGCTGACACCGCTGCTACCCTGGCGCTCAACCTGAGCGGCGTGGCATCGACCGGCGGCACCGCAGCAATCGGTTTCACCGCTGCTCCGACCACCCTGAACGTGAAGAGCACCGGTGCAAACCGCGCTACGATCACCGCAGCTGCTACCGAAACCCTGAACGTTTCGGGCACCGGCACCCTGACCGCTGGCGCTGGCCTGTCGGGCGTGAAGACCATCGTCGTCACCGAAACCGCTGGCCTGTCGCTGTCGGGCTCGGCTGCTTCGATCACTTCGGTCAACACCACCGGTACCACCGGCACCGTGACCACCACCATCGACGGTTCGAAAGCAACCTACACCGGCGGTGCAGGCGTTGACACCGTGACCCTGAGCACCACCTCGGTCACCAAAGCCATCACCTTGGGCGCTGGCAACGACCGCGTCAACCTGGCTGACGGAACCACCGCAATCGCAACCGAAGGTTCGATCGCTGCTGGCGACGGCACCGACATTCTGGGCATGCTGGCTGCCGACGCTGTCACTGCATCGCAGGGCACTACCTTCGCTGGCAAGGTCACCGGCTTCGAACGTCTGTACCTGCGCGGCGCAACCGGCACCCAAGAAGTCGAAGCTGACGTCCTGGGCGCGTTCAACGACATCGGCGTGAATGCTGTGGTCGGCGGCTCGATCACCATCGACGGCCTGACCTCGGGTGCTACCCTGCGCCTGAGCGACAACACCAACGTTGCTACCACCCTGAAGATCAAGGGCGCAGCTGACAGCACCGCTGACGTGGCAAACATCATCATCACCGCTGTCAACGCGGTCGATGGTAACAATGATTCGAACGGCACCGTCACCATCGCTGAAGTTGAGACCATCAACATCACGACCGCCGATGGCCTGACCGAATCGCCAACTAACTTCTCGCCAGACACCCAGAACCTGACCCTGGCTGCGACCAAGGCCAAGGCAATCGTTGTCACCGGCAACACCGCGCTGAACCTGACCAACACCGGCAACATCAACGTTGCTTCGATCGACGGTTCGGCAATGACCGCCGCTCTGACGGTCCAGGCTGCTGGTAACACCGCCACCACCATCACCGGTGGTTCGGGCAACGACATCCTGACCGCTTCGGCTCAGGGCGGCGGCAACATCGCGCAGGTCAGCACCCTGACCTTTACCAACGGCGCTGGCACTGCTGGTATCGCTGCTAACGACCAGATCAAGGCAACCGTGGCCGGCCAGGACTTCACCCAGAACTTCACGGGTGACTTCAACGCCACCATCGCTGCTCTGGCTCTCCAGATCAACAACAGTGTTCCTGCAGGTGTGAACGCTACCGCCGTCAACGGCGTGATCACCATCACGGCTGAAAACGCAGGTACCGCGTTCAGCGCCAACACCTCGTTCACGTCTGCATATACCGCGGCAAACGTGACCGGTGCATACGCTGAAGGCAACGTGAACTACGTCGCCGACGTGGACACCATCACCTTCACCGACGGCGCTGCTGCCGGCGCACTGGACGGCGACGATGCCCTGACCGTGACCGTGAACGGCAAGGCATTCACCCAAACCTTCGTCACCGACTTCGCAGCGACCGTGGCTGCCTTGGCAGGCCAGATCAACGCTGAAGCCAGCCTGGATGCAACCGCAACTGCTGGTGTTATCACCGTCACCGGTACGAATGCTCCAGTGGTCATCACCGCTGTTGCTGGTGTGAACGGCACGACCCCGACCACCGCTACCGGCGTCACCGCCGAAGGCGCCGTGAACTTCGTGGCCGATGCTGATACCCTGGTCATCACCGAAACTGCAGCACTGGGCGCTGGCGACACCATCCGTGTCAACATCACCAATGCTAACGGTAGCGTGAGCACCGCCGACATCGCGTTCAACACCGATCTGGACACCACGATGGCCGCAGTCGCAGCCGCCGCTGATGCCCTGGCCGGCTTCGACGCAAGCTACGTTGCTGGTACCAACACCCTGACCGTCACCGACGCACTGGGCAACGTGCCGGTCACCGGCCTGTCGCTGAGCGTTGTCGACAAGACGACCTCGTTGACCAGCTCGTTCACCACCACCACCTCGAACCAGGCAGTGGTTGCTGCTTCGGACGTGCTGATCGGTGGCGCCGGCAACGACATCTTGGTGTCGGCGCAAGGCATGGCTACCCTGACCGGTGGTGCAGGTGCTGACCTGTTCCGCGTCGGTGCGCCTTCGCTGAACGTCAATAGCTACGCGACGATCACCGACTTCACCAGTGCTGACCTGATCCAGTTCGCTGGCGCAGACAGCTTCGCAGCAGCACGTGTGACCCTGGGCGCGACCGCCGTGTTCCAGGATTACGCTAACGCCGCGATCAACAGCATCGGTGGCAATGACCTGGCATGGTTCCAGTTCAACGGCGACACCTACATCGTCATGGATGCGATGACCGGTCTTGGCAACGGCACCACTTTCGAAAACGGTCACGACATGATCGTCAAGCTGACCGGCACCGTTGACCTGTCCAACGCGTCGTTCAACGCACAGTACGGCACTGTCGGCCTGATCTAATCTTCCCGGAGACAGGCCTATCCGCAAGGATGGGCTTGCGAGAAGCTGCAAAAACCCCGGCGTTTCGGCGCCGGGGTTTTTTTATTTTCGTGTTCTTGCCGCTAGATTTCCGTCAATCTGGTCAATCCATGCTGGTACCATGTCGCATTCATCATTTTCGAGGAGGCGGCATGTCGGATTGGACTGGCGGTTACGTGGCGGACATCGTGTACACCCACGGTTATTATGCGGAGCTGAATCCGCAGCGCCTGAAACTCGCCTTCCTGATGGCGGGCCACGTTTTTCCCGAGGTCGGCACCGCGTGTGAGCTCGGGTTCGGCCAGGGGGTTAGCACCAATGTCCATGCCGCCGCTTCGGTGACGCAGTGGTATGGCACCGATTTCAACCCAGCCCAGGCCGGCTACGCGCAGGAGTTGGCGGCTGCTTCCGGCGCCCACGCGCGACTGTACGACGAAGCCTTCGAGGATTTCGCCAATCGCAGTGACCTGCCAGAGTTCGATTTCATTTGCCTGCACGGCATCTGGAGCTGGATTAACGACGCCAATCGCCAGGTCATCATCGATTTCATCCGCCGCAAGCTCAAGGTCGGGGGGGTGGTCTACATCAGTTACAACACCCAGCCGGGCTGGGCGGCAATGGCGCCGCTGCGCGACCTGCTGGCAGAACATGCGCAAGTGATGGGGGCGCAGGGTTCCGGCATCGTGCCGCGTATTGATGCCGCCCTCGATTTCGCCAGCCGCCTGCTTGCCGGGGGCGCTGCCTATGGACGCGCCAACCCGGGCGTTGCAAAGCGACTGGAAGCGATCGGCAAGCAGGACCGCCAATACGTTGCTCACGAATACTTCAATCGCCATTGGGTGCCGATGTCGTTCGCCAAAATGGCCGAGTGGCTGGATGCCGCAAAACTGACCTACGCGACTTCGGCAAGTTATCTGGACCACGTCGATTCGATTAACTTCAATGCCGATCAGCAGCAGATGCTGAAGGAGTTGCAGGATCGGATGTTCCGAGAGACTGTGCGCGATTTCATGGTCAATCAACAGTTCCGCAAGGATTATTGGGTGCGGGGGGCGCGACAGTTGGCCCCGCTCGAGCAGCAAGAGCAACTGCGCCGCCAGCGTTTCGTGCTGGTGCGCGCCCCCGACCGGATTACATTGGCGGTGAGCGGCGCGCTCGGCGAAGCCAACATGCAGGAGAACGTCTACCGGCCGATCCTCGCGCGTTTGGCGGGCTTCCAGCCTTTCTCTCTGGGCGAACTGCAGGAAGAGATGAAAAGCGAGGGAATTGCGGCGGGCGCGGTGCTGCAGGCCATCGTGATCCTGATTGGCAAAGGTGTCCTGGAGCCGGTGCAGGACGCGGCACTCATCGACGCTGCGCACCCGACCACCCGCCGCCTCAATCGGAAGCTGTGCGAGCAGGCACGCCATACCGACACCGTGTCGGTGCTGGCGTCGCCTGTCACGGGAGGTGGACTCTCGTTGGGACGGGTAGACCGTCTCTACCTGCTGGCCCGGGCTAACGGCGCGGCCAACACCGAAGACGCAGCGCGCTTCATCGTCGACGCTCTGACAGCCGCGGGCCAGAATCTGGTCAAGGACGGAAAAGCGCTCGATCTGCGCGAGGCAGCGCTCGCCGAGGGCATTCGCATCGTCAAATCGATGGACGAACAACTGCTTCCGCTGTTGACGGCCCTGCGCATCGACTGCTGACGCAGATTCTCCGCCACGCGGATGTCGCTGTCCTACCACACTCCCACCCGCCTGGGTGGGAATTTTGCGTGCCGAAATATCCAAAAAATGTGACGTGCATCACATTTTCTAAAGCGTTTGAGCGATAATGTCTCACCCGCTCCTGCCGAGTCCGCTTTACGTGCAGGGGGGATTCCCTCAAGCGTTCTCACGGACCCAATGAATACCAAACTTTTCAACAAGAAAAACGAGATCGAGCAGGCACTGCTCGCTTTCAAGAGCACGTTCTGGACGGTCGGCACTTTCAGCGCCATCACCAATATGCTCATGCTGGTGCCGTCCCTGTACATGCTGCAGGTGTACGACCGCGTGCTGGCCAGCCGCAACGAGCTCACGCTGGTGATGCTGACCGTGCTGATGCTGGGCGCCTACCTGCTGATGGTCGGCCTCGAGCTGGTGCGTTCATTCGTGCTGGTGCGCGTCGGTGCGAAGTTCGACATCAACATGAACAAGCGGGTCTATACCGCGGCCTTCGAGCAGAACCTGAAGCAGGCCGGCGGCAACGCCGGCCAGGCCCTGAGCGACCTGACCACGCTGCGCCAGTTCCTGACCGGTAACGCACTGTTCGCCTTTTTCGATGCGCCCTGGTTCCCGATCTACCTGATCGTGATCTTCTTCTTCTCGCCGGCGCTTGGTTTCTTCGCCCTGGGCGGGACGCTGGTCCTGGTGATCCTGGCGGTTGTCAACGAGCGTGTCACCAAGAAGCCGCTGACCGAAGCCAACAGCATGGCGATCGCCTCGACCACGATGGCGACCAACAACCTGCGCAATGCCGAAGTCATCGAATCGATGGGGATGCTGCCGAACCTGATCGGCCGTTGGAACAAAACCCACGGCAGGTTCCTGCAGCTGCAGGCGGAAGCAAGTGAAAAGGCTGCCAAGGTGGCCTCCGCCACCAAGTTCGTGCAGGTGTCGCTGCAGTCGCTGGTGCTGGGCTTCGGCGCCTTGCTGGTGCTCGAAAACAAAATGACCCCCGGCATGATGATTGCCGCATCGATCCTCGTGGGCCGTGCGCTCGCGCCGGTGCAGCAGGTGATCGCCGTGTGGAAGTCGTGGAGCAGCACCCGCAGCGCCTTCGAGCGCCTGACCAAGCTCCTGGAAGCCAACCCGGCCCGCGACGCCGGCATGCCTTTGCCCAAGCCGAATGGCGCGCTGACGGTGGAAAGCGTCACCGCCGGCCCGCCGGGCTCCAAGGCCCCGATCATCAAGGGCCTGAGCTTCGGCATCAATCCGGGCGACGTACTCGGCGTGATCGGCCCGAGCGGTTCGGGCAAGTCGACCCTGGCGCGTTTGCTGGTCGGCGTGTGGCCGGCCGCGATGGGCAAGGTGCGCCTGGACGGCGCCGACATCTACCAGTGGAACAAGGGCGAACTCGGCCCGCACATCGGCTACCTGCCGCAAGACATCGAATTGTTCAGCGGCACCGTGAGCGAGAACATCGCCCGCTTCGGCGAGATCGATTCGGAAAAAGTGGTGCTGGCGGCTCGCCGTGCCGGCGTGCACGACATGATCCTGCACATGCCAGGCGGCTATGATACCAAGCTGGGCGACGGCGGCGCCGGCCTGTCCGGCGGCCAGAAGCAGCGCATCGGTCTGGCGCGCGCCATGTACGGCGACCCGTCGCTGATCGTGCTCGATGAACCGAACTCGAACCTGGACGATATCGGCGAACAGGCGCTGGTGCAGGCCGTGGCCGACCTGCGCCAGCGCGGCAAGACCATCGTCCTGATCACCCACCGCACTACCGTGCTGGGCGTGACGAGCAAGCTGCTCCTGATGCGCGACGGCGCGGCCCAGATGTTCGGCCCGACCAATGAAGTGCTGGGCGCGCTGCAGGATGCCAACAAGAAGGCCATGCTGGCACAGCAGCAGGCGGCCCAGCAGGGCGCCGCGCAACAGCAGGCAGCCCAGCAGGCGCAGCAGCAGCAACAGCAGCAGCGCGCCCAGGCAGAGGCAACCGCGAATGCGGCTACCGGAGAAAACAACTGATGAAACTGCTCAAGAGTGATACCTCGGATGTCGTCTCGCACGACGTGACTCCGGTGGAAGTGAATACCGATGCGCGCAGCTATGCGCGGGTCGGCTGGATCGTGGTGCTGCTGGGCTTCTGCGGCTTCATGCTGTGGGCGCTGACGGCGCCGCTCGACAAGGGTGTGCCGCTGTCGGGCACCGTATCGAAGGAATCGAACCGCCAGGCGGTCCAGCACCAGACCGGCGGTACGGTGCAGGAAATCCTGGTCAAGGACGGCGATACGGTCAAGCGCGGTCAGGTGCTGGTGCGCATGAACCAAATTATGGCGAAGTCGGCGTTCGAGATGACCGAAGGCCAGTACCTGACTGCCCGCGCCAGCGAGGCACGCCTGGTCGCCGAGATGAACAACCGCCGCAGCATCGCCTTCCCGGCCGAGCTCAAACAACGCAGCAGCGATCCGCGCGTGGCCGAGATGATGCGCCTGCAGGAGCAGCTCCTGCTGTCGCGCCAGTTGTCGCTGCAGAGCGAACAGTCGAGCATTGACGAGAACATTGCCGGCCTCAAGCTGCAGATGCGTGGCCTGGAAGAATCGCGCAACAGCAAGAAGGACCAGATGAACTTCCTGAAGGAACAGCTCGCCGGCATGCGCGACCTGGCCAAGGAAGGCTACGTCGCCCGCAACCGCCTGCTCGACCTGGAGCGCACCTATGCCCAACTGGGCGGCGCGATCTCGGAAGACATCGGCAACATCGGCCGCGCCCAGCGCCAGGTGATGGAACTGAGCCTGCGCCGCACCCAGCGCGCTTCGGACTACCAGAAGGAAGTCCGCACCCAGCTGACCGAACTCCAGAAAGAAGCCGAGGCACTGGCCGCGCGCCTCGAGGCGCAGAAATTCGACCTGCAGGGCGTGGAGGTGAAGTCGCCGGCTGATGGGGTCGTCGTTAGTTCGGCCGTGTTCACCAACGGCGGCGTGGTGCCGCCGGGCTTCAAGATGATGGATATCGTGCCGAGCGGCGACCCGCTGGTGATCGAGGGCCAGCTGCCGACCAACCTGGTCGACAAGGTGTCCCCGGGCCTGCCGGTGGAGCTGATGTTCTCGGCGTTTAACACCAACAAGACCCCGCACATCGATGGTGAAGTGGTGCAGGTGTCGGCCGACCGTTCGATCGAAGAACATACCGGCATGCCGTACTACAAGGTGCGCGTGAAGGTGACGCCGAAGGGCGCCAAGAAGATTGCCGAGCACAAGCTGAACATCATCCCGGGCATGCCGGTGGAGCTGTTCGTGAAAACCGGCGAACGCACCATGATGAACTACCTGCTCAAGCCGGTGTTCGACCGCGCCCAGTCGTCGATGAGCGAGGACTGACCGTGAGCCGACTGTTCAAACGCCATATCGGAAGCATGCGTGCATGCGCGCTGGCGGTGGCCGCGGCGCTGGCCGCCGGCAACGCCGGCGCGATCAGCCTGCAGCAGGCCTACGAGGCCGCGCTGAAGAACGACCCGACCTACCGCATGGGCTATTACGCGAACGAGGGATCGAAGGAGATCCGCATCCTCGGCCGCTCCGGACTGTTGCCGAGCGTCTCGGCCAGCTTCAACGGCAGCAAGAACGTGATGGACCAGGAAACGACCGTGCAGACGCTCCTCGGCCCCAGGACCCAGCTCGACCATCCGAAATACATCAGCCGCTCGTCGGTGGTCCAGCTGCGCCAGCCATTGTTGAACATGGATGCGGTGCAGCGCTACCGCCAGGGCAAGGTCCAGACCGCCCAGGGCGCCGAGCAGTTCGAGGCCGACACCAACGAGGTGGCGGTGCGCGTGGTCAGCGCCTACATGGACGCGCTGTTCTCCGACGAGCAGGTGGCGCTGGCGCGCGTGCAGCGCGACGCTTACGCCGAGCAGCAGAAGGTCAACCAGCGCCTGTTCGAAAAAGGCGAGGGCACCCGCACCGACATGCTGGAAACCCAGGCCCGGCTCGACCTGGCAGAGGCCATGCTGATCGAGGCGCAGGACGGCGCCGTGGCCCAGCGCGCCGTGCTGGAAGGGATCATCGGCGGCGAGGCCGGCACGCTCGACCAGCTGTCCGAAGGCTTCCGCGTCGGCGGGCTGATGGAAGGCAGCTTCGAAGAATGGAGCAAGCGCGCGGTCGAGAACAACAATGAGCTGGCGGTAGCCCGCCTGGCGGTGGAAAACACGCGTCTGGAAATCGGGCGGCAGAAGGCGGGCCACCTGCCCCGTATCGATGCCATTGCCACCTACAGCAAGGGTGACAACGAAACCATCAACACCCGCGGCCAGGAAAACCTGAACCGCAGCATCGGGGTGCAGGTGAACTTCCCGATCTATTCCGGCGGCGCCGTCAACGCCCAGACCAGGCAGGCGGCGGCGAACTACGAGCGCGCCCGTGCCGACCTCGAAGCGCGCACCGACAAGGTCACGGTCGAGGTGCGCAAGGCCCACAGCCTGCTGCAGAGCAGCGTGCGCAAGGTCGATGCGCTGGTGAAGGCCGTGGAATCGGCCAAGCTCCTGATGACCGCCACCGAGCAGAGCATCAAAGGCGGCGTGCGCATCAACCTCGACCTGCTCAACGCCCAACAGCAACTGTTCACCAGCCAGCGCGACCTGGCCCAGGCACGCTACGCCTACCTGATCGCGGTGCTCCGCCTGCGCGCGCTGACCAGCAATATCGGCAGCCAGGAAATCCGCGAAATCGCGGCCTACTTCCGCTGACCTGCCCGTGCGGACCGGCGCCGGCCGGTCCGCACAGTCTCCCGCTTACCACATCCTGTCCGCCAGGAACTGGTAATGCAGGCGTCTTCCTCCCCTGTTCTCTTTCACCTGAACATCTTTTCGAGCCAGTCAACAGATGGGTGACGACCGTCCGCGCGTGCCTGCGCAAGCCGCATGGGAGCGCGCTTCGCGCTCATCCGCAGGGCGATCGACGCGAGCCTCGAAACGCCTCAAAAAACCATAAAATCCCGCAACTGATTTCTGTATGTCATTGATTTTAATGGGGAATTAGTCGAACACCGCTGAGTGAAACGCGCCCCCGTTTCGCGTGTTACGGTATATTTTCATCACCAACCTGATGAGGAGGCCGTGATGGCAACTGACTACGTTAACGAAGTCCAGAAACTGTATGTGGCATATTTCAGCCGTCCCGCGGACCCGGGCGGCCTGACGTTCTGGGCGAACCGGCTGCAAACCAATCCCAACGGCTACCAGAATATCGCCCTTGCATTTTCCAGCTCGGCCGAATACCAGGCGACCTACGGCAACATGGACAACCGCGCCGTCGTGGCGGAAGTCTATGAAAACCTGTTTGGCAGGGTAGGGGAGGCGGCCGGCATCGATTACTGGACCAATGCCTGGAACAACGGCTCGATCAACATCGGCAACGTGGTCACTGGCATCGCCGCGGGCGCGCAGAATAACGACCGGATCGCGTACAACGCCAAGGTAGGCGTATCGACACTGTTTACCAACCGTATCGATACCAATGCCGAGATTGCCGCCTACCAGGGAGTCAAAACCCAGATCGCGGTGGATTACATTGCCAAGGTGAACAGCTTCGCGACAGGCGCGACGTACTCCGACCTGGGCCTGATCGACGCAGAGGTTGCGCGCATCGTCGGCACCCCGACCGGGATCAGCTACGACGACATGGAATTAGTGTGAAATAATATTTCAAAAACTACGGTATTTTGAAATATTATTAAGGCAGTCCGGACCTTGCAGCAGGCCGATATGGCGCAGGCAGCGCACGATCGTGGCAGGGGCCGGAAGGATTCGCAGGGTGGGCGCGATCGTCGCCCACCCGTCGAGGGATTACAGCGCGGCCGGTTCCTGGCCCGCGTCCACGGCAGCGCGGCCGTTCTCTTTCGCGCAATGCGGGCACGACACTTCATACACATAGTCCGGCGACAACTGCTGGCGCGGCGTGACCACGGCGCGGCAGGCGAAGCACTGCACGGTTTCGGTTGGCTCCAGCTTGGGATTGAGCGCGGTGCGGTAGTCGAACACGAAGCAGTCGCCCTGGTAGTGCTCGCCGCCGACCTCCTCGAAATACTTCAGGATGCCACCGTCGAGCTGGTACACGCGCTCGTAGCCGATTTCCTTCATGTGGATCGCGGCTTTTTCGCAGCGGATGCCGCCGGTGCAGAAGGTCACCACCGTCTTGCCGGCCAGCTCATCCTTGTGCTGGGCCGCGACGGCCGGGAACTCGGTGAACTTGTCGATGCGGTAGTCGAGCGTGTTCTCGAAGGTGCCGACATCGACCTCGAAGGCATTGCGGGTTTCCATCATCACCACCGGCACGCCCTCGTCGTCATGGCCCGCATCCAGCCAGCGCTTGAGCGTCTTCGGGTCGACCGAAGGCGCGCGGCCGAGTTCCGGCTTGATGAGCGGCATGCGCATCGTGATGATTTCCTTCTTGATCTTCACCAGCATGCGCTTGTGAGACTGCTCGCCGGACAGGCTTTCCTTCCACTCGAGGTCGGCCAGGCGCGCGTCGCTGCGGACCCAGGCCAGGAAGCGGTCGATCTGCTCGCGCGGGCCGGACACGAACATATTGATGCCTTCCGGCGTGAGCAGGATGGTTCCTTTCAGCCCCAGCTCGTTGCACTGCTCCTGGTACTGCGGGCGCAGGTCGTCGAGATTGTCGAGGGTGATGAATTTGTAGGCGGCGATATTGACGTGCATGGCTGCGGAAGACATAGTCTGGAAGGCTGGTGAAGACAGCCGGATATTATAAGTCAGCTGGTGGCGGGTGCGGCAATTCCAAGGGGAATGGAGCCTGTTTCGCATTAGAATGCATGGACTAGAACAACAGGCCGCCAGGCCGGACTCATTCCATGCATTCCCTGAACATCCAGTACAACCCGCGCATCGACCAGCTGCGCTGGCTCGCCGCCACCCTCGTTTTCCTGTTCCATTTCCATCTTGAATACGCCGGCAATGGCGGCATCCGCCTCACCGGACCCTGGACCGCACTGGTCACCGAAGGCCATACCGGCGTCGGCCTGTTCTTCACGCTGTCGGGCTTCCTGTTCATGCAGATCGCGCTGCACCAGGGGCAGATCGTGTACAAGGACTTCCTGCGCAACCGCTTGCTGCGGATCCTGCCGCTCTACCTGGTCATTTTCCTGGTTGCCACCTCGATCGGCCGCGACAAGTTCGCGCCGCAAGACCTGCTCTACCTGTTCGCCTCCAACCTTGGCCTGGCGCCGACCTCGGGCACCGTGATCACCGGCGCCGCCTGGACCATTTCGCTGGAATTCCTGTTCTACATGGTCTTCCCCTTCCTGGCGCGCTTCACAATGGAGCGCGGCATCGCCTACCTGGGCGGCTGGCTGTTGCTGATGGCCTTCTTCAAGGTGGCGGCGTACACGGTCAACGACAACAGCACGCTGATGTTCTTCAGCACCTGGGTCGGCCGCTTCGACCAGTTCCTGATCGGCATGGCCGCAGCCATGCTGGTGGCCCGCTGGCGCGCGCCGCTGGCCAGGTTCGCCCCCGTGCTGCTGGTGGCCGCCATCGCCTTCGTCATGTGGGACACCGCCCTGATGCACCGGGTCGCCCCCTTCGGCGCAGCGCCCAAGGCCTCGCTCTGGATCTGGTGGTCGATGGTGGAAAGCGCCGGCTGGGCCGCGCTGATCGTGGCCTGGGTGTCGTTCCAGCCGCGCCTGCCCGGGGTGGTGGAGCGCGCGCTGAGCCAGGGCGGCAAGGTCAGCTTCTCGTTCTACCTGCTGCACATGGGGCTGCTGCATATCTTCGCCACCCGCATCGGGCTGGTGGCGCCGACCGGGATGCCGTGGGTGGATGCTGCCATCATGCTGGCGGTGGCGTACGGCGCGACCTGGGGCTTGTCCACGCTGTGCTACCACATTGTGGAGGAGCCATTCCTGCGGATGCGGCGCAACTACGGTTCCCGCGACGGGACCGTAGGGTGGTCGGCTCCGCCGACCGCGCGTTCAACCCAATCTTGAATAGCCCCCGCCTCGTGAACGCACATGTGATCTGAACGCGCGGCCGGGAGGACCCGGCCACCCTGATATGTATTGACCCGTCAAGCGTTTCTTTCTTTTTCCTGCTTTTCGCTCGTTTGGGACGTGACCCGTCAGGCGGCAGCCCAAAGGCACCGCAAATTGGCGGGGTATGGGCTGCAAGGCCCATGCTAAACCGCAGTATCCGTGGACTCCAAGTTAGCGTCCGGCGCGGCTGCCCGGTCATGCTCAATCGGTCCGATGAGCCGCGCCTGTAGACGTCTTACATGTTTGAGTGCCGGTGCATTATCCAATGCGCTTACAGCAGAACGGGCGGCGAAACGA
>NZ_FOLD01000040.1 GCF_900112225.1 Massilia yuzhufengensis | reverse complement strand
TGCATCATAGGGGTAATCTTGCTTTTGCCGATATCGGTAACCTGTTGATCTAGCGGCATTTGTTCAGCTAAGTCCATGTTCTATAAGGGTGTGCGGTGATCAGGGCGCGGAGTCGAATCTAGTCACGACACTCCACTACAAACCACAACACTCCATATTTTAGCGTAGCTTTTTGAGTTCACTCATCAGCAGGTTACGCTACAATCTCCGGTCATTAGAGTCGGCTAGTAGAAAGCTACGCCGGCGTTACGCCGAGAGGGAACATGCAATTCGATGCGAAGGCCGCCAAGCTCCTCGAGCCCGGCCAACACTTTACCATTTCCGAGTGCCCAGGGCTGCGCCTGGAGGCGACCACTACGACTCGTTCGTGGACATATCGGTACAAGAGCCCGATCGACAGCAAGATGCGCCAAGTGAAGATCGGCACCTGGCCGGCGATGTCGGCAGTGAAAGCCCAAGTCGAATGGGAGGCGCTGCGCGACTTACGGGCGGCAGGACGAGACCCAGCTACCGAGCGGCGGGCCACCCGTGAGCAAGAGCGAGCTGCGGTTAACGCGGCCCGGGAGGCTGTGGCGCGCCGCGCATCGGTGCGCGGCTTGTGGAAGCTGTACTTCGAGGGACATGTGCTGAAGAACCGCAAGCCGAAGGGCATTGAAGAGACCCGGCGGACGATCGAGAAGGTGCTCGGTGAACATCCGGCCTTCGCTGAGATGGACCCGCCGAAGGTCACCAGGGCGGTCGCGTTCGACATCCTGCAGGCCTACGTCGACACGCCCGTCCAGGCCGGTCGGATCCGCATGGAGCTCGGCGCCGCATGGGAGTACGGGCACGA
Source organism: Massilia yuzhufengensis (assembly GCF_900112225.1). Taxonomy (GTDB): domain Bacteria; phylum Pseudomonadota; class Gammaproteobacteria; order Burkholderiales; family Burkholderiaceae_D; genus Telluria; species Telluria yuzhufengensis. The sequence goes on along the minus strand of NZ_FOLD01000040.1, from coordinate 44,388 downwards.
CGCGGGCCGGCTCGACCCAGAAGTGCCGAACTGGTGGCGTCAGCTCATGCGCGGGAAGCTGCGCAGCAAGGGGCGCGTGCGCGAGGGCGAGCGTATCGGAACCAGTAAGCGTGTGCTCAGCGCGGAGGAGATCGGAACTCTAATCCCATGGCTGCCTAACTTTTCGCGGCTAGTGGAGGACGTCGTCACGCTCTACATGTGGACGTGTACCCGCGGAAGCGAGATCGTGGAAATGGAAGTGAATGAAATCACACGCGAAAAAGACGGCCTCTGGTGGACGATCCCGAAAGCGAAGACGAAAAACTCATGGCGCGATCAGGCCGTTGACTTGCGCGTTCCTTTGGTTGGCCGGGCCGAGGCGATCGTGAGGCGGCGCATGGAGGTGGTCAAGGCAGGGTACATATTTCCGTCGACAGGGCGCAGCGGGCATGTCGAGCAGAAGAACATCAGTGCGATGGTCTGGATGCACCAGCCGTATTCAACCACCCGGCCAGAGTATCGGCGCACCCGGCTACCCGTGTCGCACTGGTCCGTGCACGACCTGCGCCGGACCGGCCGTACGCAACTAACCGCGCTGGGTTGCGATTCAGACGTTGCTGAGGCAGTGATTGGCCACATGCCGACAGGAATAAAGGGGGTATACGACCTACACCGCTACGACAACGAGAGGCGTCAGTGGTTAACCAAGCTTAGCGAACACTACGAAAGCTTGGCTAAGAACGAAGCAGATAGAAAGACATTATGAGCGAATACTATTTACGGCTTAACGCGCTATCACGCCCAAAGAAAGTCGAGATCACAGCCGAGCAGTTTGAGGATATTCGATGTGCCGTCAATATCCAAGTCGAGTCTCTATACATCGAACAGAAATATGACTTTGTCATGGAGAACTACCTGGAATTTGAAGACAGTATTCTAAGGTGTGGTTTGGTTGATATGTTGATTGGCGGTCGAGATAGGAAGGAATTCAATGCGAATACTGCCTTGTTCAATCGACGAATAATGAACTTGCTTACCGCATATAAGACCTATGACGATACCCACCTTCAGCATTTCAATCGAATTTTCCAACGAGATCGAGAGGTCTTGCGCAAAGCGAAGAGTTCACTCTCTCAAGAATTCGATGGCCGGGTCGGGTACTGGATGATTCCGAAGATTCGAAACTATGTTCAGCATCAGGGTTTTCCTATACACGGGTCTGCCTATGGATCTCGTTGGGTTAAGGATAGTCATGGTATCGAGCGAAATCGTTACACCGTCAATCTTTACATATCACCCGACGAGTTAAGTGATGGCAAATTTAATTTAGAAATCCGTGAGCGCTTTGCTAGAATGCGAAAAAAGGTCGACCTAAAATTTCTTATTAGGGATTTTATGGAAGGTTTTTCGGCGGCGCACGTGCGTAATCGTGAAATACTGACGGAGAGACTAGAATGGTCAAGCGAGTTCATATCTAGTGTTATTCAAGATTTTCTTCTCGCCACAGGTTACAGATCGTCAGTCGCATTATCGGCGTTTAGTTCTGATGATCGGTTGAGCGTCGCCCATTTTGCAAATGAGCAGCGTCTTTATCTCGTTCGAAAAAATACTGTGTTGACGAGGCTGACTGATAGGTATATCTCAAATGAGCTCGAAAGTAAGGATGTTGATTTGGGAGGCTGACCACGCATCAGCTTCCGGTAGATCGGCGAGAAGAATTGGAGGGCGGCGGCAGATCGGACACCGGCCGGCCTTCTGCCCAATCTTCGACCTCGCGTACCAGCCAAGCAACACGGCGGCCAGATAGCTGCCGCGGCTTTGGGAATTCGCCTTGCCGCACTAAGCGTTGAACGGTAGTCGCGGCAAGGGCAACAGCCCCTGCGACCGCCTCAAGTTCAAGATAAAGTGGTTTCACAACTTAGTTCTTTCTCTGATCGATTGCCTGTTCGGAAGCAGGTTTGTTCGCTCGGCGCTCGCGCTCAAGCATCATCGAATCCGCTACGGACGCAGCCCAGTGCGCCAAGTCCCGCGGCGAGCTACAGCCGCTGGCCTCATTGCCTGTGACGCCTGCGACTGCGTTCGCTGCGAAATAGTCCCACAGCGTGGCCTCCTTCATCAGCGGCTGTGCGCTCATACTCCCGCTGCCCCTTGGGCAGGTGCTCTATCGGCCTGGGTGTCGATCACTGCTTGCATGTAGTCCAGGCATTCCAACGCCTTCGGCTCGCTCTCGAATACGTCCCGCGCCTGCTCAATCAGGTCTTTCGCGCGAACACCCTGCATTCGATGTACTGCTGCGACGACTTCGGCTATCTCGTACTGGTGCCGTGCGCCAAAGAGAATCGCGGCAATATCCTGCATGCCTCTCACGAAGCGGTCCTTACGAACGATTTTGCCGTCGTCCCGGATCTCGTATTCATCGGGTTTACCTTCGCGGTACTGAGGTGCACGTAGGTCTTGTTCGGTAACTTCACGCATCACGCGGTCCCTTCCTGACCTGCTGCACCTATGTCAGTTGGCTTAGCTGCGTCGAAGCCTTCCATTTCGGCGACGGTGATGTACGCCCTGCGCTGAGTCCCCGGGATTAGGATGCATAGTTCGCCTTTGCGCGGACCGCGCTTAGCTTCTCGGAACTCAGCGCCGGTTACCTCCATCACGTCCCGTTGGTTCCCATTGCCCAGCCAGCCCGCGCTGTAAAGGCGGAAGTAAGTGGTGGTTGGCGCCAGCTTTTGCAACGCTAGTTTGCCGAAGGTGGTGTCTGCAAAGAGGTCTTCCATCACGCTATTACTTTCTCGCCTGAACTGGCGGTGAATCGTTTTAATGGGCAGGCGGGCAAATGTCCGGCGCCTTGGGGCTGGCCGCAGCGCACACATACGCAGGGAGAGCGAGTGATAGCGTAAGTGAGCATCAGGCGTCTCCTCGCTTCGCAAGCGCGGTCACTTGCACGGAGGTTTGTTGGTCGCCATCGAGAGGACACATCCTGACCTGCGGCCTGAGAAACATCGGAATAGCTTGCCGCTGGCTCGGCAGATCCGTGCCTTCAGGGCCCGGCGTGTCGACCAGGTCCATGAAGTGGCCGAGCAGGGCGTTGCGGTACTGCTGCGTGGACTGGAACGTCGCAGCGTAGCTGTCGTTGGCGATCAGGTTGCGCAGCGCGCGCAGCATCACGTCGCTCATCGTTTCCGTCTTGATCATGTGGTTCCTGCTGGTTTGATTTGAACTTCGGCACTGTCGATGCCGGCTGCACTTCCGGCCAAGTAGACCGTCATCGAAACGCGGCCGCCGTCTTGGTGGAGCGACAGGCCGTTGATGAAGCGGTGCAAGCCCTGGTGGAGCACGGGCCGTGCGCAGTGCGCGGACTTGAGCAGCAGCAGCTGGTGTTTGTAGGCCGTTGGATCCAGCGGGGTGTCCTGGCTGTCGTTCATGCGAACATCCTCTGTTGCACTGTCTGCTGCTCGAGCGCCGCGGCACACGCGGGGTTTAGCCAAACCACTTCGGTCGACGCCTTGCCGTGATCAGCCATGTGACGTCGCTCGCAACGGATCCAGTCGGCGTAAAGCTCATCGTCGTATAACGGGCTTGGATAGCCCGATAGCACGACCATGCTCGTCGCTGCATGCAAGGCCGCTGCTAAGTTGCGGTGATCGTCATCGGTCATCTCGTGTCGGTAGCCACGGCTAGCTGCTCGGGTGCTGTGGCAGTACGGCGGGTCCACGTAGATCAGGGTATTGGGAGTGTCCATCCGCTTGACGATCGTGACTGCATCGCAGTTTTCGATGAGCACGCCCTGCAGCCTGCGCGTGAAGGACGGAATAGCGTCAGGCCACGACGAGTACTCGATCGCGGGCAGCACGCGGCCGTCGGTCAACTTTGACCGGAACCCAGTTCTGTGAGGACGCGTCGCCGAGTCGCTGCCGAAGCCCAGGTATGCCTTCGTGACAAGCTTGTGCGCACGGTCCATATCGTCGATTGGCTGCTCGTAGGCCCAGTTGAATTCGTCGCGGGCAAAGGGCGTGAGTGCAACCCGGCGTTGCAACTCGAGCGCTTGGTCGGGATCTCGAAGGATGCGGAACAGGTTGACCACTTCCCCGTCCAGATCGTTGTAGACCTCGGCGCCAACGCGCGGCTTTTGCAACAACACGGAGGCAGCGCCGCCAAATGGCTCAACGTAGACGGTGTGCTCTGGGAAGAAGGACAGGATCCACGGCGCCAGTCGGAACTTCCCCCCGTGATATCGCAGTACGGGGCGCGATGGTTTTTCTGAAAGCTTCATCAGGCTGCCTTTTTCGCCTTGGCTTGCTGCTGCGCGCACGTGCCGCAGGCCCCGTGCTGAACAAGCTGCTTGGCCGTGACGATCTTGCCGCAGGCGCACTGCTTGCGACGTAGGCTGATCGGTGTCGTGGTAGCGGTATTCTTGCGGAAGCGCTCGAGGCCTCCGGCGCTGAGGGTTCCGAATTTCATGCGGCGCTCCTGAGAGGTGCGGCCGGCAGATGGGCCCAATGCGTGACGCGCTCACCGGCCGGCCTTGCGCTGACGTCGTACCAAAGGTCCTCAGAACGCCAGCCGATCCAGACCTCTTCGCCGTCCAGAACTATCATCACGGTGGTTTCGTCATCCGGTAGCACATCGGCCACTTCGAACCATTCGATTGCGGCCGATGTGCTGCTGGCCTGTTTAGTATTCGTCATTTCGTTCCTACTGTTGCGGGCCATCTGTGCTGATCACGAAGAACGCCTCCACCTCAGCCACCGCGCGCGCCAGGCGCTGCAGCGGGACGCGATGCAGTCCGGCGTCAACGTTCGCGAGCGCCTGGCGGAGCTGAGCGGTCTCCTGGGTCTCCACGGTGATGCTGCTCGACTGCTCATAGCGATCGCAGATAACGTTCATGGTGTCGGTAACCGGGTCCAGCAGCTGGGCGGTCAGCCCGGCGCGGTTGAGTGAGGCCAGGATCTTCGAGAGCGTGTTGTATGCATCGATCGAAGGGCGGGCAATCAGGGATTCACCCGCCATGCGCACTTCAAGCGCGAGCCGGTCGCGCGTCTCTGTCGCCATCGGCACGTTGGCCTTGGCCTGGAACTGTGGGCGCTTGTGAACTCTTGGCATGGCGGGCTCGCTGCTTACGGCTTGCCGATGAGCACGGAGAAGCCGTTCTCGCGGGCCTGGTTGATGTACGCCTGGAAGGCGTCTTCGATCGCGTTCTCGGCGCGGTCCAGCTCGTACCAGAATTTGACCTTGCCGCTGAGGAGGCGATACTTCAGGCGGGCGCGGACTTTGTAGCCGTCGCCGTTCTTGAACAGCCGGGCGCCAATGGTGAACTCGCGTGGGATCTCGATAAGGCCGGTACCTGCGCGTGCGTCGATGGTCTCGTTGTACGTGAACTGCACCTGGCCGTTGTCGAGGCGGCGGTGGCTGGCGAAGTTGACCTCGGTCTTCGCCTGCAGGGTCAATGCGACCTGCAGCAGCGTCTCGCCGGAAGGCTCGACCACGTCAGCGATGTTGTCTTCCAGGAAGATGGCGAACTCTTCCTGTTCCATCGGCTTTTTGTTGAAGCTCATCCAGGTGGCGAACTCGCGGCTGAGCTCAGCCTTGAACACGGCGCGCAGGTCACGCCAGCCAGCGGTCGAGCCCGACTTGACGTGGTCGTTCAGCACCGCCGTGAGCGTGCGCGCTTCTGGATCGGCGTAGATGTAGACGTCCGACGTGACGCCCTGGTCGGCGACGAACACATTGAAGCTGTGGATGTCGCCCAGCTGCACGGTGCCGCTCTTGCGGCGTGGCGCGGTGCCGGCCCGCTCAATGGCGGTCGTCAGGTCGATGTGCTTGTGCTCGTTCGGGATCACCAGGTGGGTGGTGCCGCCAATCTCCTGCACGGAGCTGGCCGCCAGCGACAGAGCGCCGATCTGTTCGATCGCGGTGGCATCGATGTGGAAGTGTTCCTGCGTGCTGGCGGTGCCGGCCACGAGGCCGATGGTTTCGTTTTTGTTATCGTTCACTTCGAGGCTTCCTTAAACGTCGTCGGTTGAGGGGTGGTCGCTTCACGCAGCGGGAGCGAGTGCTGACGCGGGTGGTTGCGGGACAGGTCGTTCTCCTCGGTCAGCCAGAAGAAGTCCTCGCCGCGTTCCGGCTTCGGCAGGGTCACGGTGATGCTGTCGGCGATGACGATCTTGTCGACGTCCGAGCCGCGGCCGGCAGGCTTGACCTTGAGCTTCAGGGTGATCTCGCCACCCTTGCCGGTTTCCTTGACCTTTTCCAGGAGCGCTGCCATCTGGGCGGTCAGCTCGGTGTGGGTGCGTCCATCGCGCAGCTCCTGGAGGAAGAGGGCGAAAGCCTTCGAGCTCATGCCGCCTCCGCGTGCGTCAAGTCATTCACGGGAACACGCCACGGCGCGCCGCTGAGGGTGCCGGCCACGCGCACCAGGGCGACCTTGGCGCCGTTGGTGAGGTCCGTCTTGATCTCGTGGACGGTGCCGGTCTGTGGGCCGTCTTCGCTGTCGAATTTGACAGTGGAGCCGGGGCCGATTGGGTCTTTCTTCATGCTGGTCCTTTCAGGCTGTGGTTATTGGTGACCAGCAGCGGCCGTGAGCAGGGCGCGCAGGTCGGTGGTGTCGCCAGCGCTTGCCGGGACAGAAATGGTGATGCTGAAATCGCGCGTATCGGTAACGACGCCGAACGGTTCAACTTGGCCGTTGGCCAGCAGCCATTCGAGCAACTGCTTGTCGCTTACCTTGCTGCTTTTTCCCTTCGCGAGAGCCTTGGGCGTAACCTTGGTCTTCCCGGCGGCCTGGGCGGCTTCCACACCTTCCTTGATGACGGCACCCGCCTTGCTCCCGTGCTCCTTGACGATCTTTAGCGCTGCGGTGCCCGAGATCTGACCGGCGTTCACCGCCTGGTGCACGTCGCTATTCGCCTCGCCCAGAAGGACCATGTCCTTCACGTGCTGGACGGACTTGCCGCGGCGGTCGGCGATCTGCTTCTCGGTCCAGCCGAAGCCAATCAACTTGCGGTACTGGACGCCGAGCTGCAGCGGCGTGAGTGCCAGGCCGGAGGCGCTGTTGAGCATGTGGGCGACGCGATCGGCGTCGTTCCCGCGGAACTGGCGGCAGTCGAGCACCTTGATCTCGAAGCCCTTCGCGATCGCGTCGAGCGCTGCGGCGTGCCGGTGGTGGCCATCCACGATCAGGATGCGCCCGTCGTCGACGCGCACGTCCAGTGGCGGGAAGGTTGCGCCGTTGCGCAGTGCCAGCGACATCTCGGCTACGTGGTCGGCGTTCAGCGGGCGGGCATTGAAACCTTCTTCGACCTCCAGCGCGCGTGGGTCGATCGCGAATTGGGTCGTCTTCGACACTGCCGGGTTGGTCTTGTCTTCGGCTGCGGCCTTCAGTGAGGCCATGTGGTTTGCGTATGCCATGGTTATTTGCCTTTGGTATGCAGGCTATTGGTGCCGCGCAAGACGATGGCAACCATCAGCAGATCCATAGCGACCGCGAAACGCTCTGCGGGCAGCGCCTTCAATCGAGCGAATAACCGGTCGCCATGATCCACGTTGGAATGGGCGCGACGTTCTACCTCGGGCGTAAAGTCGCTGAATCGAGGCATTGCCATGTTCGGAAGAAGCTGGGTAATCCTGAGCTTTTCCTCGAGGTAGCTGAGCAGCTCCTGGGCAAGCTTGCAGTCCTCCTGATCCACCTTTGGGGGCGGCACCGAGTCGCTATGTGCGTGGTTATGCTGATTCATTATTTTTCGTTATCGTTGGCCTGCAGCTTCTTCACGTCGACACACGCGCGGCGCTGCATGTGCCGGCGGGCGACGGCCTCCAAGATGATCTTGAGGCTCGGGTTCTTCAGCATCTCGTCCAGGTGGGCAGCCGTTTGAAGCTTGGCGTGCGCCACTTCGAGTGCTGCCCGGTCTGGGACGAGGCTATGCATGTCAGTACATGCGGAGCTTGATGGCCTGGCGGACCGCCGTGAGGCGGGGCAGGCCAATGAAGCGGTAGTAGCGGTAGAGAGCGAAGAAGCCCATGTCAGGCTCCTGCTGCAGATGGTTGTGGTTGCGGCGCGGCGAACAGGTTCCAGAGCGCCTTGTCCAACTCGCTTTCGCCCATCGACTCCATCGAGCCAGACAGCTTGGCAATGAAGGAGTGGAGGCGATACTCGACGCTGCGCGGCTCTTCCTTAGCAGCTTCGGTAGCGCACCGGAGGATGGTGCTACGCATCTTGGCTACGGTCGTCATCACTGCACCTCGCAGCTGGTGACGGTGATGCCACAAGGGACATCTGCAAAGCGGGACGCAGCATCTTCGGCAGCCTGGCCAGCCGAAGCGGCGAGCGCGCTGTAGACGTACGGGGCAGTGCCGGTTTGGACGGTGACGTGGAAGGTCTTCATGTGAGCTCCATCAACTTAATGAAGGCAACTATACACGAATGGATAATTTAAGCAATACGCGAATGAATAGTTTGTGTCGTGAAAACGCCTCGTCTACTCAGGAGGAGGCAATCTACTTAGTGACTACGCGTTGGGTACGAGCGCGATGCCGCAGTGCTTGCACTTGCGAGCGTCTTTGTAGACGAACTCGCGACAGTCAGGACAGCGGACGTGGGTATCGGGAGTCGGAGCGTTGGGGTCGCGCGGTGCAACTTTTTGCGAGGGGAGGACGGCAACTAATATTAGCGCAATGAAGCTGAAAAGGAAGCCGAGGATAAGCCAGCCGAAGGTTGACCGCCCCTTTGAGCTGGCGACGATCGCAGTAGCGACCGAGCATATGAGCCAAAAACCGAAAAATTCCATTTCTTCCTACCATCATGACGGCATCTCAGCGTGCCGTTTCGCACTTCAAGTATAGGGGCCCTGAACCTAGGAAGACTCACCGATTCTTTCAAAACGGTAGCTCTTCCTCTTTTTCTGGGGGTGGGATACTGAGGTCAAGCTCGTTCAAATCTAAGTACTCGAGCTGGATCAGGGCCAGTAGCCTATGCGTCTCGAAGGGCGCGTATGCCTGGAAGCCGTTGCCTTGAATAGAGACGAGCATGATTGGATGGATCGGGAAGTACGGCTGAATCCTGGCAATAAGGTCCGCTCCGTGCGTAGGAGTCGTGTACTCTGATGGCACCACCGCTACGAGGATGGGTGAGCCGTACGGCGTGACCTCTGCGACTCGAATTTTCATTAGATAAAGTCCGCTTCCATACGAACCACGCGCCCGATGATTTCGGTGCTCTCGTCCACAGGCCGACTGCGGTACTCAGGTAGGGGATTGTCCGAGGAAAGATGCCAGCGGCCTGATACCAACTCCAGTCGCTTCACTACTGGCCGGTCGTTATGGTTCACTGCATAGAGCTGCCCATCCGCCAGGTTACGAGGGTCACAATCTGCAGTATTAACAATTACGACATTTCCCTTGCGGAGGGTGGGGTACATGCTGTCACCCTTGACACGGATGCCGACCAGCTTAGAAGGAATCAGACGCTTTTCTAAGATCCAATCGAGCGGCACACTTCGAACCAAGTGATCGTCATACTCAATATCGCCGCCGTGTCCATTGAGACCAGCATGAATGAAGCGCGCCACTAGCCGGATGGCAACGAACTTGACTGCTTCGTCGTCCACTGAAATATTCATAACCTCGGCTTCTTGAGGCGCCTCACCTGGCGTCCTGGCCATCTGGCCAGTTCCATCAGTCAGCCATTGCACAGACACGTTACAAGCTTGAGCAAGGGCCGTGAGCGTGTTCGTCTCGGGTCCCTTCTTGCCGGTCCCCTTCAAGATTCTGTTGATTGTCGGCTGCGGAATGCCCGAGGCGCGCGCAAGCGCGTTCTGCGACAGGATTCCTGCTGCCTGCATCGCTTGGTCTAGCCTTGATGAGATGGTCATCTCGCGACTATACGCGGGCGTATAGGGCGCACACAACACGCTATTCATTCGTGGATTGCTTTCCTATTCATTCGCGTATATGCTACGGGTTATGGACAAAGACCCTTCGACCCTTCTTCGAGAAATCAAGACCGCGACAACGTGGAGCGAAACCAAGTTGGCGTCTGAACTCAAGATGTCTCAGCCGACAGTGAATCGCATCTTGAACGGTCAAGCACGATGCCTGAGCACCACGCTCTCGGCGATCGTGGGGCTTCATGTTCAGTACTGCGAAGGTCCAAAGCGACGATCTTCCGACACGGCAGGGGACACGGCAGCCCCCGAGCCGAGTTCATAACTCCACACCGTATGGCCGCAGATCTTGGCGGCCGACAGGGTAAGCAAACGCCCTGATCGAACAAACAAGGTTACCTGAAAAATTAGAGCATTCCGTTTGCGCTCCCTGATGAGCCTTTGAAGCAAGCGTGACTTTATGCCGCGTAAAGAGTTGCACATAGGAAATCATTTGTCTTCGGAATGGTTTTCGAGCAGAAATGATAACGATTTGACGGCGGTTGCAATACCCAAGAGATGGAAGGAAATACTGTGGAAATGTTGACTGCATACCAAGACATGATCAAGGTGCACGGCTGGACCGGCACTGCGGCGACGCTCGGCATGACCAGGTCGCAGCTGGAGGCGCGCGTGTACGAGGTAAAAGGCTCGGGCATGCGCGTCTCTACGGCGCTCCTGATCCAGGCACACGCTGGCACCTCGCACTTTGCGCAAGCCGTGGCCGCCGCCTCCGGTGGCGTGTTCATGGAGCTTCCTGACGCTGATGGTGTCACCGGCGAAGCACTGCATCAAAAATTCCACGAGTTGTATTCCGAGCTTGGCGCGCTGTCAGCCGAATACACCGAGGCGGTCAAAGACGGCGTCATCAGCTCAAGTGAGCGAAGGACACTCGAAGACATCGCGCAGCAGATGCACAAAACGATGAAGGAGCTCATGGCATTGATGTTTCACATCTACTGCCATAAGCCGACCGTCATCAACGGCACAGATGGTCATGGCCGCTAATCCGACGATGACACTGGATCGCGCTGTGATCGAACAATCCCGTCGCACTTACCGCGACGCGCCACCGGCCGCTGCGCCGGTCGACAAGGCCCGCGTCCTCGCGCACCTGCAGACGCAACTGGCGTTGCTCGAGGCGAGCAGGGAGGTGGCCCATGGCGACGCTTGAGCAGATCATCGACCAGATGAGCGACGCGGGCCTGCCGCCGCTTCCTTCCGGCCATCCTGTCGTCGACGGCAAGATCCACCGATTTGGCCGCGATAAGAAGGCGTGGTACGTGCTGCGCGAGATCGATCTGCGCAGCGGGAAGCGTGTCGTCACCGGCAGCTTCGGCATTTGGCGCGGCGACGATAACAATGCCATTCCGGTCAAGCTCGATTGGGATGGCGTCACCGCGGAAGATCGTGCGGAAGCCGAACGTAAGCAGGCGGAACACCAGCGGGCCGAGGCCGAGCAGAAGCTGCGCGACGCCGAGCTGGCGGCCAACCGTGCCCGGGTGGCCTGGGGTGATGCCAGTAACGCGACCGACGTCGAGCCGCACGACTACCTCGAGCGCAAGCGCATTACGTGCGAAGGCACGCGCATCGACGCCAAGGGCCAATTGCTGGTCCCGGCGCGCAAATACAGCGGCACCGGCGCGGTGCTGGCCGGGCTGCAGAAGATCGCCGCCGATGGCGGCAAGCGCTTCAGCTCCGGCATGGACATGATCGGGGCGTGCTGCCTGCTCGGCAAGGTCAACCAGGACACCCCTCTGATCGAGATCGGCGAGGGCTATGCCACCTGCGAAACGGTGCGCATGGCCACCGGCTTCGACACCCCGGCCATGGTCGCCTTCAATGCGGGCAACCTGCTGGCCGTCGCGCAGCAGCTGCGCAGCGACTTCCCGAACACGCATCTGCTGCTCTTAGCTGACGACGACATGCGCGTTGTGGCGCGCCTGCGCGAAGCCCTTCTCAAGGACTTCGAAGCCGAATGGGATCCGGTGGTCGACGGCGCGGATCACCAGGTCGAGGCGAAGAACGGCGACATCGTCCAGGTCCGCGCCACCTGGCGCCGTGATGCGACCGACACCGACTATATCGAGGCGGACATCCGCGCCGGCCGCAGGGTCCAGCTGCGCAAGTTCGAGAACGCCGGGATCTCGCGCGCCCGCGCCGCGGCCCGCGCCGTCGGCAACGCGTCGGTGGTGTGCCCGGTGTTCACCGACCGGGCTCCGGACAGCAAGGATTCCGATTTCAACGACCTGTTCCTGGCCGAGTCGCTGGACGTGGTGCGCGACCAGGTGCGGGCCGCACGCTCCCGCGCCCTCATCGTTGCACCCGCCGGCGCCCTGGATGACGACGTACCGGCCCATTTCGACGATACGCCTGCGCCAGGCGCACTGCCTGCTTCCCCGGCCCCCTCGGTACCGGCGGAGCCTGTGATGAAGGGAATCTTCACGCTTCAATGGGCGCTGGAGCATTGCGCCCTTGTGCACGGCTCGACAGACGTCTGGGATTCGCTCAACAAGCTGCGCATGAAGCGCGCTGCCTTCGTTGACATGATGGGCAAAGAGGGCGCGGCGGCCTGGTCGTCGCATGCCGATCGCCGCGCGATCAGCCCACGCAACCTGCCCAAGACCATCCGCGGCGTTGCCGTCGACGAAGGGGGGGCGGGGGCCGACAACATCGTCATGATGCTGGACCGGTACACGCTGCTGTACGGGACCAAGACCGTGTGGGACGCCGAGAAGCGCACCGTCATCGCCTACGATGCGATGGCACTGGCCCGCGGTTCAGACCTGGCGTCACGCTGGATCGGTCACCCGATGCACCGCGAGGTCGACCTCGACAAGCTGGTATTCGACCCGACCCAGCGCGTGGACCTGGACACGCACATCAACATGTTCCAGGGCTTCCCGCTCACGCCGAAGAAAGACCAGGCCAAGGCGGATCTCGCCCTGGGCCTCCTGTACAGCCTGTGCAGCAGCGAGGCGAACTGCGACGAGATCTTCCACTGGGTGCTGTCCTGGCTTGCCTACCCGTTGCAGCACCCGGGCGCCAAGATGCAGACCGCGCTTCTGTTCTTCGGCGAGAAGCAGGGCACCGGCAAGAGCCTGTTCTTCGAAGGGATCATCAAGCCGATCTACGGTGAGCACGGTGCCACCGGCGGGCAGCATCAGCTCGAGGCGCAGTACACCCACTGGCGGTCGCAGAAGCTGTTTGTGCTGTTCGAAGAGATCCTGTCCAGGCAGGACAAGTACAGCCACTTCGGCCTGATCAAGCACATGATCACGGGCCGCGACATGCCGATCAGCCAGAAGTTCAAGGATGACCGCACCGAGGCGAATCACATGAACGTGGTGATGCTGTCGAACGAGTTCCAGGCGGTGCCGATCGAGCCGGAAGACCGGCGCTTTGAAGTGGTCGAGGCGCGCAATCCCCTCGACCCCTCGCTGCTGAAGGACATCCAGGCCGCACTGGACGACGGGCTGAGCGCAGCTTTCTACGCCTTCCTGCTCGACTACCCGATAGGCGACTTCACGCCGCACACCAAACCGATCATGACGGCGTCGAAGGAACGGATGATCAACTTCGGGCGGCCCGACTGGGAGGCATTCTTCCTGGCCTGGGCCGCGGGCGAGCTCAACGTGCCGTACTGCTCCTGCCTGTCCGAAGACCTGTATCTGGCGTACTCGCGCTACTGCAAGCGGTATGGCTTCCGGGCCATGACGCTTACCAGGTTCGCCGAGCTCATTGCCCAGCGAATCAAGAAGGATCGGCAGTGGGTGACGATCGGCAGCTCGGCCAAGCGGCTGCTCACGGTGTTCCATGTCCCGCAGCCGGAAGGCGAAGACCCCAAGTCGCTCAGCCAGCAGTGTGAGCGCTTCCGCAAGCTCGACGAGATCGAAGGCACGGCATGAGCCACGTCCATTCGATTACAGGGGTTAACGTCCAGTCCCGGAAGTGCGTAACGCTGAAAGCCAGTATCCATGCGGGTCTTACAGGGTTAACAGGGTTAACAGGGGTCGAGCGCGCGCACATGATGAATTCGAGACAAAAGCGCCAAGGCCTATCGAATCCTCTCATGTGTAGCAACTACCACGTTAACCCTGTTAACCCTGTTAAGAGCCAGTCTCCATGCGGCTTTCGACGTAACACGGTCTGCTGTTCAGTCCGATAACCCCTGTAAAAGCACCGAAAGAGAGCGCGAAATGCGGATGAACATCAAGACCACCTTCCCGGCCATGGCCGACAGGATCAGCGGGCTGGGCCGGCAAGGTCCGTTCGTTGCTGCCGTGTCGCTGACCCGTACCGCGAAGGATGTCCAGGCTGCGATCAAGGACGAAATGCGCACAGCTTTCGACCGGCCGACCGCGTACGCCCTGAACGGTACGTTTCTCAAGGCCGCAACGAAGACCAGCCTCGAGGCGCGCGTCTGGGTCAAGGACAACCCATTCGGCAAGGGCACGCCGGCCGATCGCTTCCTGCTGCCGCAGATCCTTGGCGGTGGCCGTGGGCACAAGGGTGCTGAGCGCCTGCTGCAGGCCAACGGGCTGATGCCTGCCGGCTGGTTCCTGGTGCCGGGCGAGGGCGCCCAGCTGGACGGCAACGGCAACATCCGCCGCAGCCAGATCACCCAGATCCTGTCGCAGCTGAAGGTGCAGCGCGGTGCTGGCCACGAGTCACGCGCTACCGGCAGCCAGCGTTCGAACCGCACGATCGCGCGCCAGGGCGTGACCTACTTCGCCCTGCCTAACGGGAACCGCGGCCTGCCACCTGGTGTGTACCTGAAGCGCCGCTTTGCGCATGGCAGTGCCATCCGCCCGGTATTCGTGTTCGTGTCGAAGGTCGAGTACCAGGCACGGCTCAAGTTCCACGAGGTCGGCGAGGCCACCGTACAGGCCCGCTTCCCGGTCCACTTCGATGCGGAGTGGGCGAAGGCAGTGGCCAGCACCCGTCTGCGATAACAACAACGCCATGCCGCCCGGCGATGAGGGCGGTACCCAGCGACAAGGACAACACGATGAGCAGTCACCACCCAATGCGGCCCGACATCCTGACCAACTCGGGCCACTACTTCAACTTCATGGCGCCTGAGAAGTCCCTGTTCGGGATCGACGATATCGCCCACGCGCTGTCGCACGTCTGCCGCTTCACTGGCCACGTCCACACGTTCTACTCGGTCGCACAGCACTCCGTGCTGGTGAGCCAGGTCGTGCCGCCACGGCATGCCCTAGCTGGCCTGCTGCACGACGCTGCCGAAGCATTCATCGGCGACGTATCACGACCGCTCAAGGCGCTGCTGCCCGACTACAAGGTGATCGAGAAGCGCGTCGAGCACGCGGTGTTGACCCGCTTCGGCATCGATCCGCAGCTGCCGCCGGAGATCAAGATGGCCGACATCATCCTGCTCAAGACCGAGCAGCGCGACCTGATGACCAGGCGCGCGACCGACTGGGGAATCCTGGAAGGCGTGACCGCTCTGCCGGAAACCATTGTCCCGATGACGCCGGTGAAAGCGAAGGCTGCGTTCCTGGCGCGTTACCGCGAACTTTGCTGCGGATCGGCGCCCGGGTCGTGACCCACCCCCCCCGGGGGTTAGGTTCTTCCCGGGGTATGGCTGGCAAGGGTAATTCAGGCCCCGTCAGCGCACTAGCGGAACCCGAAAACATTTCCTGACAAACATCCTGACAACGCACCGAAACACATGCCGAACCTGACAACCATTGCCGACTGGGCCAAGCTGGTGGGTATCTCCCGCCAGTCCGGGTACGCTGCCGTCGAGCGCTGCGGGATTCCCGTGACGGATGGGAAGGTCGACGCCGAGTACGCGACCCACCTGTACCAGAAGAACACCCGGCAGCGCGCCAACGGCAACCGCTCTGACCCCCTGGCAAACGGGGCGCAGCCCGGGCCGTCGGCGGGTGCGGGAGGGACGGGAGGTCCGGAGTCTCCAGCGAAGGTGCCTGGGTATGATTCGAGCCGCGCGCGCCGGGAGGCCGCGGAGGCAACGCTGGCCGAGCTCAAGCTGGCCGAGCAGGCCGGCCAGTTCCTGGTCAAGAGCGAGGTCGATGCGGCCGTGTTCGAGGCGGCGCGTGCACTGCGCGACGGTCTGGTGAACTGCGCCCGCCGTATTGCCGCCGACGTTGCAGCGCTGGGCACGGCCGACGAATGCGAGGCCGTGATCGAACGCGAGCACCGCCTCCTGCTCGAAAGTCTGGCGCACGGCTTCAGCGAGAAGCTTGGCGCCCAGGTAGAGGGCGCGCTCGAATGATTGGCTTCGCATCAGCTGCCGGTGTCGTACAGCCCGCGCTGGCCCGCGGCCTGGCGCCGGATCCGAACATGACGGTCGATGCCTGGGCCGACCAGTACATGATCATCCCGAAGGAGTCGGGCGCGAATGAGTCAGGTAAGTACCGGACCAGCCGTACGCCGCACGCGCGCGCCGTGATGGAAGCGCTGTCCGATTCCCACTGGTGCAAGACCGTCGCGCTGATGGGCGCGTCCCAGATGCTCAAGACCCAGGTTGGCCTGAACTGGTTCTGCGCCAGCGTGCACCAGTCGCCGGCCAACTTCCTATGGATTCTCCCGACCGGCAAACTGGCCAAGCGTACCAGCGCGCGGGTGAGCAAGACCATCGCCGCGGTGCCCGAAGTGCGCGAGCGGGTTGCCGCTCCGCGATCGCGCGACTCCGTCAATACGCTCGATACCAAGGAATACATCGGCGGCTCGCTGCACATCGTCACTGCCGGGGCGGCGGCTAACTTGTCCGAGATCCCGGCGCGCCGCGTGCTGTTCGACGAGGTCGACCGCGCGGAAAACAACGTGAACGGGGAGGGCGACCCTGTTGCCCTGGCCAAGGCCCGCCAGACAACGTTCGAGCGCAACCGCAAGAGCTACTTCCCCAGCTCGCCGACGATCACCGGTCAGTCAATCATCGAGAGCCTGTACCAGCAGGGCACCCAGCAGGAGGCGCTGGCCGAATGCGTGCACTGCGCCCATGCGCAGCCGCTGGTGTTCGAGCGCCTGCAGCAGGACGACGAGGGACGCGCCATCTACCCTTGCGTCGACTGCGGGGCCGCAATGTACGAGACCGACAAGAACCGCATGTTCGCTGGCGGTCTTTGGTCGCACGGCGTTCCCGGCGACGGTGAGACGGTAAGCTTCACGATCAACGCCATGTTCGCGCCCTATGGCTGGTTGCCGTGGATCGCCATGTTGCGCGAGTACCGGGCCGCCCGGGCAAAGCTGGACGAGGGCAGCGAGGAACTGATGATCACGTTCTACAACACGCGCCTGGCGCGGTGCTGGGAGCGGAAGAAAGAGCAGACCAAGGCAGGCGAGCTGCAGGCGCGCGCCGAGGAATACAAGTGCGGCACCGTGCCGAAGGGGGGCTTGATCCTGACCGCGACCGTTGACACCCAGCCCGACCGCTTCGAGCTCAAGGTCGTGGCCTGGGGCGAGGGCATGGAAGCTTGGATCGTCGACTACCAGGTGATCGCCGGCTCGCCCTCCGACCAGGCCACCCAGGACAAGCTCGAGGAAGCGTTGCAGATTCGATACCGCCACCACGGCGGCCGAATGCTGGCGATCGCTGCAGCCTTTATCGACTCGGGCGGCGCCAATACGCACGACGTATACAACTTCACCCGCACCCGACAGTACCGCAACGTGTACGCCATCAAAGGTGCCTCCACCCTGAACAAGCCGATCCTGAGCGCCAAGCCATCCCTGGTAGACGTGAGCTGGCAGGGCAAGGTCATGCCCCACGGCGCCAAGCTGTGGCTGATCGGCACCGATACGGCGAAGGACTACCTGGCCGCCCGCTACCACCTCGCTAGTGGGCCGGGCGCCATCCACTTTCCGAGTGACCTGCCGAAAGAATATTACGAGCAGTTGACCGCCGAGTATTGCGTGAACGTCTACAAGCGCGGTCGGAAAGTTCGGATCTGGGAGAAGAAGAAGAGCGACCGTAACGAGGCCGGTGACCTGATGGTCTACGCCGTCGCCTGCGCACAGTATCTGGGGCTGCACAAAAAGACAGCAGCGCAATGGAAAACCGTGCGCGCCGTCGTGGACCCGGATACACCCGACATGTTCGACCAGCCGGCGGTTGCTGAAGACGGAGAGACCGTCCTCGCGGCCGCTGCAGTTCCATCACCCACACCACAAAACAATACGGGATCCGACCCATGGCAGCCGACAGCGAAACCCTCCCCGACATCCAGCGTACCGCGCCGGCCCGCCGGGAGACAGTGGTGAGCGACGTCATCCTCGATAACTCTGACCTGGTCGACCGGATCTTCGAATTCATCGTGCTCGAGTTCCCAGACATGCGCGCGCGCGCGGAGGAGCTCAAGCAAATGGCGCGACGCGAGTTCGCGGGCATCGAGACCTATATCCCCCGCCGATCGCAGGCCGAGCGCGACAAGGTTGTGCAAGACGTGCTCAAGATGTTCGACGGCCGCAATGCCGCCGAGGTCGGCCGTCGCCTGCACCTGAGCCGGGCGACGGTGTACCGGATCATCAAGACTTCAGGGCGGAGCAAATAGAGTCTCAGTTTTCCGAGAATTGAGACAGCCGTGTCGCTACCCTTGGCGGCATGGCCATATCTCAATCAGACCTCGACGCGCTCGATGCAGCAATCGCCTCCGGCGCCCTGGTGGTGGAGTTCGACGGCCGCAAGCTCACTTACCAAAACACTGCACAGCTGATCGCCGCGCGTGACCATACCGCCAAGGTGCTGAGCGGCGGCATGCAGAATCGCGGCCCTCGCCTTTTTAATTTCCGCTTTACCACGTCCCGGGGCGACTGATGCCGAATCTGATCGATCGCATCGTAGGCTGGGTCAACCCTCACGCAGGCATTGCGCGCCACTTCGCTCGCCGCCAGCTCGAACGCGCCTATGAGGCGGCCAGCCCCCGCGACAGCTGGCGCCCGCGCCGAGCCGGCGCGAGTGCCAACGCGGACCACCGCGCCGACGCCAAGACCCTGCGCACCAAGGCTCGCGCCCTGGTGCAGAACGTCCCCTACATCTGGGCCGGGCTGGATGGTTTGGCTGTGGCCACCGTAGGCGCCGGTATCATCCCGCGCGCGACCGGCCGCGAGAAGGACAAAATCAACTTGCTGCTCAAGGAGTGGTGGAAGGTGTGCGACGCTGACGGCCGCTTCGATTTCTTCGGATTGGTGAAAGCAGCCTACGTCGCCATGGAGCGGGACGGCGAAGTGCTCGTGCGCTTGCGTTCAAGGCGGCCGACCGACGGTTTGCCGGTGCCGCTGCAGCTCCAGCTACTGGAAATTGACTGGATCGACGATGCACGCTCGGGCACGTTCAATGGCAATCAGATCATCAACGGCATCGAGTACGACATGCTCGGGGCCGTGGCAGCCTACTACCTGTGGGACCAGCATCCCGGCGAAGTGGCCGTAGTGCGTGGGCGCGCGCAAAGCCAGCGCGTTCCGGGCAAGGACCTCATCCACCTGTTCAACCCGGACCGTCCCGGTCAAGGCCGTGGCTTCACCCGCCTAGCTCCGGTGATCAGTCGAACGCGCGACCTGCAACTGTACGAAGACGCTGAACTGGCGCGCAAGAACTTGGAAACACGGTTGTCAGTGCTGGCAAGCGGGGACCTGACCACTATGGACAACCCGGCTGGAATGGGCGAAGCGGGTGGCGTGCAAGGGCAGGGCGCGCGTGACCTGGGCGAGCTGGGTGGTGGTGGAATCGTAGGCATGCCCGCTGGGATGAACTTCACGGTTGTTGAGCCGAAAGCCGCTCCAGGTTACGTCGATTACCTCAAATTCAATTTGCACTTGATCGCCGCTGGCATGGGCGTGCCGTATCACCTGCTTACTGGCGACATGAATGAAGTCAACTTCAGTAGTGCGCGCGTGCGCCTGCTGGACTTCCGCCGCGCAGTCACCCAGATGCAATGGCTTACGTTGATCCCCAAGCTGCTAGTGCCAATTCACGACGCCTTCATCGAGCACGCCTATTTGGCCGGAAAGATCCAAGTCCGCGACAAGGCGGTCGACTTCAGCCCGCCGAAGTGGGACTACGTCAATCCGGAGCAGGACGTGAAAGCCGACCTGGCCGAGATCAGCGGCGGACTCGCCAGCATCAGCGAGAAGCTTCGTCAGCGTGGCTACGACCCCGACGTCGTTTTCGCTGAGCTGAAAGGCGACATCGACAAGTTGCGCGCGCTTGGAATCCTTGATGTGATGCTTTTCCTGCAACGCGGAAATCTTCCGACTCAGCAGACAACCGACAAGAACTCGTAGAACAAGGACAGAACATGGCCGTTACCTCCGCCGACATCAAATACCGCCTGTCTGGCGGCGCTGGGAATACCTCTGCGATCGCATCGCTTGGCGGCGCGAAATCGTCGCAGCCAGCATCGGCCTCCCTGTTCGATTCCGTTTCTGGTGCCGAGGCAGTGGCCGGCGACACGGAATACCGCTGCATCTACGTGCACAACGCCAGCACGACCACCGCGATGGCGAACGCCGTGCTGTGGCTGACTGCGAACACGCCAAGCGGCTCGACCGACATCAACGTTGGCCTGGGCACCAGCGCAATCAACGGCACCGAGCAAACCGTCGCGAACGAGAACACCGCACCCTCGGGCGTGACCTTCACGATCTCCGCGACCAAGGCATCCGGCCTGGCGCTCGGGAATATCCCGCCTGGCCAGCACCGCGCTGTGTGGCTGCGGCGCGTCGTGAGCGGTGGCGCGCCGGCCGCGACCACGGACACCGCCAGCATTCGCGTTGAGTGCGAGGCTGGCTAAATGACGGCGAGGAACGTCACATATAGTGGGGCGTCGCCCATCTATGGCGGCATGGATGCGCCTGGTGGGGGGGGTGGGGAACTGCCAGAAGGGTCTCCTGCATGGATGGAAGGCGCGCAGATCGGTGTGTGGGGGCAAATCCCCAATACCAGCGGCGCAGGAACCGCAGCCATTGATGCCTTCTCCGGGATTGCTGTCAAACAGGATACGAGCGAACTATTCATCATGCTCGCTGGCGGCCATGGCGCGACCTACGATAACCGTGTCGTCAGTCTCCCGCTATTGAACGACGCGCCTTCCTGGGTATTGCGCAAAGCTTCATCGACTTCCTTCGCCGCCGATTCCGCTTATTACCCCGACGGGCTTCCCTGTTCGCGTCATACCTATGTCGGCGGCTTCTGGGTTCCAGAGCGCAATCGCCTGATGATTCATGGATTTTTCGGCACCGAGCCGAATGCCTATTCGGGCTTGACCGTGGACGGTTTCAATCCTGCCACGAACCAGTGGGACGCAGCCGGAACGTGGGCGAATATCCCGGCAGACCGTGGAAGCTATGGAACGGCGCGGGGCAAGAACGGACGTATTTGGCTGCGCGGCGGCGCGTATTACGATCCGATCACCAACACTTACGGCGACACGGGCCTGACGAACTGGGTAACGACCTACTCGCGCTTCCCTCAAGTCTATGACCCTAGTCGTGAGATCGTCTTTAACCTGCAATGGGGCGATGGGCAGGGCGGCGGTGTCGATTCGATGGTGTGCACGAAGCTGACAGCAGCAGGCGTGCAAACCCATGTCACATTCAACGCCAGCGCAGCCTACACCCAATTCCTGGCCGACAAGTCGCCATATGCGGGCATGGCCTACGACCCAGATAACGACCGATTCCTGTGGTATTCGGGAGTTGGCTCGGCTGCGGGGCGGGTCTACGTCATCACCCCGAATTCTGGCGGCGTGTGGGATATGTCGATCCTGGCCGGCGCTGGCACTCTGCCTGCCTCACCTGCCGGCGGCTCCGGCCTGAACGGTCGAATTCACTACATTCCGGCACTGAAATGCATCATCTGTCTGCCGAAAGCGGCGGACAACATTTACTTCTTGAGGACGGCATAAATGGCGCAAATCTACAATAGCAATCTTGATGCCGTCACCCTCGGCAGTACCCCCGCAGGTTGGGTTGCGCTCTCTGGTGCATTCATCGTGCAGGATGCCGCAGGCGGTGGCCGTCCCGTTTCAGGCACCCGTGCAACTTTCACGCAGGCAGAAGACGGAAAGAATTCCCTGTACACCGCTGCTGGTGCGCTAGCGAACATGGAAATCCAGCATAGCCATAAGGTCTATATTGCTGGTGGTGATGTCAGCATGAACTACCTCTGGCTGCGCGCGAATGCAGATGTGTCCATCGGATACCGCATCGACTTCATTTACTCAGGCGGTAACTTGCAGGCGCACACGCTGCGATTCGGCGCCGGTGGATTCTCCACAGCCATGACGGGCGCGCCATTTGCCGTCGCCACCAACGATCTTGTCTACATTGCGGCGCGCATCGTCGGCGGAGTGATTAGCGTTTACATGTGGAAGTCCACGGGAAGCCGCCCAGCCACGCCAACGTTCACGCTGACCGATGCCAGTCCGATTGCGGCGGCAGGCTATCCTGGGTTCAGCAGCCATACCGGCACCACTTCCGCCGCCGCGTCGTCGGATGACATTATCGTGGACGACATGGCTGCTGATACCCTTGCCCCCGTCCTATCCAGCCCGACTGGCACTTCTTCTGGCGCAACCACCGGCACCGCTTCGGTCTCGACAAACGAGGGCGCAGGCACGGCTTGGTGCTTGACCCTGGCGGCATCGGCAAGTGATCCAGACGGTCCGACCATCGAGGCATCCGGCACGTCCAAGAGCATCACCGCGACAGGCGTGCAATCGTGGCCGACGCGCACGAGTCTGACAACCGGTGTCCCTGTGAAAAACTGGTTCTACCAGAAAGACCCATCCGGGAACGGCTCCAACGTGGTCAGCTCGGCCAGCTTCACGCCGACTGCATCGAACGCCGCGCCGACCTTCACGGGCAACATCGCAAACATCACCGGCACCGGGGGCGCCGCAATCACGCCCGTGACCGTAGCCAGCGCGTTTGCAGATACCGACGCCCTGACCTACAGCGCGAGCCCCGGCGGTACGGCTTGGCCTTCTGGCTTGACGATCAACCCGACCACCGGGGCAATCAGCGGCACCGTGGGCACCTCGACCACGACGGGCCTCAAGGTGCGGGCGACCGACACGGCGTCGCAGACCGTGGATTCGAATGCGTTTAGCGTGACGATGTCGGCGGCGCCGGTGGCTGGCACGCTGACCACGCAGGACTTCAAGAACGGCACGGGCCAGGTGCTGGCGAACCTCACCGGCCTCAACGTGTCCGTCTTGGCAGTTCCTTCGGGCGCCTTCGTGAAGTCGTTCGCCAGCGAGACCACCGACGCAGGCGGCTTCAACTCGGTCACCGACGCACTGATCGTGCCGGGAACCAAGTACGCGCACATCACCATCAACTCTGCCGGCACCGTCATCGGAGCCGAATTGATTACGGCCACCTGATATGAGCTATCGCTTCGACGCACCGTTGCACGCTGCCGGCTATCACTTCGGCTTCCGCGGGCTTGGCGTGCTCGGCTCGACGATCCCGAGTGCTGGAGCGAATGGCCCGGGCTACGGCTATCCAAGCGTGGACCCGGCCGACCTGAACGAAGAACTGTGGTTCCCGATCACTGGCACGCCTCCAGCAGGCGGGTTCTTCAACGAGGACACGAGCTTCACCTATGCAGGCGCGTCGACGTCGTTCGGATTTCGCAAGGTGCGTGCAGGTGTCGATCAGGGCAGCGCGACGGCAACGATTGTCACTGGCGTCACGCTGGTCTCGGCCGACCTCGCGCTGTCGTATGCGATCGATCCGGTGACGCTTGTTTCAGCGGATTTGGCAATTTCGTACGCTATCGATCCGCTAGCTCTTGTTTCGGCAGACCTGACGCTTAGCTACCAGGTTCTGAACAATTCCGGAAGCTTGATCGATGCTTCTGCAGTACCCAAATCGCGTGTGGTCGTTTTCGGTGGCGGCTCCCGGGTCGTCAATTTTGACACCCCATTCACCGGGCCATATAAGGAGGATTCAATGACAAACGCACCGGTGCCATATTTTAAGAATGGTAGGTGGTGGGTCGATAAGGACCCTGATGAAGAGAGTTTCTACGTGGCGAACATCACGAAGGAGCTTACCGACCGAGGTACCGCTGCAGTCTCGATTGAGTCCATCGTAGAAGGTGTCGAGGTGCTCATCCCGGAGCAGATACAGGGGGAGTTCGTCGTGATCAAACTTGGTGGTTTAGACCTGGCGGAAAACGCCGAGAACTACTGGACCGCCCGCGTAAGGTGTGCGAATGGCGAACGATTCGACCGCACCATGTGGTTCAACAGGGTGGACAACTGATGATCAATGTCTACGATCTGCCTGCGGTGCGCGAGCAGCTGGCTCGCGACGCCGTTGAGGGAATTGATGTCGAACATGCCGCCTCCCCAGCCATTGCGTCGAGGCCTGTTGCCAGCTATCCGTCCAAAAACTTAATTTTGGAAAACGGGCTGTATCGCGCTGTCGACCCGGAGGAATAGTCCTCCTGAAAATCTGTCTCAGTTTTCCGAGAATTGAGACAGTGCAATGAGCAGAATGGGCTGCATGACCACGCCTACCACTGCGACTAACCAGAGCCGGACCGCGACCGATCCACGGAATTTGCCAATGCTCAGCCGCTCGGCTGAGCTGGTCCCGGCGTCCTTCAACGACGATGACAACACTGTCGATGTGGTCTGGACCACCGGCGCACGTGGCCGTCGCTATGACTACTGGACCGATACGCAATATGAAGAGGAGCTGGTAGTCACGCCCGAAGCAGTTGACATGACCCGCTTCAACGCCGGCGTGATCCAGGTCTTCGATAGCCATCGCACCTACGGTGGCGTCGGTGCGATTCTCGGCGTTGCAATCCGTGGCAGCATCGAGAATGGCGAAGGCCGTGCCACGATCCGCCTGTCCAAGCGCGCTGACATCGCTGACATCGTCGCCGATATCAAGGGCGGCATCATCCGCTCGATCTCCGTCGGCTACGTCGTCAACAAGTACGAAATTACCCGCGCCATCGATCGCGCCGACGGCGGCACGATGCCACTGTATCGCGCCATCTCCTGGACGCCGCACGAAATCAGCTTTGTCGGCATTCCGTTCGATGCCGAGTCCAGTACGCGCAGCGCGCCGCCCGCTGGCCACCCCTGCGAATTCATCACCCGGGCGCCCGCCCATTCCGCTCCATCCAACCAGGAAGACAACATGACCACTGCTACCCAGTCGGGCGCCCAGAACCCTGCGCCTATCGACGCCGCCCGTTCGGCTGCTGCACCCGCTCCGGCTTCGGCCGCTGCGCCCGCACCAGCAGCCCCGGCTGCCGCGCCAGCCGCCGACGACGCCGCCGCCCGCGCCGCCAACGAAGCCGCCGCCCGCTCCGCCGACATCACCGAACTGTGCGTTCGCCACGGCGTCACCAACCTCGCCGCCGGCCTGATCCGCAGCGGCAATTCGGTCGACCAGGCGCGCGCCGCCGTTCTGGAAGAGCTGGCCCGCAACGACGCAGCCCGCGGCGGCCACAACAACGTGCGCATCCTGACCGTCAGCGACGAGCAGCAGACCCGCATGGCTGGCATCGAAGAAGCGATGATGCACCGCATCCACGCCGGCACGAAGCTGACCGACAACGGGCGCCAGTTCCGCGGTATGAGCCTGCTGGAGATCGGCCGCGACTTCCTGGAATCGCAGGGCGTGAACACCCGCGGGATGGAGCGCATGCAACTGGCGCAGCAGATGCTGCACTTCCGCTCGGGCATGCACGGCACCAGCGACTTCGCCGCCCTGTTTGCCAACGTGGCGAGCAAGCGCCTGCGCGACTCCTATGCGGAAAACGCCGGGACCTACACCCAGTGGGCCCGACGCGCGCCAAACGCTCCCGATTTCAAGAACATCAACATCGTACAGCTGTCGGGCGCCCCGGAACTGCTGCAGACCAACGAACACGGCGAATTCAAGTACGGCACCATGGCCGACGCCGGCACGTCCTACGCGCTGGTCACCTTCGGTCGCATGGTTTCGCTGACCCGCCAAGCCATCGTCAATGACGACCTGCGCGCGTTCGAGCGCCTGGTGTCGGCATTCGGTGCAAGTTCCAGCCGTCTGGAAAACCGCCTGGTGTACAGCCAGCTGATGGGCAACCCGATGATGGGCGACGGCAAAGAGCTGTTCCACGCCGACCACAAGAACCTGGGCACCGGCGCGGGTTCTGCGCTGCAGCTGGCCGCGCTGAAAGCGGGCCGCACCGCGATGCGCCTGCAGCAGGGTCTCCAGAAAGAGGAGCTGAACCTGGCGCCGAATTTCCTGATCGTGCCGGCGTCGCTCGAGCAGGACGCGTACCAGCTGACCAGTGCGAACTACGTCCCTGCGAAGCAGAGCGATGTGAACGAATTCCGCAGCGGCGGCCGTACCGCGATTGAGCCAATCGTTGAACCGATCCTCGACAAGACCGAAGCCAGCCAGAAGGAATGGTACCTGGCTAGCAACAACAGCCAGGTCGATACCGTCGAGTACTGCTACCTGGACGGCGCCGAAGGCCCGGTCATCGACAGCCAGAACGGCTTCGAAGTTGACGGCGTCACCTGGAAGTGCCGCCTCGACTTCGCTGCCAAGGCCGTCGACCACCGCGGCCTGTACAAGGGCGCAGGCGCGTAATCGCAGCTACCCACGTCCCCACGAACGATAGGAACCAGAACCGATGAAAAACTATATCCAGAAGGGCGACACCATTAGCGTGATCGCACCGTACGCTGTGACCAGCGGGCAGGGCGTGCTGGTCGGCGCGCTGTTCGGCATCGCCGCTCACACCGCGGCGCAGGGCGCGGCGGTCGAAGTCGTGCGCAAGGACGTGTTCGACGTGTCGGCCGTCACCGCAGACACCGCTGCGCAGGGCGCCAAGATCTACTGGGATAACACCGCCCGCAAGCTGACCACCACCGCGACCAACAACACGCTGGTCGGCTGCGTCACCGAGGCCAAGGCCAACGGCGACACGACCGCCCGCGTTCTGCTCGACGGCGTCGCCCGCTAAGCACGCCGCGGCCATGATCTTCGCCCACCTCGAAGCTACCGCCAACGCGGCCGTGTTGAACCATCTAGCTAATGTCCAGGTGGCGATCGCGGGCGCCACGGTGCCGGGCATCTTCCGGAAGCCTTCGAGTGTTGCGCAGCTTGGCCACGGCGCAGCAGACACCAGCCCGACAGTTGCCGTCGCCTCAAGTGCGGTGATGGCTGATCCGGTCGACCAGCTGATCGAAATCGCAGGCGTCCCGTACGCCATTGTCGCCACAGCGCCCGATGGCACTGGCTTGACGCTGCTGACCGTGGAGTGTGTGCAATGAGCACCGCCTTCTCCAAGGTCGTCAGCGGCGTCATCGCGGCGCTCGCAGCGAATCCGCCGGTCTGCCCGACCAAGGCGATCTACCGCGCCCGCGCCGTCGAGATGCCTGACCAGGACAACGAAGCCGTCAGCGTTCAGTGGGAGCAGGGCTTGCCCCAGCTGGCCACGATCACCGGCGCACCAATCGACTGGCAGACCCGCATCACGGTTGAATGCTTCGCGCGTAGTGCTGCCGTTGGAGCGACTGGTGACGTAGTTGTAGACCCGTTGCTGCAGCGGGTCTACGAACGGCTGGCGGCAGACCCGTCGCTGGGCGGCCTGGTCGATGACCTGGTGATCGCTGGAATCGAAGCAGAAAACACGGTCGAAGGCAAGAAAACTGGATGGGTGCGCATGACGTATCTCGCCTCCCACCGCACCGATAACCTCACCCTGAGCTGAGCATGAACATCCAAAAGAACCAGAGCGGCGCGCCCGCTGCGCGCGACATTCCGCCGATGCCTGGCGGTGGCACCTTCCGCTTCGACGAAGCGACCTGGGAATGGGTTTCCACCTACCCCGTACCTACCGAAGCCCCTGCCGCAGCCCCAGTCGCTGCGGCAGGTAACGAACCCGCCGGCACCCCGGCAACCGCACAGGAGTAAGCATGTCGCGCCTCATCAAGAACACGGTGGTTACTGCCAAAGCCGAAACCGTTACTGGCCAGGACGCCGCGCCCACGGGCGCCGCAAATGCGGTCCTGATCTCCGACGTGAGCATCACCCCGCTGGAAGCCCAGAACATCTCCCGCCCGCTCATCCGCGGCTACTTCGGTGGCAGCGAGCAGCTGGTTGGCCCGGCCAACGTGAAGCTGTCCTATACCGTCGAGCTCGCCGGCTCGGGCACTGCCGGCACCGCGCCTTCCTGGGGCCAACTGCTGTTGGGCTGTGCCGTTGCGGAAGGCACCCTGGCAAGCCCCGCGCGTGTCGAGTACGTGCCGATGTCGACCGGCCTGAAAAGCCTGACCCAGTACTACTACGACGACGGCGTCGTGCACAAGCTGCTGGGCTCGATGGGCAACTGCACCCTCTCGGCAAAGGTGGGCGACCGCCCCGTGCTGCGCTTTGAATGGACCGGCCTGGATGGCGGTGTCGCAGCCGTGTCGAACGCGGTTCCTGTCTACACGCCGTGGAAAAAACCGGTGGCCATGACGAAGGCGAATGTCATCGACATCACCTTCGGTGCAACCTACGCGGCCGGCGCGCTGACTGGCGGCGAACTGCATTCGAGCACGGGCCTGGAACTGAACTTCGGCAACGTGGTGAACTTCACCCCGATGCTCAGCACCGAGACCGTCGACATCAGCGACCGCGAATCGACCGCCACCCTCGAACTGGAGCTGACTGCGGAACAGGAAGTCGCCTTCATGGCGAAGGTGAAGGCAAACGAGACCCAGAGCCTCGGCTTCACCATCGGCACTGCGGCCGGCAACAAGATCATCGTCTTCGTCCGGGCCGCACAGCTGATCAACCCACGTAAGTCCGAGCTGAACGGAAAGCGCATGATCGGCTTCGATCTGCGCCTGGTGCCGGTCAACGGCAACGACGAA
Organism: Massilia yuzhufengensis; assembly: GCF_900112225.1. GTDB lineage: Bacteria > Pseudomonadota > Gammaproteobacteria > Burkholderiales > Burkholderiaceae_D > Telluria > Telluria yuzhufengensis. Next base: position 15,626 of record NZ_FOLD01000040.1, on the reverse strand, counting down.
TGGCTGATCGTCGCCCTGTAACGGGCGGCGGTTTTTCTCACCTCTTAAAACACACAAACACATGGCACACCGTCTCATCGTACGCAACAAAATCAAGGTCCACGTCAAGGGCGAACTCAAGGACGAAGACGGCAGTCCCGTCGAGTTCGATTTCCATCTGCACTGCAAACGGAAGACTCAGGAAGAGATCAACAAGGTCGTCGGTGGCAAGGATGGCAAGACGATCAAGGACTTCCTGAAAGAGAACACCGACGGCTGGGACGACATGCAAGACGTGTCAGGTGCGCCGCTGCCGTTCACCCCCGAAAACTTTGACAGCATGCTCAACCAGGACGCCGGCATGGGTATGGTCTGCTTCCAGTCCTACCTCCGTGATAGCGGTGCAGTCGTAAAAAACTGACCGGGGCTGCGCGCCTGCTGGCGCGTGGCCAGCTTCGGTTCCAAGGCGGCGACGAGCCGCCGCCCGAAGATCATGTCAATAAAGCGCTGGCGGCATTTGGTCTACGTGCCGTTGAAAGCGTAAAGATCGACCAGGACGAGTACTGGCTCTGGCCGGAAAACGATGAGCCTTTCAAGCTCTGGCTATCGATACAGACGCAGTGGAACACCGCCAGCATGGGCGGCGCGACCGGCCTGGCATACGAAGGTGTCGAAGCATGCTTGCGTCTAAAAGGTTTGGGCCGCAAGAAAAGTATCCAGGTGTTTGAACAGATCCAAGCGATGGAACAGGTCACCCTCGAAGAGTGGGCCCGCAAGAAGCGATAACTCAAGGAACAAGTCGAAATGGCATTCACCCCCCGGCAAGGCTCAGCAACCATCACCATGGGTGTGGATGGCGCGGACGCGTCGCGCCGGGATCTTGAAAGCGTTTCCGATGCCCTGCGCCGTGTCAATGACGCGTCGCTTCGACGCGTCAGCGACCAGATATCGGACGTCGGGGGCAGGTTCACCAGCCTGCAGACCACCGTTGGAGACTTTGCGCAGTTTGCAGTAGCGGGCTTCTCACTGGCCACCCTGGTTACGGGCGTCAAAGACGCGGTTGACCGCTTGGCTGATCTCGATGAAATGGCGCAGAAGACCGGCTCCAGTGTCGAAAGCCTTTCGGTATTGCAGAAGGTGGCGCGAGCCTTCGGCGTGGACATGAGCACCGTTGATTCTGCCCTCTCCAAACTGGCGAAGGGCATGGCGGGTGTCGATGAGAAGGGCAGCAAGACCGGTCGAGCGCTCGCCGCTATCGGCGTATCGGCACGCGACGGAGATGGCAAGCTGCGCGATTCAGCGTCGGTCATGCGTGACGTGGCCGACAAGCTGCAGGGATACGAGGACGGGGCAGGCAAGGCCGCCCTGATGAATGATCTCTTCGGCAAGTCGGGAGCTGACCTCTTGCCGTACATGAACGACCTGTCGGAACACTTCGACAAGTTCTCCGCTACCTCAACGGTCTCGGCCCAGCGTGCGGCCGCACTGCAGGACCAGATGGGGTTCCTGCGCGTTCGCACTGACGACCTTTACACTTCGGTTGCGGAAGCCATGCTTCCTGCGATCAGCGACCTCGCAGGCGGCCTCCTAGACGTCGCAAATGCCGAGAAGGGAATGACATCGGGCGAAGGTGTTCAGTGGGCGGATGACCTTGCCGTGGGGCTTGCGCGGGTGGTTGATGTTGCCCTTCTGGTCCCGAAAGTGCTATCGACCGTATGGGGTAGCGTCAAGGCCGTAGGTGCAGATGTGGGCCTGCTGCAAGTTGCGGCCGAAAATTCGAACCCGTTCAAGGTTGCGGCGAAGTTCGTCCAGGGCGGAAATCCGGTCGCCGATATCCGCAAGGCCCTGGACGAGCGCAACAAGGTCGTGGCCGAATCAAACCGGAAGCTTGAAGACCTGTGGAACAAACCTGCCAACTTAGTTGAGCAGGCGACGCTCAAGCGCATTGCCGATCGTGGCAACAAAAGCTTGGCCGCGGCTGCGGGCCTCAATGGCATCTCCCCGAACGATGGGAAAAAGGATCCGCTCAAGTACAGCGGAGGCAGTGACGCGTCTGAGGCAGCTACCGCTGGCGCGCGCAAAGACGCAGCCTTGCTGGCGGAACTGTCTGGCGTCACCTCCGACTATATGGAAAAGCTGGAGCAGCTGCAGAAGCTGCGCGTGTCGGCCAACATGTCCGACGAGAGGTACGTTGAGCTTGTCACCGAGTTAATTTCCAAACAGCCGGCCGCCAAGAAATGGATTGACGACCAGGCTAAGGCCGCTGAAGAAGCGAAAAAATACGCCGACGAGACCATTCTGGATTGGGAAGAGATCCGCAAGGCGCATGGCGCCTTGACGGCGCAGACGATCGAAGATGCCTCCAATGAAGCCTTGAAGAACGAGGAGCTGGCGCGGACGTTCGGGTTGACCAGGGTCGAAGTCGAGAAGTTGACGCTCGCTCGACTTGAGGGTGAGCTGGCCCAGAAAGCTGGCAAAGAGAATGTCGCCGGTGAGATTGCAGATCTCGAAAAGCTCATTGCGGCGAAAAGGCGCAATGTGACCGCGCTCACGACGATCAGCGCGGGCGAGTCAGCTAAGAAGGCAGCTGAGGAGCTGAGCAACTTCCTCGATCCTTCCCGGGCTCAGTCGTTTGGCGAGGCACTACGCGAGTCTTTCGGCAGTGCAGGCACCGCCATTTCGAAGCTGACCGGTAACCTGGATGGATTCGCGCGCCGCCAGGCTGAATTTGACAAACGTCGCGAGCAGGCGGCCGAGGCATACCGCAGTGGCTTGCACAGCGAACAAACATACCTGCAGAACGTGTCGCGCCTCAACGAGATGGAGACCAAGAGTCGCCTTTCGGGCTACGGCGACATGGCCAGTGCCGCTGCCGGATTCTTCGGCGAGCAGAGCAAGGGCTACCAGGCGCTGATGGCGGTGTCACAGGTATTCCACGCCGCCGAGCTGGCGATGACGCTAGCCGAACTGGTGCCCAAGGGAATCTCCGCCGTGCTGAGCCAGGGCAGCGGCGACCCGTACACTGCCTTTGGGCGCATGGCGGCGATGGCTGCAGTTGTCGCAGGCCTGGGCGTGGCGATTGGCGGCGTCTCCGGCGGGGGCAAGCCTGTATCACAGCAACGGCAAGAGACTCAGGGCACCGGCTCGGTGCTGGGCAACCCCACCGCAAAGTCCGAATCGATCTCGCGCTCGCTGGAGATGATCGAGGACGCCAGCTTCCAGGGGCTGAGCATAAGCAACGACATGCTGTCCGCGCTGCGCAACATCGAGAGCAACATCGGCAGCTTCGCGGCGCTGATGGTACAAACCTCGGGCATTACCGGCAACTATGGCAGCGGCCTGACGAAGGATGTCTTCGACTCGAAGGCCATCGGTATCGGTGGTGCTGCGGGCGGCGCAGTCATCGGCGCTGCTGCCGGAGCGTACGTCGGTATGGGCACCAGCTATATCGGCGCGCTGCTGGGCGGTCCATTAGGCATGGCCCTCGGTTCGGTGCTGGGCGCCGTCATCGGTAAGACCTTCATCGGCAAGGCGCTGGGCAAGGTCTTCGGCGGAAAGCAGACCGTTGAGGATTCCGGCTTTACCATGGACAAGGTGGCCTATGGCGAAGTGCTGACTGGCCACCTCAAGGCACTGCAGTATGCCGACGTGAAGACTGACGGAGGCTGGTTCCGCAGCGACAAGACCAATACCCAGAGCACCCCCCTTGACGCCGACGGCATCCGCCAGATCCAGCAGGTGCTGACATCGCTGTACACCACCGTGCACGAAGCCGGCCAGATGGTGGGTCTGAGTGGGGACGAATTCGCCAGCAAGCTCGATGGCTTCGAGGTCGATATCGGCAAGATCAGCCTGAAGGGGAAGAAGGACGACGAGATCCAGAAGGAGCTAGAGGCGGTCTTCTCTAAGGTGGGCGACGACCTGGCGCGCTTTGGCGCGGCCGGACTGGAGCGGTTCCAGCAGGTGGGCGAGGGCTACCTCGAGACACTGACCCGGGTTGCCACCGGCTACCAGACAGTGGCCGTGGTGTCAGAGTCTCTTGGCATGACCTTCAGCGCAGTGGGCTTCGAATCGGTCGAGGCGCGCGAGCGCCTGCTGTCGTTGTCCGGCGGGATGCAGGAGTTCGCGTCTGCGGCTGAGAGCTTCCTGGCAAACTTCTACACCGACGAGGAGCAGGTGAACGCCTTGCGCGGCCGCCTCAAGCCGACGCTCGACCAGTACGGGATTGAGACGGGCGCCGAGGATTCACTCAAGCAGTTCCGTAAAGTCGTGACCGGGCTCGACCTGACGACTGCCGCAGGGGCCCAGGCCTACGCGACGCTGATGCAGATCGCGCCGGCGTTCAAGCAGATTGCCGACGTTGACGCCGCGATGTTCGAGGAACGGGCCGAGCTGCAGGAGCGGTTGGACGAGTTGACCCTGACGTCAACCCAGCTGGCGACCAAGGCGGGCGCCAAGATCAACGAGCGGAACAAGGCGCTGTACGACGAGATCCAGGCGACGCTGCTCGCCCAGGATGCGCGCGCTATGGAAATTCAGATCATGGGCCTTTTGGGCGATAAGGCGGGCGAGCTGGCTGCCAATCGCGCGATCGAGCTGGCGGGCATCAACGAAATCCTACACCCGCTGAAAGAGCGAATCTACGCTATAGAGGATGAGGCGGCCGCGCTGCAAAGTTCGAACGCGCTGCTTGCCATCCAGGCCCAGATCTACGACATCCTTGGCGATAAGGCTGGTGCCGCTGCGGTGTTGGCGCAGCAGCAGGTCGCTGCAATTGCCGCACTTGATCCTGCCCTCCGTACCGCAACCCTGAGGCTTTGGGATTTGCAGGCCGCTGCCGCAGCAGCCGAGCGCGTCAAGTTGAGTGCTGCAACCCTACTCGGCAACGTCGACAGCGCTTTCTCCGCATTGCAGCGGGTGGTGCAGCGGGACAAGAATCTGATCCAGACTCAGATCACGACGCAGACCGACTTGGTGAACAAGCACTTGACGCTGGCGACGACGCTGCGCGGCGCGCTTGACTCGATGGTCGAGCCGGGACGGGAACGCGAGCGGCGTGAGGAGGCTCAGGCGCAGATCAAGACCGCGTTGGTAATGGCCCGCGCCGGTGCACTCCCCGAAGCAGACGGCCTCAAAAAAGCACTGTCGGTGCTGGGGCAGGATGCGTCGGCGCTGTACGCCACGCAAGAGGATTTCCTACGCGACTTCTACACCACGCAGAACGACATCGCAGAGTTGGCCGGCCTGACCGACGCCACCCTCAGTGTGGAAGAGCAGGCACTGAAGGCGCTGGAAGCTGAAGCCGATCAACTGGATGAAATCCTCGAAACCGCCCAGCAGGAGATCGATGTTCTCAAGGGCATTGATACATCGATCCTCACGGTGCGGCAGGCGGTCGAGGCGCTCGCCCTGGCTATGGGCGCGGCGCGGTCCAACCCGATCGTGGCGTCGACGGCGGCCATCTCCAGCACATACCAGTCGGCGCTGGGCCGGACGCCGGATGCCGCCGGCCTGCAGTTCTGGCAGGACAAGGCCGCCCAGGGCGTGTCGCAGTCGGAGATCTTGGATGCGATCAAGAATTCGCCAGAGGCAAAAATCGCGGAACTGTACCAGTCCACCCTCGGCCGCGCTGCCGACGGGACAGGGCTTAGCTTCTGGACGGACAAGGCTAACAGCGGCGTTCCGCTCTCCGAGATCGCGCTAGCGATTGCCGGCAGTAAGGAGAAGAAGCTGGACTCCGTGCCTGGCTTTGCCAATGGTGGCGACTTCGCCGGAGGAGTGCGGGTAGTGGGCGAGGTCGGTCCTGAAGTGGAGTTCACAGGCCCGAGCCGGATCGTGAGCCACGAGCAATTCATGCGCAGGTTGTCCACACCGCAAGAGAACAGCACAGCGCTGGCCGCTGCAGTGGAGCGCCTCATCGCTGAGAACATGGCCATGCGCGGTGAGTTGAAGGAAGCGAACGCTGCGCTGTACGCGATCGCAAGAAATACGATGAACACGTCCGACCACCTGGACGCCGCAGTCAACGGCAATGTCCCACTCGCTACGAAAGTGATTCCAGCATGATTGTTGTTGACCCTGTGACGATCGGCGATGTGGCCTTCTCGCGTGCATCGCCAAAGTGGGTATTCGACCGGACGGGCGCATCGGTGCAGGTTCCTGCTGGTGTCCCGGCAGTGACGTATGACCCGGCCGAACTTAGCAAGGCGCCGTACATGATCATTGGGGCGGACGATATTATCGGCAGTGCCGCCGGCCTGCTCTATTCGAATGTCGCCGACACTGAGCCCCTGTGGACAGCTGGCAGCTATGCCAAGGGGGCGAGGGTCAGGAGCGCCGCGCACATCGTCTATGAGTCGCTGGCCGATGGCAACACTGCCGCGCTCACGGATGCGTCGAAGTGGCTCAACAGGGGAGCCACCAACCGGCGCGCGATGTTCGACGACCGTAACAATACGCAGACATCGACAGCGGAGGAGATCATCGTCGTGCTGTCGCCGCGCGCGATCGCCCAGGGGCTGCTCTTGGGGAACGTCGACGCGAGCGAAGTTGGAATATCGGTCACCGTCCCTAACGTCGGGGTGGTCTACAGCGAAACCAGAAACATGATCGTGTCATCGTCCGGCAGCAGCTTTTTTCGCTGGGGTTTTAACAGGATCAAGCGCAAGACCTTGTTCCTTACCCTCATGTTGCCGATCTACTTCAACGGCGTAGTGACGATCTCAATCCGGCGCCCGGGCGGGATCGCCAAATGCGGCATGTGCATGATTGGCCCGACTGTCGAGGCCGGACTGACCCTGATGGGCCTGTCGACTGAAATCAAGGACTACTCAACCACTGCGTTCAACGTCGACGGTAGCAGCTCCACAATCGAGCGGGGCTACCGAAAGCTGATGACTCTCGACGTCACCGTCGATACCGCAAACATTGAGCAGGTCGAGGACCAGCTGATCGGCTGGCGGCAGAAGACGGCGGTCTGGATTGGCGCAGCCCATCGTCCCGATACGATCATCGTCGGGCGGTACAGCAGTTTCAAGAAGGTGATCGAGTCCTACCCTCGATCGAAGATGGCTTTGCAAATTGAAGGGGTGCTTTCGTGACAATTACAAAACTAATGGACCTGGCCCAGATGCCGAACCAGTCGCAGGATCAGGCGACGTTTGACGCACGCTGGGCGCAGGTGTTGACCGACCTGACGGTCTGGGGCGCCCAGGTCAACGCCGAGACGGCCGCCATGAACGCGCTCGCTGTCGGCCTGAATACGATCGCCGCTGGCGGGGCCTACGCACTGCCGTACGTGGTCGATGGCGCCACGGAGGCGGCCGACCCTGGTAGCGGGAAGCTGCGCCTCAACAACACGGCGCAAAACTTGGCCACCGCCCTGTACCTGGACGCGGTAGCTGGTGTGCTCGGTGACGTGTCGGGGCTGCTGACCAGCCTCGGCCAATCTACCAATCCTACGAAAGGGCGGTTGCGGCTCGTGAAGATGGGCGACGTGACCAAATTCATGACGTTCAACGTCACAGCGGTCGCCAATTCGACGGGATACTTCACGCTGACCTTGAACTCCGGCGCTGGGAGCTCGAGCAGCCCGTTCATCGCAGGCGATGCGGTCATGATGTTCTTCGACCGGACGGGTGACGTTGGCCCCCAGGGGCCCGTCTACCAGCACGCGGTTTTGCATGCGCGCGACGAAAAGCCGCAGGGGACTCCCGGCGGCCAGAACGCGGCAACGAGTCAATGGATCGCTCGCACTCTGAATGCCGTCAAGGTCAATACGATCGCAGGAGCTTCCCTCTCAAGCGATGCCGTCACGCTGCCCGCCGGGACGTATAAATACGCCGGGTCAGCCCCAGCCCACCAGGTCGGCGTGCATAAAGCCAGGCTGCAAAACGTAACAGATAACACGACGATCGATTATGGGACCAATGAATCGTGCGCGGCCACATCAACGAGGTCTCTGCTGCGTGGCCAGTTCACGATCGGAAGCACGAAGCAGATCGCCGTGCAGCATATCACTGGCAGTGACAATGGCGTGTATAGCCTTGGCTATAACACCGGAATGGCAGGTGCAATTGAGGTCTACACCGAAATCATGTTTGAGAAAGTCGCGTAATGGAAAACCTCACCTACGTTACCTATGACCCTGCGACCGGCGCGCTGACCGGCGCGTACATCCAGGCGCCGCACGAATCGCACATCGGTTGCATGATCGAGGTAACCCCCGAGGTGCACGCTGAATGGGTGAAATACCGGGCCAACGAGGCGCGCGACGGCGTGGAGCTACTGCTGGCCGAATCACCAGCGCTGCCCGAGGCGGTGATCGTCGCCATGTACGAACAGGCGGTCGACCAGCACATTGACACCGGTGCCCGTGCGTACGGCTACATGAGCATCCTCACTGCCATCAGCTACGCCGAGGAGCCGGCAGTGCAGCGCTTCCAGTTAGAAGGTCAAGCGCTGCGCGCCTGGCGCTCGCTGTGCTATGCGAAGTGCCACGAGGTGCTGGCGGCCGTGAAGGCCGGTGCGCGCGCGCAGCCGACCGTGGGACAGTTGCTGGCCGAAATGCCGCTGATCGACTTGCCGCCGCCTGAATCCTTCGCCGCCTGACCTCGGCCCGCCATCCACTCAGCCCGCTCCAGCGGGCTTTTTTTCGTCCATCTAAACAGTCTCAACTTTCCTAGAAATGAGACGGCATCAACGGGACACTGTGGACTTCCGGGCAGGTCACGACTATGAGAGAAAAATTAATGAGCGAACCGTTTTCAGGCACAGCTGCAGGCGTAGCTGGATGGAAGGTTATTGGCGGCCTGGCAGGGATGGGAGCCTTGGGTGCCGGCCTGGCGACGTTCGTAGTGATGTCGATGACGAAGCCGAAGTCCGACCAAGAATGGCGCGTCGCCCTTGTATCGACTCTGGTGGGCTCGATTGGCGGTGGTGCGTGCCTCGTGCGCTACCTCGGCATCCAGCACTGGGTCAACGACGTGTTCGGCATGGTAGCCATGCTGGCCCTTGTGTTTGCCTGCGGGCTCCCGGCATGGGGGCTCGTGCGTGCCTGGTTCAAGTTCCTGGACAAGCGCAAGGACGCTGATCTGGCCGATATCGTCAAGGAAGTAAGGGAGGTGATCTGATGCCGCCTACCGCATTCCTCGACCTGCTGTTGCCGGCGGCCCGCGAGTGCCAGCGCATTACCGGGATCCCAGCTTCCTTCACCTTGGCGCAGGCTGCGCTCGAATCCGGCTGGGGCGCATCCAAGCTGGCTGGCCAGGCGCGCAACCTATTTGGCGTGAAGGCCGATCGCTCGTGGAAGGGCGAGACGCTCGACATGCTGACGACTGAGGTTGTGCGCGGCAAGGCCATCAAGGTGGTGGCGAAGTGGCGTGTCTACCCGACCTGGTCGGCCTGCATGCTTGACCGGGCGGAGTTCTTCCGCCGTAACCCGCGCTACAGCAAGTGCTGGGCCGAGAAGACCGGCGAGGGCTGGGTGCGCGCTGTTGCCGCCGCCGGCTACGCCACCGATCCCGAGTACGCCGAGAAGGTCATGGCCGTGATCCGCGGCCGCAACCTGACCCGTTTCGACAACCTGGAAGCCCCGTGAAGAAGATCCTGATTATCGCCGTGCTTTTGACCGTCACTGGTTGTGCCAACCTGAAGTTCGAATGGAAGGCCAGCTACAAGACCGACAACCTCGCAGCGGATCTGAAGGCAGTGGAAAAATGAAACCGTCAGCGCAGTTTCACACGAAGCTGTCTGTCGAGCAGCTCGACGCTGTTCGATGGCAGCTCGTCGCGCTGCTGGCGTTTTACTCGGCGAAATACGACAGCATGACGATCGTGCCGGCCGGGACCGTAACGGACTTTGCCAGCGTGCCGCGCATCCCCTTGGCGTTCTGGTTGTTTGCTGGCATTGGCCAAGCCGCCGCGGTAATACACGATTGGCTCTACGGCTGCGGCACTGTTCCCCGCAAGGTGGCAGACGACATCTTCCTGGAGGCGATGGAAGCGTGCGGGGTTCCGACCTGGCGGCGGATACCGATGTACTGGGCTGTGCGTGCGTTCGGCGCCGGCCGGTACAGCAAAGCAGGATAGCCATGGATTTTCACGTCATCACTTCGGTTGGCGAAGCGTTGATCCTAACGACCCGAGGAGATGACACGCGCGCGAGGACTGTCCAGCTGATCAGCGATCAGGCGCTGGTACACTACCGGCGGGTAATGGCCGCACACCTGGCCCGCCGTCAGCAACCGCGTGAGCAGCGAGACGCCGCTTCGACGGCTTGAGCAGCACTCGCCTGGCGAGATCGAGCGAGACACCTTGCTCGAATAATGCGCGAGCCGCTGGGGCGACGCCGTGTGTCCCGGCGAAGTTCAGGGCCAGGTCGAGGTAGAAGGCTGTCAGGCGGTCCGTTCGTTTATGCATCGCGGTAGGATATCGGTGCATGGTCGGCACGATTTGAGCCGGCTCAACGGTGCTACACTGCGCGCCATGCTCGCAAAAGTTAAACGGCTCTCCGGATTAGTTTGTGGAATGGATGAGTTTGGAGTATACTCAAATTCCGGATTAATTTGTGGAATTGGGGGATGCGATGAGTGGACACGAGAAAGCGGGGCTGAACCGCCTTGCTCAACTTCTAGCTGAAGACCATGATGCACTGACAAGCATCGAGCTCGATGCCGCGAGGTACCGCTTTCTGCGCAATCAGCAATCGTGGGGTAATGTCATCTACGAAGCCATCGGCTATGGCGGCGGCGAGGATTTCGACAAAGCCATTGACGCCACGATGGGCTTCACGCCGCAAGAACTCAGTCCGGCGCTTCACAGCGACGACGAGTTGCGCAAGACGGAGGGCTACCGGCTGGGATTCATGGAAGGCATGCCACGTAAGCAAGTCGACATCCTTCGAGCCGCTGCCGAGCGTCGACTAATAGCTGAGCCCGGCTGGTTTGGCATATGGGACGCCGCGCCGGTGCAGGGTGAGAACGTACTGGCCACAGACGGCAAGACCGTGATAGCGGCGCGCTGGTTCGCCCCTGGATGGGCTGAGTACGGCGATTCTTCCGATGAGATTGTCTACTTGGACGAGGGGTGGGTGACGCACTGGCAGCCATTCCCGAGCCCGTCCGCACACACCGCAATTGATATTGGATTGGCATGAAGCAGTCTCGCGGGCTCTTGTTGGGCTATCGCTTGGAATGGTGCCCAGGCGATTATGTTTTTGAGACGCCAGAGCATTTCGCCAAAGAAATTTGCCGGAACAGTGCCCGAATATGGGGTCTGTACACGGAGCCTCAGTCAGGATGCCCTAACGCAGTGGCGGTTTACCTCGGTCCGCACTGGATTCAGCCGAAGTACGTCTACGGGAAGTGCCTGGATGGGTTTAAGCCTCTCTACCTAGGCCCGCTTTTATATGAGCCGGCCATGGACGAAGACGTTCTATTTGCTTTCCCAGGGATTATTGAGGAGAGGCTGCGCGCCGACCGGCCCGACCTGTTCGCGGATGAGAGGTGCTCATGACCCAGACAAGACTGGGCGTAAGCTGGGATGCGATAATAGTTGCATGACGGACATCCTCGACTTGCCTGACTGGCGTTGCCTCGACAAACGCCAGGACGATGCTGGCACTGAACTGCATGTGGAGTACACCATCGACCCCGACTTCTGCCTGAAGTGCGGGGTCGTTGGCAATCTGTACAAGCACGGGTTCACGAATACCACTTACCTCGATTGCCCGATGTGGGGCCGGCCAGTTCGCCTGCTGGCCAAGGTAAGACGCTACAAGTGCCGAGACTGTAGCGGCACCTTCTTGCAGCCTCTGGAAGCCATTGACGCGGCCCGCAGGATGACGATACGCGCCCTCGAGTACATTCAGCAGCAGAGCATGCGCGACACCTTCCAGCGCGTCTCTGAGCACCTTGGCTGCGATGAGAAGACGGTCCGCAACGTGGCCAACGAATACATCGAGGGCAAGGACGATGGGTATCGTCCATACCTGCCAGAGTGGATTGGGCTGGACGAGACGCATCTGAACAAGGTGATGCGGGCCATCATTACCGATGTGAAGGCCAGGAAGCCAATCGACATGCTGCCCGACCGGGACAAGTCGACGCTGCGTAGGTGGTTTGGCCAGTTCCGCGACCGGAGCCACGTCAAGGGCCTGGCAATCGACATGTGGGCGCCATACCGCGATGTCGCTGCCGAATTGTTTCCGAACCTGCCGGTTGTCATTGACAAGTTCCACGTTGTCAAAATGGCGAACTCCTGTGTGGAACGGAGCAGAATCAGGCTCGGCAAGGCGCAGGGCAAGAAGGTCAATTTGGCTTGGAAACGCAGCAAGGCCCTCATCCGGATGCGGCTCCGAGACCTGAACGACAAGCAGCGCTTCAACCTAGACATGTGGCTCGACAACGAGCCGGACATGGCCGCTGCTTACCGTCTCAAAGAGCGGCTGTTCGACATCTATGACAAGCCCAAGGCCGAGGCAATCAAGGACTATGACAGCTTCGCTAACGATGTGCCGGCTAGCCTGAAGGCGGACTTCCACGAGCTCACCAGGGCAATGAAGAACTGGCGCAAGGAGATTCTGAACTACTTCGACCACCCCATCACCAACGCCTACACCGAGAGTCTCAATGGCGTGGCGAAGGTAGCCAATAGGATGGGGCGTGGCTACTCATTCGAAGTCATTCGAGCCCGCATCCTGTTCAATGACCGGAAGCCGTCGGCTCGCCAATTGCGTGCTCAGCGAGCGGCTCAACCTACTGCTGCTCAGGAGACTATGCGTTGTTGCGACCTTTGCAAGGGACTGTTTTACGTGGCGGAGGTTGAGACTTTCTCTCTGGAGCACTTCCTGCCAAAGGACAAGTCACTGCCGCTGAAGTACCCGGAGATGTTAGTGGTCTGCAACCTCTGCAATAGCCGTTCCCACAAATCGTTCGAAGTTTGACGGAAACTGATTCCACAGATTATTCCGGATAGCCAGTTAAACCCCTTCGCAAGGCCGGCAAGCGGTTGTCGAATCAGGACGTTGCCCGGTCCACGCACGTCGAGGGCGAGGTGCGCGTTTACGGACTGGGCGGCACCATTGTGGCGAGCGTCACCGCCTCTAATTCGCAGACTGGCGAACCACTGCTGCCGGTGCTGTACGACGCGCGCCTGACCACCATGCACGGCACCAAGATGCTGTTCAAGGGCGAGGAGCGACCGCAAGGCGATGCCGGGCCGGCGTACATTCAGGAATGGTCGGCGGTAACCGAGGGCTAGTCCTATTCCTCGTCGTCCAGGTTCGCATACTGGATGCCTTCGATCTTCGCCACAGCCTCCAGCAGCGCCGCCCGCACCGCGGCGAACATCGCGCGCTGCCGCTGGTCGACCACGACCATATCGGCAAACTCGTCGGACCGGTGCAGCCAGATGGCCCCGTCTACGATCTCAGCCAGTGGCGAAGCCACGACCAGCACGTGCTCTTCATCGCCGCCCGCTACCAGCAGCGGCAACGCCGTCTTGAGCGGCTCGGCCCGGTCGCTAAAGTAGTGCACCAGGGTGGGCGGCTTGTCAGCGGTTAGGTCGTACTCGATGACGGGGTGCTGCAGTCTTTCGATGAACACGGGAGCGCTCCAGATGCGGGGGCCTGCGCATTATCCCATGGGTGAAGCGGCGCTTGAACTGCTCCACAAATCCGATTGGTCCCGGATGGATAGTGGCTGTTAGGCGCACCTATCTCGTCGTTTTGTGGAGCAAGAACAGTGGCTGCACCCGCATGGTTGAGCGATTCCTTATACGGCTTCCCAAGCTTACGATATCGGATCCGCCCTCAACGGCAAGGTTCAGGGTTTGAACGCGAAATTGGACTTCGCAAACTTATGCAGGACTGGATGAATTTTAGTGGTCGGTACGTTAACCCATGCAGACGCATCTGGAAGTTTTATATCTCGTATCGAATTGGGCGCTGACGCTTCATTCGTAATGATTGTGAAGTCCTTGTTGTGCGCCGCGTGCGCGATCAACCATGCATCAGCTTTATCTGCATTGAGAAACTTTGTCTTCGCTGCCATCATAAACTTCCGCGCTGGATCGTGCGCTTCTTGGCTTAGTTTTGCCCATACGGGCAACGATGGAAGGCTACTCTGAAAGAATCCACTAAGAGCCGGGGATTCAGCCCAAGCGTGCAATGGATCTCCGTCGCCATCAAGCAACTCATTTTTCACTTTATCAATACTAAAAAACAGACCAGCCTTATGGCCAGCCGTAATCCACTCCCAAAATGCCTCACAGTAGTTTGGGTGGTAATGAAGCCGCGCTGAAGAGATCAGTACATCGGAGTCAAATAGGTATCGCATTCTGCTTCTCGTGCAATTTCAAAACATTATTTGGGGTTGTATTTAGCAGACGCCCGGCCTCACTTAAGTTGAGAGTGCCGGAAGCCGCTAGGCCAGAAATTTGCATCGAGAGTGCCTTGCTGTTCCTCACTGCTAAAGATCTATAGAAATCTCCGCCAGTGCTCTTCTTATCTTTCGCTGCTTTACGCGCAAGGTTATATACTTCAAAGTACTCCTCATGGCTGATAAGGCCGAAGTCATAGGCGCGTCGTGCGACTACGGTCTTGCTTACCTTAAATGTCCTTCGAGCGACCTCAAGCCGTACATCAGAAGACTCGGCGGGCAGCTCTTCCCAAACAGCGAGAAAGCGCTTTTTGGGAACGAGGAACTCCCCGGCAACGGCATTGCAATAGCGCTCAGTTTTATTGTGTGTAGTGGGGGCGGCGTCCGAAATCCCGGAGTCGCCGATCCAAATATGGGCCAACTCATGCGCAAGGGTGAATACCCATGCGGCGGCTGCGTCGGCACCATTGATGAAAATAATTGGGCAAACTGGATCCGCGATCGCAAAGCCACGAAATTCCGCTATCGACAGAGGGCGACTGGTATTATTTCCAACGACGCCGTTTTTGAATACGAATAAGCCGTTCTTTTCACATTGATCTACCAAAAAAGAGAATAGCTGATCAGGATTTTTTACGTCCCGCAGGACGGCTTCGTTAAAATCCAGATGAGTCCGGATTTCAGTAGCGAGTGCCTCTGGCGCCGGGCGATTGATTCCGTACTTGCCTACGAATTCAAGAGGTTCCGCACCCTCTGCTTTCAAACGTTCACGTATCCAGGAATGTTTAAACTCAATATCATCGAAGGTATCGAAAAAATCTTTACTGAGAGGATGGGCATCGGGCAAGGTCCGAAAGTCCGCCAGTGGAGGCTTCCTCTGCTCGGGAGGTTCTGGCAGGAACAAGAAACCAAGAGGCACGCCTGCAAGCTTGGCGTACTTAAGGACCTGAGCGTAAGTCAATTTCCCTGCGGTGATTTTGTCGACGGATTTCTTGGAAACACGTACCGCAAGTTCATGCAGTCCCTCTCCGGCCTGCGAAGCAGCCCAGCTGAGCACGGCGGGGGAGAGTTCAATAGTTTCCATGACACCGAAATTTACCACAATGACAACAGTGAAGGCTTAACAGACAGCAATTTTGTAGCTTAATCGCGAAAAATTTACGTGTCGCTTGGCGTAGGTTCTGGCGTAGCTTTGACGCTTATGCTGATTTCGTCATAGTGGAAGGCACTGATGCATCATAGGGGTAATCTTGCTTTTGCCGATATCGGT
>NZ_FOLD01000003.1 GCF_900112225.1 Massilia yuzhufengensis | reverse complement strand
GGGGAATGAGTCCTGCGGAGCGGGCACGATGGATCGAGCGCGAGGACAAGATGCCGCTGACGATGCAATGCGAGCTGGCCGGCGTGCCGCGTTCGACGGTGTACCGACGGCTGGAAGCGGCGGCCCGCCAGGAATGCATCGAGGAGGAAGACGGCCAGCTGCGCGCCCTGATCGACGAGGAGTACACCAATCGGCCATTCTACGGCAGCCGGCGCATGGTGGTGTTCCTGAAGGGGCGAGGGCACTGCGTTAATCGTAAGCGGGTGCAGCGTCTGATGCGGGAAATGAGTCTGGCGGGCATGGCGCCGGGGCCGGCGACGAGCAAGCCGCATCCGCAGCACAAGGTCTATCCCTATCTGCTGCGCGGCGTGGCGGTCACGCGGCCGAACCAGGTGTGGAGTACGGACCTGACGTATATCCGACTGGCGCGCGGTTTTGCCTACCTGGTGGCGATCATCGACTGGTACTCGCGTCGGGTGCTGGCCTGGCGCATCAGCAACTGCATGGACGCGTCGTTCTGCGTGGACTGCCTGGAGGACGCCCTGCGCCAGCATGGCAAGCCCGAGGTGTTCAACAGCGACCAGGGCTCGCAGTTCACCAGCGACGCCTTCACCGGTGTACTCAAGCGCGAAGGTGTGGCCATCAGCATGGACGGGCGCGGACGGGCACTGGACAACATCTTCGTAGAGCGCTTGTGGCGCAACGTGAAGTACGAGGACGTGTACCTGAAGGGCTACGCCAACATGGCCGAGCTGACAGTCGGTCTGGCGCAGTACTTTGCGTTCTACAACGCCGAGCGTCCACACCAAGCGCTGGGTTACGAGACGCCGGATTATGTCTACCGTGCCGGTGTTGGAGGAGGTGCGCTGATCGTCGACAAGTTCGGCAACGACAAGCGCGAGCAGGAGAAAGGCGGCAGTACGGGGCAGCGCCGGGCAGCTGCTGAAGTGGAAATGGACACAGCTTAAACTAGCCGGCTGAATGTCTTGACTGATGGGGCCACTTTAGCACAGCGAGCTGATCGGCAAGATGCTCACGCTACAGATCCCTCGCCAAGAAGCGATTATCTGCGACGAACTGTTCGCCCGCTTAGCCAAGGTCGGCACGGTGCCGCTAATCGACAAGTACCAGGCCTATCAAATCCTTGACGACCACTGGCACTCCATTGAGATAGATCTTGAAATCCTGCAGACCGAGGGCTTCAGCGCAACACGCGTGGTTGACCCGAACTACGTCGTCAAGAAGAAGGACGGGAAGGACGTGGAGGTGCAGGAAGGCTGGAAAGGCCGCATCCTGCCCTTTGACCTGATGCAGTTGGCACACCATAAGATGGAGTTGGACGCGCTCCGCGAGAAGGAGGGCGAGCTGGCTGACGTGGCCGCTCTGCTGGACGAACTGCTCGACAGCTTCAGCGACGAAGACAAGGCCAAAGACACTTTCAACGAAGCTGGTGACAAGTTCGTCCCAGCAGCCGTGGCCAAGGAAGCCAAGGAGTCGGCGGCTGATGCTGCAGCTACAGCGGCGTTAGGCACTGAGTCTTACGAAGCCAAGATCATCAAAGCAGCCAAACTGCTGGCCCAAGAGAAGTCACTGAAGGCGGCCATAAAGAAAGACGCCGCTGCGCTACACCTAAAAACGAAGGCCACCATCGAAGCGTTAAGCGACGCACAGGTCTACTCCCTGCTCGAAAGCAAGTGGCTCTTACCGCTGGTGAACCAACTGCATCGCTTGCCTGGCCTGGTGACATCCAGCCTCATCGCCAAGCTGAATGCTTTGGTTGAGAAGTACCGGGTCACCTATGCCGACAACGCTCGGGACATCCAGCAAGCCGAGGATGCCCTGGTGACCATGCTGGGAGAACTGGACGGCGGCGAATTTGACCTCCAGGGCGTTAAGGAACTGAAGACGTTGCTGGCAGGGGGCTGAGATGACCGACCAGGCAAAAGACAGCGTGCCAAGGATTCGCTTTAAGGAGTTTGCTGCGGCGTGGGAGCCGAAAGAACTGGGCCAGATATACACTGAACGAAACGAACGCGGCAATGATTCTCTGCCGATTTTGTCAGTCTCCATTCATAGCGGGATCTCGAATGGCGAACTGAGCACCGAGACTCTCGGGAAGAAGGTGCGCCGAAGCGAAGACAAGTCGCTGTACAAGCACGTTTACTCGGGGGATCTGGTGTTGAACATGATGCGTGCTTGGCAGGGAGCCCTTGGTGTGGCAAAAATTGAGGGAATGGTCAGCCCGGCCTATCTTACAGCAACCCCGAACGACACCATCTACCCATTATTCATGGACTGCGGCTTGAGGCGCCCTCAAGTCGTGGCCCAAATGAACAGGTTGTCTTATGGGGTCACCGACTTCAGAAAACGACTGTACTGGGAATCGTTTGTTCGCGTTAAATTCGCTGTCCCTTCTGTTCCAGAGCAACACAGAATCACCTCATATTTCTCGGATCTCAGTTCACTGATCGCCTTACACCGGATTAAGTATGACAAGCTTGTGGCACTAAAAAAGGCAATGCTTCAGCGGATGTTTCCGCGTGCTGGCACTGCGATACCGGAACTTCGCTTCAAGGGATTCTCAGGCAATTGGGTAATTGAGCATTTGGGCCAAATCGGCAGAACGCAGTCAGGGATTGGTTTTCCTGAGGTTGAACAGGGAGGTAAGGTCGGCATTCCATTCTTTAAGATTTCCGACATGAGCCTCGCCGGCAACGAAAATGAAATGGTCGCCGCCAACAACTATGTTAGTGATGAACAGTTGCGACGGAGAAGGTGGGTGCCAATAAGCAATCTACCGGCCGTAGTATTTGCCAAGGTTGGAGCTGCGCTCATGCTAAATCGCAAGAAAATGGTCAGAGCTCCCTTTCTAATCGATAACAATGCAATGGCATACATCTTTGACTCGTCTTGGGATGGAGATTTTGGCAAGACTTTGTTCGATACGATTTATCTTCCAAAGTACGCTCAGGTCGGTGCGCTTCCTTCGTACAATGGGCCCGACATTGAGGACATAGCCGTCCATAGGCCAAAGGACATGCTAGAACAGACGAGGATTGGGGACTATTTCAAGCAGCTGAATGTTCTGATTTCGAAACATGCGACCCAGCTCCAAAAACTCAAGCAGATCGAATCAGCTTGCATGAAAGAAATGTTCGCCTGATCCTTACGCCCGTTACCCATGACTAACTTTGCCAAAGAGTCCGACTTCGAAGCGGCTGTCATTCACGAACTCCGCCAGCGTGGCTGGGGGGAATTGGAGGTCATCAAGTGCTCGAGCGAGGCGGCCCTGCTCGCGAACTGGAAGCAAATCCTCTTTGAGAACAACCGAGGCAAGGACCGGCTGAACGAGGTGCCGCTGACCGACAGCGAGATGCAGCAGGTGATGGAGCAGATTGTCTGCCTGCGCACGCCGCTGAAGCTGAACGGCTTCATCAACGGCAAGACGGTGGCCATCACGCGGGACAACCCGGTCGACACGCTGCACTTCGGCAAAGAGGTGAGCCTGAAGGTCTACGACAGGCACGAGATTGCCGCCGGTCAGAGCCGTTACCAAATCGCTCAGCAGCCGCGCTACGCCCGCGCCTCTGAGCTGCAGCATGACCGGCGGGGTGACCTGCTGCTACTCATCAACGGCATGCCGGTGATCCACATCGAGCTGAAGAAGAGCGGTGTGCCGGTCAGCCAGGCCTACAACCAGATCCAGAAGTACGCACGAGAGGGGGTGTTCACCGGGCTGTTCTCACTGGTCCAGATTTTTGTGGCGATGGAGCCTGGAGAGGCGCTGTACTTTGCCAACCCCGGGCCGGACGGCAAGTTCAACAAGGACTACGCCTTCCATTGGGCCGACTTTAACAACGAGCCCGTCAACGACTGGAAGAGCTTCACCGCCAGTCTCCTGTCCATCCCGATGGCGCACCAGTTGATCGGTTTCTATACCGTGGCCGACGAGGCCGACGGCGTGCTGAAGGTGATGCGCAGCTATCAGTACTACGCCGCGCATGCCATTTCGGACAAGGTGGCCAAGACGGACTGGAAGAACCCGAGCCGCTTGGGCGGCTACATTTGGCATACCACGGGCTCCGGCAAAACCATGACGAGCTTCAAGTCGGCCCAGCTTATCGCCAACTCAAAGGACGCGGACAAAGTGGTGTTCCTGCTGGACCGGGTCGAGCTGGGTACGCAGACGCTGAAGGCCTACCGGGACTTTGCCGGTGATAGCAACCAGGTTCAGGCCACCGAGAACACAGGCGTGCTCGTCAAGACGCTTAAGAGCACCGCCCCAGCGGACACCCTGATCGTTACTTCCATCCAGAAGATGAGTCGGATCACGGATGACGCCGATGGGTTGAAGGCGCACGAGCTGGAGACCATGCGCGGCAAACGCATCGTGTTCATCGTGGACGAGTGCCACCGCTCCACCTTCGGCGACATGCTGGCCGACATCAAAGCGAGCTTTTCAGACGCGGTGTTCTTCGGCTTCAGCGGCACGCCCATCCACAAGGAGAACGTGCAGAAGCAGAACACCACGACGGATGTCTTTGGCGACGAACTTCACCGCTACAGCATTGCCGACGGCATCCGCGACAAGAACGTGCTGGGCTTTGACCCCTATCAGGTTCCGACCTACCGCGACCGTGATCTGAGGCAAGCGGTGGCGTTGGAGAGGGCCAAGGCGACGACCGTTGCTGAGGCGCTGGCGGACCCAGCCAAGAAAAAGGTCTTCAACCGGTACATGAGCGACGTGCCAATGGCAGGCCACCGCAATGCGGCTGGCGAGTACCAGCGAGGCATTGAAGACTACCTACCGAATGCACAGTACGGGCGCAATGAGCACCGCTACGCCGTGCTGACGAACATTGCCGACAACTGGGAGGTGCTTAGCCAGGCAGGGAAGTTCCACGCCATCTTTGCCACCAGCAGCATCACCGAGGCGATCATCTACTACCGCCTTATGAAGGCGCAGTGCGCCGCGCTCAAGATAACCGCGCTGTTTGATCCACACATCAGCGATGATGACACCGGTGGTACCGATCCCGCCTTCAAAGCAGCTGGTCTGGAAGAGATCATCAAGGACTACAACGCCACCTATGGGCAGAAGTTCGACATGGGAAGCCATGCGAACTTCAAGAAAGACCTGGCCGCGCGCCTGGCCCACAAGGCGCCCTACATCCGCATCGAGGCCGAGTCCGAGAAGCGTCTGGATCTGCTGATCGTAGTGAACCAAATGCTGACCGGCTTCGACTCGAAGTGGGTCAACACGTTGTACTGCGACAAACTGCTGGAGTATGAAAACATCATCCAGGCGTTCTCACGTACGAACCGACTGTTCGGGCCAGACAAACCGTTCGGCACCATCCGCTATTACCGCAGCCCGCACACGATGAAGCGAAACGTGGAGGCCGCGGTGAGGCTCTACTCAGGTGACAAGCCTATCGGTCTCTTTGCCGACCAACTTCCCCGGAACCTGGAGCGCTTGAACGACTGCTTCACCGAGATCGGCGCCATCTTCAGCGCGGCGTGCATTACAGATTTCGCCAAATTGCCCGACGACTTGGCGGCGCGGGCAGCTTTCGCCAAACAGTTCAACCAGTTCAGCGCCATTCTGGAAGCCGCGAAGATTCAGGGCTTCACCTGGGACAAGACAGTCTATGAGTTCGATCCTGAGCCCAAGCAGTCGATAGGGGTGACGATCACTCAGCAGCAGTACCTCACACTGCTGCAGCGCTACAAAGAACTGGGAGCAGGCGGTGGTGGTGCCGGTGAAAGCATCCCATTTGACATTAACAGCCACATCACCGAGATCGACACCGGCAAGATTGACGCCGACTACATGAACTCGCGCTTTGCAAAGTACCTCAAAGAGTTGCAGGATGGCGACGGGCCGTCTAAGGAGGCAACTTTAACCGAGCTGCATCGGTCTTTCACGTCGCTTTCGCAGGAGGATCAGAAGTTCGCCGAGATCTTCTTGCATGACATCCAGCGCGGCGACGCGCAAATCGATTCGTCGAGAACCTTTCGTGACTATCTGACGGACTACAAGATGGCGGCCAAGGACAAAGAAGTGGCGGCTATTGTCTCAGCTTTCGGGCTGGATGCTTTGAAGCTGATTGCTTTGATGAGCACTCATCTCACGGAGGCAAATCTCAATGAATATGGTCGATTTGATGATCTTAGGGACACAGTAGATCAGGAAAAGGCTAAGGTTTACTTTGAACGCCTTGAAGGTCATTTACTACCGAATTTCAAGATTAGGATCAGGACTGCTAAGGTTTTGAGTGAGTTCCTCCTACACGGGACCGTGGAAAAAGGTATTGATGCCGGAGAACTCTAACTAGCGTTTAATAAAATGGTCAGTCGTTCACCCGGTGTACGGTTGAGAACAAGGCAAGCACTCGGCCGCGCACAGTTGTGATGTGCCGCAACTGGGATATAAGAATCGGTGAATAAATTTTCCGAACGATGAATGGTAGCCCATCGACCTTGACCTTATATTTCTAGGACTTCGGTGTCTACTAACTGCAAGAACGTCGTCGTGGCTTGCGCACTGGCCCAGCATTTCATCGCGAGCGAATCAGCAGGGTTGACAAAACAGTGTGTTTAAGGGGGTGACGACAATGTCTTTCTGTCACCCCTCTAAGTCAGCTCGTTTCGTCACCCCTTGTGTGAGCGGTTTCTCCGGGCGTCGCTGCATCATTGATGGGTGACAGAGACAATGGGAAGTCAGGGTCAGGTCTGACATTGAGACACGACCTCAACAATACAACCGCTCCGTCGCCAATTAACGGAGCGTACTAAGCCTCAATAGCCAGTGGGCACGCACCGCGCGCCCTCGGCGCGCAGGGCTGTCGCCTTCGGCGACAGCAAAGTGGCGATTCGGAGAGGGCTGGGCGAGTACGCCCAGCCCTTCGAATCCCCCACGCAGGGCCCGCAGGGGCCCTGCTTCTCTCCGCGAGGCAACAAAAAAAGGCCACCCGAGGGGTGGCCTTTTCTTTGTTTCCTGGCGGAGAGAGGGGGATTCGAACCCCCGGTAGGCTATGAACCTACACACGCTTTCCAGGCGTGCGACTTAAACCACTCATCCATCTCTCCTGATGGCGCTCGTGTATCCACGAAGCCGCCTATTATAGCAAGGATTCTCTTCTATACAAGACCCGTCATGCCCGGCCAGCGCCGGCGCCAAGGACGCAGCACGTGGCGAACAGGATTCACCTGCGTCCCAACTTCGTCCTCGCCCACCAGCCCACGCCGCTTCAGATGGCGCAGCGCCACTTGTACCGCGGACTTGGACAGGCCGGTCTTGATGGCGATAGTCTGCAGGCTCGCGGGCACCTAGTCCCGGCCAAGCGTCTCCGTGCTGTGAAGCAGGAACAAGTAAACGATGAACGCGGCAGGACGACGGTCATGGCCGATCAGGTCCGGCATCAGGACCTCGAACACATAGGCATCAAGCGTGGACTGGCGGGTAGTCATGATTACTATAATCGTTAAAATTACATAGACAACCCAGTCTGCCACGATAATGCCCGTCATGACAACCACGCCAGAACGCCCATGATCACCCAACTGAAATTCGTCAGCATCCCCGTCTCCGACCAGGACCGCGCCCTCGCCTTCTACACCGAACAGCTCGGCTTCGACATCGCAACCGACCAGCCCATGGGCCCAGGCAAGCGCTGGATCGAGCTGCGCATCGCCAGCTCGGGCACGCGGGTCGTTCTGTTCACGATGGATGGCCAGGAAGACCGCATCGGTACCTTCTTCAACGGTGCCTTCGCCTGCGATAACGTCGAAGCGACCTATCGCCAGCTAAGCCAGCGCGGCGTCGAGTTCATCGAACCGCCGACCGCGCAGCCGTGGGGCACCTTCGCGAAGTTCCGGGATCCGGATAGAAATACGTTTGTGCTGTCATCGTCATGACGGATCACACGCGCTTGCCTGCAAGCCTGGTTTGAACGCGCCGGCGAGAGACTCGCCCACCCCACCCGCATAGATATGCCGCCATCGTGCGGCATTGTCGTTTTTGGCGCGCATTTTCGCGGTTTTGCGCAAGCGGCGCCGGCGGGCCGATGTTATCGTTGCGCGGATATAACTTCTCTGAATCTATACGCCGTGAAACGCAAAGCCCTCTACTCCATCGTTTTCGCCATCGCCGCGGTTGGCGCTGCCGCCGGTAGCTGGATCGTCAGCCTCCAATCGCCATCCGCACCCGCCGCTAGCGCACCGGCCAGCCCGGCGCTGGATGTCAGCACCATGTCGGCCGACATGCGGACCCTGCTCGCGTCCTACCGCAAGATCATCGTGCTGACGCAGGATGAAGCGACCTTGCCGGCCGACGAACGCGCCCAAGCCAACCGTGTGGGCCAGCAGCTGTTCCACGAGAACCAGGAGCGCATCGGCAAGATCGACGCGGCACTGACCCAGCTGGTCTCCTCGCCCAGCCCTGCCCGTTTCGATGCGCTCGGCACCCTGCTCGACTACATCGAATCGGGCGAAGGCCTGTATGACGCGGACCGCCTGGCCTTCCGCGAGCTGATGCAGTCATTGCTGGCCCAGGTGGCAAAGGATTCGTCGCTTCCGGCAATCAAGCTGCACAAGCGCATCTCGGAAGACCTCGACGCGCTGGCCGAGATCGAGCGCAACTACGAGAAGGAGATCCGCGCAGTGTTCGGGCGCTTTGAATCTCGCTCGATCATCCTCAAGCGCGAGAAATGGGACAGCTACGTCGCCTACCTGAAAACGCTCTACCAGCGCGAGCGCATCCTGAAGGAATATGGGGTCGTCATGCCCTACCCGGCCAAGCCGGAGCCGCAGGGGCCGTCCCTGCCTTCGCCGCCGGGCAAGGAAGAGGAAGAGATCTTTGGCAAGACGCTACCGAAGAAGACCGTCGTTCTCACCTTCGACGACGGCCCGCACCGCCGCTACAGCGACGAGATCGCCGCCATCCTCAAGCAATACAACGCCCCCGCGATCTTCTTCAGCGTGGGCCGCAACATCGGGTCGATCGATGCGCAGGGCAAGGCCAAGCTGGGTGGCGGTGCGGACGTAATGCGCAGGCTCAAGCAGTCTGGCTACACCCTCGCGAACCACAGCTTTTCGCACGCCCAATTGTCCAAACAGTCGGGCGACAACCTGAAGGCGGAAATCCTGAGTACGGACACCCTGCTCAAGGCGGTCGATCCGCAGCGCTCTTCGCTGTTCCGTTTCCCGTATGGCGCGCGCAACCGCGAAGGCATGCAGGCGCTGGAAAATGCGCAGCTCAAATCGATGATGTGGAATATCGATTCGCTCGACTGGGCCGATCCGGTGCCCTCGTCCATCGCCGACCGCGTGCTGCGCACCGTCGACAAGGAAGGCCGCGGCATCATCCTGTTCCACGACATCCATGAGCGCACCGTCAAGGCCCTGCCGGCCATCCTTGATCGCCTGATCGCCGAGGGTTACCAGTTCGCGGGCTGGGAAGACGGGAACTTCAAGGTATCCGGCGCCTCCTCCCCTGCGCCGGTGCAGCGCTCGGCCGCGGCCGGCTATGCCAATTCGTGGGCGATCGTGGTCGGCATCGACAAGTACCAGAAATGGCCGCAGCTCCAGTACGCGGTGCGCGACGCGGAAGGCGTGGGCCAGATGCTGGTGCAGAAGTTCGGCTTTGCGCCACAGCGCGTGATCACGCTCAAGAATGAACAGGCAACGCGGACCGGCATCCTGGCCGCCTTCCACGACAAGCTCGCCCACGGCAACCTGCAGCCGAACGACCGCATCTTCGTGTTCTTCGCCGGCCATGGCGCCACGCGCAAGCTCAGTTCCGGGCGCGACCTCGGCTACATCGTCCCGGTCGACGCCGATCCGAACAACCTGGCGACCGACGCGATTCCGATGACCGAAATCCAGAACATCGCGGAAAGCCTGCCCGCCAAGCACGCGCTGTTCGTGATGGACGCCTGCTACAGCGGCCTGGGCCTGACGCGCGGGGCGGCGAATGCGTCCTTCCTGCGCGATAACGCGAAGCGGCTGGGGCGCCAGATGCTCACGGCCGGCGGCGCCGACCAGCTGGTGTCGGATGGCGGGCCGAATGGGCATTCGGTGTTCACCTGGACGCTGCTGCAGGGGCTGGGCGGCAAGGCGGATTTGAACGGCGACAGCATGATTACCGGCACCGAGCTGGCAGCCTACGTGGCGCCGGCGGTGTCGAGCGTGTCGCAGCAGACGCCGGCGTTTGGGAGTTTGCCGGGGTCCGAGGGTGGCGAGTTCGTGTTTGAACTGCCGGAAGAGAGCGAGTTCCTCAATACCGGGACGGCGCAGCTGTCGAACGATGCGATTGCGCTCAATACCAAGCTCGATGCGCAGGCATCGGCGCCTTCCACGACCGTGGTGGTGAAGGATTTGCAGGGCGGTGAGACCAAGATCACGGCGCCGGCGGCGGTGCCGGTATCGGCCCGCCAGCAGGCGCAGCGGGCCAATGACCAGGGCCTGCTGCTGTACAAGGAGAAGCAGTATGCGGCGGCGGAGGCGCAGTTTACCGAGGCGCTGAAGCTGCGGCCGAACTTCGCGCTGGCGGCGAATAACCTGGGGTTTGTGTTTTACAAGCAGGACAAGTTCAGCGAGGCGGCGCGCTGGTTCGAGAATGCGGTGAAGATGGATCCGTCGCGGGCGATTGCGTATATGAACCTGGGCGATGCGTACTCTCGGGCGGGGGAGAACGGGAAGGCGAAGGGGGCGTACAAGACTTACCTGGAGCTGGCGCCGGGGGGGACGCAGGCGGGGTATGCGAGGCAGCAGATGGAGAAGTTATAAGCAATGGCCCTGACATTACGTGGATTCGTTAGTACCTCTACCCTTTGAGTCGTCATGCGCGCCACTGGCGCCCATGACTCCCGGCGCAGGCCGGGATCCAAGTCCGTCGCGCAGAGGTAGCGCGCGAGTTCACCGTTGGCGACTGCGGAAAAAACTTGGGTTCCGGCCTGCGCCGGAACGACGTGCGTGTTATGTGGTTGAATGAAGAGCTGTTGGTTCGCTACTCGTGCAGCACAACGCAAAATAAAAAACGCCCGCTCCTCTCGCGAGGAAACGGGCGTTTCTCTTGAATCCGACCAGTCTTAAGCAGATTCCTTCAACTGCTCCAGAATCGCCGGATTCTCCAGCGTCGACACATCCTGCGTAATGGTCTCGCCCTTGGCCAGCACACGCAGCAAACGGCGCATGATCTTGCCCGAACGCGTCTTCGGCAGGTTGTCGCCAAACCGGATCTCCTTCGGTTTGGCGATCGGGCCGATTTCCTTGCCCACCCAGTTACGCAATTCCGTCGCCAGCTTCTTGGCATCTTCCCCGCTCGGGCGCGCCTGCTTCAGCACGACGAAGGCGCAGATCGATTCGCCGGTGGTCTCGTCCGGCTTGCCCACCACGGCCGCTTCGGCCACCAGCGGGTGTCCCACCAGGGCCGATTCGATTTCCATCGTGCCCATGCGGTGGCCCGAGACATTGAGCACGTCGTCGATGCGGCCGGTGATGGTGAAGTAGCCGGTGTCCTTGTTGCGGATCGCGCCGTCGCCGGCCAGGTAGTATTTACCACCCAGTTCGTCAGGGAAGTAGCTGGTGCGGAAGCGGTCGGGGTTGTTCCAGATGGTGCGGATCATCGACGGCCATGGACGCTTGACGACCAGGATGCCGCCCTGCCCGTTCGGCACGTCGGCGCCGGATTCGTCGACGATGGCGGTCATGATGCCCGGCAGCGGAAGCGTGCACGAGCCCGGCACCAGCGGCGTCGCCCCCGGCAGCGGGGTGATCATGTGGCCGCCGGTTTCGGTCTGCCAGAAGGTGTCGACGATCGGGCAGCGCTCTTCGCCCACGTTCTTGTAGTACCACATCCAGGCTTCCGGGTTGATCGGCTCGCCCACCGAACCGAGCAGGCGCAGGCTGGAGCGGTCGAAGTTCCGCGGGTGCACTTTCGGGTCGACGTCGGAGGCCTTGATGAGCGAACGGATCGCGGTCGGTGCGGTGTAGAAGATGGACACCTTGTGCTTGGCGATGGTTTCCCAGAAGCGGCCGGCGTGCGGGAAGGTGGGCACGCCTTCGAACACGACCTGGGTGGCCCCGACGGCCAGCGGGCCGTAGGCGATGTAGGTGTGGCCGGTAACCCAGCCGATGTCGGCGGTGCACCAGAACACGTCGTCCGGCTTGATGTCGAAGGTCCACTTCATGGTGAGCGCGGCCCACAGCAGGAAGCCGCCGGTGGCGTGCTGCACGCCTTTCGGCGTGCCGGTGGAGCCCGAGGTATAGAGGATGAACAGCGGGTGCTCGGCGTCGACCCATTCCGGCTCGCATTCGGCGCTCTGACCATCGACCAGCTCGTGCAGCCAGGTGTCGCGGCCTTCCTGGAAGGCGATGTTGCTGCCGGTGCGTTTATAAACGATGACGTCGCGGATGGTGGTGATGCCGCCCAGCGCCAGCGCCTCGTCGACGATGGATTTCAGCGGCAGCGATTTACCGCCACGCAGTTGCTCGTCGGCGGTAATGACGGCCACGGCGCCGGCGTCGATGATGCGTTCGTGCAGCGACTTGGCCGAGAAGCCGCCGAACACCACCGAATGGGTGGCGCCGATGCGGGCGCAGGCCTGCATGGCGGCCACGCCTTCGATCGACATCGACATGTAGATGATGACGCGGTCGCCCTTCTTGATGCCGCGGGACTTGAGGCCGTTGGCAAACTTGCAGACGCGCGCGTGCAGCTCGCGGTAGGTGGCGCGCGTGACGGTGCCGTCGTCCGCTTCGAAGATGATGGCGGTCTTGTCGGCGTTGCCGTTCGTCAGGTTGCGGTCGAGGCTGTTGTACGAGGCGTTCAGCTGGCCGTCGCCGAACCACTTGTAGAACGGCGCATTGGATTCGTCGAGGGTGCTGGTGAAGGGCTTGTGCCAATCGATGTTTTCGCGCGCCAGGCGCGCCCAGAAGCCTTCGTAGTCGCTGGCGGCCTCGGCGCACAGCTTATCATAAGCTTCCATGCCGGAAATCGCGGCCTTGGCGGCGAACGCGGCCGGCGGTGCGAACACGCGGCTTTCCTGCAGGGTGAATTCTTCAGTCTTGGACTCGTTCTCGGCCATTGTCGTCTCCATAATAGTAAGGTTTTTACTGGACACCTTAGGGGCGCTCGCTTACTGAGCCCTTACACCAGGCTTCTCATGAAGTGCCATTCTACCAACCTTGCTGCAAAGCGGCGAAGAACCGGCAAGGGCGCGGCGACGGGTGTAAAATGCTCGGCTGTATTTGTCCCCGCATCCCTGGAGTCAACACCCGATGGCGCAGTCAATCCCCCCGAACGAAGTCAAAAAGCTTACTCCGCTCAACAACCTGATTTTCGCCAGCCGCTGGCTGCAGTTGCCGCTCTACCTCGGCCTGATCCTGGCGCAGTGCGTCTACGTATTCCACTTCTGGGTCGAACTCAAGGACCTGATCGGCGCTGCGATGGGCAACGTCGCGTCGCTCCAGCACATCCTGGACGCCGTCACCGTGCCGGGTGCACCGCGTCCGACCAAGCTGACCGAAACCACCATCATGCTGGTGGTGCTGGGCCTGATCGACGTGGTGATGATCTCGAACCTGCTGATCATGGTGATCGTCGGCGGCTACGAAACCTTTGTCTCGCGCATGCACCTCGAAGGCCACCCGGACCAGCCGGAATGGCTGTCGCACGTGAATGCCTCGGTGCTGAAAACCAAGCTGGCGATGGCGATCATCGGCATTTCGTCGATTCACTTGCTGAAAACCTTCATCAATGCGGCCAACTATCCGAATACGGACACGATGATGTGGCAAACGCTGATTCACTGCGCCTTCCTGGTGTCGGCCATCGCAATCGCCTACACCGACCGCATCGTCATGACCACGCACGCAAAACATTAACTTCCCCTGATCGAGAACTTCCATGGCAACCGTTATCACCCAGAGCGACCTCATCGAATCGGTCGCGGCAGCCCTCCAGTACATCAGCTACTACCATCCGGCTGACTATATCCAGCACCTGGCGCGCGCGTATGAGACCGAGCAAAGCCCGGCCGCAAAAGACGCCATCGCCCAGATCCTGACCAACTCGCGCATGTGCGCGGAAGGCAAGCGCCCGATCTGCCAGGACACCGGCATCGTCAACGTGTTCCTGAAGATCGGCATGGGCGTGCGCTTCGAAGGCTTTACCGGCACCGTCACCGACGCCGTCAACGAAGGCGTGCGCCGCGCGTATGCGTTCGAGGACAACAAGCTGCGCGCCTCGATCGTGGCCGACCCGCACTTCGAGCGCAAGAACACCAAGGACAACACCCCGGCCGTGGTCCACATGGAACTGGTCGAAGGCGAGACCGTCGACGTCAAGGTTGCGGCCAAGGGCGGCGGTTCGGAAAACAAGACCAAGTTCGTCATGCTCAACCCGTCCGACTCGCTGGTGGACTGGGTCATGAAGACCGTGCCGCTGATGGGCGCCGGCTGGTGCCCGCCGGGCATGCTGGGCATCGGCATCGGCGGCACCGCCGAAAAGGCGATGCTGATGGCCAAGGAATCGTTGATGGAAGACATCGACATGTACGAGCTCAAGCTGCGCGGCCCGCAAAACAAAACGGAAGAGCTGCGCATCGAACTGTGCGACAAGATCAATGCGCTGGGCATCGGCGCCCAGGGCCTGGGCGGCCTGACCACCGTGCTGGACGTCAAGATCAACATGTACCCGACCCACGCGGCTTCGAAGCCGGTGGCGATGATCCCGAACTGCGCCGCTACCCGCCACGCCCACTTCGTGCTGGACGGCTCGGGCCCGTCGTACATCGAACCGCCGGCGCTCTCTACCTGGCCGGACGTGCAGTGGATGCCGGACACCGAGAAATCGAAGCGCGTCGACCTGAACACCCTCACGAAGGAAGAAGTCGCTTCGTGGAAGCCGGGCCAGACCCTGCTGCTCAACGGCAAGATGCTGACCGGCCGCGACGCCGCGCACAAGCGCATCCAGGACATGCTGTCCAAGGGTGAGCAACTGCCGGTGGACTTCACCAACCGCGTGATCTACTACGTCGGCCCGGTCGACCCGGTGGGCAGCGAAGTCGTCGGCCCGGCAGGCCCGACCACCGCGACCCGCATGGACAAGTTTACCGACATGATGCTGGAACAGACCGGCCTGATCTCGATGATCGGCAAGGCCGAGCGTGGCCCGGCGGCGATCGAATCGATCCAGAAGCACAAGTCGGCCTACCTGATGGCGGTGGGCGGCTCGGCCTACCTGGTGTCGAAGGCGATCAAGTCGGCCACCGTGGTCGGTTTCGCCGACCTGGGCATGGAAGCGATCTACGAGTTCGACGTGACCGACATGCCGGTGACCGTCGCCGTGGACTCCACCGGCACCTCGGTACACAACACCGGCCCGAAGGAATGGTCGGCCAAGATCGAATCGCTGAAAGGCATTCCGGTCAACGCACTGTGATGATGCGTGGGCGGGGTTAATACCCGCCCATGTTGTCGACCATGACAACTCCCCTCTTCCTCCCTGGCGCCCCGGTCGGTATTTTTGATTCGGGCGTCGGCGGCTTGTCGGTGCTGCGCCATATCCAGGCGCAACTGCCGGACGAACACCTCCTGTATTTCGCCGATACCAGCTTCGCGCCCTATGGCGACAAGCCTGAACACGTGGTCATCGAGCGCGTGCTGGGCGTTGCCGCCTTCCTGGTGGCGCGCGGCGTCAAGGCGCTGGTGGTGGCGTGCAACACGGCCACCGTGGCCGCCGTGCGCGTGCTGCGCGAACGCTATCCCCACATGCCGATTGTCGGCGTCGAACCGGGCCTGAAACCCGGCGCCGCCGCCACCCGCAATGGCACGGTGGGCGTGCTGGCCACCGAGCGCACGCTGGCCGGGGATAAATTCCTGCTGCTGCGCGACCAGATCGTGGAAGCCAGCGGCGCACGCTTCCTGCTGCAGCCCTGCGTGGGCCTGGCCGACCAGATCGAGTTCGGGGAATCTGGTGCGCCGGCGCTGGACGCGATGCTGGAGGGGTATATCGCGCCGCTGCTGGCCCAAGGGGCCGATACCCTGGTGCTCGGGTGCACCCACTACCCGCTGGTGCAGGCGTCGATCGAGCGGGTGATCGAGCGGCATACGTGCGCCAGGGTCGCCCTGATCGACACCGGCGAGGCGGTGGCGCGCCAGCTGGCGCGGCTGCTCGAGGCGGAAGGGCTGCTGCGGATCCCTGGTGGCGAGGCGGCGCGCCTGGACGGGTTCACCACGGCCAGCGCGGCGGCGCTGTCGGCGGCGTTTGCCGGCCTGCTGGGGCAGGATCCGCCTGTGAACGAGGTGGAACCCGGCGCTCACCTCCCCGGCTCATCCGCACCGCACAATTAAATTTGCCAGTTGGTGAAGACCTTTGTATAATCTTGTTCTGTCGCAGCAACAACGCGGCAAATCAGTAAGTCAGTGGTGGCTGTAGCTCAGTTGGTAGAGTCCAGGATTGTGATTCCTGTTGTCGTGGGTTCGAGCCCCATCAGCCACCCCAAAAATTCAAGCATGAGCCCAGTCCTGTGACTGGGCTTTTTGCTTTTCGGGCGTCGCCATCCTGGCATCGCCGTGACTCCCCTCCCCTCGTAATCGCCAGCTGCCGGCCTCTCCCAAAGGCGCTATTCCGTCGCAAATTGGCAACGTTTCCAGAATTATTTTCTGCGCGCTCAATCAGGTTATCCCAGCACTTAAAAACAGCGGCAAAACGTTTTCTCCCATAGCGCCTTCTTGTGGGCGCCGCCCCTACCAAAGGACGGGCTAAGGGCCGCATTTCAGTCTAGTTAAGCGTTTTCCTAAATCTGTTGACTTTGCTTCATCTTCTGTCTAGGATTTGCTCAACCACAAAAAATATTCAGGAGACGATGCATCATGCGCCACTCCCTGCCCCAGGTTTCTGCCCTACGCACCCTCGGCGCGCTGGCCCTCGGCCTCGCGTTCGCCAGCGCCGCCAGCGCCGCGACCGACGAATCCACCGCCAAACTGATCAGCCGCAGCATGAACGCTGCTTCCACCCAGTACAGCGGCATGCTGGCCAGGGTCCAGCCGAAACCCGGCTTCCCGCGCACAGTGGAAAACGGCGACGTGAAGCAAGTGGAGGTGAAGGACTGGACCTCCGGTTTCTTCCCCGGCTCGCTGTGGTACCTGTATGAAGCCACCGGCAACAAGACATGGCGCGCCGCCGCCGCCGACTACACCGCGCGCATGGCGCCGGCCAAGTTCGACAAGTCGCACCACGACCTCGGCTTCATGCTGGGAGCAAGCTACGGCAACGGCTACCGCCTGACCAGGGACCCGGCCTACCGCGACGCCCTGCTGGCCGGCGCCACCACCCTGGTCACCCGCTTCAACCCGAAGGTCGGCAGCATCCAGTCCTGGGAGCTGTGGAAGAACAGCAGCTGGGCCTTCCCGGTCATCATCGACAACATGATGAACCTGGAGCTGCTCACCTGGTCGTCGCGCGCGTCGAACGAACCGCGCTATCGCGAGGTCGCCATCCTGCACGCGGACACGACGCTCAAGCACCACTTCAGGCCCGATAACTCGAGCTACCACCTGGTCGATTACGACCCGCAGACCGGCGCGGTGCGCGCCAAGGTGACGGTGCAGGGCAATGCCAACGAATCGGCGTGGGCGCGCGGCCAGGCCTGGGGCCTGTACGGCTACACGATGATGTACCGCGAGACCAGGAAGCTTGAATACCTGCAGCAGGCGCACAAGATTGCCGCCTTCTTCATGGACCACCCGCGCCTGCCCGCCGACAAGGTGCCTTACTGGGACTTCGACGACGCCGCCATTCCCGCGGCGCCGCGCGACAGTTCGGCCGCGGCCATCACGGCGTCGGCCCTGCTGGAACTGGCCGGATTTTCCGACAAGGCCGCGGCGCAGCGCTACCGCGCCTTTGCCGAAGCCCAGCTGCGCAGCCTGGCCTCCCCGGCCTATCTGGCGGCGCCGGGCGAAAACGGTGGCTTCCTGCTGATGCACGCCACCGGCCACAAGCCGGCCGGCAAGGAGATCGATGTGCCGCTGAATTACGCCGATTACTACTTCCTGGAAGCGCTGCTGCGCCTGAAGGCGACGCTGCCGAAACACTGACGGATCCGGCCGGAGCGCGGGATCAGCTGCCACGGCAGCCGCTACCCGGGCCCGGCCTCTTTTTAGAAAATCAAGGAGACAAGCTTGGACAAGAACAGAACCGAAGGCCGCATCATCGCCGTCAAACCGCTGGCGGCCGTGGTCGCGCTGGCCGTCGCGCAGTGGGCAGTGCCCGTCTATGCGCAGGAAGCACAAGAAGCGCAACCGGACCCGAACAAGCTGCAGTCCGTGATCGTCACCGCCAACAAGCGGGTCGAGAAGCTGGAAAGCGTGCCGATGGCGATCTCCGTCATCTCGGAAGAGGAGCTGCAGCGTAACAACGTGCGCGAGATCGAGGACATCGTCGCCCTCACCCCGTCGCTCACGCAGGCTTCCGGCACCACCGCCGCCAACAACGCGCTGTTCATGCGCGGCATCGGCACCGTCTCGGTGGGCATCGGCGTGGAATCGGACGTCTCGGTGATCATCGACGATATCCCGATCGCGGTGCAGTTCCAGGCCTTCCGCGACCTGGCCGACGTGGCCCGCGTGGAGGTGCTGAAAGGCCCGCAGAGCACCCTGTTCGGCAAGTCGGCGGTGGCCGGCGCGATCAATATCGTCACCAAGCCGATCAGCGGACCGATGGTCTACCGCGGCAGCGCCTACTACACCAACGACCACGAGTACCGCCTGGCCGCCTCGATGGGCGGGCGCCTGACCGAGACCTTCGGCATCCGCATCGCCGCCAACAAAAGCGACATGCCGGGTAACTTCACCAACCTGACAACCGGCGAGAAGGTCAACGGCTCGTCCGGCAAGACCATGATGGCGAAGATTTCCTGGACCCCGATCCGGAACCTCGACGTCGACATCATGCCGCAGTATAACGAGCAGACCAACACCCGCGGCGTGACCGCGGTGAACGGCTTCTATCGCACCACCGGCAGCGCGGCCGCCGGCAACCTGACCCGGGTCCCGGTCGACATCAACACCGCTTACATGAACGGCAACCCGCTGCTGCCGGCGTCCCTGGTGCTGGCAGGGATCGACCCGACCGACCCGGGCAACCGCCTGGTGCGGCGCGACTTCCCGACCGGGATCAGTTCGAAGACCACCGGCACCGGCCTGAAACTGTCTTACACGCTGCCGAACGACGCGACCCTGATGTCGATCTCGTCCTACCAGCGCTACAAGGCCAACGACTCGCGCGACCAGGATTTTACCGACCAGCCGACCATCGCCCGTCCGGGCGAGACCAAGCTCACGGTCGGCAACAACCAGTTCGGCACCTACGACATCCGCTCAAAGACCCAGGAATTGCGCCTGGTCTCGCCGGACAACAACGGCCTGCGCTACGTGGCCGGCCTGTGGTGGGCGCGTAACGAAATCGACCGCCACTTCATCCGCGGCTTCTGCGTGGCGCCGACCCGCTGCGCATCGAACTCGCCATCGAGCCCGACCAACTACTACACCGACATCTATAACGTCAACAAGGCGGCGTTCGGCCAGGCCACCTGGGACTTCGCCCCGACCTGGACCCTGGTGGCCGGCCTGCGCCGCAACCTGGAAGAATCGGGCTTCAACTACGAGCGCAACTTCTTCACCGACCAGCTGGACCGCTCCACCTTCGTCCCGGGCCCGGTCGGCGTCGACGTGTTCGGCAGCAGCGGCAACGAAGACTGGTCGACCACCGGCAAGCTGAGTATCCAGAAGCAGATCAACCGCGACCTGATGGTCTACGCCATGACCGCCACCGGCCACAAGGGCAAGGCCTACGACGTAACCAGCGGCCTGCGCGCCTCGGCCGCCTTCCCGGTGGACCCGGAAACCAGCCGCACCTATGAGCTGGGCACCAAGGCGAACCTGTTCAACAATCGCATGTCGGTCGCCGCCGTCGTCTACAAGACCGACTTCGAGCACTACCAGCAGAACACCTCGTTCGTGCTGCCGAACGACCCGACCATCTACACCCAGCTCAACTCGATCCCGAAACTGCGCACCAAGGGCTTCGAGCTTGACGCCAACCTGCTCATCACCCCGAACTGGTCGATGAACGCCGCGCTGGCCTACACCCGCCCGAGCATCGAAGACTGGAAGAACGGTCCCTGCTACCAGGACAACACCAACCCGGCGATCGGCACCACTGGCCTCGGTGAAGGCGGCTCGCTGGGCGGCTGGAACCGCAACTGCTTCCCGATCCGCGCCGGTTCCACCACCGGTATCCAGGACCTGTCGGGCGGGATCTTCCCGGGCACGCCGAAGGTCAAGGTGAATATCGGCAGCCAGTACGACCTGCGCTTCACGTCGCTGCCCTTCCGCGCCTTCATCAATGGCAACGTGCGCTACCAGAGCGATTACCAGACCGCGATCAGCAACGATCCGCGCGCGGTCAACAACGCCTACACGATTGCAGACCTTGGCTTTGGCATCCGCCAGAACAAGGACCTGTGGCGCCTGAGCTTCCGCGTGAACAACCTGTTCGACCGCTTCTACATCCCGAACGCGAACGCCAGCGGCCCGAGCTTCCGCGCCGGACCGACGTCGACCTCGCCGAGCATCACGGTGGACAGCTGGGTGCCGCCGCGCGATGTGTTCCGCTACTTCAGCGTGAAACTGGATGTGAAGTTCTAAGCGCGCGTTGATGTGATGTGAAGAAGGGCGGCCAGTTGGCCGCCCTTTCTCGTAGGGCGGACGGCATAGCCGTCCACCCTACGAGAAAAAGCGCCTTCCGCGTGAACGCAAGGCGCCGTGATTGGCAACAACGCGGGAATTCAGTCCTTGTAGATCGGCCCCGCCAGCACGAAGGGCCCGCCCTGGTAAGTGGCGGCGATGTCGTCCGCCGCCGGCCGCACGCTGCTGGCCGGGAAGCGCTCGGCGAATTCGCTCGAGCTGCGCTGCGGCGCGTAGCCCAGGTGCGCAGCCAGGCGGTTGTCCCACCAGCGAGTCTTGTTATCGGAAACACCGAACGTGATCGTGTGGCCGACCTTGGGCGTGAACAGCGCGCAGCGCACCAGTTCCACCAGGTCGTCGTGGGCCAGGAAGGTGACCATCATGCGGGCGTTGCGCGGCTCTTCGAACGAGGAGCCGATGCGCAGGCAGACGGTCTCGATGCCGAAGCGGTCGTAGTAGTAGCGCGACAGCGCCTCGCCGAAGCACTTCGAGACGCCGTAGATGCAGTCCGGGCGCAGCGGCGCGCCGGCGTCGATGACTTGCGTGGTGGGGTAGTAGCCGACCACGTGGCTGGAACTGGCGTAGATCACGCGCTTGATGCCCTTCTTGTGCACCGCCTCGTACAGGTGGTGCAGGCCGACGATGTTGGCCTGGACGATGTGGTCGATTTCTTCTTCCACCGAGACGCCGCCGAAGTGTAGCACCGCGTCGACGCCGTCGAGCAGGGACAGCACGGCATCGCGGTCGGCCAGGTCGCACAGCATCACCTCTTCGCCCGGACCGGCCGGTGCGATCACGCGCACGTCGGAGAGGCGCACGATATCGGCCCAGGGCTTGATGCGCTCGCGCAGCATTGTTCCCAGGCCGCCTCCGGCGCCGGTGAGCAGCAGACGGTGGAAGGGCTTGCGCGGTGTCGCTTCGTTCATGGATGGGCTCCGGTGTGAGTTAAACGTTTAACTCAAGTATAGCCGAACCAGCCCTTGCGTCAATGCCGATACTGCCTGAATTGATGCAAGCTGCCCCCGCAGGCCGTCATCTTTTACCGGTGCACGCGTGATAAGATGCTCTGTCAAATAACGATTACCCGATCATGAAAAGCTCCGCCCCGACCATCCGCGACGTCGCCGCTGCCGCCCAGGTGTCCACCGCCACCGTTTCCAAGTACATCAACGGTGCCCAGCGCTTCTCGCCCAAGGTCGAGGCGGCGCTGGACGTGGCCATCGCCAACCTGGGCTACAAGTCCAACCCGCTGGCCAAGTCCATGATCACCGGGCGCACCAACACCATCGGGCTGTCGGTGCTGGACATCACCAACCCGCACTTCAGCTCCATCCTGAAAGGCGCCAACCGGGTCGCGCACGACCATGAATTCTCGGTGCTGCTGGTCGATACCGAAGAGACCCCGAGCCGCGAGCGCCGTACGCTGGAAGAACTGAGCCGGCGCGTGGACGGCATGATCGTGTTCTCGCGCCTGCGCGAAAAGGACATGGGCTGGATGGCCGACATCGACAAGCCGCTGGTGTTCTTCGGCTCCCTCAACGAGCTGCCGATTCCCACCGTGGCCAGCGACGACCATGGCGGCGCCTTCATGCTGGCCCAGCATCTGCGCATGCTCGGGCACAAGCGCATCGCCTACCTCGGCTTTTCCAAGTCGCGCCGCGACGAGGAACGCCTGGGCGGCATCTATGAATGCCTGAACGCGGCCGGGATGGAACTGGCGGTGTTCGATGGCGAGGCGCCGTCCAGCGCCGAGGGCGAACGCATGTGCTCGAGCATTGTGCTGGGCGCCAGCCGCCCGGATGCCGTCATCTGCTACAACGACCTGATGGCGCTGGGCTTCATGAAGGAGGCGGCCAACCTGGGCCTGTCGATCCCGCGCGATCTGTCGGTGGTCGGCTTCGACAATATCCCCTACGGGAAGTATGTGAGCCCGGCGCTGACCACGGTCGACCTGCAGAGCGAGCGCATGGGCGCCACCGCCATGACCAAGCTCTTGGCGGTGATCCGCGGCGAGCCGGTCGAGAAGCTGACCAAGGTGGCGCCGCAGCTGGTGCTGCGTGCCTCGACCCTGGCTAGATCTTAACGCCGCTGCCACACAATCTGGCCCAGCAATACTTTACATTCCGGGAACGTTGCCCTATGCTTAGGAAAACGTTTAACAAACCCGGAGACCCCATGCGCCACGCCCTTCCCCTGCTGGCGGCAGCATCCCTGCTGGCCGCCCCCGCCCATGCCACGCCGCCCCTGCAGCGCAGCGTAGCGCAGGCTTACCCGCAGCTCGAGACGCTGTTCCAGAAGCTGGTAAAGGAACGGGAAGGCACGACCATCGAAGGGCGGGAATCGTTCAAAGCCAAGGACAAGTTCCTGCCCGGTAAAGTGGCGACCGGGCTGGCCGACCTGCTGCTGCACCTGCCGAAGGACGACCCGCGCCTGCCCGGCATGCTGCGCGACTATGCCGACCTGGCCGACCTGACCGTCGGCATGGACAACGAGACCTGGGGCATCTATTACTACATCGGCGCGCTGCACCGCCTGAAGCAGGCCGGCCTGCTGGAACGCGCGGTGCGCCCCGCTACGCTGGACAAGCTGCGCAAGCAGCTCGACTGGCGCAGCTTCGTGCGGGTGCCCAGCTACGAGCTGGTGAGCCTGCCGACCAACTACTATGGCGTGGCCTTCAGCATCGCGCGCCTGCGCATGCTGATGGGCTGGGAAGACACCGCCGGCAGCGAGGTCCTGCTCGACAAGATGATGAAGCACTACGCCGCCTATTCAGGCGAGTACGGCTTCAGCGACGAGACCGACGGCCAGGGCCGTTTCGACCGCTACAGCATCCTGCTGGCAGCCGAGATCTGCGAGCGCTTCATCGAGACCGGCCTCGAAGTCACGCCCGAACTGAAAGCCCTGCTGCGCCGCTCGGCCGAAGTCGCGCTGAACAGCGCCACCGCCGACGGCACCGGCTTTACCATGGGCCGCAGCCTGGGCCCGTACGGCGAGACGGCGATGCTGGAAATCCTGTCGACTGCCGCCTACCTGGGCGTGCTCAGTCCCGAGGAAAAGGAGTACGCCTACGCCTACTCGGCGCGCATCGCCGAGCGCTACATGCGCTTCTGGTACAACCCGGCGATGCGTTCGGTCGACATGTGGAATGGCGGACGCCGCACCGATACCTACCGCGGCAAGCACCGCATCCTGGGCGAGAACTTCTCGCTGCTGCACCAGCTCATCGCCACCAACGAAATGTGGAACAAGGCCGGCATGAAGGACGTCGTGCCGCGCAAGGACCTGGCAGCCTGGCTGGAACGCACCCGCCCCGCATTCAGCCTGACCCGCTTCGCGCGCGGCGAACATGACCGGGCGCTGGCCATCTGGCGCGACAAGGGCCATGTGTTCAGCCTGTCGGTGATCAACGGCGGCCAGAGCCAGCATGCGAACAGCCCGTATTACCCGCTGCCCTTCGCCCACAACATCGTGGCCGGCGTGGCCGACAGCGGCCATGCGCACCCGCAGCTGATGCCCAAATTTACACTCGCCGACGGCAGCGAACTGATGGCCACCGCATGGATGAAGGACATCCAGGCCGCGCCGCGCGGTCGCGGCCAGGTGCTCAGCTATCGCCAGGATGCCTTGACCCTGCTGGGCAAGAACCTGCCGGTGAAGGATGCGCGCATCCGCGTCGAGACCGAATACAGCCTGCAGCCGGGCGCCATCACGCGCACCGACCGCTACACGCCGAGCGCACCGCTCGAGGTGTCGAAGCTGACGCTGGAATTCGGCTCGTTCTCGAGCGGCGCCACCATCGAGGGCGGCAAGGTGCGCTTCAAGGAAGGTGCCGTGCAGGCCTTCGAGGTGGACGGACTGGCGGCATGCACGGCGCAGCCGGCGGCGGGGAGCGAGCTATATCGCGCGCCCTACGGCCAGATGAATACCGTGGTGAGCTGCAGCAGCGGCCCGTTCAGCATGCGCGAGCCCCTGGTGGTCAGCTGGACCATCCGCTACCAGTAAGCCGGACAGTCTCTCTATGCGGGGGGTCTCCCGCTTTTGCCCGGACCTGCGGCCCTGCCGCGGTCCGGGCACTTTTTTTTACCGCGTGGTAAAAAATCAGCCGCGTGGCTGGCCCCGCAGGTGTTCCAGCGGATTGGCCAGGCTGCGGTCGCCCCCCATGCGGGCGTCCCAGTTGTTGGCCGGCGGCGCGGCGCTGGACAGCGGCTGCGGCGCATGGCGGTCGTGGATCGCGATCCAGCCCGGCATGCGCGACGGCCGTTCCTGCGCTACGCCGGCCATGCGCTCGAACACCGCCGGGTCCTGGATGCCGTCGGCCGAGAAGCGCAGCAGCCGCTCCAGCGCCGGGTGCTGCACATCGAGGATCGAGGCCATCATGACCAGTGGCGCAGCTGCGTACAGGTGGTAATGCAGGGCCTTGGCGGCGCGCGCCATTTCCAGCGGCAGCGCGCCGTCCGGCTGCACCTGCAGCATCGCATCGTCGAACACCTTGCGGCCCCAGGCCAGGTAGCGCGCGTCACCGGTGACCGCGCCGACCGCGGTTACGGCCAGCCCTTCCCAGTAATAGTGGTTGTTGCGCACGCCCTTGTGCGCGTCCGAGTGGGCGATGGTGGCGTCGGCCAGGCTGCGGAACCAGGCTTCGATGGCCTGGCGCTGGGCCGGCGCAGCCGCCGCCCGCACCCGCGCGTAGCTCAGGGCCAGGCCGCCCAGGGTCCACTTGCGGGTGTAGTAGGACTGGTTGGTCGTCATCTTGCCGAGCAAGGCGCCCTGGTCCGCCCAGGCTTGCAGCCAGCCGAGCGCGCAGCGGGCCTCGGCCGGGTCCTGCTTGCGCTGCCAGGCGTCGGCGGCGCGCGCCACCACTTCCAGGTAGTCGTTCACCGGCTTCACCGCCGCCTCGTTGCGGGCCTTGAGCACCGGGTCGATGATCGAGCTGCGTGCGTCCGTGTAGTAGCGGTTGGCGTCGATGTCGCGCACCGGGGGTGGCGGGGCTTCGCAGGCCAGGGCGCTGCCCTGCCCCAGGGCCAGCAGCAAGGCTGCGGCGATGCCGGAGATCCGGCCATGAAAGCGGCTGTTTGAAATGGGGTGATGACAAGGCATCCGGGTCTCCTTGGAAAACGTTTAACCCATTCTAGTCAGATTGGCACGGCGAGTAAACAACGGTAGAGTGAGGCAGCTCCTCCTTCACCCGTCCAGATCCTTCCGATGAAACTGAAAGCATCCTTCTTCCCCTGGCTCGTCCTCGTTTTCTTGCTCACCAACCTGGTCCACGAATCCGCCCACTGGCTCATGGGCGCGGCATTCGGCTTCGAGATGCGCTTCGGCCTGAACGCCGTCAGCTACCTGTCGGCCACCGAGCCCTGGCAGCGGGCGCTGGCCGACGGCGCCGGGCCGGTCGTGACCATCATCCAGGGCATCGTCGCTTACCTGCTGGTCATGCGCGGCGGGTCGGCGCGGGTGTTCGCCTTCCTGTACGTGGCCTTCTTCATGCGCCTGGTGGCAGGCCTGGTCAGCGTGATGCATCCGAACGACGAGGCGCGGGTGAGCCTGTTCCTGGGGATGGGGAAGTGGACGCTGCCGGTGCTGGTGGCGGCCGGCCTGGCCGTATTGGTGGTCAAGGGCAGCCGGCGGCTGCAATTGACGTGGAAGGACCAGCTCGCGTGCTACGCGGTGGCCTCGCTGGCCGTGACGGCCATCGTCGGGCTGGATCGCTTCATGCGCTGACGCGCACGCCGCCCGCCAAAGCAAAAACCCGCCAATTGGCGGGTTTTTTCGCTGCGGCCTCGCCCACGCTATCTGCGTGGTGCGCGCCGTCAATCAGGCTGGCTGATTAGATCGCGCGGATATTGCCGGCTTTTTCGCCTTTAGGACCCGTCGAGCGCTCGAACGAAACGCGCTGGTTTTCGGCCAGGCTCTTGAAGCCTTCCGACTGGATGTCCTGGAAGTGAGCGAACAGGTCGCCACCGCCTGCATCAGGGGTGATAAAGCCGAAGCCCTTGGAGTCATTAAACCATTTGACGGTGCCAGTTTGAGTAGTCATTTTACATTCCTTGTATTTGCATGGGCAAAAACGCCCGGGTGCACATCCGACCAAGAGGGGGTGAAACAGGAGGACATCAAACG
Organism: Massilia yuzhufengensis; assembly: GCF_900112225.1. GTDB lineage: Bacteria > Pseudomonadota > Gammaproteobacteria > Burkholderiales > Burkholderiaceae_D > Telluria > Telluria yuzhufengensis. The sequence goes on along the minus strand of NZ_FOLD01000003.1, from coordinate 266,677 downwards.
GGACCGCCGAACGGCGAGACTGGAGAGAAAGACCAACAATAACAACGACTTGATGTAGTGCGAGATGGAAGATACAGGCTTTTCTGCGATTCACCTAATTATTTCGGATTTCATTTCATTTCCGTGCATTCAGGCGCATTTCGATGAATACGGAGAATGACTGTTAATATGAAGAAACCCATCCGATGCAATTCTGCGGATCTGGGGCATATAAGGTGTTAATGACTACATATCGATTGGGCAGTTTCATACGCGAGAATATGGAGCCGATCCTCCAAGCCTGGGAAGATTTCGCACGTACTATTGAACCACCAGCCCTGACGATGGACGACACCGAGCTGCGCGACCACGCGCGGCAAATGTTGCTGGCCATTTCGTCCGACCTGGGGACGCCACAATCGGACATCGAACAGGATGCCAAGTCTAAGGGGCTCGGCGAGCGTGGCGAGGGCGAAAGTGCTGCTGAAACCCACGCCGAAGCGCGCCTGCTGTCCGGCTACACCGTGGTGCAACTGGTGTCCGAATACCGCGCCCTGCGCGCCAGCGTACTGACCTTGTGGGCCGCCAGCATGCGCGACGACCAGCCCACCGACATGAACGACGTGACGCGCTTCAACGAATCGATCGATCAGGCGCTGGCCGAATCGATCGCGCGCTACGAAACCATGGTCAAGCAGTCCCAGAACATGTTCCTGGCGATCCTGGGCCACGACCTGCGCAATCCGCTCGGCACCGTGGTCACGGGATCGAGCTACATCATGCAGTCCAACGATATCCCGCCCAAATACGTGCTGGTGGCGACGCGCATGTTCAACAGCGGCAAGCGCATGAGCAAACTGATCAATGACCTGATCGACTTCACCCGCACCCACCTCGGCCCCGGCATCCCGATCCGGGTCAAGCAGGGAAGCCTGGTCGCGCTGTGCGACGAGGTCGTGAACGAGCTGCGTACCTATCATCCGGAAAAGCTGATCGAACTGCAGGCGCCGCCGCAGCTGGACGCGATTTTCGATGAAGCCCGGATTGCCCAGGTCATGTCGAACCTGATCGGCAATGCGCTGCAGTACGGTAATGCGGAGGTGCCGGTGCGGGTCCATCTGAAGGCCGCAGGCGACGATATCGTCATCACGGTCAACAACCATGGCGCCCCGGTGGCGCCGGACAAGCTCGGCGCGATCTTCGACCCCATGGTCCGTATCGCCGCCAACGCCAGCAGCGACTACACCGAACGCACCAGCCTGGGCATTGGCCTGTTCATTTCGCGTGAAATCGTCCACGGCCACGGCGGACACCTGCGCGTAGCCTCGGATGAGGTCGACGGCACGACCTTTACCCTGACCATGCCGCGCCTGCCGGCAGGCTTCCAGTCGGCGGACGCGGCCGCGGCCGCGGCCCGATGAGCGCGCACCCAGCGCGGATGCACAAGATCCTGGTGGTCGACGACATGGCCGACCTGGCCGATATTGCCGCCTCGCTGCTCAGCTACCATGGGTTCGACGTCATCGTCGCGTATTCGGGCGCTGAAGCGCTGCGGATGCTGGCCAGCCCGGCCGGCGCCGGGGTCGACGCCGTGTTCTCCGACGTCATGATGCCGGGGATGAACGGGCTGGAACTGGCGCAGGCCGTCGGCCGGCTCTACCCGGGGATCAAGCTCGTGCTGACTTCGGGCTTCACGGCGCCCGACCTGCTTGCCGCCAGCGGCGCCAGCTATCCTTACGCCGCAAAACCCTACGCGATCGACACCGTCATCGGTTTGTTGCGCGGCCCGGACGTTTCCAGGGGCCCTATCGCGCACTAATGGTTACAGCGTTCTCGCGCTGCGCCGTGCTCGACTTTTTCATGCACGATGGCTATTCTCAAGGCTCCGGCAATCTCAGCGCCGCCAGCGGCCTTATTGATGACCCACAACCAGCCTGCCCATACCCCGATTACCCGCCTGCGTGCGAAGAAGCGCCCTGCCGTGCGCTATGCGATCCGGCTGCTGGCCCTGTTCTGCGTGCTGCTGGCGGCGGCGCAGGCCTGGAGCGCCTGGTCCTCGCGCCAGAGCCGGCTGGCCGAGAATGCCGCGGCCACGTCGAACATGGCGGGAGCACTGGCTGCGCAGGCCGAGAGCACCATCCGGATTGTCGATACGGTCCTGGCCGGCGTGGTCGAGCGTGTCGAGCACGATGGCATGGCGCCCGTCTCCGCCGACCGCCTGCGCGCCCATATCCACACCATGGTCAAGGAAGTGAAGGAATTGCACGGGCTGTTCGTGTACGGGGCCGATGGGAGCTGGCTGGTATCCTCGAATCCGCTGCAAATTGCCGGCAACAATGCCGACCGCGAATATTTCCAGTATCACTTGAACAATCCCGGGCGGGGCCTGCACGTCGGCACGCCGGTGCGCAGCCGCTCCACCGGGGTGTGGGTCCTGCCGGTGTCGCGCCGCCTGCAGCATCCTGACGGCAGCTTCGCAGGCGTGGCGCTGGGAACGATCCGGATCGACTTCTTCGCCGACCTGTACGACAGTTTCGACGTCGGCAAGGACGGCGCCATCCTGCTGGGTCTCGACGACGGCACCGTGGTGTACCGGCGGCCCTTCAATGAAAAACTGATCGGCAGCAGTATCGCGGGCGGCCCGATTTTTCAGCGGTACAAGACTTACGGCCCGGTGGGCACCGCCACCGCGCGTTCCAGCATCGACGGCGTGGTGCGCCTGTACAGCTACCGCAAGGTGGACCAGCTCCCGATGCTGGTTTCCACGGCCCAGTCGAAACGCGAAATCCTGGCCGAGTGGCGCCAATCGACGCTGCTGATGTCGGCCGCGACGCTGCTGGTTGTTATCCTGCTGGGCATGGTGGGAGCACGGCTGGTGCGCCAGATCATGATCCGGGACGAGCTCGAGGACGCCTTGGTAATTGCGAAGGAGCACTTGCAGGCGCGCAACCAGGAATTGACGGTGCTGGTCACCAAGGACGGGCTGACCGGCATCGGCAACCGTCGCCATTTCGAGGACATCCTGCGGCTGGAACTCAACCGCGCCAGGCGCACCGGTGCCCCGTTGTCGCTGGTGCTGGTCGATGTCGATTTTTTCAAGAAGTACAACGACCGCTACGGTCACGTGAGCGGCGACGACTGTTTGCGCCAGGTCGCCGGCGCCCTGCGCAACAGCCTGGCGCGCCCGAGCGACCTGGTGGCCCGTTATGGCGGCGAGGAATTCGCGGTGCTGCTGCCGGCCACCGGCCAGGTGGGCGCCCGCTACGTGGCGGAACGCCTGCGCCTGGCCGTCATGGACCTGAACATCGTGCACGCCGAGAGTCCTTTCGGCATTGCGACCACCAGTGCCGGCGCCTGTACCTACCATGCGGCGCCAGGCGAGGACGGCAGTCCGGAGAGTTTCGTGCGCCAGACCGACGCCCTGCTCTACCGCGCCAAGGCGAATGGCCGCAACCGTGTATGCAGCGACCTCGACAGTACTGGCGAGGCGCAGGCGCCATCCCTTGCCATGTGACGAAAAAAAACCGCCTGCAAAGCAGGCGGTTTCGGTCAAGCCGCGAACCCTTGATTAATAGCGGTTCGGATTGTTCGGACGGGCATCGTGGCGGTTCGGGACGCCGTCGCCGTCACGGTCGCGACGCACCACACGGTCGGCACGGTCGCCGCGCTGCCAGCCGCCGCGCTCGAAGTACCAGCCATTACGGTCCTGGCGCCATACTGGCTGCTGGTAGACGTAGCCGGCACGCACACGCTCGTGGTGGCCACGTTCCCAGGTGTAGCGGCGGCCGTTCCAGACCCAGTGGCCAGGCACCCACTCGTAGCCGCGGCGTGCGGCCGGGATGGCTTCGCGGCGCGGGGCCGGCGGCGCCTTGTGCACCACGATCACTTCAGTACGGCCCTGAGCCTGGACCTGGGCCGGTGCGAAGGCGGCGGTGCTGATCAGGACTGCGGCGGTAGCGGCGAGAATGCTTTTCATGGTGATTCTCCTTCTTGGTTGTGTTGAAACCACTATAGCCAAGCCCATCCGCGCACGATTGAATTGAAAGAACTTCTTACAATCGATACATGCTGTGATGAAAATGTAACGTCACCATGAAAAAAACAGCCGGCGTAGGCCGGCTGCTTTTCTTTACTGCAGGAAAAACCGGATTAGTCCAGTTTCCACGCGTAGTCGACCTTGGTCCAGGTAGCCGCTGGTGCGCCATCCTTGGTGCCCGGCTTGAACTTGCACGACGACAGGCCTTTGAGAGCTGCCTTGTCCAGGTTCTTGAAGCCGCTCGACTTTTCCAGCTTCGATTCAGCGACGGTACCGTCAGCGCTGACCAGGAACGATGCCGAGGTGGTGCCCTGCTCTTCGTTCATCAGCGATGCCTTCGGGTATTCGACCGAGCACTTCTTCGGGTCGAACGAAGCCGGCACTTCGGCTGCGAAGGTGGCGCCGGCTGCGGTGGCGAGGGTCATTGCTGCGATCAGTTTCATGGTCAGGTTTTTCATTGGTTTCCCCATCAAGGTTTTGTTTAAGTTGGCAGTCTCTACTGCTGCCAGCCCGGAGGCCGGCACTTTCTCTCTCTTAGAATTCTTCCCACTCGTCGTTACCGGCGGTGGCTGCTTTCTTTGGCTTGGCCGGCGCGGCAGGTGCATCGTGCGATGCCGCTGCGGCTGGCTTCTTTACGACCGGCTTTTTGAGGGCCGGTGCCGGGCGCTTCGGTGCTGCCGGGCGCACCACGACGGCGGTGCTGGTTGCTGCGACCGGCGCCGGGGCGTCGGCCTGTTGCTCACCCTCGGTCAGCTTGAAGATGCTGACGACGCGGGTCAATTCACTTGCCTGGTCTTGCAGGCTCTGCGCTGCGGCAGCGGCCTCTTCGACCAGCGCGGCATTCTGCTGGGTCATGCTGTCCATCTCGATGATCGACAGATTGACCTGTTCGATCCCGGCGCTCTGCTCGGCGCTGGCGTTGGCGATTTCGCTCATGATGTCGGTCACGCGCTTCACGCTCGCCACCACTTCATCCATCGTCACGCCGGCCTGGCCGACCAGCTTGCTGCCGCGCTCGACCTTCTCGACCGAATCGCCGATCAGGGTCTTGATTTCTTTCGCCGCTGCAGCCGAACGCTGGGCCAGGTTACGCACTTCCGATGCCACCACCGCGAAGCCGCGGCCCTGTTCACCGGCACGGGCTGCTTCCACCGCGGCGTTCAGCGCCAGGATGTTGGTCTGGAACGCGATGCCGTCGATCACGCTGATGATGTCGGCGATCTTGTTGGCCGAAGCGTTGATCTCGCCCATCGTGCCCACCACCTGCGACACCACTTCGCCACCCTTGAGCGCCACGTTCGACGCGGTTGCGGCGAGGGAGTTGGCTTCACGGGCATTGTCGGCGTTCTGCTTGACGGTCGAGGTCAGTTCTTCCATCGCCGAGGCGGTCTTTTCCAGCGAGCTGGCCTGCAGTTCGGTACGCGAGGACAGGTCGATGTTGCCGGCCGCGATTTCACGCGAGGCGGTGCCGATGGTCTCGGTGCCGCGGCGCACCTGGTCAACGATGCCGACCAGGCTGTTGCGCATTTCTTTCATTTCAACCAGCAGGCTGCCGCGGTCCGACGAATCGGTCTCGATGGCGATCGACAGGTCGCCATGGGCGATGCTGCTGGCGATGCTGGCGGTGTAGGCTGGCTCGCCACCCAGTTGCTTGCGCAGGCTGCGGCTGATCACCCAGGCCGCCGCCATGCCCATCCCGACTGCCACCAGCAGCAGGACGATCATGAAGTTACGGGCATTGACGAACTCGGCTTCCGCATCGGTCTTGCTCTGGGCGTTCTGCTTGTCTTCCAGGGCGGCCAGCTGGTCCAGTGCTTCCGTCCACTTCTTTTGCACCGGACGCACTTCGCGGATCATGACGCGGGTGGCGTCCATCGCGTTATTGGCCAGGTACAGTTCCGACGCCTTCTGGATCGCCGGCATTGCTGCGCCTTCGAATTCCTTGATCTGGCCCAGCAGCGCCTTTTCCTTGTCGCTCGCATGGGCGGCGAAGATCGCCGACAGCTTCTTCTGGGCTTCGTCGTATTTGCGGGTCTGTTCCTTGAACTTGACCATTTCCGGTTCCATGTCGGCCGGGTCGGTCATCAGGGTCAGGACGCGCAGCGAGGCAACGCGTTCGCTGACGTTGTTGCGCATGTCGATCACGAGGCCGGTGCTCACGTTGCTCACGCTAATCACCTGGTCAAGGCGGTCCTGGATCTGCGACATGCGCAGGATACCCACCACCGTGACGGCGACCAGCAGGACCAGCACCAGCGCAAAACCGAGCGCGAGGCGGGTACCGACCTTCAACTTGTTCAAAAAAGCCATTCGTGTTCTTCCCTGTATCTATTGATTGAATTCGCCCGGATCGCTGGCGCCGTGCGACGCATCACGCACCGTATGCAGGATGCGTTTATTTCCGACAGGATAAATCAAAAATTCTGCCCGGAAAGTCACAAATCGACTGCAGCACCCGAACTGTTTCAGCTCAACAACAGAATTGATGTGACTCAATGTGTGGGGAGCGGAAGAAATTATCTCTTTAGACTTGCCATTGGGCAAGCTTTGCACGTCTTGGTACTATGTTTTGAACAACAAACTGTATCTATTTGCCGACAAGAAACACAAAAGGCGCACCGAAGTGCGCCTTTTGGCAGAGAAAACTGACGACTCGTCTAGGCTGCGACTGGCATGCGCGCTGCCGCTTCCAGCAGCAGGGCCGGGTCGGCGCCCGCCAGTTTTTTCGGGTCGGACAACATCTGGCGGAACGCGCGCGCGCCGGGCAGGCCGGTCATGATGCCGAGCATGTGGCGTGTGACGCTGTTGAGCTTCATGCCATGCTGGCCGTACTGGCGCAATTGCTCGGCAATGTAGGGGACCATGGCTTCCAGCACCTGCTGGCGGGTCTTCACGGGCGCCGATGCGTCGCCATAGAAGCGCCGGTCCCAATCGGCCATCACCCAGGGGTTGTGGTAGGCCTCGCGGCCCAGCATGACGCCGTCCACGTGCTCCAGGTGCAGGGCGATCTCGTCATCGGTCTTGATGCCGCCGTTGATCAGGATTTCGAGCGCCGGGAATTCGCGCTTGAGCTGGTAGGCGATCTCGTAGCGCAGCGGCGGGATTTCGCGGTTTTCCTTGGGCGACAGGCCCTTGAGCACGGCATTGCGGGCATGCACGATGAAGGTCGTGCAGCCGGCGTCCGCGATGGTGCCGACGAAATCGCGCACGAAACCGTATTCCTCGTTGTAGTCGATGCCGATGCGGTGCTTGACGGTGACGTCGATCGACACCGCGTCGCGCATCGCCTTGACGCAATCGGCCACCAGCTGGGGCTCGCTCATGAGGCAGGCGCCGAACGCGCCCTTCTGCACCCGCTCGGATGGGCAGCCGCAATTGAGGTTGATTTCGTCGTAGCCCCACTGCTGGCCCAGCTTGGCGCTCTTGGCCAAGTCCACGGGGTCGCTGCCGCCCAGCTGCAGAGCGACCGGGTGTTCCACCTTGTCGTAGCGCAGGTGGCGCTCGACGTCGCCGTAGACCAGGGCGCCGGTGGTGACCATCTCGGTATAGAGCCATGTGTGGCGCGTGATTTCGCGGTGGAAGACGCGGCAGTGGCGGTCAGTCCAATCCATCATGGGGGCGACGGAGAGGCGGCGCGATGGCGTTACTGCGGGCGCGGTGGAAGACAGTTCGAGAGACATGGGTGCGGATGCTTGCGCGGCGGCCGGGCAGCGCGGAAAGAAACGAAGGGCGACATGATAGAACAGAATGTGCGAGCGTGCTGCGCGGTGGAGAAGCTTCAGCCAGCCAAACGCCTCGCTGGAGGGTCCAGACGAGAGGTGTCGGGATCCATGCTGGTGGGTGGCCGCAGGCACTTATGGCTGAGGCCGTGTCTAAATGTCAAACCTGACCCCGGATCCCTGCTGGTGGGTGGCCGCAGGCACTTATGGCTGAGGCCGTGTCTAAATGTCAGACCTGACCCCGGATCCCCGGATCCACGATCAACAACCTGCGCGTGCTGCACTACCTCGGCAAGGAACTGGGCGCCGGCCAGGAGCAGAAGAACGCCTGGTACCGCCATTGGGTCGGCCTCGGGCTGGCCGCCCTCGAGCGCCAGCTCGCCGGCAACCCGGCGACAAGCCTGTTCTGCCACGGCGACACGCCGACCATGGCCGACTGCTGCCTGGTGCCGCAGCTGTACAACGCGCGCCGCTTCGACTGCGACTTGTCGGCCTATCCCACCATCGCCGCGATCGAGGCGCGCTGCGCCGCCCTGCCGGCGTTCGACGCTGCGCGCCCGGAACTGCAGCCGGACGCCGACTAGGCGGCCGGCTTACCACCTCAGGCCGGCACGATGTCGAGCACCGGCACGGTCAACGTGGTGGGCTACACGGTGGCGGCGCTGGCCTTTGTCGCACTGGCCACGGTGGCTGGCGGCGACTACGCGGCGCTGCTGGCGCTGACGATGGTCGACGGCATCATCGGCCGCAGCGACAATCCGCACCGCATGTTCGCCTATACAGGCGTGGCGGTGGCGGTATTCGGCATCGTGGTGCTCGGGAGCGGACCGGCCATCATCGGCCAGGCCGGCGGTACCGCCTTGTGGTACGTGTTCGCCGGCGTGATGGGACCGGCGGCCGTGCTGGCGCTGGTGGCGTTTCCGGCCTGCACATGGTGCTGGTGCTGCTGGTGACCCAGGTCGCGCGGCTCGAGGTGTACGCGCCCGTGGTGGCGATCCTGACCGCGCCCATGCTGTTCGTGCACACCTTCCTGTTCGGCCTGGTGGCCCGCCTCGACCCGAGCGGGCGCGCGGTGGCGGCGATCTTCTTTTTCACGGATCCGCAGCATCCGCTAGCGCGGGCGGCTGTGTCGGGCAAGGCATTTGCCAAGCTGTGCAAATTTTCTCGAGGTCGGCGCAACATTCTCAGTACGCGGAAAGGCCACCCGATTTACAATCGCGAATAATTTCCGCACAGAAACCGATCCAGCACCATGACCCAACCTGCCCGCCCGGCCGCCCCCGACCCGCTCGCCCAGCACCGCCTTGCGGTGCAGCGCAACCCGCGCGACGCCAATGCCCACGCCCTGCTCGGGTTGTCGCTGCTCAAAGCGCGCCGCCTGGAAGACGGCGTCGCCAGCCTGCGCCGCGCGCTCGAACTGAACCCGAAGGCGCGCGGCATCCACGCCGTGCTGGCCGCGGCCCTGTTCGAACTGGAGCGCTTCGAGGACGCGGCCGGCGCCTACCGCAGCGCACTGCGCTTCCAGGACGATGCCGACCTGCACCAGGGCCTGGCCGATGCGCTGCTGCGCCTTGGCCGGACGGACGAAGCCGAGCCGGCCGCGCGCCGCGCGGTAGCGCTGGCGCCGGGCAACACCGGCTGCCTGCTCAGCCTTGCCGCCGTGCTGCACAAGGACAAGAACATGGAAGAGACCGTCCTTGTCCTGCAGCAGGTGCTCGCGCTCGAGCCGGACAATTTCGACGCCCGCGCCGATCTGGGCAACCAGTTGTACCAGCTGCACCGCCATGAAGAAGCCGCGGCCTGCCTGGGCGCCGTGCTGGAGCAACGCCCCGACAACCTGGCTTCGGTCATCCGCCTGGCCCAGTCGCACCGCGTCCTGAAGCGTTTCGCGCAAGCCGTCGAAGGCTTCCGGCGCGCCGTCGCGCTGGCCCCCGACCGCATCGACCTGGTGGTCGACCTGGCCAATACCCTGCGCTCGGACGGCCAGCTGCCGGAAGCGGCCACCCTGCTGCAGGGCGCGCTCGCGCTGGAGCCGGACAACGTGGAGGTGCTGCACGCCATCGTCGGCCTGAGCTTCGGCTTGGGCGAGTGGGAAGAGGCGCTGCGGCTGGCGCGCCGGGCGCTCGAGCTGGCGCCCTCGCCGGCGGCCCACAGCGTGATGCTGTTCATCCTGAGCCACTACTGCATGGACGCCGGGGAACTCACCCGCGAGCACTTCGCCTACGGCCAGCGCTGGGAGCCGGAGTTGCAGGCCCTGCAGCAGCCGCACGCCAACGACCGCGATCCCGAGCGCAAGATCCGCGTCGGCTTCGTTTCGGCGGACATGTACGAGCATGCCGTGACCCGCTTCGTCACGCCCGTTTTCGACGAGCTGCGTGGGCACGAGCGCGTCGAGCTGTATGTCTATTACAACAACAACGTCCACGACGCCATGACCGCGCACCTGCGCGCCTGCACCACGGGCTGGCGCTCGATCTCGCTGGTCGACGACGCCAGCGCCGAGCGCATGATCCGCGAAGACGGCATCGACATCCTGGTCGATCTGTCCGGCCACTCGTCGCTGAACCGGCTGCCGCTGTTCATGCGCAAGCCGGCGCCGGTGCAGCTTACCTGGATCGGCTATGCCGGCACCACCGGGATGCGGACGATGGACTACATCGTGTCCGACCCGTTCGTGCTGCCGGCCGGGCGCTACGACGACCAGTACACCGAACGGGTGCTGCGCCTGCCGCTGGCGGCGCCCTTCCTGCCCGACCCGGGCGCGCCGCCCGTCAACGAGCTCCCGGCAGCGCGCAACGGCCACCTGACCTTCGGCAGCTTCCACCGCGCGAGCAAGCTCAGCCGGGAAGTGATCGCCCAGTGGGCCAGGCTCCTGCATGCCGTCCCGGACGCGAAAATGCTGCTCGGCGGCCTGCAGCCGGGGGTGGACGACGTGCTGGTCGACTGGTTCGCCCAGGAAGGCGTGCCGCGCGAGCGCCTGCTGCTGCGCCAGCGCACCAATGTGCACGGCTACCTGAAGCAGCACTACGAGGTCGATGTCTGCCTCAGCCCCTTCCCCTACAGCGGCTCGACCACCATCGGCCACGCGCTGTGGATGGGCGTACCGACGCTGGCCACCGTCGGCGCCACCAACCCGAGCCATGCCGCGGTGTCCTTCCTGGCTCACCTGGGGCTGCGCGATTTCATTACCGAGGACGAAGACACGTACGTGAAGCTGGGCGTGTTCCTGTCGCAAAACACCGGCGCCCTGGCCGCGATGCGCGCCACGATGCGCGAGCGCTTCGTCAATTCGGTGCTGGGCTACCCCGGCGTGACGGCAGCCGGCCTCGAGCACGGCCTGCGGCTGGCGTGGCGGCGCTGGTGCGCCGGCCAGCCGGCGGCCGACCTGCAGGTGCGGCTGGCGGACCTGGCGCAGGCGCCGGCCTGACAAACGCCGGTACGCATGCGCGCCGCATGGACAGTCCGACAAGGTTTCACGGCCCTGGAAAACATTTCAAATAATTTCCTTGCGGAACTTAATGCCGGAGTGAAAGCTGTCGCCTTGTACTTGTGAGAGCGAGTGACGCACTCGAAACCGAATACACTAATCAGGAGCCCACCATGCTGAGCCTTCACACCAACAACGCTGCACTGTCCGCGCAAAACTCGATCAGCCGCACCCAGAGTTCGCTGTCGACCTCGATGACCCGCCTGTCGACCGGCTACCGCATCAACTCGGCAATGGACGACGCTGCCGGCCTGCAGATCGCATCGCGCCTGAAAGCCCAGACCTCGGGCATGAGCGTCGCCATGCGCAACACCCAGAACTCGACCTCGATGCTGCAGACCGCCGAAGGCGCGCTGGACGAAGTCGGCAACATGCTGGTCCGCATGAAAGACCTGGCCACCCAGTCGGCCGATGCTTCGTCGACCGCCGACGACAAGAAGGCCATGCAGGCCGAATACGACGCACTGGGCCTGGAACTGGGCAACGTGCTGAAGAACACCACCTTCGGCGGCACCAAGCTGCTGGTGGCCGGCACCGTCGCGTCCTCGATGACCTTCCAGATCGGCGCATCGTCGAGCGAAACCATGGCCGTCAACCTGGGCACCGACATGACCTCGATGGTGACCGACGTGACCTCGGCGACCGTCAACTACGCATCGGCCGCGACCGGCACCGAACTGACCAGCACCGCCAACGCCTCGATCGCCAAGCTCGACACCGCGCTGGCATCGGTCAACAAGGTCCGTTCGGGCCTGGGCGCTGCCGCCAACCGCCTCGAGCACGTGTACAATAACTTGTCGAACATCAGCACCAACAGCAAGGCAGCAACCGGCCTGATCATGGACGTGGACTTCGCCAGCGAAAGCGCCAACATGACCTCGAACCAGATGTTGCTGCAAGCCGGCACCGCCATGCTCAAGCAGTCGAACAGCATGTCGTCGATGGTGATGTCGCTCCTGCAGTAATGGTCTTCTCCCCGGGCTCGTCCAGCCGGGAATAGCCAAGGGCCAACCGTACGCGAGGTTGGCCTTTTTCGTTTGTCCTTCCTACCGAGTCGACCATGGTCAGCATCGTCTCCCCCGCTTCCGCCCTCCCCGCGCTCCTGCCTGTCACCCAGCCGCTGCCCAATGGCAGTACCGGCAACCTGGGCGTGCTGCCGGCTGCCGCCGCGCTGGCCGCCGCCGAGGCCGAACTGGCCCTGCCGGTCTCGCAGGCGCTGGCCGCCCCGCCCCAGGCCGCCGCGGCGGACGCCGCCGACCAGGCCGCGCTGCGGCCGGACCAGGTCTTCATGGCACGCCAGATGGGCTTTCCGGCACTCGACGGGCGCAGCCTGGCGTCGAGCTGGCGTTCGATGGTGCGGACCTACGGCGACCAGCAGGCGCGCCGCGACCTCCAGGCACGCGCCGGCACCATCGCGCCGATGCAGCTGGCGGCCGGCCAGCAGGGCCAGGTGCTGGCGCCGGCCGATGCCCGCGTGCTGCCGGCCGACGCCTGGCGCTTCACGGTGCATGCGGGCAGCGCGCAGGCGCACCACCTCGAAATCGTGGCCGAAGACCAGGACCAGCCGCCGGGACGGCGCAAGCGCGCCCGCTTCGGCCTGCGGCTCGAACTGAGCCTGGCCGACGGCACCCGCATCGTCGTGCAGGTCGAACCGGTGCCGGGCGGGATCGTGCTGGAACTGTGCGCGCCCGACGCCCCGGCGCTGGCGCGCCTGCGCGAACTGCAGCCGATGCTGGAAGCGGCGGTGGCCCAATCGGGCATGCAGGTGCTGCGCTGGCGCTTCCGCGATTCGCTCCCGCCCGGGAACGTGCACGCGGCCCTGGCGGCCAGCGAAGCGGCGAGCGCCCTCAGCCTGCCGGTGTTCCGCGCGCTGGCGGAAATGGCGCTGCTGCTGCCGCTCGGCGCCAAGGCCGAGGACGCGGCCTGACTCAGCCGGGCGGAGCGGCCGGGCGCAGCAGCGCCGCGGTGCCGTGCAGGGCCAGCGGCATCGCGCGCGCCCAGCGGTTGGCCGACAGCGAGAAGCCCAGCGCACGCACCTGGTGGTACCAGCCGGCCGGCACATACAGCATGTCGCCCGGCCCGACGATACATTCGATCATCGAGGCCTGGCGCGCCAGCGGGAAACGCGCGAAATCGGGCGCTTCCGGGTCCACCGGGGAACCGAACAGCACGGGATTGGCTTCGCGCGTGTAGAGGAAGGCGTCGTGGTGGGGCGGGACCAGGAAGATGCGCTTGCTGCCCCAGACCTGGGCGAAGATATTGTCGTCGAAGTCGCAGTGCAGCGGCGTCACCGTGCGCGCCGGACCGATCCAGAAGCGGGGCGGTCCCATCTTCGCAAAGTAGCCGGGCCAGTGGCACAGGCGGTTCAGTTCGCGCAATTCGAGGTTGCCGACGTAGGGCGGCAGCTCCCCTTCCCCGGTAACCAGGCCGAGGTAGTCGGCCATCGCCATGTCGCGCATGGCGCGGTCGCGCGCGAAGGCGGTGTTGACGTAGTCGCCGATGCGTGCCCGCACCGGCACGGCGCCGTACTGCTCGCGCAGCACCTGCGGGGTGAGGGCCGACAGCGGCCAGCGGTCGACGATGCCGGTCATGACGAAGGGCAGCCCCTGGGCGGCGCGGGCCAGGAATGCGGCAGCCGTCGGGCGGCGCACGCGCGCGACCTCGGCCAGCGCCGGCAGCGCGCGCGACGCCGCGCGCACCGCATCGCGCATCGCCCCGATCGAGCTCACGCCGCGCACCAGCGCGTCGCGCGCTTCCTGCGCGCGCCGGCGCGCGGCCGGGTCGTCGTGCCCGGGCAGGTCGGCTGGCCGCGGCGGCAGTTCCGGGCGGCGCAGTGTCGGTTGGTCGGCCATGGGCGCTAGCTTTCCAGCCAGCCGCGGCACGACTGGCGAAAGTGCGCGATCTTGGCTTCGGAGGCGGCCGGGTAGGCCAGCGGCGCCGGGCTCCAGCTCGATTTCGGCACCCGCCGGCAGACCTCGTGGTCTTCCTCGAAGACCTTGCGGTTGATCCCGGCGGTCGAGGCGAACAGTGGCGCGAGCAGCTGGGCGCTGCGTTCGTTGGCCAGGTGGGCGCCCAGCAGCCGGCTGCTGAAGTGGGTTTCCTCGGCGCCGCCCGCAGCCGGGAAGAAGTGCTGCAGCGAATACGAATAGCCGAAGGTCGACGAGATCATCGTGAACGGGAACAGGTAGATGCTCATGTAGCCGTCGTAGCCGTAGTCGATCGCGAAGTGGCGCCTGAGCCCATGCAGCTGCTTGTTCACGCGCTCGTTGCCGAGCGGGGCGTACCACACCGAGTTGGACCCGAGATAGTGGTTGGCGCCGGCCTGCAGCGCCAGCGTGCCCAGGGTGTCGGGATGGACCATCGCGATGTGGTAGGGCTCGAGCGCGTTCTCCACCGCCACCGGCCAGTAGCAGTGGAAGGACCCGGCGTTCAGGTCGATCCGGCCGGCGATGTTGAAGCCGATGTTTTCGAGCAGTGCCGCGGCCTCGCCCAGCTGCTGGTACAGCCCCTGGCGCGGGGCGAGCCCGACGAACAGGAAGTCGCCGCACCAGTCGAGCCGGTAGGTGTTCAGGCGCGCGCTCGAGGTGTCGCAGCCGGCGAAGTCCTCGACCAGCGGCACGATCACCCTGCCCTTCTGGTAGCTCCAGCCGTGGTAGCGGCAGGTGGCGGGGCCGTTGCCGGCCTCGCCGTCGAACATGCGCGCGCCGCGGTGCGGGCACAGGTTGTCGAAGGCCACCAGCTCGCCGCTGTCGTTGAACACCACCAGGTCGCCCAGCGGCGTGCGCATGCGCAGGTAGTCGCCGGGCGTGGGCAGCTCGTTGCGGTGGCAGGCCAGGTGCCAGTGGTCGCGGAACAGGCCGGCGTCGAAATCGGTCGTCGAATCGGGCATTACAGTTTCTTGGCCGGGGCGGCGTACATGGTGGCGCCGTCCGGCACGCTGCGCATTACGATGGCGCCGGCGCCGATGCGCGCCGCGGCGCCGATGCGCACCTTGGGCAGCACGCGCGCGCCGCTGCCGAAGAAGCAGGCCTCGCCCACCCTGACCCAGCCGGTCAGGTCGACGTGGCAGCTCAGGGTGGAAAACGCGCCCAGGTCGACGTCGTGGCCGACGCTGCTGAGCGCATTGACGACGCTGAAATCGCCCAGCACCGCGTCGGCCGAGACCAGCGCCTGCGGGCACACCACCACGCCCTCGCCCAGCCGGGCGCTGCGCGCGACCACGGCGCTCGGGTGCACCAGGCGGGCGAACTGCGCGCCCCTGGCCATGAGCTGGAGCGCCAGGCGGCGCTTGGCTTCCGGTTCGCCGACCCCCATCACCAGCAGGTCGCCCGCGCGCGGCTGGAAGTCGTCCGGCGTGCCGAGGTAGTCCAGCGCGTAGCCGAAACCGGCCAGCGCCTCGGCGCTGCTGTCGAGGAAGGCTGTGAAGGGCGTGCCGCAGTCTTCGGCCCAGTTGATCAGCTCACGGCCGAAGGCGCCGGCGCCGGCCAGGATGAAACGCGCGTCGTTCATTTGCACAAATAGCCTCCATCGACCACCATGGTCGTTCCGGTCACCCAGCGGCCGGCGGGGCCGAGCAGGAAGGCGGCGGCGTGCGCCACGTCCGCCGCCGCGCCGAAACCGAGCAGGTGCTGCTGTTCGTAGGCGTCCATCGCCGCGCCGGTGGCGCCGCGGGCGAGCCGTTCATGCATCGGCGTGCGCACGGCGCCGGCGGCGATCGCGTTGACGCGGATGGCGCGCGGCGCGAACTCGCAGGCCAGCGAGCGCACCATGCCGTCGATCCCGGCCTTGGCGGCCGAATAGGCGGCCATGCCGGCCTGCCCGGCCGCCCCGGCCACCGAAGACATGAATACCAGCGCGCCGCCGTCGAGCATGGCGCCTTTCGCGGCCATGGCGCGGGCGATGCCGAGGGCGGCGAACAGCGAGGCGCCCATCACGTCCTGGACCTGCTGCTGGCGCAGCAGGCGCACCGGGCGGATGGCTTCCACGCCGGCCGCATGGAACACGCCGCTGAACGGGCCGTGCTGTACGGCCAGCGCCTTGAGCCAGTCGGCGGTGGCGTCCACGTCGTGCAGGTCGAAGCTGACGGCCAGGTGGCCGCTGCCGGGCAGCGCGGCCACGGCCTCGTCGATACGCGCGGCGTCGCGGCCCGCCGCGATCACGCGGCCGCCGCAGGCCGCGACCAGCATCGCCGTTTCGCGGCCGATCCCGGAAGAGGCGCCGGTGACCAGCCAGGTGCCGCCGGCCAGGTAGGTGTCGGAATAGACCGTCATCGTTGTATCGTCTCACAGACTTGCAGGGGACCGGCCGTGAGCGAGGCCGAGGCCCAGGAATAGCCGACGCCGAAGCCGAACATCGCCAGCTTGCGCGGGGCGCTGCGCAATGCCTGGGCCAGGTCGGTCGTCATCAGCAGCGGGATCGAGGCCGAACTGGTATTGCCGTAGCGGTCGATGTTCATCGGGGTTTTCTCGAGCGGCAGCCTGGCTTTCTTGGCGAGGTGCTTGAGCATGAACAGGTTGGCCTGGTGGAACAGGAAGGCGTCGTAGGATTCCATCGGCGCGTCCGCGTGCTCGAAGCTGCGCGCCACCAGCGGCGGCACCGCGCGCAGCGTGAAGTTGAAGATCTCGCCGCCATCCATGTACAGGGTGTCGAGCTTGCGGCCATCGAGGCGCGCGTCGCCGCCCGGCACCGGCGCGCGGAATGCGCCCTGCGGCACGATCAGGTTGGCGGCGCCGCGCCCGTCGGTGCCGAGGATGAAGTGGGCGGCATCGGCCGGGCCGCCCGCTTCGATCGCCGTCACCGTGCCGGCGTCGCCGAACAGCAGCGCGGTGGCACGGTCCTGCGGGTCGACGATGCGGCTGATGGTGTCGCCCACCGCCAGCAGCACGCGCCGCGCCGCACCGCCCTGCACCATCGTCATGGCCAGCCACAGGCCATAGGGATAGCCCGAGCAGCCCAGGTTGACGTCGAAGGCGATGCAGGCCGGGGACACGCCCAGTTCGGCCTGCAGGGCGCAGGCGGTGGCCGGCAGGCGGTAGTCCGGCGTCTGCGACACAAAGACGATGGCGTCCACCGATTCCGGCGTCCAGCCCAGGCCCGCCAGCAGGCGCGCGCCGGCGTCGCGGCACAGGTCGCGCGTGGTGTCGCCCGGCGCGGCGCGGCGGCGCGACTGCACGCCGATCAGCTTGACCACGTCCTCGACCGCCTTGTCGCCGAAGCCGGCAGCGAAGCTGGCGTTGTCCAGCGCCTGGCGCGGCAGGCAGGACACCACCCCGGCAATGCGCGCGCCGCGGGTGAGCGCTTCCCGTCCGCTCGAGCTGGCCATGTCAGCCTTTCGCCTGCCGGACCAGCGCCTCGATGTCGCCGATCGTCCTGCAGGCCGCCAGCGCGGTCCCGTCGAGCATCACGTTGTAGCAGTCGTCCACCAGCGCGATGGTCGACACCAGCGCCAGCGAATCCCACTGGGCCTCGGCCGTCGTCAGGTCGAATTCGGGGGTGATCGCGGCCGGTTCGACCTCGAAGATCTCGGCCATCCCTTCGTAGAATGTGCTCATGGTTTGTCCTGTTCTAGAGTTAAAAGGCACCCGGCCCACGAATAGCCTACGCCGAAGCCGAGCAGCATCAAGGTTTTCCGGGTGCGCAAGGCGCCCGCTTCGCGCATGGCCACCAGCGCCAGCGGAATGGTCGACGAGACGGTGTTGCCGCACTCCTCGACATGGATCGGAAAGCGCGCCGCGTCCACGCCCAGCTTCTTGCGCAGCGATTCGAGCATGAAGCGGTTGGCCTGGTGCAGCACGAAGTAGTCGATGTCGCTTTTCTCCATGCCCGCCTTGTCCAGCAGCGCAGCGGCCGCGCGCGGCACTTCGCGCAGCGAGAAAGCCATCACGTCGGCGCCGGCCATGTACAGGTGGTCGCGCGAGCGCACGTTGCCCGAATCGTCCGTGTACTCGGCCGCCGTCGCATCGCTGCGGCGCCGGCGGAAGCCTCCGGTTTCGACGATCAGCTTGTCGCTGCCGCGGCCGTCGGTGCCGAACACGAAGGGGCCGATGGCCGCGCCCTCGCCTTCGCCGGCCACCACCGCGGTGGCGGCGGCGCCGTCGCCGAACAGGGTGCGCACGCTCTTGTCGAGCGGGTGGATGTATTTCGAATAGGTGTCGGCCGTGAGCACCAGCACGCAGCGGGCCGCGCCGGTTTCGATCAGCCCGCGCGCCAGCGACAGGCAATACACGAAGCCCGAGCAGCCCAGGTTGACGTCGAGCGCCCCGGCGCTGGTACGGATGCCGAGCCGGTGCTGCAGGATGCAGCTGGTGGAAGGTAGCACGTGGTCTGGCGCCTGGGTGCACAGGATGATGAAGTCGACATCGCCGGCGCTTACCGCGCCGCGCGCGAACAGCGCTTCGGCCGCGCGTGCGGCCAGGTCGCCCGCGGTTTCGTCGGGCCCGGCGATGCGGCGCTGGCGGATGCCGGTCTTGTCGAAGATCTTGTCGGCGCTCCAGCCGGGATACAGGCTGCCCAGTTCCTCGTTGCCCAGGATGGTCTCGGGCAGGTAGCCCGCGATGTCGGCGATCCGTGCGATGGGCATGGCGTCAGGCTCCGGTGACGAGGTCGATGATGCGCTGCTGGTCGCTGTCGGCCAGCGCCGGGTAGATCGGCAGGCACAGCACCTGTTCGGCGGCGCGGCTGGCCACCGGCAGGTTGCCCTCGGCCGCCGACTGCAGGCCACGGTACATCGGGAAGCTCGAGATCAGCGGATAGAAATAGCGCCGTCCGGCGATGCCGTGTTCCTTCAGGCGCGCGTAGAGCGCGTCGCGGCTCTCCGGGTAGTCCGGGCCGACCAGGATCGGGAAGTAGGAGTGGTTGCTGGCACCGCCGTCGGCCGGGCGCACGCAGGTGATGCCGGCCAGGCCGGCGAAGGCCTCGGTGTAGCGGCGCGCCACCGCGCGCCGGCCTTCCATGGCGGCGTCGATGCCCTTGAGCTGGAGCAGGCCGAAGGCGGCGTTGATCTCGCTCATCTTGCCGTTGATGCCGGCGGCCACCACGGTGGTCTCGTCGACGAAGCCGAAGTTCTTGAGGCGGTCGATGCGCTGCTTGGTGCGCGCGTCCGGGCTGATGATGGCGCCGCCTTCGAAGGTATTGAATACCTTGGTGGCGTGGAAGCTCAGGACCGACAGGTCGCCGCAATTGAGCACGCTTTGGCCATCCTGCTCGACGCCGAAGGCGTGGGCCGCGTCGTAGATGACCTTCAGGTTGTAGTTGTCGGCAATCGCCTGGATCGCCCGGGTGTCGCAGGGCTGGCCGTAGCAGTGCACCGGCATGATGGCGGTGGTGCGCGGCGTGATCGCCGATTCGATCCGGGCCGGGTCGAGGTTCAGGTTGACCGGGTCGACGTCGACGAACACCGGCGTGATGCCGTTCCACAGCAGCGAGTGCGAGGTGGCGACGAAGGAGTACGGCGTGGTGATCACTTCGCCCGTGATGCGCAGCGCCTGCAGTGCGGTCAGCAGCGCCAGGGTGCCGTTGGTGAACAGGCTGATGTATTCGACCCCGAGGTGGCGGCACAGCGCCGCTTCCAGCTGCTGGTGGAAGGGCCCGCCGTTGGTCAGCTGGCGGTTGTCCCAGATCTGCTGCAGGTAGGGCATGAACTCGTCCAGCGGCGGCAGCTCCGGCTGGGTGACGTAGATCGGTTGGTGCTTGCTCATGGGGCCTCGCTGTGCTGGGAGTGGGATCAGCCCACCGTGCCGACGATCGACACGTCGCGGTTTTCCGGGATTTCGTTATACGACAGCACATGCAGGCCGGGCGCGAACAGGCGCGCGTAGCGCGCCAGCAGCGGGCGCACCTGCGGCAGCACCAGCAGCAGCGGCGGCGTGTGCTGCTGCTTCATCTGCTCGCGCGCCACCGGCATGTTGATCTGCAGTTGCGACAGCAGCTGCGGGTCGATCGGGTAGTTGTCCAGCGCGACCTTGCCGCCGCCGTTCTGGCGCGCCTGGTTCAGGGAACCGAGCAGCATGTTCTCCAGTTCGGCCGACAGGTTAAAGGCCGGCATGTCCTTCTTCTTGCCGAACATGCCGGAGACGATCTGGCGCCGCAGCGCGCAGCGCACTTCGGCCGCCAGCAGGATCGGATCCTTGGTGGTTTCCGAGCTGTCGAGCAAGGTAGTGGCGATCACCACGATGTCCTTGAGCGACACGCCCTCGCCCAGCAGCACGCGGAACACGCGCAGCAGCTGGGTGTGGGTGAGCGACTTTTCCAGCGCCGCCGCCAGTTTCGGCGACAGGGCCGTGAGGCGCTCGAGGATGGCCGGCACGTCTTCGTGGCGGAACAGCTCGTGCATGTATTCGCGCACCACCTTCGAGGCGTGGGTGGCGATCGCGCTCGACACTTCCACCACCTGGTAGCCCAGGCCCAGCGCATCGGCCTTCTGCTCCGGCGCGATCCAGGTGATGGCCATGCCGTAGGCCGGCTCGATGCCGGGGATGCCATCGAGTTCGCCATACACATTGGGCGACGGGATCGCCATCAGGTGCTCGGGCATCACTTCGGCTTCCGCCACCACCGTGCCCGACAGGCTGATCGCATACTGCGAGGGGCGCAGCGCCAGGTCGTCGCGCACGCCGATCGCAGGCAGCAGCATGCCCATCTGCTCCGACAGGCTCTGGCGCACGCCCTTGATCCGTTTGGTCAGCGGCTCGCCCTGGGCGCGGTCGATCATCGCCACCAGCTTGTAGCCCACCGCCACCGTCACCGGCTGCACCACGGGCAGCGCCTGCCAGTCCAGTTCCGGCGCGCGCTCGTCGCGCAGCGCCGCCTCGATCGCGGCCACGCCGGCGGTGTCGGGCGCCTTGACGCGCTTGGTGAGCTTCCAGCCGACATAGGCCACCACCGCGGCGAACACGAAGAAGGTCAGGGTCGGCATGCCCGGCACCAGGCCGAGCACGAACATCACGCCGGCGGCCGAGAACAGCACGGCCGGCTGGGCCAGCAGCTGGCCGCCGACCTGCTGTTCGAGGTCGCCCGATTCGCCGATGCGGGTCACCAGGATCGCCGCCGCGGCCGACAGCAGCAGCGCCGGGATCTGGGCCACCAGGCCGTCGCCGATGGTCAAGAGCGCGTAGACCTTGAAGGATTCGCCCAGCGGCAGGTCGTGCATCAGCGCGCCGATGGCGATACCGCCCACCAGGTTGATGATCAGGATCAGGATCGAGGCCACCGCGTCGCCGCGCACGAACTTCGAGGCGCCGTCCATGGCGCCGTAGAAGTCGGCTTCGGCCGCCACGTCCTTGCGGCGCTGGGTGGCCTGTTCCTGGTTGACCAGGCCGGCATTGAGGTCGGCGTCGATCGCCATCTGCTTGCCCGGCAGCGCGTCCAGCGTGAAGCGCGCCGACACTTCCGAGATCCGCTCGGCGCCCTTGGTGACGACGATGAAGTTGATGATCATCAGGATCACGAACACCACCAGGCCGACCACGAAGTTACCGCCGATGACGACGTTGGCGAAGGATTCGATCACGTGGCCGGCCGCGTCCGGGCCCTCGTGGCCCTTGAGCAGGACCACCCGGGTCGAGGCCACGTTCAGCGCCAGGCGCATCAGGGTGGTGCCCAGGATCACGGTCGGGAACACCGAGAAGTCGAGCGGGCGGCGCGCCGTCACCGACACCAGGATCACGATCAGGGCCAGCACGATGTTGAAGGTGAACAGCACGTCCAGCAGGATCGGCGGCAGCGGCAGCATGATCATCGCCAGCAGCGCGATCAGGAAGACCGGTGCGGCGAACTTGTGGCGCTTCATTTCTACGATGAAGGCGGTGATGGAATTCATGCTGGAACCTCACTCAAATGCGATGGAACGACTACCTCGTTGGGGAAGCGCGGCGGCGCCGGGCGCCGGCCTGCACGGAAGGCGTTCAGTTGCAGGACATAGTTCAATACTTGCGACACCGCCTGGTAGAGCTGCGCAGGGATCTGCTGCTGCACCTGGCTGGTGTTGTAGATCGCGCGCGCCAGCGGCGGCAGCGACAGGGTTTCGATCTGGTGCTCGGCGGCGACGCGGCGGATGAACAGCGCCATCTCGTCCACGCCCTTGGCCACCACGTAGGGCGCCTCGGCGCGGTTGGTGTCGTACTTGAGCGCCACCGCGTAGTGCTCCGGGTTGACGATCACCACGTCGGCCGTCGGCACGCTCTTGCGCACGCTGCGCTGGGCCAGCTGGTTCTGCAGCTGGCGGATGCGCTGCTTGACTTCCGGGCGGCCCTCGTTGCCCTTGTGTTCTTCTTTCAGCTCCTGCTTGCTCATGCGCTGGTTTTTGGTGAACATGAAGGCCTGCACCGGCACGTCGAGCAGCGCGAAGATGATAAACACCGTCACCATCGCCATCAGGCCGTCGAGCATCAGCGCGCTGCCGCCGGCCAGCGCGTCCGGCAGCGGCAGGCGCTGCAGCTCCACATAGGCTTTCATGCTCGAGCGGCACACGTGCACCAGCACGAAGCCCAGCACCACCGCCTTGCCGACCGAGGTGGCGAAACCGACCCAGTGCTTTTGGGAGAACAGGTTGCCCAGGTTGGTCGCGGGGCTCATGCGGCTGAACTTCGGCGCCATGTTCTTGCTTGAAAAGACCAGCCCACCGGGGAACAGGCCGGCCAGCACGATCGCGAACGGCACCGCCGCCAGCGGCAGCACCATCTTCACCAGCAGCAGCAGCGCGCCGCTGAACACCACCGACATCGCGTTCTCGATCGCGCCCGCTTCGCCCAGCGGCACGTAGACCATCCGGAACAGCGTGCGGAAGGATTCCAGGTAACCCGGCAGCAGCATGGCGAACACCTTCAGGCTGACCAGGATGCCCACGGCGGTGGCGAGGTCGCGCGAACGCACCACCTGGCCCTCGTCGCGCGCTTTCTTGAGCTTTTGCGCTGAGGGCTTTTCGGTCTTGTCGCCACCGGTGCCGCTATCGGACATGCGCACTCCTCATCTGTTCCTGCAGCATTTCCAGGATCTGGTTGGTCATCGCGATGTAGTGCTCGGGGATGAAACGCACCACCTGCACCAGCATCAGGAGGCCAAAGATCGTCACCAGCGAGAAGCCCAGCGAAAACAGGTTCAGGCTCGGCGCGACCCGGTTCAGGAAGCCGAACCCGACCTGCACCACCATGGTCGAGAACACGATCGGCAGCGCCAGCAGCATCGCCGCGGAAAACACCCAGGCCAGGTTCAGCGCCACGCTTTCCAGCAGCAGCGGCCCGTAGCCGGCGCCCACCGGCCAGGCCTTGAAGCTCTGCGCCACCACACCCATCAGCACCAGGTGGCCGTCGATCCCGAAGAACACCAGGATCGCCACCAGCGACAGCAGGCCCGAAATCACGTCCGAGGCCTGGCCGTTCATCGGGTCGTTCATCTGCGCCATCGAAAAACCGACCTGGCTCGAGGCCAGGAAGCCGAGCAGCGAAATCACGGCCATCGAAAACTGCAGCGCCAGCCCGAGCACGCCGCCGATCACGGCCTGCTCGAACATCGCCACCACGCCGGCCAGCGAGAATGGGTCAGGCGTCACGCCGGCTTTCGTCAGCGGCAGCATCATGAAGCTCAGCGCCACCGACAGCAGCGCGCGCACCGGGATCGGGACCGAGCCCTCGCCGATCGCGGGCGCCAGCGAGAGCATCGCCATGATGCGGCAGAACGGCCACCACAGGGCGCCGATCAGCGGCAGCAGGAAGCTGACCAATTCCACCGGGTCCCTGCCCTCAGCTCGCGAGCGTGGCCGCGCGCTGGAACACCGACACGCAGTAGTCCATCAGCGTGCTGGTCATCCAGTGCCCGGCAACGATCAGCGCCACCAGCGTCACCAGCAGGCGCGGCAGGAAGCTCAGGGTCTGCTCGTTGATCTGGGTGGCGGCCTGGAACAGCGCCACGACCAGGCCCATGACCAGGCCCGGCACCACCAGCACCAGGACCAGCAGCATCACCACCTGCAGGGCTTCGACCACCAGGTCGACCGCGATATCGGGACTCATCGTTGTCCGCCTCTAGTAGCCGTGGATACTGCCCACCAGCGTGTTCACGGTCAGGGTCCAGCCATCGACCAGCACGAACAGCAGCAGCTTGAAGGGCAGCGAGATCACCAGCGGCGAGAGCATCATCATGCCCATCGCCATCAGCACCGAGGACACCACCAGGTCGATGATCAGGAAGGGGATGAACAGCATGGCCCCGATCTGGAACGCGGTTTTCAGTTCCGACAGCACGAAGGCGGCCAGCTTGACGGTGAAGCCGCGCTGCTGGGGCGCCAGGTTGGCCGGTTCGCCCGCCAGGTGCGCGACCTGGGCCAGCGAGGTCTTGCTGGTCTGGGCCAGCATGAAGCGCGAGATGGGCACTTCGGCGATCTTCAATGCCTGCTCGAGGCCGATCTTGTCCTTGTCATAGGGCAGGAAGGCGTCGCGCCACACGGCTTCGCCGACCGGGCGCATGACCAGCAGGGTCAGGATCAGGGCGATGCCGGTGATGATGCGGTTCGGCAGGCCCTGCTGCACGCCGAGGGCCTGGCGCAGCAGCGACAGCACGATCACGAAACGGGTAAAGCTGGTCATCATCATGACCATCACGGGCAGCAGCCCGAGCAGGGTCATGAGGACCAGGATCTGCGACTTGACGGTCATGCCCTGGGTCGAGCCGGGAATGATCCCCGGCAGCACGCTCGGGCCCTGCTGGGCCGCGGCGGGCAGCGCCAGCAACAGCAGCGGCACCAGCAGCAGGCCGGCCAGCAGCGGCGCGGCGCGGCGCAGGCGCGCGCCGCGGACGGCGCACATCATTTGGTCAGCGCATCCAGGTTCAGGCCATCGAGGTCGATGACCTTCAGGCCGTACTGCTCGCCGGCGACGACGACTTCGGCGCGGCCGATCGGCGCGCCATTGACCTTGATGACCAGCGGCTCGCCGGCCAGGGCGTCCAGCGGCACCACCGACGAGGGGCCGATCGCCATCAGTTCCTGCAGCGAGATGCGGGCCGAGCCTACTTCGAGGGTCAGGGTCACCGGGATCCGGCGCATCATCTGCGGCAGCTGGCGCGCGGCGTTCTTGCCGGCCACCGCGGTGGCGGCTTCGACGCCGTCGAGGTCGTCGATGATCAGGTCGGCGCCATTGAGTTGCTCGTTGATGTTCATATCCATTTACTCGGCATCTTCAAAAGAGGTTAAACAGAGCTTGCCCTTGTGCTCGGCCACGGCGGCCGTGAACAGCCGCGATTCGTCCAGCAGGACGTCGGCGCGCCCGACCGACACCGGGATGATATCGCCAACCTTCATCTCGAAGAGTGCGGCAAGCGTGACTTCCTTGCTGACCAGGCGCCCGTCGAGCTTCACGAACAGGCCCGAGGACAGGCCGTCGCCGGCGGCGCGCTGGCTGCGTCCGCCGCTGCGCTCTTCCTTCAGGCCCTGCAGCACATGGGCCATCAGTTCCTGGTCCAGGCCGATCCAGCAATGGCAGTCGGCGCCGCCCTGGGCGGCGCGCAGCGTGACGCGGATGACCCAGCCGGCCTTGCCCGGGGCGCTGGCAGCCACCGGCGCTTCCAGCGCGGCCGCAGGCGCCGCATCGGCCGGGGCGTCGGCCGCGGCCAGGCCCTCGGCCACGCGGGCGTGCAGCTGTTCGGCCAGTTGCGTGGTCAGGGTCGCGGCGAGCCGCTCTTCGGTGGTGGTGACGCGTTCCAGCGACGGGTCGCGCCGCTCGAGCGCGACCGGCGCGTTCTTGCGGCCGTAGCGCCCTTCCAGCAAGCCCAGCAACAGACTGCGCTCGAAGGCCACCGCGGCGGTGCCGAGCGGACCCGGCACGGCCAGCCAGCGCAGGCCGTCTTCGTCGGGCGCGCGCTCGAAGGCCAGGTTGTCCAGCCGGTAGGCGCCCCAGTAGCGGCGCCCGCCGGGCCCGGCCATCGCCGTGCCGAGGGCGTCGGCGAAGCGGCGCGCGAACTTCGGCAGCAGGTGGACCGGCCGTCCCAGCAGGCTGGGATCGAGTACCTGGTAGCTGCCGGGGTTGGTGCGCGCACGGTCGGGTGGATTCATCGGCATGTTTTATTGGTCACAGGGAAACGGCGAATGACTTTTTTTCATTCCCCAAGGAAACTATTATACATGGAGATTTGCAGCGAAGACTTTGACATTCACCTTTGATTTCCCACTTGCCCTACGGTAATATCACTCCTATCGCACTGCGGCAAACGGCTTCACCCCCAGTACGACCACAGGGTGGACCCGGCAAAAGGGTCTGCAATCCCCCCGCCGTTTGTAGTCACATATTTAACAATTTAAGCTCTTCAGGGGGCTGTCTGTCGACAAAACAAGCCACATTTTGTCGTCTCCGCACAACAAACGCAACACGAAATTCGTACAGGGAATGACGCATGGGAACTGAACTTGCCGGTCTGATCAAAGCCGATCTTGCCGCACTGACAAATGACGCCAACCGCCTCGCGATCGCCCCTGCCACCGACCTGTCGGCCCAGGGCGCATTTAACAATTCCCCGGGCGGCTTTTCCTTCACGCAGACGATGAAGGACGCGCTGGCCAGCGTCGACAACGAAGACCGCGCCGCCGGCGAGCGCATGGCGGCGGTCGATGCCGGCAAGAGCGATGACCTGGTCGGCGCCATGCTGGCCAGCCAGCAAGCCAGCCTGTCCTTCTCGATGTTGATGCAAGTTCGCAACAAAGTCATGGGCGCCGTGGACGAACTGATCAAGCTTCCGGTTTGACCTCCCTCTTATTGAAGAGCATTAGCGAGACCACCCTGTGATTTCTTCCCTGAAGGCCGCCTTCGGCGGTAACAAGCTGGCGCTGCCGGCGCTGCCGCCGGCCCTGCGCAACAATTTCACCCTGCTGCTCGGCCTGGCCATGGCCATCACGGCCGCCGTGATGATGTTCCTGTGGCAGGACCAGTCCAGCTACAAGCCGGTGTTCGGCGCGCGCGAGAAAGTCGCCGCCAGCGACATGATGAGCGTGCTCGAAGCCGAAGCCATCCCCTACCGCATCCACCCGGACAGCGGCCAGGTGATGGTGCCGTCCGGCGAGCTGGGCAAGGTGCGCATGCTGCTGGCCGCCAAGGGCGTGACCGCCAAGCTGCCGGCCGGCCTCGAACTGATGGACCGCAACGACCCGCTCGGCGTGTCGACCTTCGTGCAGGACGTGCGCTTCCGCCGCGGGCTGGAAGGCGAACTGGCGCAGAGCATCCTGGCGATCGACGCCATCGCGTCGGCGCGCGTGCACCTGGCCATCGCCAAGACCAGCTCCTTCGTGGCCGGCGCCGGCGACCAGTCCTCGGCCTCGGTGGTGGTGGCGGTCAAGCCGGGCCAGAACCTGTCGAACGAACAGATCGCCGCCATCGTCAACATGGTCTCGAGCAGCGTCGCCAACCTGAACCCGGCCCGGGTCTCGCTGGTCGACCAGGCCGGCAACTACCTGTCCTCGCGCGTCGACCTGAGCGACGGCTACGACGGCCTGGCCCAGGGCCAGGGCGACAACAGCGCCGCCAAGCGCTACACCGACACGGTGCGCAGCAACGTCAACGAGCTGCTGGCGCCGGTGCTGGGCGCAAGCAACTTCAAGCTCTCCGTCACCGCCGACGTCGACAACGACAAGATCGAAGAAACCCAGGAAAAATACGGCGAAGCTCCGAAGGTCACCAGCGAAGCGATGCGCGAAGAGATGGAGCGCAACCGCGTGGCGATGGGCGTGCCGGGCACGCTGTCGAACCGCCCGCCGCAGGCCGCCGACCCGGCTGCCGATGCCCAGAACCCGGACGGCGCCGACGCGGCCAAGGACAACGGCAGCGCGCGCAAGAACGCCACCACCCGCCAGTATGCGTATGACCGCGCGATCACCCAGATCAAGCGCTCGCGCGGCCGCCTCAAGAAGCTGTCGGTGGCGGTGGTGCTGAACAATGCCAGCGCAGCCAATCCGAAGCTCGGCTACACCCCGGCCGAACTGGCCAATATCGAAAAAATCCTGCGCGGCGGCCTGGGCATCGACACGGCGCGCGGCGACGTGCTGACCGTCTCGAGCCTGTCGTTCCCGGCCGCCCCGGTGGCCCAGGAATGGTGGCAGGAGCGCGACAACGTGGTCGACATGGCCGGCTACGCGATGAGCGCGCTGGCCGCGCTGCTGGCCTACTTCCTGCTGGCCCGCCCGCTGCTGCGCGCCGTCACCGCCCGCCTGGCGCCGCAGCCGCCGCTGTTGCCCGCGCTGCCGGCCTTGCCGGGCGCGCCGGGCAGCGCCGCCGTTGCCGCCGGCGGCGCCGCCTTGCCTGCGGGCGCGCCGAACGCCGCGGCGCTGGGCGCACCGGCGGCCAGCGCCCCGGGTGCGATGCCTGTCGTCCCGCTGCTCGAAAACTACGACCTCCCGCCGGCTGGTTCCGCCGTGGACGTGATGGTCGACCACCTGAAAGTCCTGGCCGGCAAAGAGCCTGAGCGCGTTGCCGAAGTCGTCAAACAATGGGTACAGAAAAAACATGGCCGAACTGAATAACCTCGACGACGCCGACGGCGTCCTGACCCCGGTCGAGCAGGCCGCCATCGTGCTGCTGTCGATCGGCGAAGAAGGCGCCGCCGCGGTGCTGCGCTGCCTCGAGCGCGAAGAGTTGCTGGAGCTGACCCAGGTCATGTCGCGCATGAGCGGCATCAAGGTCGACGCCGTGAAGTCGGCGGTCCAGAACTTCTTCGACGACTACCGCCAGCAAAGCGGCCTGCATGGCGCCTCGCGCAGCTACCTCAAGCGCTCGCTCGACATGGCGCTGGGCAGCGACATCGCCAACAGCGTGCTGAATACGATCTACGGCGACGCGATCCGCCCGATGATGGCGCGCCTGCAGTACGCCTCGCCCAAGTGGCTGGCCGAATTCGTCTCGACCGAGCACGTGCAGATGCAGGCCGTGTTCCTGGCCTTCCTGCCCCCTGCCCTGGCCTCGCAGATCCTGGAAGCGCTGCCGGCCGAGGGCCGCGAACTGGTGCTGCTGAACATGGCGCGCCTGGACGAGATCGACCGCGACGTGCTGCACGAACTCGAAGAGCTGGTCAACCGCTGCCTGTCCGCGCTCGACACCCAGAGCGCCAGCGTGGAAGGGGTGCGCCAGGTCGCGGAGATCCTCAATCGCCTGCAGGACAACCGCGCCGGCATGGTGGAGCTGCTGCGCGCGCATGACCCGGACGTGGTGTCGCAGATCGAGATGTCGATGTACGACTTCTTCATCCTGTCGCGCCAGACCGAACAGGTCATCACGCGCCTGCTCGACGAAGTGCCGCTCGAGCAGTGGGCGGTCGCGCTCAAGGGCGCCGAGCCGCTGCTGCGCGACGCCATCCTGAACGCGATGCCGAAACGCCAGGCGCAAAGCTTCGAAGACCTGATGCGCCGTTCCGGCCCGGTGCCGATGTCGCGCATCGAGCAGACCCGCCGCGAGATCATGGCCACCGTCAAGGCCCTGGCCGACGCCGGCGAGATCGACATCGCGCTGTTCGCCGAGGCGACCGCCGAATGAAGCAGTTCCGGCCCTATCACTTCCCGCCGCTGTACCAGTTCGCCGGCGCCCAGATCCCCGGTGCGCCCGGCCCTGCCGGCACCGCCGCCGTCTCCGGCGAAGAATGGCAGAGCGCCCTGGCCGACGGCTACCGCCAGGGCCAGCGCGAAGGCTACGAGGCAGGCCTGGACCAGGGCCGCGCCGACGGCTTCCCCATGGGCCAGTCCGAAGGCCTGCAGCGCGGTGTGGAAGAAGGCCGGCAAATGGCGATCCAGGGCTTCGAAGACCTGGCCAAGCCGGTCGACGCCATGCTCAAGAGCCTGAAAAAACTGAAAACCGACATGCGCGCGGCGCAGCGCAAGGAAGTGGTGGACCTGGTCGGCAAGATCGCGCGCCAGGTGATCCGCGCCGAACTGGCGCTGCAGCCGGTGCAGCTGCTCGCGCTGGTGGAAGAAGCGCTGTCCGTGATGCCGCCGTCGCGCGACGCGGTCGAAGTGTTCCTGAACCCGGAAGAACTGCGCCGCGTGCTGGAGCTGGACCCGAAGCGCGCCAAGAAATGGACCCTGCTGCCCGACCCGGCCCTGGAACCCGGCGAATGCCGCGTGCGCTCGGGCGACAATGAAGTCGACGCCGGCTGCCAGGGGCGCCTGACCGCCGTGATGGACCAGGTGCGCGCGCAGCTGCTGGACGAGGAGGACGGCGAATGACGGCCCTCGCCGCCCGCCTGCGCTCGGTCGAACTGGGCGCGGTCCCGGTCGCCACGCCGACCGGGCGCCTGGTCGGCGCCCAGGGCCTGCTGCTGGAAAGTGTCGGCTGCCCGCTGCACACCGGCCAGCGCTGCCGCATCGAAACCATCGACGGCGGCTGGCTCGATGCGCAGGTGGTCGGCTTCAAGGAAAAAGTCTCCTACCTGATGCCGTTCAAGAAGGCCAGCGGCCTGGCCACCGGCGCGCGCGTGCTGCCCACGCCGGTGCAGTCGGACCTGATGATCGGCCCATCCTGGATGGGCCGCATGGTCAACGGCATGGGCGAGCCGATCGACGGCCTGGGTAAACTCGGTGGCGACGAAGTGCTGTCGACCACACCCCCGAAGGTCAACCCGCTGCGCAAGACCCCGGTCGAGGAACCGCTCGACGTCGGCGTGCGCGCGATCAATTCCATGCTCACCATCGGCAAGGGCCAGCGGGTCGGCCTGATGGCCGGTTCCGGCGTCGGCAAGTCGGTGTTGCTGGGCCTGATCACGCGCCAGACCGTGGCCGACGTGATCGTGGTCGGCCTGATCGGCGAGCGTAACCGCGAGGTGCGCGAATTCGTCGAGAAGTCGCTGGGGCCGGAAGGCCTGAAGCGCGCCGTGGTGGTGGTGGCCCCGGCCGACGAATCGCCGCTGATGCGCGTGATGGCCACCGAGATGTGCCACTCGATCGCGGCCCACTTCCGCGACCGCGGCCAGAACGTGCTGCTGCTGTGCGACTCGCTGACCCGCTACGCAATGGCGCTGCGCGAAGTGGCACTGTCGCTGGGCGAGCCGCCGGCCACGCGCGGTTATCCGCCGTCGGTGTTCTCGAACCTTCCGCAGCTGGTGGAATCGGCCGGCAACGGCGAGAATCCGAAGGGCAGCATGAGCGCAATCTATACCGTGCTGGCCGAAGGCGACGACCAGCAGGACCCGGTGGTCGACTCGGCCCGCGCCATCCTGGACGGCCACATCGTGCTCACGCGCGAGCTGGCCGAGCGCGGCCACTATCCGGCGATCGACGTGGCCCAGTCGATTTCGCGCTGCATGGCGCAGGTGGTGGGCCCCGAGCACACGCTGGCCGCGCGCAAGCTCAAGGCCGCGCTGGCGAAACACGCGCGCGTGCGCGACCTGATCCCGCTGGGCGCCTATGTGCCCGGCGCCGACCCGGAAACCGACAAGGCGGTGCGCCTGCATCCGCACATCGAAGCCTTCCTGTGCCAGGGCACGCGCGAAGAAGCGCCGATGGCCGGCTGCGTGGAACAACTGACGGCGATGATGGCATGAGCAAGCAGAACACGATCGACAGCCTGGGCACGCTGGTGCAGCTGCGCGGCCTCGACGTGGACCGGCTGCAGGCCGACATGACGAGCCAGGAAGCGACCCGCACGCGCTACCAGAACAACCTGGCGCGGATGGACGCGCTGACGGCGAGCAGCGGCGCGACCGGGGCCCTGCCCCTGGCGCTGGCCCTGAACTGCGGCGCCTACAAGCAGAACGTGATGGCGATGGCCGACCTGCACCGCACCGACCTGGCCCTGCACGAAGCCAATATGGCGGTCTCGCAGCGCAAGCTCAGCGAAGCGTGGATCAAAAAGGAATTGCTGGGCAAGGTGCTCGACCAGCAGCAGCAACAGCTGTCGCGCGAGCAGGAACGCGCGCTGCGCAAGCGCGAAGACGATATGGCCACGCAATCGTGGATGGCAAACCGGACCGCGTAAGCGGCCCTCGAAGAAGAGCAAGGAGAACGACATGGCATCGGCAATCACCGCACCAACCTACGACCCGGTCAACACCGCCAACTCGCTGGCCGACAAGTACGTGATGGCGCGCCAGCAGATCCTGGACACCCAGCGCAAAGCCGCCACGGCCACCGAGAAGGGTTTGAGCGAACTGGGCTCGGCGATGTCGGCCTTCCAGACCAGCCTGGCCGCCCTGACCGGCACCAACAAGAGCATGTATGCGCAGTCGGCCGTCTTCAGCGACACCTCGGTGGGCAGCGCCACCGCCAGCGCCACCGCGGCGGCCGGCAATTATTCGTTCTTCGTC
This sequence comes from Massilia yuzhufengensis, assembly GCF_900112225.1. Taxonomy (GTDB): domain Bacteria; phylum Pseudomonadota; class Gammaproteobacteria; order Burkholderiales; family Burkholderiaceae_D; genus Telluria; species Telluria yuzhufengensis. Next base: position 234,195 of record NZ_FOLD01000003.1, on the reverse strand, counting down.
AAGAAGCTGGCCACCGCCAGCCAGGTCTCGTACACGGGCCTCACCGACAACGCGGGCGTGGCCGGCACCCTGCAGATCAACATGGGCGGCGCGAGCGCGTTCACGGTCAACCTGGGCGCGGCCGACACCGACGCCAACGGCACCCTGTCCACGCGCGAGCTGGCGGCGGCGATCAACAGCGCCACCGGCAATACCTCGATGATCACGGCCTCGATCGTCACCACCGGCGCCACCTCGGAACTGGTGCTGACCGCGAAGAACACCGGCGCGGGCACCGCGATCACGATCGACACCAGCGCCGTCACCGGCGCCTCCAGCCTGAAAGCCGCGAATGCCGACCCGGCCCGCGTGCGCACGCTGGCGCTGGCCCAGGATGCCGAGATCCGCATCGGTTCCGAGACCGGCACCGCGATCACCCAGGCCAGCAACACCTTCACCAACATCGACGGCGTGAAGATGACCTTCACCAAGTCCCAGGCTCCCGGCAGCGCGCCGGTGACGATCGCGGTCGGCGCCGACAGCGCCGGCACCACCGCCAACGTCCAGGCGTTTGTCGACGCCTACAACAAGCTCAAGACGGTGCTCAACAAGCTGACCGATGCGGGCGACCCGTCCAAGGGCGCGGCCGGCGGCGCATTCGCGCACGACGGCGGCATCCGCGCGCTCAACGATCGACTGGTCAGCCTGCTGCGCCCGACGACGAGCGGCGACACCCTGGCCTCGTTCGGCATCATCGCGACCAAGGACGGCACGCTGGAGCTGCGCAGCGACCGCCTGCAGCGCCAGCTGGCGCTGAAACCCACCTCCCTCGACGGCCTGATCGGCGTGGCCTCGTCGTCGGCGCCGACCGGCATCGCCGGCGCGCTCGACAAGTTCATCAAGGGCTGGAGCAACAGCGCCGACGGCCAGATCAAGCAGCGCAAGGAAGCCACCACCAACACCCAGAAGACCCTGGCCGACCGCCAGGCCTTCCTCGAACAGCAGCACGAAGCGGCATATAACCGCTACCTGCGCCAGTTCACATCCCTGCAGACCCTGCAGGGCGCCATGACCAACAACCTGTCGATGTTCGATGCCCTGTTCGGCAGCGACAAAGACTGAACCGACCTGGATCAACATGTCCTATCAAGAAGCCTACGGCAGCTACCACGCCGTCAACCTGGATACCCAGACTTCGCGCGCCTCGCCGGTGGAGCTGGTCCTGCTGCTCACCGACGGCCTGCTCGACGAGCTGGCGCGCGCCCGCGCCCACATCGCCGCGCGCCGCTACGAAGCCAAGGCTGCCAGCATCGACAAGTGCGTCGAGATCATCAACGGCCTGTCGAGCTCGCTGGACTTCGACCAGGGCGGCGAGACCGTCGCCAACCTGGCCCGCATCTATGATTTCTGCGCCCAGCACCTGCACGGTGCCGGCATCAAGCAGGACCCGGCGATGGTGGACGAAGTGATCCGCATCCTGTCCACCATCCGCCAGGGCTGGAAAGGCGTGCAGGAGCGCAATGGATAGGTCGCGCAGCATCGAGGCGCTGGCCACGGCGCTGCAGGATGCCGGCGCGCGCGCCGACTGGGACGCGCTGGGCCGCGCGGTGCGCGAGCTCGGTCCGCGCCTGCAGGCGCTGTCCGCCGGCCGTGCCTGGAGCGCGCCCGAACGCGCCGCCGTCGCACGCCTGCGCGGCGCCCATGAAGGCGCCCAGGCCGCCGCCGCCGCCGCCTCGGCCCAGCTGCAGGCGCGCCTGGACGACATGCGCGTCAACAAGGAAGGCTGGATGGCCTATGCCCTCGCGGGCGAACCCGATTCTGGACACAACGCCCAATGAATATCATGATCAACAGCGCTCCCCTGCCCGCGTCGAGCGAGGCCGCCCCGGTCGCCGGCGCCGCCCCGGCCGAGGGCCTGCCGATGGACCCGGCGCTCGCCGGCGCCCAGACGGAACCGGCGTCGCCGCTGGCCTTCCTGCAATTCATGGCGCTCGACGCCGCCGCCGCGCCGGCCGAGCCGCTGCCGGCGCCGCAACTGGACGACGCCAGCGCCGTATCGACGCCGCTAGCAAGCCTGCCTGCCGCCGCAGCGCCGGAAGAAACCAGGGAAGCCGCGGCTGAAGAGCCGCTGCTGGCGGCCATGGCGATGCCCCTGATGCCGTCGATGATGATGGCGGTGCCCGCCGCCGTGCGCCTTGCCGCCGGCGTGCAGGACCACCCGCGCGCAGGCGGCGCGGCCCCGCTGGCGGCGCAGCCGGCGCAGGCCGCCTCCGCCGGCAGCGCCGCATCCGCCACGCTCGCCGCGGCGGCCGGCGCGATCGCGCTGCCGGGGGCCGCCGCGATCCCGGCCGCGGCCGCGGCCCGCACCGATATCGTTGTCGACGCCGCGCCGCAGGCGGCGACGCCCGCGCCGGACGCGGCGCCGGCCCAGCTGGCCCGCGCCAGTGCGGCCGTGGCCCAGCCGGCCGCAACGCCGCAGGCAACTGGAGCCGCCGTGCCGGCCGCCAACCCTGCGCCGGCGCGCGACAGCGCCGTGGCAGGCGCCGACACCCAGGCCGCAGCAGCCGGCAACAGCGCCGGCTTCGGCGTGGCCGCCCCGGCGCCGGCTGGCGCCGCGCCGCGCGAGACCAGCACGCTGGCCCTGTCCGGCCCGCCGACCGCGTGGCGCCAGGGCCTGCAGGAAGCGCTCGGCGAGCGCCTCAACCTGCAGCTGACGAAGAACGCCGAGCAGGCCGTGATCCGCCTCGAGCCGCCGATGCTGGGCCGGGTCGAGATCTCGATCCGCCACAGTGGCGGCAGCCTGGAAGTGAACATCACGGCCACCCACAGCGAAGTGCTGCGCCAGCTCAACACCGTCAGCGACAACCTGCGCAACGACCTCGCGGCGCGCCAGTACAGCGACGTCTCGGTCAACGTGAGCCAGGCCACGCCGCGCGCCCAGGCAGCCGCCCAGCAGGGCGCCGGCTTCGGGCCGGACGCGCAGGGCCGCGGCCGCCAGCAGGGCCAGGACCAGGACGAACGCGCCCCGGGCGCCGCCCTGGCCGAAGCCAACCAATCCAACACTGCGTTCTCCCTGAGCGGACGCGCTTGATCCGGACACCATGAATAGCAAAGTCAAACTGATCGCCGCCTTCCTCGGCGTGGCCATCCTCGCTGCCGGCGCCGCCGGCGGCGCGATGTGGTACATGGCCCCGGCCGCACAGGCCGGCGCAGCGCCGAAGAAAGCCGAGCCGGAAAAGAAGCTGACCAAGTACGTCACCCTCGACAAGGTGATCGTCATGCTGCGGCGCGCCCCGAACGAGGCGGCGGCCCACTACCTGTCGGTCGACCTGGTGCTGGCCACCACGCCGGAACAGGAAAAGGAAGCCAAGGAACACCTGCCGCTGCTGCGCAGCATCGCGGTGTCGGCGCTGTCGCCGCACACGCTCAGCGAGGCGTCGGCCATGACGGTCGACCAGTACGCCGCCCAGCTGAACCAGACCTTCAACGCCAGTTATGAAAAGGAAAACCACGTCAAGCCGTTTTCCGAAGTCATGATCGGCAAACTCATCATTGAGTAAACCGGGGCGACCACCGTGGCCTACCTAGCCGACTACGCCGATTCCAGCGCCGCCGCCATGTACGGGGAAGCGCCAGCCAACGCGGGCATGACCCCGGGCGAGGAGCAGCGCCACCTGCTGGCCTATGCGCCGCTGGTCAAGCGCATCGTGCGCCAGCTGAACTCGCAGGTGTCCGGCGCGGTGTCGCGCGAGGACATGGAGCAGATCGGCCTGATGGGCCTGCTGGAAGCGCTGCGCCGCTACGGCGAGCCGGACAATGGTTTCGGCAGCTACGCGAGCCTGCGCGTGCGCGGCGCCATCCTCGACGAGTTGCGCCGCCAGGACTGGCGTCCGCGTGCGGTGCGCCAGGACAGCCACCGGGTGCGCGATGCGCTGCGCGCCCTCACCCGCAACCTCGGCCGCGAGCCGACCGAGAAGGAGGCGGCCGCCGCCCTGGGCGTGACGCCGGAAGCATTCCGCCAGCACGTGCTGGACGACGTCGCCGAAGAGATGCTCAGCTTCGACGAAGTGCTGCAGGAATCGGTCGAGCACGCCCACAGCGCGCCCAGCCCGGAAGAAGCCTTCCTGGTGCGGCGCAGCCTGGAGCAGGTGCTGGGCAGCCTGAACGACAAAGAACAGCGTGTGATCCAGATGATCTACGAGTTCGAGCTGAGCTACAAGGAAATCGCCGCCGTGCTCGACCTGTCGGACGCGCGCGTCTGCCAGCTCAACAAGAGCGCGCTGGCCAAAATGAAGGCTGCGCTGCAGCGCGCCTGACCACTCATAGATAAGCAATAAGAAAGGCAGCAAGCCATGCAGCAATTACTTGGACTGGCCATCGTGCTCGGCGCCGTGTTCGGGGGGTTCTCCCTGATGGGCGGCACCTTCGCCTCGATCTTCCACCCGATCGAGCTCCTGATCATCGGCGGCGCCGCCTTCGGCGCGCTGGTGCTGGGCAACCAGCGCCACGTGCTGGCCGAGATGGCGCACCAGCTGAAAAAAGTGATGGCGCGCTCCAAGCACGATTCGGAATTCCAGCGCCAGCTGCTGCTCTTGATGTACGAACTGCTGCAGACCGCCGCCGGCGGCCTCAAGGCGCTGGACGCCCACGTCGAGGCGCCCGCCGAAAGCCCGCTGTTCCAGCGCTACCCGCGCATCCTGGACGAGCCCAAGCTGCTCGCTTTCATCGTCGACAACTTCCGCCTGATGGCAATGGGCAAGATCAACGCCCACGAACTCGAAGGCGTGCTGGAGCAGGAACTGGAAGCCATCCACGAAGAACTGACCCAGCCGGCCAAGTCGCTGCAAAAGATCGCCGAAGCGATGCCGGGCTTCGGCATCCTGGCCGCGGTGCTGGGCATCGTGATGGCGATGTTCTCGGTCTCGGGCGGCGCCGATTCGGGCGAGATCGCCGAAAAGATCGGCGCGGCCATGGTCGGCACCTTCATCGGCATCTTCTTTTGCTACGGCCTGCTGGAACCGCTGGCCAACATGATGAAGCAGCTGGTCAATTCGGAAGCCTCGACCATGGAAACGGTGAAAGTGGTGCTGTGCACCCACGTGGCCGGCAAGCCGGCGCTGCTGGCGATCGACGCCGGGCGCCGCCTGATCCAGCTCAACACCAAACCCAGCTTCGCCCAGCTCGAGCAATGGATCAACGCCATGGGCGGCGAAGATGAATCGCAGAACAAGCGGCGCCGCACGGCCGACCGCATGACGGGGTAACCGTGTCGAAACCGAACGAAAAGCACGAATCGACCATCGTCAAGCGCGGCGGTGGCAAGCACGCGCATGACGAACACGGCGGCGCCTGGAAAGTCGCGTTCGCCGATTTCTGCCTGGCCCTGATGGCGCTCTTCCTCGTCTTGTGGCTGATTGCTTCGCGGGAACAACAGAATCTCAAGAAAATCGTGCGCGACGCCACCGACAGCGGTATGCTCGAGGGCCTCGGCAACAAGCCGGCGGTCGCGTCCGAACCGAGCGGCAGCCTGATCGAGCGTTTCGAGCTGCCGATCTCTGGCAATGGCGGCAACGCCGGCGACAAGGGACCGGGCACGCCAAGCGCGCCGCGGGTGGCCTACGAATCGCCCGCCGAGCTCGCTGCACTGTCGAAAGCCCTCGGTGAAATGAGCCAGGAAGCCGGCCTGGCCGCCAACCTGGACACCGTGATCACCCCCTACGGCCTGCGCGTGATGCTGCACGATACCGAGCGCCAGGGCATGTTCATGCGCGGCAGCGCGCTGCCCACCGGGCGCTTCGTCAGGCTCTTGGGCAAGATGGGCCCGCTGTTCGCCCAGATGAAGAACCAGATGCTGATCGTGGGGCACACCGATGCCTCGCGCTTCGCCGGCTCCGACAAGGGCGGCTACTCGAACTGGGCGCTGTCGACCGACCGCGCGCTGTCGGCCCGCCGCGAGCTGCTCGACGGCGGCATGCGCAGCGACAGCGTGCTGCAGGTGGTGGGCATGGCCGACCGCGCGCCGCTGGAAATCAAAGAGCCGCTGGCCGGGGTGAACCGCCGCATCGAGCTGATGATCCTGACCACCGCCCAGTCGCGCATGGTCTCGGCGATGTTCGGCAAGCCCGGCGCCATGACGCCGCTGGGCAAGGATGCGTCGATCAGCGTGCCCGACGCGGCGGCGTTGGAAAAGCTGCGCAGCCAGCTGCCCAGGTAAGGTGCGAGACAAGGCCAGCTTATGAGTGTTCAATCGAAAACCCGAGGTAACCGCATGAAAATCACCGGCGCCATCGCTCCAGGCGTGACCATCGGCACCCAGCGTGTCACGGTATCGGAAACCGCCGAGACCGGACCCGCCGTGACGGCCGGCGCCAGCGCCGCCGCCCCTGCCCTGCAATCCGAGGTGCTGCAGCCGGCCGCCCAGGCCCTGCGCGCCATGCCCGATTTCGACGCCGCCCGCGTGGCCGAGCTGCGCGACCTGCTGGCCAAGGGCGAGCTGCCCTTCGACCCGGGCCGCCTGGCCGGCCTGATCCAGCGCTTCCACGGCGGAGGCCGGGGATGAGCCGCATGACGCGCCAGCAAGCCAATGCGCTGCTCGCCGACGGCGTCCAGGCCGACGTGCGCGACAGCGCCGAAGTGCTGGCCCTGCTCGAGCGCCAGTTCGAGGCCGCGCTGCGCCACCGGAGCAGCGAACTGACCGGGCTGGCCGAATTGCTCGCGCCCCTGCTCGACGCCATGGAAGCGCGGCGCCAGCAGCGCGTGGCGCTGGTGCGCGCCCTGCTGGGCGAGAACGCCACCATGGCGCAGTTCATCGCCACCCTGGCTGAACCGGCGCGCGGCGCGCTGGCGGCCGCCTGGGGCGACCTGGAAACCACCGTGCTGGCCTGCAAGACGGCCAGCACCCGCAATGGTGGCTTGTTGGCGGAACAATTTACCGTGATGCAGCGCGTGCTGCACGGCGAGGACCATACTTATGCGCCACGCTGATTTCTCGACCCCGGCGCTGCAGCCGCTCGCGCCCACCGCCAGCACCCGCCCCACCGCCGCGATCGGCGGCGGCAGCGGTTTCGGCAGCATGTTCAGCGAGGTGGCAGGCGAAGTGGCCAGCTATATCCAGAACGGCGATGGCGGTTCCGGCGCAGCGGCGAGCCTGAGCGCGGAAGGCGCCGTATGGCGCGCCCGCGCCGAGGGATTGATCAGCGGCGACACCGAAGTCGATGGCGTGGGCGGCGTGGGCGGCAGCAGCACCCCGGAACAGCAGGCCTTTTTGGAAAGCATCGCCCCCTGGGCCCGCCAGGCTGCCCAGCAGCTGGGCGTGGCGCCAGAACTGGTGTCGGCCCATGCCGCGCTCGAATCCGGCTGGGGGCAGCGCCCGCTGCGTAATGGCAGCGGCGCATCGAGCCACAACCTGTTCGGCATCAAGGCAGGCAGCAACTGGGAAGGTGCGGTCACCGAGTCGGCCACCACCGAATACGTGGGCGGCGCCGCGATCAAGACGCGCGAACGCTTCCGCGCCTATCCGGACGGCGCCAGCGCCTTCCGCGACTATGCCCAGATGCTGGCCGATAACCCGCGCTACAAAGGCGCGCTGGGCGTGGGCAGCGATGCGCGCGCCTTTGCCCAGGGCCTGGCCAAGGGCGGCTATGCCACCGACCCGGGCTATGCGGCCAAGCTGACGCGCCTGGCCACCAAGCTGCAAAACGCTAGCGATTGACGCCGGGCAGGTCGGCCGGCTCGACGGTGCCGGCGCCGGACACGCGCATCCGCAGCACCTGCCCGCTGGCCGCATTGCGTACCCGTACCATGGCGCCGCGCGCGCCGGCGTCGAGCGCCTCGCCGGCCATGCTCACCTCGACGCCTTCGTAGCGCGCCTGCATCAGCACCTGGTCGCCGCGCTTGACCATGATGGGCGCGGCCAGCTGGCTGCTGCGCAGCACTTCGCCGGCGCGCAGGCTGCGCCGGCTGGTCTGGCCGACCGCGCTTTCCGGCGCGCCGATGGCGTCATTGACGGCGGTCACGTCGCGCCGCTCGAGCGTGATGTGGTCGTCGGACAACACTTCGCCCGCACGCAGCGGCATCGCGGTGACGGCCACCTGGGCCGAAACCCTTGCCCGAACGACAAAATCGTGGCGCCAGCCGCGCGGGTCCGGACAGCGCGCCACGAAACGCATGCGCGCGTATTGACGCGCGTCGAGGGCCTCGATTTCCACTGGGGCGCCGCAGGCCGGCGCCGGACGCGCACTGACGACGCTGAGTTCGACTTGCGGATCCGACAGGCCGCTATTCGTGAGCTGTTTGTCAATATGCTCGCGGGCGGCTTGTTCTATCCGCAAGGAAATAGATTGCGCCGCCTCGGTTGTGGCGCACAAAAGACAGGATACAATGACGACGGTTGCCGTACGGAAAGCAATCATTGTTAAATAGAGGGTCGCGGAAAAGTCATAAGCGGCCATTTTACAGAAACAAACTGCAGACCACCGACAGAGGATGCCATGACGATCAATTTTAAGGACGCAATGGGCGTACACGCCGACGCGCTGCACCTGCGCGCCGAACGTACGCGCGTGCTTGCCGCCAATATCGCCAACGAAAGCACGCCCGGCTATACGGCGCGCGACATCGACTTTGCCTCGGCCCTGCAGGAGCAGATCGACGCCGAGGCCGGCGAGCCTACCCTGTCGGGCGAGGGCCCGCTGTATCGCGTGCCCTTCCACCCCAGCGCCGACGGCAATACGGTGGAAATCGGCGTCGAGCAGGCGGCGTTCTCGCAGAACGCGTCCGACTTCCAGACCAGCCTGACCTTCATCAACATGAAGCTGCGCGGCCTGAACAAAGCCATCAACGGCCAATAATCCGGGACGATAGAACATGGGTTTCAAGGATATTTCCAACATCGCCGGTTCAGCCATGGCCGCGCAGACCGTGCGCCTGAACACGATCGCCAGCAACCTGGCCAATGCCAACGCCGTGGCCGGCTCCGAAGCCGAAGGCTTCCGCGCCCGCAAGCCCGTGTTCGCTTCGGTCATGGGCGACGAGGGCGGCGCCCGCGTGCAGGTGCTGGACGTGGTCCAGTCGAGCGAGCCGCTGCGCAAGATGTACGAGCCGGACAACCCGGTGGCCGACGCCGACGGCATGGTGTACTACGCCAACGTCAACGAAGTGGCCGAGATGGCGGACATGATGTCCGCGTCGCGCGCTTTCGAGACCAATGTCGAGGTCATGGGCCGCATCAAGAACATGCAGGCCTCCCTGCTGAAACTGGGCGAGGGCTGATTCCATGGTCACCACCACCAATTCCTTCGGCTTCACGGCCAACAACACGCCGGCCACCGACCGGGTCGCCACCAGCACCGCCACCAGCGAGAACAAGGACATGTTCACCAAGCTGCTGGTGGCGCAGATCCGCAACCAGGATCCGCTGGCGCCGTCGGACCCGAGCCAGTTCGTCAACCAGCTCTCGCAGCTTTCCCAGACCGAAGCGCTGCAGCAGCTGGCCCAGACCCAGAGCGCCAGCGCCAGCATGCTGCAAAGCCTGCAGGTACTGGCGATGGGCGGCCAGGTCGGCACCGAAGTGTCGGTCGCGGCCAGCCGCGTGCGCCTGGGCGAAGACAGCATCAGCGGCAGCGTGCAGCTGGGCGGCGCCAGCAGCGCCACCAGCCTGGTGCTGACCGGCGTGGACGGCCAGCAGCACCGCATCAGCCTGCCGACCCATGGCGCCGGCGCCCTGCCCTTCACGATCGATCCGGTCGCGCTCGGCCTGGCGCCGGGCAACTACAGCATCAGTGCCGAAGCATCGGACGGCACCAAACCGGCGGTCGAAGTGTCCGGCCGCCTCGACAGCGTGCGCATGTCCGCCAGCGGCGGCATCGTGCTGCAGGTCGCCGGCATCGGCGAGGTCGACCCATCGAGTGTCACCGGCTTCAACGGCAAGGGCAAGCGCCTGGCCGCTACCGATAACTGAAAAAAGGAATTCTCATGAGCTTCAATATCGCACTGTCCGGCATCCAGGCCATCAACGAGCAGCTGGAAGCCGTCTCGAACAACATCGCCAACGCCGGCACCTTCGGCTTCAAGAGCAGCCGCGCCAACTTCGCCTCGGTGTATGCCGGCGACCAGGCCAACGGCGTCGAAGTGGCTTCGCTGACCCAGAACATCGGCCAGAACGGCAGCCTGCAGAATACCGGCCGCGGCCTCGATGCCGCGATCCAGGGCCGTGGCTTCTTCACCAGCCGCGACGCCCAGGGCGTGATGCAGTACACCCGCGTCGGCATCTTCTCGGCCAACAAGGAAGGCAACCTGGTCGATGCGGCCGGCCGCAACGTGCAGGGCTATGGCCCGACCGTGGGTGGCGTGCTGGGCGTGATGGGCGACATCAAGGTCCCGACCGGCCAGATCGCGGCCAAGGCCAGCACCGGCGTGACGTTCGTGGGCAATATGTCGGCGGACTGGAAAGTCCCGACCACCGCCACCCTCAACCCGGCCGACTCGAGCAGCTATAACATGGTCAAGCAGTCGGTGGTGTACGACTCGCTGGGCAACCAGCACACCGTGTCGCAGTATTTCGTCAAAGCCGCCACCCCGGCCAACACCGTGACCGTGCACTACGCCTTCGACGGCGCGGCGCCGATCGCCGGCACCTCGACCCTGACCTTCGATACCAACGGCCAGCTGCCAGCGACCTCGTCCAAAAGCGCCTCGATGACCGTGCCGGCGCCGGGCGCTGCTGCGCTGGCCTTCGTCGTCGACTACGCCGGCAGCACCCAGTTCGCCGGCGAAGCCACCACCACCACCAACCGCAGCGACGGCTATGCCTCGGGCAGCTTCGTGGGCGTGGAACTGGCCGAAGACGGCTCGGTCGTGGCCAAGTACAGCAACGAGCAGCAGCAGGTCGTCGGCACCCTGGCGATCGCCACCTTCCCCGACGAAGGCAGCCTGATCTCGACCAGCGACACCAGCTGGGCCGCCAACAACGGCTCCGGCGCGCCGCTGTACAGCACCCCGGGCGTGGGCCTGGCCGGCAAGCTGTCGAAAGGCACGCTGGAAGGCTCGAACGTCGACATCACCTCGGAACTGGTGGGCCTGATGACCTCGCAGCGTAACTACCAGGCCAATTCGAAGGTCATCACGACCGAGAACCAGATGATGCAAGCGCTGATGCAGGCGCTGTAATGGACAAGCTGATCTTCACCGCCGTCAGCGGGGCCGAGCGCACCCTGCGTGCGCAGCAGGTGCACGCCAACAACCTGGCCAATATCGAGACCTCGGGCTTTCGCGCCAACCTCGCGATCGCCGCCACCCAGGCCCAGCAGAATGGCTACGGCTACGACAGCATGCACCTGGCCAGGACCGAAGCCGACACCATCGCGACCCGCTCCGGCGCGGTGCGCGAAACCGGCCGCCCGCTGGACGTGGCCATCAATGGCGGCGGCTACCTGGCGGTGCAGTACGGCGACGGCGAAGCCTATACCCGCGCCGGCGCGATCGACATCGATGCCGACGGCGCCCTGTCGGTGCACGGCCACCCGCTGATGGGCGAAGGCGGCCCGATCACCCTGCCGCCGCACCAGGCGGTCGAGATCGGCACTGACGGCACGATTTCGGTGATGACCGAAGGCGCCACCACCATGCAGACCATCGACAAGCTGCGCCTGGTCAATGCCGAAGGTGCGGAACTGACCAAGAACGAAGCCGGCCTGATCGTCTCGCGCGCGGGCGCCCCGCTCGAAGCCGACGCCAACGTCACCGTGCGCGGCCGCGCCCTCGAGGGCAGCAACGTGTCGGCGGTGGAAGAGATGGTCGCCGTGATGAGCCTGAACCGCAGCTTCGAGATCCAGATGAAGCTGTTCAAGGCCAGCGACAGCATGAATGAAGTGGGCAACCGCCTGATCGGCGCGTAATTTACGCCACCTTGACCAAATAAGGGAGTACCCATGAATCCAGCAATGTGGATCAGCAAGACCGGCGTGCAGGCACAAGATGCCAAGCTGCAGGCGATCGCCAACAACCTGGCCAACGTCAACACCGTCGGCTTCAAGCGCGACCGCGTCGTGTTCGAAGACCTGTTCTACCAGGTCGACGCCCAGCCGGGCGCCCAGAGCGCGGATAACACCGTGTCCAACGGCGTCCAGCTCGGCAACGGCACGCGCATCGTCGGTACCCAGAAGGTCTTCACCAACGGCAACATGCAAACCACCAGCCAGCCGCTGGACGTGGCCATCAACGGCGCCGGCTTCCTGCAGGTGCGCCGCCCGAACGGCGAACCGGCCTTCACCCGCGCCGGCCAGCTGCAGGTCGATGCCAACGGCACCCTGACCAATGCCCAGGGCCTGGCCCTGGTGCCGCAGATCACCGTGCCGCAGAACGCCACCGCCATCACCATCGGCGAAAACGGCATGGTCTCGGCCACCGTCGCCGGTTCCACCGCCCCGACCGAACTGGGCCAGCTGACCCTGACCGGGTTCGTGAATCCGGCCGGCCTGCTGGCACTGGGCGAGAACCTGTTCCAGGAAACCGCCGCCTCCGGCACCGCCAACGAAGGCCGTCCGGGCGATGGCGCCCTCGGCAAGCTCAAGCAGGGCGCGCTGGAAGGCTCGAATGTGCAGGTGGTCGAGGAAATGGTCGACATGATCGCCGCCCAGCGCACCTACGAGATGAACACCAAGGTGCTGTCGGCGGCCGACAACATGCTCCAGTACCTGGCACAGGCTGCCCGCTAATCCAATGAAACTGTTTACCGCGGCGCTCTGCGCCCTCCTCCTGGCCGGCTGCGCGTCAACCGCGCCGCGCCAGGCCCCGAACGACGACGACCAGGTGCCAATGACCCGGGCGGCGTCGCGCGGCGTCTCCGGCGGCGTGTTCACGGGTGACACCGTGTCGCTGACCTCGGACAGCCGTGCCTACCGCGTGGGCGACGCGGTCACAGTGATCCTGCAGGAAACCACCCAGGCCAGCAAGCGCGCCGGCACCAGCTTCTCGAAGGGTTCGTCGGTGGCGGTCGCCCCGATCGGCGCGCTCGGCAAGACGTTTGGCAAGGCGGCGATCGACATGTCGGCCGACCGGTCGTTCGAAGGCGACGCCACCAGCACCCAGCAGAACGCCCTGTCCGGCGCGCTGACCGTGATCGTGCAGGAAGTGCTGCCGAACGGCTTGCTGCGCGTGGCCGGCGAAAAGAACCTCACCCTGAACCAGGGCGAGGAATTCGTGCGCCTGAAAGGCTTCGTGCGCGCCGCCGACATCGACAACGACAACCAGGTCTCCTCGCTGCGCGTGGCCAATGCCCGCATCGCCTATTCGGCGAAAGGCGCACTGGCCGACGCCAACACCCCAGGCTGGCTGACCCGCTTCTTCAACAGCCCGCTGATGCCGTTCTGAGGACAACATGATTCAATTTAATAGTGTTGCCCGCGTTTTTCGAATCACGTTATGCGTATTGATCGTCGGCACCGCCCTGCCAGCTTCGGCGGCGCAAGCCTTGCGCAACCTGGTCAGCGTGGAAGGCGTGCGCGAGAACCCGCTGGTCGGCTACGGCCTGGTGGTCGGCCTGAACGGCAGCGGCGACTCGACCCAGGTCAAGTACGCCAGCCAGTCGGTGGTCAACATGCTCAAGCAGTTCGGCGTGCGCCTGCCGGAAGGCGAAGACGCCAAGAACAAGAACGTGGCCGCCGTCATGGTGTCGGCCGTGTTCCCCCCCGGCTATCGCCGTGGCCAGGCGATCGACATCACGGTGTCGTCGCTGGGCGACGCCAAGAGCCTGCGCGGCGGCACCCTGCTGCTGACCCAATTGCGCGCGGCCGATAACGAAATCTACGCGCTGGCCCAGGGCAACCTGGTGGTCGGCGGCCTGAACGCCACCGGCAAAAGCGGTTCCTCGGTGACGGTGAATACCCCGACCACCGGCCGTATCCCGAACGGCGCCATGATCGAGCGCGAGATCGCGTCGGACTTCTCGACCCGCCCGCAAGTGATGCTGCGCCTGCGCCAGCCGCATTTCGAGACCGCCACCAACGTGGTCGAGGCGATCAACAAGCGCTACGGCCAGATCGCCACCACCGCCGACGGCACCAGCGTCGAAGTGGCCGCGCCATCGAACCCGACCGAGCGCGTGGCCTTCATGGCCAAGCTGAACAATCTGTCGATCGAATCGGGCGTGGAAGTGCCGAAGGTCGTGTTCAACTCGCGCACCGGCACCGTGGTGATTGCCGACGGCCTGCGCGTGAAGGCGGCCGCGGTCACCCACGGCGCGCTGAAAGTGATCATTTCGGAAAGCGCGCGCGTGTCGCAGCCGGGCCCGCTCTCGCGCGGCCAAACGGCCGTCACGCCGGAATCGAAGCTGTCGGTGGACCAGGGTTCCGGACAAATGTTCCGCTGGCCGGCCGGCGCCAAGCTGCAGACCATCATCGACGTGGTCAATAGCCTGGGCGCCTCGCCCGACGACATCATGGCGATCCTGCAGGCGCTCGACCAGGCCGGCGCGATCGAAGGCGAACTGGTGGTGATCTGATGAAGATCGAACAACAGCAGGCGATGCTCCTCAAGCCGGAACTCGACGCGCCGGTCGCGGCCGCCGCCCAGCCGGCGGTCGACCCGGTTTACGTGGCCAAGGCCACCAAGGCCGCCGTCGAGTTCGAGCGCTTTTTTGTCTCGCACATGCTCAAGGAAATGCGCAATTCCACCCGCGCCATGGCCACCGAGGATAGCGTGTTCAACAACAAGGTCAACCAGGACATGCAGGACATGGCGGACGACCTGCTGGCCGGGAACATGGCCGGCAATCGCGCCTTCGGCATCGCCGATGCGATCCTGCGCCAGCTGGTCCCCACGGCCAAGCCTGGAACGAAAGCTTAACGAACAGCTTAACAAGCGGCCGTAAACGGTCGCCTTGTTTCAGTTGTAACCCGCCTCGAGGAAGAACCAGCACCATGGCCATCATCAATAACGCACTGTCGGGCGCGCTTGCCGCCCAGGTGGCGCTCACCACCAGCAGCCAGAACATCGCCAACCTGCAGACCAAGGGCTATACCCGCCAGTCCGCCCTGTTGTCCACCATCGGCCCGGGCGCCAATCCGCAGTCGGCCGGCAGTGGCGTGCAGGTGAGCTCGCTGCTGCGTTTCTCGGATGGCTACAAGAGCCAGGCCATGTGGCGCGCCGCCTCGGACCTGGGCTCGAATAGCCAGACCCAGCCCTACCTGAGCCAGCTTGAGAACGTCATGGGCGACGATACCGCCAGCCTGTCGGCCGGCATCGACCAGTTCTTCGGCGCGCTCAACGCGGTCGCCGGCGACCCGGGCTCGACCCCGCTGCGCCAGCAGGTGCTGACCTCGGCCGCGCTGATGTCGGAACGCTTCAACGGCCTGAACAACGTCTTCAACAGCCAGCTGCAATCGGTGCGCAACCAGCGCGGCGCGATCGTCGATTCGGCCAACGCCCAGATCGCCTCGATCGCGCGCCTGAACCAGCAGATCAGCGAAGCCCAGGCCGGCGGCGTCAGCGCATCGAGCATGATCGATGCGCGCGACCAGGCCATCGACGAGCTGGCCGGCAAGATGGCGCTGGAAGTATCGGACAATGCCGACGGCACCCGCGACGTCTCGCTCAAGACCGGCCAGGCGCTGGTGCTGGGCAGCCTGCACGGCACCCTGAAAGCGGCCCCGACCGCCACCTCGCCCCAGGAATTCTCGCTCAGTTTCGCCGGCACCACCTACGTGCTCGACGCCGCCAAGCTGGGCGGCCAGTTGGGCGGCCTGAGCAAGTACGAAACCGAAAAGCTGGTGCCGCTGCAAAACGACATCGCCGACATCGCGCGCCAGGTGGCCAGCAAGACCAACGCCCAGCTGGCGCTGGGCTTCAAGCCGGACGGCAGCGCCGGCGCCCCGCTGTTCGTGTTCACCGCGGGCGGCAACTCGGACATGCTGAAGGTCTCCAACAGCTTCATCGCCGAAGACCTGGCCTTCTCCAGCGACGGCACCCCGGGCGACACCGGCAACCTGCAGAAGCTGGTCGCCATCAAGAGCCAGCCGATCACGGTCGGTTCCATCGGCACCGTGCTGCTGAGCGACGCCGACACCCAGATCGTCGGCAAGCTTGGCGTCGACAGCCAGCTCAACAAGGCCGCACTGAAGACCACCCAGACCGTGCGCTCCCAGTCGGTTGACGACTGGCAGTCGACCAGCGGCGTGAACCAGGACGAGGAAGCGGTCAACCTGGTCGAGTACCAGAACATGTACCAGGCGAACATGAAAGTCATTGCCATCGCTAACCAGCTGTTCGACGCCACCCTGGCGATGATGGGCTAAAGGACACCGCCATGCGTATCGCGACCACCCAGTACCAATCGACGATGAACCAGTCGCTCCAGGCCAACCAGGAGCGTATCACCACCCTCACCCAGCAGATGGCGAGCAACAAGCGCATCCTGGTGCCGTCCGACGACCCGGTCGACAGCGTGCGCCTGGCGCGCCTGTCGCGCGAGGAAAGCACGGTCCAGCAGTATCGCGACAACATTGCCTCGATCAAGATCCGCCTGACCAAGACCGAGGGCTACCTTAGCAATATGTCCAAGGAAATGGTCAACGGCCGCGACCTGCTGGTCTGGGCCTCGGACGGCAGCAATGCGCCGGACGACCTGAAGGCGATGGTCAGCCCGCTGGAGTCGCTGCGGGAAAGCGTGTTCTACAACGCCAACTCGATCGACCAGGAAGGCCACTATATTTTCTCGGGCACCCTGACCAAGACCGCGCCGATCAAGTACGACGCGACCGCCCCGGTCGGTTCGCGCTACACTTATGTCGGCAACACGAATTCGCAGAATGTGGTCGTCGGCAATGGCATCACCCAGGCCGCCAACCAGAACCTGCAGGGCCTCGAAAAGCTGCTGAATCACCTGGACCTGAGCATCGACACGCTCAAGAGCCCGACGGTATCGGCCAACGATCCGGCCGTGCGCATGGTGCTGGGCAATGGCCTGAAGGGCTTCGACGATGCGCTGGACCTGGTGACCGGCAAGATCGCCAACCTGGGCGGCTCGCAGAACATCATGGCCACGCTCGACGCCAACCATGCCAACGTCAGCCTGTCGAACCGGATGGCGATCACCGACATCGGCGCGCTCGACGTCGGCGAGGCAGCCACCGCGCTCAACGGTTATTCGACCGCCCTGCAAGCCACGTATAAAGCCTATAGCCGCATCGGCACGATGTCCCTGTTCTCGGTCCTGTAATCGCATATGGAAGCAGCCCTTCGCCCGGCCAACCCGGCCCTTGGCACCACCACCGCCGCCGCCAACAGCGCGGCGGTGCGCACGACTGCCGTCCGTCCGGCCGACCCGGACAGCCGCGTCGTCACCCAGGTCGCCCCCGCCGCGGCCCCGCTCAAGCGCGGCATCCGCTGGGACAACCAGATGCAGGGCAATGTTGCCCGCGCCCAGCAGGCGCTCGACTACCTCGAACGCGTCGCCTCCCAGCTCGAAGCCCTGAAAGCCGACCTGAGCGCCAAGATCACCGGCCGCAGCGACCCGGCGCGCCAGATCGAAGCGCGCTCGCGCCAGCTGTCCAGCGCGCTCGAGGCGCGCCGCAGCCAGGGCGGCGGCGGGATCGACGCCCAGCTCGACTTCAACGGCGGCGCACCGGCCGCCACGCGCTTCCGCATCCGCGGTTTCGACGTGGCTGCCCTGCAGTCCGCCGGCCAGCAGAACTACGCCTTCGCCATCGGCAGCAGCGGCGGCCCGCAGCTGAGCGCGACCATCGAAGCGGGCATGACGGCCCAGGAAATCGCCGCGCGCCTGGATCGCACACTGTCGCCGGTGAAGGTCCGCGTGGCCCTCGACAACCAGCAGCAGCTGGTGTTCAGCGCTCCGGAAGCGGAATGGGTCGGCATCAAGGATGCGATCGCGATCTCCGGCCGCGGCCGCGTGGATACGGTCGAAGAGCCTGCCGTGATCGCGCCCCAACAATGGACCGCTGGCAACCCGGACGCCCTGCGCCAGAGCCTGCGCGAAGTGGTGCAGGCGCTGGCCCGGGTGCGCCGTTCGCAGGATGCGGCCAGCGCGGCGCTCAGCGCGGCGATGATGGCCACGGCGACGGTCGCGCTGCCGGAAGCGGAAATGGCGGTCATTACCGGTGACTTCGCGGCGACGGCGGCGAGCCATGACTACCAGTCGCTGCTGGCGATCACGTCGGCGCTGGTGGGGGTGAGCCGGGAGCGGGTGCAGGCGCTGCTCGGATTACGTTAAAAAGAGCAATTTTCGTGAAAAAGCTCCCGTTCGCAGGTTTGCGGCGGGAGCTTTTTTCTTTGCTGTGCGATGGAATGAGGTTCCGGCCTTCGCCGGAACGACAGTTCAGAGGTCGTTAGATACGAACAGCTTTACCTCATATCAACGTCGTTCCGGCGAAGGCCGGAACCCAAGTGTGCCCGCGCACCGTTAGCCCATAAAAAAACCCGCTGCAGGCAGCGGGTTTTTCATTCGACCAGGAAGCAAATTACGCTTCGCGGCTGGCCTTCTTGCGCTCGTGTTCCTTCAGGTGGCGCTTGCGCAGGCGGATCGATTTCGGGGTGATCTCGACCAGCTCGTCGTCCTCGATGAACTCGACGGCGTATTCCAGCGACATCTGGATTGGCGGCACCAGGCGCACGGCTTCGTCGGTACCCGACGAACGCACGTTGGTCAGCTGCTTGCCCTTGATCGGGTTGACGACCAGGTCGTTGTCGCGCGAGTGGATGCCGATGATCATGCCTTCGTACACCGGATCGTTGTGCGACACGAACATGCGGCCGCGGTCCTGCAGCTTCCAGATCGCGTAGGCGACGGCGGCGCCGTCATCCTGCGAGATCAGCACGCCGTTGCGGCGGCCGGCCATTTCGCCCTTGCTGTTGTCCACTGGTGCGTACTCGTGGAACACGTGGCTCATCAGGCCGGTGCCGCGGGTCAGGGTCATGAATTCGCCCTGGAAGCCGATCAGGCCACGGGCCGGGATCAGGTATTCCAGACGGACACGGCCTTTGCCGTCCGATTCCATGTTCTGCAGGTCGCCACGACGGCGGCCCAGTTCTTCCATCACGCCACCCTGGTTGACTTCTTCGACGTCGACCGACAGGCTCTCGAACGGCTCCTGGCGCACGCCATCGACCATCTTGAACACGACGCGTGGACGCGACACCGCCAGCTCGAAACCTTCGCGGCGCATGTTTTCCAGCAAAATCGTCAGGTGCAGCTCGCCGCGGCCCGAGACTTCGAAGATCGTATCGTCGTCGGTTGGCGCCACGCGCAGGGCGACGTTGGCTTTCAGTTCGCGGTCGAGGCGTTCGCGCAGCTGGCGGCTGGTGACGAACTTGCCTTCGCGGCCGGCCAGTGGCGAGTTGTTGACCATGAAGTTCATGGTCAGGGTCGGCTCGTCGACGGTCAGCATCGGCAGTGCTTCCGGCACGTCCGGTGCGCACACGGTCGAACCGATGCCGATTTCTTCGATACCGTTGATCAGGACGATGTCGCCAGCGACGGCTTCATCGACCAGCACGCGTTCCAGGCCCTTGAAGTTCAGCACCTGGTTGATGCGGCCCTTGATCGGGGTCGAATCAGGACCGTTCAGGACGATGACGTCCTGGCCGGCCTTGATGCGGCCGCGCGAGATGCGGCCAATGCCGATCTTGCCGACGTACGACGAGTAATCCAGCGAGGTGATCTGCATCTGCAGCGGGCCGTCCGGATTGTCGTCACGGACTGGAACGTGTTGCAGGATCGCTTCGAACAGGGGCTTCATGTCGCCGCCGCGCACGTCTTCGGTCAGGCCGGCGTAGCCGTTCAGGCCCGAGGCGTAGACGATCGGGAAGTCGAGCTGCTCATCGGTGGCGCCCAGCTTGTCGAACAACTCAAAAGTCTGGTTGATCGCCCACTCGGCGCGCGCGCCCGGACGGTCGACCTTGTTGACGACGACGATCGGCTTCAGGCCCAGGGCCAGCGCCTTGCGGGTCACGAAGCGGGTCTGCGGCATCGGGCCTTCCTGCGCATCGACCAGCAGCAGCACCGAGTCGACCATCGACAGCACGCGCTCGACTTCGCCGCCGAAGTCGGCGTGGCCTGGGGTATCGACGATATTGATGTGGGTACCTTCGTACTCGACAGCGCAATTCTTCGACAGAATGGTAATACCGCGTTCTTTTTCGAGGTCGTTCGAATCCATCACGCGGGTTTCCACGGCCTGGTTCTCACGGAACGTGCCGGATTGACGCAGCAGCATGTCCACGAGGGTGGTCTTGCCGTGGTCAACGTGGGCGATGATTGCGATATTACGAATCGCGCGTTTAGTATCTGACATATGAGTTTCAACAGTGAATGTTGCGTGATGGATGGACACGGTATCGATGAATGGTGCGCAATACCGATTTCCGTAACCCGCTACTATAGCATGCTTATGCCCCCCTGCTGCTCTGCAACAACGGGAAAAGGCCGGAAATCTGATCGAATTGCCCCGCCGGAGCATTCCAGCGATGATAGCGGCGCAATATTGAAGAGTGATGACAGCCCGGACGCCGCCAGGCAGCGTGTCGCTGCCGGTTCCGGACCAGTGAGCAATATAGGGGCGGTTTGCGCTATTTCAAGGCCTTCGTGAAACTAGCGCGGGTTCGCCTTGTGGCGCGCCGCCAGTTCCCGCACACGCTCGCGGTAGCGCTGCCCGGCCGCGGCGATGGCGCGTTCCTGTTCCTCCACCTGGTAGAGCGACAGCAGCCGGGCGGCCTCGCGGACGGCGGCCTGGAGCGCCCTGCCCTCGGGCGTATCCTGCGCCGCCACGGCGCCCTCCATCTCAGCCTGGCTTAGCCGGGTCGCGAAGACCTTCGCATAGATTTTCCTGGCCGCTTCAGCCGTATTGCCGGCGCACACTTCGGCGCGGTAGCTGGCGTACAGTGCCTCAGCCTCCGGCCAGTAGGCGGACGCCGGCGACAGCCCCGCGTAATGCTGGCGGTTCGCTTCCCAGGTCTTGCGTAATTCCCCTGGCAGGTCGATCCGGCCGCTGCAGGCGGCGGCGACGTCCTGGTACAGCTCGTCGATCTGGAGCAGCGCGACCAGGCGCTCGGCCGTGGCCTGCTTGGGATCATCCGCGGCCAGGCAGGTAGACGCGAGCGAGGCGAAAACGAGGGCAAGAAAGAGGCGCATGCTGATCCTTGAATATAAAGCAATAATACTAGCGCATTATTGCTTCCAAGGAAATAATCAGGCTGTTTGCGGCGCCGCGATCAGGCGCTCCGGCGCCAGGATCGCGTATTCCTGCAGGTTCGCCGTGCCCAGCAGCTTGCCGTCATGGTAGACCCGCACCCGGCCCAGCTCGGCCGGCACCCTCACCTCTTCCTTGCCCAGCGCCAGGCGCTGGCCGTTCAGGAAGCGCTTGGCCAGTTCAGGCGTGAGCTCGACCGCCGGGAAGCTGGCCAGCAAGGCGTCGACCGGGGCCAGCAGCGACAGCGGCTCGGCGTGGGCCTGCAGGTCTTCCAGCGAAATCATTTTCTCGATCGACAAGGGCCCGACCTGGATGCGGCGCAGCGCGTTCAGGTGGGCGCCGACGCCGAGCGCCGCGCCGATGTCTTCGCCCAGCACGCGTACGTAGGTCCCCTTGCTGCAGGTAACCAGGATCTTCAGGAAAGGCGCCGTATAGTCGACCAGCGACAGGCCGTGGATCGTCACCGGGCGCGCGTCGCGCTCCAGCGTAATGCCTTCGCGCGCGTATTCGTACAGGGCCTTGCCGTCGCGCTTGAGCGCGGAGTACATCGGCGGGACCTGGAAGATGGGTCCGCGAAAACGCGCCAGCGCCGCCTCGATCTGCTCGCGCGTCACGTCGACCTCGCGCTGCTCGATGAGCTCGCCCTCGGTGTCGCCGGTGGTCGTCATGATGCCCAGGTGCACGGTCGCTTCGTAGGTCTTGTCGGCTTCCAGCAAGTCTTGCGAGAACTTGGTCGCTTCCCCGAAGCACAGCGGCAGCAGGCCGGTGGCGAACGGGTCGAGCGTGCCGGTGTGGCCGGCCTTCTTGGCGTTGAGCACGCGCTTCGCCTTGATCAGGGCGTCGTTCGACGACAGGCCGACCGGCTTGTCGAGCAAGAGGACGCCGTCGACCAGGTCGCGCGGCTTTTTCGGAGGCCGTGCGTTCACTCTGTATCCGACGGGTCGTCCGCGTCGGCCGCGCGCGTGGCGTTGGCCTGGTCGATCAGGGCCGACATCGCCAGCCCGCGCGAGGTCGACGTATCGTGCACGAAGTGCAGCGCCGGCAGCGTATGGATGTGCAGGCGCTTGCCGAGCAGGTTGCGCAGGTAGCCGGAGGCCTTGGTGAGGCCCTCGAGGGTGAGCTTGATCTCTTCCTTGCTGTCTTTCAGCAGGGTGAAGAAAACCTTGGCGTGGGCGTAGTCGGGGGTCAGCTGGACTTCACTGATGGTGACCATGCCAACGCGTGGGTCCTTGAGTTCGTAGGCGATCAGTTCCGAGAGGTCTTTCTGGATCTGGTCGGCGACGCGCAGGCCGCGCTGGGGGATGCTTTTGCTGTGTTTTGCCATGATTTACTGCCTGTGTTGTTCTTGTGTGTTTTAACGTGCTCGCGCACACGGTAGCGCGATTTCCGGCCACCAAACGATGAGTCGTCGTCCCGGCGCAGGCCGGGACCCAATTTTGCGTGCTTACCGCCTGTGCGTGAAGCCAGCGGCTGCGCATGGCAATTGGGTACCGGCCTTCGCCGGTACGACGGTCTTAGGGCTGGGGGCCCACAAATGGCGCCCGCGTCCAGCATCTAAATAAAACAAGGGCCAGGCCCCCCCGCGGCATTCGCCGCGAAGCGTCCTGGCCCCCATGGTACGCCAAGTGCGTGGATTACAGCGTACGCGCCACTTCGGTCACTTCGAACACTTCCAGCACGTCGCCGACCTGGATTTCGTTCATGTTCTTCAGCGACAGGCCGCACTCGAGGCCGGCGCGGACTTCTTTCGCGTCGTCCTTGAAGCGCTTGAGCGAGTCGATCTCGCCGGTCCACACAACGATGTTGTTGCGCAGCAGGCGGACCGAGGACGAACGCTTGACCACGCCATCGGTGACCAGGCAGCCCGCGATCGCGCCGACTTTCGAGACCAGGATGACCTGGCGAATCTCGACCTGGCCGGTGATGGTCTCGCGCTTTTCCGGAGCCAGCATGCCCGACAGTGCGGTCTTGATCTCGTCGATCGCATCGTAAATGATGCTGTAGTAACGGATGTCGACGCCGTTGGCTTCCGCCAGCTTGCGGGCCTGGCCGTCGGCACGGGCGTTGAAGCCGATGATGACTGCCTTCGAGGCCACTGCCAGGTTGACGTCCGATTCGGTGATGCCGCCGACCGCCGCGTGGACGATCTGGACCCGCACTTCCGAGGTCGACAGCTTCTGCAGCGAACCGACCAGCGCTTCCTGCGAACCCTGCACATCGGTCTTGACGATGAGCGGCAGGTTCTTGACTTCGCCTTCGGCCATCTGGTCGAACATGTTCTCCAGCTTGGCGGCCTGTTGCTTGGCCAGCTTGACGTCGCGGAACTTACCTTGACGGAACAGGGCGATTTCACGCGCCTTGCGCTCGTCGGCCATGACCATTACTTCTTCACCGGCGCTCGGCACTTCGGTCAGGCCCTGGATCTCGACCGGGATCGATGGACCCGCGCTAGCGATCGGCTTGCCGTTTTCGTCCAGCATCGCACGGACGCGGCCGAACGAGGAACCGGCCAGCACGACGTCGCCGCGCTTGAGGGTACCCGACTGCACCAGGATCGTCGCGACCGGGCCCTTGCCCTTGTCGAGGCGCGCTTCGACCACCAGGCCGCGTGCCGGCGCTTCGGTCGGGGCTTTGAGTTCCAGCACTTCGGCCTGCAGCAGCACTTGTTCCAGCAGGTCGTCGATACCGGTACCCATCTTGGCCGACACCGGCACGAATGGCGATTCGCCACCGTATTCTTCCGGCACCACGCCTTCGGTGACCAGTTCCTGCGTCACGCGGTCGGCATTCGCACCCGGCTTGTCCATCTTGTTGATCGCGACTACCAGCGGCACGCCAGCAGCTTTTGCGTGGGCAATTGCTTCCTTCGTTTGCGGCATCACGCCGTCGTCCCCCGCCACCACCAGGATGACGATGTCGGTGGCCTTGGCGCCACGGGCACGCATGGCGGTGAACGCCTCGTGGCCCGGGGTATCCAGGAAGGTAATCATGCCGCGCGGGGTATCCACGTGGTATGCACCGATGTGCTGGGTAATGCCGCCGGCTTCGCCCGACGCCACCTTGGCGCGGCGGATGTAATCCAGCAGCGAGGTTTTACCATGGTCGACGTGACCCATGACGGTCACCACCGGGGCGCGCGACGTCGATTCGAACTCGGCGTGCTCGCCCTGGTCGGCCAGCAGCGCTTCCGGATCGTCCTCGGCAGCCGCGAATGCCTTGTGGCCCATTTCTTCCACGAGGATCATCGCGGTTTCCTGGTCCAGCACCTGGTTGATGGTGCACATCTGGCCCAGCTTCATCAGTTGCTTGATGACTTCCGATGCCTTCACCGACATCTTGTGCGCCAGTTCGGCGACCGTGATGGTCTCCGGCACGTGGACGTCCTTGACGATGGCTTCGGTCGGCGCCTGGAAATTGGTTTCGCGGTCATCGCTGTGCGAACGGCGGCCACCACTACGGCCACCGCTGCGCCAGCCGTCACGGCCGGTACCGGTGCTCGGGCCGCCACGGCCTTTCGGGCCGCTCGGTGCGCCGCGCTTCTTGGCGTCGTCCGACCAGGTCGACGACACATTGGCCGACTTGATCGATTTCTTGTCGCCCGGCTTCTTGTCGTCGGCTTTCTTGACCTCGCCCGGCTTCTTGTCGGTGGTCGCTGGCTTGTGCAGGGTACCGGTCGGGGCAGCAGGGGCGGCCGGCTTGGCGACCGGTTCCGGCGCCTTGATGACGCGGCGCGGTTGGCTCATCATGAGCTTGATCTGGGCGACTTCGTCGGCCACGGCCTTGCGCGCCTTCTCGGTCGCGGCAGCGCGCTCGGCGGCTTCGCGGGTGGCGTCCTCGGAACGCTTCTTGGCTTCCGCGGCGGCGGCCTGGGCCTTCTCGTCGGCGGCGCCGGTGGCGGCGGTGGCGGCAGCGGCGGCGGCCGCAGCTGCCTGGGCAGCGGCGTCACGCTTGCTCTGCTCGGCCGCTTCGCGCTTGGCCTGCTCTTCGGCGACCTTGGCTTGGGCAGCCTCTTCCGCTTCAAGCTTGGCCAGGCGATCCTGCTTTTCACGCAGGTCCGCTTCCTGGCGGGCGATCAGCTCGGTCTGGCGGCGCGCGTCTTCCTCGCGGCGCGCCAGTTCGGCGGCATCGATCACCGGTTCGGCTTCCACTTTCGGCGCCGCGACAGGGTCGTCGCGCTGCACGAAGGTGCGCTTCTTGCGCACTTCCACCTGGATGGTGCGCGATTTGCCGCTCGAGTCGGCCTGCTTGATCTCGGTGGTTTCCTTGCGGGTCACCGTGATCTTTTTCTTTTCGGTCGATTCCGCTGCGCCGTGGGTACGGCGCAGGTGGTTCAGCAGCTTGTCCTTATCATCCTTTGACAAGGGATCTGACGTCGAACTTTTTTCGACGCCGGCCGAGCGCAGCTGCGTCAGCAGCAGGTCTGCAGGCATCTTCAGTTCGGTGGCAAATTGGGCTACGTTGTTACTCGCCATTCAGTCCTCTTTTCTATGTGTCGCGGAGATGATAAAGATTTGCAAATTATGCCTTGGCCGTTTCTGCCAGGCTCCAGGCTTTCGCCTGCAGCGCCTTGGCGCGGTCATCATATTTGCTGTCGACCAGCTTCATCTCATCGTCGGTCACATCATTAAATTCGTTCTTGATCAGTTCACCGGCACGTTCCGACGACAAGGCCAGGATGGCGCCGAATTCGTCGTAGGCCAGGGCCGAGAAGGCCTCGACCGTCTTGATGCCCGCCAGGCCAAGCTTGCCGGCGGTGGTACGGTCCATGCCTTCGAGGTTGACCAGGCCTTCTTCCATGCCTTCCAGGCCTTCTTCCGAAGCGATCGCCTCAGTCACCAGGGCGTCACGGGCGCGGGTACGCAGCTCGTTGACGGTGTCTTCGTCGAAGGATTCGATCTCGAGCATTTCGGAGATCGGCACGTAGGCGATTTCCTCGAGGCTGGCGAAACCTTCTTCCACCAGGATGTCGGCCACTTCCTGGTCGACGTCCAGTTTTTCCATGAACAGCACGCGGATTGCGGCGGTTTCCTGCTGCACCTTGTTGGCCGATTCCTCGGCCGTCATGATGTTGATCTTCCAGCCGGTCAGTTCCGACGCCAGGCGCACGTTCTGGCCCGAACGGCCGATCGCGATGGCCAGGTTTTCTTCGTCGACCACGACATCCATGGCGTGCTTTTCTTCGTCAACCATGATCGACGACACATTGGCCGGGGCCAGGGCGCCAATCACGAACTGGGCCGGATCGTCCGACCACAGCACGATGTCGACGCGCTCGCCGCCCAGCTCGCCGGTAACAGCTTGCACGCGCGAACCGCGCATGCCGACGCAGGTACCGATCGGGTCGATCCGCTTGTCGGAGGTGAACACGGCGATCTTGGCGCGCACGCCGGCGTCGCGGGCGGCCGATTTGATCTGCAGCAGGCCTTGCTCGATTTCCGGCACTTCGAGTTCGAACAGCTTCATGATGAAGTCCGGCGCGGTACGCGACAGGATCACCTGCGGGCCACGCATATTGCGGTCCACGCGCAGGATGAAGGCGCGGACGCGGTCGCCGATGCGCAGGTTCTCTTTCGGGATCATCTGGTCGCGCGGCAGGCGCGCTTCGATCTTGCCCGATTCAACGATGGCGTCGCCCCGCTCCATGCGCTTGATGGTGCCGGTGACCAGCGAATCGCCACGCTCGAGGAAGTCTTGCAGGATCTGCTCGCGTTCGGCATCGCGCACGCGCTGCAGCACGACCTGCTTGGTGTCCTGCGCGAAACGGCGGCCGAACTCGACCGACTCGATCGGGTCTTCGATGTATTCGTCGACTTCGATGTCAGGAATTTGCTCCATGGCTTCGAAGTGCAGGATTTCCTGGTCGGGCAGCTGCAGGCCGGCCTCGTTCGGCACGACGTGCCAGCGGCGGAAAGTCTCGAATTCACCGGTGTCGCGGTCAATCGCCACGCGAATGTCGACCTCGCCTTCATAGCGTTTTTTCGTGGCCTGCGCGAGCGCGAATTCAAGCGCCCCGAAAACCACTTCTTTATCGACGTTCTTTTCGCGCGCAAGCGCATCCACCAGTAACAAAATTTCGCGACTCATGCTTTGCGACTCCTAAAATCCACCTGCGGCACCAAACGTGCCTTGTCCAATTCGGCCAGCGTAAATTCCAACAACGCTGCGCCATCTTTATTTTCAATTTCCAGACCAACCTTGTCGCCTTCGACGCCGCGCAGGATACCGGTAAAGGTTTTCCGGTTCGCAGTGCCCGGCATGGCGACGCGCAGCTTGACCGTGCATTCGTGTCCGGCAAAGCGCGCAAAGTCGGGCAGGGTCCGTACCGGGCGATCGAGGCCCGGCGACGAGATTTCCAACCGTTCATAATCCACGTTTTCCACCGTGAACACGTGCGACAGCTGGTGGCTGACCGTGGCGCAGTCCTCGACCGTGATCGGGCCCTTCTCTTCCACGGTATCAGCAGGAAAATCGATATACACGCGCAGGATCCCGCGCTCGCCCCGCTCGACATCCACGAGTTCGTAGCCAAGGCTACCCACTGTTTTTGCGATGAGTTCAAACTGCTGCACGGCACTTCTCCAGGGCTTCTAAAACGATTTACCAAAAAAAAAATGGGCATCTGCCCATCTTTTTGTATTTACAACCCAACCAGATGAAAGCACTTGCACCAAAAAAATAATGGGAAGAACTTCGATTAGGCTGCAAATTATACAGTGATACTGCCTCTCTCGCAATCGCCGGGCCAAAAATGACCAGAGAATAGAGCAAAAAGCAACAGTTGGCAGGATGACCACATCAGGGCATGGGCTGCATTCTACGGCATTGCCGCATCGCGTGCCCGGCGCCGCGGAAATTTCTCTCGCGCGTGCGCCGCCTGCCCCGCCAAGCTTAGCCGCGGCGGCCGCGCCGCGGCAGGCCGTGCTCGGAACCACGCGGACCCTGGCCGCCACGGCGTCCACCGCCGGTGCCGGCGAAGCCGAAGGTGGTCTGCAGCGGATCGGGCTGCTTCGGCCGGCTGCTGCTGCCCTGCTTGTTGGCGAAGCTGTTCGGGTTGCCGCCACGGCCCTTGCCGCCGCCGGCGCCACCGCCACCCCCCTGAGGACGGCCGCCCTGGCCGCCGCCGAAGCCGGCCGGGCCCTGCCCTTGCGGACGGCCACCGACCCGCGCCACCGGCGGCCCGAACGGGTCGACGTTGCGGTTGGCGTCGGCGCGGTCGATGCGGTTGCCGTCGCTGCGGCGGCTATCGTCGCTGTTATTGCGCGGGCCGCCGTGCGGCTTGCCGCCGCCCTTGCCGCCCCTGCCCTGCTCAGGGGCTGCGCCCTTCTTCTCGACGCCGAAGGCCGTCATCAGCGAACGCACGTCGTTTTCTTCCAGCTCTTCCCAGCGGCCGCGCTTGAGGGCGGTCGGCAGGGTCATGGCGCCGTAGCGGGTACGGATCAGGCGCGAGACGGTCAGGCCGACCGCCTCGAACATGCGGCGCACTTCGCGGTTGCGGCCTTCGCCGATCACCACGCGGTACCATTTATTGATGCCTTCGCCGCCGCCGTCCTGGACTTTGGTGAACGAGGCCAGGCCGTCTTCGAGCTCGACGCCGGCGAGCAGCTTCTGGCGCATGCCTTCTTCCAGCTCGCCCAGGGTGCGCACCGCATATTCGCGGTCGATGTTGTAGCGCGGGTGCATCAGGCGGTTAGCCAGGTCACCCGAAGTGGTAAACAGCAGCAGGCCTTCGGTATTGAAGTCGAGGCGCCCCACGGCCAGCCACTTGCCGGTCTTCATGGTCGGCAGGCGGTCGAACACCGATGGACGGCCTTCCGGATCGTCGTGGCTGACGATCTCGCCGGCCGGCTTGTGGTACACCAGCACGCGCGGCGGCTTGCTGCTGTTGACGCGGCGTTGGATCAGCTTGCCATTGATGCGCACCGCATCGGTCGGCAGGATGCGCTGGCCGATGTGGGCCGGCTCGCCATTGACCGACACGCGGCCGGCGACGATCAGGTCTTCCATGTCGCGGCGCGAACCGAGGCCGGCTTCGGCCAGCACCTTGTGCAGTTTCGGCGCGTCGTCGTCGGCGGTCAGGTCGCGCCGCACGGCCTTGGCCGGCTGCTGGCCACGGCCGCCTTCGGTGGCGTCGAAATCGTCCGAGGTGACGAAGGAGAACACGGCGTCGGCTTCATTGCCCTTGGCGCCAGGCTTGCCCTGCGGCCGGCCCTGCTGCGGCTTGCCGCCCTTGCCCTGCTGGCGGCCGGCTTGCGCGCCCGGCTGGCCAGGCTGCCCCTGCTGGGGACGCTTGCCCTGCTTTTGCTGGCCGCGCTGGCGCGGTTCGCGCGTTTCGCGTCCGGCTTCGCCCTCGGCATCGGCCGGCTGGCCGGCTTCCAGCGGGGCCGCTTCGGCGGTCTCGGCAGCGCGCAGCTGCTGGTGCGCTTCGCGTTCCTGGCGCTTTTCGCGCATCTGGCGCGGGCCGCGCGGCTTGCGCTGCTCGCCTTCCGGAGCGGCGGCGGCGGCGGGCGCTGCGGCGGCGGCTTCAGGCGCGGCGGCGGGCGCGGCCTCAAGGGCAACCGGCTTGGCGGCGCGCGGCTTGCGGGCCTTGGCGACCGGCTCGGCGGCGGCGTCGGCGGCAGCGGCCGGCGCGTCGGCGGCGGCCTTGCGGGTGCGCTTGGGCTTGGCTGCCGCTTCCGGCGCTGCGCCTTGCGCGACGTCGGCGACGGCGGCGGGCTTGCGGGTGCGTTTCGGCTTGGCCGCGGCGTCGAGGGCGTCGACAGGCTTGTCGTTCGGTTCAGTTGGATTCATCGTTCGTATCTTTATTGTGCTGACCCGGCCCAGCGGCAGATGCCGTTTCCTGGTCAAAAATCGGGACTTCGACAGGCTCGGCGCCGGTCGCAGTGTCTGTCTCGTCGGCGTGCGCTGCCGCGTCCGCCTTGTCAAAGTTTTCTTTCAGTGCCGCTTCCAGCGCTTCCAGGCTGCGGCTGTCCGGTCCGTCGGCCACCGCCTGCAGCGGCGGCAGTTGCGACAGCGAGGCCAGGCCCAGGTCGTCGAGAAACTGCTTCGTCGTTCCCAGCAGCGCCGGGCGCCCCACTACCTCGCGGTGGCCGACCACGTCGATCCAGCCACGGTCTTCGAGCATCTTGACCGTCTGCGAGTTCACGGCCACGCCGCGGATCTCTTCGATGTCGCCGCGCGTCACCGGCTGGCGGTAGGCGATGATCGCCAGCGTCTCGAGCGTGGCGCGCGAATACTTGGGCGGCTTCTCGGGCGCCAGGCGGTCGAGGTAAGGCTTCATCTCGGGCCGGCTCTGGAAGCGCCAGCCGGAGGCCAGGCTGACGACTTCGATGCCGCGCCCCTGCCAGTCCTGGCGCAATTCTTCCAGCAAAATCTTGATCGTGTCGGAACCGACGCCGGCATTGAGCTGGCGCCCGTTGCTGTCGACCTCGGCGAACAGCTTCCTCATGCCGTGGATCGTCATGGGCTCGCGCGCGCACAGCAGGGCGGCCTCGAGGACGCGCTTGGCCTCGTCAGTATTCATGTGGCGGTGTCGTCACGCTTCGCATGCAGGAACATCAAACAAAACTGTTATCGGGTAGCAGCAGGGATGCCAGCCACGGGCAGGATGAGCCGCGGTGCAAAGGTGCTGCGTGCAAAATCTGGATCCGTAGGCCCGGGCGGGATGCGCCGGACTGACAAAAGGTGGTGGGTTTGGTACCCGCCACGACTGCCCGCGTGCCAGGCGGGCGGTAGCTGTTGGTCGTTCAGGCTGGACGGATGGCGCACGTGGACGACATCGTTTCTGACGATTGAGGACCATTGTAACCGATAAAACCGGCGAACGGACAAGCCCCGCCCGCGGCGCGTCGGGGATGCGACGCTATTTTGTCAAGCCGCGTCCAGTTTTTCCGACAAAATCGCCGACACGCCGAGGAAGGCCGGGTACTCGGCCGTGATCACATAGGTCGGCACTTGCGCCAGGTAGGCGCTGAAACGGCCCTTCTGCTCGAAGCGGCTGCGGAAGGACGAGGCCACGAAGCGCTCGCCCAGGCGCGGCACGATGCCGCCGCCGATATACACGCCGCCCTGGGCGCCGAGGGTGATGGCCAGGTTGCCGGCGGCGGTGCCGAGCATGCCGCAGAAGGCTTCCACCACCGCGTCGCACAGCGCGCATTCGCCGCTCAAGGCGCGGCGCGAGATTTCCGGCGCCGCCAGGCTGCCGGGACGGCCGGCGCGCTCGGCGAGCGCGCGGTAGATCAGTTCCACGCCGGCGCCCGACAACAGGCGCTCGCTGGAGACATGCTCGAACTCGCGCCAGGCGTACTGGAGGATGGCGACTTCGGTCTCGTTGACCGGAGAGAAGCTGACATGGCCGCCTTCGCTGCGCAGCGCGGTCCAGCCCTGCCCCGCCGGAACCAGGCCCGAAACGCCCAGGCCGGTGCCGGCGCCCAGCAGGCCGAGCGGCGCATCGGACTCCGGCGCGCCGCCGCCGACCTGGCGCTTGTGCTCGCCCAGGTGGGGCAGCGAGCGCGCCAGCGCCGAGAAATCGTTCACCACCACCAGGGTGTCGAACCCGCATTCGCGGCGCAGCGCCTCGATCGAGAAGGCCCAGTGGTGATTGGTCATGCGCACCTGGTCGCCGCTGACCGGGTTGGCGATGGCAATGGCCGCATGGCGCACGCCCCCGTGCAGGGCGGCGGACTGCGGCAGCGCCAGGTAGGCGCCGATGGCGTCGCCCAGGGTATCGTGGGCGTGGCAGGACAGCACCTCGATCGCTTCGAAACGCCCTGGCCCGGTTTCCAGCGCGAAGCGGGCATTGGTGCCGCCGATATCGGCAAGCAGGCGCGCGCCGCCTGGGTGGGAGGAGGAATCGGAATCGGGGCGGGAAGCGGAAGCGGTCATTGCAGCTATTGAATAGGCGATGACCAAGCTTACTAAACTTTGTAGTGGTATTACAAGAACATTCTGTAGTTTAGGTACAGCGCGTGGCACTTACCACCCGACCCGCATTGCAACACTCATTTAAATCACGTAGTAGGACTACCTAATTCTAACAAATGACGGGTTTGAGCTCAGGACCGGGGTTCTGGTGGGCATTCCAGGCATCGAGCCCGCCCCTGAGCGGTCGGGCACGGTGGAAACCATTGGCCAGGAACTGCTTCGCCACCTCGGCGGCGGTGACATCGTTCGGGCAGCTGCAGTAAACAACAATATGGCGGTCGCGGTCGATGCTGGCCATGAGCTGGGACGGCTCGCAGGACCGGAACACGAGCGCGCCGGGAATCGCGGCTTCGAGTTCCAGGGCCGTCAGGCTGCGCGCGTCGACGATGACCGGGTTGTGGCCGCCGTCGATCAGCGATTTGAGCTCCTGGATCTCGATGCTCGGCAATGCGATGCGGGCGCGGTGGCGGCGCCGCTCGACAAATTTGACGGCGATGAACAGCGCCAGCAGGCTGCCCAGCACCATGATGGCGGTGCCTCCCATGGTCTCGAGCCAGTCCAGCAGGTTCTCGACGCTGTCGTGGAACAGCACGCCGAGCAGGATGCCGCTGCCGCTCCACAGCAGCGCACCGGTGGCCGAAAAGGCCAGGAACTGCGGGGTCTGGGTGCCGATCGCCCCCGACAGCGGCGCAGCGATGGTATTGAAACCGGGGACGAACTTGGAAACCAGCAGCGATTTCGCGCCAAAGCGGCGAAAACGGTCTTCGGTCTGGTTGACGCAGGAATCGGGAGAAAGGGAAATCTTGCACAGCAGCCGCAGGATGCGCTTGCCGTAGAAGCGCCCGGCGCGGAACCAGAACATGTCGCAGATCAGGCAGGCGCCCACCGCCGCCGCCAGGCACAGGGGCCAGCTGACATCGCCGTCGACCGACAGCGCGCCGGCCACGACCAGGATCGGGAAAGCGGGAATGGGCAGGCCGAACTGTTCGACAAGAACGATGCCGAACACAATCAGCACACCGTAGATCTGGAGCAGGTCGACTAGCTGGGACATTGATTCAGTGTAGCGCAAATTTCGCCCCCCCACAGGACGCACTGCCCTGTCCTTCGGTAGGGGCGGCTGGGCCAGCCTTTTACGGATCGTCGACTTGCCTGGTTTTCAACTGGGACACTTTGTCCCAATGATTCGCAGTCGCTTTTGCGTAGAATGGGCCGGCAAGTGCAGCATGAGCCTCCGTGCATGGCTATCGCGGACGCCTCCTCCTCTCCCTCCTCATGGCCTGGAAATACACACAATCATGGAATGGTTCCCCGTAGTCGCCGGTACGTTCAAGGGTGTTGCCCTGGGCACCGGCATGTTCTTCGCTATCAAATGGCACTACGACCAGGGCAAGAAAGAGCAGGACAAGGCGCTGGAGAAGCGCGCGGTGCTGCGCGCAGCCGGCAAGGTGGCCGCGATCTTCGCGCTGTCGCTGCTGGGCCTGGGACTGCTCACCTTCTTCGTTCTCAGCAAACTCAGCCTAGACCTGGGCTTGACTTGATGGTCCGCCTTCAGGCGCCGCGCGGAATCGCCGCCAGCAGGCTGCGGGTGTAGGCGTGCTGCGGATTGCGGTACAGCTCGTCCGAGTCCGCCATCTCGACCACGCTGCCGTGGTGCATCACCATCACCTGGTCGGCGATGTATTTCACTACCGACAAGTCGTGTGAAATAAAGATGTAGCTCATCCCGAATTCGTCCTGCAAGTCCTGCAGCAGGTTCAGCACCTGGGCCTGGACCGACACGTCCAGCGCCGACACCGACTCGTCGCACACCAGGATTTCCGGTTTCATGGTCAGACAGCGCGCAATCGCGATGCGCTGGCGCTGGCCGCCGGAGAATTCGTGCGGGTAGCGCTGGAAGGCCTGCTCCGGCAAGCCCACGCGCTTGAGCAGCTCATGCGCCATGCCGATCCGCTCGGCATCGTTGGCGCCGATCCGGTGGATGCGCATCGGCTCGAGCAGGATCTGGCCGACCGTGAAGCGCGGGTTGAGCGACGCATACGGATTCTGGAAAATGATCTGGATGCGCCGTTTGTAGGCCTGGTACTCGCGGTCGGGCATGGCGAGGATGTCACGGCCGTCGAACAGCGCGCTGCCGCCGGTGGCGCGGTGCAGGCGCAGCAGGCTCAGGCCCACCGTGGTCTTGCCCGAACCGGATTCGCCCACCACGCCCAGCGTCTTGCCGCGCGCCAGCGTGAAGGACACGTCCTTCACCGCCTTGAACTCGCGTTTCCTGAACAGGCCGTCGGCCACAAAAAAACTCTTGGCCAGGTTCTTCACCACCAGCACCGGCTCGTCGCCGGGTGCGCTGCCGCGCGTGCGCTGCGGCAGCTGTTCGTCGGGCAGGAAGCGGCCGCCCAGGTAATCGTCGATCACGGGCAGGCGCAACGGGCGCTGGTCAAGTTTCGGGCGGCAATGCAGCAGCGCGCGCGTGTAGGCGTCGCGGGGCGCCGCGAACACCTGGGCGGCCGCGCCCTCCTCCCGCACCTCGCCATGGCGCATCACGATCACGCGGTCGGCGATCTCGCCCACCAGGCCCAGGTCGTGGGTGATGAAGAGCACCGCCATCTGGTGCTTCTTCTGCAGCGACGCGATCAGTTCCATGATCTGCTTCTGGATCGTCACGTCGAGCGCCGTGGTCGGCTCGTCGGCGATCAGCAGTTTGGGTTCGCAGGCGATCGCCATCGCGATCATCACGCGCTGCTGCTGGCCGCCCGACATCTGGCTCGGGTAGGCGTCGATTTTTACCAAAGGGTCGGGAATCCCGACCTCGTCCAGCAGTTCGAGGGTGCGCGCACGGGCCTGGCGCCGGTTCATGCCCATGTGGCGGCGCAGCACTTCGCCCACCTGGAAGCCGACCGTGAACACCGGGTTGAGCGAGGACATCGGCTCCTGGAAGATCATCGCGATGTCCTTGCCGCACAGCGCGCGCCGCTGCGCCAGTGGCAGGTCGAACAGCTCGCGCCCGTCGAAGCGCGCGCTGGAACCGGGATGGATGATGGTGGTATCCACCGGCAGCAGGCCCATCACCGCCAGCGAGCTCACCGACTTGCCGCTGCCGGATTCGCCCACCAGCGCCACCGTGCTGTTTCTCGGCACGTCGAAGGACACGCCCTTGACCGCCTCGACGCTGGTCTTCCGGTCGAGGCGGAAGGAGATGCGCAGGTCGCGTACCTGCAGCAGGATGTCGGGATTGGTGTGGGTCATTTGAGTTTCGGGTCCAGGGCGTCGCGCAAGGCGTCCGCAAACAGCGAGAAGGCCGTCACCAGCAGCGCCATGGCGCTGGCCGCCGCCGCCAGCTGCCACCATTTACCAAGGATCAGTTCGTTCTGCGCCTCGTTGAGCATGCTGCCCCAGGACACCACGCCGACCGGCACGCCGAAGCCCAGGAAGGACAGGATCACTTCGGCCTTGATGAAGCCCACCACCAGGATCGACACCTGCACCAGCGCCACGTGCGAGACATTGGGCAGGATGTGGCCGAACATGCGGCGCGCGCTCGAGGCGCCGATGGCGTCGGCCGCCATCACGTATTCGCGGCCCTTGTGCTTGATGTACTCGGCGCGCATCAGCCGGTAGGGGCCGGTCCAGCCGGTCAGGCCGAGGATCAGCACGATCGTCATCACCCCTTTCTGTTGCAGCACGGCGGCCACCGTGAGGATCATCAGGATCGAGGGAATCGAAGTGAAGATGCTGTAGAACCAGTTGAACAGGTCGTCCACCACGCCGCCATAAAACCCCGACAGCGCCCCGAACAGCGTGCCCAGCCCCACCGCGACAAAGGCCGCCACCAGGCCGACCACGATCGAGGTCTGGCCGCCCTTGATGGTCTTCTTGACGATGTCGTGGCCCCACTTGTCGGCGCCGAAGGCCAGGGTGGTGGCCTTGGCCACCGGCGGATGGCTGGCCCTGAGCTGCGCCTTGAGTCCGGCCAGTTCGGCGGCCAGCGGGTCGAAGGCGTTCGGCGGCGTCTCGCGCGGCAGCTGGGCGGCCGCGAGCGCGCGGGCGCCGGCGTCGGCCCCCACGAAGCCGGGCGGCGCGTAGTTCACCGCCACTTCGTCTTCCCAGTCGGCCGCCACCAGGCCGGCGCCGGAGAGCAGCACCATCAGCAGGAAAGCGGCGACCACCGCCAGCGCGGCCATCGCGATGCGGTCGGCGCGCAGCCGGCGCCAGGCCAGCGCCCACAGTCCCGGGGAGTGTGCGTAAGTCGTCATCGGGGTCGTCAGGTGAGTTGCACGCGCGGGTCGACCGCCTGGTACAGCAGGTCGGCCAGCAGGTTGAACACCATGGTGGCCGCGGCCACGTAGACCGTGATCGCCTTGATCACCGGGAAATCGCTGCGCTCCACCGCCAGGATCACTTCGCGCCCGATGCCCGGGATGCCGAAGAAGCGTTCGAGCAGGAAGGCGCCGATCAGCAGCGCCGGCAGGTTGGCCATGACATGGGTGATGATCGGGATCGCCGCGTTGCGCAGCACGTGTACCCAGACCACGCGCCGTTCGCCCAGCCCCTTGGCGCGCGCGGTGCGCACGTAGTCCTGCCCCACTTCGTCGAGCACGAAGCTGCGGTACAGGCGCAGGGTGGGCGCGATCGACACCGCCAGCCCGATGATGATCGGCAGCAGCGCATAGCGCAGCAGGTTCTCGCCCAGGCTGTCGCCCCAGCCCTGTACCGGGAACAGGCCGAGCTGGTAGGCGAACACATACTGGAACACGATGATGTAGACCAGGATCGAGATCGACATCCCCACCGTGCACGCCACCATCACGGCGCGGTCGGTCAGCGAGCCGCGCACGAAGGCGATCGCCAGCGCCAGCGCGATGCCCAGCGCGGTTTCCAGGATGGTCAGCGGCACCAGCACCGTGAGCGACGGCCCCAGACGGCTGGAAATGATGTGCGACACCGGCTCGCCGGTGCTCCAGGCATTGCCGAAATCAAAGCTCACGATCTGCTTGATGAAAATCCACAGCTGCTCCGGCATCGGCTGGTCGGTGCCGAGCTGGCGCCGGATGTTCTCGATGGCGGCGGTATCGGCCATCTTCCCGGCCAGCAGGTAGGCCGGGTCGCCCCCTACCCAGTTGAACAGCACGAACACCAGCAGCACCACCCCGAGCATGGTCGGCAGCATCTGCCACAGCCGGCGGACGATAAAACTCAGCATGCAGCTCCTCAGGGGTGCGGGCAAAAGAGGCGTAACGATAACGCATATTGGGCCGCGTTGGCAGTGTGCCATGGTGCCCGGGGATTATTCCAATTGATGTCTGTCCCATAACCCACCCGACATGATTTGTAAATACCGCCGGGCGAGAGTTGTATTTTTAGCTTGTACATACATTCCAATTGACAACGTATGTACGCGAATGTTTTTATTGCCAAGCAGGAAAAGATGCCGTTTTTTTATTTGCACGGCAATGTGATCGAAACCTCTCTGCGGACGACGTCAAAACAAGAGCCGCGGAGCCTACCTGGGAAATTCGCCATGATGGTTGAAACAGTAATATCTCGCTCGGTCCGACTGATGTTTGCAGGCGGGATGGCCTTTGCCGCCTCGGCCTATGCGCAGGACGCGCAGCAAGCTCCGGCGGCCGAAGGCCAATCGCTGCAGCGCGTGGAAGTGACCGGTTCGCGTATCGCGACCGCCAACCTGGAAAGCGTCAGCCCGGTCACCGTGGTGGGCGCCAAGGACATCAAGCTGGAAGGCACGCGTTCGGTCGAGAACCTGCTCAACAACCTGCCGCAGGTCTTCGCCGACCAGGGTGGTTCGATCTCGAACGGCTCGTCCGGCACCGCGACCGTCAACCTGCGCAATTTCGGCGCCGACCGCACCCTGGTGCTGGTCAATGGCCGCCGCCTGC
This sequence comes from Massilia yuzhufengensis, assembly GCF_900112225.1. Taxonomy (GTDB): domain Bacteria; phylum Pseudomonadota; class Gammaproteobacteria; order Burkholderiales; family Burkholderiaceae_D; genus Telluria; species Telluria yuzhufengensis. Next base: position 196,205 of record NZ_FOLD01000003.1, on the reverse strand, counting down.
CGGCCGGCTCGCCACGCAATACCGCAGCCGACCTGAACCAGATCCCGGCGGCGCTGATCAAGCGCGTCGAGGTGCTGACCGGCGGCGCATCGGCCATCTACGGCTCGGACGCGGTGGCCGGTGTCGTCAACTTCATCATGAACGACAATTTCCAGGGCGTGCAGCTGGAAACCAACTACGCGTTCTACAACCACCAGCAAAACGGTGGCCCGGCCGCCGAGGCTTCGCGTCGCCGCAACTTCCCGGTTCCGGATGACAAGGGTGCGGACGGCAAGATCAAGGATGCCAACCTGCTGTTGGGTGGCAACTTCGCTGACGGCCGCGGCAACGCCGTCGCGTTCTTCGGCTACAAGAAGGAAGATGCACTGCTGCAGTCCGAGCGCGATTTCACCGCCTGCTCGCTAGGCGGCTTCTCGTCGGCCGAGCGCTTGAACTGCGGCGGCTCCGGCACCAGCTTCCCGGGCCGCTTCTTCACCGATGCCGGGCAGCGCACCGTGGCCGACGCGTCCGGCAACACCCGCCCCTACGTCGGCGCCACCGACCAGTACAATTTCGGCCCGCTGAACTACTTCCGCCGTCCATCGGAACGCTTCACCTTCAGCAGCTTCTCGCGTTACGACATCAGCGAGCAGATGCGCCTGTACACGGAAGCGAGCTTCCACGACGACAGCACTGTTGCCCAGATTGCGCCCTCGGGACTGTTCGGCTTCGATGCCTCGGGCGCCAATGCGATCCGCTTCGAAAACCCGTTCCTGTCGCCGGCATGGAAACGTGACCTGGGCCTGACCGGTCCGGGCGACACCGCCGACGCCCTGATCTTCCGCCGCAACGTCGAAGGCGGCGGCCGCCGCGACGACCAGCGCCACACTTCCTACCGCGGCGTGGTCGGCCTGAAGGGCGATGTCGGCAACTGGACCTACGACGCCTTCCTGCAGGCCGGCAAGGTGCTGTACTCGGAAACCTACTTCAATGACTTCTCGAACCAGCGCATTGGCCGCGCCCTCGATGTCGTGAGCAATGCAGCCGGCCAGCCGGTCTGCCGCAGTGTGGTCGACGGTACCGACCCGAATTGCGTCCCGTACAACATCTGGGCATTGGGCAAGGTCACACCAGAAGCATTGAAATACCTGCAGACCCCTGGATTCCAGAAAGGCAGCACCTCCCAGACCGTGCAGGGCATCAACCTGTCGACCGACCTGGGCGAGTATGGCATCAAGCTGCCGACCACCAGCCGCGGCGTCGGCATCGCGCTGGGCTGGGAACACCGCACCGAGAAGCTTGACCTGGCAACCGACACCGCCTTCGAGACCGGCGACCTGGCCGGCCAGGGCGGCCCGACCCTGGGCGTGGCCGGCCAGTTCAGCGTGCGCGACTACTACGCGGAAGCACGCATCCCGGTCCTTGAAAAAGCGCCGTTCGCGGAATCCCTGACCCTGAACGGTTCGTTCCGTCGCTCCGACTATTCGACCGGCCAGAAGACCGATTCATACGGCGTGGGCGCGGAGTGGTCGCCGGTGAGTGCCGCCAAAGTGCGCTTCAGCTACCAGCGCGCGGCCCGCGCGGCCAACGTGGTTGAGCTGTTCACCCCGCAGGGCCTGAGCCTGTACGGCATGTCGGGCGACCCCTGCGCCGGCACCAGGCCGACCGCAACGCTGGCGCAGTGCGCCCGCACCGGCGTCACGGCAGCGCAGTACGGCAAGATCGAAGATAGCCCGGCCCAGCAGTACAACCAGATCACCGGCGGCAATACCAACCTGGCGCCGGAGGAGTCCGATTCCTACACGCTGGGCCTGGTCCTGACACCGATGCGCAACCTGAGCCTGACCATCGACGCCTTCGACATGAAAGTCAATGGCGTGATCGATGGCCTGCCGGCCTCGACCACCCTGACCCAGTGCCTGCAGACCGGCGACCCGAAGTTCTGCGCGCTGATCACGCGTGACCGCCTCGGCAGCCTGTGGGCGCTCAACAGCGCCAACATCATCGCCACCAACCAGAATCTCGGCATGCGCTCGACCAAAGGCATCGACCTGGGCGCCAACTATGGCTACAAGATGGGTGCATGGGGCGGACTGGACCTGTCCTTCATTGGCACCTATCTGAAGGAGTTCAAGCAGGAAGACTTCCCGGGCTCGGGCCAGTACGACTGCGCCGGCCTGCATGGCACCACCTGCGGGACCCCGCTGCCGACCTGGCGCCACAAGATCCGCGCGGTCTGGGCCACGCCATGGACCGGGCTGGAGCTGGGCCTGACCTGGCGCCACATCAAGAGCGTCAAGCTGGACGCCACCAGCGACAACGACCTTCTGGCGGGCACTTTCGTCAAGCCGGATGAAAGCCTGGCCGCGCGCGACTACATCGACCTGGTCGGCCAGTGGGCGTTCAACAAGCACCTGACCCTGCGCATGGGCGTCAACAATGCGCTGGACAAGGATCCACCCGTCAGCGGCGTGGTCGCCGCCACCCTGGGCAACGGCAATACCTACCCGCAGGTGTATGACGCCATGGGGCGCCATATCTTCCTGAACCTGACCGCCAAGTTCTAAAGGCTGGTCCAGGCAGCAGGGAGCGCCGCCGGCCGGGAGAGGCGGCGCCCCCGGCTGCGTGGCCGACACGGCGCGCCCGGGCAACCGGGGGCGCCGTTTTTCCTGGCCGCCGCGGCGCTGCCCGCAGCGAGGACGCAGCCGTCCTGCTCCTGTGTTACCCTGCCGGTCAACCATTCCTGCGGATGGCGTGGACCGCGACCGCGACGCCTCCCTCCTCGCACCATGAAATTCGAAACCAAGATCAAGGTCGCCGCCGGCGCGATCATCCTCGTCATGTTCACGGTGGCGATCCTGCCGCTGCTGGTCAAACGCCAAGTTGCGGTGGCAATTACCGAGCTGAGCAATGCCTCGAACATCGAGCGCCTCGAGTTGAACCTGCTGGACCTGCTGCTCGATGCGGAAACGGCGCAGCGCGGTTTCGTGCTGACCGGGGACGAGCGCTTCCTCGCCCCATACCACACGGCCGTCAATCGTATCCCCGTGGTGCAGCACGCCTTGCGCAAGGAAATGCCCGGCCCGGCAGAAACGACGCGCCTCGAGGCGATCGAGCGCGCCACGGCGGCCAAGATGCTCACGGTGGCGCGTGCGATCGAGCTGCGGCGCGGGCAGGGCCTGGCGCCGGCCGCCGCATTCATCGCCGGCGGTACCGGCAAGGCCCAGATGGATGCCTTGCGCACGCTGATCGACAGCGAGATCGAGCGCTACGCCGCGCGCCGCGCGGACCTGGGCGAGCGATTGCAGTCGGTCTCGAACTCGGCCGCCAATGCCAGCCTGGTGGCAACCCTGACCAATATCCTGGTGCTGGCTGGCGTGCTGACCGCCGCCACGCGGGTATTGCGCCAGCGCGACCTGGCCGAACACCGGGCCAACCAGGCCGCGCAGGAAACGCAGTCGACCAACGAGCGCATCTCGCGGCAGAACACCCTGCTGTTCCGCAGCGCCGACCTGATGCACTCCCTGGAGTTGTCCGAATCCAGCGACGAGGCGGCCGTCGTGGTCGCCAGCTACCTGCCGCAGCTATTGCCGGGACTGTCAGGCAGCCTCTACCTCTACAACAATTCACGCGACCTGCTGGAGCGCAAGGCCTCCTGGGGCGGCGCCGCCGGCGAGCCCGAGCTGATCGAGGCCGGCGACTGCTGGGCGCTGCGGCGCGGCAGCCCGCACCTGGTCACGCGCCAATCCGGCGGACTGGCCTGCCGCCATGCGGGCGCGGGCGGGGAAGACCGCCTGTGCCTGCCGCTGGTGACGCAGGGCGACGTGATCGGCTGCCTGAGCGCCACCGGTGCCGGCCTGAGCGAGGGCAAGGACGACCAGCGCGCGTGGATCGGCCAGCTCGCCGAACAGCTTGGCCTGGCCCTGAGCAACGTGCGCCTGCGGGTGTCGCTGCGCCAGCAATCGGTCATCGACCCGCTGACCCAGCTCTACAACCGGCGCTACATGGACGAGGTGCTCAGGCGCGAGCTGGCGCGTTCGGACCGCAACGGCGAGCCCTTGTCGCTGCTGGTGCTCGACCTGGACCATTTCAAGCGGATCAACGACAGCTATGGCCATGAAGGCGGCGACGCCGTCCTGCGCAAGGTGGCGCAGGTATTGCGCGACAACGTGCGCTCCTGCGATGTGGCTTGCCGCATGGGCGGCGAGGAAATGGTGGTGCTGCTGCCCAACTGCGGGATCGACGACGCGCTCAAGCGCGCCGACGCCCTGCGCCGGGCCATCGCGGCGGGCGACATCCTGCACGACGGCCGCCGCCTCCACGCTACGGCGTCGATCGGCGTTGCCGCCTACCCACTGCACGCGCGCAGCATGCAGGCGCTGGTCCACGCGGCCGACCTGGCCCTGTACCAGGCCAAGCACCAGGGCCGCGACCGCGTGGTGCGCGCCGCCGACGAAGCGGACGCCGGCGCCACGGCCGTACCGCACGGGTCCTGAAACGGGGGCTTACTCCGACCGCAGCCTGCGCTGCTTCACCGCCTCGGCCAGCCCTTCCAGCACGCCGATGCTGGTGTCCCAGTCGATGCAGCCATCCGTCACCGACTGCCCGTAGGTCAGTTCCTTGCCCGGCACCAGGTCCTGCCTTCCCCCCACCAGGTGCGACTCGATCATCACGCCCACGATGCGGTCGTCGCCGGCCGCGATCTGGCGCGCGATGTCGGCGCATACCGGCACCTGGTTCTGCGGGTTCTTGCTGCTGTTGGCGTGCGAGGCGTCGATCATCAGGCGGCCGGCCAGGCCGTTGGCGGCGAGCTGGCGGCAGGCTTCTTCCACGCTGGCGGCGTCGTAGTTGGGCGCCTTGCCGCCGCGCAGGATGATGTGGCAATCCTCGTTGCCGGCGGTCGACACGATCGCCGAGTGCCCGCCCTTGGTCACCGACAGGAAGTGGTGCGGCTGCGAAGCGGCCTTGATGGCGTCGGCGGCGATCTTGATATTGCCGTCAGTGCCGTTCTTGAAGCCGACCGGACAGGACAGGCCGGAGGCCAGCTCGCGGTGCACCTGCGACTCGGTGGTGCGGGCCCCGATCGCGCCCCAGCTGATCAGGTCGGCGATGTACTGCGGGCTGATCACGTCGAGGAACTCGGTGCCGGCCGGCAGGCCCAGCTCATTGATGTCGCGCAGCAGCTCGCGCGCCATGCGCAGGCCGTCGTTGATGCGGAAGCTGTTGTCCATGTAGGGGTCGTTGATCATGCCCTTCCAGCCCACCGTGGTGCGCGGCTTCTCGAAGTACACGCGCATCACGATTTCCAGTTCGCCGGCGAAGCGCTGGCGCAGCGGCGCCAGGCGGCGCGCGTATTCGAGCGCGGCCTTGGGGTCGTGGATCGAGCACGGGCCCACCACCACCATCACGCGGTCGTCCTGGCCGTGCAGGATGCGGTGCAGCGCCACGCGCGCGGCGGCGGCGGTCTGCTCGGCCGCCGGGGTGACCGGGAACTCGCGGATCAGGTGCGCGGGCGGGGTCAGTTCCTTCATTTCGCGGATGCGTAAGTCGTCGGTGCGAGGCATGCTGTACTCCGTGTGGTGGGCTGGGTCTGGAAATAAAAAAACCGCCATCGCTGGCGGTTTGTCTGGATTGCGTCGGACTGTTCTGATGTCGCGTGAACCTGCCGCTACTCCACCGCCAAGGGGCTGGAATGGCTAAAGTAAAAGTAGCAGGTAAAGAAAACGTGCTTGCGCATGGAATGTCCGGTGAAGTCGACAGGCCTGTCCTGGGCGACCTTGTTCGCTTGACTATAACGCCATTGTGCGAGGCTTGGCAAGGCTTTTGTCGGGCCGCGCCGCTGCTGATTACGACGGCGCGATCTGGCAAGCGGTTGCAGGAACCCCACACGAATTCCCCACCTTTCCGCACTCCTTGAGCTGGATCAGCCGCCGTTCATTGATCGGTGCAAAAGTCGCTTCAAGCCCCGACGCCACCGTCCTGCTCTTGCGTTCTCCCAAGAAAGGTCTCTCAGGCATTTGATTAAGCGCAACAGTAGCGACCGGGCGGAGGCTGAGGGAAAACCCATTCACCGGAGTCCGGACATGACTGAAACCCTGCTCTCGCGCGCCCTGCGGCGCATCTTCGCCGGCGGCGGTGCCGTTGGCCTCGTATCGGCCGGCTTCACGATGCTGGCGGCGCCCCCCGCCCTGCTGGCGCAGGAGGTCGCGCCCAAGCCGGTCGCCCGCGTCGAAATCACCGGCTCGAACATCCGCCGCGCCCAGGCCGAAACCGCCTCGTCGGTGCAGACCGTGAACCGCGCCGACATTGAGCGCTCGGGCAAGACCACGGTCGCCGAACTGCTGCAGACGCTGGCGGTCGACAACTCGGGCTCGGTGCCGACCACCTTCGGCGGCGGCTTCGCCTCCGGCGCCTCGGGCATCTCGCTGCGCGGCCTGGGCACGGCCTCCACCCTGGTGCTGCTCAACGGCCGCCGCATGGCGCCCTATGGCCTGGCCGACGACGGCCAGAAGGTGTTCTCCGACCTCAACGTCATCCCCACCGATGCCGTCGAACGGGTCGAGATCCTGAAGGACGGCGCCTCGGCCATCTATGGTTCCGACGCGATTGCCGGCGTGGTCAACATCATCCTGCGGCGCGACTTCCAGGGCAGCACGGTGCGCGGCATGCTGGGCACCGGGGAAGCGGGCGACGGCCGCCAGAACAACCTCGCGCTCACCTGGGGCAAGGGCGATATCGACGCCGACCGCTTCAACCTGCTGCTGAACTTCGAGTACAAGAAGACCGACGAGATCTGGAACCGCGAGCGCGGCAACCGCGACTGGGTCGGCAAGGGCGACCTGCGGCAATGGGGCTTTTCCGCGCAGGAAGCGCTGGGCGGCACCGGCGCCATCACCGGCAACAATGCCTCCGGCAGCGCCATCAACGGCAACGTGCGCAACCCGGACACGCTCGACTACTATAACCGCGGCAACCTGGCCGGGGCCGGCTTCACCCGCACCTTCCCCGGCGCGGCCTGCGGCAACTTCAGCAACCATCCCCAGGGCGACCCGGGCGGCGGCTGCCTGATCGACGCCCCCTTCCTGTACAGCCAGATCCAGCCCGACCAGGAAACCGTGTCGATGTTCGGGCGCGGCACCCTCAAGCTGTCCAAGGACATCGAGGCCTACACCGAACTGAATTTCTACAACAGCCTGAGCGAATCGGGCACCACGCCGTCGACCATCAGCGCGAACCAGGGTTTCCCGGGCGGACCGGTCAGCAACGCCGCAGTGGCCTTCGGTCCCGACCACCCCGACAACCCCTACTTCGGGCGTGAAGCGCGCCTGCGCTACCTGGCCGCCGACGCCGGGCCGCGCGTCTCGAGCATCGATTCGACCTTCGTGCGCGCGCTGGTGGGCGCGCGCGGCACCAGCGCCGGCTGGGACTGGGACAGCTCGCTGCTCTATTCGCGCAACAAGGTCACCAACGATCGCACCGGCTACCTCCAGCGCGACGCGGTGTTCGCCATGCTCAATCCCAGCGCCACCAACGTGGCGGCCGCCCTTGCCGGCAACCCGGGCTACCGCGCCCTGCCGGCCGGCACCCTGTGGCGCATCGGCGAGAACGCGGGCCTGAATTCCGCGGCGGTGTATGCCGCGCTGTCGCCGCAAATCACGAACGACGCCCGTACCGAAATCGCACAGGTCGACCTGCGCGCCACCCGCGAGTTCGGCAAGCTGGCGGGCGGCGCCCTTGGCGTGGCGGTGGGCGCCGAGTTCCGCCACGAATCGACCGAACTCGAACCCACCACCGGCACCGAACGCGGCAACATCATCGGCCTGGGCTATTCGGCCTATGAAGGCCAGCGCAACGTGTTCGCGGCCTACGGCGAGGTGCTGGCGCCGGTGCTGCCCGGCCTCGAAGTGACCGGCGCCATGCGCTGGGACCATTTCACCGACGTGGGCGATGCCTACACCCCGAAACTGGGCGTCAAGTGGACGCCGGTGCGCCAGCTGGCGCTGCGTGCTACCTGGGCCAAGGGCTTTCGCGCCCCCAGCGCAGCCGAGAACGGAGAAGGCGGCCTGGCCGCCTTCTCCACCGCCGAAGACCCGCTGCGCTGCGCCCTTGGCGTGACGACGGCCTGCAACCCGGCCAGCATTGCCCTCATCACCTCGCCCAACCCGGACCTGTCCCCCGAGCGCTCCAAGAGCTTCAACGTGGGCGTGATCTGGGACCCGCTGCCGCGCACCAGCGTCTCGCTCGACTTCTGGGAGATCAAGCGCAAGAACGAGATCAACCAGGAACAGGTCGATGCCGCCATCCTGGCCGGGCGCGTGGCGCGCGACCCCAGCACGGCGCAAGCCGGCATCCCGGGCGACCCCGGCGCCATCACGGCGGTGCTGGCCAGCTACGTCAACTCGGCCCAGACCAGGGTGCGCGGCGTCGACCTCGACGCCCGCCAAAGCCTCGCGCTGCCCAACAACCTGGGCAACCTGGTGTTCAACGCCAAGTGGACCCACCTGCTCAAGTGGCTGCGCACCGAGCAGGATGGCAGTTCGCGCGACTTCGCGGGCACCCACGGCAACTGCGACGTGACCAACTGCGTGGGCACGCCGGACAACCGCGCCAACCTGTCCGCCAGCTGGGAACGCCCCGACTTCCGCCTGACCGCCAACCTGCAATACCGCGGCAAGATCGACAACACGGCGTTCAAGGACGACCCGGACGGCTGCGCCACGCACTTCGCCAACGGCAACGACGCGCCGACCGACTGCAAGCTGACCTCGTTCACGACGGTCGACCTGGTGTTCCGCTGGAAGCCGCAGCCGCGCTGGGAAGTGTTCGGCTCGATCCAGAACGTGTTCGACAAGATCGCGCCGCTCGATCCGCTCACCTACGGCGCGGTAGCGTACAACCCGCTCGACTACGCCGGCGCGGTCGGGCGCTTCTTCACCCTGGGGGCGCGCTACACCTTCTGAGGCACCGGGGCGGGCCGCGCGGCCCGCCCGCTCCCCAACCACCAACGGATCCCGACATGAACCACACTACCCTGGCGGCAAGCCTGCGCCGGCTGTTCGCCGGCGGCCTCGTACTGGCCGCCTCCCCCCTGCTGGCCCAGGATGCGCCGCCGCCCTTGCCGGCCACGGCGCCGATGCAGCGCGTGGAAATCACGGGCTCGTCGATCCGCCGCCTGGCGGCGCAAACCTCGCTGCCGATCACCACCATGCGCGCCGCCGACTTCGCCAAGCAGGGCCTGGCCACGGCCCAGGAAGTGCTCAACGCCATCCCGATGAACCAGAGTTCGGAAGTGGGCGCCTCGGCGGTGGGCGCGGGCACCGGCGGGCGCTCCACGGCCGACCTGCGCGGCCTGGGCGGCGACAAGACCCTGGTCCTGCTCAACGGGCGGCGGCTCGCCAACCACCCGTATTTTGCCGATTCGGTCGACCTCAACATCATCCCGATCGCCGCGCTCGAGCGGGTCGAGGTGCTGCGCGACGGCGCCTCGGCCATCTACGGCACCGACGCCATCGGCGGCGTGATCAACTTCATCACCAAGCGCTCGGTGCAGGGCGCCGCCATCACCTTCGAAGGCTACGAGCCCTGGGCCAATGGCGGCGGCAACGAGCAGCGCCTGAACCTGTCGGGCGGCTGGGGCGAGCTCGAACGCGATGGCCTCAGCCTGTGGGGCGTGCTCGACTGGCACCAGCAAAGCCCGCTGCGCGCCACCGAGCGCAGCTTCTCGCAGACCGGCATCCGCCCGGAGCGCGGCATGTTCGAGGTCAGCGGCACGACCTTCCCCGCCAACTTCTTTTCCGACCTGGGCGTGAGCGGCAACCCGCTCTACCCGGCCTGCCAGCCGCCCGCCTCCGTGCCCCTGCCGGACGACCCGCTGTGCGCCTTCGACTACACGCGTTTCGTCGACAACATCCCCAGGACGCGCCAATTCAGCGCCATGGCCAAGCTCAACAAGAAGTTCGGCAGCCACATCGGCAGCCTGGAATTCGTCCACGGCCGCAGCACCAATACTTCGCAGGTGGCGCCGCCCCCGCTGTCGGGCATCGGCGTGATCATGACCGCCGACAGCCGCTACTATCCCGGCAACGGTGTGGTGCCGGCCTTCCCGGGCCTGACTGGCGAGCCGCTCGACGTGTCGTGGCGCCCGCTGGAAACCGGCCCGCGCAAGAGCTTCGACGCCAGCATCACCGACCGCCTGCTGGCCAGCCTGGAAGGCACGCTGGCCGGCTGGGACTACAATACCGCCATTTCCTACTCGCTGGGCAAGGCCAAGAGCCGCTTCACGGGCGGCTACGTCATCGACCAGCGCATCATCGACGGCGTCGGGTCCGGCATCCTGAACCCCTTCGGCATCCAGGACGCGGCCGGCGCGCAGTACCTGCAGGATTCGCTCCTGCTGGGCGAGTACCTGCACGCCCGCATCCACAGCGCCGCGATCGACGCCCGCGCCAGCCGCGACCTGCTGACCCTGCCCGGCGGGCCGCTGGGCTTCGCCATCGGCGCCGAATTCCGGCGCGACCGCGCCAAGTACTTCGTCGACCGCGCACTGGCCGGGCAAGCCTCCAGCTCCGGCTATGCCGACGCCAGCGACCAGGCCGGCGCGCGCAGCATCGGAGCCTTGTTCAGCGAAGTCAACGTCCCGCTCATCAAGGACCTCGAGCTCAATTTTGCAGCGCGCTACGACCACTACAGCGACGTCGGCGGCAGCTTCAACCCGAAGGTGGCGCTGCGCTGGCAGCCGAGCAAGCAAGTGCTGGTGCGCGCCTCGTTCAACAAGGGCTTCCGCGCGCCGACCCTGTTCGACCTGTACGGGCCGCAGGCCACCACCAATAGCTCGGACACCTACGACGACCCGCTGCTGTGCCCGGGCGGCGTGCCGGCGCCCGGCGCCAACCCGAACATCGCCTGCGGCCAGCAGCAATTCGTCCGCCAGGGCGGCAATCCCGATTTGTCGCCGGAGCGCTCGCGCACCTACAGCGCCGGCCTGGTCGTCGAGCCGCTGGCCAACCTCACGCTGTCGGTGGATTACTGGAACATCCGCCTGAAAGACCAGCTCAATGCGCTGGCCGAGCAGACCCTGTTCGGCAACTTCGAGAAGTACCGCGACCTGTTCGTGTACGACGCGGCCGGCACCAGCCTGCTGTACGTGCTGGCCATCACCGACAACCTGGGCGAAGTGAAAACCCGCGGCCTCGACCTGTCGCTGGCCTACCGGATGCCGAAGACGCGGTTCGGCAACTTCAGCGTCAACCTCGACAGCACCTACGTCAACAAATACGATTACCAGAACGAGCCGGGCGGCCCCTTCACCGAAAACGCCGGGCGCTACGCCGATGCCTCGCCAGTCTTCCGCTGGCGCCACAACCTGCTGTTCTCCCTGAGCCGCGGCGACTGGAGCTTCAACCTGGCCAACCGCTACATGTCGCACTACACCGACCAGAACACGGCGGTTGCGCCCGAATTCTTCAACAAGGTCGGCCACTATTCAACCTGGTCGCTGTCGACCACCTACAGCGGCAACAAGAAAGCCGAATTTACCGCCGGCATCAAGAACCTGTTCGACAAGGAGCCCCCCTTCACCAACCAGCTCACCAACTTCCAGCTGGGCTACGATCCGCGCTATACGGACCCGCTGGGGTTCACGGTGTACGCGCGGGTGACGTACAAGTTCAACTAGGGAGTCCGGATACCGCCGCAGAGCCAAGGGCGCCGGACAGGAGAAGCGCCGGGCCAGCCTAAGCTGCACCGTTGGCTTCAAGACCGTCGTCCCGGCGCAGGCCGGGACCCAATTGCGCTGCGTCACGCTGGCTTGAGCGCATGGACGCGAATACCCGGCGCGCCAGCGCCGACCAGCCCTGAAACAACACCTATAGACGACAACGCCCGGTCAAGACCGGGCGTTGTTTCACAGCAGAGCGGAGCAGGCGCAGGCGCAGGCGCAGGCGCAGCGTATCAGCCCGTCCCGCCCACCGTGACGCCATCGATGCGCAAGGTCGGCTGCCCCACGCCCACCGGCACGCTCTGGCCTTCCTTGCCGCATACGCCCACGCCCGAATCCAGGCGCATGTCGTTGCCGATCATCGAGATATTGTTCATCACCTCGGGACCGTTGCCGATCAGGGTCGCGCCCTTGACCGGATAGCTGATCTTGCCGTTCTCGATCATGTAGGCTTCGCTGGCCGAGAACACGAACTTGCCGTTGGTGATATCGACCTGGCCGCCGCCGAAATTCACCGCGTACAGGCCGTTCTTCACCGACGCCAGGATTTCTTCCGGATCCTTGTCACCGGCCAGCATGTAGGTATTGGTCATGCGCGGCATCGGCAGGTGGGCGAAGGATTCGCGGCGCGCATTGCCGGTGACCGGCATCTTCATCAGGCGCGCGTTCATGGTGTCCTGAATATAGCCCTTCAGGATGCCGTCCTCGATCAGGGTGGTGCACTGGGTCGGGTTGCCCTCGTCGTCCATGTTGAGCGAGCCGCGGCGGTCCTGCAGGGTGCCGTCGTCGACCACGGTCACGCCCTTGGCCGCGACCCGCTCGCCGATGCGCCCGGCGTAGGCCGACGAGCCCTTGCGGTTGAAGTCGCCTTCCAGGCCGTGGCCCACCGCTTCGTGCAGCAGCACGCCGGGCCAGCCCGGCCCGAGCACGATGGTCATCGGGCCGGCCGGGGCCGGACGCGCTTCCAGGTTCACGCAGGCCGATTTCACCGCCTCGGTCGCATACTGGTCGAGCAGTTCGTCGCTGAAGTAGCCATAATCGTAACGCCCGCCGCCGCCGGAGGAGCCGACTTCGCGCCGGCCGTTCTGCTCGGCGATGACGGTGACCGAGACGCGCACCAGCGGGCGGATGTCGGCCGCCAGCACGCCGTCGCTGCGCACCACCAGCACCACGTCGTATTCGCCGGCCAGGCCGGCCATCACCTGCACCACGCGCGGATCCTTGGCGCGCGCCATTTTTTCCACGCGCTCGAGCAGGTTCACCTTGGCGGTCGCGTCGAGCGAGGCCAGCGGATCATGCGGCAGGTAGAGCGAACGGCCACCGGTCGGGCGCGCCGCCGTGGCGATCTTGATCTTGCCGGAACCGGCGCGGGCGATGGTACGGGTCGCCGCCGCCGCATCGAGCAGCGCCGCTTCCGAAATATCGTCGGAATACGAAAACGCCGTGCGCTCGCCCGACACGGCGCGCACGCCAACGCCCTGGTCGATCGAGAAACTGCCGGTCTTGACGATGCCTTCTTCCAGGCTCCAGCCTTCACTCTTGGTGAACTGGAAATACAGGTCGGCATAGTCGACCTTGTGCGTGAACATCGAGCCCAGCGCCTTGAGGAGCTTGCCCTCGTCGAGGCCGAATGGCGTCAGCAGCACGTCGCGTGCGACCGCCAGGGAGGAAAGGTTCGGTTCGAATGGTTTCATTTTGCGTTCGATGTTCGTAGGGAGAAGGCATTGTGCCATATCCGGGCGGTCCGTACCGGACGGCAGCGGCTGGAAACGGGCCGGTCCAGGCCTACAGCTTGCGGTGCTTCAGGGCCGGCAGGCTTTCCCGCACGCCCGCCAGGAAGGCCTCGTCCAGCGCGCCCGCAATGACGCCCTCGCCTTCGCGCAGCACCGCTTTTACCTCGCCCCACGGATCGACCAGCATGCTGTGCCCGAAGGTGCGGCGGCCGTTGGCGTGCAGGCCGCCCTGGGCCGAGGCCAGCACATAGCACTGGTTTTCGATGGCGCGCGCGCGCAGCAGGATTTCCCAGTGGGCCAGGCCGGTCGTGTGGGTAAACGCCGCGGGGACCACGATCAGGGCGCATTCGCCCATCGCGCGGTAGAGCTCCGGGAAGCGCAGGTCATAGCACACCGACAGCCCGACCCGGCCGAACGGCGCCTCGAAGCTGCCGATGGCTTCGCCCGGCACGATGGTGCGCGCCTCGTCGTAGGATTCGCTGCCCTTGTTGAAGCCGAACAGGTGGATCTTGTCGTAGCGGCTCACGGCCTGGCCCTGCGGGTCGTAGACCAGGGTGGTGTTGAGCACCTTGCCTTCGCTGCCGGAGACCAGCGGCAGCGTGCCGCCGATGAGCCAGATGCCGTGCTCGCGCGCCAAGGCCGCCATGCAGTCCTGGATCGGGCCCGCGCCCTCGGCTTCCGCGTGGCGCACCTTGTCGCTGTCGCTCATGCCCATGATCGGCCAGTATTCCGGCAGCGCCACCAGCTGCGCGCCTTCACCCGCGGCCTGCGCCACCAGCCGGCGGGCGGTGGCCAGGTTGTCGCCAACCTGGGGCGTGGACACCATCTGCACTGCGGCTACGATTGTCATGTCAGTCCTTTTTGGCTGGGGGGCGCACCGCTGCGGGATCGCGGGCCGGCGGCGGCGGCGCGGGTGGGGGATTGTCGATCTTGACGATGGTCGGCGCCTTCCACGGCCCGGAAATGCGCATCTGGTAGGTGAGCGCCTTCATCACGGGCGCGCGCAGGAACAGCTGGGCCAGGTAGCTGCCGATGCCGATCACCGGGTTCACCGCCAGGCCGTAGACCAGCGGCCCGGTGCCGAGGTTGAACTCCGGGATCACCACCACCCGCAGGTTGGTCGTTTCGTTGGCGATGTCGGCGCTGCCGTCCATCAGGATGGTCGCGGCCACCCCGTGCATCTTGAGGTTCTCGGTGCGCAGCACGCCGCGCCCGATGATGGCGTTGGCGCTGATGCCATCGAAGGCCAGGCCTTCCGAGAACACGTCGTGGAAATCGAGCTTGAGCAGGCGCGGCAGTGCCTGCAGGCTCAGCACGCCGAGCAGCTTGGCCGCACCCGGGTCCTGGCGCAGGAACTGGCCCGACTCCACGTTCATCTCGATCTGGCCCGACAGGCTCGGGATGTCCATCGCATACGGCAAGCCGCTCCACGAAATATCGCCCGACATCTTGCCCTTGCCGCGGCGCAGGGTGTCGGGGAAGCCGAGGCGGTCCAGCAGCTTGCCGGCGTCGTCGATGTCGAGGATGAAGTTCAGGCTGGTGTTGCTCTTGCCATCCTTGGTCAGCCAGCGCCCGTTGGCCTTGAGCTGGCCGTCCGGGTTGTCGAGCTGCAGGCGGTTGATGCGCCATTCGCGCCCCGCCAGCGCCTGCACGTTGCTGGCTTGCAGCTCGAGGCGGCCGAGGCGCTTGTCGAACAGCTGGAACTGGTCGGCGACGATGTCGAGCGAAGGGATGGTGGCGCCGGCGCCGCGGTTCGATTCGAGCAGGTTCTTCACTTCCGCTTCGTCCGATTCCGGGATCACCAGCGAGGCCAGGCGCGCCGTGACCTTGCCCAGGCCCTGCCCGCTGCCCGACTCGGCCCAGGTCACGTAGCCGCTGGCGTGGCGCGAATGCAGGTTGGCCTGCCAGGTATCCTTCAGGTGGGTCGCGCCCAGCACCACGTCGGCCAGGCGCCGCTCGCCCACGGTCAATTCGCCCACGCGGCCGGCGATCACGGTCGGCACCACGTACTGGGTGAAGTCGCCGCCGGGAGCGGCGCCGGCAGCGGCGCCTTCGGCCCCGTCGCCCGCGATCGCCTTGCCGGCCGCGATCCAGCCATCGACGTTGAGCGCGCGCATGTTCACGTGGATCATCATGCCGCCGTCCGGTTCTGGCGCCGGCACATTCACCCCGACGCCGCCGCGCAGCACGGTCCAGGGCCCGCGCCCGGCCTTTTCGCGCAGGTAGCGCGCCGCCAGGTTCTCGCCCAGCGCCACCCGGATCTCGTCGCGCGCCACGCCGCCCACGGTAGGCTCGCCCGCCAGCACGAAACGCAGCGGCAGGCTGTCCGCCTGCGGCTTGTTCAGCGGCGCCGGCAATTCCAGCCCGAGGCCGGCCAGGTTCGATTCGAGCGTCACGGTGCGGCGCCCTTCGCGCACCACCACGCTGCCGGTATACGGCGTGCTGCCCGCCAGGCGCGCGGCCAGCCGGCCCAGCGCCGGCGCCGGCGCGGTGCGGCGCATGCCCTCGGCCGAGAGGGTGCCGCCGAGGCGGATCGCGATGCCGCCATCCTTCTGGGTGCCGCCCGACAATGCCAGCGGCCCGCCCAAGAAGCTGGCATTGATGCCGGTCAAGGCCACGCCGTGGTCCCAGAAATCGACCCGTCCGGTGGCCGCCTGCAGCGGCGGCAGTTCCGGGAACAGGCTCACGTCGTTGCCCAGCAATTGCAGGCTGCCCTGCACCTTGGTGTCGACCAGGTGGGCCAGCGGCATCTGCAGCTTCAGGCCCAGGCGCGCATTGCCGCTGCCGTGGGTTTCGTCGGTGAAATGGCCGATCCATTCCGGCACCGGGCTGGCCGCCACGTAGCGCAGGAATTCCTGCAGCGGAGCGGCAGCCACGCCGTCGATTTCCAGCATCTTCAGATCGCCCGCACCGAGGTCGGGGATCACGGCTTTCACGTTCGACAGCGCCACGCCCATGGTGCGCAGGCTGTCGCCGCGGATTTCCATGCGCGCGCGGTCGAACTCGATGCGCCCGTTGATGGCGTCGGCGAGCGGCCACTGCGGCGTGCCGTCCGGATGGCGGTGGCCGGGCGCGTACTCGAGGCGTGCGTTGTCCAGGCGGCCGGCGACGCGGAACTCGCCGCGCGCCCGTTCCAGCACATTGTTGGCGCGGAAGGGGAAGCCGGCCAGGTCGCCGCGCAGGCGGATGCTGGCGTCGCGCAGGGTGCCGCCCTGCAGCGCCCCTTCCAGCCAGTGGGCCAGGTGCTCGGGGGTGGCCAGCGGCAGGAAGCGGCCGGTAGACCCGATCGCGAAACCGTCGAGCTTGCCTGTGAAGTCGGCCGTGCCCGGGCCCTTGCCCGGCTCCAGCGGCAGCGTATGGCGGCCCGACAGCGAGCCGTTCAGGGCGCCCTGGGCGAACTGCAGCTTGTCCAGCTCGAGCAACAGCTGGCGGCCGGGCTCATGGGTCCAGCGCAGCTTGGCGGCGAACTGGTCGAAGGCCATCGAGGGCTGGGCGAACCAGGCCGGCATGTGCAGCACCATGGCGTTGGCGTCGACCGTCACGCTGCCGCTGCGCTCGTTGGCGTCGATGCTGCCGCTCAGGTTCTGGAAGCCGGGCGTGGCCGGGCGCGCCGGCAGCGCCGGCTGGTCCTCGCGTGCCGGCTGGGCGGCGCGGGCCGGCTGGGCATTGACGGCCAGGGCTTCGACGTCGCCGCGCAGGCGGAAACCGCGCAGCGCCGGGTAGCGCCCTTCCCACTCGGCCGACAGGTCGAGCAGGCGGCCGCGCGGCGCGTAATCCTGCAGCATCTGGCGCTGCTGCGGCGGCAGCGGCAGGTAATGGGCCAGGGTCGAGAGCGCCCCGATGTCGAGCTGGCGCGCACTCAGTTCGCCCTTTTCGGGCTTGCCGTCGCGCGCCGGGCGCCAGGATTGTTCCAGCGTGGCCGGCGGCAGCGCGCGGCCGTCGCGGGTGGTAACGGAGAAATCGGTGATGCTGATGGTGTGGCCATGGGCGCCGAAGGTGGGCTTGCCTTCGTCTTTGCCCGGCAGCATTTCCTCGCGCGCCGCCAGGCGTCCCTTGAGCGCTGCCAGTTCGAGCGGGGCGAGGGTGGCGCCGAGTCGGGCGTTGACGTCGGCCAGCGCCAGGTCGGCCGTGAAGCCGGCGATCCGGGCCTGGTCGACCGTCAGCCAGGCGCGCACCGAGCCGCGCCCGCTGGCGAGCTGGAACGGCAAGTCGACATGCCGATGCCAGGCCACCAGGTCGGCGTCGCGCAGGTTGGCGTACAGCTCGCCCTTCCAGCGCCTGACGTCGGCCGGGCGCGAACCGAAGCGGTGGCGGAACTGCGCGCGCACGTCGATCGGGCGCCCGAGCGCGCGCGGCGGCGTCGCGCGCAGGGCGAAGCGGTGGCCGCCGCCGAAGCGGTTCAGCAAGGCCATGGTGACCTTGTCCAGCACCAGGGTGGGCCGGCCGCGCAGCTCGTCGGTCCAGTCGATGCGGCCGTCGCGGATGACGATCTCGCGCTGGCGCAGCAGCCAGTCGGCGCCGCGCCCGTCGTCCTTCTTGTTGGGGTCGAGCCGCACGCCGGCCACGGTAAATACGCCGTCAAGCCCGCGCCGCACGTCCAGCTGCGGACGGGTGATCTCGAGCGCCTGCAGGCGCGGCTCGAAGGCCGCCAGGCTCCACCACGAGAGCGCGGCCGAGACCTGCGGCAGCACCAGCACCTGGCGCCCGCCGCGGTCGATCAGGCGCACGTCGCCCAGCGTGAGCACCGGGTGGATGCCCTGCCAGGAGGCGGCAAGGCGGTCGATGGTGACGCGGTTGCCGAGCGCGCGCCCGGCGGCGCGTTCGATGTCGCCCTTGTACAGGTCGATATTCGGCAGGATCGCGTAGCGCAGCGCCAGGAACAGCAGCGCCAGGGCGAAATACAGGAGCAGCACCAGCTTGACCGCGAAGCCGAGGAAGTGATGCGATGCCAGGTTCGCATAGCGATAGGCCGCGCGCAGCCGCTGCCAGCGCACGGCCAGCGGCAGGTGCGCTTCCAGCGCCTGCGGTTCCCGGTTGTCCATCAAGGTGCTCAAAAAGGCTCGCCGTAAATTGATTCTCTAATAACAGATCGCTTGCAACAGTCGCGGCGTCTACCTTACCATCGTGCAGGCCCCTGGCAGCACGGCGGGCAATTCTACCGCACGAACGTCCTGCCGGACGGCAAAACACACACTGGATCCCTGCCATGACCCCTGCTTCGCCAGCCTGCACCTCCCGCTTCCTGCAACGCTGGCTCGGCGCCGATCCGGCGCGCCAGGCCCAGCTCGACGAGCTGTCCCGATTATCGCTGGCCGGCGTCGACCTTGGCGCTTTGTTGGCCCGCGAACTGGACGCCGGACTGCCGCTGCCGCGCGCCATGCGGCGCCTGCGCAACCTGCTGGTCTGCGCCATCATCCGGCGCGACCTGGAGGGCCAGGCCAGCCTGGACGAAGTGGTGACCAGGATGACCAGCTTCGCCGACTTCGCCATCAAGACCCACGTCGCCGCCCTCACCGCCGAGCTGGTGGCCGCCCACGGCATGCCGGTCGGCGAGGAATCCGGCCGCCCCCAGCACCTGATCGTGCTCTCGATGGGCAAGGGCGGCGGCGGCGAGCTCAATGTGTCATCGGACATCGACCTGATCTTCGTCTACCCGGAAGACGGCGACACCGCCGCCGGTCCCGGCCAGCGCCAGCTGTCCAACCACGAATTTTTTGTCCGCCTCGGGCGCCGCCTCAGCGCCGCGCTGTCGGAAGTGATCGAGGACGGCTTCACCTTCCGGGTGGACATGGCGCTGCGCCCCAACGGCAACTCCGGCCCGCTGGCGGCCAGCCTGGCCATGGTCGAGGAATACCTGATTGTGCAGGGCCGGGAATGGGAGCGCTACGCCTGGGTCAAGGCGCGTGCGGTCACCGGCGAGCCGGAAGACATCGCGGCGCTCGACGCCGTGGTGCGCCCCTTCGTGTTCCGGCGCTACCTCGATTTCGGCGTGATCGATGCGATCCGCAACATGCACGCCCAGATCCGGGCCGAGGTCAAGCGCCAGGAGCGCCTGCACCCCGAGCGCAGCCACAATGTGAAACTGGGCCGCGGCGGGATCCGCGAGATCGAGTTCCTGGCCCAGGTGTTCCAGCTGATCCGCGGCGGGCGCGACCCGGCGCTGCGCGAACGCTCCACCCGCGCCACCCTGCGCCTGCTGGCCGAGCGCGAGCTGCTGACCCAGGACACCGTGGCGCGCCTGCTCGAGGCATATACCTTCCTGCGCAACCTGGAGCACCGCCTGCAATACCTGGACGACGCCCAGACCCACACCCTGCCGGCCAGCGAGGACGATCGCCTGGTCGTGGCCCGCATGATGGGCCTGCCGGATACCGCCACCCTCCTGCAGCGGCTGGAACAGCAGCGCACCTACGTCGCGGCCCAGTTCGACGCCATCTTCGCCGACAAGGCCGAGGGCGCCGACCCCGAAGCCACCCTGCTGGCGGATGACCCGGAAAACCGCGACGCCATCGCCGCCCGCCTGGCGCAGCTGGGCTACGACGACCCCGTTGCCGCCGCCACGCGCCTGGTCGCCACCCTGCAGGGCCCGCGCCTGGCCGCCCTGCCCGACGCCAGCCGCGCGCGCCTGCTGGCGTTGGGCGACGCCGCCCTTGGCCAGATCGCCACCGTGGTCAAGGAGGCCGGCATCGGCAGCCACGCCGCCACCCTCGGGCGCCTGCTCGACTTCTTCGAGGCCATCGCACGGCGCTCGGCCTACCTGTCGCTGCTGACCGAATACCCGCACACGCTCGAGCGCGTGATCCGCATGATCAATTCTTCGGGCTGGGCCGCCACCTTCCTGACCCAGCACCCGATCCTGCTCGACGAGCTGCTGGACGACCGCAACGAAGACGCCGGCAATCCCGGCCAGCTGGCCCAGCTGGCCGCCCAGCTCGACGCCCACCTGCAGGAGGCGGCCGGCGACACCGAACGCCAGCTCGACATCCTGCGCGAAGCCCACCACGCCCAGCTGTTCCGGCTGCTGGCGCTGGACCTGGCCGGCGAACTGTCGGTGGAGCGCCTGGCCGACCATTTGTCGGCCCTGGCCGACGCCATCGTCGGCGCCACCGTGCGCCACGCCTGGCGCGCCATTCCCAGCCGCCACCGCGAGGAGCCGCGCTTCGCCGTCATCGCCTACGGCAAGCTGGGCGGCAAGGAGCTGGGCTATGTGTCCGACCTCGACGTCATCTTCCTGTTCGACGACGACGACGACATGGCGCCGTCCAACTACGCCAAGCTGGCGCAGCGCTTCATCACCTGGAACACCGCGCACACGGCCGCCGGGATCCTGTTCGACATCGACACCGCGCTGCGCCCGGACGGCGCCAGCGGCATGCTGGTGTCTTCGGTCGGCGCGTTCGAGCGCTACCAGGCCAGCAGCGCCTGGATCTGGGAGCACCAGGCTCTCACCCGGGCCCGCTTCTGCGCCGGCGACGCCGCCATCGGCGAGCGCTTCGAGCGCATCCGCGAGGACGTGCTGCGCAAGGACCGCGGCAGCCAGGAACAGCAATTGAAGGACGAAGTGCTGGCGATGCGCGCGCGCATGCGCGGCGCCCATGCCAACCCGAGCGGCCTGTTCGACCTCAAGCAGGACCCGGGCGGGATGATCGACATCGAGTTCATCGTCCAGTACCTGGTATTGCGCCACGCCGCGAAATACCCGCAACTGACGGCAAACGCCGGCAACATCGCGCTGCTGCGCATGTGCGGCGACCTGGGACTGATCGACGCCGGCCTGGCCGGGGCGGTGGCGGACGCCTACCGGGCCATGCGCCGCCTGCAGCACCAGGTGCGTCTGCAGGGCCAGGAAAAAGCCCGGGTCGAGCCGCAGGTACTGGGCGCGCATCCGGCCCAGGTCGAGCGGCTGTGGGCGGCCTGTTTCGGAACCTGAGCAGCGCTAAAAAAAACGGCCGGCACCGCATTGGTGCAAATGCACTTTTCATAGGCGTTTTCCCCTATCGGCGCACAGCTTTCGTGCGCCTTTTTTCTATTGACTGGCGAGTCAGAGATTTCTTTGTATTAACTGTTGTTTTTCGTACATATCCGGCCTTTACGCATATTGACACTCGTCAACACGCGGTGATCTTATACACATGTGTATGCACTCAAAGCGTTACCGCTATCCGCGGTAAGCCAGTTCGCACAGGTTGTCCCTTTAAAACATAGAAACGTTGCCCTTCGGGGCGCAAGATGGAGAACACATGCAACAACGAACCAAGATCGCGGTGGCCGTCGCCGTCGCCCTCCAGTCGATGGTATCGATCGCGCAGGCTCAAGAGGCCCCTCAGCGCGTCGAGATCACCGGGTCGCGCATCCGCCAGGTCGACCTCGAGACCTCGCAGCCGATCCAGGTGATGACCCAGGAACAGATCCAGAAGTCGGGCCTGGTCACCGTGGGCGACATCATCGCGAACATGTCGTCCGCTGGTTCGCCTGCGTTCAGCAAGGGTGGCTCGCTGACCTCGAACCGTGAAAACGGCGGTCAGTACGCCAACCTGCGCAATCTCGGCTCGCAGCGCCTGCTGGTGCTGGTCAACGGCAAGCGCTGGACCCAGACCGTGGCCGGCCTGACCGACATGTCGACCATCCCGTCGTCGATGATCGAGCGCATGGAAATCCTGAAGGATGGCGCCTCGTCGATCTACGGCTCGGACGCGATCGCCGGTGTGGTCAATATCATTCTGAAGAAGTCGATGGAAGGCGGCCAGGTCAGCCTGTACGCCGGCCGCAATGAAAGCGTGGCCGACGGCCGCAACAAGGACTTCTCGCTCAGCTACGGCGCCGGCAATGAAAAAGCCTCGCTCATGTTCGGCCTGTCGCACACCGAAGCGGGCGCCGTCTGGTCGCGCGACCGCGAGTTCACGCGCTTCTCGCGCACCAGCGAATTCCCGCTCGAAGGCCTGGGCGGCGGTCCATGGGGCCGCATTCGCCAGGTCAGCGCCGCCGGCGGCGCCACCGGCTTCGACAAGATCCTGAACCACACCGGCGACCAGAACGCGCCGGGCGTCGGCCAGGATTCGCGCAATCCAACCAGCTACCACGATGTCGTCGGCGGTGCTCCGATCGCGGCGGACAACTTCAACACCACCTCGCAAATGGTGTTCGCAATGCCGTCCAAGCTGGACACCATCTTCACCAAGGGCGAACTGCAACTGCCCTACGACATGCGCCTGACCACCACCGCGATGTATGCATCGCGCAAGAGCCTGTCGACCGTCGCCGGTTACCCGCTGAGCTCGACGTCGCAGTCGAAGTACCCCGTCTACATCGACAAGGACAGCTACTTCAATCCGTACGGCAACCAGGTAGCCGGCGCCGGCCGCGGCCAGGACCTGTTCTTCTACCGCCGTACCATCGAGGTGCCGCGCACCACCGAGAACACCAACCGCACCCTGCACATCGACGCCACCCTGGAAGGTGATTTCGAGCTGCGCGGCATGCCGTGGAACTGGAGCGCAGGCTACAACCACAGCAAGGTCGACGGCAACACGGTTGGCGGCGGCAACATCAACCTGCTGAACCTGAAGAAGGCCCTGGGCCCATCGTTCCGCAATGCTGCCGGCACCATCCAGTGCGGCACCGCGGCAGCCCCGATCGCGCTGGCAGAGTGCACCCCGTTCGACATCCTGGGCGGACCGTCGGCCTCGACCCCGGCCGCGCTGAACTACATCATGTCGATGGGCGGCTACAACTACGGCAGCAAGGTCGACAGTGCCACCGCCGACATCAGCGGCGAAGTGTTCCAGCT
Source organism: Massilia yuzhufengensis (assembly GCF_900112225.1). Taxonomy (GTDB): domain Bacteria; phylum Pseudomonadota; class Gammaproteobacteria; order Burkholderiales; family Burkholderiaceae_D; genus Telluria; species Telluria yuzhufengensis. Next base: position 172,990 of record NZ_FOLD01000003.1, on the reverse strand, counting down.
GCCGGCTGGCGCCCTGGGCGTGGCCGCTGGTATCGAACACCGCACCGTGGAAGGTGAAGACCTGCCGGGCGAATTCCAGCGCTCGGGCTTCTCGACCGACCTGGCCGGCAACCCGACCAGCGGCCGCTACACCGTGCGCGAAGCCTACGCCGAGCTGAACATCCCGATCCTGAAGAACAAGCCGTTCATCGAATCGCTGAATGTCAACCTGGCTACCCGTTACTCGGACTACAGCAACTTCGGTTCGACCAACAACAGCAAGGCCAGCCTGACCTACCGTCCGGTCAAGGACGTGCTGTTCCGCGGCACCTGGGCTGAAGGCTTCCGCGCACCGACCGTGGGCGACACCTTCGGCGGCGGCCAGCAGAGCTTCGACAGCTACCTCGATCCTTGCGACACCGTCTTCGGCGATGCAGCGCGCAACACCACCGTGCTGGGCCGCTGCAACGCGGGCCTGGGCGGCGTGTCCGGCACCCCGGCAGGCTTCCGCCAGAAGACCCAGACCGGCGCCAACATCACCTCCAGCTCGAGTGTGCAGAGCTCGGTGCCGTTCAACGTCGGCGCCGGCAATGCATCGCTGCAGCCTGAAACCGCGGTCACCCGCACCCTGGGCATGGTGTTCAACCCATCCTTCGTGCCTGGCTTCTCGGCCGCGGTCGACTGGTACAGCATCCAGATCGACAACCGCATCGTCGGCGTGTCGTCGAACTACATCCTGGGCGAGTGCTACAACCAGGGCCAGGCCAACTTCTGCGGCCTGATCAAGCGTGACGCCACCGGCATGGTCATCGACCTCCAGCGCGGCAACGCCAACCTGGGCCAGATCAAGACCGAGGGCGTGGACGTCGAACTGCGCTATCGCCTGCCACGCTTCTCGTGGGGCCAGGTCAACCTGAAGAGCGAAACCACCTACCTCGACGAGTACTCGACCAAGAGCAGCGCCACCGCGCAGTGGATCGATTTTTCGGGTGACTACGACTTCCACCGCTGGAAGTCGAACTTCACCACCGATTGGTCGCTGGGCAACTTCAGCGCCACCTGGGGCGTGCGTTACCTGAGCGACGTCACCGACAGCTGCCTGAGCATCCCGAACCGCTGGCAGTGCAACGAGCTGACCACCCGCCGTCCGGGTGCCACGTCCGACGGCGCCAACCGCCTGTCCTCGCTGGTGTTCCACGACATCAGCCTGGGCTACAAGCTGCCATGGAACGCCAACGTCCGCGTCGGCGTGAACAATGCCTTCGACAAGAAGCCACGCTTCACCGTGCTGGGCGCCGCATCGTCGACTTATGTCGATGCCGACCTGCCAATCGATCGCTTCATCTACGCACGCTACAACCAGGCCTTCTGATTTCCTACTACGATCAGATGATCTGACGCAATTAAATTGCGTATAAAACCCGCCCGGCGCAAGCCGGGCGGGTTTTTTTCTTGATTTGCGACAGTTACATTAGTCAATAGTGAAATTGTAGCGTGCGCGTAAGTACACAATTTTGCAACAATTGGGAGAGTATTGACGCTGATTACATTGACAGGTATGCATGCCGGATGATCTTATTGCTGACTTGAAAGTAACTTCGATTGCGAAATTGACTACCTTCAAAGGTCGAACAGACCCCTTCCCAAGTGGCAGTGCCGCCGAGCGGTACGGCCGAGTTTTCACCCTAGGAGTTTAGCAACATGATGGAAAAAATCTTGTCCCGGTCGGTCCGCGCGATCTGCCTGGGCGGCATGACCCTCGGTATGACCGCCGCTATCGCCCAAGAAGCTTCGGCGCCGCTGCAGCGCGTCGAAGTGACCGGCTCGCGTATCCGCCAGGTCGACCTGGAAACGGCCCAGCCGATCCAGGTCCTGAACCAGGAACAGATCCAGAAAACCGGCCTCGTCACCGTCGGCGACATCCTGAACAACCTGTCGTCGGCCGGCGCGCCCGACTTCAGCCGCAGCGGCTCGCTGACCTCGAACACCGAAGCCGGCGGCCAGTACGTCAGCCTGCGCAACCTCGGTTCGAACCGCCTGCTGGTGCTGGTGGACGGCAAGCGCTGGACCCAGACCGTTGCCGGCTACACCGATCTGTCGACCATCCCGTCGGCCATGATCGAGCGCATGGAAATCCTGAAGGATGGCGCTTCGTCGATCTACGGCTCGGACGCGATCGCAGGCGTGGTCAACATCATCCTGAAGAAGAACATGGAAGGCGGCCAGCTGAGCCTGTACACCGGCGCCTTCGAAGAAGGTGACGGCCGTAACAAGGACTTCTCGCTGACCTACGGCGCCGGCAACGACAAGGCGTCGCTGATGTTCGGCCTGGCCCACACCACCCAGGGCCGCGTCGACACCCAGACCCGCGAGATCACCGCGACCTCCTACGGTCCGGCCCACCTGACCGACGGCTTCGGCACCTCCCCATGGGGCCGTATCCGTCAACTGACCCCAGGCGGCAGCCCGACCGGCTTCAACCAGATCATCAACCACACCGGCAGCTACGACGGCAAGGGCACCAGCTCGCCATCGCGCAACCCGAACAGCTACCACCCGTACGCCGGCGCCGTCGCCGACACGTACAACTCGTCCCAGGACATGGACCTGCTGTCGCCGAACAAGCTCGACACCCTGTTCGTCAAGGGCGAGATCGCCCTGCCGAAGGACATGCGCCTGAAGACCACCGCGATGTACTCGCAGCGTGAGTCGACCCGCCAGATCGCCGGCTATCCGCTGCAATCGGCAAGCCAGGCCAAGTACCCGGTCTACATCGACAAGGACAGCTACTTCAACCCGTACGGCAACCAGGTTGCCGGCGCCGGCCTTGGCCAGGACCTGTACTTCTACCGCCGCACCATCGAGCTGCCGCGCATCACCGAGAACGAAAACCGCACCCTGCACATCGACGCCACCCTGGAAGGCGAGTTCACCTTCCGCGACCTGGCCTGGAACTGGGACGTCGGCTACAACCACAACAAGGTGTCGGGCGTCTCGCGCGACAGCGGCAACATCAACCTGCTGACCCTGAAGCGCGCCCTCGGCCCGTCGTTCATGAACGCGTCCGGCCAGGTCCAGTGCGGCACCGCGGCCTCGCCGATCGCCTTCGCGGATTGCACCCCGTTCGACATCCTGGGCGGCCCATCGGCCTCGACCCCGGAAGCGCTGAAGTACATCAACACCTCGGGCGCCAAGACCTACGGCTCGACCATCAACAGCGCCACCGCCAACATCGGCGGCGAACTGTGGCAGCTGCCGGCAGGCGCACTCGGCCTGGCAGTCGGTATCGAACACCGCGAAGTCAAGGGTTCGGACGTGCCTGACCAGTTCTCGCAGTCGGGTTACTCGACCAACCTGTCGGGCCTGCCGACCTACGGCCGCTACACCGTGCGCGAAGCCTACGGCGAGCTGAACATCCCAGTGCTGAAGAACCAGCCTTTCGCTGAACTGCTGAGCTTCAACCTGGCGACCCGCCACTCGGACTACAGCAACTTCGGCGTGACCAACAACAGCAAGGCCAGCTTCATGTACAAGCCGGTCAAGGACGTGCTGGTCCGCGGTACCTGGGCCGAAGGCTTCCGTGCCCCGACCCTGGACGACCTGGCGGGCGGCGGTTCGCAGTCCTTCGACACCTTCCTGGATCCATGCGACACCCGCTTCGGCGAAGCGTCGCGCAATCCGGCAGTGGCGGCACGTTGCGCCAGCGGTTTCGCAGGCGTGCGCGGCACCCCAGCCAGCTACCGCCAGCTGCTGCAGGCAGGCACCCCGATCACCAGCACCAACGGCACCCAGTCGCTGGTGGCCTTCCAGTCGGGCGCCGGCAATTCCTTCCTGTCGCCGGAAACCGCGGTCACCAAGACCGCCGGCTTCGTGTACAGCCCGTCGTTCGTGCCTGGCCTGAGCGTGGGCCTGGACTGGTACAACATCAAGATCGACAATCGCATCACCGCGATCGGCGCGACCTACGTGGCCAACCAGTGCTTCATCGAAGGCGTCAGCAACTTCTGCAGCTCGATCCAGCGTGACCCGGTCACCGGCCAGATCAACCAGCTGGCACGCGGCAACGCCAACCTGGGCGAGATGGAAACCGAAGGCCTGGACCTGGCGATCAACTACCGCTTCCCGCGTAGCGCCTACGGCCAGTTCGGCCTGCGCAGCGAAACCTCGTACACCGACAAGTTCCGCACCCGCAGCGGCGCCGACCAGGAATGGAACGAGTATGCAGGCGACTACTTCTACAACCGCGTGAAGTCGAACAACACCATCGACTGGACCAAGGGCAACTGGAGCGCCAGCTGGGGCTTCCGTTACTTCAGCCCGGTCAAGGACCAGTGCTGGGACGTCGACCTGGGCGTGGAATGCAACATGCCTACCGTCGAAACCGCCAGCTTCGGCACCGGCGCCAACAAGCTCGGCTCGGTCACCATCCATGACGTGAGCGTCGGCTACAAGACCTCGTGGAACGGCAACATCCGCGTCGGCGTGAACAACGCCTTCGACAAGAAGCCGCGTATCGCCTACAGCACCCAGGCGTCGGCTTCGGCGGTAGATGCCGACATGCTGCTGGACCGCTTCTTCTACGTCCGCTACAACCAGAACTTCTGATGATGTAGCGTGCAGGGCCCGAAAAGGGTCCGCATGACGACCATGCCCGCCAGGTTCGCCTGGCGGGCATTTTTCATTGGGGGCGGGTATCATGGCGGATTGCGCACTCAGCTGAAGAATGGAATGGCAATCAAATTCAAGAACGACAAGGACATCGCGAAACTGCGCGTGGCCGGCCGCCTCGCCGCCGACGTGCTGGCGATGATCAAGGAACACGTGGTGCCCGGGGTATCCACCGAAGAACTCGACCGCCGCTGCAACGAATACATCCGCAAGGTGCAGAAGGCAACCCCGGCCAACGTCGGCTACCACGGCTTCCCGAAGACCCTGTGCACCTCGATCAACGGCGTGGTCTGCCACGGCATCCCGAGCGAGAAGGAAGTGCTGCAGAATGGCGACATCGTCAACATCGACGTCACCGTGATCAAGGAAGGCTGGCACGGCGACACCAGCCGCATGTACTTCGCCGGCACCCCGCGTCCCGAGGCACAAAAGCTGGTCGACACCACCTACCAGGCCATGATGGCCGGCATCCGCCAGGTCCGCCCCGGCGCGCGCCTGGGCGACGTCGGCAACGCGATCCAGAAGCTGGCCGAAGCCGCCGGCTACTCGGTGGTACGCGAATACTGCGGCCACGGCATCGGCCGCGTCTACCACGAAGACCCGCAGGTGCTGCACTACGGCCGCCCGAACACCGGCCTGCTGCTCAAGGAAGGCATGACCTTCACCATCGAGCCCATGATCAACATGGGCGGCGCCGACGTCGACCAGCTCGACGACGGCTGGACTGTCGTCACCACCGACGGCTCGCTGTCGGCCCAGTGGGAGCACATGGTGGCGGTAACCAAAAACGGCGTCGAGATCCTCACCCCCTGGCCAGACGCCTGATCCCCCCACTTCGTAACTTCGGGGTCAGGTCTGACATTCAGACACGAGCTCTGCCGTGAGCGGCAAATCAATGCCGCACGGCCAGTGAAATCAATACTTAATTAGCGAGACCGGCCTTGTACGGATGAGGCCGTGTCCAAATGTCAGACCTGACCCTGAAGTTGGGGCGAAAAAAAACCCGGCCGGAGCCGGGTTTTTTTATGCTGGAACGCTTAGAACGAGTACTTTGCCGACAGGCTGAAGTAACGGCCGTAAGGGTTGTGCAGGCCGGCGTTGTAGCCGCTGGCGCCGATCGCGCCGTAGCGTGGATCGTACGGTGCCGCTTCGTCGAACAGGTTCTGGATGTTCGCGGTCAGCGACAGGTTCTTGATACCGGTGTAGGTGTAACCCACGCCGATACGGACCCATTCCTTGACTGCGCAATCCGGGAACGCCTTCAGGTAGCCGGCGATCGCACCGCTGGCGCTCGGGAAGTTCGCGGTGGTGGTGCTGTTCACCAGTGGCGCGTAGTGGCAGAACGGCATCGCGTAGGTCACGTCCTTGTCGAACTTGCGGCGCAGCGAGACTTCGCCGGTGTAGTTCATGTTGGCGCTGAAGGCGTGGGCGCCGCGGGTCAGCGAGACCGACATATTGGTCTTCCAGCGCGGGACATCCAGGCCGCTCGACAGGTTCCAGTCCACCAGGCCGGCGTTGTAGCCAGCGATGTTGTGCTCTGGATCGCCCTTTTCCTGCGCCAGGTAGTAGGCGTGGACGTAGGTCGAGACCAGCTTGGCGCTGAAGTTGCCCATCGAACCCAGGTTCTTGCGGAACGACGCTTCGAGATCGACGCCGCGGGTTTCCATTGCACCCTGGTTGATCCAAGGCTCGCGCACGGCCAGCAGCGGACCGGTGCCCGGGATCGGACGACCTTGTGCATCGAGCACGAAGTTGGCTGGGTTCTGGTCGCGCACGATCAGGCCTGGGTTGTTGTCTTCGTTACGCAGTGCGTCGAAGGCCGAGCCCAGGGCCACTTCGTCTTCCTTGCGGATCTTGAAGAAGTCCAGGCCGAAGTCCCAGTTCGTGGTCGGCGAGAACAGGATGCCGAACGAGTAGGATTTCGAGGTTTCCGGCTTCAGGTCCGGATTGGCGCCACCGGTGCCCGATGCCGACTTGCTGCAGTCAACTTCGCTGGCGCCTGGTTTCGGGGTCTTCTCGTCCTGCTCGCAACGCTTCGGATCGAACAGGCCGCTCAGGAAGAACTGGGCGCCGCCCGGGGTCACTTGCGACAGGGCCGGTGCGCGGAAGCCTTCGGCGTAGGTGCCGCGGAATGCCAGGGTGCTGGTGGCGGTCCACTTGGCGCCGACCTTCGGCACGAAGTTGGTTTTCATGCCTTCGTACTTGTCCCAGCGGCCGGCGAAGTCCATCTCGAAGTTCTTGTAGAACGGCGTACGGAATTCCACGAAGCCCGATTTGACGTCGCGCTCGCCGTCGATGATGACGTTGGCCAGGCCGAAGATGTTACCGGCTGCCAGTTCGGCGTCCGGACGCATCTTCAGGGTTTCGCGGCGGAACTCGGTACCGATCGCCATGCCGATTTCACCGCCCGGCAGCTTGCCGAAGGTGGTCGATGCCTTGGCGTCGATCTGGGCGATGCGCGAGCGGTCGTCGCTGCGGGTGCTGCGGAACAGGTTTGGATCGGCAGCGACCGATGCGATGGTGGCGCCCTGGTTGATCTTGCGCAGGGTTGGCAGGTGCAGGCGGCCGTTGTAGCCGTCTTCCTTGCGTGCTTCGTTCAGCAGCAGCGCGGTTTCCCAATCCCAGTTGAAGTTCGAGCCCGACAGGCCGGTCAGCAGGCGACCGGTCTGGTTGATGGTCTCGGTGCCGCTCGGGGCGTTCTCGAAGCGGTAGGCAACCGAAGCGCGCGCGGTCGGGAACGGGTTGTCCGGGTGGCCGATCGGCAGGATGGTCTGGTACGACGGCGCCACGCCGGCGGCGGTGAAGTTGGTGGTCACGCCGGTGCTGATGGCGATCGGCGACGAGGTGTACTGGCGCTCGGTGCGGGCGTAGGCCACTTCGGCGAACGCGCGGACGTTGTCGCCCAGCTTGATCACGCCACGGGTCAGGAAGCTGCCGTCCTTGCCCTTGCTGGTGCCTTCCAGGTTCTGGCTGGTGTCGTAGTTACAGAAGGTGCGGCCGAAGAACACGCTGGTGGCGGTGAAGCCCATCGACGCGTCGCCGGTCAGGCGGCGTTCTGCCGGGCAGTTGTCCAGCGGAGCGCGGAAGCGGTCGGCGGCGTTGGCCGGGGTCGCGGTGAACGAACCCGAACCTGGGGCGCTTTCGCGGTAGAACAGCGGTGCGCGCGAGATGTTGCTGCCGTATGGGCTGGCGTAGCGGTTCTGCAGGCGCTTGTATTCGTCGAACTTGATGTCGCGCACTTCGTCGCGCTGGGTGCGGCTGCGGTCCGAGACGTCGGCCGTGAAGAACACGTTGTAGCCGTCGGCTTCGACGTCGCCCAGGCCGGTGAAGAAGGTCGCGCCCTTGCGCGCGAATTCGCCGTCGTCGTTGGCGCTGGCGCGCACGCTCAGCTCCGAGCCGCGGAAGGCCGACTTGGTGATGAAGTTGATGACGCCGCCGATCGCGTCGGAGCCGTACACGGCCGATGCGCCATCCTTCAGGATCTCGACGCGCTCGAGCGCGTTGATCGGGATCTGGTTCAGGTCATACAGGGTCGAATTGCCGTTGTTCGGGTCGGCGTAGGCCGATGGCGCCATGCGGCGGCCGTTCAACAGGATCAGGGTCGAGGTCGACGACAGGCCGCGCAGCGACGCGGTCGAGACGCCGCGCGAGAAGCCGCCGTCATTGGTGTCGAGGTTGTTGTCGGTACCCATGGCCGGCACCAGGCGGATCAGCTCGGTAACGGTGGCGGCGCCGGACTCGCGGATTTCCTTGGCGGTGATGGTCTGGATCGGCTGGGTGCCTTCCTTGTCCGTACGCTTCAGGTTCGAACCGGTCACGTAGACGGTGGCCGCTGGTTCCGAAGCGGCATTTTGCGCGATGGCGAACGGTGCGATGCCGACTGCCAGGGCAACTGCGACAACACTGTGTTTCAGGAGTGGTTTATTCACGTTTTCTCGTCCCTACGGATTTATAGTTTTTGCTCAATGCAGATGATATGCACTTGGTGCATACGAAATAAAGTCTCGCAGAGACTTGCATGGAAGAAAACAGTTTTCGTAAAGATTCGCAAAAAAACTTGATGTCTGTTGTTTTTCCTCAACGCAAAATATTCTTCTGCCCTTTCCGCATATGGCTATGTAAAAAACGATGCTGCGGTGCATTTTTAACGAATGAATGTACTTACGCCTCAAATGGGTGCAGAAGCACGCCCGTGCTGCATTTGCGACCAACGCGGGACAATATCAACGAAACCGATGCCTTCTGTAGCAAGTTGCGGCCATTCGCACGACCGGCACGCCGTGCTTGCGTTACTGGCGCCCCGCGCAGGCGAAAAAAAACGCCTCGCGAAGAGGCGTTTTTCCGTTGCGCCAGCTGCCGCGGTATTACTTCGCGTTCATCAGCGCGACGGTGGTGTCGAGCATGCGGTTCGAGAAGCCCCACTCGTTGTCGTACCACGACGACACTTTCACCAGGCGGCCCGACACCTTGGTCAGGGTCGAATCGAAGTTCGACGAGGCCGGGTTGTGGTTGAAGTCGATCGAGACCAGCGGCTCGGTCTGGTACGTCAGGATGCCTTTCAGCGCGCCTTCCGAGGCGGTCTTGAGGATGGCGTTGACTTCGTCCACCGTGGTGTCGCGCTTGGCGATGAAGGACAGGTCGACCAGCGACACATTGATGGTCGGCACGCGGATCGCGAAGCCGTCCAGCTTGCCGTTCAGCTCGGGCAGAACCAGGCCGACCGCGGCGGCGGCGCCGGTCTTGGTCGGGATCATGCTCATGGTGGCCGAACGGGCGCGGCGCAGGTCTTCGTGCATCACGTCCGACAGCACCTGGTCGTTGGTGTAGGCGTGCACGGTGGTCATCAGGCCGGTTTCCAGGCCGATCGCATCGTTCAGCGGCTTGACCAGCGGGGCCAGGCAGTTGGTGGTGCAGGAGGCGTTCGAGATCACGGTGTCGGTCGACTTGAGCACGTCCTGGTTCACGCCGAACACGATGGTGGCGTCGACATCCTTGCCGCCAGGTGCCGAGATGATGACTTTCTTGGCGCCGCCCTTCAGGTGGGCCGAGGCCTTTTCTTTGGTGGTGAAGAAGCCGGTGCATTCCAGCACGACGTCCACGCCGAGCTCGCCCCATGGGATCTCGGCCGGGTTGCGGGTCGCGAACACGCGGATCTTGTCGCCGTTGACGATCATGTTGTCGCCCTCGACCGTGACGGTGCCCGGGAACTTGCCGTGGGCAGTGTCGTAGCGGGTCAGGTGGGCGTTCGATTCGGCGTTGCCGAGGTCGTTGATCGCCACGATCTGGATGTCTTGCTGTTTGCCGCCTTCGTAGAAAGCGCGCAGGATATTGCGGCCGATGCGGCCATAACCGTTGATTGCAACTTTGATCGTCATTGCTTTGGCTCCTGATTAGAAAAAAACTTTTTTCGTACCCTAGAAATAAAACGGGCCGCCATGAGGCAGCCCGCAGAAAATCTTAAGCCGCGATGACGACCTTGGCTTTCGCCACCACGTTCTCGACGGTGAAGCCGAAGTGCTTGAACAGCACCGGCGCCGGCGCCGATTCGCCGAAGGTGTCGATACCGACCACGGCGCCTTCCAGGCCCACATACTTGTACCAGAAGTCGGTCACGCCGGCTTCGATCGCCACGCGCGGCACGCCGCGGGTCAGCACGCTTGCTTTGTAGCTGGCATCCTGGCGATCGAACACGTCGGTCGATGGCATCGAGACCACGCGCGCGGCCACGCCTTCGCTGCCCAGGGCATCGGCGGCCTTCATCGCCAGTTCGACTTCCGAACCGGTGGCGATCAGGATGACCTTCGCGTCCGCCGCGTCGCGCAGCACGTAGCCGCCCTTGGCGACGTTGGCGATGGTGGCCGCGTCGCGTTCCATGTACGGCAGGTTCTGGCGCGAGAAGATCAGGGTCGACGGGCCGTCGCGGCGCTGCACTGCCGCGCCCCAGGCCACTTGCGATTCGACGGTGTCGCATGGACGCCAGTTGTCCAGGTTCGGGATCAGGCGCAGCGACGACACGTGCTCGACCGACTGGTGGGTCGGGCCGTCTTCGCCCAGGCCGATCGAGTCGTGGGTGAACACGAACAGCGAGCGGATCTTCATCAGCGCCGCCATGCGCAGGGCGTTGCGGCTGTAGTCCGAGAAGGTCAGGAAGGTCGCGCCGAACGGCAGGAAGCCGCCGTGCAGGGCGACGCCGTTCTGGATCGCGGCCATGCCGAATTCGCGCACGCCGTAGTTGATGTGGTTGCCCGGGATGCCCGAACGAACCGCGACCGATTCCTTCCAGTTGGTCAGGTTCGAGCCGGTCAGGTCGGCCGAGCCGCCCAGGAATTCCGGCAGGCTTGGCGCCAGCGCCTGGATCGCATTTTGCGACGCCTTGCGGGTCGCGATGGTTTCCTTCTTGTCGACGCAGGCTGCGATGGCAGCGTCCAGCACGTCGCTGAAGTTGCCTGGCAGGTCGCCCTTCATGCGGCGCTCGAATTCGGCGGCCAGCTCAGGGTGCTTGCCGCGGTAGCCGGCGAACAGGGTGTTCCATTCGGCTTCAAGCTGCGCGCCGCGTGCTTTCGCGTCCCAGGCTTCGTACAGCTCGGCCGGGATGTCGAACGGAATCGGGTCCCACACCAGGTGCTGGCGCACGGCTGCGATTTCCTTGTCGCCCAGCGGGGCGCCGTGGACCTTGTCGCCGCCTTCCAGGTTCGGCGCGCCCTTGCCGATGATGGTCTTGCAGCAGATCAGGGTCGGACGATCCGAACCCTTGGCCGCTTCGATCGCCGCCGAGACGGCGCCGACGTTGTGGCCGTCGACGTGCGGGATCACGTTCCAGCCGTAGGCTTCGAAACGCTTCTGGGTGTCGTCGGTGAACCAGCCTTCGACCCGGCCGTCGATCGAGATGCCGTTGTCGTCGTATAGCCAGATCAGTTTGTTCAGGCGCAGGGTGCCGGCCAGCGAGGCGACTTCGTGCGAGATACCTTCCATCAGGCAGCCGTCGCCCAGGAAGGCGTAGGTGTAGTGGTCCACCACGTCGAACCCGGGGCGGTTGAATTCATAGCCCATCAGCCATTCTGCCAGCGCCATGCCGACCGAGTTCGCGATGCCCTGGCCCAGCGGGCCGGTGGTGGTTTCCACGCCCGGGGTGATGCCCACTTCCGGGTGGCCGGCAGTCTTCGAGTGCAGCTGGCGGAAGTCGCGCAGGTCATCCATCGACAGGTCGTAGCCGGCCAGGTGCAGCATGGCGTAGTGCAGCATCGAGCCATGGCCGTTCGAGAGCAGGAAGCGGTCGCGGTTGAACCAGCCTGGATTGGCCGGGTTGTGGCGGTAATGCTTGTCCCACAGCGCGACGCCGATCTCGGCCATGCCCATCGGCATGCCCGGGTGGCCGGAGTTGGCTTTCTGGACAGCGTCCATCGCCAGCGCGCGGATCGCGTTGGCCATCAGGGTAGTGGTTTGGGTAGATTTCATGGGTGACTATGAATGCGATGGTATGGATGGGGAAGCGGTGGCGATGAAAGGCCGTAACCCGGTATTTTACCAGAGCAGCACCCTGCCGAATTAAAATGCAGGGTTTACAGCCTCCCCCTTTGTCTCCAGGAACCGCATGCCCCGCTTCTACTGCCCTGCCCCGCTCGCTACCGGCGCGACCGTCGACCTGCCCGAATCCGTCGCCCACCACCTGCACGTTGTAAGAATGCAACCGGGTGCGGCGCTGACCCTGTTCGACGGGCGCGGCGGCCAGTATGCGGCGGTGCTGGCCGACATCGGCAAGAAGCGCGCGAGCGCCACCGTGCTGGCCCATGAAGCGGTGGAAGTCGAACTGCCCTACGCCGTCACCCTGGCCCAGGGCCTGCCGGAAGGCGCGAAGATGGACTGGATCATCGAGAAGGCGGTGGAGCTGGGCGTGGCGGCGCTGCAGCCGCTGGCGGCCCAGCGCAGCGTGGTGCGGCTGTCCGGCGAGCGCGCCGAGAAGCGCCACGCGCACTGGCTGGGCGTCATCGAAGCGGCTTCGGAGCAGTGCGGGCGCAACCGGCTGGCGCAACTGGCGCCGGTGAGCGACTTCCAGCGCTGGCTGGCGGCGGCGAGCGCCGCGCCGCAGCCGCGCATCCTGCTCAGCCCGCGCGCCACCACGTCCCTGGCCGCGTGGGCGAAGGACGGCGGCCCGCGGGCGCTGACCCTGATGGTCGGGCCGGAAGGCGGCTTCACCCGCGAAGAAGAGGAGGCCGCCCTGGCCGCCGGCGCACTGGCCCTGTCGGTCGGCCCGCGCGTACTGCGCACCGAAACGGCGGCGCTGGCAGCACTGGCCATGCTGGGTGGGGCATGGGACGGCATGTAATTTTTTACCAACCGGTCAAAATCCGGCATCCCTCCCTGCCGGCCACGGACCGCGTAAAACGCCCTCGCATTTCATGCGACATGCATATTTGTAAATACGTTGTTGTATGTATGCCACCCTCCGTCAAACTTAACATTGACACAATGCCGCTCAGAATGTTCTGATCGTTCCACGTTTTCCCGAGAGAAAAATTACTTTACCCATGCGATGAGCCCTTCATCGCGAGGAGGGTGATCTTTTGTCCGGCGAAACACCTGTTGTGAGCTGACCGGGCTTTCTGGCGTCCAGCTGTCTTGTTGTCGCATTGCTCTGATTTAAAGAAGAAATTTATCCAATAGATTTGATCGGGAGAATATGTTGCATACAGTAAAACAAACCTCGAGGGTGGCCATGCTGCGCCGTTCCGCTATTTCGGTGGCAGTCGGCATGTGCTTCGTTGGTGCCGCACTGGCAGCCGAAACCGGTGGCCTGCGTATCTCGGTGACCAATCCCCAAGGCAAACCAGTTGCTGGCGCGACCGTGAAAGTCAGTTCGCCAAGCAGCCTGGTGACCAAGACAGCCGTGACCGAAGCCGATGGCTCGGTCCGTATCGCCGGCCTCGATCCAGCCACCGACTATAAAGTCGAAGTGGTCGCACCTGGCCTGCCAACCTACACCGCCACCGACGTGGCCGTGGTCAGTAACCAGAACCCGAGCCTGACCTACTCGCTCGGCGCCGCTGCGAACGGCGCCCAGCAGGTCGTCGTCACCGGCTCGCGCCTGGTGCGCGTGGATACCACCTCGGCCACCGTCGGCACCGTGCTTAACCTGGGCGTGGTGGAATCGCTGCCGACCGGCCGTAACTACCAGAGCTACCTGCAGCTGGTGCCTGGCGTGAAGCCTTCGTCGGGCGGCAACCCGTCCTCGAAATCGGGCGTGAACTATTCCGACATCGGCGGCGCCACCGGCACCTCGTCCGACAACGTGTACATCCTCGACGGCGTCGACGTGACCGACCCGAGCACCGGCACCTTCGGTTCGAACATCAACTCCGAGATCATCCAGGAACAACAGATCCTGACCGGCGGCATCCCAGCCGAATACGCGGGCGGTTCGGGCCTGGTCTCGAAGGTCATCACCAAGTCGGGCTCCAACGAGTTCCACGGCTCGGTGAACTACTACTTCCAGAACGACAACCTGGTCGCCGACAACAAGCACAACACCGCGTCCGGCTTCTCGACCTACGATGCGGCCGTCACCCTGGGTGGCCCGATCATCAAGGACAAGCTGTGGTTCTTCGGCTCGTACCAGAAGAAAGCCCGCGAGACCGACGTGGTCAACGCCGGCACCGGCGCCTTCATGCGCCAGGTCAACCGCGACGACAAGCTGGGCTTCATGAAACTGACCTGGCAGGCCACCGAGAACGACCGCCTGGTCGCCTCGTTCTTCAATGACCCGACCACCACCACCGGCACCACCCTGGCCACCACGCTGAACAACCGTGACCAGAGCCGCAAGCAAGGCGGCGACAACTACAACATCCAGTACTCGCGCGACATGGATAACCTGCGCGTGAGCGCGTATGCGTTCCGCCACATCGGCGAACTGTCCGATTTCGCGGCGGACCAGAGCACCCGCAACAACGTCGCTTTCCGCAACAACCCGGGCGCGACGCTGGAACAGCGTAACCTGGGCGGCTTCGGCGTCGACACGATTTCGGAGCGCAACCGCGACGAAGTCGGCATCAACGCCGAGTACTTCTGGGAGACCGCCAACGCGGGCACCCATACCATCAAGTCCGGCTTCCTGGTCTCGAAGAACGAGTACTACGAAGATGCCCAGTACACCGGTACCGAGCGCGCGCAATACACCTCGATCGCCGCCGCAAACAACGGCGTGACCTTCGCCGAGTTCCTCGGCTCCGGCTGGACCGGCTCGCGCGCCATGGCTGCAGCCGACGTACCGCGCGTGATCACCGCCATCAACGGCTCCTCGGCTGCCGAGCGCGCTTACTACCTTGGCCTGCTGGACACCAACCGCGACGGCGTGATCAGCGATCCGGAAGTGCGCGCAGTGCGCTTCAACAGCACCACCGGCAACCCGGGCGGCCAGGTCAACCAGTACCGCGTCGTCGAAACCCAGGCTGCGCCCTACAGTGTGGAAGCAACCGGCAAGGCCTTCTTCCTGCAGGACACCTGGACCAAGGACAAGTTGACCATCGGCGCCGGCGTGCGTGCCGAAGAATGGGTGCACAAGGATTCGAAGGGCAACCAGTCGGCCAAGTTCGAATGGAAATTCGCACCGCGCCTGAACGTGGTGTATGACCCGACCGGCGAAGGCCGCACCAAGATCTGGGGCTTCCTGGGCCGCTACTACGACCCGATCCGCACCAACATGTCGGACTTCGCGGGTAACCTGACCGGCCCGATCCAAGAAGAGCAAGTCCGCCTGGGCGACCGCTGGCTGACCTTCCGCACCCGTGGCGGCGAGAAGACCCCGGATGCGATCTTCGCACCGTCGACCAAGACCCCGTTCACCGACGAGTTCATGCTCGGCTACGCAACCAACCTGGGCCGCGACTACACCGCCTCGATCGCCTACACCAAGCGCCGCACCCGCGACATCCTGGAAGACTACGACCTGCACCTGTACTCGGATCCGACCAATACGCCAAGCATGGAAGGCTATGCCGCGCCGACGTCCTTCCTGTACCTGCCGTACTCGTACTTCGGTTTCCCATCGCAACCGAACGCGAACTACGTGCTGGGCACGCTGGCCGGCGGCAAGCGCGACTACCAGGGCGTCGAGATCAGCCTGACCAAGGCCAAGCGCGACAACTGGATGGGTTCGGCGTCCTACACCTGGAACCAGGCCAAGGGCAATTCGAACTCGGATAGTAACGCCGACTTCCAGGGCGACTGGCTGGCACTGGACCCACGCGCACCGAACGCCTACGGCCCACAGCCAGGCGACATCAAGCACCAGCTCAAGGGCTATGCCACCTACTACTTCAACAATGGCCTGGAGCTGAGCGCCGTGGCGAACTGGAACAGCGGCATGCGCTACACCCGTGCACAGCTGATTTCCGGCCGCTACCTGCCGGAGATGGACGATGCCTACGTGGTCGGCAATACGCTGGACACCTGGATCAAGCCAGGCGTGATCGGCGCAGAAGTCGGCCCATCGCACTACACCTTCGACATGCGCCTGAAGTACACCTACAAGCTGGCAGGCAGCCAGAAGGTGGAGTTCTTCCTCGACGTCTTCAACGTCCTCGACAAGCAGTCGGGCACGTCGGCGATGGCTCTGACGGCAGGCAATGGCGTGTACAAGTTCGGCGAATCGAATGCCTTCGTCGAACCACGCCGCCTGTACGTCGGCGCGCGTTACTCGTTCTAAACCAGCAGCTTGCACTAGCTGAAACCGGCCCCGCAAGGGGCCGGTTTTTTATTGTCCGTCGAAACACCGTAGGGTGGGCGGGGCGAGGCAGCCTACGCATTATCCATATTCCCGCCGCACCAAACAACAAGCCCCGGTGCAGGAAAAACCTGCCCGGGGCTTCTTTTCAACCCAGCGGCATCGCTGCCGCTGCGCATGTCACATCAGCTTAGAACGTGTAGTTCACGCCCAGGCTGAAGAAGCGGCCGACCGCGCCTGGCTGGTGCAGCGAGGCGTTGTACGAAGTGCCGGCGCCCGAGTTGCCGTAGGTGGCGACGTCGTACGGTGCTTCCTTGTCGAACAGGTTCAGGATCGCACCGCGCAGGGTCAGGTTCTGGGTCAGCTTGTACTGGACGTTCAGGTTCGTCGAGGTGAACGAGGACACGTTGCAGTACTGGGCTGGCTGGATCAGGCCTGCGAAGTACAGGCGGCCGCCGACGTGTTCCGCCGTGGTCGCGCAGTCGGTTTCACCCAGTGCCGGGTCGATGGTCGAGAAGCCGCTCGTGTAGTTCACGGTGGCGGTCACGTCCAGCGGGCCCCGGTTGTAGCCGAGGGTGAACTGGCCTCGCTGCTTCGGATTACCGGTGGCGCCGCCGACCGACGACGGGCCCTGGGTGCCTGCCAGCTGGTACTCGCTGCCGGCGACCGCGGTCTTGTAGCCGAAGGTGTGCGCGGCCGACAGGGCTGCCGACACGGTGCCCATGTCGTTGGCCAGGCGCCAGCGGTAACGCACGTCCGCTTCGATGCCGTGGGTCTCGGTGCTGCCGGCATTGATGTACGGCGACTCCGCGTACAGGATCGGACCCGCGCGTGGCGTGCCGACGACCGTACCGGTGCCGACTCCGGTGGCGATGTCGATCGGCGCGACCGGACCGCGCACCCAGTTCGGCACGAAGCTCGGATCGTTACCGGCACGGGTCACGACCAGGTTCTCGATCTTGATCTTGTAGTAGTCGAGGGTCATGTTCAGGCCGCGCATCGGTTCATAGATGATGCCCAGCGTGTACGACTTCGACTTTTCCGGTTCCAGGTTCGGGTTGGTGGTCTGCAGGTACGGCGGTGCGAAGCTGCACGCGGTCGGCACGTTGCCGGCGGTGGTGCGGCTGCCGTTCGGGCAGTTGATCGGGTCGGCGATCGAGTTGAAGGTGAAGGACGAGCCGGCATTGCCCACCTCGGCCGGGTTCGGCGCGCGGAAGCCACGGGCGAACGTACCGCGCAGGCCGAAGTTCGACACCGGGGTCCACTTGAAGTTGGCGGCCGGGGTGAACGAATTGCCGTAGGTGTCGTAGTGGTCATAACGGCTCGACACGCCCAGTTCGACGTTCTTGATCGGGGTCGCGCGCAGTTCGGCGAAGATTGCCGTATTGGTTTCGTCGCCGATGGTGAAGGCCGAGGTGTTGTTTACGGCGCCGATCGCGGTCAGCGAGGATGGCGGCGCGTTCTGCTCACGCTTGTGCCAGTGCGCGCCGGCTGCGAAGGACAGCGGGCCTGCGCCGAAGGACGGCAGGATCTCGCGCGAACCGACCAGGTCGGCATAGCTCAGGGTCGATTCCAGGCTGTTGTTGAATTGCGGCGCGACGGCGTCGACCAGCGATGGTGCGTTACCGCCCAGCACGTTCCAGCTGCCGTTGCGGATTGCGGTGTACAGGTTCTGGCGGTTGATGTTGCCGCTGTAGTCTGCGTCAACCTTGACCTTGGTCCAGCCGGCGGCGGCGCTCACGTCCCAGCCATAGGCGGAGCCGGTCAGGTCGGCCGAGACACGCGAGGCGGTCGACTTGTTGTCGGTGCGCAGGGTTGGGCCGATGTCGGCAATGTAGCCGTACAGGCGGGCGTTCTGGGCGAACGGGTTGGTGAAGCCGCTGCCGACGCGTGCGCCCGGTGCGAACAGGGTGCTCGGGATCGCGCCGACGGCCGGGGTGACCTGGCCGTTGCGCACCACGTTGAAGCCGTTGAAGGCGGTCGGGTTGTAGGCTTGCGGGGCGGCGTTGCGGTTGTTTTCGCTCTGGCGCTGGAAGAGCGAGCCCTTCAGTGCCAGTTCCCAGTTGTCGTTCAGCTTCTTGGTCATGCCGACCAGCAGGTTGACGTTCTCGGTCGCCGGCTGGATGTTCGATTCGCGGTCGTTGACCTGGCAGCCGCCTGCGCGGTACAGCTGGAAGTTACACTTGGTCGGGTCCAGGAACACGTAGTTGGCCGGATTGTCGACGTTCGACACGCCGGCCGGATTGGCCGGGTTCGACGGGTTGTACAGGAACGGGGTGTTGGTCGGGGTCAGGAAGCTGTTGACCGCGGTTGGCACACCCAGGTTGATGTTGTTGCCGCCGCGTGCGCGCCAGTCGCGGTTCGCATAGCCGAACTGCTCGCGCTGGTAGACCTTGATGTTGTCCTGCTTGCGGGTTTCCAGGGTGACGAAGGCGTTGTAGCCGTCCGCATCGATGTCGCCGATGCCGCTGCTGATCGACGCGCGGCGGGTCTTGCCGCCGCCGTGCTGGGTGTCGCCGTACTCGGCGCTCAGGCGGGTGCCGGTCAGGTTTTTCTTGAGCTTGATGTTGATCACGCCGGCGATCGCGTCCGAACCGTACAGCGACGAGGCGCCGGACTTCAGGACTTCGATCGAGTCGATCGCGTCGAACGGGATCGAGGACACGTCGACGAACTGGCGCTGGGCGTCGTCCGACAGCGGGTAGCCGGCCATGCGGTGGCCGTCGATCAGCACCAGGGTGGCGCCGACGGTCAGGCCGCGCAGCGAAATGCCCGATGCGCCGTTGGCGAATGCGCCGGCGAAGCCGGTGCCCAGGGTACCTGCGCCGTTGGCGGCGAGGTCGGTCAGCAGTTCGGCGACCGAGGTCTTGCCGCTCTTCTGGATGTCGGCCGAGGTCAGCACCTGCACCGGGGTCGGGGTTTCGGTGTTGGTCCGGCTGATCAGCGAGCCGGTCACGACCACCCGCTGAGGCGCAGCTGCGGCTTCAGTCGTTTGGGCGAAGGCCGGTGCGGTACCGACCAGGGCGCCGCTTGCAACGATCGCGGCAACCGCGAACGGCAGCGACTTCAATTTGAACGTCATGGATACTTCTCCTTCTGGGCTCTTCTTGGGGTTATTTTTGCCACCGTGCGGCGCTGGTGGCGCCGCTCGGCAATCTCCTGCAAACCGCCCGGCCGGCGCGCCTCGCCTGCTGCGCGTGGTCGGAAGGCATTCATTTACTATTTGCAACAAAACGTCTGTATGTCTCAGCTTTTCGAGGGCGGCATGCTACCGGACCTCATCAGCTAGTATGCATAGCCTCAAATAACAGGAATGTTGAAAGAATTGTTATTTGATGAACGCATAAAACCATAGGGGGCGGAAAAGTGTCAAATGAACGCGCGGCGGGCCAAGATGGAAATACAACATATTTATCTATGGAATCAAATACATACGTCTAGCCAGGCGAACTCATCGATGATGAATTGCAATATTTACGATACATGGTAAATACGCGCGGGTTAGCGCGAGAAGCATATCTATTGACCGTAATTAAGTGCATCAACGCTGCGATGTCTGCATGTGTCAAATCCGTGCTTTTGCGCGACAGAATGGCTTACAGGACACACTTTGAGAATTTGTCACTGCCCCCCTTGCTCGTTGCAAACATACAACGTTGACTTGATAGTTAGTCAGATGCCGGTTCAACCGAGGATGCCGAGCGAGGCCTCGCCGGCTTCTTCCACCAGGGCGACCGCGCGTGCGTTGCGCACGTTCAGCACGGCCACCGTCAAGGTGGTGCCCTTCAAGCATTTCGGCTGACGGTCCCGGCGGCGGCGCGGCCGACAATATCGCCGGCCGAGTTCGAGGCGGCGATGGCGCTGCCGCGCGCCGCTTCCCCCTGGCAGGGGGCCGTTTTTTGTGCGGTTTGCGCAACGGCGGCTCCATGAAAAAAGCCGCCCGAAGGCGGCTTTTGCAAGCTCAAATCCTGAAGAACTTAGAACTCGTACTGCGCCATGAAGCGGAAGGTACGTGCATTCTGGATGCCCAGGGGTTGCAGGTAGGTCGGGCTTGGGGTGCCCAGCGCGGTCTCGCCGCCTTCTTCCACCGAGGTCACGCCGCGGTCATTGAAGACGTTGAGGACGTCGACCTGGAAGGTCGTGCCCTTCATCCACTTCGGCTGGTAGGTTGCCTGCAGGCCCAGTTCACGGGTCCACTCCAGGCGGCCCAGGGTGCCGCGTGGGTTAGGCTTGCCGGCGCAGTAGAACGACGCTGCGCCGTACAGGATCGACACTTCATCCAGGGTACCGTTGTAGTAGCCCAGGCAGTTCAGCGGACGGCCGCTCTGCAGGATGAAGTTGGCGCCGACGCGCCATTCCGGCAGCACCTGGTAGGCGCCAAACAGCTTGACGGTGTGGCGACGGTCGTTCGGCAGGTAGCCGCTCGCGCCTTCCATCAGGCCTGGGTAATCCCAGTCCTGGCTGATGCCCGAGTCATCCTGGCCGATGTCCGACTTGACGTAGCCTTCGGTGTTGCCCTTGCTCTTGGCCCAGACGTAGGAACCCTGCAGGTTCCAGACGCCGTCCCAGGCGCGCTCGAAGGTCGCTTCCACCGCGTTGTACTTGCGCTGTGGCTTGTCGAAGCCCAGTGCTTTCGACGGGATGGTGATGGTGGTCAGGCCCTTGCCGTCTTCCAGGTCGACGTTGGCGGTCAGGTCGCCGCCCGGGTTGTACAGGAAGCAGTGGTCGATGGCGCCGCCGATCGCAGCTGCCTGCGAAGCGTTGAAGCCATTGCCCAGTGCCCACTGTTCAGCGCCAGGGCCGTTACACATATCGTCCATCACCTTCTGCAGCTTGCGATGGGTGTACTTCAGGCCGACGGTCCAGCGGTTCGCCAGCGCCTGCTGCATGCCGACGATGAATTCATCCTGGTACATCGGCTTGATGTTCGGGTCCACCACCGAGCGTGGGTCGCCGGCTTCGCCGTTCGAGCTCGTTGCGCGGCTGCCCAGCATGGCGCCACGGCCCGGACGCTGGAAGGCGTCGCTGCTGTTGCTGCCGGTGTAGGCATAGAACTCGCGGTAGTCGAGTTCGGCGCCCGACAGGCGGACGTTGGTGTTCGACATCACCGGGATGTAGTAGCGGCCGGCGTTGGCGAAGACCTTGGTCTGCTGGTCGCCACGCACGTCCCAGCTCACGCCAAGGCGTGGAGCGATCGTGTTGGTGACCTTGATGAAGGTCTTGTCTTCGGCGTTCAGGTTCTCGAAGGACTCGCTGCGCACACCGATGTTGGCCACCAGGTTCTTGGTGACCTGCCAGTTGTCTTCCAGGTAGAAGGCCGAGTTCTTGGTGGTGAAGGCGCCGCCGTTTTCGAAGTGGCGCACTTCCACGTACGACTGCGGCGCGCCGGTGTTGTTCACGTAACCGTTCGACAGGCGGCTGCCCACGCCCAGGTTGCGGATCCAGACCCGTTCGCCACCCGAGGTGAAGGTGCCGTCGACGACCTTGTATTCCTCATGGTCCATGCCGAAGCGGATGCCGTGGTCGCCCAGGCTGTACTCGGCGTCGATGCGCAGTGCGCGGCGTTCGTCGTTCGCGTTCGGGTCGGTGATGTTGACCGTGGTCGCGCAGCCCAGCACCAGGGCCGGGGTCACGCGGTTGTCGGTGGTGTACGGGCACTGGGCCGACTGGATGTTCGACTTGCGGTTGTAGCGGCCAAGGCCCGCCAGTGCCGAGACGGTGAAGTCGTCGGTCAGCCAGGTGGTGTACTTGGCGATGTAGTTCTCGCCGCCGCTGGTGTATTCGTCGGTGCCGCGGTCGGCGCCGCGCGCGGTCTGGTAAGGACGCAGCGACGCGTAGTTCTGGACCTTGTCCTTGCTCTTGTCGCTGAACGCGGTCAGTTCCAGCAGGTTCGAGTCGTTGATGTTCCAGTCCATCTTCAACAGGTAGCGCGGGGTGTTGTTCTTGACAACTTCCTGGGTGTTGTTGAAGTAGGATTCGCGCTTGATGTCGGCGCCCTGGATCAGGCCGAAGACGAACAGCTTGTCCTGGATGACCGGACCGCCTGCCCACAGGTTGCCCTGCAGGTCATCGGTGCCGCCCGGACGCTCGAGCAGGTTCCAGCGGCCGCTGGTCGGGCTCTTTTCGGCGTACACCGACTTGGCCTGGAGCGATTCCGGCGACCAGATGACGTTGGCGCCGCCTTTCCATTCATTGGTGCCGCGCTTGGTCGTCACCGACAGCACGCCACCCAGCGAACGGCCATATTCCGGGCCGTAGCCGCCGGTCTTGACCTGTTGCTGTGCGATGCCTTCGAACGGCACCTGGTTGAACGCCACGCCGTTGAGCGAGTTGGTGACGTTGAAACCATTGATGTAGTAAACGTTTTCCGCCGGCGATGCGCCGCCCAGCGAAGGCACGTTGCCCGAACGCAGGGCGGTCTGGCCGATCCGGGTATCGCCACGGGTCGCGCCCGGGGCCAAGAGGGCCACGGCGGTCACGTCGCGGGTCACCGGGATACGGTCGATCGCCGCTTCAGTGAGGACCATGCTCGATTCCGGCGACTTGACGTCGATCCGGTTCAGGCGGCCGGTCACGACGACGGTGTTGGTGCTCGCCTCGAAGTTGGCCGAGCTGCCCTGGCCGGCGGCGACGGCGACTTCGCGCACGTCTTCCGAGCCATCCGGACGCTTGGCGCGCACGGTGTAGGTACCTGGCGGCAGCATGGTCAGCTGGTAGTCGCCGTTCTTGTTGACGGTCAGGGTACGGGTCAGGCCGATCGACTTGTTCTCGATGGTGATCACGGTACCAGCTGCGGCGCGGCCGACGATATCGCCGGCCGAGTTCGATGCGGCAAAGGCGACGCCTGGTGCGACGACGCTACCGACCGATGCGGCGAATGCGATGGTGAGCGCACGTGCCAACACTGTCTTTCTCAACATGTTCTATTCCTTTTGTTAGCAGGCCCGAGAAACGGCCCGCTGTGGTTTTGTTATACATCTCCAGCTGCAAAGCTTCCCGCCCGTGGGCGCTGCCAGCAATCCAACACTTTTCCAAGAAAATAATGTTGAACGAATGCAATGACATCATGCATATTTATTCATGTCAATGCGCACCGCATCGTATGTACGCCGAGATGCAACACCTTGATTTCATTACCCTTTTTTAATACTTACTTTGGTGCAATGCAGCACTGGCATGATGCGCGCCCGCACCATAATGATGCATAACTTTCAATATTCCTCATGCATACAATTTGCCGCACTGCAGCATGAAATATGGCGGCGCCCCCAGTCGGCAAACCTTTCCCTGGATGACTTAGGTAAAATAGCGGTCTTGCATTTCCCGCCCTTCCCCTTGTTGCCTCACTAGCGACCACTGCCAATCCATGCTCCGAATCAACGAACTCAAACTCCCCCTCGACCACCCGGAAACCGCCCTGCGCGCCGCCGTCCTGGCCCGCCTCGGCATCCCTGACGCCGACCTGATCGACATGTCCGTCTTCAAGCGCAGCTACGATGCGCGCAAGAAGTCGGCGATCATGCTGATCTACTCGATCGACGCCGAAGTGCGCAACGAAGCCGCCGTGCTGGCGCGCCATGCGAAGGACCAGTACATCGGCCCTTCTCCCGATACCGGCTACAAGTTCGTCGACGCCGCCCCGCCGGCGGCCGGCACGCCGCGCCCGATCGTGGTCGGCACCGGCCCCTGCGGCCTGTTCGTGGCGCTGATCCTGGCCCAGATGGGCCTGAACCCGCTGGTGCTCGAGCGCGGCAAGGTGGTGCGCGAGCGCACCGTCGACACCTTCGGCTTCTGGCGCAAGCGCAAACTCGATACCGAGTCGAACGTGCAGTTCGGCGAAGGCGGCGCCGGCACCTTCTCGGACGGCAAGCTGTACAGCCAGATCAAGGACAAGAAGCACTACGGCCGCAAGGTCCTCACCGAGTTCGTGAAGTCTGGCGCGCCGGAAGAGATCATGTACGTCAGCAAGCCGCACATCGGCACCTTCCGCCTGGTCAAGATGGTCGAGCAGATGCGCGCCGAGATCACCGCGCTGGGCGGCGAGATCCGCTTCCAGACCCGGGTCGAAGACATCATGGTCAGCGAGGAAAACGGCGTGCGCCAGGTCACCGGCGTGCGCCTGGCCGGCGGCGAGGAAATCGCCACCCGCCACCTGGCCATCGCCATCGGCCACAGCGCGCGCGACACCTTCCAGATGCTCTACGAGCGCGGCGTGTATGTGGAAGCCAAGCCGTTCTCGATCGGATTCCGGGTCGAGCACCCGCAGTCGCTGATCGACGTCTGCCGCTTCGGCCCGAACGCCGGCAACAAGCTGCTGGGCGCGGCCGACTACAAGATCGTGCACCACGCCTCCAACGGCCGCTCCGTGTACAGCTTCTGCATGTGCCCGGGCGGCACCGTGGTGGCCGCATCGAGCGAAGAGGGGCGCGTGGTCACCAACGGCATGAGCCAGTACTCGCGCGCCGAGCGCAACGCCAACAGCGCGATCGTGGTCGAGATCACGCCGGCCGACTTCCCCAGCCAGCACCCGCTGGCCGGCATCGACCTGCAGCGCGAGCTCGAGTCGCGCGCCTACGTACTGGGCGGCAGCAACTATGACGCGCCGGGCCAGCTGATGGGCGACTTCGTCGCGGGCAGGCCGTCGACCGCCTTCGGTTCCGTCACGCCGTCCTTCAAGCCGGCCGTGCACCTGACCGACCTGGCGCCGTCCCTGCCCGACTACGCGATCACGGCGCTGCGCGAAGCCTTCGTCGCCTTCGACAAGCAGATCAAGGGCTACTTCAAGGAAGACGCGGTGCTGACCGGCGTCGAGACCCGCACCTCGTCGCCGATCCGCATCAAGCGCAACGACGACGACTACCAGAGCCTGAACACGCGCGGCCTGTTCCCGGCCGGCGAAGGCGCGGGCTACGCCGGCGGCATCATGTCGGCGGCGGTGGACGGCATCCGCGTGGCCGAAGCGATGGCGCTGGCGATGGCCGCCAGGTGAAGGCGGCCGGGCTGGTGGCGCAGGGGCCGCTGGGGCCGGGCCTGGCGATCCTGGCCTCGATGGTGTCGGTGAACGCCGGCGCCGCCTGGGCCAAGGGGCTGTTCCCGCTGGTGGGCAGCGAAGGCGTGACCGCGGTACGGGTCGGCCTGGCCGCCGTGCTGATGCTGGCCATCGTGCGGCCCTGGCGCAGCCTGCCCACGCGCCGCGATGCGATCAACCTGGCCATCTATGGCCTCATGCTCGGCTGCATGAACCTGCTGATCTACGGCGCCTTCGCCCGCATCCCGATCGGGGTGGCGGTGGCCATCGAAGTGGTGGGCCCGCTGGCGGTGGTGGTGCTGTCCTCGCGCCGCGCGCGCGACTTCGCCTGGGTGCTGCTGGCCGCCTTCGGTTTGTGGCTGCTCGCGCCTGTGCATGCGGGCGTGCCGCCGCTCGACCCGGCGGGGGTGGCCTATGCGCTCGGCGCGGCCTTCTGCTGGGCCATGTACATCGTGTTCGGCAAGCGTGTCTCGTCCCTCGGCGGCGGCCAGGCGGTGGCCTGGGGCATGCTGGCCGCCAGCCTGTTCACCGTGCCGATCGGCGTGGCGACGGCCGGCAGCGGCCTGCTGGCGCCCTCGGTGCTGGCGGGCGGACTGGCGGTGGCGGTGCTCTCCAGCGCCCTGCCCTATTCGCTCGAGATGGCGGCGCTGGCGCGCCTGCCGCAGCGCGTGTTCGGCATCCTGGTGAGCGCCGGCCCGGCCTTCGCGGCGCTGGCCGGCTACCTGGTGCTGGGCGAGCGGCTGACCGGCCAGCAGTGGCTGGCGATCGTGCTGGTGGTGCTGGCCTGCGGTGGGGCGGCAGCGACGGCAAAACGGTAGGGTGGCCGGCTGCGCCCGCCACCCTACTAGATCCAGCCGGCTTTCTTGAAGCGCCGGTACAGGTAGAAGCACACGCCGCCCATGGTGGCCAGCGCCAGCGGGTAGCCGTACTTCCACTTCAGCTCCGGCATGAACTCGAAGTTCATCCCCCATATCCCCGCAAAGGCCGTGAACACGGCGAAGATCGCCGCATACGCCGCCAGCTTCTTGCTGATGTCGTTCTCTTCGATCGCCACCATCGACAGCGTCACCTGGATCGCGGTATTGATGGTGTCGCGCACGGCGTCGAGCCGGCCGATGATGCGCAGCAGGTGGTCGTGGACGTCGCGGAAGTAGTCCTGGGTTTCCAGCACCACGCCGGGCACGCGCCCGCCGTGCAGGCGGCCGATCGCGTCCATCAGGGGAATCACGGCGTGGCGCAGCACCTGCAACTTGCGCTTGAGGGCGTACAGGCGTTCGACGTTGGCGCGCTGGGCGCCGACCTGGCCGAAGATATGGTCCTCGATCGATTCGAGTTCGGATTCGAGCATGTCGACCACCGGGAAATAGCGGTCGACCACGGCGTCGACCAGCGCATACAGCACGAAGCCCGAGCCTTTGCGCAGCTGGTGCGGTTCGCGCTCGGCGCGGGCGCGCACGCCAAGGAAACCCTGGTTGGCGTCGCGCCGCACCGACAGCACGTAGTTGGGGCCGGCGAAGATGGCCAGTTCGCCGGCAGTGAGTTCGTCGCCATTGAGTTCGACGATGTGCACGATCACGAACACGCAGTCGCCGTACTCCTCCATCTTGGGGCGCTGGTGGCCGCGCGCCGCGTCTTCCACCGCCAGCTCGTGCAGGTTGAATTCCTCCTGCATGGTGCGGATCTCATCCCCGTCCGGGTCGCGCAGCGCGACCCAGACGAAGGTCTCCGGCAGTTTCAGGTACTCGCTGATATCGACGACGGGGATATCGGACAGCTTCTTGCCTTCCTGGTAGGCGACACAATTAATCAGCATGGATGACAGGGTAAGGGACGCACGAGGCGCCAGCTTACACCATCGGCCCTACTCGTCCCGCGCGCCGTCGATCCCGAGCTCGACGATCTTGCGCGTAATGGTATTGCGGCCGATCCCGAGCCGCATCGCGGCATCGTTCTTGCGCCCGTGGGTGTGCTTGAGCGCTGTGCGGATCAGGGCCGTCTCGAATTCGCGCCCGAGCTTGTCCATCACGTCCATCTCGCCGGCGCTGAGCATGCCGGCAGCCTGCAGCGCGAGCAGGCCGATCCAGCCTTCGGGCGAGGCCGGCCCCGCCGGTACGCCCAGCGCGATCGGGGCGGCGGCGGGACTGGCGGCGGCAGCCGGCATCCCGGCCAGGGCCGCGTCCTGCAGGGTCGCCATCACCGGCTGTCCATGCGTCAGTTCGCGCGGCAGGTCCTTGACCTCGACGGTCTGGCCGGGCGCCATCACGGTGATCCAGTTGCACAGGTTTTCCAGCTGGCGCACGTTGCCCGGCAACTCCAGCCCCGACAGGCAGCGCACTGCTTCCTCGCTCAGGCGTTTCGGTTCCACGCCCAATTGGCGTGCGCTCTGCACCAGGAAGTGGCGCGCCAAAATGGGGATGTCGTCGCCGCGCTCGCGCAGGGAGGGCAGGCGCAGGCGGATCACGTTGAGGCGGTGGTACAAGTCTTCGCGAAACAGGCCGTCGCGCACGCGCTGTTCCAGGTTCTGGTGGGTGGCGGCGATCACGCGCACATTGGCCTTCACCGGCTGGTGCCCGCCGACGCGGTAGAAGTGGCCGTCCGACAGCACCCGCAGCAACCGGGTTTGCAAATCAAACGGCATGTCCCCGATTTCATCCAGGAACAGGGTGCCGTTCTCGGCCTGCTCGAAGCGGCCGCGCCGCATCGCCTGGGCGCCGGTAAACGCCCCGCGTTCGTGGCCGAACAGTTCCGACTCCAGCAAGTCCTTCGGGATCGCCGCCGTGTTCAGGGCGATGAAGGGCTGCTGCGCGCGCGGGCTGTGCTTGTGCAGGGCGCGCGCCACCAGCTCCTTGCCGGTGCCCGATTCGCCGGTGATGAGCACCGTCACGTTCGACTGCGACAGGCGGCCGATGGCGCGGAACACTTCCTGCATGGCCGGCGCCTGGCCGAGGATCTCGGGTGTCTCGGCGGGCGCCGCTTCGACGCTCGCTTCGCGCAGGCTCTCTTCCAGCGCGCGCCGGATCAGGGCGACGGCCTTGTCGATGTCAAACGGCTTGGCCAGGTAGTCGAAGGCGCCGCCCTGGAACGAGGCGACCGCCGAATCGAGGTCGGAGAAGGCGGTGATGATGATGACCGGCAGGCCGGGATGGCGCGCCTTGACGGCGGCCAGCAGGTCGATGCCGGATTCGCCCGGCATGCGGATGTCCGATACCAGCACCTGCGGCGTGTCGGTTTCGAAGGCGGCGATGGCGTCGCGCGCGTTGGCGAAGCTGCGGGTCTCGAGGCTTTCGCGCGCCAGGGCTTTTTCCAGCACCCAGCGGATCGATGCGTCGTCGTCGACAATCCAGATTGGTTTCATGTATTCGTGGTTCCCGTCTTTCGCGCAGGTCGATGTAATGGGGACTCACGGCGGCTGCTACTGCCCGGCTTATGGCAGGGGCAGCAGGATCCGGAAATCCGTCAGTCCAGGCCGGCTTTCGCACTCGATCACACCCAGGTGCTGTTGCACGAAGGTCTGCGCCAGCGTCAGCCCGAGCCCGCTGCCGCCTTCACGCCCGGATACGAGCGGATAGAAGATGCGGTCGCGGATCTCGGGCGCGATGCCCGGTCCATTGTCGATGATATGCAAGTCTAATGCCAGCCCATAACGGACCTTGGCCAGGGTGACCTGGCGCGCCACGCGGGTGCGCAGCACGATCTCGGCGTCGCCCGCCGCGATGCGCAGTTTCAGGGCCTGGGCGGCGTTGTGGGCGATGTTCAGCACCACCTGGATCAGCTGTTCCATGTCGCCCCTGAACTCGGGAATCGAGGCGTCGTAGTCGCGCCGGATGGTGAGACCGGTCGGGAATTCGGCCAGGATCAGGCTGCGCACGCGCTCGCACACTTCGTGGATGTTGACGTCGCCGACGATGTGGGGCTTGCGGTGCGGCGCCAGCAGGCGGTCGACCAGGGTCTGCAGGCGGTCGGCTTCCTTGATGATGACTTGCGTGTATTCCGACAGCTCGAGCAGGTGGTGGGGAGGCAGTTCGAGTTCGAGAAGCTGGGCCGCGCCGCGGATGCCGCCCAGCGGGTTCTTGATCTCGTGCGCCATGTTGCGGATCAGTTCCTTGTTGGCCTGGCTCTGGTCGAGGATGCGCTCCTCGCGGTCGAGTTTCAATTGCTGGACGTTCTCGCGCAGCTCGATCAGCAGTTCGCCGCCCTCGCCCAGCGCGCTGACGCTGCTGATCACGTGCAGCGGCTCGCGCCCGGGGCGCTGCAGGCTCAGGTCCTGGCGCAGGTCGGCGTACTGGTGCGCCAGCGCCTGCGCGCACAGGGCCGACAATTCGGCGCCGTTGGCGAACAGCTCGGGCAGGCGGCTGCGCTGCAGCGACTTGAGCGACAGTTCGAGCAGGTTCTCGGCGGCCGGGTTGGCGTAGCGGACCGCGATGTCCGGGCCCACCAGCAGCACGGCCGTGGCCAGCAGCTCGAGGCCGGCGAAGCGCGCAGGCGCGCCGGCAGGAGCGATGGATGGAGCGCCGAATCCCGTCATCGGACGTTCGTGATCTCGCGCCGCAGCGCTTCGATGTTGCGCTCGGTGCGGCCGATCTCGTCGCGCATGCCGGCCACGCGTTCCTGGTACTTGGCGTAGTTGCGCTCATTGCCCTGGCGTTCCGGCTCGCCGCCCTTGAAGTCGCCGCGCAGCTGCGCCAGCTTCTTCTCTTCCTCGCGCAGCTCCTCGTTGAGGATGGCGCGGCGGTCGTCGTCGCGCGCGCGCTGCTGGGTCGCATCGACGCGCGGGAAGCTGGCCGGGCTCACGGTGGGCGCAGGCCCTGCCGACGGCGGGCGCACGGCGGGAATCGGCGCCGACGCCCGTACCGGCGCGGGCGACGAGAAGCCTTCGAGCAGCTTGCAGCCGCGGCGGTTCTGGTCGGTGAATTCGACCCGGTTCTGCTCGTCCACGCATTTGTAGATGGCGCCCTGGGCCTGGGCCCCGGTGTGGAGCGCGGGGACCAGCAGGAAGGCGGCGGCAAGCACGGCGGCGAAGCGGCGCGCGGCAAAGCGGAATGAAGTAATTGTCGTTCCCATCAGTAATCAACCTGCACAATAAACGAGCATGCATTGTAGTCCGGCCCGACTATACATCAAGCATGAAAAAAGGCGGGGAAAGCCCTCGCTTTCCCCGCCTTTGTCACAGCGCAATGCACCCATTGATGCCTGAGTGCAAACGCTTGTTGTCGTTCAGATCAGCACGAATAGTACATGTCGAATTCGGCCGGGTGCGGGGTCATGCGCATGCGCTGCACTTCGGTCATCTTCAGTTCGATGTAGGCATCGATCATGGCGTCGCTGAACACGCCGCCACGGGTCAGGAACTCGCGGTCCTTGTCCAGGGCGTCCAGCGCTTCTTCCAGCGACGAGCACACGGTCGGGATCAGCTTGTCTTCTTCCGGCGGCAGGTGGTACAGGTCTTTCGTTGCCGCTTCGCCCGGGTGGATCTTGTTCTGGATACCGTCCAGGCCGGCCATCAGCAGCGCGGCGAAGCACAGGTAGACGTTGGCCAGTGGATCCGGGAAACGGGTCTCGATGCGGCGGCCTTTCGGGTTCGCCACGTGCGGAATGCGGATCGAGGCCGAACGGTTGCGCGCCGAGTAGGCCAGCTTGACCGGGGCTTCGTAGCCCGGCACCAGGCGCTTGTACGAGTTGGTGCCCGGGTTGGTGATGGCGTTCAGGGCGCGTGCATGCTTGATGATGCCGCCGATGTAGAACAGCGCGGTTTCCGACAGGCCGGCATAGCCGTCGCCGGCGAACAGGTTCTTGCCGTCTTTCCAGACCGACTGGTGCACGTGCATGCCCGAGCCGTTGTCGCCGTTGATCGGCTTGGGCATGAAGGTCGCGGTCTTGCCGTAGCTGTGGGCCACGTTCCAGATCACGTACTTCATGTTCTGGGTCCAGTCGGCGCGCTCGACCAGGGTCGAGAACCTGGTGCCGATTTCGTTCTGGCCGGCGCCGGCCACTTCGTGGTGGTGCACTTCGACCGGGATGCCCATCGATTCGAGGATCAGCGACATTTCCGAGCGCATGTCCTGGAAGGAATCGACCGGTGGCACCGGGAAGTAGCCGCCCTTGACGGTCGGACGGTGTCCGCTGTTGCCGCCTTCGATTTCCTTGTCGGTCGCCCACGAGGATTCATCCGAGTCGATCTTGACGAAGCAGCCCGACATGTCGATCTTCCAGCGGATCGAGTCGAAGATGAAGAATTCCGGTTCCGGGCCGAAGAAGGCGGTGTCGCCGATGCCGGTCGACTTCAGGTAGGCTTCGGCGCGCTTGGCGATCGAGCGCGGGTCGCGGTCGTAACCCTTGCCGTCCGACGGTTCGATCACGTCGCACTGCATGAACAGGGTGGTTTCTTCCATGAATGGATCGAGGTTGGCGGTCAGCGGATCCGGCAGCAGCAGCATGTCCGACGCTTCGATGCCCTTCCAGCCGGCGATCGACGAACCGTCGAAGGCGTGGCCCGACTCGAATTTGTCTTCGTCGAAGTGCGAGACAGGAACGGTCACGTGATGTTCTTTGCCGCGCGTGTCGGCGAAGCGGAAATCAACGAACTTGACTTCGTTGTCTTTAATCATTTGCACTACGTCTGCAGCCGTCTTTGCCATGCGTATCTCTCCTGATTGAAAAGGGGGTGTCGGGGGAAGCTCGGGGCATTCGCCGGCGCGACATCTTGCTGTACTTCAAAGCATGAACCATGCCAGTGCTTCGTTATGAGTAAATGCACAATGCTTCTTTGGAAATCGCTCGGTGAGGTCCTACAATCATTTCATCCAGCGATCCAAGGTGGATGCACCGTTGCACCAACTTGGTGCGGATTCGACAAGGATGCACCACCGCAGCGCAGGATACACCGAACCAAGTTGGTGCACTGATCTTCTCGCCAATTTTACTTATTCACCGGACCATGCCATGACCACCACCGACACCATCCTCGCCAGTGCGCGCCAGCGCGCGCCGGGCCAGCCCTATGCCGGCGCCGTCACGCCCGAAGAAGCCTTCACGCTGCTGCAGGGCGATGCGCGCGTGAAGCTGGTCGATGTGCGAACCAATGCCGAGCGCGACTGGGTCGGCCGGGTGGCAATTCCCGAAGCCCAGCACGCCGCGGTGCAGTGGGCCACCTACCCGGGTGGGGCGCCGAATCCCGCATTCGGTGCGCAGCTGGCCCAGGTGGCTCAGCCGGACGAGGTGCTGCTGTTCCTGTGCCGCTCGGGCGTGCGCTCGCGCCACAGCGCCCGCGTGGCCACCGAACTCGGGTATATCCAAAGCTACGACATCCTCGAAGGCTTCGAAGGCGACCGCGACCTGGAAGGCCACCGCAAGACCCTCGGCGGCTGGTGCAAGGCCGGCCTGCCCTGGATTGGCGCCTGAGGTTTTGACCGAGCTCTTCATCAACCTCGGCCTGGGCGCCCTGCTGGGCCTGGTGGGCGGCCTGCTGGGCATTGGCGGCGGCCTGATCGCCATTCCCGTGCTGGGCATGTTGTATGGCATGGACCAGCACCTGGCCCAGGGCACGGCGCTGGTGATGATCACGCCCAATGTACTGATCGGCTTTTACCGCTACCACCAGAAGCATGCGGTCGACCTGCGCGCGGTCAGCGCCATGGCCGTGTTTTCGATGGCCGCCACCTGGATCGCCGCTAAATTTGCCACCAGCCTGGATCCGCGCACCCTGCACGTGGCGTTCGCGCTGTTCCTGGTGGCGCTGGCCCTGTATTTCGGCCTGCGCCGCGGCCCCGCCACCCCGCACCCTGCAGCGGCGAAAAAGATGCCGCGCGCCGCCCTGCCCCTGCTCGGCATTGCCTGCGGCCTGATGTCGGGGGTGTTCACGATCGGCGGCGGGCTGGTGATCGTGCCGGCCCTGATCAGCCTGTTCGGCATGCAGCAGACCCGCGCCCAGGGCATGGCGCTGGCGCTGGTGGTGCCCAGTTCCGTCGTGGCGCTGTTCGGCTATGCCCAGGGCGGGCACGTGGACTGGGCCACCGGCGTACCGCTGGCGCTGGGCGGCGTCGCCACCGTGTCCCTCGGCGTGATGCTGGCGCACCGGTTTTCGCCGCTGCGCCTGCGCTTGCTGTTTTGCGCGGTCCTGCTGGGCACCGCGGCGATGATGCTGATCTCGTCGACCTGAGTCAATGCGCCGGCATCACCATTACCTGCACGCCTGACGCCGCGCCCGGCGCGCGGTACACGCGCTGGGTCGCCTTGACGAAGTCTTCCGGTTTCGCTTTCGGGATGTGGACGAAACTCTGCGGGTTCAGGTCGATCAGCGGGAACCACGAGCTTTGCACCTGCACCATGATGCGGTGGCCGCGGCGGAAGGTGTGGCTGACTTCGCCGATGTCGAAACGCAGCGCTTCCTGCTTGCCCGGCGTGAAGGGCTCCGGCTTCTCGTAGCTGTTCCGGAACTTGCCGCGCAGCGGGTTGCCGCGTACCAGTTGCTGGAAGCCGCCCAGCTTGGTCGCCGGCGGGCCGGTGTCGTTGCCCTTGCGTTCCATGGCGGGCGTCGGGTACTCGGCCGGATAGACGTCGATCAGCTTTACCACCCAGTCGGCGTCGGTGCCGGTGGTGGAGACGAACAGCTTCGGCTCCACCTTGCCGGCGATGGTCACGTCTTCTTCCAGCACCTCGCTCTGGTAGACCAGCACGTCGGGACGGGTGGCGGCGAAGCGCTGGTCCGAGACCATGTATTCGCGCGGCACGCCAGTGGCAGCGTAGCCGATGAAGGGCACCGGTTTGCGCGGGTCGGCCACGTATTCGTCGTAGCCTGCCCCAGTGCTGGCCGGCTGCTGCCAGCCGAGCGTGCCGTTGGCGCCGAAGTACAGCGTGCGCGCCTTGGCCGGCGCCGGCGGCCACGCCGCATACGTGCGCCACACATTGGTGCCGGTTTCAAACGCGGTGACGTTCGCCACCGCGCGCGCCGGCTTGACGCCCTTCAGGTGCTGCTCGAAGAAGGGGAACTGGATCTCCTTGCGGAAGTACTCGCTCGTCTTGGCGTCGAAACCCACGTGGCCCAGGCGCGCGCCGTCGCTGCGCGCCCAGCCGCCGTGCACCCACGGGCCCATCACCAGCGCATTCGGCGTGGCCGGATTGTGCTTGCCCACCGCCTGGTAGATTGCGAACGGGCCGGCTGGGTCTTCGGCGTCGAACCAGCCTCCCACCGTCAGCACGGCCGCCTTCACGTTCTTCATGTGCGGCGTGATCGCGCGCGAGCGCCAGAATTCGTCGTAGGTATCGTGTTCGATGGTGGGCTCGAGCAGCTCGCGTTGCTCCGCGCTCATGCTGGCCAGGATGTTCGGCAAGCTCAAGCGTTTCAGGAAGAAGTCGTAGGCGTCGGCTTCGCCGTACTCGAAGCGCGAACGCTCCTTGTTGCCGATGGTCGGGTTCTTCTGCGGCAGGAAGGACGAGTAGAAATCGAAGTTCGCCGACAGCATGAAGGCGCCGCCGTGGTAGGAGTCGTCGCCCATGTACAGGTCAGCGATCGGCGCTTGCGGCGAGGCGGCCTTGATCGCCGGGTGCGAGTCGATGATGCTGGCCGCGGTGTAGAAGCCCGGGTAGCTGATGCCCCAGATGCCGACCCGGCCGTTATTGTTCGGGACGTGCTTGAGCAGCCATTCGACGGTGTCGTGCATGTCTGCGCTCTCCTGCCCTTCGCCCTTGCCGCGCTTGGCGTTCAGGTGCGGGGTCATCTCCTGCCAGGCGCCCTCGGACATGTAGCGCCCGCGCACGTCCTGGGTCACGAAGATGTAGCCCGACTCTTCCAGTTCGCGCGAGCTGCTGATCGCTTCGGGGAACCAGTCCACGCCGTAGCGCTGCTCGCCTTGCGCATACACGCCCGCGCTGTAGGGCGTGCGCGTGACCAGGAAGGGATAAGGCCTGGCGGCGTCCTTGGGCACGTACACCGTGGTGAACAGCTTCACGCCGTCGCGCATCGGGATGCGGTACTCGTACTTGGTGTAGGCTTCGCGCGCGCTGCGCTTTTGCGCGGGAGCCTCAGGCGCGGCGGCGGCTTGGGCGGCATGCGCGCCGGCGCTGCAGGCCAGCAGCGCACCCAGCGCAAGGACGGACAGGGAGTGAGGAATCATGGCTTCTTCGGGATTCTGGACAAAGAGCGCCAGTGTAATCCGTTCCGAAGCAAGTTTGTTATTTCGCCAAGCTGGCGGTAGCGACGCCGTGCTGGTCGATCGTGCCGCGCACCCGCTCGCGCACGAAGTTGATGTGGCTGCGCAGGCGGTACAGTTCTTCCGCATAGGCCAGCGGGATCGAGATGTGGTTGACGCTGTCCTCGATCCCGTCGAGGCGCTGCATCAGGCCCGCGCGCGCCGCCTCGCGTTCTTCCGGCGCGATCGCCTCCAGCGCCTGCTCCACCTTGCGCAATTCGCCGTACCAGCGGTAGACCCGCGAGCGCACCCGCCACACGTAGATCGGCGGCACGATTTTCGACAGCGGTATCAACAGGGCCGCCAGCGCCACCGCCACCACCCACAGGCGCTCGAACAGGTTGGCCAGCCAGAAGCGCATGTAGCGCTGCATGAAGGGCGGGCCGTCGCGGTAGTAGCGGGCCGCCTCGCGCGCCACCGGGATCTCGGTGTACTTCGGCGACGGGAACTGGCCCTGCTGCTGGAACCAGCCGGCCTTGCCGTGGATCTCGCCGGCCGACTTGACCAAGAGGCCCACCAGCGCCGGGTGCAGGTCTTCGCGCGCCACCAGGGTGGCGGTAGGGGCGATCAGGTGGTAGTCCTGGGCCGGGATGTCGCGCCCGAGGTCGACGATCCCGCGCGGCAGCACCACATGGGTCAGGAACGGCAGGCGGCGCGTGTAGGCGTCGGCCTGGCTGAAGTTGAACAGCTTGATGCCGGGGGTCTGCAGCAGCATCTGGATCAGCGGCGCTTCCGGCGCCGAGCTGAATACCAGGCCGTCGATGGTCCCGGCCAGCAGCGCCATCGTGGCCGGCGTGTTTTCCAGCGCGCCGATCTTCAGTTCATTGGACTCGATGCCGTTGGCGTCCAGCACCTGGCGGAACAGGCGCGGCACGCCGGTGCCTTCCGGCCCCAGGTTGATGCGTTTGCCTTTGAGGTCCGTGAAGTGGGTGACCTTGGCCGACTCGCGCAGGAACAGCCAGACCGGCTCCGTAAACAGGCTGCCGAGCGACACCAGCCCGGCCTGCGCGGCTTGCGCGTCTTCGGTCGAGCCGCTTTGCACGAACGCGATGTCGGCCTTGCCGTCGAGGAGGCGCTGCAGGTTTTCGTGCGAGCCCAGCGAAGGCTGGAGGGTGAGCGCGATCTCGTCGCGCGCCAGCAGGGACGCGTACTGGCGCCCGAACTCCTGGTAGGCGCTGTTGAACTGGCCGGTGGCCATGGTGAGGCGCCGCGGCGGCGCCGGGTCGACCCACAGGTAGGCCAGCACCGCCACCGCCACCACCGCCAGCAGCGTCGGCCCGGACGCCACCAAGAGGTCGCGCAGGGACACGAAGCTGAACTGGCGCACTTTTGAAACCGCGCGCTTGACCGCCTTGGTACTTCCCTTTATCGGACGCACTGTCGCTGGGCGGCGATGCTGCCCGGAGGCGGTTCGATCATCGGCATCAGGCTCGGCGCCAGCGTGACCAGCAGCTGCACCGGCAGCGCGCTGGTGAAGTCGTAGTTACCCGACTGCGGGCCGTGCACGTAGGCGGTCATGCTGCCGAAGAAGCGCTCGCCGATGTTGAAGACGAAGGTCGCCGACCGGTTCACGTAGCGCGACTCGATCACGCGCCCACCGCGCGCATAGACTTCGAAGCGCTGGTCGCCGGTGCCGGTCTTGCCGCCCAGGGCGATGATGCTGCCATCGGCCTGCTTGAAGGCGGTCTTGACGCGCTTGGCGGTACCGTCCGAGACCACGCCCTGGATGGCGTCGGCCACGGCGCGCGCGACTTCCGGCGCCAGTACCTGCTCCTTGCCGCCGCCCTTGCTGCGCTTGACCAGGGTCTCGTACGGCGTGTCCTTGGCGAAGTGCAGCGAATCGATGCGCTCGACCGGTTTGCGCACGCCGCCATTGACGATGATGCCCATCAGCTCGGCCAGCGAAGCCGGACGGTCGGCCGAGGCGCCCAGGGTGGTGGCGTAGGACGGCACCAGCGAATCGAAGGGGTAGCCCATCTTCTTCCACTGCGCGTGGATCTTGAGGAAGGCTTCGACTTCGAGCAGGCCGGCGATGCGGTTGTCCTGGGCGTGCTTGCGGTGGGTCTTGAACAGCCACGAATACACTTCCTGGCGCTCCTTGACGCTGGCATTGGTCACTTCGGTCCAGCCGGCCTTGGGGTGGGTGCGCAGGTAGCTCACCAGCCACAGTTCCAGCGGGTGGACCGAGGCCACGTAGCCGCGGTCGGCCAGCGACATATTGCGCGGGTCGTACATCTCGTACATCTTGGGGATGCGGTCCGGGTCCATGTCGGTGGACGAAGGCAGCGACTTGTCGATGAACTCGGCGAACTGCGCCAGCGTGGCGTTCGGCGCGATGGTGCGGTGCGCCGCGGCCAGCTTCGAGGCCATCGGACGCACGCCCGAGAACAGCAGCGCCTCGACCTCGGCCGGGGTCTTGTTCTTGTACTTGTTCCAGAACTTGGCCATGAAAACCTTGCCCTCGTTGTCGGCGAAGCGCGCCAGGTACATCTGGCGGCGCGGGTCGTCGGCATCGGCCAGCAGCTGGGCCGAGGAGCCCGGCAGCTGGAACATGTAGTAGCGCACCACATCGCGCATCATGCGCACGAACACCAGGTTGGTCGAATTGCGCAAGGCCTCGGTCACCGTCATGATCTTGCTGTTGTCGAGCTTGCTGAAGTTGCCGAAGGTGTGGATGCCGCCGCCGGTGAAGAAGGCTTCGCCCGGGTTGGCCGAATACTTGCGCTCCAGTGCGGCGGCCAGCATCGGCGCCAGGCCGCGGTCGCCACCCCGCGGCAGGGTGCGGAAGTATTCCAGCGCCCATTGCGACATGCGGTCCTTCGCGTCGACTTCGACGCCCATCAGGCCGATCTCGTCCATCGGTTCGAAGCGCTTGTGCAGCTGGTCGACGATGTCGAGGTAGGTCACCAGGGTGCGCAGCTTGGCGGTGGAGCCCAGGTCGAGCTTGGCGCCTTCGTTGATGTCGAGCGGCTGGTCGTAGTTGTCGGTCTGGACCCGCAGGTAGTTCACGTGCTCGCCGCGTTCCATCAGGGTGAAGCTGTAGACCACCTGGGACGGGTCGCCGTTGCCCAGCAGGCCCTTGCCGGTCAGGCCGGCCTCCTTCGCGTGCTCAGCGTCGGTCAGCTTGCGCAGCGCATCGGTGACCGCCGCCTGCACCTGGGCGTCGAGGGTGGAGACCACCGACAGGTCGAGGCGGTCGAGGTTGTACAGGCGCGAGTCGCCCACCAGGTAGCCGAGGTGGTTGCGCACCGCGTTGGCGGCCTTGCGCGACACGAAGGCGTCGGCGCCCGGCGCGGCCACGCCCGAACCCTGGGCCGGGTGCAGCTTGGCTGTCAAGGCGGCGTCGCGCAGCTGCGGCGAGATCACGCCCACTTGCGCCAGCACCCGCAGGTGGCTGTTGGTCAGGGTTTCCAGGTCTTGCTCGCCGTCGCCCAGGTAGTAGGCGGGGCGGCGCTGCGCGATCATCAGCGACAGCGCTTCCTTGTAGGCGGTGACGGCGTCCGGGTTGTCCATCGGGCCGCGCAGCATGGTGCTGAGCTGGCCGAAGTCGCGGCCGTACCAGACCCACATGCCGTCGCCAATGCCATTGACTTCGCCGTAGCCCGGCTTGGCCGACAGCGGCACGGTGTTGAGGTAGTCGAGCACGATCTGGCGCCGCGCCTTGGTGGTGTCTTCGCCGTCCTGGTAGGCGCGCAGGGTGGCCGAGGCCATCTGGATGAGTTTATCCTGCAGCGAGCCGGTTCGCCCTTCGGGCGAGTGGCGGTACTTTTCGATTTGCGTCGCCAGCGTGCTGCCGCCGGCCACGCGCCCGCCGCCGCCCAGGCCCACGCTGCTCAGGGTCTTGTCGAACACGGCTTTCGAGAAGCGGTCCCACTCGACCGCCGGGTTGCGGTGCGGGTAGGCCGGGTCGAGCAGTTCGCGGTTTTCGATGAACAGCAGGCTTTGCACCAGCAGCGGCGGCGCATCGTCGAACTTGTGATAGAAGCGTTCGGGGAAGCGCGAGGCGAACAGCGGCTGGGCGCGGCAATCGAGGATCTCGAGGCCGACCTTGGTCTTCTCGTGATAGGTGGCGTACAGGCCGCGGTCGGCCATCTCGGCCATTTTCGGCGAGATGCGGGCCTGGGCGTCGATCAGGTAGCCGCGCGACTCCAGCTTCTGCAGGTAGGCCGGCATGCTGGCATAGCCGAGCCGGGTGTCGTAGGGGCTCGCTTGCGGGAAGCGGATCGACTTGCTCGGGCCCTTCTCCATGCGGTAGGTGAGGTCGGCGGCCATGCCGGCGAAGACCTTGGCCTGCAGGCGCGAGCTGCGCACTTCGAGCGCGCCCCAGCCGCCCAGCAGCACGAGCAGGATCAGCAGGATGACGTAGAACCAGATCCGGAAGCGGCGCTTGCGCGGCGCCGGGCTCGGCTTGCCTTCGGGTGTGCCTTCGCTGTCGGGCGGTTCCGGCGGGGGCACGGGTGCGCCGCCGGGCGCGCCGCCGACGGCGGCCAGGTGCGGATAGGCCTCGTACAGGGGCACGTCGTTCCCGGCCGCGGACGCGAGCACGGGTGCGCCGCCAGCCATGGCTGGGGCATTGCGGCCGCGCCACTTACCTACTGCGCGGAATACATTACTGGGCCGTCCGAGACGGCGAATACTTTCCATGATGGCTCAACCGGTTTGAATCATTGCTCGCTCAATCCCCGCAACCTGCCCGCCATCCTTGCTGCTTGTCCGTTCGAGTGATGAGGTCCTCGTCAGTACTGCAAAAATGCGCGGCGCAAACTCACTCAGGATTGCACCTCTCACAGGTATCATTCCACCACATCAATACGACACGCGCGAGACGGCGTTTGACAATTTTGATTCGTGCGAAGTATTTTCGCAAAAAAACAACGGCAGAGTTAGAAGCGCGGCGTGTAGTCCTACAAAGTCGATATTTTCGCGACAAGTCCGGACGGTTCTGCCCGCATAACGCCGCATGCGCCATGCGCGTTGACCCAGCCCGTTTCAGGCCCGCACGGCCGGCGCCGCAGCGCTTCCACGCAGATCTTCCAGCGCGCCGAGGCAGTAGTACTGGAACCATAGTCCGGCGAACAGGAAGATCATGATGTACAGCCACAGCGACAGCATCGCCAGGAAGGGGAACAGCACCACCGACAGCAGCGCCCCGCCCATCCACGCGATGCCCGGCAGCGCGCCGGCCAGGCCGGAGGCGAAGCCGATGCCCAGCAGCGCGCCGCGGTGGCGGCGTTTGAGTTCCTGCCGTTCTTCCGCGCTGGCGTGGGCGGCCAGCGCGTCGTAGCTCATCACGCGCGAGGTCACCCAAGCCCACAGGCAGGCCTGCACCAGCCAGGCCAGCGGCGGCACCGCGTACAGCGGCAGGGTGAACAGCCACAGCACCGCGAACACCGCCGTGCTGCCGAGGTTGATAGCCACGCTCCCCAGGAAGGAGCCGCCCTGCTTCTTCTCCAGCAGCGGGTACTGGGTGGCGCCGACATGGCGCTCGATCGCCGGCATCGCGATGGCGCCCATGAACAGCAGCGCCGAGCCGATCATCAGCGGCAGCAGCACGGCGATCGCCAGCAGCGGCACCACCATCACCTTGAGCATGCCCAGCCCCAGCATCGCCAGCAGGCTGCTGCTCGACTGGAAGATGCCGTAGTCGGCGAAAGACGCGTGCAGCCAGTCCAGCAGCGGCTGCAGGCCGGTCCACAGCAGCGCGCCCCACAGCAGCAGCGACAGCACCAGCGGCGCGCCGGACAGCAGCAGCATGCGGCGCGAGAACTGGGCGCGCAGCGCGCGCCGGTAGGCCAGGCCGACGCCCCTCATGGGCGTTCCCTGTGGCGGGCTGGTGAGAAGGGGGACATCGCGGCTCCTTGTCTGGATTCCAATATTGCCATTCTACGCATTCGGCCCCGTTGGCGCGGCACGGGGCGATGCACTACAATCGCCGTTCAACTTGAACAACAGGGAAGACCATGTCCACCACTACTACTGATTCCGGCCTGCAATACGAAGATACCATCGAAGGCACGGGCGCCGAGGCGAAAGCCGGCCAGCACGTCACCGTCCACTACACCGGCTGGCTGCGCAACGACGACGGCAGCACCGGCTCCAAGTTCGATTCGAGCAAGGACCGCAATGACCCGTTCCAGTTCTCGCTGGGCGCGGGCCACGTGATCCGCGGCTGGGACGAAGGCGTGCAGGGCATGAAAGTCGGCGGCCAGCGCCGCCTGACCATCCCGGCCAGCCTGGGCTACGGCGCGCGCGGCGCCGGCGGCGCCATTCCGCCGAACGCCACCCTGATCTTCGACGTCGAACTGCTGGCGGTCTAGGAAAAACAGGCGGCGCCAATCGCGGCGCCGCCTGAGCATCCCCTCTAAAGTTCCCCGCATTTGGGCGTCAACGCCCGCCTCCTGCGCTAAGATGGCCGCATTGGCACCTTGCCATATTGCCAACGCAACCACACACAGGAGTATTCATGAGCTTGCAGGAACAGTTCGCCCAGGCCCAGGCCGAATCCAAGAATCTGCCGGAACGCCCGGACAACATGACCTTGCTGAAGATGTACGCGCTCTTCAAGCAGGGTTCGAGCGGCGACGCCACCGGCGAGCGTCCCGGCATGACCGATTTCGTCAACCGCGCCAAGTTCGACGCCTGGGCCGCGCTGGCCGGCACCTCGCAGGACGAGGCGATGCAGCAGTACGTCGACCTGGTCGAAGAACTCAAGGGCTAATAACCCTGACGGCCGCCCCGCGGGCGGCCCCTGCCCGGCCCGTACCTCAGGCCGGCACGAACACCTTGCGCATCTTTTCCGCCACCTTCGCTTCGATCGCCGACGCAAACGCGGCCATGAAGAATCCCAGGCGGATCCGCATCGCGGCGCGCTGGCCCTCGAGCGTCAGCGCCCCTTCCACGCCGCTGCGCTCGAAGCGCAGCACGTCGCCATCCCACTGGCAGGCCAGGCCGTATTCGGCGGCCATCCGTTGCGCGACCTGCTGGGCGGCGCTGCGCGCCTGTTCCGGGCTGAGGCTGTGTTCCTGGACGATGCTAATTTCCGACATGCTCGCTAATCCTTCCTGATCCAATGCAAAACAGCCCGCCATGATGCCAGTTCGTGGCGAACTCGGCCAGTGCAGCACATGGAATCGGCCTCGGCCCAGACAATTGACGCGACTCAATGTCTACTGCTCAGGTCGCGCGACCATGGAGATGCCGCCCGACATTTCGCAAGGAGCCGTCATGGAACCAGGTGCCCTCTTGCCGGCCGAACTGGACACGCCCACGCGTGACCAGACGCCGGTCCGCTTCATTCCCACGCCCAGCGCGCCCTACCAGCAGCAGCATCGCATCGCCCGGCTGCTCGAGCAGCCGGCCGAGCCCGGCGGCGAGCCGCAGGCCGTGGCCGCGGCAGAGGCCGACGACGAGGGGGCCGACGCGCCGCCGCTGCCGCATGCCTTCGGCGCACGCGTGCTGATGTGGAAGCAGGACCCCTCGGTGGGCGAGATCGGCACCCGCCGCGCCTACCTGCCCGGCCCGGTGCTGGCGGGCCCGCGCGACGCCCGCATCGCGCCCGGCTCGCCCGGCATCGACGCGGTGGAACCGAACGCCTTCGGCGACTTCGTCACCCAGCCCGACACGCCCCAGTTCGACGCGGTGCACACCTTCGCCGTGGTGCGCCAGACGCTGACCATGTACCAGCGCGCGCTCTTGGTGGCCGGCCTCCAGATGCCGCTGCCCTGGCAATGGAACACCAGCATGGACACGCGCCCGCTGGCGGTGTTCCCGTATGGCTTGCCGAACGTGATGAATGCCTTCTACAGCCGCACCCAGGGCTGCCTGAAGTTCGGCGATTTCGTCCCTGCGGGCGAGGAGGCGCGCGTGTACACCTGCCGTTCGTTCGATATCGTGGCCCACGAGACCGCCCACGCGGTGCTGGACGGCCTGAAACCCCAGTGGCTGCTGGCCGACGCCCCGCCCCAGACCGGCGGCCTGCACGAAGCCTTCGGCGACCTGACCGCG
Source organism: Massilia yuzhufengensis (assembly GCF_900112225.1). Taxonomy (GTDB): domain Bacteria; phylum Pseudomonadota; class Gammaproteobacteria; order Burkholderiales; family Burkholderiaceae_D; genus Telluria; species Telluria yuzhufengensis. Next base: position 129,408 of record NZ_FOLD01000003.1, on the reverse strand, counting down.
ATCTTCCTGGCCCTGTCGCAGCTCGACCAGTGCGAGGCGGTGGTGGCCCAGACCAAGGCCCACCTGCACGACAAGACCTTCTTGTCCGACATCGCCGAGCAGTTCGGGCTGGCGCTGGGCGGCAGCACAGGGCTGCGCAACGCCGACAACGACCTGACCCTGGGCCAGGCCGGCACCCAGGTGCACGCGATCTCGCAGGTGTTCACCGGCGCCATGTACGACGTGCTGGCCGACATGTTCGCCTACGAGCGCAATCCCCTGCTGGACGACGACGCGGCCGTGCTGCACCGGGTCGCGGCCTACCTGCGCGGCCTGCTGCTGCGCGCCCTGATCGCCGCCCCGGACAGCGCCGCCAGCTACGTGGATGTGGTCAACGAGATGCTGCGCATCGTCGCGGAAGACGGCCGGCCGGCGCCGTATGCGGCCTTCATCCGCAACCAGTTCGCGCGCCGCGACGTGGTCGAACAGCCGCAGTCCGCCGCCGGCGCCGCGCCCGCCGCCGGGCCGCTGGCGCCGAAGGTGTGCGACAAGCCGGGCGCGCGCCAGGACCGGCGCGCTTGCTGCGGCACCATGAACCTGCCCGAATACCACCGGGTGGACAAAGTGCTCGACGGCGAGGCCCGCGCGCTGGCGCGCTGGTGCGCGGCCAACGGCCGGATGGGCGAATGCGTGGTGCCGGTCGTGGCGGAACCCGCAGCGGCGGACCGATCATGAAAATCAGCGCCCGCGCCTGCGGCGGCTTCGCCGGCCTGGCCGAAGCCTACGACCTCGACACCGCCGCCCACCCGGTCGGCGGCGAGCTGGAGCACCTGCTGGACCGGCTCGATTTCTTCTCGGCCGCACCGAGCTGCCCGGTCGGCGCCGACTTGCCGCGCTGGGAAATCACGGTCGAGGATGGCCAGCGCTGCCACACCGTTTTCCTGCGCGAAGACGGCAGCGGCGGCGACTGGCAAGCCCTGCTCGACCGCCTGCGCAGCAGCGCCTGAACGGCTGCCCGCAAAATGGCGTCGCCCTCCTGTGCGACGCCATTCATCACATTTGCTTATATATATTGTGTCTAAGGCCAATTTGTAGGAAAACCCGAATTGCCCTAAAATACAGTGCTTTGCCATGTCCGGCCGGCCCACTGCGCGCCCGGCGACGCGACACCTCACTAATAGGACTGTTATGACCCACGTTGTCACCGAATCGTGCATCCGCTGCCGGTATACCGATTGCGTCGATGTATGCCCGGTAGATTGTTTCCGGGAAGGCCCGAATTTCCTCACCATCGACCCTGACGAGTGCATCGATTGCGCCGTCTGCGTGGCGGAATGCCCGGTGAACGCCATCTACGCGGAAGAAGACGTGCCGTCCGACCAGCAGCAGTTCATCAAGATCAATGCCGACCTGTCGCGCTTCTGGCCGTCGATCACCAAGACCAAGCCGGCCCTGCCGGATGCGGAAGAGTGGAAAGACGTCAAGGACAAGCTGGACCAGCTGGCCCGCTGAAGCCCCATGGCCGGGTCCGCCAGGGCCCGGCCACAGCGCAGGTTCGTCAATCATGGCACACTAGCGGCCATCGCCCCACCACATCAAAAAAACCACAGGATTTAAGCGCATGACTATCAGTGCCTCCCACGAAGCGGGCAGCATCGCTCCCAACAGCTCGTTCGCCGGTGCGATCGAAGCCGATGCCGTGATCATCGGCGCCGGCCCGGTCGGCCTGTTCCAGGTCTTCGAACTCGGCCTCCTCGAAATCAAGGCCCATGTCATCGATTCGCTGCCGGCCGTCGGCGGCCAGTGCGTGGAACTGTATCCGGACAAGCCGATCTACGACATCCCGGCGGTGCCGGTGTGCACCGGCCAGGAACTGACCGACAACCTGCTCAAGCAGATCGAGCCCTTCGAGCCGACCTTCCACCTGGGCCAGGAAGTCACCACCGTGCAGCGCCGCGAAGACGGCCGCTTCAATGTCGAGACTTCGCTGGGCACCCAGTTCATCACCAAGACCATCTTCATCGCTGCCGGCGTCGGTTCCTTCCAGGCGCGCACGATCAAGGTCGACGGCATCGAGAAATTCGAGAACAGCCAGCTGTTCTACCGGGTCAAGGATCCGGCCATTTTCGAAGGCAAGAACCTGGTCATCTGCGGCGGCGGCGACTCGGCGCTGGACTGGGCCCTGAACTTCGTCGGCAAGGCCGAATCGGTCGTGCTGCTGCACCGCCGCGAAGACTTCCGCGCAGCCCCGGCCTCGGTGGCCAAGATGAAGGCCCTGTGCGACGAATACGAGATGCAGCTGATCACCGGCCAGGTCACCGGCTTCGACGAAGCCGATGGCAAGCTGACCGAAGTGAAAGTCACCGGCGCCGACGGCGTCACCCGCCGCGTGCCGCTGGACATGCTGATGGTGTTCTTCGGCCTGTCGCCCAAGCTCGGCCCGATCGCCGAATGGGGCCTGGACATCGAGCGCAAGCAGCTCAAAGTGGTCGACACTGAAAAGTTCGAGACCAATGTCCCGGGCATCTTCGCGGTGGGCGACATCAACACCTACCCGGGCAAGAAGAAGCTGATCCTGTCGGGCTTCCACGAAGCCGCGCTGGCCGCCTTCGGCGCCGCGCCCTACATCTTCCCGGACAAGAAGATCCACATGCAGTACACGACGACCTCGCCGAAGCTGCACAAGATCCTCGGCGTCGAGACCCCGGTCTTCGACTGATTTTTTTTACCGGCTGGTAAAAAAATGCCGCCCGGCGCAAGCCCGGCGGCATTTTTCATTCGGGCAGGCGAGGCGCTGTTCTGTAACCGGATTGCGACGAACACGGAACCGGCAGCAAGACTTTCGGACTATGTGGGGAGCCTCACCGAACGGTGGTGCGCAAATATGCTACAAGTAATCCGTGAGCGTTAGGCCACCAAGGGAAAGTGAAAACGACTGTTTCCACAAGTAAATGACTATCCCCTATAATTACCTGCAGTTACGCGCATAACGATTGCGACGCGCCTAGTCTACCCGAAGGAAAAATTTATGCTTTACCAACTGCACGAGATGCAACGCTCCTTCCTGACCCCACTGATGCAGTGGGCCGATGCGTCTTCCAAGCTGTTCTCGAACCCGGTTTCCCCGTTCGCGCACACCCCATTTTCCCAGCGTATCGCCGCAGGCTACGAACTGATGTACCGCCTGGGCAAGGATTACGAAAAGCCGGCCTTCGGCATCAAGACCGTGCGCATCAACGATGCCGAGGTCGGCATCAATGAACAGACCGCGGTCGAAAAACCGTTCTGCAAGCTCCTGCATTTCAAGAAAGACCTGACCGAGCAGGCCATCGCCGAACTCAAGCAGCCGACCGTGCTGGTCGTGGCGCCGCTGTCCGGCCACCACGCCACCCTGCTGCGCGACACCGTGCGCGCCCTGCTGGTCGAACACGACGTCTTCATCACCGACTGGACCGATGCGCGCATGGTGCCGCTGAAAGACGGCGCTTTCCACCTCGACGACTACATTTTCTACGTCCAGGACTTCATCCGCCACCTGGGCCCGGACGTGCACGTGATCTCGGTGTGCCAGCCGACCGTGCCGGTGCTGGCCGCGATCTCGCTGATGGCCTCGGCCAACGACCCGAAGCTGCCGAAGACCATGACCATGATGGGCGGACCGATCGACCCGCGCAAGTCGCCCACCGCCGTGAACGACCTGGCGGTGGAGAAGCCGTTCTCGTGGTTCGAGAACACCGTGATCTACTCGGTGCCGGGCAACTACCCGGGCTTCGGGCGCAAGGTGTATCCCGGCTTCCTGCAGCACGCCGGCTTCATCGCCATGAACCCGGGCCGCCACGCCCAAAGCCACCGCGAGTTCTACTCGCACCTGGTGCAGGGCGACGACGATTCGGCCGAAGCGCACCGCCAGTTCTACGATGAATACAACGCCGTGCTCGACATGCCGGCCGAGTACTACCTCGACACCATCAAGACCGTGTTCCAGGAACACCGCCTGCCCAAGGGCACCTGGGAAGTCGGCGGCAAGCTGGTGCGCCCGCAAGACATCAAGACGGTGGCCCTGTTCACCGTCGAAGGCGAGCTCGACGACATCTCCGGCGCCGGCCAGACCCGCGCGGCGCACGACCTGTGCAGCGGCATTCCCGCTGACATGCACCTGGACTTCGTTGCGCCGAAATGCGGGCACTACGGGATCTTCTCGGGGCGCCGCTGGCGCGAGATCATCTGCCCGAAGATCGGCGAGTTCATTCGGGCGCATGCTTGAATGATGTGAGGTGATGTGAAAAACGCCAGGGCTTGCTCTGGCGTCTTTTGTTTGGGCTGTCGATACGCGACGAACTTAGGTCCGGCCTGCGCCGGGACGACGGTTCATCCGCAGTCGGTACTCTCAGCACGTCGTTCCGGCGCAGGCCGGAACCCAAGTTCCCATGTGTACCAACAGCGCACGATCACTGCCCCACCAATACCTCCGTCACCACCCCCGTCGCAATCGCCACCAGCGCATAATCGCTCCCCGCCTGCACCCACTGGTGCCCGCGCGGCGGTTCGCTCAGGCGGTGCGCCTGCCAGTTTTCCACGACATAGTGATGCGTGCGGTACCTTGGCGGCAGCTGCTCGCCGCGCTTGAGCTGGCCGCTGGCTTCCACGCTGCGGTAGCGGCCGGCCTTGGCGACCTGCTTGGCCTGGACGGCGCGGGCTTCCTGTTCGCCGCGCTGCTGCACCTGTGCCGCGGCGCCACCGGCCAGCACCGCGGCGACGAGGGCCGGGACAAAGTATTTGTTCATGTGAGCTCCTGGGTTGGGCGTCGATGAGCCAGTACACCATGCACGCCTCGCCCGGTCTGTTCGCTCACCCACGCACATTGCGGCACCGCCTCCGCGTTTTGGCGGATAATGTCGGCTTTTACCGCACCCGCGCGCCGTGACCAAGACCCTCGCCGACCAGATCGAAGACCTGCTGCCGCAGACGCAATGCACGAAGTGCGGCTATCCCGCATGCCGTCCGTATGCGGAAGCGATCGCCAGCGGCGAAGCCGAGATCAACCAGTGCCCGCCGGGCGGCATCGAAGGCGTGCGCCGGCTGTCCTCGGTCACCGGGCGCCCGGTCATCCCGATCAACCCGGCCAATGGCATCGAGCGCCCGCGCCCGGTTGCCTTCATCGACGAAGCCCTGTGCATCGGCTGCACGCTGTGCATCCAGGCCTGCCCGGTCGACGCCATCCTGGGTGCGGCCAAGCAGATGCACACGATCCTGCCCACCCTGTGCACCGGCTGCGACCTGTGCGTGGCGCCCTGCCCGGTCGACTGCATCTCGATGCTGCCAGTGACGAACGAGACCGGCTGGGACGCGTGGTCGCAGGAAGCGGCCGACGCGGCGCGCGCGCGCCACGACTTCCGCAGCGAGCGCCTGCGCCGCGAGCGCGAAGAGAACGACGCGCGCCTGGCCGCCAAGGCGCTGGAGAAGATGCGCGAAGTGACGCTCGAGCCGACCAACACGCCGGAAGAGCTGGCCGAGAAGGAGCGCAAGCGCGCCATCATCGCAGCGGCCATCGAACGCGCGCGCCAGAAGGCCGCAGGCAATCCGCCAGACAAACAGTAAGCCCATGAATCCCGCCAAACGCCTCGAGATCTTCACGCGCTTTCGCGCCGCCAACCCGCACCCGACCACCGAACTCGAATTCAGCACGCCGTTCGAATTGCTGATCGCGGTACTGCTGTCGGCGCAGTCGACCGACGTCGGCGTGAACAAGGCCACGCGCCGGCTCTACCCGGTGGCCAATACGCCGCAAGCCATCCTCGACATGGGCGTGGACGAACTCAAGACCTATATCTCGACCATCGGCCTGTACAACAACAAGGCCAAGAACGTGATCGCCACCTGCCAGATCCTGGTGGAGCAGCATGGGGGCGAGGTGCCGCGTGCGCGCGAGGCGCTCGAAGCCCTGCCGGGGGTGGGCCGCAAGACCGCCAACGTGGTCCTCAACACCGCTTTCGGGGAGGCGGCGATGGCGGTCGACACCCACATCTTCCGGGTATCGAACCGCACCAATATCGCGCCGGGCAAGAACGTCGACATCGTCGAGCAGAAGCTGCTCAAGTTCGTGCCGAAGGAGTTCCTGGTCGATGCCCACCACTGGCTGATCCTGCACGGCCGCTACACCTGCGTGGCGCGCAAACCCAAGTGCTGGAACTGCCTCATTAGCGACCTGTGCGAGTACCGCGAGAAGACGCCGGCGCCCGCCGGCGTGCTGGACCCCGCGGTGCAGGCGGCCGTCCAAGTGGCCGAGCTGGGGTAAGGGCGCAAAAAAACGCACCGGGACGCGGTGCGTTTTCTATTGTGCGTAGGGTGGTCGGCTCTGCCGACCGCGCGTTCAATTCCCCGATGCGCAGTAGCCACGCATGCCGGAGCCGGACGCGCGGTCGGCGAAGCCGACCACCCTACGCAGTCAACCTCGCCGGCGCACGCGCCGGAATCGCCTTGCGCGCCTCGCGCGCGTCTTCCAGCTTGAACACAGCCACCACGTCGTTGAGCGCCTGCGTCTGGTCGCGCAGCGATTGCGCAGCCGCCGCCGCTTCCTCCACCAGCGCCGCATTCTGCTGGGTGACGCTGTCCATCTCGCTCACCGCCATGTTGACCTGGGCGATGCCGGCGCCCTGCTCCGCGCTGGCGGTGCTGATCTCGCCGATGATGTCCATCACGCGGCGCACGCTGGTAACGATCTCGCCCATCGTGGCGCCGGTTTCGCCCACCAGGCGGTTGCCGGCGTCGACCCGCAGCACCGAGTCATTGATCAGTTCCTTGATCTCCTTGGCGGCGGTGGCGGAACGCTGCGCCAGGTTGCGCACTTCGCTCGCCACCACGGCAAAGCCGCGGCCCTGCTCGCCCGCGCGCGCCGCTTCCACCGCGGCGTTCAATGCCAGGATGTTGGTCTGGAACGCGATGCTGTCGATGACACTGATGATGTCGACGATCTTGCGCGAAGACTCGGTGATCGAGGCCATGGTGCCGACCACCTGCTCGACCATGTGACCGCCCTTGGCCGCCACGTCGCAGGCCGAGATGGCCAGCTGGTTGGCCTGGCGTGCGCTCTCGGCGTTCTGCTGCACGGTCGCGGTGATTTCTTCCATCGACGACGCGGTTTCCTCGATCGCGCCGGCCTGCTGCTCGGTGCGGCTCGACAGGTCCAGGTTGCCGCGTGCGATTTCGTCCGACGCCACGGCGATGGTCTCGGCGCCGCCGCGCACCTGCGCCACGATGTTCTGCAGGCTGCCGGTCATGTCCTTCAGGGCCTGCAGCAGCTGGCCGGTCTCGTCGTTCGAGCGCACATCGATGGTGGTGCGCAGGTCGCCCGCCGCCACGCTCTGCGCGGCCTGCACGGCGTCTTCGAGCGGACGCGTGATCGAGCGCGACACCAGCACGCCGGCCACCACGGCCACGACCGCGCCCAGCAGCATCAGGGTGGTGCTGAGCAGCGTGGCGCGCTTGCCGACCACCTCGGCATCGGCGACGGTGCCCTTGGCTTCCCGGCTCATCGCATCCTCCGCCTTGTCCAGCAACTCGGCCGGCGCCCGGTCCAGGCCCTTGACGGCGGTGTCGCCGGCGGCCGGGTCGAAGCCGGCGGCGGTGAACTCGCCGAAGCCGCGCCGGTAGCCTTCACCCATCTTCGCGTGCGCCTGGCCGAACTGGCCCAGCAGCTCACGGGTTTCCCCGGCAGGCAGGACGGCGACCAGGTCCGCGACTTCCTTCGCGACTTCCGCCTCGCTCTTCTGGAAGGCGTTCCAGTACCTGGTGCGCTGTTCCTCGTCCTTGCCGCGCAACAGGGTGTTTTTCCATTCCTGGGTTTGCAGGCGGAAGCGCGACAGCAGGGCTTCCACCTGCTGCGCGTGGCCGGCCTCGACCAGGGCGACGTTGTAGGTGTCGACCGCATGGTTCATCTGGCTCATGCCAAAGAAGCCGGCACAGGCGACGACCAGGGTGACGGCGGCAAATCCAAGGGGTAGCTTACGGCTGAGTTTCATGGCTGGTCTCACAAGAGCGGAAAGAATGGCGTGCACGCGCAGGGTTGCTGCTGTGCACAATCCACCATCAGTCTACGATTCTTGTAACCAATCGGCAAAAATTTGAGCTAACACAAGAGCGATTCATCCCGTTTGTGTAGCTCAACAGCAACGAGCGCACCCGCCGGGTGCGCCACTCTTACAGCAGACTTACAGGATGACCATATTGTCGCGGTGGACCAGTTCCGGCCCCTCGACGTAACCGAGGATGCGTTCGATCTCGACCGACGAATGGCGCATGATGCGCCGCACTTCGCTGCTGGTGTAGTTGGTGAGCCCGCGCGCCAGTGGCTGGCCCGCTTCGTCGATGCAGGTGATCACCTGCCCGCGCCCGAACTCGCCGCGCACGGCGATGACGCCGATCGGCAGCAGCGATTTGCCCTCGCGCGTGAGCTTTTGCGCGGCGCCGGCGTCGATCACGACTTCGCCGGTGGTGTGCAGGTGGTCGATCATCCACTGGCGGCGCGCGGTGAGGCGGCCGGTGGGCGCGGTGAGCTGGGTGCCGATCGCCTCGCCCGCGGCCAGGCGCGTGAGCACGTCGTCTTCGCGGCCCCAGGCGATGATGGTGTGGGCGCCCGAGCGGGCCGCGCGGCGCGCCGCCAGCACCTTGGTCAGCATGCCGCCGCGCCCCAGGCTCGAGCCCGCGCCGCCGGCCATCGCTTCCAGTGCCGGGTCGCCGGCCTGGGCTTGCTGGATCAGGTGCGCCGCTGGGTCCTTGCGCGGGTCGGCGGAGAACAGGCCGCGCTGGTCGGTCAGGATCACCAGCGCATCGGCCTCGATCAGGTTGGCCACCAGCGCGCCGAGGGTGTCGTTGTCGCCGAACTTGATTTCGTCGGTGACCACGGTGTCGTTCTCGTTGATGATCGGGACCACGCCCAGGCGCAGCAGGGTGGTGAGGGTGGAGCGCGCGTTCAGGTAGCGCTCGCGGTCGGCCAGGTCGGCGTGGGTCAGCAGCACCTGGGCGGTCTTCACGTCGTGGGTGCGAAAACTGGTCTCGTAGATCTGCGCCAGGCCCATCTGGCCGACGGCGGCGCAGGCCTGCAGTTCGTGGATGTCGGTGGGGCGCGCCGCGAAACCCAGGCGCAACATGCCTTCGGCGATCGCGCCCGAAGACACCAGCACGACTTCCTTGCCCAGGCTGCGCAGCGCGGAAATTTGCGCGGCCCAGCGGGCGATGGCGGTGTGGTCCAGGCCCCTGCCGTCATTGGTGACGAGCGAGGAACCGACCTTGACGATGATGCGGGAGGCTTGCTGGAGCGTTGGGTTCATGGCGACAGGAATTTTCCTCGCGGCCGCAAAGCCAGCAGGGACATTCCCGCCACCAGTTCGACCGCGCAGACAGCTAATAATACCCCCTTCGGCAAACCGATCGCGAATGCCGCGACCAGGCGCCCGGCCGGCTGGGCCAGGAGGAACAATGCGGTAAGGTCGCCGAGGATGGGCTGGTCGCCCTGCCTGGCTGCCAGCAGCGCCAGCATCGCGGTAGCGAGGCGCACTCCGACGTAGATGGCGTAGAACTGGCTATAGCCGTTCACGCCAACCAGAAAAATGCCCATCGCCGACGCGATGCGGTCGGGATCGAGCACGGCCACCAGGGCCGCCAGCGAGCTGGCGGTGGCGACCAGTTGCAGGAGCTGGCTACGCAGCCGGCCGCGGCCGGTGTTGGACACTCCTGCGGCCAACTCAGTCTTCAAGAATCTTGAAGCGCGGGTCTTCCGGATCGATGGAAGAGATGCCGCGCGCTTCCTCGGTCATCGAGGTTTCTTCGGCGCGCTGCGCGCTGTGGCGCTTCTCTTCCAGGTGCAGGTAGATCGCGTTGATCAGTTCCTGGCAGCCTTCGCGGTTCAGTGCCGAGATCTCGAACACCGGCCCTTTCCAGGCCATGCGCTTGACGAAGTCTTTCACGCGCTTCTTGCGCTCGGCCTCGTCCAGCACGTCGAGCTTGTTGAGCACGATCCAGCGCGGCTTGTTCAGCAGCTCTTCGTCGTACTTTTCCAGCTCCTTGACCAGCGCCTTGGCTTCCTTGACCGGATCGACATCGGTCTCGAACGAGGACAGGTCGACGATGTGCAGCAGCAGGCCGGTACGGGCCAGGTGGCGCAGGAACTGGTGGCCCAGGCCCAGGCCTTCGGACGCGCCTTCGATCAGGCCCGGGATGTCGGCGATCACGAAGCTGCGCTCGTGCGACACGCGCACCACGCCCAGGTTCGGGTGCAGGGTCGTGAACGGGTAGTCGGCGATCTTCGGCTTGGCGTTCGACACCGCGGTAATGAAGGTGGACTTGCCGGCATTGGGCATGCCCAGCAGGCCGACGTCGGCCAGCACTTTCAGTTCCAGGCGCAGGGTGCGGCGCTCGCCTTCCTTGCCCTCGGTCTTCTGGCGCGGTGCGCGGTTGGTCGAGGTCTTGAAGTGGATATTGCCCCAGCCGCCCTCGCCGCCCTTGGCCAGCAGTTCGCTCTGGCCGTGTTCGGTCAGGTCGGCGACGATCTCGCCGTTGACGTCGTCGATGATCAGGGTGCCCACCGGCATGCGCAGGTAGACGTCTTCGGCGCCCTTGCCGTAGCAATCGGAGCCGCGGCCTGGTTCGCCGTCCTTGCCGTGGTGGGTCTTCGAATAGCGGAAGTCCACCAGGGTGTTGATATTGCGGTCGGCCACCACGTAGATCGAGCCGCCCTTACCGCCGTCACCGCCGTCCGGGCCGCCGAACGGGCGGAACTTCTCGCGCAGGAACGAGGCGCACCCGTTGCCGCCGTCGCCGGCGATGACTTCAATTCTTGCTTCGTCGATAAACTTCATGATGGTAACCGCTTAAAAACTAAAAAGGCCCTACCGTGGGCAGAGCCTTTCGATGGAAGGCTTGCGCCTTACAAAGAGCGCCGCTTGCGCGGCGCGATGCGTGACCTAAATGATTTAGGCTGCGACTGCTTCGCTGGCAACGACGGTCACGAACTGCTTCGAGCCCACGCCTTGCTTGACGAACTTGACGGTACCATCGACCAGCGCGAACAGGGTGTGATCCTTGCCGGTGCCGACGTTGGTGCCGGCGCGCACTGGGGTGCCGCGCTGACGAATGATGATGCCGCCGGCGTTGATCGCCTGGCCGCCGTAGACTTTCACGCCGAGGCGCTTGCTTTCTGAGTCACGGCCGTTGCGGGTAGTACCGCCGCCTTTTTTGTGTGCCATTTATTTACTCCTTGATGACTGACTGATGGACCAGGTCGGCGATTAGCCGTTGATCGACACCACTTGGATTTCGGTGAAGTTCTGGCGGTGGCCCTGACGCTTCTGGTAGTGCTTACGACGACGCATCTTGAAGATACGCACTTTGTCGTGACGACCGTGGGAAACCACTTTCACAAGAACCGTTGCACCTTCGACCAGTGGAGCACCAAACTTAATGCTATCGCCCGCGCCGAGGGCGAGGACCTGATCGATCGTGAGTTCGGAACCAATGTCAGCAGGTATCTGTTCTACTTTGAGTTTTTCACCAGCGACAACTTTATACTGCTTGCCACCGGTTTTTATGACCGCGTACATGATTGAAACCTCATCAAATGTTTAAAGAAATCCCGCCGGCGTCGAGACGCTGGACTGTTTAGAAGCCGGGGAACAGGGGATTATACATAAGTCGCTGCAGCGCGTCAAAAGCCCTTGACGTTTATCTTCAGCTGGTGTTGTGTTCTTGGCGGAATGCCAACATCAGTGCCGGTACGCCCCTGCCGTCCCTAACCGACGCACGAGTCAACAGTCGGACGCCTCACCCTGCATGTCGTATAATCACCACTTAACCAAATACTCACTGTTTATTGCAGAGTTCGCCTTGTCAGCCGCCACCCAACACGCACAGAACACCATCGCCCAATCGATCGCCACCGACATGGATTCCGTGAACACGGTGATCCGGCAGCGACTGCACTCGGAAGTGAGCCTGGTTAACCAGATCGCCGAGTACATCATCAGTGCAGGTGGCAAGCGGATCCGTCCGGTGCTGGTCCTGCTGCTGGCCAACGCCTACGGCTACCGCGGCACCGCCCACCACGAGCTGGCGGCGGTTGTCGAATTCATCCACACCGCCACCCTGCTGCACGACGACGTCGTCGACGAATCGTCGATGCGCCGCGGCCGCCAGACCGCCAACGCCCTGTTCGGCAATGCCGCTTCGGTGCTGGTGGGCGACTTCCTGTACTCGCGCTCGTTCCAGATGATGGTCAGCCTCGACAACATGCGCGTGATGCGCATCCTGTCCGACGCCACCAACGTGATCTCCGAAGGCGAAGTGCTGCAATTGCTGAACATGCACGACCCGGACGTCACGCACGAGAACTACCTCGCCGTGATCCAGTCCAAGACCGCCAAGCTGTTCGAAGCCGCGGCCGAGCTGGGCGCGCTGATCGCCGGCGCCAACGATGCGCAGATCGCCGCGGCCGGCGAATACGGCCGCTCGCTGGGCACCGCCTTCCAGCTGATCGACGACGTGCTGGACTACGCCGGCGACGCCGCCGAGATCGGCAAGAACCTGGGCGACGACCTGCGCGAAGGCAAACCCACCCTGCCGCTGATCTGGCTGATGGAAAACGGCACGCAAGCACAGCGCGAGCTGGTGCGCAACTGCATCGAGCATGGCGACGAAGAACAATTCGACGCGGTGCTGGCGGCCGTCACCTCGAGCGGCGCCCTCGACTACACCCGCCAGCAGGCCAACCAGGCCGCCCGCCGCGCCGCCGACGCCATCGCCGACCTGCCCGACAGCGTGTACAAAACCAGCCTGCTCCAGCTCTGCGGTTTCGCTGTTGACAGGAACCACTGAGTAAAATTATAGTTATTCCATCCCGAGGCGCTGGCATCTCGCGCCTCGAATCGTCGGGGTGTAGCTTAGCCCGGTAGAGCGCTACGTTCGGGACGTAGAGGCCGGAGGTTCGAATCCTCTCACCCCGACCATATCACTTCCTCAGCGGCCCAGCCCGCGCTCCAGCCGACTGCGGTCCAGCTTTCCGGTCCAGGCGGCGATCGCCATGCACGACACCCCCACGCTGACCAGGTTGCCCACCGGCCTGCACTTCATCAGCCGCTCCACACTGAACAGCAGCACCATGCCCTCGGCCGGCATCGCCGGCAGCATCGCCACGGCCGAGGTCACGGTCATGAAGGCCGATCCGTTCATGGGCGAGGCGGTTCGGGAGCACAGCAGGCCGATGGCGAACATGGCCGCGTAGTCGGCCGCGCCCAGCGGGATGTGGGCGACCTGCGCCAGGAAGGGCAGCGCGACGCCGAGGTAGACAGCGCTGCCGCCCAGGTTGAAGGCATACCCGGCCGGCACCAGTACCCGCACCGCCTCCGGCGCGCAGCCGGCCTCCACCAGCTTGTCGACCAGGCGCGGCATCGCCGCCAGCGACGAGGCCGTGCCTACCGCCAGCAGCAGCGCATCGGCGATGGCGCGCATGAAGCGCCACAGGCTGAAGCCGGTCAGGCGCGCCAGCGCGCCCAGTACCAGCGCCATGAACAGCGCGGTGCCGAGATAAATGCCGAGCAACAGGTCCATCGCGCGCGCCAGGCCTTCGATGCCATGCCGCCCCACGGTACTTGCCACGCCGGCAAAGGCGATCAGGGGCGCGATCCGGACGATGTGGCGCGCCAGGGCGAAGCCGGCGGTGGCGATCGACCCGATGCCGTCCGCCAGGCGCTGGCCCGCGTGGCCCGCGAGCGCGAGCGCGGTGCCGGCCGCCAGCGAAGCGGCGAGCAGCCACAGCATGAAAGCGCCCGCGCCCACCACCAGCGGGTTCGGCGCCACCGGCGCGCCGGCGGCCAGCACCAGCCCCTCGCCCGGCCGCAGCACAATCGCCACCGCCATCCCGGTGAGCAGGGCCAGCGCCGACACCATGGTGAAACACAGCAGGGCCTTGGCGCTGGCCATGCCCGGGTTCACCAGGTGGCGCAAGGAGGCCACGCCATGCGCCACCGCGCAGCACATTACCGGCAGCATCAGCCAGCGCAGGACCGTGATGAAGCTTTCGCCGACCGGACGCAGCTGGCGCGCCTGCTCCGGCCACGCCATCCCGGCACACAGTCCCAGCGCGATCGCCAGCAGCAGGTGCGTGGCGGGATTAGTCAGTATTTTTTTCATGGATATTGTCGCTTGCCTCGCAACAACAATATCCGAACATGCCCCGCGAAGATAGTCCGGCCACGCGAGTGGGCCCGCTCACGGCCGCGCTTCGCCGCGCGCCATGATGGCCGGGATGCTGTCCCACAGCGCGCAGCGGTGCGCCTTGCGGTAGGCGGCAAGCGGCCGCAGGCCCACGCTGCCTGGCAGGTAGGCCAAATAGGCGGCGCCCTCCTGCACCGCCGCCCAGCCGGGCCGGCCGGCGCGCACGAAGCGGCCCCAGTCGGCGCGCATGCGGCGCGCCAGGGCCTGCTGCGGCGGCGCCAGTTGCGCGGCCGCGCCGGCGAAGGGCCCCGCCGGCCACAGGTAGGGCAGCTCGGCCGCATGGGCGGCGCCGACATCGAAGCCGCCATCGGCGCCGGAGGCCGCGCCGCCGTCCTCGAACTGGTACAGGTAAACCGGGACGCGCGCCGCGCGCGCCAGCCGCAGCAGCGAACAGCCGCCGAAGCCGCGCATGCCGCTGTCGGTGATCACGGCGCTGGCCTTGTAGGCATGCTCGAAGCGCGCGCCGCTGCCCTGGCCCTCGTGGCGGTAGGCGCGCTCGACCCGGGCCGCATGCGCGGGGCCCACCAGGCGCTCGAGCCAGGCCAGGTACTGGTCGAGCCCGAAGCCGAAGAATTCGCGCGCGGCGATGCGTCCCTCGTCGCGGTTGGCGCCCAGCAGCAGCGGCACGCGGATCGGCTGCTGCCTACCCACCGTGGGCGCCGCAAACAAGCCGCCGACCAGGGCGGCGGCCGGCAGGCCGCGCAGGCAGGCCGCGTCGCGGCATCCGAGCCGCTGCACATAGTCGGCCGCGCGGGCGCGCGCCGTCTCCACGGTATCGGTGTCGCGCAGGCAGTCGTCGCTCGACACGATGGCCGCGCGCAGCATGGCGGCGATGGCGGGATCGCCCAGCAGCGGGCACAGCACGGTGGCGCCGGCCGACTCGCCGCCAAGCGTGATGCGGGCCGGGTCGCCGCCGAAGGCGCCGATCGAGGCATGCACCCAGCGCAGCGCGGCGGCGACGTCCTGCAGCGCGTAGTTGCCGCCCTCCCCCTCCAGCAGCGCGCTGTTGAGGAAGCCGAGCGCGCCGAGCCGGTAGTTGATGCTCACGACGATGATATCGGCCTCGGCGGCCAGCGCGCCGCCGTCATGGTCGGCGGCCCCGCCCTGGGTCGCCCCGCCGCCGTGCACATAGACGTAGACCGCGCGCGCCCTGGGCGCTTGCGCTGCCGGGCGCACCAGGTCCAGGTAGAGGCAGTCTTCGCTTTCGCGGCCATCGGCCAGGCCGGCGGCGCTTTGCGGGCAGCGCGGCGACTGCGCGAGCGGCGCGCGCACGCCGCGCCAGGCGGGGGCCGGCCCAGGGGCCGACCAGCGCGCCGGCGCCACCGCGTAGGGCAGGCCCGTGAAGCGCTCGACGCCCTGGTCCACCCTGCCCTGCACCACGCCCTGCGCGGTGCGCACCAGCGGCGCCGCATGGCCATCGGCCAGCGCGCACAGGCAGGCCAGCAGCCAGGCGCAGGCCGCCCTCATGGCGCGCCGCCCTCCGCACGCCAGTTGGCGCCGCGCGTGGACAGCGCGTGCGGCACATAATCTGGCTGGAATGCGCACTGCTCGCCGTAGCGCGCCTCGAACGCCGGGCAGCTGGCCGCCACCCCGGCAGGAGTCGGCCGCAGGCCCTGCTCGACCCAGGCGCGCAGCGCCTGCAGCAGCGCGGCGTACTGCGGCGTGGCCAGGCGGGTGTGCAGGGCTTCGCGGGTGTAGGTTTGCACCAGCAGCTGGCCCTTGCCCGCGGCGTCCACCCGCTCGCGCAGGCTGCTGTCGCCTTCCACGAACACCACCGGGTCGTCGATCGCGTGCATGCTCAGGGTCGGCGCCGCCAGGGCGCCGGAGACGCCGCTGTCGGCTTCCAGCGCCGCCACCGCCCTCAGTGCGGCCGCGTAGCGCTGCACGCCACGGTTCAGCGCCGCATCGTCATCCGAGCCGCGGTAGCGCACGCCGATATTGCCGAACGGGCTGGCGCCCTCCAGGTAATCCATGGTCAGCGCGCGCAGGCTCTGGGTCGACCAGGTCATGTGGCCGGGCAGCGACTGCTCGCTCAGGCCCGTCACGCCCAGGATGTTGGCCAGTGCGCGGCGCTGGCGCGGCGAGCGCTGGCCGGGCTCCAGGCCGACACCGGTGCATTCGCCGACCCGCTGCGCCACAGCGCCCGCATCCAGGCCCGCCGCACCCAGTCCCTGCCAGGGCGGATACGGCGCTTCGCCGGGCGCCGGCAGGTTGGCGCAGTAGTACTGGTAGACGCTGCGCAGGTGGGCCCGGAACTCGTAGGCCTCGGCCGCGCCGACCACGATGCCGCTGGTGAGCAGCACGCCGTCGTAGGCGCCCGGGGCCGCCAGGCGCGCCGCCTTCAGCGCCACCGCCGCTCCCCACGACTGCCCGTGCAGGAAGGTCAGGCGTGGGCGGCCGAAGCTGGCCCAGAAGGCGGCGCGCGCACGCTCGGTATCCTCGGCCGCCGCCTGCACGCCGAAGCCGCCGCGCCGGTAGGTGCTCGCGGTCCAGGCATAGCCCTCGGCCACCACCACGGCAAAGCGGCGCAGGTCGTCCACCTCGTCGTCCGGGCGCGGCGCGCCCAGGCGCGGCCCGCCGTGGCTGTGCACCACCAGGATGCCGTTCCAGGCGGCCGGGATCGCGGTCCAGGTGTAGGCCCCGTGCGCATCCTGGCCGGCATGGCAGCGCGTGCCGGCGGGCAGTTCGGCCGGGCAGGCGCGCACCTGCGCCGGCGCCGCAGCGGCGGCCAGCACCGCCCCGCTGGACAGCAGCAGGCCAGCCACGATCGACAAATGCGCCAGCATTTACAGGCTCTTGCTCAGGTTGATGTAGACGTAGCGGCCATAGGGTGCGTACATCCCGCCGTTGTAGCCGCCCGAGGACAGCGGCGGCAGCTTGTCGAACAGGTTGCGCGCGCCGACCTTGATCGTGCTGTTGTCGAGCAGCCCCCCGCCTTGCATGCGGTACTGCACGTAGCCGTTCCACAGGGTCTGCTTCTCCAGCTTCCAGGGACGGCCGTCGTTGGTCAGGAAGCCGGTTTCCATCACCGACCCGATGTGGTTCATCGACACCCCCACTTGCCAGCCGCGCAGCTTCCAGGTCACGTTGCCCGAGACCTTGACTTCCGGCTTGCCATACACCCCCACCTGGTTGGTCTCCAGGTCGTTGAGCGGCAGTGCGGCATTCAGGGTGCCGGCGGCGCGCGCGGCCAGCAGGTCGGCGATGCCGGTCAGGGGCGACCTGAGGTACTCGTCCAGGTAGGCCACGTTCAGGTTGGCGTCGAAGCTGCCGAAGCTGGCAGTGCGCTTGCGCCAGCTGAGGTTCATGTCGTAGCCGCTGATGGTCTGCGGCTGCAGGTTCAGGAAGGTGTCGCGGATGTCGGTGATGTTGCCGACCGGGCTCAAGCCGGTGCCGGCGAAGGCGGCGATATCGTCGACATTGGGCTCGGCGCGGATCACGCGCGGATCGCCGCTGCCGCCGCTCACGCGCGACAGGTAGTCGGCGGCGGTGACATTGGACAGGCCCAGGGTGCCGACGATGCCGGCCTGCTCGATGCGCCAGCGGTCCAGGGTGGCGGTCAGGCGGCCCATCGACTGCGGCAGGAAGGCAGCCTGCAGCACGATGCCGATATTCGAGGTGTTCGAGGTCTCGGGCCCGAGTTGCGGATTGCCCGAGATGAAGTAGCGCACGCCGACGCCGCGCCCGCAGTTGCTGAAGTTGACCAGGCGGCCGGCGCGGATGTCGGCCTCGCACTTGGTGTAGTCGGTGACCGAGCTGGCGCGGCCATAGGTGTAGTCGGCCGTGGTTTCCAGGTTGGGCGCCTTGAAGCCGCGCGAGAACGAGGCGCGCACGCGCACGCTCTCGACCAGGTCCCAGGCCATGGCGACCTTGGGCTTGGCCACGCTGCCGAAGTCGCTGTAGTGCTCGTAGCGGCCGGCCACCTGGAAGTTCAGCGAGCGCACCAGCGGCACCTGCATGCGCGGGGCGATCGCGGGAACGGCGAATTCCATGAAGGCGCCGCCGACCACGCGCGCGCCCTTCGAGGACGGGGTCACGTTGACGCCGGTGGCGCTCGATGGCTGGGTGATGCCGGTCACGGCGTCGAAGAAGGGCATCGAGCCGTTGACGTGGGGATCGCGCTGGTCTTCCTGGGTTTCACGCCGCACTTCCACGCCGAAGGCCATGCCGACGTCGCCGCCGGGCAGCGCGAACAGGTCGCCGCGCGAGAGCTTGAGGTCGGCCATCAGCAGCGAGGTGCGGTCGAAGCGCGTGACCCGGATTTTCGTGGCGTCGATCGCCGCCTGCGAACTCGGGCGGCAGTCGCCGCCGCCCGCGCCGTCCAGGCAGCTGCCGTTGAAGGGGTTGTAGGCGTCCGGGGTGGACAGCGCCAGCTGCTTGTAGAGGGCGTTCGAATCGACGCCGTCGGAGATGTCGCGCGCGGTGGCGAACGAATACAGCAGCGCCGAATCGACGTCGAAACCGGCCCGGCGCCCCTTCACCCCGACCAGGTAGCGGTACTGGTAGTTCTCCACGTCGACATGGTTGGGACCGTAGTCGTTGAAGCGGTAGTTGGAAAACACCAGCGGCAGGCCGGAGGCCGGCACGTTGACCAGGTTCGGCAGCCGGTTCGGGTTGGCCGAGCCGTCCGCAAACGTCACCGGCCCGAACGGGTTGTAGTAATTCGACGCCGGTACGCCCACCGCCACCAGCGAAGTCGGCTGGGTGGTCAGCGTGTGCGCCTGGGCGTGGTAGACGCTGGCCTCGCCGTACACGGTGGTGTTGTCGTCCAGGTCGTAGTGGCCGTTGACGTACAGGTTCTGGCGGTGCACTTCGGGCGCCACCGTGATGTAGTCGTTGGCCGCGTTGTTGTAGCGGAGGATGTTGGCGGCCTGGTTGCCGCCCTGCGGGTTGCTGCCGGTGCCCAGGCACAGGCCGTTGCCCAGCTGGGTGGCGCAGCCGGCGATGGTATTGGGCTGGATGTGGAAGGCGCCCGCGGTGGTGGTCAGGTTGGTCGTCCCCTGGCGGATCGGGCTGCGTATCGCCGCGGTGCCGCTGTACACCGAGCCGTTGATCCACGAGCTCTGGCCGCCGCGGCCATCCGGCGCGCCGCTGGTGGCCCAGTCGGTGCCGGCGAACAGCGGGCGCTTGTCCTGGTTGGCCGTGAACGGCATGTCGCTCGGGTTCTGGCGCGAGCGATTGAGCACGCTGGCGGCCACCGAGATGTTGCCGCGGCCTTCGCTGAAGTTCTTGCCCGCGAAGACATTGGTGTTGTTCTCGCGCCGGTTGGTGCTCTCGGCATGGCCGTACTGGGTCGACAGCGTGACGCCGTTGAAGTTGGTCTTCATGACGGTGTTGATCACGCCGGCCACCGCGTCCGAGCCGTAGATCGCGCCGGCGCCTTCCATCAGCACTTCCACGCTCTGCATGCCAGAAGCGGGGATCGCGCTCGAGTTGTAGCTGATCAGGGGCACGGTATTGTTGCCGTTGCTGGTCGGATGGGTCACCAGGCGGCGGCCATTGAGCAGCATGAGGGTGTCGCCCAGGCCGGCGTTGCGCAGGTCGACCGAGCTGACGTCGCCGCGCGCGGTGTTGCTGGTCTGGGCCTGGTTGGTCGGGTTGAAGAACACGTCGCCCACCTGCGGGATCTGGCGCAGCAGCTCGTCGCCGTCCACCGCGCCGGTGGCGGCGATTTCGTCGGCGGTGATCAGGGTCACCGGCAGCGCGGTGGTGATCTTGGCGCCCTTGATGCTGGTGCCCACCACCGTGACGATGTTGGCCGGGTCGGCCTTGGCCGTGCCCGCGGCATCCTGGGCATGGGCGATCGAGGCGCACAACAGCGCCGCGCCAACTGCAATGTGCCTGCGTTCGAGGTTCTTCATGTCAGCCTACCTTTTCTCGTTATAGTTTTCGTCTCCGGGGCCGGGACCGCGCCGCCGCGCCACCTGTGGTGTGCGCCCGAAAACATCGTATAGGCTTGTTCTGGCAATGTACAATATATCAATTATGATGATTCGATACTTAATAGATATCGACCTTCCATGGAACTGAGACATCTCCGCTATTTCATCGCCGTCGCCGAGGAAGGCCACTTCACGCGCGCGGCCGAGCGCCTGCACATGCAGCAGCCGCCCCTGAGCCAGCAGATCCGCGCGCTCGAGGCCGAACTGGGTTTTCCGCTATTCCTGCGCCATGCCAAAGGCGCGGCCCTGACCGCGGGCGGAGAAGCCTTCCTGGTCGAGGCGCGCGCGGTCCTGGCCGGCGTCGACGCCGGGGTGGTGCGCGCCGGCCTGGCCGCGCGCGGCGCGCAAGGCCTGCTGCGGCTGGGGTTCACCAGCTCGGCGGCCGCGCACGACCTGCTGCCCAGGATCGTGCGCGCCTACCGCGCGGCCTGGCCGGCCGTGATGCTGGAGTTCAGGGAAGAAAACGCGAGCGAACTGACGCGCGCGCTGGAGAGCGGCGACCTGCACGCCGGCTTCCTGCGCCAGCCGGTGCGCCATCCCTACGGGATCCGCTACGACGTGCTGGCGGAAGAAGAACTGCTGCTGGTGGTGCCCACCGGCTTTCCCGGCCTGCCGCCCTGCAAGCCCGCCAAGCTGCCGACCCTGTCGCTGGAAGCGCTGCGCGAGCAGTCCTTCGTGCTGCTGCGGCATAGCGGCAGCCTGGGCATGTACGCCAGCCTGGTGGCGGCGTGCGGGCGCGCCGGCTTCACCCCGCACGTGGCGGTCGAAGTCGAGCGCATGCTGACCGTCATTAGCCTGGTAGCGGCGGGCGCCGGGGTGTCGGCGGTGCCGGCCTCGATGACCGGCTTCCATGCCCGCAACGTCGTGTACTGCCGCATCGCCGAGCGTGACCGCAGCCTGACGGCGCCGCTCACGCTGGCCTACCGCGAACACGATGACGCGCCCACGCTGCGCAACTTCCTGGCCGAGGCGGCCCACATCGCGGGCGGCCCGGGCCAGGCCTAGTCCAGCGCCGCACAGGCGGCGCCGGGCGCCCCGGCCCGCTTCGGCGCGCCGAACAGGGGTTCGGCCGCACAGGCCGCAGCCCACATGCGTCCCTCGTCGTGGCCCACGCCCTGCACCCGGTGGAACTGGCTGTGCAGGCTGGCGCCTTCGCGCCGCGCCAGCGCGCGCAGGTGGCGCGCATGCTCCACGCCCCGTGCCAGCCGGGTGGCGCCGCCCAGCAGCGCCGCGCAACTGCCGTCGGGGCCGCCCTCGGCGGTGGCGGGCCGGGTGTCGTCGGTCCCCTGCAGGAAGCTGATGTCGCGGGCCGCGAAGCGCCGGAAGCGCTCCAGCGGCGCCTGGCCGTGCGGATAGCCGAAGCCGTCCGGGAAGCTGGCCGTGCCGTACTTGTAGGCGTCGTAGCCCGGGCAGGCGCCGGTGTCCGCGGTCCGCTCGCCGGTGAAGTACATGTAGGTGCCGGCATTGGCCACCACGTAGCGCAGCGACACGTTCTTGCGCAGGCTGTCGTGGACGGTATTGAAGGCGGCGTGGCGCGAGATCATCTGGGCGCCGGCGGAATGGCCCGCCACCACGATACGCCGCACTCCCGGGAAGGCCGCCGGGTCGGCGAACTTGCGCACCAGGTCGTCGATCACGGTGAACGAACTCAGGGCGCGGCCGTCGCCCGAATCGTAGCCGAGGCTCCAGCCGGCCTTGTGCCAGTACGGGGTGGCTGGCGCCACCTTGCCGGCCTTCGCATCGGCCTCGTTCCAGAACTGCGGCGCCACCAGCAGCACGGCGCCGCCATCCGCGCCGCTGCCGGCCAGCGCCGACTCGGCGGAAGCGAGCGAGCGGTCGGCATCGCGCAGGATCCCGTGCACGACGATCACCACGCGGGTGATGGCCGGCATCGCTGCGGCCAGCGGCTGGTTGCTGTAGTAGGACAGCCGGTAATGGCCATCCTGTCCAAGCGGCGTTTCCTGCAGGCTGGCCGCCTGCAGGGCGCCACCGGCAAGCAGTCCTCCGAGGCCGGTCAACAAGGTCCTGGCGATACGCATGGGGCTCCTCCCGTAGTTTTTCAGGCTCCCACGATAGCGCACCGGGCCCCTGGGCGGATGCGATTATTCGCATACTTAAAAAGTATCAGGATTGGGGCAACCGGATATTTTACATAGGCTATGCGTGGGCAGTATATTCGCTGCCACACCCACGTCGCCCCAGGACACCATGACTTTGCCACTGACCCGCCTCGCCATCGCCGCATGCCTCGCCTGCCTCCCACTGGCGGCCGGCGCCGCCGCGCCGCAGGACTTCTTCTACTGGGTCGGCCGCATCAACATGGCCTCGACCGTAATGACGGTCGAACAGGGCATCGTGCCGCCCGCACTGGCGGGCAAGGTGGCGCGCGGCGTGGCCCATTCGATCAGCCAGGGCGCCCGGCCGGGTGGCAAGCGTCCCGCCGACGTGCTGCAGATCGAAGCGCTCATCACCGAGCAGGCCGGCGCCGAGGCAAGCCTGATCCATTCGGGCCGCAGCCGCCAGGACATGCATGCGACGCTGCGCGCGGCCCAGCTGCGCAGCGAGCTGCTGGCCTTCGGCGACGCGGTGATGGCGGTGCGCGCGCGCCTGCTCGAGAGCGCGGCGAACAATGTCGACACCCTGGTGCCGGCCTACACCAATGGCGTGCAGGCGATGCCGACCAGCTATGCCCACTACCTGCTGGCCTTCGCCGACTCGTTCGCGCGCGACAGCGAACGGCTGCGCCAGGCCTACGCCCGGGTCAACCGCAGCGCGCTGGGCACCGCGGTGCTGGCCAACTCCAGCTGGCCGCTTGACCGCCAGCGCCTGGCCGGGCTGCTCGGCTTCGACGCCCTGGTGGTCAATGCCTACGACGCCGGCCAGCTCAGCGCCTACGACGTGCCGATCGAGGCGGCCAACCTCTTGGGCTCGAGCGCGATCCGGGTCGGCGCCTTCATGCAGGACGTGCACGTGCAATACCACCAGGCCCGCCCCTGGCTGCTGCTGGCGCCTGGCAAGACCTATACCAGCAGCGCCATGCCGCAAAAGGCCAATCCCGGCATGATCCAGAATGCGCGCGCGCTGGCGTCCGATGTGGTGGGGGCGGCGCAGATGGTCACGCTGCGCGCCCACAACGTCCCGTCGGGCATGGCCGACTACACGAACAGCCTGGACGAGGGCGGCGGCAAGGTGTTCGAACGGGGGCAGCAGATGATGCGGCGCTTCTCCGACGTGCTCGACGCCCTGCGGGTCGACGCCAAGCGGGCGCGCGAGGAACTCGACGCCGAATGGACCACCTCGATGGAACTGGCCGAAACGCTGCAGCGCAAGCACGGCGTGCCGTTCCGCACCGGCCACCACGTGGCTTCCGAGATCGTGCTGTACGCACGCGCGCACCAGTTCACGCCCGCCACTTTCCCCTACCGCGACGCGGTACGCATCTACGCCGAGGCCGGCCGCGCCCACGGGCTGGCCGACGTCAAGCTGCCGCTCGACGAGGCGGCGTTCCGGCGCGCGCTGTCGGCCGAGAACATGGTGCGCACCCGGGTCGGCATCGGCGGCCCCCAGCCCGAGGAAGTCCGGCGCATGCTGGGCAGCGCCAGGGAGGAACTGGCGCGCGACCGGCAGTGGACGGCGCAGGCGCGCGAACGGCTGCAGCGCAGCGCGGCGGCGCTGGACCAGGCCTTTGGCGCCTTGCTGGCGCGCTGAGGCACCCGCCGCGCATACCGGCAGCGGTTCCGACGTTGTAGCGAACGGGAAATTGCAATAGTATCCAGAGCACCGCGCTCCGCGCCACGTGTTCGTTCTCTATTGCCAGGATTTGATAACCATGCAGCGTCTCCCGTCTTCCCTCTTGCTGGCCGCCATGCTCGCCTCCAGCGCCATCGTCCCCGCCCAGGCCGCGACGGCCCCGGCCGCAGCGAAAACCGCGCTGAAAGTCGACTTCCAGAAATTCACCCTGCCCAACGGCATGGACGTGATCTTCCACGTCGACCGCTCCGACCCGGTGGTGGCCGTGAACCTGACCGCCCACGTGGGCTCGGCCCGCGAAAAGGCCGGCCGTACCGGCTTTGCCCACCTGTTCGAGCACCTGCTGTTCCTGGAATCGGAAAACCTGGGCAAGGGCGGCCTGGACAAGATGAGCGCGCGCATCGGCGGCTCGGGCGCCAACGGCTCGACCTCCACCGACCGCACCAACTACCTGCAGACGGTGCCGAAGGATGCATTGGAAAAAATGATCTGGGCCGAGGCGGACAAGCTGGGCTGGTTCATCAACACCGTCACCGATCCGGTGCTGGCCAAGGAAAAGCAAGTCGTCAAGAACGAGAAGCGCCAGGGCGTCGACAACGCGCCCTATGGCCACACCCGCTACGTCATCGACAAGGCCCTGTTCCCGGCCGACCACCCGTACAACTGGCAGGTGATCGGCTCGCTCGACGACCTGCAGAACGCGACCCTGGACGACGTGAAGGAATTCTTCCGCCTGTGGTACGTGCCGAACAATGTCACCCTGGTCATCGCCGGCGATTTCGACACCGTGCAGGCCCGCAAGTGGGTGGAGAAATACTTTGCCGAGATCAAGCGCGGCGAGAAGATTGCGTCGATGGCCAAGCGTCCCGGCGTGGTGAAGCAGACCGTCAAGCTGGCCCACGAAGACAATTTCGCCAAGTTGCCGGAACTGACCATGGCCTGGCCCACCGTGGAAGACCTGCACCCGGATTCCTATGCACTCGAAGTGCTGGCCGAATACCTGTCGCAGACCAAGCGCGCGCCCTTCTACCAGGTGCTGGTGGAAGACACCAAGCTGGCCCCGCGCGTCCAGATCCGCAACAATGCCGCCGAACTGGCGGGCAAGTTCGTGCTGACCGTGCGCGCCTTCGAAGGCAAGCCGCTGGACGACGTGGCCGGCGCGGTCGACCAGGCCTTCGCCAAGTTTGAAAAGGAAGGCATCTCGGAACGCGACCTGAACCGCATCAAGGCCGGCCTGGAAACCCGCTTCTACAGCTCGGTTTCCAGCGTGCTGGGCAAATCGGCCCTGCTGGCCGAATACAACTACCTGACCGGCAACCCGGGCTATGTCCAGGAAGGCATCAAGAAGACCCTGGCCGTCACCCCGGCCGACGTGCGCCGCGTGTACGACCGCTATATCAAGGGCAAGCCTTATGTGGCCACCAGTTTCGTCCCGAAAGGCAAGCTGGCGCTGGCGTTGAGCGGTTCCGCCAAGGCCGAAGTGGTCGAAGAGAAGCTGGTGCAGGGCGCGGAAGCGGCGGTGGACCCGAGCGCGAACGCCGAGTACACCAAGTCGCCGTCGAAGATCGACCGCAGCAAGGAGCCGGCCTACGGCGCCGCGCTCGCCGTCAAGACGCCACCGGTGTGGACCAGCACGCTGGCCAACGGCATGCGGGTGCACGGCATCGTCAACAATGAGGTGCCGCTGGTGCAGTTCGATATCGCCATCGACGGCGGCCAGCTGCAGGACACGCTCGACAAGGTCGGCGTGGCCAACCTGACGGCGCGCATGATGACGCAGGGCACCGCCACCAAGACGCCGCAGGAATTGGAAGAAGCGATCCAGCAACTGGGCGCCGCCATCGCGGTGACGGCGCGCACCGAAGACATCCGCATCAGCGTGACCACCCTGGCGCGAAATTACCAGGCGACCCTGGACCTGGTGCAGGAAATCCTGCTGCAGCCGCGCTGGGACGAGAAGGAATTCGCCCTGATCAAGCAAAGCGTGCTGAGCCAGATTCGCCAGATGGACGCCGATCCGAACGCGGTGGCCAGCAACAACTACCGCAAGCTCATCTACGGCAACGACGCCATCCGCTCGCGCAACATCCTCGGCACCGCCGAGACCGTGAATGCGATCGGCATCGACGACCTGAAGCGCTTCTACGGCGCCAACCTGTCGCCCTCGGTCGCCCGCATGCACGTGGTCGGCGCGCTGCCGAAAGCGGCGGTCGAGACCTCGCTCGCCAAGCTCGGCCAAGCGTGGAAAGCCAAGCCGGTCAGCCTGCCGGCAGCGACCGCAGCCAGCACCACCCCGCTCGCCGCCAAGGTCTATTTCGTCGACATCCCGGATGCGAAGCAGTCGGTGCTGCAGATCGGCTACCCGGCGCTGGCGGTGACGGATGCCGACTTCTACCCGGCTGCGGTCGCCAACTACATCCTGGGCGGCGGCGGCTTCGCTTCCCGCCTGACCCAGCAACTGCGAGAAGGCAAGGGCTACACCTACGGCATCAACTCGAACTTCTCGGGCACCCGGGTCGCGGGACCATTCACGATCGGCTCCGGCGTGCGCAGCAATGTCACGCTGGAATCGACCCAGCTGGTGAAACAGATCCTGCAAGACTACCCGGCCACCTACTCGGAAGCGGACCTGGAGACCACCCGCAACTTCCTGGTCAAGAGCAATGCGCGCGCCTTCGAGACGGCCGGCGCCAAGCTCGACATGCTGGATAACATCAGCAAATACGGCTGGCGCGCCGACTACGTCAAGGAGCGCGAACAGATCGTCAAGTCGATGACCCTGCCGCAGGTCCGCAGCTTGTCGCAGAAGTACCTGGACCCGTCGAAGATGGTGTGGCTGGTGGTGGGCGACGCCAAGACCCAGCTGCCGCGCATGAAGGAACTGGGCTTCGGTGAGCCGGTGCTGATCAACAAGTAAGCGAAAAGCACCGCACGAAGGGGGCGCGCGTCGATGATGCGCGCCCCTTTTGCCTTTATGATGACGCAGCAGGATCGTCCCACTTATCTCGAAAGGATGCCCATGACCGAACAACTCACCGTGGCCACGCCCGATGGCGGCTTCGCCTGCCACGTCGCCCGCCCCACCACCCCAGGACCTCACCCCGTCGTCATCGTGCTGCAGGAAATCTTCGGCGTGAACGATGGCATCCGCAGCATCGCCGCCGACTGGGCGGCCAAGGGCTATATCGCCGTCTGCCCCGACCTGTTCTGGCGCATCGAGCCCGGGGTCTACCTGTCGGAAGCGAAGGAAGGCGACTGGACCAAGGCCTTTGCCCTGTACCAGGCCTATGACCGCGACAAGGGCGTCGAGGACATTGCCCTGACGATCAACGCGGCGCGCGGCTTGCAGGACGCCAACGGCAAGGTCGGCGTCACCGGCTATTGCCTGGGCGGCTTGATGACCTACCTGAGCGCTGCCCGCACCGACGCCGACGCCTTCGCCGCCTACTACGGCGGCGGCACCGACGGCTACCTCGAGGAAGCCGAGAATATCGGCGCGCCCCTGCTCTATCACCTGGCCGAAGAAGACGAGTTCATCAGCAAGGATGCACAGGCGAAGATCCGCGCCGCGCTCGAGGGCAAGGACAAGGTCGAGCTGTACTCCTATCCCGGCTGCAACCATGCGTTCGCGCGTCCGGGCGGCAATCATTACGACGATGCGGCCGCCAAGCTCGCCGCCGGCCGCACCGAAGCTTTCTTCGCGCGCACCCTGCGCTAGGATTACGCACCGCCTCTGATCCACGACAGTCCGGCACCTTCCCGCCAGGCCTACTGTATCGCTTGCTACCACCCGCCGCGTCCGCTACGGACCGGCGGCCTAGCTTCCGATAGGGAAAGGAGTTTGCCATGGCAAGATTCGGCGTCGAAGCAATCCGCTACTTCAGTCATGCACGCGCCGCAGGCGTGAGCACCGCTGGAGACCTCACCTACACCTTCAACCGAAGTAACGGGTTCGATGCGAAGCTGCGCGGATCCGGCCACACCCGCGCCTTCTACTGGGCCAATACCGACTGCTGGGAAACCGACATCCGCGACACCGACCAGGGCGGCGACGACCGCAACTGGGTCGACGACGTCGACCTGTTCTGGCTCGAGACCCACGGCGGCCACGAAGCGGACGGCCGCGCGCGCATGCTCTACGACACCGCCCAGACCGAATGGCGCACCTGGTCCAACCGCTGGCAGCTGGGCGAGGACTGGAACAGCGAATGGGTGATGGCCTATTCCTGCGACACCGTGAATCGCGACCGCGTCGCCGGACTGTGGAACATCTTTGCGCGCCTGCACATCTACTGCGGCGCCTGGGACACCATGTGGGACGGCATCACCACCGACGAATGCGGCGAGGACGTGGCCGACAACCTGACGGACGGCGATACCGTGCATGCGGCCTGGCACAACGGCGTGTCCGACTGGTGGGTGGACAACCATCCGATCACGGTCTGCGTGGGCGACGCCGCCACCTGGAACGGCGGGAACATCCAGTGGAACCGCTCCTACCTGAACCGCGACCACCTGTGGGGACACGGCAACGTGGACGCGGACCTGGCGCCGGCCCAGCAGGCCTGCATCCTGTGGTACTGGACGGAGGGTTGAATCATGAACGAACAAGCCTTGATCGACAGCCTGGTGGCCTCCTGCCCGAACGGACTGCCCGGCCGCGCCGACGTGCTGGTGCTGCGCCAGTTCACCCAGGACGACGTGCGGGCGCGCGCGACGCGCTTCATCTCGCTGCTGCGCGAGACGGACGCCTGCTCGCGCGACCACGCCAGCTTTAGCACCCGCGACGACCGCAGCGTGGTGCAGCTCCCCGGCGGCGCCCGCGCCGTCATCTACCACGCCTCCGGCGCGCTGCAGTTCAGTGCCGGTATCGCACCGCTGGAAGCGCCTTTCGCCCGCGTCGAGGAACGCGAGGTACTTACCCGCCTCGTCACCGAGGCTGCCGCGCGCCTGAAAGTGAGCGAATGGGCGGGCGACGGCGGCGCCCTCGCCTTCGAGCGCCTGTGGCTGTCGAAAGCCCAAGGGGCGGACCCGAACGGGCGGGTGGCCGAGCCAGTGCTGTTCCGCGCCACCGGCGCCTGGCGCCACGCGATCGACGGCGTGCCGGTGCTGGGCGCGGCCTCGGTGGCCGTCACGCTGGCGGGAGAGAACCAGCTCGATGCGCTGCAGGTCAGGATCCGCCCCGGTATCGCGGAAACGCTCGACAGCGCCATCGTCACCTCGCCTGAAGCCGGCGCGCAGCAGATCGCGCGCAACCTCCTGAGCGTGCTGGGCAACGCCAAGGAAAGGCTGCCGGCCGACGCCGTGCAGGTCGATGCACTGCGCTTCGGCTACCTGGACCTGGGCAAGCGCAAGGCCCAGCGCGTGCTGGCGCCGGTCTACGTGGCGCAGGTACAGGTCAGGCACCGGCTCGAGAGCCAAGGCTATGTGTTCGCCGTGCCGGCCACCGAGCGCGCCTACCAGGAGCTGCCGCTGTTCGGGACCAGCCAGGTAGCGGCGCGGTCACGCGCGACGGCGGGGAAAGCCTGTCACGATAACCTGCGGTAACCGTTAGGCCGTTAGCCGAAAAACCGTCGTACCGGCGAAGGCCGGTACCTAATGTCGTTGCGTACCCACTGAGTTCAAACGCAGTCACTACGCACGCAAACTTGGGCACCGGCCTTCGCCGGTGCGACGGATTCACTGCTAGTGGGCCACGCTCAGGCTTTCGCGCACCACCACCAGCAACTGCCTGATCTCCGGTAAACAAGACCCGCAATTCCCCCCCGCCCGTACGCAGGCCGTCACCCCCGCCGCATCCGTCAAGCCATGCTCGGCGATCGCCTTGCAGATCGTATTGCGCCCCACGCCAAAGCACGAGCACACGGTCGGCCCCGGATCCGCTCCCTGCGCCGGCGCGCGCCCCGCGAGCAGGGTCGCGCGGTCCTTCACCGAGAGCACGCCTTCCGCAAACAGGCTGCCCAGCCAGGCCCGCGACGGCAGGTCCGGCCGGCGCGCCATGAACAAACACGCCTGCAAACGCCCATCGACCAGCAGGGCGCAGCGCAGCATGCCTTCGGTCTTGTCCTCGTATTCGATCCACTCGGATTCTTCGGTGGCGCGCAGCAGCGCCCTGGCACGCTCGGGCGTCACCGCTTCGCGCCCGGCCAGTTCGTAGCGCACGAAGCCGGCGCCGCAGACGCGCGTCCAGTTGGCCACCGCCTCCAGGTCCAGCTCGTCGCGGCTGAGCACGAAGCCGTGCCAGGCCACGCCGAAGGGTTCCACCCGCACCGGCGTGTGCTTGAATTCGGGCTCGCCCGAGACCGGATCGACTTCCGGGTTGACCACCGCCCCGACCCGCGCATCCGACGCGGTCTGGCCGTTCCAGTGGATCGGCACGAAGGCCGCGCCGCGCGCGATGCCGCCGCTGTGCGCCACCCGCGCCACCACGGCGCCCCAGCGGCTGGAGACGCGGGCCAGCTCCCCTTCCTTCACGCCGGCCAGCAGCGCGTCGTGCGGGTGCAGGTCGACGAAGGGCTCGGGCGAGTGCCCGGCCAGGCGCGGCGACTTGCCGGTGCGCGTCATGGTGTGCCACTGGTCGCGCAGTCGACCGGTGTTGAGCGCCAGCGGGAATTCGCCGCCGGTCTTGTGCACCGGAGCGCGCGGCGCGGTCGTCACAAAGCGCGCCTTGCCGCCGGGGTGGGAAAAGCGGCCATCGCCAAACAGGCGCGGCGTGCCTTCGCGGCCCCGCAGCACGGGCCATTGCACGGGCTCAAGCGCATCGTAGGCTTCGCGCCCCATGCCCACCAGGCCATCGAGGCGGAACGCCCGCGCCAGTTCGGCCTCGCTGCTCTTCCAGGCCGACAGGCGGGCGTGCTCGTCGAAGATCTCGTGCGCGCCTTCGTAGTCGAAGCCCTGGAAACCCATGCGCTGGGCGACCTGGCAGATCGCCTCCCAGTCGGCGCGCGCCTCACCGGGCGAAGGCAGGAAGCCGCGCTGGCGCGAGATGCAGCGTTCCGAATTGGTGACCGTGCCGTCCTTCTCGCCCCAGCCCAGCGCCGGCAGCAGCACGTGGCCAAACGCGGCGGTGTCGGTGGCGCCGCTCACGTCCGACACGACCACCAGCTCGCAGCGCGCCAGCGCGCGTTTCACCTGGTCGGCGTCCGGCAGGCTGACCACCGGGTTGGTGGCCATGATCCACACCGCCTTGACCGTGCCTGCCTCGATGGCGCGGAACAGGTCGACCGCCTTCAGGCCCGGCTTGTCGGCGATGCGCGGCGCATCCCAGAAGCCGCGCACGGCTTCGCGATGCGCGGGCTGGTCGAGCTCGAGGTGGGCCGCCAGCATATTGGCCAGGCCGCCCACTTCGCGGCCTCCCATTGCGTTCGGCTGCCCGGTCAGCGAGAACGGCCCCATGCCCGGCTGGCCGATGCGTCCCGTGAGCAGGTGGCAGTTGATGATGCTGTTGACCTTGTCCGTGCCGGCGGACGACTGGTTCACGCCCTGGGAGAAGGCGGTAACCACCTTGCCGGTGGCGGCAAAGGCTTCATAGAATTCGAGGAGCTTGCGTGGGTCGATGCCGCAGGTACGCGCGACAACATCGATGTCGGCGCAGCCGTCCGCCTCCAGTAGCGCCGCGTCGAGGCCGGCCGTGTGGGCGGCCACGAAGGCTTCATTGGCCGCCCCATGGCGTGCCAGGTAACTCAGCAGGCCATTGAACAGCCAGACGTCGGTGCCGGCCTTGACCGGCAGGTGCAGGTCGGCCAGTTCGCAGGTGGCGGTGCGGCGCGGGTCGATGGCGACGATGCGCAAGGAGGGCCGCAGTTCCTTGGCACGGGTGATGCGCTGGAACAGCGTCGGGTGGCACCAGGCCGTGTTGGAGCCGACCAGCACGATCATGTCGGCCAGCTCGAAGTCCTCATAGCAGCCTGGCACCAGGTCTTCGCCGAAGGCGCGCTTGTGGCCGGCCACGCTTGATGACATGCACAGGCGCGAGTTGGTGTCGATGTTGGCGCTGCCGACGTAGCCCTTCATGAACTTGTTGGCGACGTAGTAATCCTCGGTCAGCAGCTGGCCGGAGACATACATGGCCACCGCATCGGGCCCGTGTTCGGCGATGATGGCGGCGAAGCGCGACGCGACGGTGCCGATCGCCTCGTCCCAGCCGGCATCGCGCAGGTGGCCGCCCTCGCGGATGGCGGGCCGCAACAGGCGTCCGTCCAGGCCAAGCGTCTCGCCCAGCGCCGAACCCTTGACGCACAGGCGGCCGCGGCTCGCCATGTGGTCCGGGTCGCCCTCGATCAGGGCGCCGTCGGCCATCGGGGTCGCCTTGACGCCGCAGCCGACGCCGCAATACGGACAGGTGGTGCGCACGGCGGCGGCGATGGGGATGATCGAAGCCCCCATCACGCGGCCTCGCACAATGCCGGCCCGAACAGCAGGCGGTCGCGGATGGCCGAGATATCGGTGCCGCGCTGGATCAGGTCGAAATACCAGGGGCCGTCCGACACGTCGCCGTACAGCACGGCGCCGGTGATGCGGCCATCGGCGAGCACCAGGCGCTTGTACACGCCCGCATGGCGGTCGCGCAGCACCAGGTCTTCGCTGCCGGCCAGGCCCACGATGTCGCCGGCCGAGTACAGGTCGATGCCGGTCACTTTCAGCTTGGTGGCGGTGGCCTGCTGCACGTAGCGGCGGTGCCCGAGCCCGGCCAGGTGGGCCGCGCACACGCGCGCCTGGTCCCAGATCGGCGCCACCAGGCCGAAGGTGGCCTTGCGGTGCTGCACGCATTCGCCCACCGCGTACACGCGCGGATCATAGGTCTGCAGGGTGTCGTCGACCACGATGGCGCGCTCCACATGCAGGCCCGCTTCGCGCGCCAGCCCCACGTTGGGGCGCACGCCGGCCGCCATCACCACCAGGTCGGCCGCCACTTCCAGGCCGTCGGTGAAGCGCACCCGCTCCACCCGCTCCGCGCCCAGGATGGCTTCGGTCTGGACGCCGAGCAGGATGCGCAGGCCGCGCCGTTCCAGCGCCGCTTTCAGCAGCAGCGCCGCCGGCGGGTCGAGCTGCTGGTTCATCAGGCTGCTCGTCAGGTGCACCACCGTGACGTCCATGCCCTGGCGCAGCAGGCCGTTGGCCGCTTCCAGGCCGAGCAGGCCGCCACCGATCACGACCGCGCTGCCGCCGCAGCGCGCCGCCGCCAACATGACGTCGACGTCGTCGAGGTCGCGAAAGCCCACCACGCCCGCGAGCTGGGCGCCCGGCACCGGCACGATGAAGGGGGTGGAGCCGGTGGCCAGCAGCAGCCGGTCGTAGGCCACTTCCAGCCCGGCGCGCGAACGCACCAGGCGCCGGGTGCGGTCGATCGCCACCACCGGGTCGCCCGCATGCAGGGTAATGCCGTTATCTTCATACCAGGCGCGGGTATGCAGCACGATGTCGTCGGCCTGCTTGTCGCCGGCCAGCACCGGCGAGAGCAGGATGCGGTTGTAGTTCACGCGCGGTTCAAGGCCGAACACGGTGATGTCGTACATGCCGGGATCGAGCTTGAGCAGCTCTTCCACGGTGCGCATGCCGGCCATGCCGTTGCCGACCACGACCAGCTGCTGCTTTACGGAGCGATCCATACCTTTCCTCCTTCCACACGGGCCGGATAGCTTGCCACCGAGTGCTGCGGCGCTTCCAGGCATTCGCCGCTACCGAGGTCGAAATGCTGCTTGTAGATGGGCGAGGCCACCACGATGCGCTCGCCAATGCTGCCGACCAGGCCGCGCGAGAGCACGGCCGCTTGCGCATTCGGGTCGAAGTTATCGATGGCGAATACGCGCGGCTCCTCGGCGCCGATGCGGAACACGGCCACCTGGCGCCCGTTCAGCAGCGCGCAGACGCCGGTGTCGGGCACGATCTCGTCGATGCCGCAGACGGCGATCCAGTTGTCCAATTGAAGGTCTCGGTGCATGGCGTTCTCCAGGGGTAGGTGGTTCAGGCCGCGCTGGCGGCGATCGGGATCACGCGCGGGCGGCGTTCTTCCAGCCGGGCCGGGCGGATCTGCCCGCGCTCGGGCACGAAGACCACGTTGTCGTCCTTCGCTTCGCTGTTGACGAAGTGGCGGAAGCGCTGGCGCACCGCCGGATTGGTGACGGCTTCCTTCCATTCGCAGGCATAGGTGTCGACCACGTGCTGCATCTGCGCTTCGAGTTCGTCGCCGATTCCCAGCTTGTCGTCGATGACGACCTGCTTCAGGTAATCGAGCCCGCCCTCGAGGTTGTCGCGCCAGACGCTGGTGCGCTGCAGGCGGCCGGCGGTGCGCACGTAGAACATCAGGAAGCGGTCAATCAGCTTGACCACGGTGGCGTCGTCCAGGCCTGAGGCGATCAGTTCGGCGTGGCGCGGCTTCATGCCGCCGTTGCCGCACACGTAGAGGTTCCAGCCTTTTTCGGTGGCGATCAGGCCGACGTCCTTGCCCTGGGCCTCGGCGCATTCGCGGGTGCAGCCGGAGACGCCGAACTTGATCTTGTGCGGCGCGCGCAGGCCCTTGTAGCGGTTTTCCAGCGCGATCGCGAAGGCCAGGCTGTCGCCCACGCCATAGCGGCACCAGGTCGAGCCAACGCAGGACTTCACGGTGCGCAGCGACTTGCCGTAGGCGTGGCCCGATTCGAAACCGGCCGCGATCAGCTCTTCCCAGATATTCGGCAGCTGCTCCATGCGCGCACCGAACAGGTCGACGCGGGCCCCGCCCGTGATCTTGGTATACAGGCCGTACTTCTTGGCCACCTGCCCCACCGCGATCAGGCCGTCGGCCGTCACTTCGCCGCCGGGCATGCGCGGCACCACCGAGTAGGTGCCGTCCTTCTGGATGTTGCCCAGGAAGTAGTCGTTCGAGTCCTGCAGGCTGGCGTGTTCGGGTTTCAGCACGAAGTCGTTCCATGCCGACGCCAAAATGTTGGCCGCCACCGGCTTGCAGATGTCGCAGCCCAGGCCCTTGCCGTGGCGCGCGATCAGTTCGCCGAAACTCTTGATGCCTTCGACCCGCACGATGTGGTAGAGCTCCTGGCGCGAGCAGGCGAAGTGTTCGCACAGGTGGTCGTTCACCGCCACGCCCAGGCGGGTCAGCTCGGCGTTCATCACCTGGGTCACCAGGGGCACGCAGCCGCCGCAGGCGGTGCCGGCCGTGGTGCAGCTCTTCAGCGCGCCCACCGTTCCGGCGCCACCGGCCACCGCCTCGCACAGCGCGCCTTTCGACACGTCGTTGCAGGAGCAGATCTGGGCGCTGGCCGGCAGCGCGTCGACGCCCAGCATCGGGCGCACCGCGCTCTCGCCTTGCGGCAGGATCAGGAATTCCGGCGCTGCCGGCAGTTCCAGCTTGTTGAGCATCATCTGCAGCAGCGTGCCGTAACTCGAGGCGTCGCCGACCAGCACCGCGCCGGTGAGGTACTTGCCGCATTCGGACACGACGATCTTGCGGTATTCCTGCTTGCGCTCGTCCAGGAACTGGTAGCTGCGCGAACCAGGCAGCGCGCCATGCGCGTCGCCGATGCTGGCCACGTCCACGCCCATCAGTTTGAGCTTGGTGCTCATGTCGGCGCCGGTGAAGGCGGCCTCGCTGTTCAGGATGTGCTTGGCTGCCGTGCGCGCCATGTCGTAGCCCGGCGCCACCAGGCCAAACAGCTGGCCGCCCCAACAAGCGCATTCGCCCACCGCGTAGATGTGCGGGTCGGAGGTGAGGCACTTGTCGTCGATGGCGATGCCGCCGCGCGCGCCAAGGGCCAGGCCGGTGCCACGCGCCAGTTCGTCGCGCGGGCGGATGCCGGCCGAGAACACGATCATGTCGGCTTCCAGGAAGCTGCCGTCGGCGAACTGCATGCGGTGGGTGGCGGCCTCGCCGTCGACGATGGCCAGCGTGTTCTTTTGCGTGTGCACCTGCACGCCCAGTTCTTCGATCTTGTTGCGCAGCACGCGCGCGCCCGGCTCATCGACCTGCACCGCCATCAGGCGTGGCGCGAACTCCACCACGTGGGTCTGCAGGCCGAGGTCGCGCAGCGCCTTGGCGCACTCGAGGCCCAGCAGGCCGCCGCCGATCACGACGCCGGTGCGCGAGCGTGCCCCGCACTCGGCCATCTTCTCCAGGTCTTCGATGGTGCGGTAGACGAAGCAGTCCTGGCGATCCGCGCCCGGCACCGGCGGCACGAACGGGTAGGAGCCGGTGGCCAGCACCAGCTTGTCGTAGGCGAGCTTGCCGCCATCGGCCAGCGTGACCGTGCGCGCGGCGCGGTCGATCCCGGCCACGCGAGCGTTCAGGCGCAGGTCGAGCTTGTCGCGCTCGAAGAAGCCCGGCGCGACCAGCGACAGGTCGTCCGCGCTTTTCCCGGCGAAGAACTCCGACAGGTGGACCCGGTCATAGGCCGGCCGCGGTTCCTCGCCCAGGATCGTGACGCGGACATCCGGATTCCCGCTCGCTGCCAGGGTTTCGACAAATTTATGGCCCACCATTCCGTGGCCGACGACGACGATATGCATGATTGACTCCTTAAGCTGCAGAGACGGCCGGCGTTGCAGCCGCCGATGTCAGGGTGAAACGGGCGGCGATGGCGCACAGGCTGGCGACCAGCACCAGGCCACTGAGGATGCTCAGGGTCTGGGCGATGTCGCCGGTGCCTTTCATCAGGAAGCCGGCCGCCACCGCGCCGACGTTGCCGCCGGCGCCGACGATGCCGGCCACGCCGCCCAGGGCTTTCGGCGCCACGAAGGGCACCAGCGCGTAGGTGGCGCCGCAGGCCATGTGGGTGAACAGGCCGAAGCACAGCATCGCGATCACGGCATAGACCACGCCGTCCGCGTTGGCGAACCACAGCAGACCCAGGCCCTCGCCGATCATCAGCACGAACAGCACGGTGACGCGGCTGTTCAGGCTCCCCTTGTGTGCTGCGCGGTCCGACACCCAGCCGCCCAGGGCCCGGGCGAACAGCGCCAGCAGGCCGAAGCTGGCCGCGGCCAGGCCGGCGCTGCCCAGCGACAGGCCGAAGTGGTCGACGTAGTACACGGCCGCGATGTTATGGATGAAGATCTCGATGCCGAAGCAGGCGCCGTAGGTGACGAACAGCAGCCAGGCGCGGTGGTTGCGGCAGGCTTCGCGAAAGCTCGCCAGGCCGCCCTTGCTGCCTTCCGGCAGCAGGCCCGCCTTGCGCAGGTCCGAGAAATTCCCGGCCGGGCAGTCCTGGGTATAGCGCCAGTAGACGAAGGCCATGACGATCATCGCCACGCCCGGCACCACCAGCGCCAGGCGCCAGCCAAGGCTTTGCGAGACGCCCAGCATCGTCAAGGCGGTCAGCATCAGCGGCATCAGGGCCTGGGCCGCGCCGCCGCCGCTGTTGCCCCAGCCGGCTGCGGCCGCGTTGGCGGTGCCGACCACCTTGGGGCCGAACATGACCGAGGTGTGGTACTGGGTGATCACGAAGCTGGCGCCGACTGCGCCGATCCCGAGGCGGAACAGCAGGAAGCTTTCGTAGCTCTGCGACAGGGCCACGCCCAGCACCGGGATGGAACCGAGCAGCAGCAGGCCGGTATAGGCCATGCGCGGGCCGTAGCGGTCGCACAGGGGACCGATCAGCAAGCGCACGAAGATCGTGATGGCGACTGCCGCTATATTGATATTGGCGACCTGCTCCATCGAGAGCCCGAACTCGCCCTTGATCACCGGCATGAGCGGGGCGCAGGCGAACCAGGCGAAGAAACAGATGAAGAAGGCTACCCAGGTGAGGTGGAAGGCGCGCATCGGCGCCGTAGTGAACGAGAAGAGCTTGATGCTGTCTGCTTTGCTGGCCATGATTCTTCCTTAAGCAAAAACAAAACGGCGCCCGCATTCCAGCATGGTGCTGGAGCTGCGGACGCCGTTGTCCTTTGTTGCCGGTCCCTCGTTAGACCGACGAAATGAAGAGGATCGCCCTTGATCCTGTACCAGGGTAAATGCAAGACGCGTGCCACAGTGGCCGCAGGGGGAAACACACTGCGCCTGGTCCTGGCCGCGCTACATTGCGGTGCAACATGCCCACAAATGATGCGTTTATCCGCACCGTCTCAATCAGTGCGCATAAAGGAGGCGGCGTAGCCGGCCGGGTCGCTGCCGTCCCACACGCGCCCGCCCAGCAGCGTGGAACTGCGCAGCGGCGCATCGGGCAGGTCGACGCCGGCCATGGCGGCGGCGTCGCGATACAGGTCGAGCCGGTTGACTTCCTGGGCGATCGCGCGGTAGGACGGGTCGCTGCGCAGCAGGCCCCAGCGGCGCTGCTGGGTCAGGAACCACATGCCGTCGGACAGCCACGGGAAGGTGGCTTCGCCGCCGCCAAAGAAGCGCAGCCCATTGTGGCCGCGCGCGCCGTCGCCTGCGCCGCAGCGGCGGCCGGCCAGGCAGTACTGCAGCAGTTCCCGGTCGGCGTTGACGTAGGCGGGACTGGCCAGCACCTCGGCCGCGGCTTCGCGATTGGTGCGCGAAGAATCCAGCCAGCGCGCCGTGTCCAGCAGCGCCGCGATCATGGCGCGGCAGGTATGCGGGTTGGCCGCGGCGAAGGCGGCGCTGGCGCCCAGTACCTTGCCCGGATGGTTCGGCCAGATGGTCTGGCTCGACACGGCCAGCGCGCCGGCGCCTTCGCGCACCGCGCGCTGGCCCCAGGGTTCGCCCGCGCAGAAGCCGTCCATGTGGCCCGCGGCCAGGCTGGACACCATCTGCCCCGGCGGCACGGTGACGACATTGCAGTCCTCGAAAGGGTCGAGCCCCGCCGCCGCCAGCCAGTAATACAGGAACATCGCGTGGTTCCCGGTCGGGAAGGTGTGCCCGAAGGTGGGACGGCGCTTGTCGGCGCGCAGCAGCGCCGCCAGCGCGGCGCCGTCTTGCGCCTTGCCGGCCAGGGCCCGGGACAGTGTGATGCCCTGCCCGTTCTGGTTCAGGTTCATCAGCACCGCCATCTGGTGCGCCGGGGTGCCGATCCCCATCTGCAGGCCGTACAGCAGGCCAACCAGGACGTGGCCGGCGTCGATGCCGCCGCCCACCAGGCGGTCGCGCGTGCCGGTCCAGGACAGCTCGCGGCTCAGTTCAAAGCGGATGCCGTATTTTTCGTCGAAGCCCAGTACCGAGGCCATCACCACCGGGGCGCAGTCGGCCACCGGCATGAAGCCAATGCGCACGGTCGTTTTCTCCGGTCGGTCCGAGCCGGCGATCCACGCACCGCTGCTTTCCATGCCTGCCATATTGCTCCTTCGGGTACTCACTTGCATACGCGTCTGCCGGCATCAGCCGAGCAGGTCTTCCACATCGACCAGGCGCTGGGCGATCTCGGCCAGCTTCATGTTCTTGTTCATCGCCATGCTGCGCAGGCGCTGGTAGGCCTGGTCTTCGGTGAGGCGGTAGCGCTCCATCAGCAGGCCCTTGGCGCGGTCGACGATCTTGCGCTCGGCCAGCTTCTGGCGCGTGCCCTGCAGTTCGTCGAGCAGTTTCTGTTCGCGCCGGAAGCGCGCCAGCGCCACGTCCAGCACCGGCTTGACCCGTTCGGCGTGCAGGCCGGCCACGATGTACGCCGAGACCCCGGCGTCGATCGCCGCATCCATGCTGGCCTGGGCGTCGTCTTCGGTGAACAGCACGATCGGTCGGCGCTCGTCGCGGGTCGCGATCACGATGTGCTCGAGGATGTCGCGCGCGTCCGATTCGCTGTCGACGATGATCATGTCCGGCTGCAGTTGCAGGATCCGCTCCGGCAGGAACACGTCGGCCGGTAGCGAAGCGACCAGGTCGTAGCCCGACTCCAGCAGCCCGATCCGCAGCGCGGCGCTGCGGCGCGCCTGTTCCGCGAACGCGGCATCGCCTTCCGTCCCGCCCCCCGCGCCGGGGTGGGTGACGGGATTGACGACAACGATGCGCAAGGGGACGGAGGCAGGGCCGGGTGATTTCATGCCGTACTGTCATGCAAGAATTGAACCACCCTGCTGAGGGCGCGCTTGCCCTCGCCCCTTTCATTCACCGTGGCAACAATGAGACATTCGCGGCGTAAATATCTGCGATCACCTTTCTCTGTTAATTATTCACAGAACGCATCGATGGAATCACCAATCTAAAGTTTTCTTATGGCTCGAGCGTCTCTATACTGCAACGCAACATCACAGTATTCACAGGAGATCCACCATGGCCATCACCACCCGCCGCCTTTTCGCTTCCGCCGCCGCAGCCGTGCGCAGCTTCTCGATCGACCTCTACGCCGCCCATGGCGGCTGGGCGCCGGTCGTCCGGGGCTGAGCATGAATCTTTCCGAATCGCTCACCGTCGCGATCGTGCTGGGCGGCCTCGCCGTCCGCGTCGCGCTGACGCTGCGCGTCCACCGGAAGGCGCCCGCAGGCGCGTCTGACACTGCGCCGCAACAGCTGGTGTGACAGGCCGGGAACGGCCGTACGTACGTACGCCATCCCTGCCGCATGCTGTGGACACCCTGTCCGCATCGCTTTCCCCGGGCTTGAAATGCTGAGCTAAAATGCAATTCGCATTTTTGGCAAGTCATCTTCTTTCATCCGGTACCCATACATACGATGCGTTCACCAGCACTCACGTTCTTCGCAGCCGCCCTGTTCGCGCTGCCCGCGGCGGCTTCCACGCCGATCACCCTCGACCAGGCCATGGCCCACCCCGACTGGATCGGCACCCCGGCGGAAACCGCCTGGTGGAGCTGGGACAGCAAGGCGGTGTTCTACAAACAGAAGCGCACCGGTTCGCCGATCCGCGACACCTGGCAGGTGGCCCAGGGCGGCAAGCCGAAACTGGTGAACGACGCCGAGCTGGCGAAAATCGACGGCATGGACGTGGCCTACAACCCGTCCCAGACCCGGGTCCTGATGCTGCGTAACGGCGACCTGTTCGAACGCGACCTCAAGTCCGGCGCGCTGCTGCAGATCACGCGCGGCGCCACCCGGCTGGAGGCGCCGCAGTATTCGAGCGACGAGCGCAGCGTGCACTACCGCATCGGCACCGACTGGTACAGCTGGGAGCGCGCCACGAAAGTGGTGGGCCCGGTCGCGCTGCCGCGCGCGGCCAAGGATCCGGCCGTGAACGAGGCCGATCCGCTGCGCGACCAGCAGCTGCGCCTGATCGCCACCCTCAAGCGCCAGAAGGACGAGCGCGACGCCCTGCGCGAGCGCATGAACGAACAGCGCCGCAGCGACCCGTCGCTGCCGCCTGCCCCGATCTACTTCGGCGACAAGGTCAGCATCGAAAGCAGTGCGCTGTCGCCGGACGGCCGCTGGCTGGTGGTCGTCCTTGAAGCCAAGGGCGCCGACAAGGGCCGCGTCGGGAAGATGCCGCGCTACGTCACCGAATCGGGCTACGAGGAATTCGACGACCAGCGCACCCGCGTCGGCCGCAACCTGCCGCCGGCCCATGCACTGAAGCTGGTCGACCTGCGCACCAACAAGGTGCAGGACCTGTCCTTCGACGTGCTGCCGGGCGTGACCACCGACCCGCTGGCCGAGCTGCGCGCCGCCGCCAAGAAAGACCCGTTGAAGGGCAACCGCGCGGTGCGCGTGATCGACGGCGCCGACGCCATCGAATGGAGCGCCAACGGCGCCAACGTGGCCATCATGCTGCGCTCGGTCGACAACAAGGACCGCTGGATCGCCACCGTCGACTTCGCGGCAGCCAAACTCAAGCCGCTGCACCGCCTCACGGACGGCGCCTGGGTCAACTACGACAACAATGAATTCGGCTGGCTGCCGGACAACCGCACGCTGTGGTACCTGTCGGAAGAAAGCGGCTACTCGCACCTGTACACCCAGGACGCCGGCGGCGGCGCGGCCCGTTCCCTCACCTCCGGCAAGTGGGAAGCCTCGGACGTGCGCTGGTCGCACGACGGCGCCATCGCCTGGGTGATGTGCAACCGCGCGACCCCGGGCGACTACGAAGTGTGCGCCGTCAACGCCAAGGATGGCGCGATCCGCGAAGTGACGAACCTGGACGGCGTCGAGCGCTTCCGCCTGTCGCCGGACGAGCGCAAGCTGCTGGTGCACTACTCCGCCAGTTACACCCCGGTGCAGCTGGCCACGGTGGATGCCAAAGGCGGCGCTGCATCGAAGCTGACCGACACCCGCAGCCCTGAATTCAAGGCGCGCGAGTGGATCGAGCCGCAGTACGTGGCGGTGCCCTCGAGCGATGGCGGCGACCCGGTCTGGGCCAAGCTGTATCGCCCGGCCCAGCTCGACCCTGCGAAGAAGTATCCGGTGGTGATGTTCGTGCACGGCGCCGGCTACCTGCAGAACGTGTCGAAGCGCTACCCGAACTACTTCCGCGAGCAGATGTTCCACAACCTGCTGGTCCAGAAGGGCTACATCGTGCTCGACATGGACTACCGCGCCTCGAAAGGCTACGGCGCCAAGTGGCGCAGCGCGATCTACCGCCAGATGGGCCACCCGGAACTGGTCGACTACATCGACGGCGTGAACTACATGGTGGCCAAGCACCAGGGCGATGCGAAGAACGTCGGCGTATATGGCGGCAGCTACGGCGGCTTCATGACCTTCATGGCCCTGATGCGCGCACCGGAAACCTTCAAGTCGGGCGCCGCGCTGCGTCCGGTGACCGACTGGGTGACCTATAACCACGAGTACACCGCCAACATCCTCAACACGCCGGACATCGATCCGCAGGCCTACAAGATCTCGTCGCCGATCGAGTACGCCGACAAGCTGCAGGGCCACCTCCTGATCGCGCACGGCATGATCGACGATAACGTGTTCTACCAGGACTCGGTACGCATGGCCCAGCGCCTGATCGAACTGAAGAAAGACAACTGGGAACTGGCCAGCTACCCGCTGGAACGCCACGCCTACGTGCAGCCGGAAGCCTGGTACGACCAGTACCGCCGCATCTACCAGCTGTTCGAGCGCACGCTCAAGCAGTAACGCGGTATGATTGGACGAAAGGCGCTTGCGGGCGCCTTTTTTTATCCATGCACGCTTCCCGCCCCCGCCCATGACACTGCGCCGTTTTACTGCGATCGCCCTGCTGCCTGCAGCCGCCCTGTCGATGCTGCCGATGGCCGCGGCAGCCGCCCCACCCTTCCAGGCCTTGCCCGCCGGCGGCGCGCTCGATGGTGCGCGCGTCATCGAATCGCGCTACGGACCGGCGCCCGCGCCGGCGCGCGAGCAAGCCCAGGCCTCCGCCGCAGAGGACGCGCCGAAAGCCGCGCCGGTTGCCGCCATCCGTATCCCGGGCGCGCTGGCCACCCTGGTGCTCGAGTCGACCGGCGCCGCCACCGACAGCCGGGCGCCGCTGACCTTCGGCCAGGTATTCGGGCCGGGCGTGCTGCGTCCCGGCGAGCGCCTGCAGGCCATGTTGCCGGGCGCCGAACCCCTGCCGCTGCAGCTGGACGTCAAGGCGCTGCATCCTGACGGGTCGGTCCGGCACGCCGTCGTGTCGGGCGTGCTGCCGCAGCCGGCGCAGGGCAAGCCCATGGCATTCGGGCTGGCCAAGGCGGCGCCGCCGAAGGCCGGGAAAGCCGGCGAGGCTGGCCGGGACAGCCTGGCGGCTGCGCTGCGCGGCGGCGCCGACGCGAGCGTGCAGCTCACCCTGGGCGACAAGACCTATACCGCCAGCCTGGCCCGGCTGCTTGCGCAAGGCAAGCCGGCGTCCTGGCTGGACGGCCCGGTGGTGCACGAGTGGCATGCGGCGGCGCCCCTGTCCGGTCCCGGCGGCGAGGCCCATCCGCACCTGGCGGCCAGGTTCGCCCTGCGCTGGTACCCGGCGCTCGGCAATGCCCGGATCGACGTCACGATCGAGAATAACTGGGCCTACGAGCCCGCACCCCAGAATTTCACCTACGACGTGCGGCTGTCGGCCCGTGGCCAGGAACGCTATGCGAAACAGGGCCTGACGCATTTCCACCATGCGCGCTGGCGCAAG
This sequence comes from Massilia yuzhufengensis, assembly GCF_900112225.1. Taxonomy (GTDB): domain Bacteria; phylum Pseudomonadota; class Gammaproteobacteria; order Burkholderiales; family Burkholderiaceae_D; genus Telluria; species Telluria yuzhufengensis. The sequence goes on along the minus strand of NZ_FOLD01000003.1, from coordinate 85,566 downwards.
GTGTTCTGGCTGGGCGCTACCCCGGCCGTGCACCTGCGGCACGATACCCGCCAGCTGATCGCTTCCATGGCGGTGCCCAATTACGACCAATCGGTCACGGTCAGCGACAAGACCCTGTCGGGCATGTACGCGCAATGGAACGGCCCGAAGACCGAGCCCATGGGCGTCGGCCAGGCCCACAGGTCCATGCCGGCCACTGGCGGGCGGCCGGACATCGGGCTGATGCCGGCATGGTCGGTCATGTACCTGCTGAGCATGGACCGTCGCGCTGCCGAGATTACACTGGGCACCGCCAGCCTCGCCGGCAGCTGGTCCATCCATTACCGCGACCAGAAAACCGGCTTGCCTGTGAGCCTGCTCGATTATCCATACATGACGGTGCTTGGCAAGGCCAGCGACACCCGCAACCCCGCGACCGGCAAGAGCGAAGCCTTCCCCGCCTGTACCGCGCCGGGCGCCTGCCTTTCGCCCAACGCGCATGACATTCCCCACCAGCCCGCGTTCTCCTATCTCCCCTACCTGCTCACCGGCGACCATTACGACCTCGAGGAGCTGCAGTTCTGGGCCATGTACGACGTCTTCGCGTCGAATCCGGGCTACCGCGAAAACCGCCGTGGCTTGCTCAAGCCGGACCAGGTGCGGGGCCAGGCCTGGGCACTGCGAACACTTGGGGAAGCAGCCTATATCACGCCCGACCAGCATCCCCTCAAACGCCATTTCCTGCAAATCCTGGATTCGAACCTCGACTGGTATAACGCGGCCTATACGGACGATCCGCACGCTAACGCACTGGGTATCATCACCAATGGCTATGCGGTCGGCTATGCCAAGAAACGCGGCGTCGCGCCATGGCAGGACGACTTCTTTACCTCGGCGGTTGGCCACCTTGCGGAGCTAGGGTTCGGCAAGGCCCGCAAGCTGCTTGCATGGAAAGCGAAGTTCCCGATGCTGCGCATGACCGCCGAAGGCATGTGCTGGATCAATGCCTCGATGTATGCAATCAATGTCCGCGACAGCGCGTCGGCGCCGATCTACCCGAACATGGCCCAGGCCTACCGCGCAAGCACCTACGACAGCCTGTTTGCGCTTCCGTGCGCAGGCGCCGGGATGGCGGCGGCACTCAAGCTGCAGGTCGGCGAGATGGTGGGCTATTCGTCTGTCGAGACGGGCTTCCCGTCCAACATGCAGCCGGCCCTGGCCTATGCCGCCGACGCGCTGGGGGAACCGGGCAAGAAAGCCTGGCAGCAGTTCATGGCGCGCAGCGTCAAGCCCGACTACGGCCGCGGCCCGCAGTTCGCCATCGTGCCGCGTTAGGCCGTCCCCGGCTACGGCGCGAGGAAATCCAGCAAGGTAAGCGCCACCACCTTGGTGGCGCGGCGCAGGTCGTCCAGCTGCACGTGCTCGTCGGCCTTCTTGGCGTTCGATTCCGGCACCGTGCGCGGCCCGGCGCCGTACAGCACGGCCGGGATGCCGCGTTCGCCGTACAGGCGCGCGTCCGCATACAGCGGTGTGCCCTGGGCCGTGACTTCTTCGCCCATGATCGCGCGTCCGTGCCGCTGCAGGCTGGCCACCAGCCGCTCGGAACCCGGCAATGGGCGCAGCGCATGCGACAGCAGCAGGCGCCGGATCTCGAGGCGGATGCCCGGCAGGCCGGCCACCGCATCTTGAATCAGCGCGCGCACCTGCGCTTCCACCGCCGCCGGGTCTTCTTCGGGGATCATGCGGCGGTCCATCTTCATCACCACCTTGCCCGGCACCACATTGGTATTGGTGCCGCCGTCGATGCGCCCGACCAGCATGGTCGGTGAATCGATGCCCGGAACCGTCGACTTGATTTTCTTCAGTTCCGGCAGCTGGCCGTAGATCGCGTTGAGGATGCGGGTCGCCGCCTGCAGCGCGTCGACCGCCAGCTCCGGCATCGCGCCGTGCCCCGCCTTGCCGTGCACCGTGATTTCCAGCTGCAGGCAGGCGTTGTGGGCGGTGACGATGTTGTAGCTGAAGCCGGCCGCGATCACGTAGTCGGGACGGGTCAAGCCCTGCTCGAGCAGCCAGCCGGGGCCGAGCAGGCCGCCGAATTCCTCGTCGTAGGTAAAGTGCAGCTCGAGCGCCCCCCTGAGCGGGATGCCAAGCGCTTCCAGCGCGCGCACCGCGAACACATAGGTGGCGAAGTCGCTTTTCGAGACCGCCGTGGCGCGGCCGAACATGGCGCCGTCGTGGATCTCGGCGCCGTAGGGCGGGTGGGTCCAGCCTTCGCCCGGCGGCACCACGTCGCCGTGCGCGTTCAGCGCCAGCGTCGGCCCACCGGCGCCATATGGCCGGCGCACGATCAGGTTGGTGATGCTTTCCATGCCGTAGTCGCGCACCGCCTGTTCCGGTACCGCATGCTGCTCGGCGGTCCAGCCATACTGCGCCAGCATGGCGGCCACCGCCTCGGCATGCGGCGCGTTGTTCCCGGGCGGGGTATCGGTCGGGATGCGCACCACCTGCTGCAGGAAGCCCACTTGCTCGTCGAAGTGCTGGTCGATCCAGGCCAGCAGCTTTTCTTGGTTCTCTTGTGCCATCAGTGGGCTCCGGTTTTTGCGCCGGCTTCGAACCAGGCGCCGACCTGGGCCCGTTCGGCGTCGGTCATGTGGGTGAGATTCGCCAGCGGCATGGCTTTCATCTGCACGGTCTGCTGGTAGATGCGCATCGCGTTCTGGCTCACCAGCTCGGGGGTGTGCAGCATGACCCCGGCCGGCGCCGCGGCGAAGCCCGCCTGGGTCGGCACCTGCGCATGGCAGGACACGCAGCGCTGGTCGATGATGGTGCGGACCTGGGCGAAGCGCGCGGCATCGTCCTGGCCCGCCGCGGCGCTGGCCGGCACGGGCGCCTTCGGCGCGATAAGGAATGCCAGCAAGGCCAGCAGCGCGACGCCGGCCGCCGGGTACTTCCACTCGATGCGGCCCTTGTGGCGCAGGTTGAAGAAGTGGCGGATCAACACGCCCGCCGCCATGATCGCGCCCAGCACCGCCCACGAATATTCGTGGCGGTAGGTCATCGCATAGTGGTTGCTGATCATGATGAACAGCACCGGCAGCGTGAAGTAGTTGTTGTGGACGCTGCGCTGCTTGGCCTTGATGCCGTGCACCGGGTCGGGCTGCCGGCCCGCCATCATCGCGGCCACCATCTTGCGCTGGCCGGGGATGATCAGCATCGCCACGTTGGCCACCATCATGGTGCCGATCATCGCGCCCACGTGCAGGTAGGCCGCGCGCCCGCTGAGCAGGTGGGTCAGCACGTAGCTGCTCGCCACCAGGAAGGCGAAGATGGTGATGCCAAAGGCCAGGTCGTGCTTGCCCAGCGGTGACCTGCACAGCAGGTCGTAGACGATCCAGCCCAGCACCAGGCTGGCCAGGCCGATGCCCACCGCCTGCCAGCTGGTGAGGTCGGCGACGCTGCGGTCGACCATCATCGCCTGGGCATTGAGGTAGTAGACGATCACCAGCAGCGCGAAGCCGGAGATCCAGGTGGAATAGGCTTCCCACTTGAACCAGTGGAGTTCCTTCGGCAGCTCGGCCGGGGCCACCAGGTATTTCTGCGGGTTGTAGAAGCCGCCGCCGTGCACCGCCCACAGCTCGCCCGAGACGCCTTTTTTCGCCAGCTCCGAGCCCGGCGCCGGCGGACGGATCGTGTTGTCGAGCCAGACGAAATAGAAGGAAGCGCCAATCCAGGCGATGCCGGTGATGATGTGCAGCCAGCGCACCAGCAGGTTGAGCCATTCGAGGCCGTAGGGCGCGAGATATGCGAAGTCGTGCATGTGCCTTCCTGGTTGCGGTATCCCACGACAATAGCGTGATTTCAATTTCTGCAACATGAAAATTAGCGTATATTCGACATACGCCAATTGATATACCCAGCCGCCGCGATGTCCAGCCTGCCCCAGCACCTCGACCTGCACCTGATCCGCATCCTCTATTTGCTGCTGCTGGAGAAGAACGTCTCGCGCGTGGCGCTCAAGCTGAACCAGCCGCAGCCCTCGATCTCGGCCTCGCTGCGCAAGCTGCGCGAACTCACCGGCGACCCGCTGCTGGTGCGCGGGGCGCGCGGCATGGTGCCGACCCAGCACGGCGAGAGCCTGCTCAAGCCGGCCAAGCGCATCCTCGACGAGGCCGAGGGCCTGTTCATCAAGAAGTCGCCCTTCGTGCCGGAGGAAGCGACACGCACCTTCCACATCGCGGCGCCCGACTACCTCGACACCCAGTTCCTGCCGGGCGTGGTGGCGGCGCTGCGGCGCGGCTCGCCGGGCAGCAAGCTGGTGTTCCACAGCCTGGGGCCCGGCATGGACTACCTGCGCATGCTGTCGGACGGCGAGATGGACCTGGTGATCGCCAACTGGGACGAGCCGCCGGCCCACCTGCACATGTCCAAGCTGTTCGAGGACCCGATCACCTGCACCATGCGCGCCGACAGTCCGTATGCCAAGCGCACGGCGGTGGACGCGATGACGGTCGAGGACTACCTGTCCTTGCCGCACGTGGCGCCGTCGCAGATGCTGCCGGGCTACCACGGCGTGATCGACGCCTTCCTCGACAAGCAGGGCATGCAGCGCAAGGTGGCGGTCGAGTCGCCCTACTTTGGCGTGATTCCCTACATGCTGACCCAGAGCGACCTGGTGCTGACCACCGGCCGCCAGTTCATCCGCTTCTATGAACGCACGCTGCCGCTCAAGAGCTTCACGGTGCCGATCAAGTTCCCGCCGATGCGCTTCTACCAGCTGTGGCACCAGCGCGTGCACCAGTCGTCCGAGCACAAATGGCTGCGCGACCAAGTCAGCGCCGCCGCGCGCGCCCTCAGCGGCAAATAAGCCCGGACCAGCGCAATACCGGCTATGCGGCAGGACGTATATGCTGGAGGGCTTGCAGGATTTATCATCCACCGCTTGAATGAGGCGATGCATACCATGACCACCCTGCCGCACCTGAATACCTGCCCACCCGAGGCCTTTGTCGACACGCTGCGCGGCATCTACGAGCACTCGCCCTGGATCGCCGAACGCGCCGCCGCGGCGCGTCCCTTCGCCAGCCCCGCCGCGCTCAAGCAGGCCTTGCAGGCGGTGGTGATGGCGGCTTCGGAAGACGAGCAGCTCGCGCTGTTGCGGGTCCACCCCGAGCTGGCCGGCAAGGCGGCGATCGCGGGCGAACTCACGGCGGAAAGCACCGGCGAGCAGGCCGCATCGGGCCTGAACCTGTGCAGCGCCGAAGAGTACGCGACCCTGCATGCGCTCAACGCCCGGTACAAGGACAAGTTCGGCTTCCCCTTCATCCTGGCGGTCAAGGGCCCGACCGGGCGCGGGCTCACGCGCGCCGCCATCATCGCGAATTTCACCCGCCGGCTGAAGAACCTGCGCGGCGACGAGATGGCCGAGTGCCTGCGCCAGGTGCACCGCATCGCCGAGATCCGCCTCAATGAACTGCTGGGGGTGCGGCACCTGTTTGGCCCGCAGGTGATGGACTGGGCCGAGACCCTGGGCGCGATCAGCGACAGCGACGCCGACCTCACCTGCGCCTACATGACGCCGGCGCACCGGCGCACCGCGGCGCAGTTGGCGGACTGGATGCGCGCGGCCGGCATGGCGGTGCACGTCGACGCGGTCGGCAACGTGGTGGGGCGCTACGCGGCCGCGCAGCCGGAAGCGAAGACCCTCATCACCGGTTCACACTACGACACCGTGCGTAACGGCGGCAAGTACGACGGCAGGCTCGGCATCCTGCTGCCGATCGCCGTGGTGGCGCACCTGGACGCGCGCGGCGAACGCCTGCCCTTCCACCTGGAAGTCATCGGTTTTGCGGAAGAAGAAGGCGTGCGCTTTCGCAGCACGTTCCTGGGCAGCAGCGCCATTACCGGGCGCTTCAAGCCCGCGCTGCTGGACCAGCAGGACAGCGAGGGCGTCACGATCCGCGACGCGCTCGCCGCGGCCGGACACGACCCTTCCACCATCGGCGCCATCGCGCGCGACCCGGCATCGCTGCTGGGCTTCGTCGAAGTCCACATCGAGCAGGGACCGGTGCTGCTCGAACGCGGCCTGCCGGTGGGCGTGGTGACGGCGATCGCCGGCAGCTCGCGCTATGCGGTGGAACTGGCCGGCGTGGCCAGCCACGCCGGCACCACGCCGATGGGCATGCGGCGCGACGCCGCGGCCGCCGCGGCCGAGATCGTGCTGCTGGTGGAAGGCCGCTGCAGCGGGCGCGGCTCGCTGGTGGGCACCGTCGGCCAGCTCGAAGTGCCCGCCGGCTCGGTCAACGTGATTCCCGGCCTGTGCCGGCTGTCGCTCGACATCCGCGCAGCCGTCGATGCCGAGCGGCTGGCGGCGGTGGACGACATCCTGGCCGGCATCAGCGCCATTTGCACCCGGCGCGGCATTGAAGAAAAACTATGGAAGCTGGTGGAAGCCGACGCCGCGCCCTGCGCGCCCGCCTTGATGGACAGGCTGGGCCAGGCGATCGACAACGCCGGCCTGCCGCGCTTCGATGTGCTGTCGGGCGCCGGCCACGACGCCATGGAGATGGCGGCCATCACCGACGTGGCGATGCTGTTCACGCGCTGCGGCAACGGCGGCATCAGCCACAACCCGCTCGAGACCATGACGGCGGACGACGCCGAGGTCGCGGGCGAGGTGCTGCTCGGCTTCCTGCGAGACCTTGGCAGCCGCGCGTGAACCACATGTCGGTCCGCAGCCAGGTTTCACGTATCGTACTCGCGTCGCTGATGCTGGCGGCAGCCTCGCCCGGCAATGCGTGCAGCCCGCCTGCGCGGGTGGATGAGGCAGGATTCGTGCGGGCCCATGTCGGCCAATTGCCGCGCAACGCCAAAGGCCTGGTGTTCCTGCCGCCGTCCGGCATGCCGCGCGCCGCGGACTTCCGCGTCGAGGTGGCCGGTGACAGCCAGGCACTGAAGCTGCGCGTGCGCCGCATCGGCAACAGCCCCTGGGTGCGCGTCGAACCAGTGAACGGGTTCAGGCCGGGAGCCCGCTACCAGTTCCATTACCTGCCCGCGCATCGGCCCTGGCGCCACCCCGACACGCAGGCGGTCACGATCGACGCCCGCGCGGTCGATACGGCGGGCAGGTATGCCATCGAACCGGCGCCACGTGCCCTCCATCGCGTGGTCACGGTGCCGACGTCGATGGGATCGTGCACCAAGCCTGCGCCGGTGTTGCTCCATGCGTTTTCCCATGCGGTCCCTGCGGGATTGACGGCATACCGGGACGCACTGGAGTATGAGGTGCACGAACTTGCCGTGGAAGGCTCCAGGATCGAGCGCATGGATCCCCTGGCGCTCGAGTGGGGCCCGCAATCCAGGCCTTCCCTGCTTGGCTGGATGTCCTGGCCCGATCGCGCCAGGCATGGGCCGCGCGACGCCGTCATCGCGCCGTGCGGGAACCGGTGGAATCGGGTACGGATGCGTTCCTCCGTCGCTTTCCCCGAACTGGACGACCGGCGCCATGCGACTCGTGAAGTGGTTCTTGACTTCAGCCGCGGCGCAGGTGGCGAATGCGGCGAACTGGAAGCGCTGGTCCAGACGATGCATGCTGGCTCGCCCGAGGCCGTGCTGCGCGAGGCATGCCGTCTTTCCCTCGGGTGGGAGTTCAGTGCAGGGGAAATCAGCCTGGCCGGCATCCCCGTCGAGCACTGGGAACGCTCCCTTTCATTTCCCTATATCGAAATGGGACCGACCTGCGACCTGGTGGCGCTGGCCTACCTGTGGCGCAGTAGTGCCCGCGAACCGGCGCCAGCCGATGTGGACAAGATCGCCGCCGCGCTGCAAGCCGGATTCGCCATCTCCGACGCCGCCCGGCGTGAACGCATCGTCCATGCCCTCGCGTACCTGCTCGGCCAACTGCCGGATCGCTATCGCCGCACCATGGCGCCGCGCCTGGCGCAGCCCTTGCTGCCGCTGCTGGTCGAAGAATTCGGCGCGCCTCGCCCGCGGCGGCCGGACCGGCTCGCGCAGCTGATCGCCGCCGCCGGCCGCCCGCCAGATGACCTGCGCGCGCGGCTGGTGGCGATTGCGGCCGGCACGTCGACGGCGGCGCCCTACGCACAAGGCATCCTCGACGCCCTGCCCCGCTAGAGCCGTGGATTTCCCCCGACCTTGACGCATCCTGTCGAAGCTGGGCGTGCGCGACCGCGTGCGGGCGGTCCTGCGCGGCATCGAGCTGGCCCTGATCTAGGCCCTCAGCCCTTCGGCTTCCAGCGCAGGATCGCGAGGATCACCAGCGCGAACGCGGTGCTGAGCACGGCCGTCGCTTCGCGTCCCATGCCCGCGGCGATGCCGATGGCGGCCGTCATCCACACGCTGGCCGCCGTGGTGACGCCGCGGATGTCGTTCTTGTTGGAGTGCTTGAGGATGGCGCCGGCGCCGATGAAGCCGATGCCGGCGGTGATGCCCTGCACGATGCGCGACAGGTCGCCGATCTGCATCCCGGCCTGCAGCGGGATCAGGACGAACAGCGCCGCGCCCAGCGACACCAGCATGTGGGTGCGCAGGCCGGCGGAGGCACCGACCGTCTCGCGCTCATAGCCGAGCAGCCCGCCCAGGACGACCGCCACCAGCAGGCGGATGAAGACGCGCGTGATGTCCTCGGGACTGCCCAGGTCCGAGAATTCCTGTACCACGGTTGCCCAGCTGCGTTCCCACCACACATCGCACTCCTTCAATCTCTGAAGGCATGATCATGCCATTTATGCAAGGTGGGCGGCGTCCGGCTGGGTTTGCTTCAGTCCGCCCGTCCGGCCCGCGCCAGCATCGCGTGCAGCAGCACGTTGCAGCCGGCCTCGAGGTGGGCCGGCTGGGCGTCCTCGATTTCGTTGTGGCTGATGCCGTCCTTGCAGGGCACGAAGATCATGCCCGAGGGCGCCACCCGCGCGGCGTAGATCGCGTCGTGGCCGGCGCCGGAGACCACGTCCATGGTCGAGTAGCCCAGCTTGTCGGTCGCGGCGCGCACGGCCTCAACGCAGTCCGGGTGGAAGGGGCAAGGCGGATAATACGAAACGCGCTCCACCTCGATCCCCAGGCCGCTCTCGGTGCGCGTCCGGGCGACGAAGGCCAGCATTTCCTCGTGCATCGTGTTGAGCAGCGCCTCGTTCACATTGCGCAGGTCGATGCTGAACTTGACCCGGCCCGGGATCACGTTGCGGCTGTTCGGGAACACCTCCACCATGCCGACCGTGCCACGGCCGTAGGGCGGGTAGCGGTTGGCGATGCTCACCACCTCCTGCATGATGGCGGTGGCCACCTGCAGCGCGTCGCGGCGCAGGCCCATGGGGGTCGGGCCGGCATGCGCTTCCATCCCGGTCACGGTGCAGTCGTACCAGGACAGGCCCATCACGGCCGGCACCACGCCGATCACCTTGTCGGCGTCTTCCAGCACCGGGCCCTGTTCGATGTGGGTCTCGAAATAGGCGCCGATCGGGTGCTGGCCCGGCACCTGGTCGCCCAGGTAGCCGATGCGCGCCAATTCCTCGCGCACGCTCCTGCCTTCGGTATCGACGGCGGCGTAGGCCGTCTCCAGGCTGAAGGCGCCGCAGAACACGCCGGAGCCCATCATGACCGGCACGAAGCGCGAGCCTTCCTCGTTGGTCCAGAACGCGACCTCGATCGGGGCTTCGGTCTGGATGCCCTGGTCGTTCAGGGTGCGCACCACTTCCAGCCCTGCAAGCACGCCATAGTTGCCGTCGAACTTGCCGCCGGTGGGCTGGGTGTCCACGTGGCTGCCGGTGACGATGGGTGGCAAGGCCGGGTTGCGTCCTTCGCGCCGCATGAAGACGTTGCCGATCTGGTCGACAGTGATGGAAAGCCCAGCCTCGCGCGCCCACTTGACCACCAGGTCGCGTCCCTGCCGATCCAGGTCCGTCAGCGCCAGGCGCTTGACGCCGCCCTTCTCGGTGGCGCCGATCGCGGCCAGGTCCATCAGCGACTTCCACAGGCGCTCGCCATTGATACGTTCGTTCATTGCGCTTCCCTTCAGGCGGCGGTGGGGGTAAAGGCCGGGCGGTCGATGTGGCGCCCTGCCCCGGGTTCGGCGCGCAGCTCGCCGCGCTCGTAGACGACTTTGCCGGCGGCGACGGTATGGGTCGGGATGCCGCGCACGGTGCGGCCTTCGAATACATTGAAGCCGCCCTTCGAATGCTGCGTGGCGGCCGAGATGGTGCGGGTGCCGCTCGGGTCCCACACCACGATGTCGGCGTCCGCCCCCACCGCCACCACGCCCTTGCGCGGGTAGATGTTGAAGATCTGGGCCGCATTGGTCGAGGTGACGCGCACGAATTCCGACGGCGTGAGCAGGCCGGTGTTCACGCCCGCATCCCACACCACGGCCATGCGCTCTTCCACGCCGCCGCAGCCGTTCGGGATGCGCGTGAAGTCGTCCTTGCCGGCCGCTTTCTGTTCGGCGCAGAAGGTGCAGTGGTCGGTCGCGGTCGTGTGCAGGTTCCCGCCCTGCAGGCCCTGCCATAGCGCCTGCTGGTGGTGGGGGCTGCGAAACGGCGGGCTCATGACGTGCGCGCGCGCGAAAGCCGGGTCGGGGTTGCGGTACACGCTGTCGTCGATGACCAGGTGGCCGGCCAGCGCTTCGCCGTACACGCGCTGGCCCTTGGCGCGGGCGCGCGCAATCGCGTCCAGCGACTCGGCGCAGGACACGTGCACGATGTAAACCGGGGTGCCCAGCACATTGGCGATGGCGATGGCGCGGTTGGCCGCTTCGGCTTCCACTTCCGGTGGGCGCGACAGCGGGTGCGCTTCGGCGCCGCGGATGCCCTTGGCCAGCAGTTCCTGCTGCAGCTGGTAGACCAGTTCGCCGTTCTCGGCGTGCACGGTGGGGATGGCGCCCAGTTCCAGCGCGCGCCGGAAGCTCTTCACCAGGGTCTCGTCGTCGGCCATGATGGCGTTTTTATAGGCCATGAAGTGCTTGAAGCTGTTCACGCCATGGTCGCGCACCAGCACACCCATCTCTTCATGCACCGACTGGTCCCACCAGGTGACGGCCACGTGGAAGGTGTAGTCGCCGGCCGATTTTTCGGCCCAGCCGCGCCAGCTGCGGTAGGCCTCGAGCAAGGACTGCTTCGGGTCGGGGATCACGAAGTCCATGATGGTGGTGGTGCCGCCCGCCAGCCCGGCCGCGGTGCCGGTGAAGAAATCGTCGGCGGTGACGGTGCCCATGAAGGGCAGCTGCATGTGGGTATGGGTGTCGATCCCGCCCGGCATCACGTACTGGCCGCCGGCATCGATGATGGTGGCCCCAGGCGGGGCGTCGAGGTTCTCCCCCACCGCCACCACTTTGTCGCCCTCGCACAGCACGTCCGCGCGGAAGGCGCGATCGGCGTTCACGACGGTACCGCCACGTATCAGCGTAGTCATTTGTACTTCTCCCTCGTTATCAGGAATGCCGCGCCGCCAATGCCGGGACGCGGTGGCCTTTCATCATGGCGCCGTAGACGACGGCCGCGATGGCCACGCCGACGAACCACGCATAGGTGTAGATGGTTTTGAAGGTGTCGCCCACGTCCGGGAAGGACGCCGGGAAGGCGGCGTTCAGGAAGCCCGGGATATTCGGCGCCACGCCCGCGACAAAAGCCACGACGGCCGCCATGTTCCAGCCGTTCTTGTACGAATAGATGCCGTCGTCGCGGTACATCTGGGCCACATCGAGCTCGGTCTTGCGCACCAGGTAGTAGTCGACGATCAGGATGCCAGCGATGGGCCCGAGCAGGGCCGAGTAGCCGACCAGCCAGGTGAAGATGTAGTTCTGGGTCGATTCGAGGATCTTCCATGGCATCATCACCAGCGCCAGGCCGGCCGTGATGTAGCCGCCGCTGCGGTAGCTGATGGCGCGCGGCGCCAGCGCCGAGAAATCGTAGGCGGGGCCGACCAGGTTGGCCGCCAGGTTGACGCTGACGGTATCGACCAGCAGCACGATCAGGGCCACCAGCACGGCGATGCCCTCCATGCGGCTGGCCAGGTCGACCGGATCCCACAGCGCCTTGCCGTACAAGACCACGGTGGCCGAGGTGACGATCACGGCCAGCGCCGCCAATAACCCCATCGGCACCGGCAGGCCGACGCTCTGGCCGATGACCTGGTCGCGCTGGGTTTTCGCGAAGCGGGTGAAGTCCGGGATGTTCAGCGCCAGCGTGGCCCAGAAGCCGATCATGGCGGTGAGCGAGGGCCAGAACACCTGCCAGAACTGGCCTTCCTTCGGGCCGCCCGCCACGAACGCGGATGGACGGTCGAGCAGCGGGCCGAAGCCGCCGGCGCGCTCGTACACCCACCACAGCAGCACGAAGCAGATCGCGATTTTCAGGGGCGCGGTATAGGTTTCGAGCTTGCGGATCGATTCGATGCCGTGCACGATGAAGTAGAGCTGGATCGCCCAGAAGCCCAGGAAGCACAGCAGCTGCGCAATGTTGATGCCCAGGCCGGCGATGGGGTCGCCGCCGATCGGGGCGCCGTTCATCACGCCCAGCAAGGTGTAGATCATGCTGCCGCCGAACCAGGTCTGGATGCCGTACCAGCCGCAGGCGACAATCGCCCGCATCAGCGCCGGCAGCTTGGCGCCGCTGGTGCCGAACGAGGTGCGCGCCAGCACCGCATACGGGATGCCGTACTTGGTGCCGGCGTGGCCGATCAGGAGCATGGGCACCAGCACGATGGCGTTGGCCAGGAACACCGTCCACACGGCCTGCCAGCCCGACATGCCCGATTCGATCAGGCTGGCGGACAGCGTGTACGCCGGGATGCACATCACCATTCCGACCCACAGCGCCGCGAAGTGGTACCAGCGCCAGGTGCGCTGCGCGGCGGTGGTCGGGGCCAGGTCGGGGTTCCAGAGTTCGGCGCTTGCGTTCTGTTGCATGGTCACGTGGGACTCTCCTGGTCAAGGGCGGGTGGTGCAAGCGAGTGTAGCGCAATCGTCGGTACAAATGTGCCCCGTGGGGGCCCATGATTACGCCACCACTGGCTCGGCCCTCGGGTTGCGCGGATCCTGGGTCCAGTTCATGTAGGGCTTGCCGCTTTCCTGCGGCACCATGGTGATGCAGGCCTCCACCGGGCAGGTGATCTCGCACAGGTTGCAGCCCACGCATTCGGACTTGATCACCTCGTAGCGGCGCGCGCCCGCCTCGTCCACCATGCGCGCAATCGACTGGTGCGAGGTGTCTTCGCAGGCCACGTAGCATTTGCCGCACTTGATGCACTTGTCCTGGTCGATCTGGGCGATGACCTGGTAATTCATGTCCAGGTACTTCCAGTCCGTGGTGTTCGGCACCGCCTTGCGCGAGAACGCGGCGATGTTGGCGTAGCCCTGGGAATCCATCCAGCGCGACAAGCCGTCCTTCATCTCTTCGACGATGCGGAAACCGTGCAGCATCGCCGCCGTGCACACCTGCACGCTGCCGGCGCCCAGCGCGATGAATTCGGCCGCATCGCGCCAATTGCCGATGCCGCCGATGCCGGAGATCGGCAGGCCGCGCGTCGCCGGGTCGCGTGCGATCTCGGCCACCATGTTCAGGGCGATCGGCTTGACCGCCGAGCCGCAATAGCCGCCGTGGGTGCTGGCATTGCCCACCGCCGGGAAGGCCACCATGCGCTCCAGGTCGATGTGGGTGATCGAGTTGATGGTGTTGATCAAGGAGACCGCATCGGCCCCGCCGGCCAGCGCGGCCCGCGCCGGCGCCCGTACATCGGTGATGTTGGGCGTGAGCTTGACGATCACCGGCAGCCGCGTGTGCTTCTTGCACCAGGCGGTGACCATCTGCACGTAGTCCGGCACCTGCCCCACCGCCGCACCCATGCCGCGCTCGGGCATGCCGTGCGGGCAGCCGAAGTTCAGTTCGATGCCGTCGGCGCCGGTGGCTTCCACCAGCGGCAGGATCGCCGCCCACGGCGCTTCCTCGCAGGGCAGCATGAGCGAGACGATCATGGCGCGGTCCGGCCAGTCCTTCTTCACTTGCGTGATCTCGCGCAGGTTGATGTCCAGGCTGCGGTCGGTGATCAGCTCGATGTTGTTGAAGCCGAGGACTTCGCGGTCCTTGCCGTAGTGGGCCGAGTAGCGCGACGACACATTGACCGCCGGCGGGTCTTCGCCCAGTGTCTTCCAGACCACGCCGCCCCACCCCGCCTCGAAGGCGCGCACCACGTTGTAGGCCTTGTCGGTCGGCGGCGCGGAAGCGAGCCAGAAGGGGTTGGGCGACTTGATGCCGCAGAAATCGATGCTCAGGTCGGCCATGCTGCCTCCGTAGTGGCTTGGATGTCTTCGTGGATGGCCATCGCAGCCAGCTTGCCGTGCTGGACCGCCTGTACCGTCAGGTCCTGCCCCGGCGCGACGCAGTCGCCACCGGCATAGATGCCGGGCAGCGCGGTGCGGAAGCGCCCGTCGATCCAGATGCGCTCACCATCGCGCGCCAGTTCGCGCGCCAGCGGTTCGGCAAACCCGTCTTCGGACATGCCCTGGCCGATGGCCTTGAACACGGCGTCCGCTGCGATCTCGATGCAGCCGCCCGTGCGCAGCAGGCGCCCTTCTTCCATGCGGGTCTGTTCGAAACGCATGCCGGCGACCCGCCCCGCATCGTCCAGCAGTACTTCCAGCGGCGCGGCCCAGGTGCGGATGCGCACCTGGTTGGCCTTGGCGATTTCGATCTCGTGGCCGGTCGCGCTCATCGCTTCCAGGCCGCGGCGGTAGACCAGGGTGACGTCCTCGGCGCCGAGGCGCTTGATCTGCACCGCCATGTCGATGGCGGTATTGCCGGCGCCGATGACGATGGCGCGGCGCGGCACCGGCAGGCTGGCCAGGTCGCTGGCCTGGCGCAGCGCGGCGATGTAGTCCACCGCCGCCATCAGGCCAGGCGCATCCTCGCCGGTGAGCCCGAGCGAACGGCTGGCGCCCAGGCCGACCCCCAGGAACACCGCGTCGTAGCGGGTGTGCAGTTCGGCCAGGCTCAGGTTCTCGCCCAGCTTGCGCTCGTACTCGATATGGATGCCGCCGATCGACAGCAGGAAGTCCACTTCCTGCTGGGCGAAGTCGCCCGGCAGCTTGTACTTGGCGATGCCGTATTCATTCAGGCCGCCGGCTTTCGGGCGCGCCTCGTAGACCACCACGTCGTTGCCCAGCATGGCCAGGCGGTGGGCGCAGGACAGGCCGGCCGGGCCGGCGCCGACCACCGCGATCACCTTGCCGGTGGCGGGGGCTCGCTCGAACGGATGGCCTGCGAAGCGCGCGTTGTCGATCGCGTAGCGCTGCAACAGGCCAATGCGCACCGGCTCGCGTTCGGCCGGGTGGTTACGCACGCAGGCATCCTCGCACAGGATCTCGGTGGGGCACACCCGGGCGCAGCTGCCGCCAAAGATGTTGGCCTTCAGGATGCCGTGGGCGGCGCCATTGATGTTGTCGGTGTGGATGTTGCGGATGAAGCCTGCAACGTCGATGCCGGTGGGGCAGGCATTCATGCAGGGCGCGTCGTAGCAGTAGAGGCAGCGCGCCGCCTCGACCGCGGCCTGGCGCGCGGTGAGGGCCGGCGCCAGGTCGGTGAACTGCAGGGCGAGCTCGCTGCTGGAGCCTGCCGCGGGGGGCAGGTGCTGGAGTGATTCGATCATGGGCATCCCTTTTTATTATCCGTCGACTACACCGCGTACTACTTCATCTGCGGGAACGCGAACTCCGGACCGCTGCTGGCGGTATTCGGCCAGCGCTCCATCACCGCCTTGTGGCGGGTGTAGAAGCGCACCCCTTCCGGGCCATACGCGTGGTGGTCGCCGAACAGGCTGCGCTTCCAGCCGCCGAAGCTGTTGAAGGCCATCGGCACCGGCAGCGGCACGTTGACGCCCACCATGCCCACTTCGATCTGGCGCACGAACTCGCGCGCCACGCCGCCATCGCGGGTGAAGATGGCCACGCCATTGCCGTATTCGTTGGCGTTGATGAGTTCCACCGCGCTACCCACGTCCGGCAGGCGCACCACGCACAGCACCGGGCCGAAGATCTCCTCCTGGTAGATGCTCATGTTGGGCGTGACGTGGTCGAACAGGGTACCGCCGACAAAAAAGCCGTTCGGGCAGCCTTCCACCTGGTGGCCGCGGCCGTCCACCACCAGCGTGGCGCCCTGCTCCACGCCCTGGCCAATCAGGCGTTCGATGCGCTCCTTGGCCGCGCCCGTGATCACCGGGCCCATTTCGGCGCCATCCACGGTGCCGTCGTCGATTTTCAGCCTGGCGGTACGTTCGGCCAGCGCCGCCACCATGCGGTCCCCGGCGTCGCCGATGGCGACCGCCACCGAGATCGCCATGCAGCGCTCGCCGGCCGAGCCATAAGCGGCGCCGATAAGGGCGTCGACCGCCATGTCCATGTCGGCGTCCGGCATCACCACCATGTGGTTCTTGGCGCCGCCCAGCGCCTGCACGCGTTTTCCGGTGGCGGAGCCACGGGCGTAGATGTATTCGGCGATCGGGGTCGAGCCCACGAAACTGAGGGCCTGGACGTCCGGATGGTCGAGCAGCGCATCGACCGCCACCTTGTCGCCTTGCACCACGTTGAACACGCCGTCCGGCAGGCCGGCTTCTTTCAAGAGGCGCGCATGCAGGAGCGAGGCCGACGGGTCGCGCTCGGAGGGTTTCAGCACGAAGGTGTTCCCACACGCGATCGCGACCGGGAACATCCACATCGGCACCATGACCGGGAAGTTGAAGGGGGTGATGCCGGCCACCACGCCGAGCGGCTGGCGCATCGACCAGGCGTCGATGCCGCGCGCGATCTGGTCGGTGAACTCGCCCTTGAGCATGTGCGGGATGCCGACGGCGAATTCCACGATCTCGATGCCGCGCGCGACTTCTCCTTGCGCGTCGGCCAGGGTCTTGCCATGCTCGCGGGTGACCAGCGCGGCGAATTCGCCGGTGTGCTGCTGGCACAGCTGCAGGTACTTGAACAGCACGCGGGCGCGCGCCAGCGGCGGGGTGGCGGCCCAGGCCGGGAAAGCGGCCAGCGCGGCGGCGACTGCGGCATCGACCTCGCGCGGTTCGGCCAGCGCCACTTTGGCGCAGGGCTCGCCCCGTGCGGGGTTGAAGACGTCGGCCTGGCGCGTGCCCTCTGCGTGCACCTGCTGGCCGTCGATGAAGTGCGAAATGATGGTCATTGGTTCAGTCCAGGTTTTTCAATACGTTGGCCAGCTTGCCGAACAGTTCGTCGATGTGCTGCTTGTTCAGGACCAGCGGCGGCGACAGTGCGATGATGTCGCCGGTGACGCGAATCAGGATGCCGTCGGCGAAGGCCTGCTTGAAGGCCTGGAAGGCGCGCGCCCCCGGCTTGCCGGCGATGGGCGCCAGTTCGATGCCGGCCACCAGGCCGATCGAGCGCAGGTCGATCACGTGCGGCAGGCCGCGCAGCGAATGCAGCGCATCTTCGAAGTAGGCCTGCATCTCCTTGGCGTTTTCCAGCACGCCCTGCTCGCGGAAGACCTCGAGCGTGGCGATGGCGGCGGCGCAGGCCAGCGGGTGGCCCGAATAGGTGTAGCCGTGGAACAGTTCGATACCGGCCGGCGCATCCATGAAGGCGTCGTGGATGTGGGCCTTGGAGAACACGGCGCCCATCGGCACCACGCCATTGGTCAGGCCTTTCGCGGTGGTCATCATGTCCGGCTCGACGCCGAAGTAATCGCTGGCAAACGGCGTGGCCAGGCGCCCGAAGCCGGTGATGACTTCGTCGAAGATGAGCAGGATGCCGTGCTTGTCGCACAGTTCGCGCAGTCGCTTGAGGTAGCCCTTGGGCGGCACCAGCACGCCGGTGGAGCCGGCCACCGGCTCGACGATGACGGCGGCGATGGTGGAGGCGTCGTGCAGGGTCACCAGGCGTTCGAGTTCGTCGGCCAGCTCCACACCATGATCCGGTTCGCCGCGCGAGTAGGCGTTCTTTGCCAGGTTGTGGGTGTGCGGCAGGTGGTCCACGCCCGGCAGCAGCGGGCCGAAGCTCTTGCGGTTGTTGCCGATGCCGCCTACCGACAGGCCGCCGAAGCCCACGCCGTGGTAGCCGCGCTCGCGCCCGATCAGGCGGGTGCGCCCGCCCTCGCCGCGCGCCCTGTGGTAGGCCAGCGCCATCTTCAGCGCCGTGTCCACCGCTTCGGAACCGGAATTGGTATAGAACACGTGGCCGAACTTGTGGCCGGTGTAGTCCATCAGCTGCTCGGCCAGGTCGAACGCGGCCGGGTGGCCCATCTGGAAAGTGGGGGCGAAGTCGAGCTGGCCCACCATTTCGCTGACGGCCGCTGTGATGCGCGGCTGGGCGTGGCCGCAGGGCACGCACCAGAGGCCGGCGGTGCCGTCGAGCACGCTGTTGCCGTCCACATCCTTGTAATACATCCCCTCGGCCGACACCAGCAGGCGCGGATTGGCCTTGAAGTCGCGGTTATTTGTGAACGGCATCCAGAATGCGGACATCGAACCGGGCCTGTTTTCGTTCATGCGTCTCTCCCCGCCATGCGGCGAAAAATTTTTACCAGTTGGCAAAATATTGATTAATAATAGTCAGCAAGGCAACACCGGCACAGATACACCAAGGGCAGAAGCGACCAACCGTACAGGGAGCTTAACCTGTACAGTTCAAACTCCGGGAAGTGGAGCGACGGCAATGGATGAGGCGGTTTTGACAGGGGATGTTCCTTGCGAAAATCCGGCACCGGGTAGTGCCTGGCCCGTGCTGGCCATTGACCGGGCCAGGCGCGGCAGTCTGGTCGACCAGATCGTCGGGGCTATCTCGTCGATGGTAAACGAGCGTCAGTTGGGTAGCGGTACAAAAATGCCCTCGGTTAGACAATTCGCAAAGTGCAACGCCGTCAGCACCTTCACCGTGGTCGAAGCCTACGAACGCCTGCACCAGTTGGGGCTGCTGTCCTCGCGCCGCGGCTCGGGGTTTTTCGTGGCCCGCAGCCTGCCGCAGGCCCACATCGCTCCCGCCGCCCCACCCAGCCTGCAATCCGAAATCGACGCCCTCGCGCCCGACCTGTATTCGGGCCAGGGCGAGGCCCTGCCGGTGGGCGCCGGCTGGCTGCCGCCCGAGTGGTATGGGGAAAACACCATCCTCGACGCCGTGCGCCATGCGATGAAGATCCCGGCCAGCCGCCTGCGCGGCTACGGCCATCCGCTTGGCTTTCCCTCGCTGCGCCAGCACCTGGCCGCGAGCCTGTCGGGTGAGCTGTTCGCGGTCGAACCCGACCAGGTGCTGCTGACCCATGGCGCCACCCACGCGTTTGATCTCGTGCTGCGCACGCTCACCCGCCCCGGCGACGTGGTGCTGGTGGAAGATCCGGGCTACAGCAACCTGCTGTCGCTGGTGCGCCACCACGGCTGCATCCCGGTCGGCATCCCGCGCGGCGAGAACGGCCTGGACATGGAAGAACTGGCGCGCCAGGCCGCCGGGCGCCAGCCCAAGCTCATGTTCGTCAACACGGTGCTGCAGAATCCCCTCGGCACCTCGCTGTCGCAGGCCCAGGCGCACCGCCTGCTGGCGCTGGCCGAGCAGTACGATTTCTGGCTGGTGGAAGACGACATCTACCGCGAACTGGCCGCACCCGGCGATGCCTCGCTGGCCGCCATGGACGGGCTGCGCCGCGTGATCCGGGTCGGCAGCTTTTCCAAGACGCTCTCGCCAGTACTGCGGGTCGGCTCGCTGTGCGCTTCGCCCTCGCTGGTGCCGGAGCTGCTGCGGGTGAAGATGGTGGCCGGCCTGACCACGTCCGAGATCAACGAGCGCGCGGTGTTCCACGCCACCAGCGCGCGCGGCTACCGCCGCATGGTCGAGCGCCTGGCCGAGCAGCTGGCCGACGCGCGCGAGCGCACCATCGAGGCCCTGGGCAGCATCGGCATGGCGCCGCTGGCGCGGCCGCGCGGCGGCATGTTCGTCAGCGCCGGCTGGCCCGGGGCGCCGGCGCCCGGCCGCTCCGGCCGCGCTATCGCCGACGCCGCCCTCAAGGCCGGCATCCTGCTGGCCCCCGGCGAATTCTTTACCCAGCGCGAGCCAGGCAGCACCTGGTTCCGCTTCAACGCCGCCTATGCGGCCAACCCGCAACTGCTCGACTTCCTGCGCGCGCAGCGCTGAGGCCCACCCATGGACATCCATATCACCGACAGCGCCCGGCGGCGCGACAAGCTGGAAGGCGCCATCGTCGGCGCCGCCACCCGCCTGTTCGCCGAATGCGGCTACGAAGGCACCAGCATCGCTACCGTGGCGCAGCAGGCCGGCATCTCGAAGCAAAACCTGCTCTACTACTTCCCGACCAAGCCAAGCCTGTACAAGCGCGTGCTCGACGCCGTGCTGGACGACTGGCTCGAGCGCATGGCCCACCTGGCCAACGCCGGCGGCGAGCCGGCCGACGTGCTGCGCGCCTACGTCGCGGCCAAGCTGCGCTTCTCGCGCGAGCAGCCGTGGGCCTCGCGCGTGTATGCGATGGAAGTCATCGGCGGCGCCAAGTTCTATGGCGACCAGATCCGCGAGCGCGTGGTGCCGCTGCTGCGCCGCGACATCGAGGTATTCGAGCGCTGGATGGCCGACGGCCGCATCGCCCGCGTCGACGCCACCCACCTGCTGTTCGCGCTGTGGGCGATGACGCAGTCGTATGCCGATTTCTCGGCCCAGATGGCGCTGGTGCTGGACCGGCCCGAACTGACCGGCGGCGACTTCGAGGACGCCGAGCGGCTGATCGGCGACATGGTGGTGCGGGCGGTGGCCGCCGGTTGACGCCTGGGTAAACAGCAATGTTATCATTCCCGCCATGTCGAGCTACCCCACCCCCATCCTGACCACCGACCGGCTTACCCTGCGTCCGCTGACGATGCCCGACGCCGCCGACCTGTTCGCCGTGTTCGCCGATCCGCTGGTGGTGCGCTACTGGAGCGCCGAGCCCTGGACCTCGGTGTCGTTCGCGGAAACCGCGATCCGGCAGGCGCTGGACGCCTACCGCGACGGCAGCGAAGTGCGCTTCGGGATCGAACTGGCCGACACCGGGGTGCTGGCCGGCACCGTGAACCTGCACCACTTCTTCCCCCAGAACCGCCGCTGCGAGATCGGCTATGCGCTCGCCAGTGCTTACTGGGGCAAGGGCTACGCCACCGAAGCCCTGGAGGCTGCGCTCGACTACGGTTTCCACGAGCTGCGCCTGAACCGCGTCGAAGCCGACATCGACCCGCGCAACGCGGCCTCGGCCGCGGTGCTGGAACGGATGGGCTTTCGCAAGGAAGGCTATATGCCGGAGCGCTGGATCGTGCACGGCGAGATGGCCGACACCGTCAACTACGGTCTGCTGCGCAGCTACTGGGACGCGCGCGCCTAGGCGGGGGCTCTTCCGAAAGTGACAGCCGGGCCTCCCCGTTTATCCGCCCACGCTACCGCCAGGACCGGAATTTCAACCGTTTGTCGGATGGCCATGGCGCATTTCATGCGTGCGCCCTAGAGTGGCCTCATCAACTCAACAAAAGGACGCACCATGAAAACCTACCGTTTCGATTCCTTCGTCGCCGACATGCAGGACATGGGCCGCAAATGCAACCGCGCCGTCCGCAGCGGCGCCCGCAGCCTGGCCGCCCTGTCGTGGCCGGCCCTGCTGGCAGTGTCGATCGTCCTGGCCTGCCTGATCACCCTGGTGCCGCTGGTGCTCACGCTGTTTGTCGGCTTCCTGCTGCTCAAGGTCCTGGCCACGGCGCTGTTCGGCCGCCGCCCAGCGCAGATCGTGGAGTAAGCCATGACCGCCGCCCCGATCAACCGCGCACTCGACTTCGTGCGTGAAGCCGTCGCCGAAGCCAGCGCCATCTGGTGGGGCTTCTTCGACTGGCTGGCCCTGGTCGAGTGGCGCAAGCTGTACGTGACCTGGTTCCTGGTCTTCATCTTCGGCATCTCGTTCCAGCTGACCGAACCGGCCGTGTGGTTCATCCTGCTCTCGTTCGGCGTGAAAGTGCTGGCCGGCGGCAAGCGCCGCGCCGAACTCAAGGCCAAGGACGCCTCGGACAAGGCCAACGTCGCCACGCTCGAACGGCGCCTGATGGAAGCGCAGATGGCCACCCTGCAGGCCCAGGTCGAACCGCACTTCCTGTTCAATACCCTGGCCCTGATCGGCCAGCTGATCGAGACCGACCCGAAGGAAGCGGCGCGCGTGCACGCCCACCTGATCGAGTACCTGCGCTCTTCGCTGCCGCAGATGCGCGCCGGTGGCGGCGGCACTCTCGGCAAGCAGGTGGAACTGTCGCGGGCCTACCTGGCCATCATGCAGGCGCGCATGAAGGAACGCCTGGCGGTGCGCTTCGAGGTGCCCGATTTCCTCGGCAGCTCGCCCTTCCCGCCCATGATGCTGCAGACCCTGATCGAAAATTCGATCAAGCACGGCCTGGAACCCAAGGTGGCCGGCGGCACCGTCACCGTGAAGGCCCACGTCGAAGGCGCCACGCTGCACGTGGACGTGTGCGACGACGGGGTCGGCATCAACCTGCACGCCGACGAGGGCGTGGGCCTGGCCAACATCCGCGAGCGCCTCGCCCTGCTGTACGGGAAGGATGCGGAACTGGTGATCGAAATGCCACCCGGCGGCGGCGCCTGCGCCTCGATCCGCCTGCCCTATCGCATGACGGAGTTCGACTGATGACAGTCACGGCGCTGATCGCCGACGATGAAGCGCCGCTGCGCGAGCAGCTGCGCACCCGCCTGGCGCAGGCCTGGCCCGAGCTGCGCATCGTGGCGGAAGCGGCCAATGGTGTCGAGGCGCTGGAACTGGCGGCGCAGCACAAGCCGGACATCGCCTTCCTCGACATCCGCATGCCCGGCATGGGCGGCATCGACGCCGCCCGCCAGCTCTACAACCGCTGCCACATCGTGTTCGCCACCGCCTACGACCAGTACGCGCTGGATGCTTTCGAACAGGGCGCGATCGACTACCTGCTCAAGCCGGTGACGCCGGAGCGCCTCGCGACCACTTGCGAGCGCCTGAAGGCGCGCCTGCACCGCGCGCCGCAGGACATTGGCGCGCAGCTGGCCGAACTGGGCACCCTGCTCAAGCAGGGCGGCGCGGCCAAGCCGAACTACCTGCGCTGGATCCAGGCGCAGGTGGGCGGTAGCCTGCGCATGATCAGCACCCGCGAGATCCTGTTCTTCCAGGCCGACGACAAGTACACCTGCGTCCAAACCGCCACCGCCCAGCTGCTGATCCGCAAGACCCTCAAGGAGCTGGCGGACGAGCTGGACCCGGACGAGTTCTGGCGCATCCACCGCTCGACGCTGGTGCGGGTGGATGCGATCGCCGAAGTGTTCCGCGACCTGCGCGGACGGCAGATGGTGCGCCTGCGGGACTTCCCAGGCGAACTGGAAGTGAGCCGCAATCACGGCCACCTGTTCCAGCAGATGTAGGGTGGTCCGGGCCACGAAAGGCGGCTGCGCCGACCGCGCGTCCAGCTCGCGGCGGCATCGCCGCTACGTTCTAACCGAACAGCCCATCGTCCGAACCGTCGCCATCGAAAAAGCCGCCATTGCCATCAAGGCCGCTTTCATCGGCTAGCATGCTATTGCCGGTACCGATATCGCCCAGGCCCGCCTGTTCGGCCAGTGAACTGCCGGACAGGTCGCCGCCTGCAAATTCACTCCCCCCGCCCAGCAGGTGGCTGGCCCCGCCGTCATGGTCATGGAACAGGTTGTCCAGGCCGTGGAACAGGAAGCTGCCCGCCGCCACGCCAGCGGCCGTTGCGGCGATCGATCCCAACATCCCACCGCTACCGCCACCGCCGCCGCGCAGGAATCCCGGCAGGCCGCGGCTCATCGAGCCGGGGATGGCGTGTTGGTAGGACATGTGGTGGGGTTGTGGATGGCTCGCTTGGCCGCGGCTGCCCCAGCTATGCGGGTCGAGGAAGCCGCCGCTCTCCCGGCCCTGGTTCTGCAGCTGGCTTTCCAGCGCGGCGATCCGGGACTTGGCGCTACTGAGCGCTTGCTCCATCAGCAGGACGCGCTGCACCAGCAGGTAGGCGGCGTCGGGCTGCTGGGCGACGGCGCGCTGGATCAGGGCGTCGGCCTCGGGGTCTTTCTGGATGCCGCGGGCCTGGACCAGCTGGCCGAGGAAATCGTGCAGCATGTGTGAGTCGGATGGGTTCATGGGGGTGCTCCTCATCGAAACGTGGTCACATGTGCATGTTGTGTGGTTGGCGGGGATTTCAAGAGAAGACATAGTACCGAGCCGTCTGGCGGCTGACCGGGAATTAATGCAAATAGCAAACTCTCGTTAAGCTGGGCGGATAATTACCCCGTCTTGTTTTTCTAGTGCGGTCAATTTCATGAATTGCGCAACTCCGAAACCTATCATCTGCATGATCGTCGAGATGGCGACGATCATCGGAATTCCCCAGGCAAACACACTAAAAATGGGAAATGTATTGCGCAATGAGAGTCCGGCCAACATGAACGCGACAACAAGAATGGAAATCGCAGCGTCAAAGCTTTTCGGAACGCCTGGAATGTAAACTACTACGGACAGCTTCAGCGATTTTAACAGTCCAGTCCAGTTAATTGCACCTTCATGTTTACTGTAAAAGCGGAACAATGACTTTTTCGCCGTTTCATCCCACTTCAATTCCATTATCTCGATTCCCTTGGATACGTTTGAGTACCAGAGCACCAGCGACATCAGGCTTAACAACAGCTTTACTTCGAGCCCAATTGACGGCACCCACAACAGCGGCAGTATCAGACATAAAAGGAATCCGACGATCGCAAAAATAAAAGCGATGTTATACAGTATCAGGTGCGCGACCCTCTTTTGCCCCATCCTTGCTAGTATCAGCTGTGACGTCAATAAAGCGATGAGCATCATCGTGCCAACTCTTAGAAATGAGACCGCAGCCTCGTCCCCTGCGAGTTTGTCAGTAAGCGCCCATCCCCCTGCAACGCCGCCAGTAAGCATGAATGCTGATAATGATAAATGTGCAATGGAACTGTTCGCCATATTATCGCGACGCCTCTGCTATTGAATGTTTGATTTTGAACCCGTCATCCAGTTTATCAACGATTATCCCAGCAAGTATGTAGCCGCCAACTACTACCGCAACGACGGCAATGACGGGCGCAGCCGTCAGCCCTGCGATAGTCGCGCCGGCCGTCACCATCGCAATACCACTGGCCGCGAACACGCTGCCCATCACGGCAGTGAGACCTGCTTTTGCGATCGACACACCAGCGCGGCCCAAAAGTTCGGAGAGATCCTTGCTTCCCTTCTCGTCGAAATACACGGTATGCACGTCCACAAATAGATCAATCACGGTCCCAATAATTTGGATCTTCACTCCACCCTTGAAGTTTTCAGTGGCAGTGAGCATGATTCTGCGCGCGCCGTATCCTGCTTTGCCGCTTTTGGCGAATCCACCATCGATGAAGCTGCTTGCTTTTGATCCAAGAACGACATTCTGATGAACCGTTTTTGCCGTTTTTCCAGCCAGAGCGGCGGCGACTACTTTCGATACAGGCTTTCCCTTAAATATCGCCCTATACTGACCTTTCGCTTTTTTTTCGATGCGAACCATCATCAAGATCTTGTCCATCGATCGGATATGCTCCTGCAAGTACCCGGCACTCTCCTTAAACACAGTACTCGTCACAAAATCGTTACCCGAGATGGTGGAGGCAACAGCGCCCAGTGCTTTATAGAGATGAGAGTTTCCTTTTGTTTGCGCCGCTCCTGACAGCAGTTCGCTGGGCTTTCCGCTTACCGGTCCGGTTTCCAATTGCCGCAAGACGTCCGCGCGAATCTCGGCGGGGTGCACATCGGCGACTGCGACGTACTCCCTAACATCCGGTGGGTCGGAAGGATACGAATAGTCAAACCTGGTGCTGCTCATGTTCGCCAAAAGCGGTAGCTTTGGATTGAGTAGCGCAAAGATGTCGAGCTGGTTCTGGACAACGTTCAGCGGGCCAGCGGTCGTCGATGAGGCAGAAGCCTGTTCGCGCGTGGCCAGCGTTACCAACAGCGGCTCCGGCTTCTCCTTTGGGTCGGTCCCATAATTGGTCGGGTCCAGCTCGACGACATTGTATTGGCCTAAGACAGTTCCGCTAACCGAAAGGACGAGTGAGCCCTTGAACTCCCGGCCAACCCAGATATGGAACTTTTCTCCATCGGAGAATTCGACCTGCCTCAGTAATTTTTTCTCCCGTGGGCTGTAGAACTGCGACTTCGATACGACGGTGTACAGCGCCCCCTTCTTGAGATTGATGTCGAAGATCACATCGCGATGCTTGCGCAAAATGACCTTTACCTTGTCACTCGACCGCCAGCACTGAACGCTCTCCCCTGGCAAGTCGATGCACACCTCCTGCGCCGCCGCGTTCGACGTGTGATTTACTTTCTTTGCGCTCATTTCAAATCCTCATTTCCGTCGCGGCTGTTTCGCACCAAAAGGACCGAGCGGGGCATTCTTGAGAACTGCCTTGCCGTTACCGTCCAATACAGTTTGCTTCTCTGGACCCGAAGAAAATTTGAGTGTGATCGGCTCATCGGCAAGCGTGTTCCCATCGGCGTCCACGTACTCGATTTCGAGATCGCGCTTCAGATTCAATTCGGACACCTTCACAGCTAGATCCACACCGGTCACACTGACAGGCCCCGCAAGTTCCTTTTTGCTCGCTTTGAACTCCACATTCCCAGGCGCGTGCACCTCGATATTCCCGCCTTCCAGCTTGATATAGGCGCCTTGCGCCGTCAGAAGCACATGCTTCTTCGGAGCGGAAATAGAAACCGTTTTTGTCACGCTCGCCACGGTGATCTTCTTGTCGGCAGTAAGCGAAGTCGGTCCCGACTGGCTCTGGCTGCTGAGCTTCCCACTGGCCGCGTGCAACTTGATGCCCACCTCCTGGTTCGGCTTCGTTTTATTCGTGGCTTTGCCGTAGGTGAACAGGCTGATTCCCGAGGCCACGAGGGTCGAAAAGGCGCCCTGCGCGACCATGTTGATGTCCTGTCCCGCCACGATGCTGCTCGTCGTCCCCGCCGCCAGCACCGCATCCCCGGGTGTACAGGCGACGATGCCGGCGGGGCTCGACAGCTGCAGCTGCGGCTCGCTGTAGCCGCCGGCTTCGTGCCGCCCGCTTTCCTGCTGGTCTGCCCGGCCTTCGAGAACCGCGGCGCTGTGGCCCATCTGCTTGATCGCCGCAAGCTCCTCTGGCTCGGCCTCACCCTTCAACGCCGCGTTATGCTTTTTCGCCAGCGTCGCCACATCGATCTGCAGCTGATGGCTTTCCTCGATCTGCGCAACGGCCTCCCGCGAATCCAGCTGGCTCCCACTCCCCCCAGCCCGCTTATCCGCCGACAACAACATCCCCTGCCCCGCCCGCAGCGCCACGGCGTGCGCCGTCTTGAGCTCCGCCCCAAACCCCACCGTGTCCAGCCGCGCATTGTCGACCTGGTGCCGCAGGTGCCCCAGGTTGAGCTCCGCCGTCCCTTCATGCGCCTTCGCATGATGCTGCAGGGCGACGCGCGGCTGCCCCGCGCTGTCGTCGAACACCAGCTGGTTATACCCCCCGTCCCCCGACTGGCTGCCCTGCATGGCCTGCGACCTGATGCCGCTCAGGACCGCAGGGTGCGCATGCCCGCCGCTCTCGCCCGGGAACCACGGCGCCGCATTGCCGGTCGCCGCCCCTGCCCCCTGTGCGACCCCGTTGTGCTGGGCATCGACCGCCCCCCGGCCGTTGTACAGGCTGCCGATCACCACGGGCCGGTTGATATCGCCGTCCAGGAAGTCGACGAGCACTTCCTGCCCCACGCGCGGCACCATGCTGGCCCCCCAGTTGGCGCCGGCCAGCGGCGTCATCACCCGCACCCAGGTGCCGGCGCTGTCGTCGCCCGGTGCGCCGGTATGCCCTTCGGGAGTCGGGTGCGTCGCCCGGCTATGGCTGGCCGCGCCCCGTTGCCAGTGAAACTGCACCTTGACCCGGTGATCGCGGTCGGTATGCACCACCGCACCCGCGGGCCCGACCACGATGGCGGTCTGCTGGCCGCGCACCGTCGGGTGCGGATGCAAAAAACGCCCATGGTCGTCGACGCCCGTGCTGCGGTAAGGCACGCGCGCCGGGATCGCCTCGATGCGGTTGCGGTAAAGGGGACGTCCGCCGTCCACCTCGCGCGTCTCCCTCGGCCCGAACTCGTGCGCGCCCGCCAGCGCGACGACGCCTTGCCCGAGCAGCTTGCCCACGCCGTCGCGCATATCCGCGCTCAGGTTGTTGTGCATCAGGTGCCTGGCGCGGACGATGACGAAGCTGCGCTCGTCGTCGCTCCCTGCTTTATCGAAGCGCGCATGCCCGTGCAGGGTAAAGCTGGTGCCCGGCGCGAAAGTCCGCACCGTCCCGGCGGCGATGTGCACCTGGCGCGCAGCCTCGAACGCCTGGATCTGGTTGACGGCGATCCGCTGGCCCACTTCCCGTGTCTGCCACGCATACAAGCCCGGCGCGTCGCGGCTGGCCAGCACCGGGCCGCTGCCCTCCGGCCCTGCCGCACTGGCCTGGCGCTGGCGCGCGCTGCGATAGTCCCAGCTGCCCATCTCGATCGCGTTGGTGTTCATGCGCATTTCGGTGCGCCAGCGATCGATGCTGTCGGCCTTCATTACCGCACCCGGACGGGTGAACTCCACCTCCGCCTGTGCATTTGGCTGGAAGGCGCCGTTGTGATCGGCAATCACCATCGTGTGGCTGCCCAGCGCGGCGCTGTCCGGATCGCCGCTGTGCTCGAAGAAGTAGAACAGTCCC
This sequence comes from Massilia yuzhufengensis, assembly GCF_900112225.1. Taxonomy (GTDB): domain Bacteria; phylum Pseudomonadota; class Gammaproteobacteria; order Burkholderiales; family Burkholderiaceae_D; genus Telluria; species Telluria yuzhufengensis. Next base: position 56,801 of record NZ_FOLD01000003.1, on the reverse strand, counting down.
TCCTCATGCATCAGGCGCTCGGCAAACGCCAGGTCGCTTTCCTGGTATTGGGTGGTCAGGCTGCGCTTCGCGTACACGCCCTGGTCGGCGACGTCGATGCGCCACGCGGGCGCCAGCAGGCCGCGTCCCGAATAGCTGCCGAAGATGACGTCCAGGATGTCGAATACGCTCATGTCCTGGAAGGTTCGGCTGTCCCTGCCCAGCGACAGGAACTTGCTCCACGGTTCAATAGTGAGGACATAGCGTGCGAAGCCACCATTGGCGCCCGTCATCGCAGCGCCCGTGATGTAGCCGTGGAAGGGGCGGAAGCAGTCGAAGCCCGACGCGGTGAGCAACTGCACCAGCGCCGGCCGCCCGACCAGGGTTTTCAGCACCAGGTGGGCGTCCGTCGACAAGGCATCGATCTCAAAGCGGTAGGCCTGGCTGATCGCTTCCTCGCCGCGCACGCATTCGGCCACCAGCGCATCACCCAGTGGCGTGGCGAGCCGGATCAGGCGGGTGTCCTGGGTAAAACGGCCGAGGGACGCAAGCAGGCTGGTTTCTAGGGCGCGCAGCAACATTGTTTCCTCCGATCATGCATGGCCAGGGTATTCGGCGATTACACGTCGAGATGCGGTCACGGCCGTTGCGAAGGATCAGGCTGCTTGATGACAGGGTGGACAGTGAGGCTGCCCGTGCACAACCTTTCGGAGGGAGGATGATACGACTCGGAATTGTCCGATAGCGAACGAAGAAAAAAAGAGGCGCCGACGCGTTTCCGCGGTCAGCGCCTCGAGCAGACGGCGAGGCCGCGTGCTAGTTCAGGTCGAGGCCACCAAAGGCATTCGGCAGCTGCTCCGCCGCCGTGGTCTCGAACACGTCGCCCTTCAGGTTGGTCAGCACGACCGGCAGCGCATTGCCGCCCAGTTCGAGGATGACCTGGCGGCAGGCGCCGCAGGGGGCGATCGGCCCATCGGTCTGGCCGATGACGGCCAGCGCGCTGAAGTCGCCCGGCTTGTAGCCATTGGCGATGGCGCTGAAGAAGGCCGTGCGCTCGGCGCAGTTGCACAGGCCGTAGGACGCGTTTTCCACGTTACAGCCGCGGAAGATGCGGCCGTCCTTGCATTCGAGGGCGGCGCCGACCTGGAACTTCGAGTACGGCGTATAGGCCAGCTCGCGCGCGGCGCGGGCTTCGGCTATCAGTTTTGCGTATTTCATGCTGCTCCTGTTACGGACGAATGGTGCGGAAGATCATCGGCTCGGCGACCGCTTTCACAGCGCCGACCTTGTAGGCGGCCTGCACCTGGCGCACCGCCTGTTCGGCCGCCTGCTGGGTGCGTGCGTGGACCATGGCCAGCGGCTGGCCGACAGCCACCTGCTCGCCCAGTTCCATCAGCCCGGTAAGGCCGACCGCGAAGTCGATCGCATCCTGCGGACGCACGCGGCCGCCGCCCAGTGCCACCACGGCCAGGCCGATCTCGCGGGTGTCGGTCGATGTCACGAAACCGGCATGCAGCGCCGGTACAGGGACGATAATCGGTGCGGTTTCCAGGTGCGCGTCCGGCTTGTCCATCAGGTCGGCCGGGCCGCCCAGGGCGGTGACCATGCGCGCGAAGCGCTCGGCGGCTTCGCCCGAATCCAGCGCCGCCTGCAGCCTGGCGCGTGCCTGCGTGTCGTCGGCGGCAATGCCGGAAATGACCAGCATCTCGGCGCACAGCGCCATCGTCACTTCGTGCAGGCGTGCCGGGCGCGCCTTGCCGCTCAGGTAGTCGATCGCAACGCGCACTTCGACGGCGTTGCCGGCGGCGTGGCACAGCGACTCGTTCATGCCGGTCAGGATGGCCGAGGTGCGGGTGCCCGCGCCGTTGCCAACCTTGACGATGCTCTCGGCCAGCTCCACCGATTTTTCAAAGGTCGGCATGAAGGCGCCGCTGCCCACTTTCACGTCCATCACCAGCGCGTCCAGGCCCGCGGCCAGCTTCTTGGACAGGATCGAGCCGGTGATCATGGCCACCGATTCCACGGTCGCCGTGGTGTCGCGGATGCTGTAGAAGCGCTTGTCGGCCGGCGCCAGCTGGGCGGTCTGGCCGATGATGGCCACGCCCACTTCCTTGACGATCTTGCGGAACAGTTCCGGGTCCGGCACGGTGCTGTAGCCGGGGATCGAATCGAACTTGTCGAGGGTGCCGCCGGTGTGGCCCAGGCCCCGGCCGGAAATCATCGGCACGAAGCCGCCGCAGGCCGCGATCATGGGCCCCAGCATGAGCGAAACCACGTCGCCGACGCCGCCGGTGGAGTGCTTGTCGACCACCGGGCCTGGCAGGTCGAGGGATTTCCACTCCAGCACCTGGCCGGAATCGCGCATCGCCAAGGTGAAGGCGACGCGTTCGTCCATGGTCATGTCGTTGAAGTAGACCGCCATCGCGAACGCCGCGATCTGGCCTTCGGTGGTGCTGCCGTCCGGGATGCCGCGCACGAAGAACTGGATTTCTTCGGCAGTCAGGATGCCGCCGTCACGCTTTTTGCGGACGATTTCTTGGGGTAGGAACATGCTCGATTCCTCGTAAGGGTAAGTCTGATCTAGTGTTAGCCCAAAAACCGTCATTCCCGCGAAGGCGGGAATGACGGTGCTTGATGGTGTTGGTTGTGTCAGCGTCGCGTGTGTCTTACACGCCGTACGGAATCCACACGTTCTTCACCTGGCTCGCATGCTGCAGCACCGTACGGCCGCAAGCCTGCTTCGCATCGAACCAGTCACGACCCTTGCCGCCGCCGACCCAGGTGCGCTTGAGCGAGTCGGCGGACAGGCGTTCGACTTCGGCGCAGCCGGCGGCCGAACCGTCGTGGCGCCAGACGGCGTCCACGTCGCCGTGCGAAGCCAGCGTGCGGGCCAGCTCGTCGGCGGAACCGGTGACGATGTTCAGCGCGCCGCCCGGCAGGTCGGAGGTATCGAGCACCTGGTACAAATCAAGCGCCGACAGCGGGTGCGCTTCCGACGGCACCGCCACCACTCGGTTGCCCAGCGCGATGGCCGGGGCCACCAGCGAGATGAAGCCCAGCAGCGGGTTCTCGTTCGGGCAGATGATGCCGATCACGCCGACCGGTTCGTTCAGCGCCACGGTGATGCCGTGCATCGGCGGCTGGTGGGCGGCGCCGTCGTACTTGTCGCACCAGGCGGCCCAGTAGAACAGGCGCTCGATCGAGGCTTGCACTTCGCGCGCTGCGTCTTTCGAACCGGTCTGCGCAGCGATGCGGGCGACGAATTCGTCGGCGCGGATCGCCAGGTTCTCGGCCATGTAGTACAGCACCTGCGCGCGGTTGTGCGCGGTGGCCTTGGACCAGCCGGCCGCCTTGTGCGCCGCTTCAACGGCATTGCGGATGTCCTTGCGGTTGCCTTCGCCGACGTCGGCCAGGAAGGCGCCGTTGGCGCCGGTGATGGCGCGGCTGTAGGCGCCGTCAGGGCGCGCCTGCTTGCCGCCGATGTAGAGCTTGGCGGTGCGGTCGACGGCGAACGGGCTGCCTTCGTCCGACGCTTTCACGCGGCCCTTCTCGGCCACGATCGGCGCGGCCGGGCGTGCATCTTCCGACAGCGGGGTCAGGTACTCGTACATCCCTTCCTTGCCGCCTTCGCGCCCAAAACCCGATTCCTTGTAGCCGCCGAAGCCGCAGGCTGCGTCGAACTGGTTGGCGGTATTGATCCACACCACGCCGGCCTTGATCTGCGGCGCCACGTCCAGCGCCAGCGAGATCGATTCCGACCACACGCAGGCGGCCAGGCCGTACACGGTGTTGTTCGCCAGCTGCACCGCTTCATGCGGAGTGCGGAAGCTCATCGCCACCAGCACCGGGCCGAAGATCTCGGCCTGGGCCACGGCGGCCGAGGTCGAGGCGCCGGTGATCAGGGTCGGCAGGTACCACGAACCGGCTTGCGGCATGTCGCAGGCTGGCTGCCAGACTTCGCAGCCTTCCGCACGGGCCGATTCCACCAGGCCGTGGATGCGCTGCTGCTGCACCGGGTCGACCAGGGCGCCGATGTCGTTCGATTTATCGAGCGGCGAACCGACGCGCAGGTTCTGCATGCGCAGCTTGACCTTGGCGATGAAGCGGTCGTACACCGACTCCTGCACCAGCAGGCGCGAACCGGCGCAGCAGACCTGGCCCTGGTTGAACCAGATCGAGTCGACCAGGCCTTCCACCGCGGCGTCCAGGTCGGCGTCGTCGAAGACGATGAAGGGCGACTTGCCGCCCAGTTCCAGCGACAGCTTCTTGCCAGTGCCGGCGGTGGCCTTGCGGATGATGCGGCCCACTTCGGTCGAACCGGTGAAGGCCAGCTTGTCGATGCCGGGGTGATTCACGATGGCTTCGCCCACGGCGCCGTCGCCGGTAACGATGTTCACCACGCCCGCAGGCACGCCGGCCTGCTGGCAAATCTGCGCGAACAGCAGCGCGCTCAAGGGCGTGTACTCGGCCGGCTTGAACACGATGGTGTTACCGGCGGCCAGCGCCGGCGCGATTTTCCATGCCAGCATCAGGAGCGGGAAGTTCCACGGCACGATCTGGCCCACCACGCCCACGGCGCGGTAGTCCGCGAATTCTTCCTGTTGCAGCTGGGCCCAGCCGGCGTGGTGGTAGAAGTGGCGCGCGGCCAGTGGCAGGTCGGCATCGCGGGTTTCGCGGATCGTCTTGCCGTTGTCCAGGGTCTCGAGCACGGCGAACAGGCGCGCATGCTTCTGCAGCAGGCGTGCCAGCGCGTACATGACGCGCGCACGGCCATGGCCGCCCAGCGCGACCCAGCCCGGCTGCGCGCGGCGCGCGGCCTGCACGGCGCGGTCGACGTCGTCGCCGCTGGCCTGGGTGACTTGCGCCAGTTCGCTGCCGTCGGCCGGGTTATTGGTGGCGAAAGTGGTCGCACTCTCCGTCCACGCGCCGTCGATGAACAGGCCAAAACGGCGTCCATGCTGCTCCAGCCACGCAGTTGCTTCCTTGGTGCTTTCGGGTGCGGGGCCGTAGTCCATGGTCTGAAGAATCTCTTTAATAGTTGGCATGACGAATCCGTTGGTATTTAAGGTTGCGCGTGGCGATGGGCGGCCGAGTAGTTGCCGGTGACGTAGTGCTCGAGCTGGCGCTCGATGTCGGTCATCAGGCTCGACGCGCCGATGCGGAACAGGTGCGGCTGCAGCCAGTCGTTGCCCAGTTCTTCCTTCATCACGGTCAGGTATTGCAGTGCGCTCTTGGCGGTGGATACGCCACCGGCGGGCTTGTAGCCGACCTGGAAGCCGGTCTGCTCGTAGTATTCGCGGATCGCGCGGGTCATCACCAGCGACACGGGGATGGTGGCGTTCACGCCTTCCTTGCCGGTCGAGGTCTTGATGAAATCGGCGCCGGCCATCATGCAGACCCAGGAGGCCTTGGCCACGTTGTCCAGCGTGACGATGTCGCCGGTGGCGAGGATCGCCTTCACGTGGGCGTCGCCGCAGGCCTGGCGGTAGGCCAGCATCTCGTCGTACAGCGCCTGCCAGTTACCGGTCAGGACGTGCTGACGGGTGATGACGATGTCGATCTCGGTGGCGCCGGCGGCCACGCTCAGTTCGATCTCGCGCAGCTTGGTTTCCATGCTCGACAGGCCGGCCGGGAAGGCGGTGGACACCGCGGCGATGGGCAGGCGGCCCTGCAGCACTTTCACGGCTGGCTGGATCATTTCGTGGTACACGCAGACGGCGCCGGTGGTGAGCGTCTCCAGGCCGAGGGCCTGCATCAGGTCGGTGCGCAGCGGACGCATCGCCTTCATGCACAGGCGCTCGACGCGGCCCGGGGTGTCGTCGCCGCCCAGGGTGGTCAGGTCCATGCATTCCACCGCGCGGATCAGCCAGGCGGCCTGGTATTCCTTCTTCACGGTGCGGCGGTTGGCCAGGCTGGCGGCGCGGCGGTCGGCCGCATTGCGGTTGACCTTGATGCTGTTGACCCAGCCAAGGTCGAGGCCTACGGCGGTATTACGTTTGAAGTCCAGTGGCTGGGTCATAGCAGTGCGGTTCCGTTCGAAAGTGGTTTGACGCCAAGGTGCTTGGCAAGGGTGGCGCCGATGCTCGAGAAAGTGTCGGCAGTCGGCAGTTCCTGCGCGGCGACGTTCGGGCCGAAGAAGATCATCGGGATGTGTTCGCGGGTGTGGTCCGAGCCCGGCGCGGTGGGGTCGCAGCCATGGTCGGCGGTGATCACGCACAGGTCGCCTTCCTTCAGCTTGGCCAGGAATTCCGGCATGCGCGCATCCAGTTCGTGCAGCGCGTTCGCGTAACCGGCGACGTCGCGGCGGTGGCCGAAGTGCATGTCGAAGTCGACGAAGTTCACGAACGTGAGCGATTTTTCCGGCGCGGTCTCGGTTTCTTCCAGCAGGCGGTCGAACAACGCCATGTTGTCGACGCCCTTCACCAGTTTGGTCACGCCCTGCGCGGCGAAGATGTCGCTGATTTTGCCCAGCGCGATGACTTCGCCGCCCGCGTCCTTGACGTGGTCGAGCAGGGTCGGCGCGGTCGGCGGCACGGCGTAGTCGTGGCGGTTGCTGGTGCGCTTGTACTTGCCGTTTTCGCCCAGGAAGGGACGCGCGATCACGCGGCCGATGTTGTAGGGCTTGACCAGCTCGTAGGCCGCTTCGCAGACTTCATACAGGCGCTCCAGGCCGAAGTGCTCTTCGTGCGCAGCGATCTGCAGCACCGAGTCGGCCGAGGTATACAGGATCGGCTTGCCGGTCGCGACATGCTCGTCGCCCAGCTCGTCGATGATGGTGGTGCCAGAAGCGTGGCAGTTGCCGAGCCAGCCCGGCACGCCAGTCAGCTCCTGCAGCTTGTCGGTCAGCTCCTGCGGGAAGGACGGCACCGTCTTCGGAAAATAACCCCAGTCGAACAGCACCGGCACGCCGGCGATTTCCCAGTGGCCGCTCTGGGTGTCCTTGCCGGTCGACTGTTCGCGCGCGGCGCCCCAGGCCCCCGTGAAACCGTCGCGCTGGCTGAAACCCGCGGCCCATTCGCCGCTGGCCTTGTGGGCCGCGGCGGCCAGGCCGAGGCGCTCGAGGTTGGGCAAGGACATCGGCTTGCCCTCGTTGGCCGCCCACTTGGCGATGTGGCCGAAGGTGTTGGCGCCGGTGTCGCCATATTTGTCGGCGTCGGGCAGTGCGCCCAGGCCGAACGAGTCGAGCAGGAGGATGAATGCGCGTGACATGTTATCGCTCGCTTTTCAAAAGAAGTTAGGCCGCGCTGCGCGGGGTCGCGCCCAGGCGCTCGATGAAGGAATGAATCAGGGTGACCAGGTCCTTGGCGGCCACGGCCGCGTACTTCAGGGTCTGCTCGTGCGACAGCGGGAACGGGCTCAGGCCTTCGGCCAGGTTGGTGACCGCCGAGACGCCGGCGACCTTCAGGCCGCAGTGGCGCGCGGCGATCACTTCCGGCACCACCGACATGCCGACCACGTCGGCGCCGAGGGTCTTGAAGGCGCGGATTTCCGCCGCCGTCTCGAAGTTCGGGCCCGGGCAGGCCAGGTACACGCCTTCGTTCAGGGTGATGCCCTTGGCGGCTGCGGTTTCCTTGATCATGCTGCGCAGTTCGGCGTCGTAGGCATTGGCCATGCTGAAGAAGCGCGGGCCGAAGCGGTCGTCGTTCGGGCCCGACATCGGGCTGCCCGGCAGCAGGTTGATGTGGTCGTTCAGGACCACGACGCTGCCTGCATCGACTTCAGGACGCAGCGAACCGGCGGCATTGGTCACGAACAGCATTTCGCAGCCGATCAATTTGAAGGTGCGCACGGCGGAAGTCATCACGCTGGCGCCGTAGCCTTCATAGAAGTGGCCGCGGCCCTTCATGCACACGACCGGCACGCCGGCCAGTTCGCCCAGCACCAGCTCACCCGCGTGGCCGTGCACGGTGCTGATCGGGAAACCCGGCAAGTCGGCGTAGCTGATCGACACGGCGTCGGTCATCTGCTCGGCCAGCACGCCCAGGCCGGAGCCCAGGATCAGTGCGACGCGCGGCGCGAAGCCCGGCTTGCGGGCCTTGATGACGTCTGCTGCTTCGAATGGAGTATTGCTGAACATGGTTGTCCTTATCGTGTGCGGAATGCGGGAGGCGTGATGGAGAGGCTGGTATCAATATTGCTACTGAACAGTAAGCAAGGGGCACATATCAGCCGGAATATTATAACTATGCACGACAGCCAATATGTATGGCAAATACCGTTTTTCTTGCCGATTTATTGGTTTAAAAAATAAATCATCCGGTGTATTGTCGATGTGAGGAGACACAATGCCCCAAACCTTTGACTATTTTATGACATTTGTCTAGTATTACTAAACATATGTTTAATGCGGATGAGCCCCGACGTGACCGAACTGCCTAAAAAAGAACAGTTATACGAGCTGATCCGCGCGAATCCCTTCATCGCGCAGCAGGACCTCGCGACCCAGCTGGGCCTGTCGCGCTCGGCCGTGGCCAACTACATCGCCACCCTGGTGCGCGAGCGCCGCATCCTGGGGCGCGCCTACGTGCTGCCGGACCAGCGCCCGATCCTGTGCATCGGCGCCTCCAACCTCGACCGCAAGCTGCGCACGCTGGGCAAGCTCACGCTCGGCACCTCCAACCCGGCCACCCAGGATGAATCCTTCGGCGGCGTGGCCCGCAACATCGCCGAGAACCTGGCCCGGCTCGGGGCGCCGGTGGCATTGATCACGGCGGTGGGCAACGACGCCTCGGGCCGCGCCCTGCTGGCCCACGCCGACGACGCCGGCATCGACACCCGCGGCGCGCTGCGCCTGGATGGCGTGAGCAGCGGCACCTATACCGCCATCCTCGACCAGGATGGCGAAATGGCGGTGGCGCTGGCCGACATGGCGCTCAACGACCGCCTGACGCCGGACTTCCTCGCCACCCGCCAGCAGCAGCGCGCCAGCGCCACCCTGGTGGTGGCCGACATGAACCTGCCGCTCGACACCATCGCCGCGCTGCTGGACGATGCCGCCCGCGACGGCGTGGCGCTGGTGCTGGTGGCCGTGTCGGAACCGAAGATGGCGCGCCTGCCCGCCAGGCTGGACGGCCTGCGCCTGTTGATCCTGAACGAAGGCGAACTGGCGACGCGCGTGGGCCACGTGCTCGACAGCGACGCCGCGATCGACGCCGCCTGCGCCGACGTGCAGCGCCAGGGCGCGCAGGATGTCGTGGTCACGCGCGGCGCGCGCGGCGTCCTGTATACCTCCAGCGCCGGCATGATGCGCCTCGATGCGCCGCCGGTCGCCGTGGTGGACGTCACCGGCGCCGGCGACGCCTTTGCCGCTGCCGTCTGCTGGTCGCTGCACAGCGGCGAGGCCGACCTGGCGCTGGCCTGCCGCCGCGGCCTGCAGCTGTCGGCCATGACCATCGAATGCGCGCAGACCGTCTGTCCCCGGCTCGAACCAGGGCACTTCGACGGCCCGGCGCACCAACTCAACGAACCCGTATTGGACTAAGCATGCACTCCTTCCTCCTGTTCTCGCCCGAAGTGGCGGCCGCGCGTATTGCCGGCAAACCCGTGGTCGCGCTGGAATCGACCATCATCTCGCACGGCATGCCCTACCCGCAGAACGTGCACACCGCGCGCGAAGTCGAACAGCTGATCCGCGACGCCGGCGCGGTGCCGGCCACCATCGCCATCATCGACGGCAAGATCTGCATCGGCCTGTCGGAAGCACAGCTCGAGCTGCTGGGCGCCTCGCCCGACGCCATGAAAGTGAGCCGCCGCGACCTGGCCTATGTGCTGTCGCAGAAGCGCCTGGGCGCCACCACCGTGGCCGCCACCATGATCTGCGCGCAGTTGGCCGGCATCGAAGTCTTCGTTACCGGCGGCATCGGCGGCGTGCACCGCGGCGCCGAGACCAGCTTCGACATCTCGGCCGACCTGCAGGAACTGAGCAACACCAGCGTGGCCGTGGTCTGCGCCGGCGTGAAATCGATCCTCGACATCGGCCTGACCCTCGAATACCTGGAGACCCATGGCGTGCCGGTGCTCAGCGTCGGCCAGCCGGGCTTCCCCGCCTTCTTCACGCGCGACAGCGGCTTCAAGGCCGACTTCCAGCTCGACACGCCGCAGGAGCAGGCCGCTTTCATCCGCACCAAGTGGCAGCTCGGCATGGCCGGCGGCGTGGTGGTGAGCAATCCGGTGCCGGCGGAATCCGCGATGCCGGCGCAGGAGATCGACGCCATTATCCAGCAGGCGCTGGGTGAAGCCGGCGCGCAGGGCGTGAAGGGCAAGGCCGTCACGCCCTTCCTGCTGGCGCGCATCAAGGAGCTGACCGAAGGGCGCAGCCTGGCGACCAATATCGCGCTGGTCAAGCACAACGCCGTGGTGGGCGCGCGCCTGGCCGTCGCGCTCAATGCCACGCCGGCGGATTGACGGCAGGCGCGCCATGTCGATCGACCTGAAACAGCTGCGCTACTTCCTCGCGGTGGCCGAAGAGAAAAGCTTCTCGCGCGCGGCCGAGCGCCTGCACATCTCGCAGCCGCCGCTGTCGCAGCAGATCATGAAGCTCGAGAGCGAACTCGGGGTGCGCCTGTTCACCCGCACCACGCGCAGTTTCGAGCTGACGGTGGCGGGCAAGGCGCTGATGCTGGAAGCGGCCGAACTGCTGGGCAAGATGCGCATGACGATCGACACCATCCGCCAGATCGACCGCGGCGAAGTGGGCCGGCTGCGGGTGGGCATCGTGGGTTCCGCCATGTGGGGCCCGATCCCCGGCCTGCTCGAACAGTTCCAGAGCCAGTACCCGCAGGTGACCTGGACCATCCACGAGATGGGCCCGAACGACCAGTGGGAAGCGCTGCGCGCCAAGCAGATCGACGTCGGCTTCTGGCGCGAGCCGCGCATCGAGCCGGACGTGCTGAAACAGGCCAACCTGCGCCAGGACCTGTGCTTCCGCGAGGACGTGGTGGTGGCCATCAACGCCAGGCACCCGCTGGCGCAGCAGGACGCGATCGAGCTGCGCGACATCGCCAACGAGCCGATGCTCACCCTGCACCTGGACCAGTCGGCCGAGCCGCGCTACCTGATCCAGTGCTGCGTGAATGCCGGTTTCGAACCGATGATCGCGCAGGAAGCCAACGAGCCGCAAACCCTGCTGGCGATGGTGGGCGCGGGCCTGGGGGTGGCGCTGCTGCCCGAGACCACCAGCCGCATCGGCTGGCCGGGCGTGCGCTTCCTGCCGGTGCGCAGCAATCCGCCGTCGGCCAACCTGTATATCAGTTACCTGGCGCAGGACGATGCGCCGGTGGTGCGGGCCTTCCTGAAGATCCTGTTCCCGGGCGAGACGTCGTAGGGTGGTCGGCTACGCCGACCGCGCGGCCAACTCCCGGTGGCACTGTGGCAGTGCGGGCAATGGTTGAACGCGCGGTCGGCAGAGCCGACCACCCTACAGTTGCACCTTACTGCCGCTTGAGTTCCACCGCCACGGTGCTGAGCGAGGCGATCTGGTGGCGCCGCTCCACCGGGCGGGTCAGCACCCGCATGGTCGTTTCCAGCGGTACGCCCATCCTGGCCAGCTCGGTCGCCGCGCGCGGACGGCCCTCGCTGGCCGCCTCGTGGATCGCGGAATCGATGAGCAGTGCGGTCTTGTAATCAGTTCTTCGGTCCATTTCTTCATCCTAACACCGCCACGCGGCGCGCTCCAAGGCCGGTCCTTTCACAAAACTGATCGGCAACCGGGTTTTGATTCATTTTCTTGAAAGATGAGGTTTTTCTTTATTCTGCGTTATCTCGCGCACCGTTCTCGAGCGCAAGCTGGTGCAAACTCTTGTCAAAAGATGAATAACTTAATCCCTCTTACAAGGAGCACACCATGAAAACCACGACCACTACCGCTACCATTTCCGCCCTGATGCTTGCCGTTGCCATGATGGCCACAGGCTGCAAGAAGGCCGACGACAACCCGAACATGGGCCCTGCCCAGGAAGCCGGCGCCGCAGTCGACAACGCTGCTGCCAACGCTGCCCAGGAAACCAGGGAAGCCGCCCAGCGCGTCGAGAACGCGACTGAGAACGCTGCCGCCAACGTGGACGCCGCAGCTGACCGCGCCGGCCAGAACATCGAGAACGCCGCTGACCGCGCTGGCCAGAACATGCGCGAAGCCGGCGCCGAAGTGAAGCAGGAAACCAAGGAAGCCGCTGCCGAAGTCCGCGCCGCATCGGACAAAGTGGGCGACAAGACCGGCGCCGCGCTGGAACGCGCTGGCGAGAAGCTGCAGGAAAAGCGTTAATTCCTGAGCCTTGAAGCTTGACCCGGGGCCTCGGCCCCGGCATGTGGCGCACCTTGGCGGGCATCCTTCAGTGGGTTGCCCCGCCGACGTGCGCCACGTCGCGTTCGACCGTCACCGCCGTCTCCACGGCGATCCGGAGCCCCGCGACGATGTCCTCCAGCGCCATCGACGGCGGATTGTCCGGCAGACCCGCAGCCTGCTCCGGCAGATAAGGCACGTGGATGAAGCCGGCCTTCACCGGCTTGCCTGCCGTGGCGTGCATCACCCCATAGAACACATGGTTGCACACGAAGGTGCCCGCGCTCTGCGATACCCCCGCTGTCAATCCCCGTTCCCGCATCGCCGCCACCATGGCCTTGATCGGCAGCGTGCTGAAATAGGCCGCCGGCCCGTTTGGATCGATCGGCCGGTCCACCGGCTGCCGGCCCGCATTGTCGAGGATGGACGCGTCGTCCACATTGATCGCCACCCGCTCCACCGAGATCTCGGCCCGCCCGCCGGCCTGGCCGACGGCGATGACGATGTCCGGGTACAGCGCGTCGAGCATCGCGGCCAGGTCGGCGTTGGCCTGGTCGAACACGCAGGGAAGCTGGCGCACCTCGACCCGGAAGCCGGGCCCGCACCAGCCTTCCAGCGCGCGCACCGCTTCCCAGGCCGGGTTGATGCTGGCCTGGTTGAATGGTTCGAAGCCGGTAAGCAGGACAGTCTTGGTCATCGGTTCATCAGGAAATACAGCAGGAAGATATTCGCCACCAGCAGCGGCAGCGCGGTCGGGATCTGGGCGCGGATCACGGCGTTCTTGTCCGGCAGGTCGAGCAGCGCGGCCGGCACGATGTTGAAGTTGGCCGCCATCGGCGTCATCAGGGTGCCGCAATAGGCGCTGAACATGCCGATCGCCGCCATCACGGCCGGATTGGCGCCGTACACGCCCACCAGCACCGGAATGCCGACCCCGCCCGCCATCACGGGAAAGGCGGCGAAGCCGTTGCCCATCACGATGGTAAACAGCGCCATGCCGATGCAGAACACCGCCACCGCGACGAAACGCGAATCCATATTGATGTACGAGGTCGTCACATGCGCCACCGCCTTGCCCACGCCGGCCTCGGTGAACAGCAGGCCGAGCACCGCCAGCATGTGCGGCAGCACCACCGCCCAGCTCATCGCGTCGACCAGCCGGCGCGCCTCGCGCACGCCCTGCAGCGGCGTGGCGCGCGTCAGCCAGCAGGCCGCCGCCAGGGCGATCAGCGCGGCGCAGCCGAGACTCACCAGGGTCAGGTGCTTGGGGTCGAGCAGCAGCATGCCGCCCACCTGCACGTCCTTGAACAAAGTGGCGCCGAGCATCGTCACGAGCGGCAGGATCAGCGCCGGGATGAACAGCCGGTTGCCGAGCCGCTCGCTGCTGGCGCGGCGCTGCGCTTCGGGAAGCAGCGCCGCCTTGCCGGCGGTGACGCCCTTGAAGCCGGCAACCAGCGCCATCAGGATCATCAGCGCGCCGACCAGGGCCGGCGGCAGGCGTTCGCCCGCCAGGTAGAGCAGCGCGTACAGGCCCCAGAACAGCGCCGTGGTATAGCGGCGCGGGTTGCTGCGGTCAAGCAGGTTCATTACGGCCACGGCCACGAACAGCAGGCCCACCAGCACATAGAAGAATTCCAGCGTGATCACGGTTTCACCATCGTGCGGACGATATACGCGTCGAGCCGGCGCAAATTCCACGCGTGGATGATGAAGGCGCAGATGGCGGTCGGGATGCCCCACAGCGCCATGTGCAGCGGGTCGACCGCGATGCCTTCGGCCTGCAGGATGGTCTGCATCAGGACGATGGCGCCGAAGGCGACGAAGATGTCTTCGCCAAAGAACAGGCCGACGTTGTCGGTGGCCGCCGACATCGCGCGGATGCGATGGCGCAGGTGGTCGGGCAGGCTGCCATGGCGCGTTTCGGCCGCCGCTTCGGCCATCGGCGCGACCAGCGGGCGCACCATCGAGGCATGGCCGCCCAGGCTGGTCAGGCCGGCGGCGGCCGAGGTCTCGCGCAGGAACAAGTAGACGATCAGGAGGCGGCCGGCGGTGGCCGACGCTACCCGCGCGATCGCGGCCTGGGCCCGCTCGCGCAGGCCGGCGCGTTCCAGCAGGCCGATCGCGGCCAGCGGCAGCAGCAGGATCAGCGGCAGGTTGCGGGTCTTGACGAAGGCGGCGCCGAGCGACGCGAGGATGGCCTCGAGCGGCATCGCGGCGGCCAGGCCGGTGACGGCGCAGGCGGCCACCACCACCAGCACCGGGTGGGCGCGCAGCAGGAAGCCCGCGACGATGACCGCGACGCCGAGCAGCGGCCACAGGTTGACGGCAGCTTGCATGAAAAACTCAGCCCGGACGGACCGGGTTGAAGGCGTCGTCCCCGACCACGGTATTCCACTGGCGGACGTGGAAGGCGCGCACCAGGCCGTGGGTGACGTAGGGGTCGCGCGCGGCGAACAGCTGGACCGGCTCCGGGGAGTCGCAGCTGAACACCAGCACCGCGTGGTCGGACGGCTCGGCCAGCGCCCCGGCAAGCACCAGCTCCCCGCGCTCCTGCGCCTCCCACGCCAGTTTCAGGTGCGCGTCCCGGTACTGGCCGCGGCGTTCCAGGTAGTCGGGGGCGAGGTCATACATGAGGAGGTAGTGCACGGGGGCTCCGATGGTTTTTCGGCACTGGGCCGGATGGCTGATCTTACTTGATCGCGCTGGGGAGCGGCAGTGTCCGTGCTCGCCTATATCGCTTGCACCGTCGCTCCGGCGAAAGCCGGAGCCCAAGTTCGTTCCGCTCCACCAAACGCACACGCAGTCGGTACGCAGGCAAGATTGGGTTCCGGCCTGCGCCGGAACGACGGTGCTGGGGGTGGTGGGCAAAGGAGAAGCCGGTGCGGTGCCGCGCTCGAGGACCACACCCCCAACCGTGCGTTTCCCTCCCCGCCCCTATGTCAAACTCCTTCACCAGTCCACCCACCGCCAGGAGAATGCCATGCAAAAGATCACCATCGCCGGCCAGCCGCTGCACACGATCCTGATGGCGGCGCCCGCCGTCCTCATTCCTTTCGGTTTCATCCTCGACGCCCTGCACAGCGCCACCGGCGACGAGGACTATGCCAAGGCGTCCTACCTGAGCATGGCCGGGGGCGTCATTGGCGCTCTGGCGGCGAGCGCCGCGGGGGTGGCGGACTATGTGGCGGAGCCGCCGGAAGGGGAAGCGAAACACGAAGGGCAGCTGCACGCCATCCTCACTGGCGCGGCCATGCTGGCCAGTGTCGGCAACCTGATCCTGCGCCGCAGCAAGCGCGAACACACGGTCGGTGCGCTGGCGCTGTCGGCCATCGCGGCGGCGGGCACGCTCGCCTCCACCGTCTACGGCAAGCGCATGGATGGCGAGCATGCGGAGGTGGGCATGCACACCGACCAGGACAAGGTGCGCATCGACCACACCAACCTGGACGTCGAACAATACGTGACCGCCGGCCCGTCCAACCTGCACGCGCCGCAGTAAGGCCAGGGGCCAGTCCACCCCCCCCGGTGTTGTAATAAACCCACTGTTCCGCATCTCATCCATATCCCGTCGCGCAGAGCGAAGTGCCGCACATAAGAAAGCGGAGCGGCGGGAGTAGACTGGAGGCATGAACACGTCGAAGAAAATGGCAGCGGGGATCACGGGGTTCGCCAGCTTTTTGTGGCTCACCATGACGGCAGCGGTGGCAGCCAACCAGCGCCGCCTCGTGTTCAACCCCTGCATCAAGCCGGAAGTCGAAAGCCCGCGCAGCACCGGGCACCGCACCCGCCCGGTCGTCCTGCGCGCCAAAGACGGCACCCGCCTGTGCGGCTGGCTGCTTACCCCACTGGTCCCGGGCCCGCGTCCTGCCGTCATGTACTTTGGCGGCCGGTCCGAAGAAGTCTCCTGGGTCGCGCGTGATGCTGGCAAACTGTTCCCCGGCATGACCGTGCTGGCCATGAACTACCGCGGCTACGGCCAGTCGCATGGCGTGCCCGCCGAAATCCACATGATCGAAGACGGCTGCACCCTGTTCGACTGGCTCGCCGCCCTGGGCCAGGTCGATGCCTCCCGCATCGCCGTGGTCGGCCGCAGCCTGGGTTCGGGCGTGGCGGTGCAGGTGGCCAAGGAGCGCCCGGCCAATTCGGTGGTGCTCATCACCCCCTACGATTCCATCCTCGCCATCGCCAAGCGGCGCTTCCGCGTGATGCCCATCGAGTACATGCTGCGCCACCGCTTCGAATCGATCAAGCACGCGCCGTCGCTCAAGGTGCCCACCTACGTGCTGCGCGCCGCGCAGGACGACGTGGTCCCGCATGCGAACACCGACCAGCTGGTGGAAAAGATCGCCACCCTCGTCTCCGACGACACGGTGCCCGGCTCGGACCACATGAACATCCCCTACCTGGAAGCGACCCAGGCCCTGATCGCCAGCTTCCTCACGCGCCAGTTCAGCAAGCCGGCGGCCCCGCCCGTGCTGCCGCCCGCCGACACGCCCGCGGCCACGGTCGAAGTCGGCGTGGAGGTCGGTCCCAAGCTGGCCGCCGCGCCCCTTCCCGCCCTGGCCGTGTCCGACACGATGGCCGCCATTGCAAAATAATTGCTGAAAATTGTCAGCAGTTATATTTCCTTGGAATAAATTGCCAAGTAAAATCGTATTTGTCATCAAACTGTCGCTTGATGCATATTTGACAGGCTGAGCTGCGTATACTCAGGAATCCCCTTCTGCGCGGCTTGCGGACGGTTTCGCCTCCGGGCTGGTGCTCGGAATGTTGCTGATAATGTTGCAACTAAGCTACATGCACCAGGCACTGTCGAGAGAAACAACACCGCGATACAAATCGTAACCACACGCGCGCCAAACGGCTGACACAATGCGCTTCGCATTGCCGGCCTTGTTGGCGCCCTTGGCGATGCAGCGTGCGCGCCCCGTTCCAAGCTCACCGTTGGGCCGGGTACAATATCGAAATTCCAGGAGCCTCATTCATGAAACTCAAGCAACTCACCATGACCATCGCGGCGCTGTGCGTCGCCGGCAGCGCCGCGGCAGCACCGGCAGCGCCGAAGCTCGGCATGGTCTACGATGCGGGCGGCAAGTTCGACAAATCGTTCAACCAGTCGGCTTTCGAAGGCCTGCAGCGCTTCAGCAAGGAAACCGGCATCAAGGTGTTCGAAGCCCAGGCCAGCAGCGATACCCAGGCCGAGCAGGTGATGCGCGGCCTCGCGCGCAAGAAGCTCGACCTGATCGCCGCCATCGGCTTCTCGCAGACCCAGGCGGTCGCCAAGGTCGCCAAGGAATTCCCGAACGTGCGCTTCGTCCTGATCGACAGCATCGCGCCGGGTAACAACATCAATTCGGTGATGTTCAAGGAACAGGAAGGCTCCTACCTGGTCGGCGTCGCCGCCGCCATGGCTTCCAAGTCGAAAAAGCTCGGCTTCGTCGGCGGCATGGACATCCCGCTGATCCGCGCTTTCGCCTGCGGCTACGCGCAGGGCGCCAAGGCGCAGGTGCCGAAAGCCGAAATCGTCCAGAACATGGTCGGCACCACTGCCGCCGCCTGGAACGACCCGGCCAAGGGCGGCGAGCTGGCACGCGCCCAGTTCGACCGCGGTGTCGACGTGGTGTTCGCCGTTGCCGGCGGCAGCGGCATGGGCACGCTGCAGATGGCCAAGGAAAAAGGCAAGCTGGCGATCGGCGTCGACTCGAACCAGAACTACCTGCACCCGGGCACCATGCTGACCTCGATGGTCAAGCGCGTCGACATCGCCGTGTACGACTCCTTCATGGCGCAGAAGAACGGCACCTGGAAGGCGGGCGTCACCCACAAGGGCCTGAAGGAAGGCGGCGTGGACTGGGTGCTGGACAAGGACAACCGCAAGGTCGTCACCCCGGAAATCGAGAAGCGCGTCATCGGTGTGCGCAACGACATCATCAACGGCAAGATCAAGGTCATCGACTACCGCGCTGCGAGCAGCTGCCCGGTCTGATCCGCCTATTCCCATGCGAAGCGCGCCGCGCCGGTATTCCGGCCCGGCGCGCTTTTGAATGAAGACCACCCCTTTTTTATATCATCGATCGCAATGCAGCCAGCCGTAGAATTTCGCAACATCAGCAAGGCCTTCGGGGCCGTGCAGGCGAACGCTGACGTCAGCTTCCCGATCGCCAAGGGCTCGATCCATGGCGTGATCGGCGAGAACGGCGCGGGCAAGTCCACCCTCATGAGCATCCTGTACGGCTACTACCATGCCGACAGCGGGCAGCTCCTGATCAACGGGCAGGAACGCCAGATCCGCACCTCGTTCGAAGCGATCGCGCTGGGCATCGGCATGGTGCACCAGCACTTCATGCTGGTCGAGAACATGACGGTGCTCGACAACGTCATGCTCGGCACCGAGGGCGGCTTCAAGCTCGCCGCCAAGCGCCTCGAGACCGAGGCGAAGCTGCGCGAGATCTGCGCCAGGTACCGCCTCGACGTCGACCCGCTGGCCACCATCCACGACCTGTCGGTGGGCGCCCAGCAGCGCGTCGAGATCCTCAAGCAGATCTACCGCAGCGCCGAGATCCTGATCCTGGACGAGCCGACCGCCGTCCTCACCGCCCAGGAAACCGCCTCGCTGTTCGAGATCCTGAAGCTGTTCAAGGAACAGGGCAAGACCATCATCCTGATCACCCACAAGCTCGGCGAGATCATGGAGATCACCGACCAGGTGACGGTGATGCGCGCCGGCCGTGTGGTGGGCGCCGTCGCGACCCGCGAAACCTCGAAAGAGCAGCTGGCCAACATGATGGTCGGCCGCCCGATCGAAGGCAACCTGCCGCGCAAGGCCTTCAATCCGGGCGCGCCGGTGCTGAAGGTGGCGAACCTGCAGCTGGAAGACAAGCAGAAGGTCCGCCTGCTGGCCGACATCGACCTGACGGTGCGGGCCGGCGAGATCGTCGCCATTGCCGGCGTGTCGGGCAACGGCCAGAGCGAACTGATGGAAATCCTGTCGGGCATGCGCCTGCCGACCTCGGGCAGCGTGGAATTCCTGGGCAAGGAACTGCCTTACGCGCGGCGCGCCAATGCCGACGGCCTGCCGGCCGAATTCCGCGAACTGGGCATCGGCCACGTGCCGGAAGACCGCCTGCGCGACGGCGTCATCAAGGATTTCACGGTCATGCAGAACACCGTGTTCGGCTACCAGGACCGGGTCAAGAACAAGGCCGGCCTGTTCGACTTCGACGCCATCGCCAAGCGCTGCGCGCACCTGCTGGAGGCCTTCGACGTGCGGCCGAAAAACCCCGACCTGCGCATCGGGCTGCTCTCGGGCGGCAACCAGCAGAAGGTCGTGATCGCGCGCGAAGTCTCGGCCAGCCCGAAGCTGATGCTGGTCGGCCAGCCGACCCGCGGCGTCGACATCGGCACCATCGAAAGCATCCACACCCAGCTGCTTCGCTTGCGCGACGAAGGCGTGGCGATCCTGCTGGTGTCGACCGAACTGGAAGAAGTGCGCGCCCTGGCCGACCGCATCGTGGTGGTCTCCGGCGGACGCATCACCGGTGAACTGAACATCAACGAATTCGACACCACCCGCATCGGCCTGCTGATGGGCGGGATGCACAAGTCGTAGTAAAGACGAGCCTTCATGAAAATCACCGAACTCCCCCGCTGGGCGACGGGCATCGCCCTGCCGCTCCTGAACCTGCTGTCGGCGCTGCTGGTGTCGGCGCTCGTCATCCACCTGCTGGGCGAAAGCCCGATCGAGTCGCTCCAGATCCTGGTCAACAGCGCCGTCATCAATCCTGAAGGCTTGAGCTACACGCTGTTCTACGCTTCCACCTTCGTCTTCACCGGCCTGGCGGTCTCGGTGGCGATGAAGGCCGGCCTGTTCAACATCGGCGCCGAAGGCCAGATGTACCTGGGCGGCCTGGGCCTGACCCTGGCGATGCTGGCGTTCGACGCGACGCTCTCGCCCTGGCTGCTGATCCCGCTGGCGATGCTGGCCAGCGCCCTGTTCGGCGCCGGCTGGGCCTTCCTGCCCGGCTACCTGCAGGCCAAGCGCGGCAGCCACGTGGTGGTCACGACCATCATGTTCAACTTCATCGCCGCCAGCCTGATGAACTACCTGATCCTCAAGCTGATCCCCGAGGGCGACCAGAACCCGGCCAGCCGCGTGTTTTCGGAAGCGGCATGGATGCCGCGCCTGGGCGAATGGTTCCCGGCGCTGGGCGACACCCCGCTCAACATCGGCTTCTTCATGGCGATCGCCGCGCTGGCCATCTATGGCGTGGTGATCTCGCGTTCGGCCTGGGGCTACAAGCTGCAGGCCACGGGCCTGAACCAGCACGCGGCCCACTACGCGGGCGTGCGCATCAGCCGCATGATCATCGTCGCGATGCTGATCTCGGGCGCGCTGGCCGGCCTGGCCGCGGTGAACTCGATCCTCGGCTCGACCCACTACCTGAGCCTGAACTTCCCGGCCGGCGCCGGCTTCATCGGCATCGCGATCGCGCTGATGGGCCGCCAGCACCCGGTCGGCATCTTCCTGTCGGCCGTGCTGTTCGGCGCGCTGATCCAGGGCGGCTTCGACCTGTCGCTGGAAAAACCGAACATCCCGCAGGAGACCTTCATTTTCATCCAGGGCCTGATCATCCTGTTCTGCGGCGCGATGGAGAACCTTTACGCGCCGGTGCTCCTCAAAATGATCAACGCAACACGCAAGGGATAAGCCATGGAAGACTTCCAGTTCGCCAGTATCGTCGTCTCCACCATCCGCAACGCGCCGGTGCTGATCTTCGCGGCCATGGCCGGCCTGTTCGCCGAACGCAGCGGCGTGATCGACCTCGGCCTCGAGGGCAAGATCCTGGCCTCGGCCTTTGTCTCGGCCGGCGTCGCCTACAGCTACCAGGACCCGTGGATCGGCATCGCCGCCGGCATCCTGGCCTCCTGCGTGCTCGCGATGGTGCAGGCGTTCGTGTCCATCACCCAGAAGGGCAACCAGCTGGTGGCCGGCATGGCGATCAACATCGCGATGAGCGGCCTGACCTTTGTCGTGGCCCAGTACTTCTTCCAGCAGGGCGGCCGCACGCCGGAGCTGGGCGAGGCGCGCCTGACCGACATCGTCCTGCCGGGCACCGCCGCCCTGGCCGACATCCCCTTCCTTGGCTGGTTCTATGGCCACGTGATCGGCGGCCACTCGATCCTGGTCTATCTCGCCTTCCTGCTGCTGCCGCTGGTGCACTGGCTGCTGTACCACAGCCGCTTCGGCCTGCGCCTGCGCGCCTGCGGCGAAAACCCGCACGCGGCCGATGCCGCTGGCGTGTCGGTCAAGCAGACCCGCTACACGGCCATGCTGATCGCCGGCGTGCTGTGCTCGTTCTCGGGCGCCTACCTGTCGATCGTCCAGAGCGGCTTCTTCCTGCGCGACATGTCGGCCGGCGCCGGCTACCTGGCGCTGACCGCGATGGTGTTCGGTAACTGGCGCCCGCTGCATACGGTGCTGGGCTGCCTGATGTTCGGCTTCTTCGGCGCGGTGCAGATCCAGATCGAAGGCGTCGACCTGCCGGTGGTGGGCCGCATCCCGGGCTCGCTGATCCAGATGATCCCGTATGTGCTGACGGTGGTGGTGCTGGCCGGCCTGATGGCCAAGTCGGTCGCCCCCAAGGCGCTCGGCAAACCCTTCGTCAAATCGCGCTGACGCGCCCCTTGCCCCACGATGGCCCGCTCCGCGGGCCATTTTTTTCGCCCATCGCATGACAAAAACTTCGGGGTCAGGTCTGACATTTGGACACGGCCTCAACGCTAGGCGCTCCGACAGGCCGTCGTACAGCCGAGCTCGTGTCCGATTGTCAGACCTGACCCCGAAGTGGATTTTTGCTTTGGGTAAGGGGAAATTGCCGTGTTTGTTAGTAAATGTGACTACCGTAAGGGTTTGTAAGCCGGGTCAACAGGGCGTAGGCGGGGGCCGTTTCATGTCGAGGTGACACGAATAAACGTACGCCAGAACCCAGAAAAGGATTCATCACATGAAAAAAGCACTTGCTACCCTGATCGTCGCTCTGTCCGCTACCTCGGCATTCGCCCAGACCGCCACCCCTGCTGTCCCTGCCACCCCGGCTACCCCTGCTGTTCCAGCCACCGCCGCTACCCCGGCGCTTCCGGCAACGCCCGCGATGCCGACCGTCGAGGCTGCGGCCAGCATCGACGCCACGACTGGCGGCACCGGCGCGACCGCGACCACCGCAGCTTCGCCGGCGATCCCGGCTACGCCTGCGGTGCCGGCATCGGCTGCGGACAAGGCTGACAAGACCGACAAGGCCACCAAGTCCCAGGCCAAGCATGACAAGAAGTCCGCGCACAAGGATGCCAAGGACAGCGGCAAGTAAGATGTGACAGGCCGGGCGCGCCTTGCGCCGCCCGGTGCTTACATGCCCGCCGGATCGACCGGCTCCCGGCCGCTGGCCGGGCGGCTCGATCGTTTGAACGTCCACATCACCCCTACCCCACCCGACACTCCGCTGTCCTTCACGTGCAGCGGGCTGTCGCGATTTGCCGCGCCCTGGTAGCTCTCGAAACGCACATAGCCGAATACCCGCAGGTCCGCATCGATGCGGCGCGAGCCGAACAGGCCGAGGCGCGTCGCCAGCAGGCCGCCGTCGGCGGCGTAGGCCGGGCGCGAGGCTGTCGCGTACTGCGGCGCCACCTCGTAGAAGTGGCGGTTGATCCTGCGGTCGCCCCACACCGCCGACACGTTGCCCTCCAGCGTCCACACGCCGCGTTCGCCGGCCATCTCATAGGCCAGGCGCGGCTCGAAGGTGTAGCCGCGGCCGTGCAAGCCGCCGCGCGCCTCGATCACGGCGCGCAGCGGGATTTCCGCGCGCAGCCGGCGCCGCTCGCCCAGGTCGGCCAACCGGATCTTCAGGCGCGGGCCGAATTCCACCAGCGGACCCAGGTCGGGCATGCCGGAGCGCTCGTCGACGTCGTCCGAGTCCGATGGCAGCGCGCCGGCAAAACCCACGTCGAGTTCCACCCGTTCGCTGCGGAACAGGCGCGCGTTGACCCCGGAGCGGTCGGCGCGCAGGACCTCGCCGCGGTAGACGATGTTGGGGAAGACCAGCAGGCGCGATTCGCGCTCGTCCGCGCCCGGATAGGAAGGGGTGGACAGGGCGGCCGCGCCGAGGCCCAACTCCCACAGCGGAAGATTGCGCTCGGAACCGGACTGGGCGCTGGCCGCCGTGGAAACGATAAGACAGGCGGCGCAGGCGGCCTTGGGAAGGATGGTCATGGTGGACAGGAAGGAATCGGTGGTGAGCCGGATTCTAACCAAGACCGTCCTGGATGCGCGCCGCGCACGTCCACGCGGGTTCCTTTCTACGGCACCCTGTTCACAGGGATTGTTCCCACATCAGGCGCCAGACCGGCCGCCGGCTGTAGAGCGTCGTGCGTGCCAGCGGGTTGCGGCAGGCGTAGAGCAGGCGTTCGCGCACATCCTGGTGCAGCAGGTCGGCTACCGACAGCCGCAGGCGCGACTGCGCATCGCGCTTCCATAGCGCGTACAGGTCGAGCTGGCGACCAGGGCCGCTGTCGCTCGAGAGCACCGCGCTCGAGCGATGGGCGAGCGCTCCCCGATAAGTGAAACTGCCACCCAGCTCGATGCGCCTGGCGGGCGATGCGACATCCAGCCCGATACTGCCGCTCCACGCAGCCTGGCCTTCGATGCGATTGTCGGGCCCCGGCACGCTGTCGATGCGCGACCAGTTGCGCGCCAGGTGCATGCGCGCCGCGAACGGGCCGCGCGTGGTCCGGCCTTCCAGCTCGATGCCGTAGACGGTGGCGCTGCCCTGGTTGTCCGGTATCGCGGTCCAGGCGCCATCGCGCTGGTCGAGGCGCACCAGCGTGATGTCGTGGATGCGCTTGTGGAAGGCGCTCACGCTCACCATGCCGTCCTTGCCCGTATAGCGTTCCCACGCCAGGTCGATGCCGAAGGCCAGTTCCGGACGCAGCGCCGGGTTGCCCTGCTGGTCCGGGTTGGTGGCGTTGTTGTTATTGTCGACCGTGTAGCGGCGCGGCATCAGCTGGATGATGTTCGGCGCCTTGTAGGTGCGGCTGGCCGCCAGGCGGAACTGGTCGCGCGGACCGGTATCGCCGTCAAGGCGCTGCGGCTTGAACAGCGCCTGGAAGATCGGGCTCCAGGCGCCCGCATCGACATCGACCGGCGCGGCGGCGTTGCCCTGCCCGGTCGTATGCAGGTCTTCGCGGCGCAGGCCGACGTAGGCCGACCAGGCGGCGTCGATGTCCCACTCGTCCTGGATGAACAGGGCGCTGCGCGCGACCGTGGCGCGGTAGTGCTCATCGCTGGCGCGCAGCAGTGCGCCGCCGGCGTCGGTCTGGCGCTCGCGCCGGTATTCATGGCGTCCCTTGCGGCCAAACTCCCAGCCGGCGGCCAGCGCATGATTGTTCCTCCAGGGCCGGCGCCAGCTGCCACTGAAGGTCCATTCGCGCTCGGTCGGACCGGAAGCGACGCGGTGCAGTTCGAGCAGCCGGTCGGCCGGGTCCAGGCCGCGGTAGTCGAAATCGGCGTCGCGCGTCGTGTAGAAACCCGACAGCCTGGCCGCCAGGCGCGCGCCGGCGTCGAGCTTGCGGGTCCAGGCCAGGTCGGCATAGGCGTTCAGGGGCGCGGTCTGGTAGGTGTGCACGGCGTGCGGGAAAGCGGTCGGGGGGCCAATGTCGGTGCGCTCGCGCTCGCGCTTGAGGTTATCGATGCGGCGCTTGCGCAGGTAGCTCTGGGAGGTGATGGAATCGGCGCTCGTGGCTTGCCACGACAGGCGCGGCGCCAGTTCCAGCAGGTCTTCCACCTGGTGGTCGGTCCAGGCGGTGCGGCGCAGCAGCGCCGGTTCCAGCCCTTCCTCGGTGGTGAGGGCGGCGATCGGGTTCTCGTGGCGCCTGAGGGTCGCCGTCAGCGAATAGGCCAGCGCTCCCTCGCGCCCGCTGTGCTGGGCCACCAGTTGCGGCGCCACGCGGCCGCGCGCGAAGGCGCTTCCGAGCTTGATGTCGCTCGCAGCGGCGCCCTTTGCGGCGCCGGCGCGGCGCAGGATCACGTTGATGGTGCCGGCCATGGCCTGGCTGCTGGTTTCCGCGGTAGCGGCGCGCTGGATCTCGATGCGTTCCACCAGGTCCGGGCTGATCGACTCGAGCGAAAAGTCGCCCGGCGCCGGCAGGCCGTTGAGCAGGATCGCCACATAGCCGCCACCCATGCCGCGCATGCGGATCGCCGCCGGCTTGCCGGGGGTTGCGTCGATGGTGACGCCGGGTTGGCGCTTCAACACCTCGGCCAGCGTGGCGTCGCCCTGGCGCAGGATCTCGTCGCGCCCGACGACGATGGCGGTGGTGATCGATCGTTCGCGCCCGTTGGCGGCGGCGCTGACGACGACCTGCTGTACCGGTGCAGCCGCGGATTGGGCAAACGCAGGCACGTGCGCTGCCAGCAGCAGCGCGCCGGCGCTGCCGGTTCGGATGAGTCGCATGGGGATTCCGGGAGAAGGGGTGAACGGAGAAGCGCGTGCGGGGCGGCCTGCCTCAGCGCCGCTGGGCCAGCGCGCCTCCCAGCACCAGCTGGGGGTCGATCGGCGCGCCTTTGCGCGACACTTCGAAGTGCAGGTGCGGGCCGGTGACTTTGCCGGTGGCGCCCGACAGGGCGATGGGCTGCCCGGCACGCACGCTGTCGCCGGCCCGCACCAGGCGCTGGTCGAGGTGCGCATACAGCGTGCGCGTGCCCTCGGCGTGCTCGATGACCACCACCTTGCCATAGCGGGCGCCGCCCTCGTAGCGGTCGGTGGAGATGCTCACCCTGCCTGCGGCCGGCGTCAGTACGGCGGTGCCGCGCGCGGCGCCGAAATCCATGCCCCTGTGCGGCCTGCCGCCCGGCCGGTTGATCTCGCCGTATTCGCCCGTGACGCGCAGCTGGGCCAGCGGCGCCTGCCAGCCGGCCGGTGCATCGCCCGCCACGGGCGCTTCGTCGCCCGACTCGCGCCATGCGAACTGCGGCTGCAGCAGCACGCTGGCGCCGCACAAGCCCGGCAGGAGCAGCAGGGAAAGCAGGCTCGCCGCGCTGAACCTGGGCGCCGGCCGGGCCTCGCGAATCAGGCGGATGCGCGCGGCCACGTCCTGCGCGCCGCCCACACCGAAAGGCAGCGCGCTGCGCGCCGTGTGCGCCGTCGCCAGGCCCTTCGCCAGCACCGCCAGTTGCGCCAGCAAGGCGGCCGCATAGTCGCGGCGTTCGCTGTCCGGGCGGCCCGCCAGCACCGCACGGTCGCACCCGAGTTCCATCGCCCATTGCAGGCGCTGCTGGAAACCGTGGGCGAAGGGCACGAACCAGAGCAGCGCCTGCAGCAGCGCGCCCGCATGCTGCCACAAATGATCGCGGCGGCGCAGGTGCATCAGTTCATGCGCGACGATCAAGCGCTGTTGCGCAGGCGGCAGTGCGCGCATGTGGGTGGGCAGCAGCAGGACCGGCTGGAACAGGCCGGCGAGCATCGGCGACACCGGGGCATCGATCTCCAGCACCGGCGGCAGGCCGCGGCGACGCGCGCCGAGCGCCGGGTGCGCGCGCAGGGCCGGCCCGTCGAGGGGCTCGGCCGCCAGCAGGAGCGCGCGCAGCGCGCGCCGCATGCGCGCCCAGCGCAGGACATGCGCACCGGCGCCGGCCACGTAGATCGCCAGCCACAGCCAGGCAAGCGCCGCCAGCGCGTCGCCGGCGGCCGGCTCGGCGGCCCCGTACGGGAGCGCGCCGCCAAGGCTGCCTGCGGCCAGGGGCGCGGCGAATCCGGCGACGAGCGCCTCGGGCGCGCTGGCGAACAGGCTCCATCTGGCCGAACCGGGCAGCATCACCAGCACCAGCACGGCGGCGCCGGCCAGCTTGGCCAGCAGCCACGGCGTACGGCGCGCGTCCAGGCCGGGGAAGGCGCGGCGCGCCAGGCGCAACAGGCTCCAGGCGACGGCGCAGGCGAGGACGGCGCTGATGCCGGCCTGCAGGAAGATGAGCGGGAAGCTGGAGGTGGCCATGCTCATTCCTTCGACCCGGGCCAATCGTGCAGCAGCTGCTCCAGCTCGGCCAGTTCGGCATCGGTGACCAGCTTCGAGCCGGTGAACATGTTGACAGGCAGCGGCTGGTCCATCTCCATGATGCGCTGCCCGAAGTCGCGCGCGAACGCGGCCAGCGTCCCGATCTTGTCCAGCGCCGCCGCGTACACGTTCACGCCGTGCACGGACTGGATCTCGACCATGCCTTTTTCCACCATCCGCTCGAGGGTCTTGCGGGTGGAAGAGTAGGACCAGTGCAGCTCCTGCGCGGCCTGGTCGTGGAGCTCACGGGCCGACAGGGGGTGCTGGCGCCACAGGCATTTCAGCAACGTCAGTTCGGTGACGGAGGGGATGGACATGACGTGCTCCTGCGTGTGACGGATGACGCAAGGATACGACATGTGTCACATTGGAGCAAGCCTTAGGTGTGGTGGGTAAGGAAGGTGAACAGCTCCCCGCGCTCACTACACCACTACCGTGTAAACGTCATCCCGGCGAAGGCCGGGATCCAAGTTCGCTGCATAGCGTTACGTTCACACTGTGCTGCGGCATTGGATCCCGGCCTGCGCCGGGATGACGGATCAAACGTTAACGAATGAAGAACGAGCTAACGGTCCTACAGGAAAACTCACCCCTTTTCCGGATAAATCGCCTGCAGAATCGCCGCCAGGTTATACCCGCCCTTGATCAGCTGGGTCTTCGCAATCGCCGAACTCGGCACCGGATAATTGGCCGGCACTTCCAGCGCGAAGGTGTAATAGGTTTCGCCCTTCTTGCTGGTCTGCGGCGTGAGCTTGCCCGGCACCACATCGGCGTAGGCCAGCTTGGCCACCACCAGCGCGTCGTCCGCCCACTGGTAGGGCCAGGTGATCGGGTCGCCCTTGGCCTTGGCCACTTGCGGGTTGGCGGCGATGGCCGCGTCCGCGAACTGGTCCGGGGTACGGGTCTTGATGCGGCGGAAGGCGTAATCGACCGCGGTGCTGTCCCAGTAGGAGTGGAAGGGCTTGGTCAGCGCCGCCGGCACGCCTTCGCGCACCGGCCGTGCTTCGCCCGGGCCGATCAGGCCGTCGGCCAGCGACGTGATCCTGGCGTCGTCCAGCAGCAGGTTGTTGCCGCCGCGCGAATCGAAGATCGCGGCCTCGTCGACCTCGGCATGGGTCCTGGGCGCCACGAACTTGCCGTCCTTGCTGACGAACGCCGCCCCCACATGCAGCGGCTGGTGGATGTCGCCGGCGAAGTGGGCCAGCAGGATCAGGGCCTGGCGCTTGGTGAACTTGTGCGGGTTCAGCGCCGGGTCGGTCTTGCCCTGCAGGACCGCGATGCACTGCTTCAGGGTCTGGACGATGTCGACATCGGCCGTGCCCACGCCGTGGTCATGGTACTTCTCGAGCATGAACGGCACGTCCGTGTAGTGGTACTCGCTGTGCTTCGGGTTGCCGTTGACGTAGTCGAGCATCTCCGGGGTCTGCGGGCCGCAGTACGTACCCTTGACGCAGTCGGCCCAGTTGGCGATGGATTCGAGCGTCTCGCCCGGCAGCAGCAGCGCCTGGATCTGCCGTTGCGCGGCGCTGCCCTTGAGCAGCCTGTCGGCGATGGCGCCGACCGCCTTGTGGCCGTCGCGGCCCCAGGCGGCGGCGTCCATCGATGCGAATGCGCTGGCCAGCGCGAGTACACATGCCAGTTTTTTCATGGTCATCCTCTTTGTAACAGGCTTATTGGGCCTTGATGATGCGCGGGGCAGCCGGGGCGAGCGATGCGCCCTGCCCTTCGCTGGCGCGCAGGTAGTCGGTGAAGGCGTCGAGGTCCAGCATGCCGGTCTCGAGGCGATTGGTCCCCTTGGCGAATTCCGGGAAGTTGTCGCCGCCTTCGGCCAGGAAGTTATTGGCGACGATGCGGTAGGTCGTGGTATCGGCCAGCGGCTTGCCGTCCAGGCGCATGCCGGTCACGCGGCTGCCCACCGGGCGCCTGGCGTCCCAGGTGTAGGAGAAGCCGTTCGACACCTGCAGCATCGAGCCATTGCTCGAGGCCGAACGCCACTGCTGCTCGAGCAGCTGGCGGATCTGGGCGCCGGTCAGGTCCATCGCCACCAGCGTATTCCCGAACGGGAGCACGGCCTGGGTCTGGCCAAAGGCGGCCACGTTGCCTTCGCCGGCTTCCAGGTCCTTGCGGATGCCGCCTTCGTTCATGAAGCCGATCTGCACGCCCAGGTTGCGGGTGGCGGCCAGGATGGCGTCGGCGATCAGGTTGCCGAGCGGCGCTTCGCCGGCCTCGTTCTGCTTGCGCAGCACGGGCGCCGCGGGCAGGCGTGCGATCGGGCGGGTCAGCGCCGCGCGGCTGCTTTCCTTGACCTTGGCAACAAAAGCCACCATCTTCTCGTCGGCAGGATAGTCGCCCGCCTTCATCAGGACGTTCTCGACCTTGATGTCGGCCACGTTGCCCGGTGCGCCCTGCTGCACCGTCATGGCGATGCGGGTCAGCAGGTGGCCGTAGGACGACGCCTGGGTCACGGTGCGATCGCCGACCTTGCACAGGTAGCCCTGGTGGGTGTGGCCGGTGACGACCAGGCGCACCGCCGGGTCGAGCTTCTTGACGATGTCGACGATCGGGCCTTTCAGGTTGGTGCAGCCTGGCGTCATCGGGTTGTCCGTGGTGGTGCCGCCTTCGTGCACCAGCACCACGATCACCTCGGCGCCTTCGGCGCGCATCGCGGGAATTGCGCGGTTGATCGCATCGGCTTCGTCGCCGAAGGTCAGGCCGGCGATACCCGAGGCCATCACCACCGACTGGGTGTCCTGCAGGACCGCGCCCACCAGGCCCACCTTGACGCCCCTGCTCTGTTCGATGCGGTAGGCCGGGATGAAGGGCTTGCCGGTGGCGCTGTCGACCACGTTGGCGGCCAGCCAGGTGAACTTGGCGCCGCCGAAGTTGGGCGCCATCTGGCAGGCCTTGGCCGGGCGTGGCGAGTCGCAGCCGCCGCGCTGCTGGCGCAGCAGTTCCTTGCGGCCGGCATCGAATTCGTGGTTGCCGGCTGCGCTGGCGTGCAGGCCCAGCATGTTGAGCGCTTCGATGGTCGGCTCGTCAGCCCACAGCGAGGACATGGCCGGGCTGGCGCCCACCAGGTCGCCGGCGGCGACGAAGATCAGGTCCTGGTCCTGCTTGCGCCAGGCCTGCAGCGCGGCGGCCACCGCTTCGGCGCCGCCGGCGCGGATCGGCTGGCCCTTGGCGCCGTCGGGCGCGGTCGGGATGTAGCGGCTCGCTTCGAGGTTGCCATGGAAATCGTTCATGGCAACCAGGTTGATCGTTACCGGCGCACGGCCGGCGGTGGCGGCGCAGCCGGCCAGGCCAAGGGCCAGGGCGACGGCCAGCGCGGCGCGGGAAAGGGGTGCCGGGGCAGGCAGGGAAATGGTCATGGAAGTGTCTCGATCAAGGGCGGGAGCGCGTGAGCCAGCCGCATTATCACATGGGGTCCTGAGGGCCGGCCATCTTTACAGGGCCGGCAAGGGCAGGCCTTCACCCAATAAAAAACGGCCGGTGTCGCCACCGGCCGTCCTCACATCAGGCGGATGCCTTCAAGCGCAGAGCTTAGAACTCGTACTTGAGGGTAGCCTGGATGGCCCACTGCGATTCGCCCTTGGCTTGGCGAACGTCCAGGTCTTCCACGTTGTTACGCACGCCGTAGACGTAGCGGCCCTGTGCATCCAGGCCGAGGTAGTCGACGAAGCTGCGCGCCTGTGCACCGGCGGACTGGAAGCCCACTTCCTCGATACGGCCCCACTTCTTGTTCAGCAGGTTGCCGAAGTTGAGGATGTCGAGTGCGAAGCTGGCCTTGTGCTTCTTCATGAAGCCCGGCAGTTCCTGGGTGATCTTCAGGTCGATGCTGTTGGTCCACGGCGAGAAGTCCGTGTTACGGCCAACCACGCCGCCCTTGGCATTGCGCAGGACTTCGTTGGCGTTGACGGTAGCCCAGAAGCGCGACTCGTTGGCCTTGTTGGTAGCGGTGTCGCCGAAGAACACGACGTCGCCCGAACCTTCGGCGCGTGGGATGTACATCAGGTCGTTGCCGGCCAGTCCGTCGCCATTCAGGTCGTTGTTGAAGGTCCAGCTGTATGGCTTGCCTTCACGGCCTTCATAGAACACGCCCAGACGGGTGCGGTATTCGCCGAAGAAGCGCTTTTCCCACGACAGGCGGGCATTGATACGCTCTTTCACCAGGTACGACGAGTTGGCGGCCACTTCTTCGTTCGGGTTGAACACCGAACGGCCCGACCAGCTCGAGTTCGAGGTCGACGAGGTCAGCGGCGAGACTTCGCTGGCGTTGGTGTGGGTGTAGGCCACCGACCAGCCGAAGCCCTTGCGGGTCGGGCTCGTCACCGAGAAGGTCACCAGCTGGGCGTCGCCCTTGCCGGTGCGCTGTGCCTGCAGCACGCGGTCGTAGCTCAGGTTCGACAGCGCCTTGGCGGTGTTCTGGCAACCGGTAGCCGCGCCGGCCGAGTTGTTGGTGAAGGTGTAGCAGTTCGCAGCCAGGCCGTTGGCGCTGTAGAACAGTGCGCGGCCATCGGTACCGGTACGGGTCGGTGCGCCCAGGTTCAGGTGCTGGTAGAAGATCGCATCCTTGTTCTCGGTCGCCAGCAATTCGGCGCCGAACACCAGGCCTGCAACCGGCAGCTCATGCTCGAAGGCCAGGTTGGCTTTCCAGATCGACGGCTGGCGCAGGCTTGGCGACAGGACGTCGACGTTGACCGCGGGGGTCGAGCCGGTCACGGTCTTCTGTGCGTTCACGTCCGGGGTGAACAGGCCGTCGGTGTTCGGGCAGCGGGTTGCGCCCGAACCCGAGCAGGTGATGGTGCGGGTAGCCACGCCAGGGTTCGAGAACGGGTTCGACATCCACACGGTCGCCGCAGCGCCCTGGAACAGGCCGAAACCGCCGCGCAGCTGGGTCGGACGCGCCGCGTCGAACTTGTAGTTGAAGCCGACGCGCGGCTGCCACAGCTTGTTGCCGTCGAAGGTGCGGGTGTTGTCGAGGCTGTAGCCGCCGGTCTGGCGTGCGAAGGTTGCGGCATTGCCGGCGACGGTAGGCAGGGCCACGTTGGCGTTGCGCAGCGGGGTGTTGTCGACATTGGTCATGTCGACGCGCACGCCGGCGCTGACGGTCAGCCGGTCGTTGACGTTCCAGTTATCCTGCAGGAACAGGCCGGTGTTCTTCATCGTGAACTGGGCAATCGCGTTGCTCAGCGAACCGCCGGCGACCGGCAGCTGCACGGTGTACGACGACGGACGGCCGCGCGAGAAGTTCTCGTAGATCGCAGCATCGATCTGGGCCGCGGTCGCGGTGGCGCAGTTGATGGCGCCGGCAGCCGATGCACCCGGCACGGCGCCATAGGTGAAGTTGTTATCGCACTGGAAGGTGTAGTTGCCGTACACGTTCTGCAGGAAGGCGTTGTACACCTTGTTCTGGGTGTAGTCGGCGCCGACCTTGAATTCATGGTCGCCCCACAGGTAGTTGGCGCCCGCGTACAGGTCCAGGGTCTTGGTGCCCAGGACGTTGTTGTGGCGGCTGCTTTCGGTACCGGTGTTCAGGAAACGGGTGCCGGTGCGGGTGCCGGCCGGTGCGTCCGCCGGCAGCGCGCCGGTGAACGAGAACGACATGGTCGGCAGCTTGGCCGCGTTGATCGGCACCGAGTCATAGTCGCGCTGCGAGATCTTGAATTCGGTCGACAGGTTCTCGGTCCAGTCCGAGAACACCTGGCCCACCAGGGTCTCGATGGTCTTGTCCTGGTTGTAGAACTGCGAGCTCAGTGCCACGCCGCTCTGCGAGAAGCCCGGGAAGATCGGCTCGTTCTGCGAGGTCTTCGAGTAACGCAGGTTGGCGCGGTGGTCGTCGCTGATGTTCCAGTCGAACTTGATCATGCGCTCTTCCGACTTCATCTTGGTACCGGCCGGCACCTGGGTGCTGCCGAGGTCGAAGTTGTAGCGGGACTGGGCGATGTCCTTCAGGCGGTTGATCTGGTTCGGGCTGATGCCGACCGTGGTGCCGGTGCCGGTGCCGATGGCGCCGAACTCAGGGCCGTTACGGCTGCTTTCATAGTTCTCGGCCAGGGCGAAGAAGAACAGGCGGTCCTTGACCAGCGGGCCGCTGACCCACAGGCCCTTGGTGTTGTCCTTGAACGCAGGGGCGTCGGTGTAGCTGTCGGTGGAGCGGTTGTAGCGCTCGCCGACCAGGCGGTCGTCGCGGGTCACGTAGTAGGCGCCGCCGTGGTACACGTTGGTACCCGACTTGGTCGCGGCGTTGATGTTGGCGCCGGTATAACCGCGCTGGGTCACGTCGTAGTTGGCGACGTTGACCTGCACCGAGGCGATCGCTTCCATCGAGATCGGCTGGCGTGCGGTCGGGCTGCCGTTGGCTTCCAGGCCGAAGGTGTCATTGACGGCCACGCCGTCGATGGTCATCGAGTTGTAGCGCGAGTTCTGGCCGGCTACCGAGATTTCGCCGCGGTCCTTGTCGGTCTGCGAGACGCGCGGATCGATACGCGCGAAGTCCTGCAGGTTGCGGTTGATCGATGCCTGGGTTTCCAGGTCGGCGCGGGTGATGGCGGTGACCGAACCCATCGTGTTGTTCGAGAAGATCTCCGAACGGGCAGCCGAACCGGTGACGGTCACGGTCTGCATGCTCTGGCCGAGGGTGGCATCGATGGCGGCGGTTTCAGCCAGCTCGATGAACACGTTCTCGCGGCGCTCCGAGACGCCGTCCTTGGTGATGACGATCGTGTATGGACCGCCCACGCGCAGGCCGCGTGCAACATAACGGCCTTCCGCGTCGGTGACGACATTGCTGACAGAACCGGACTCAGCGTGAACGATCTGCACCTGGGCGCCGACGGCAGGCTTGCCGTCCGGAGCCGAAATGCGGCCGCCGATAGCCGAGGTGGTGTTCTGTGCGAAGGCAGGCGCGGCAGCCAACGCAACCGACAAAGCCAGCGCGAGCTTGGTGAGCCGGATCTGTTGATGAGTGATCATTGATAACCCCAAATTGAACTTAATAGTTATAACGGGCAGCCGACGGTTGCCCATCTCTTACAGTACTGCAATCTTTTCTTGCTGCTTGGTACGCTGGCAGGTCTGCCGACGGTCGGCGGCGATTGTAATGTGCTGGTATGACAAGGAAGTGACAGGGCGCGGCCATGTATAAGGAATCAAATTTCTGGACATCAATGTCCAATATGCATGACCGTTAACATTCCGGCAAATTCGTTTTGGCTTACTTATTTATACAAACCGCGTATAAATGAAGTCCACACCTTGTCATTACACAAAGAAATTCAGCGTTTCCCAAGCAAAAAACACAGGCGGGATTATACGGGGGGCGTTCCTGAGTGAAATGCTTATGAGAAAAATTTCACGAAAGTCGCGGAGGGAGGGGGAATTTTGTAGCAGGATGGCCACAAAAATGGAGCGCGCCAGGATGCTTGACCAAGGCTTTATGGCGCGTCTGTAACCGTTCGGCACTCCGTCGCGATGGCCGGAATGCCGTGGTGGTGTTAGCGCGAGGACTTCCCCAGCTTGGCCAGGGCGGCGATTTTCGCTTCAAACGCGGCGAAACGCGCATCGAGCTGGCGGGTCAGGCGTTGTTTTTCCGCCACCGGCAGGAAGGCATAGCGGATGCTGTTGTACGAGGTCTTCTTCATTTCCGCGTAGTCCGGCTTGTAGCGGCTGGCGAACAGGACGTATTCGTTCGACAGCGTGTGGCGGGTCACGCCGGCGTCGTCGGTCGAAATCACATAGGGCACGCCGTATTGACGATACAGGGTCACCGGGTGGTTCGCGCCTTCGATGCCGTTGATGAAGGCGTTCGAGGTCAGGTTGATCTCGACCGGAATATCGTCCTTGCGCATCTTCGCCATGATGGCCGGGGCATTGGTCTCGTGGGCCAGGTCGATGCCGTGGCCGATGCGGTCGGCGCCGGCCACCACCAGGGCCTGGTCGATGTGGAACTTCAGGCCTTCCGGCGGCACGTCGCCCAGCGCCAGCTCGCCCGCGTGCATCGCGATCTTCACTTGCGGGTAGCGCGACTTGAGGAAGCGGAACATCTTCATGTGCAGCGCGTAGTCGCGCATCGAGACCATGGTGCTTTCCTGGCCGACGATATTCACGCCCACGATCTTGTCGCTCATGGCCGCGGCGCGGAAGCCCGACACCATCGAGGAAAACACCTGCGACGGGTTCAGCAGGCGCAGCACATAGGTCTGGTAGCGCATCGTGAAGCGCTCGTCGTCGATGCCTTCGGCCGCCTCGTGGATTTTCGTCACGAAGTCTTCGGTCGACTTCTTGAAACCGGCATCCTGGTCCAGCAGCGCCAGCCAGGCGCCCATCTGGGCGTCGAAGGCCTTGTCGTCATGGGCGTTCTGCCAGGCCTGGGTGTCGAAGTCCTTGTTCACCACGAAAGGCGACATCTTGAACATGGTCTCGATGTAGCCGACGTTCTCGGCGATGGCGCGTTTCTTGAGCTCCAGCAGGCCTTCGCGGAAGTTCGCGTTCGAGACCGGGCCGAAGAAGCCGAAGGTCTGGAAGAACAGGCGGTCCGGCGGCGGCTGGACCGCACCGTGGTTACTGAAATCCTTGTTGGACCAGCGCTGCAGCAGCTCGCGGTAGGTGTAGTCGTCGGCATACACTTCCGCGGTCGACAGGCAGTTGCGCTCCTTGGCCGGCTTGGCGCGCTCGGCCTCGATCACGTCCTTGCGGGTCTCGATCTGGTAGGTCTGCTTGTTGACGCAATAACCCTGCTTGTCGAGGAAGTCGACGTACTGCTCGGCATAGACCGACCCCGAATAATGGTGGTGCAGGTCGCCGCCCTTGGGCATCTGGGTGAAGAACAGGGTCAGCGCGGAGGTCTTCGGCTCGCCGGCGATCAGGCTGGCGTAATGGCGGGCGGTGGCCGCCTCGTTGGCGGTCGATGCCGGGCCCTTGGCCAGGGCTTGCGGGGCGCCGGCGACGGCCAGGGCGAGCAGGACGCCGCCGGTCAGTTTGGTGTACATGGATCGGGCTTTCTCGTGCGGTTGAATGGCAAGCAGGCGCCTGCGGTTGACCGCGCAACTCTATACGGTTGGGTAAGTGTTGGCAATATCGCTATGTAGGGTGGGCGGCTTCGCCGACCACCCTACCGTGCGTGGACCTGTTTGCCGTTCGAGTAAGTCGCCTTGATGCTGCGGTCGTCCCCCAGCAGCGCCAGCGCGAACAGCAGCTCTTCGAGCGACGCCAGTTGCGCGGTGCGGCGCGCCATCAGCGGCGTCGCCTTCGGGTCGAGCACGATGAAGTCCGCTTCCGCGCCCGGTGCAAAGCTGCCGATCGTGCCTTCCAGCCCCATCGCGCGCGCCGCGCCCAGGGTGGCCAGGTAGAACATGCGCTCGGCCTTCAGATAGCTGCCCTTCAGGCGCGCCACCTTGTAGGCTTCGTTCATGGTCTGCAGCATCGAGAACGACGTGCCGGCGCCGACGTCGGTGCCCAGCGAGAGCAGCGCCCCGGCCCGGTCGGCGCGCTCGAAGTCGAACAGGCCGCTGCCCAGGAACAGGTTGGAGGTCGGGCACACGGCCGCCGCCGACCCGGTATGCGCCATGCGGGCGAAGTCGTCGTCGTCGAGCCAGATGCAGTGGCCGAACAGCGCGCGCGGGCGCATCAGGCCGAAGCGCTCGTACACGTCCAGGTAGCTGCGCGCCTGCGGGTGCAGCTCGCCCACCCACTTGCATTCGTCCTTGTTTTCCGAGACGTGGGTCTGGATGAAGGTGTCCGGGTAGGCGGCGGCCAGTTCGCCGGTGGCGTGCAGCTGGGCGTCGGTCGAGGTGGGAGCGAAGCGCGGGGTGATCGCATACAGCTGGCGGCCGCGCTTGTGCCACTTCTCGATCAGGGCGGCGCTGTCGCCGACGCCGCCTTCGACGTCGCGCAGGAAGTCCGGGCAGTGGCGGTCCATCAGCACCTTGCCGGCCACCATGCGCAGGTTGCGCGCTTCGCTCACCTCAAAAAAGGCGTCCACCGACTGCGGATGCACGGTGCAGTAGACAACCGCGGTGGTGGTTCCGCAGCGCAGCAGCTCGTCGAGGAAGAATTCGGCGGTCGAGCGCGCGTGCGCCGGGTCCTCGAAGCGGCGCTCCGTGGGAAAGGTGTAGGTCTCCAGCCACGGCAGCAGGCCGGGGCTGGGCGAGGCGATCATGTCGGTCTGCGGGAAATGCAGGTGGGTGTCGATGAAGCCGGGCGTGATCACCATGCCGCGGTAGTCGACCGGCGTCACGCCGTCCGGCAGCATGCAGGCCAGCTTCGCGTAGTCGCCCGCGGCCTTGACGCGGCCATCTTCGATAAGCAGCAGGCCATCCTCGTGCCAGGCATGGGCGTCGTCGTTGAAGGCCGGGTCGGCGTGGAAATGCAGCAGGCTGGCACGGTAGGCCTGCATGGTGGTTGTTGCGGTGGACATCAGTTCAATTCCGGAGAAATATCAGGTTGGCGGGCCGCCGCTTCCCACAGGGAGAGCAGCTGGGCCGCCACGGAGGCCGCGATCACGGCCGGGGCCTTGCCCTCGATGCCGGGCAGGCCGACCGGGCAGACCATCTCGGCCAGGCGCGCGCTATCGACGCCGCGTTCGCGCAGGCGGTGCTCGAACTGGCGGCGCTTGGTTTCGGAGCCGATCAGCCCGAACCAGTCGTGGCCGGGGCGCGACAGTATCGCGTGCGACAGGCGCAGGTCAAGTGCGTGGCTGTGGGTCATCACCAGGAAGGTGGTGCCGTGTGCCGCGTTTGCAACAAGCGACTCGGGCGTGTCGGTCGCTTCCACCGTCGCGTTGGCCGGCAGCACCGCCGGGAACAGGTCGTCGCGCTCGTCCACCCAGGTCACGCGGCAAGGCAGCTCGGCCAGCGCGCGCACGATGGCGGCGCCGACATGGCCGGCGCCGAACAGCATCAGGTGGGCACGGGGGGCCAGCACGGCGTCGACCAGCCAGCGCCGGCCGCCCTCTTCCAGCACGTGGGTGCCGGCAGCGCGATCGAAGGCCGGGCAGTCGCCGCCGGCAAGCTGGCGACCGCTCGCGTCGAACAATCCCGTAGGGTGGTCGGCTGCGCCGACCGCGCGTTCAGCTGAAGACGGCATCTCGGCCGCGCTTGCGCTGGTTGAACGCGCGGTCGGGGAGCCCGACCACCCTATGCACACCACGCGCCAGGTATCTTCATTGCGGCGTGTCTCCAGCAGCGCCAGCTGGGCCGGATCCGCCATCTCGAACGCCAGCCACGCGATTCCGCCGCAGCATTGGCCAAGACTCGGCCCCAAGGGAAACCGCTCGATATGCGCCTCGCCGCCGCCCGCCAGCATGGCGCGCGCAATCTCCAGCGCCCGGTGCTCCAGGTGGCCGCCGCCGATGGTGCCGTGGAAGGCATCAAGCGCCACCAGCATCCGTGCGCCCGCTTCGCGCGGCACCGAGCCCTCGGCCCGGGCCACCGTCACCAGCACCGCCGGCCCCTGTGGCGCCGTAAGCAAGCCCTCGATCATCACGCGCCCTGCGCCGCTTCGACCGCCGCGATCGCACGCAGGATTTCCTCGCAGGTGGCCGGCGCGTTCAGCGGCGGGTTCACCCGATGGCCGCCGACGCTGGAAATCGCGTCGCGGATGGCGAAGAACACCGAGAACGGCAGCAGCAGCGGCGGCTCGCCCACGGCCTTGGAGCGGTGGATGCTGTCGGCCACGTTGCGGTTCTTGAACAGGCGCACGCGGAAGTCTTGCGGGCAGTCCGAGATGCCGGGAATCTTGTAGGTCGAGGGCGCGTGGGTCATTAACTTGCCGGCCGGGTTCCACCACAGCTCTTCGGTGGTCAGCCAGCCCATGCCCTGGATGAAGGCGCCTTCGACCTGGCCGATGTCGATCGCCGGGTTCAGCGAGTTGCCGGCGTCGTACAGCGCGTCGGCGCGCACCAGCTTCCATTCGCCGGTAAGGGTATCGACCACCACTTCCGACACCGCCGCGCCGTAGGCGAAGTAGGAGAAGGGGTTGCCGTTCATGGTCTTCGGGTCCCAGTGCAGGCCCGGGGTGGCATAGAAGCCGTCGGACCACAGCTGCACGCGGGCCAAATACGCCTTGGCCACCACCTCGCCGAAGCGGAGCGCCTGCCCGGCCACGAACACGGTGTCGTCGGCGAAACGGACTTCCGAGGCGTCGCCGCCGAACTGCGCGGCGACGAAGGCCGCCAGGCGGTCGCGGATCTTGCGCGCGGCGTCCTGGGCGGCCTTGCCGTTCAGGTCGGCGCCGGTGGAGGCCGCGGTGGCCGAGGTGTTGGCGACCTTGCTGGTATTGGTGGCGGTGGCGCGCACCCGTTCCAGGTCCACGCCCAGCTCGTGCGCAACCACCTGCATCACCTTGGTATTGATGCCCTGCCCCATCTCGGTGCCGCCATGGTTGACCAGGATCGAGCCGTCCACGTACACGTGCACCAGCGCGCCGGCCTGGTTCAGGTGGGTGACGTTGAAGGCGATGCCGAATTTCACCGGCGTGATCGCCAGCCCCTTCCTGAGCACCGGGCTGGTGCGGTTGAACTCAGCGATCCGGGCGCGCCGGGCGCGGTAGTCGCTGCTCTCTTCCAGTTCGGCGACCAGCTCGTGGATGACGTTGTCGACGATGGCCTGGCCGTAGGGGGTGACGTTGCGCTGGTTGCTGCCGTAGAAGTTCAGGCGGCGGATGTCCAGCGCATCGCGGCCGAGCGCGCGCGCGATCTCGTCGATGATGTACTCGATGGCGATCGCGCCCTGCGGCCCGCCGAAGCCGCGGAAGGCGGTGTTCGACTGGGTATTGGTCTTGCCGCAGGCGGCGCGGATCTCGACGTCCGACAAATAATACGTGTTGTCGAAGTGGCAGACGGCGCGCGTGGCCACCGGCCCGGACAAGTCGGCCGAATAGCCGGCGCGGGTGACCATGTCGACCTTGGCCGCCACGATGCGGCCTTCGCGGTCGTAGCCGGCTTCGTACTGGTAGTGGAAGCAGTGGCGCTTGCCGGTGACGAGCATGTCGTCGTCGCGGTCGGCGCGCAGCTTGACCGGACGGCGCAGGCGCGCGGCCGCGATCGCCGCGCCGGCCGCCCACAGCGCCGACTGCGATTCCTTGCCGCCGAAGCCGCCGCCCATGCGGCGGCACTCGACCACCACGTGGTGCGAATGCAGGCCGAGCGCGTGCGCCACCACGTGCTGCATTTCGCTCGGGTGCTGGGT
Source organism: Massilia yuzhufengensis (assembly GCF_900112225.1). Lineage (GTDB taxonomy): Bacteria > Pseudomonadota > Gammaproteobacteria > Burkholderiales > Burkholderiaceae_D > Telluria > Telluria yuzhufengensis. Next base: position 16,262 of record NZ_FOLD01000003.1, on the reverse strand, counting down.
CGAGCAGTAGACGTGCATCCCGCGGTCTTCGCCGGGAATCGCGTAGGCGATCTGGCCTTCCAGGTAGAACTGTTCCTGGCCGCCGACGTGGAGTTCGCCCTTGACCCGGTAGGGGGCCGTCGCGAACGCGGCTTCCGCGTCGCCGCGCGCGAGCCGCATCGGCGGCAGCACATAGGACTGCGCTGCGCGCGCCGCCTGCGGCGTCAGGATGGCCGGCAGGTCTTCATAGTCCACCTTCGCCAGCTTGGCGGCGCGGCGCGCATTGTCGTGGCTGTCCGCGACGACGATGAACACCGGCTGGCCGACATACTGCACCAGGCCATCGGCCAGGATCGGGTCGTCGTGGATGATGGGCCCGCAGTCGTTCAGGCCCGGGATATCCTGGGCGGTGAGCACCGCGACCACGCCGCGGCTGGCGCGTACCGGCGCGAGGTCGATGCTGTTGACGCGCGCGTGGGCGCGGCTCGACAATCCCAGCGCCGCATGCAGGGTGCCCGCCAGCTCGGGAATATCGTCGGTATAGGTGGCCTGGCCGAGCACGTGCAGCACGGCCGATTCATGCGGCCGCGCGCGGCCGACTTCTTGCCAGTCGGCCTTGTTGAGGGCAGGTGTGCCTGCGTCGTTCATGTCCGTTCTCCTCTCAGCCGGCCGCGAAGGCGTTGACAGCGCTGGCCGGCAGCGGATGGTCGGTGCGGGTTTCAAGCCAGAAGCGGCGCAGCAGGTTCTGCGCGGCCTGCAGCCGGTAGCCGCTGGAAGCGCGCATGTCGCTCAGCGGCGCGTAATCCTGCCCCATCGCGGCCATCGCGGCGCGCAGGGACGCTTCATTCCACGGCTGGCCGATCAAGGCCGCTTCCGCCGCGGCGGCGCGTTTCGGGGTGGCGGCCATGCCGCCGAAGGCGATGCGGGCACTGGCCACGAGGTCGCCGTCCAGGGTCACGGTAAACGCCGCGCACACGGCCGAGATATCCTGGTCGAAGCGCTTGGCCAGTTTGTAGGTACGGAACTGCACACCCGCGCGCGGCAGCGGGATGCGCAGCGCCTGCACGAATTCGTCCGCACGCAGGTCTTTCTGCTGGTAGCCCAGGTAAAGATCTTCCAGCGCGAGCTGTCGTTCGCCGCCGGCGCCGCGCAGCAGCACCTGGGCGCCGAGCGCGATCAGCCACGGCATCGAATCGCCGATCGGCGAGCCGTTGGCGACGTTGCCGCCCAGGGTCCCGGCATTGCGGATCGGGAGCGAGGCGAAGCGCTGCCACATCTCGGCCAGTTCATCCGGATAGTGGCGGCACACGGCCGCGTAGGCGTCGCTCAGCGTGACGCCGGCGCCGATCTCCAGCATTCCGCCCGCCTCGCTGACGGTCTTGAGTGCCTCGACCTGGCCCAGGTAGATGATGTCGTCCAGCTCGCGCATGTGCTTGGTGACCCACAGGCCGACATCGGTCGACCCGGCCAGCAGCAGCGCGGCAGGGTGCTCCGTGCGCAGCCGCACCAGTTCCTCGAGCGTGCGCGGTGCGTGGAAGCGCCCACCCCTGGCTTCGTAGCTGAACCCGTGCGCGCGCTGCAGCGCCTGCAGGCGTTCGGCCAGCGCGGCGCGATCGAAGGCGGCGGCGGGAAGCTCGACCATGCGGCGGGCGGCGTCGATGATCGGGCGATAGCCGGTGCAGCGGCACAGGTTGCCCGACAGCGCGTCGTCGATCTGGCAGCGCGAGGGCTGGCGCCCGGAAAGCCCGTGGCTTTCCTGCTTCAGGTACATGCCCCACAGCGACATCGCAAAGCCCGGCGTGCAGAAGCCGCACTGCGAGCCATGGCATTCGACCAGCGCCTGCTGCACCGGGTGCAGGCTGCCGTCCTGCTGCTGCAGGTCTTCCACCGTAAACAGGGCCTTGCCGTCGAGGGTGGGGGTAAACTGGATGCAGGAGTTGACGGCCTTGAGTTCCAGCTTGCCGTCTTCCAGCGAGCCGATCACCACCGTGCAGGCCCCGCAGTCGCCCTCGGCGCAGCCTTCCTTGGTGCCGGTGCAATGCAGGTCTTCCCGCAGGTGCTGCAGGATGGTTTGCGTGGGCGGCACGTCCCGGACTTCCTGGACGGCCCCGCGGTAATAGAATCGGATCGGGTCTGGCATGGTGGCGCGTCTCTCTACGTGACTGGCGGTGCGACAAGGGCGAAGGGCGGAAGGCTACCACCCGGGGCAGCGTGACTTATAAGGTTTTGAATATATCGCTTATCTATTTATAAGCATACCTAATGAATCCGCCTGCTCTTTCATTCTAGGAAAGGATGCACCGATTTCCAGTGATTGGCGATATCGATGCGGCGCGTGATCCATACATGCTGGAAGCTGCCCACGTAATCGAGGAAGCGCGCCAGCGCCGCCGCCCGCGCCGGCCGCCCCACCAGCCGGCAGTGGAGCCCGATCGACAGCATCTTCGGCTGGTTCAGCCCGTTCGGGTCGCCTTCCGCGTACAGCACGTCGAAGGCATCCTTCAGGTAGTCATAGAACTGGGTGCCCGAATTGAACCCCTGCATGGCGGCGAAGCGCATGTCGTTGGTGTCCAGGGTATAGGGCACCACCAGGTGCGGCCGCACGCTTGCGTCGCCCATGCTCACGCGCTCCCAGAACGGCAGGTCGTCGCCGTAATGGTCGGCGTCGTAGGCGAAGCCGCCATGCTCGACCACCAGCCGGCGCGTATTGGGCGAATCGCGCCCGGTGTACCAGCCCAGCGGCGCTTCTCCGGTGAGCTCGCGCATGATCTGCACGGCTTGCGCCATGTGCGCCCGTTCAGTGTCTTCGTCGGCGTGCTGGTAGGAGATCCAGCGCAGGCCGTGGCAGGCGATTTCGTGGCCCAGCTCGCGGAAAGCGCTGACGGCCTCGGGGTTGCGCTTGAGCGCCATCGCCACCCCGAACACCGTCAGCGGCAGGCCGCGCTCCTCGAACAGGCGCAGCACCCGCCACAGGCCGGCGCGCGAACCGTATTCGTAGAGCGACTCCATGCTCATGTGGCGCATCGGGAAGCTGGCCGCGCCGATGATCTCGGACAGGAAGGTTTCCGAACCCGCGTCGCCGTGCAGCACGGAATTTTCACCGCCTTCCTCGTAGTTGAGCACGAACTGCAGCGCCACCCTGGCCTGGCCGGGCCACTGGGGATGGGGCGGGTTGCGGCCGTAGCCGGCCAGGTCGCGCGGGTAGTTGCTGTAGGTGTCCATGGGGTCCGGAAAAAGGCGGGTATATCGGCGATCATATATTGCAGGAAGCACAAGCGTATATGATTGGCCGCATACTCCACTTCAGCGCAAGCATATGGGCAAACTCTCCACCCACGTCCTCGACACCGCCCACGGCCGCCCCGGCGCCGGCGTACGGGTCGAGCTCTACGGCATCGCCCCGGGCGGGCGCACCCTGATCAAGTCCGACGTCACCAACGACGACGGCCGCTGCGGCGCCCCGCTGCTGGAAGGCGCACAGCTGCAGACAGGCCAGTACGAACTGGTATTCCACGCCGGCGACTATTTCGCCGCCCAGGGCGTGGACCTGCCCGCGCCGCGCTTCCTCGACCGCGTCACCATCGCCTTCGGCATCGCCGACGCCGGGCAGAACTACCATGTGCCGCTGGTGATGACGCCCTGGTCCTGGTCGACTTACCGCGGAAGTTAAATTGGTGGCACTCCAAGTTGAACAGAAGTATTATTTGCTCAACAACAACCTGGAGCTGGCCCCCCATGCACGTATCCACCGCCCCCGCCGACCCGCTTGACCTGCCCGCCGCGCCGGGCATCGCCGTCAGCCGCATCGGCATCGGGCTGGTCCAGGGACTGGTGCTCTACCTGCTCTACAGCGCCGCGATGGACCTGGCCTGGCCGGCCACCCGGCCGCTGCTGTTCCTGCCGCTGCTGATGGTGGCCGTGATCGTGCCGGTCATCGCCATCAGCGGCCTGGGCCACATGACGCGGCGCCAGCTGCTGCTGTGGGTCGCCGCCGGCGCCGCCATCATCGCCGCCCTCGCCTGCTACGACGCCTGGCGCATGGAAGGCGCCTGGCGCCCGTCGCCCGCGCCGCGCGGGCCGGAACCTTCGCCCGAGCTGTGCCTGTTCCTGGCGGCCGGCTTCTTCATCGCCCATGCGCTGGTGCTGTCCGGCGCCCAGGAAGGCCGGCGCATCGCCAGCTATGCCAGCTATTTCGAGACGGCCTGGAAGCTGGGCGTGCAGCTGGCTTTCAGCGGCCTGTTCGTGGGCGTGACCTGGCTGGTGCTGCAGCTCGGCGCCCAGCTGTTCCTGCTGATTAAACTCGACTTCCTCAGCAAGGCGATCGCGCAATCCTGGTTCTCGATCCCGGTCACCACCTTTGCCTTCGCCTGCGCCATGCACCTGACCGACGTGCGCCCGGCGATCGTGCGCGGCATCCGCAACCTGCTGCTGGTGCTGCTGTCCTGGATCCTGCCGGTGCTCACGCTGCTGGTGCTCGGTTTCCTGGCCAGCCTGCTGTTCACGGGCCTGGAACCATTGTGGGCCACGCGCCGCGCCGCCGCCGTGCTGCTCGGCGCGGCCGCCGCCTTCGTGGTGCTGGTCAACGCCGCCTGGCAGAACGGCGACGCGCCGGCCGCGCGCGTGGTGGCGCTGTCGGCGCGCATCGCCGCCGTGCTGCTGGTGCCGGTGGTGGCCTTGTCCGTGTACGCGCTGGCCCTGCGCGTGGGCGACCATGGCTGGACCGGCGACCGGGTGCTGGCGGCCGCCTGCATGCTGGTAGCGGCCTGCTATGCGGGCGGCTATGCGGCCGCCGCCATGCGCAAGGGCTGGCTGCGTTCGCTCGCCGGGGTCAATATCGCGGCTGCCTTCGTCGTGATCGGCGTGCTGCTGGTGCTGTTCTCGCCGCTGGGCGACCCGGACCGCATCTCGGTGAACGACCAGCTGGCGCGGCTCGAATCGGGCCAGGTCTCGGCCGCGACGTTTGATGCGCGCTACCTGCATTTCCAGGGCGCCCGCTACGGCCGCGAAGCCCTGCTGCGGCTGGAAGCGGACACGGCGCGCCCGGACAATCCGCTGCTGCGGCTGCGCATCGCAGCGGTGCGCAAGGAGCGCTATCCGCAGTGGGAAAACGTAATGCAGGACCCGCCGGTGCTGGCCGAGAGCCTGCGGGTCTGGCCCAAGGGCGCGCGCCTGCCGGCCAGCTTCCTCAAGATGAACTGGTCGCAGGTGAGCGGCACGCCCGGCTGCCTGCGCGAGCGCGGCGCGATGTGCGACGCCTTCATGCTCGACCTCGGCGGCAGTCCCACGCCGGAAGTGGTGCTGGTCGGCGCTTTCCAGGGCGCGGTGCTGCAGGAAGACAGCGACGGCTACTGGACGGTGGCCGGCGCCCTGCAGCCGCGCCTGGCCGACTGCCCGCGCCTGCGCCAGGCCTGGCGCGCGGGCGAAGTGCGGCGCGCGCCGGCGGCCTGGGACGACCTGGAGATCGCCGGCCAGCGCGTCCCGATGCGGGAATCCTTCGACCTGCAGCGCGACTGCAGGAATGGCGAAGCGGCCGCGCCGGCGCCCGTCCCCGCGCCGGTCCAGCCGGACGCTGCGCGGCAGTAAATCGCGCTATGCTTGGGCTTACCGCGTCGGGGAGCCCACATGGCCTTGCACATCGTTCATTTCATCGGACCGATCAACCACACTTCCGCCTGCGCGGTGCGCAACCTGTGCCTGCAGGCAGTGCAGAGCGGCGCCACCGAGATCGAGCTGCACATGTCCAGCGAAGGCGGCAACATGACGGCTGGCTTCGCCCTGTACTTCTTCCTCAAATCGCTGCCGGTCCCACTCACCACCCACAACATCGGCAGCGTCGAGTCGATCGCCGTCGTCATCTTCCTGGCCGGGCACAAGCGCTACGCCTGCCCCGGCACCCGCTTCCTGGTCCACCCGCTGCACTGGGGCTTCGGCAGCCTGGTCGCGGCCGACCACGCCCGCGTCTCCGAATGGCGCGACTGCCTCGATTTCGACGCCGAGCGCTACGCCAGCATCTTTCTCGAGGCCACCACTGCGGCCGGTCCGGCCACCGATATCCGGCACAACCTCACGGGCAACGCCCGCATCTTCGACGCCCAGCAAGCGGTGCAAGCGGGCATCGTCGACGAAGCCAGGCAGGCCGAGCTGCCGCCGGCAGGAAGCACTTGTCACTGGTGGAATTAACCTTGGTTTAATTGACAACGCGCTGTTTCAATTGCGCAACGCCAAAAGAGAGTTTGCTACCCAATTGTCACCAATTGTCATCATTTTTGTTGCCGGGAAAATTGCTCACTGGATAGAATGATTTCCAGTGTTTACGGCGTTGCCAGCTTGCTGCTTTGTCAGCGCCGCCCTTCCCAAGCAGCTGTACGCAATTTTTAGCGCATCAAAAAATGATTACCAAAAAACGTGTGATTGCTACCCTGCTGGCGCTTCCGCTGGCAGCAACGACCGCCCATGCGCAGGACAGCGCGGGCTTTCCTGCCGTAAAAATCAGTGGCTTCGGCACCGGCGCCCTGACCTGGGCCGATACCGACAAGGCCGAGTTCGCTCGCCCGAACCAGGCTTCCGGCTCCTCGAACAACATCCGCACCGGCGTCGACTCGAACCTCGGCCTGCAGGCCGACATGCCGGTCAACAGCTGGCTGTCGCTGACCGCCCAGGGCCTGGTGCGCAAGGATGCCGAAGACAGCTACGGCGCCGAACTGAGCTGGGCCTTCGCCAAAGCCCGCATCTCGGATGAACTGAGCGTGCGCGTCGGCCGTGTCGGCCTGCCGGTGTTCATGATTTCGGACTACCGCAACGTCGGCTACGCCAACCACATGCTGCGCCCGCCGGCGGAAGTGTATTCGCAGGTGCCGTTCAACAGCATCGACGGTGCGGACATCACCTGGCAGCACGCCTTCGGCGACACCAGCGTGACCACCCAGCTGGCCTACGGCAATGTGAAGTCGCCGGTATCGGGCGGCATCCACATCAAGGGCAAGGGTATCGCCGCCCTGAACGTGAGCGCCGAACACGGCCCGTTCACGGTGCGCGCCGGTCATGCGACCGCCAAGGTCAGCATCGACGATTCGGTGTCCCTGAACACCCTGCTCGGCGGGCTGCGCACAGCCGGCGCGGGCTACCGCTTCGCTCAGCTGGCGCCGCTGGCAGCCGAGATCGAAGTGAGTGAAAAGCGCGCCACCTTCAGCTCGCTGGGACTGGCGATGGACTGGAACGACATCGTCGTCCAGACCGAGTTCGCCAAACGCAAGACCAAAGCCTATATCAACGACACCAGCGCCTGGTACGTGATGGGTGGCTACCGCATCGGCAAGTTCATGCCCTACGTCAGCCACAGCCGCCTGAAGATCGACGGCACCGTGGCCAACACCGTCCCGGCAGCCTGCCCGGCCGGCTATCCTGCCGCCTGCACCCCGACGCTGCAGGCGCTCGGCGCCGGCGTACGCCGCCTGTCGAACACCGGCGTGGGCCAGGGCGAGCAGTCGACCAACACCATCGGCGTGCGCTGGGACTTCGCCAGCTCGGTCGCGCTGAAGGCACAGGTCGACCGCGTCAAGCCGAAGAACGGCACCGGCCTGTTCACGAACCCGCAGCCGGGTTTCAACGACACCGTGACCGTCGGCGCCGTCGCCCTCGATTTCGTCTTCTAAGGAGCGGCCATGAACAAGATTCTCGCAAGCCTGTTCGCCGTCGCTGCACTGGGCGCCGTTGCCCCGGCCATGGCCGAAGTGGTCGTGGTGGTGAACCCGAAAGCCGCCGAAGCCACGATGAGCAAGGAGCAGGTCGCCCAGTTCTTCCTCGGCAAGTCGTCCAGCATGACTCCGATCGACCAGGCCGACGCCAGCGCCATCCGCACCGAGTTCTATAAAAAGGTCGCGGACAAGGATGCGGCCCAGGCCAAGGCCCTGTGGTCCAAGCTGGTCTTCACCGGCAAGGCCACGATGCCCAAGGAAGTCGCCGACAGCGCCGCCGTGAAGGCCGCCGTCGCCGCCAACCCGAAGGCGATCGGCTATATCGACAAGAGCGCGGTCGACGGCAGCGTCAAGGTCGTCTACACCGCACAGTAAGCGCCAGGCCCGCGTGGGCCGGCGTTTGCATGACTAGGTAGCACCCGCCGCCGGCCTCGACGCCGCCGGCGGTTTCTGCATTCTGGAGACATCATAATGAGCATCAAGCGCAGGATCTGGGCACTGCCCGTCATTTCCGCCATTATTTTCGGCCTCGGCGCCGGCGCCAGCGCGATGATCGCGAACGGCGCACTGAACTCGATCACCACGACCGCCAGCGTCGACTACCCGGTGCTCGATGCCTCCAAGGCACTCATCCTGGACGTGGCCGCCATTACCGGCGGCCTGCAGGACGCTGTCGCCGAAGGCGACAAGGACAAGATCAACGAAGTGGGCGAGCAGGCGGTCAAGCTGCGCGCCAAGCTGCAGAAATTCAGCCAGATCCCGGGCCAGCAAGACACCGGCGCCCGCCTGGCCAAGGAATTCGACGCCTACTACGCGCCGGCCCTGTCGGCCGCGCGCATCATGCTCGAAATGGAACAGGGCGATCCGCAAGCCGTGGTCGGCAAGATGCAGTCGACCATGGCCACCCTGACCGGCGACCTGGCCAAGGTCAACGAAACGGCCCAGCGCCAGTTCGCGGCCGGCATCGAGGCCAGCAAGGACAGCGTGAACCAGGTGATGATCTCGATGATCGTCACCGCGCTGGTCGTCATCGCCTGCCTGGCGGTGGTGTCCTGGTTCGTGGTGCGCACCATCTGGCAGCAGCTGGGCGGCGAACCGGAATACGCACGCGAGATCGCCCAGGCCGTGGCCGCCGGCGACCTGTCGACCGAGATCCGCATCGAAGCCGGCGACACCGGCAGCCTGCTGGTGGCCCTGAAGGACATGCGCGGCCGCCTGGCGACCCTGGTGGCCGAGATCAAGGCGTCGGCCGACACCATCGCCATGGCCAGCTCGGAAATCGCCAGCGGCAACGCCGACCTGGCGCGCCGCACCGAATCGCAGGCCTCGAGCCTGGACCGCACCACCCGCTCGATGGAAGAGCTGACCGGCGCCGTGCGCGAAAACGCCACCGCCGCCAGCCAGGCCAACACGCTGGTGGAGACGGCAACCAATATCGCCACCCGCGGCGGCCAGGTGGTGGGTGGCGTGGTGACCACCATGGGCGACATCAACAGCTCGGCCAAGAAGATCGTCGAGATCATCTCGGTCATCGACGGCATCGCCTTCCAGACCAACATCCTGGCGCTGAACGCGGCGGTGGAAGCGGCGCGCGCCGGCGAACAGGGCCGCGGCTTCGCGGTCGTGGCCGGCGAGGTGCGCAACCTGGCCCAGCGCTCGGCGGCGGCAGCCAAGGAAATCAAGGAACTGATCGGCGACTCGGTCGCCAAGGTCAGCGCCGGCAGCGCGCTGGTGGACGAAGCCGGCGTGACCATGGGCCAGATCGTTGAATCGGTGCGCAAGGTGCAGACCATCATGATGGAAATCAGCGCCGCCGGCGCCCGCCAGAGCACCGGCATCGACGAAATCGGCCGCGCCATCGGCAGCATCGACGAGATGACCCAGCAGAACTCGGCGCTGGTGGAAGAAGCGTCGGCGGCGGCGGAGTCGCTGACCGAGCAGACCACCCAGCTGACCGGGGCGCTGTCGGTGTTCAAGCTGGAGCCGGGCACGCCGGTGATGGCGGGGGCGGCGCGCAGGTTGGCGTTGCAGTAAGTTTTATATATGTACGTAGCGGCTACCGCTTGCTGTGGTGGTTTGCTACGGACTTAGGTACCGGCCTTCGCCGGTACCTAATCTTGCCAGCACACCGCACACAGCGTGCACCCCATCAACCCCCTCACCCGCCGCCATCAAGGCGTATGCTTGTCGCCTGAACCATAATGCTTGTCGGCCCAACCACAGGCATTGTCGGCTGGGCCATAAAACACCCCTTGCCAAGGCGTAGCCGTGGCGCGCACGCATCTACGCGGGAGCAAATCCTTTACAAATTTGATGCTCGTAGGCATCATCGAGATTATCCTTCCCGGGTCGTCCGCCCCGTTTTCACAGCTCTCCCTTAGCGCTCTCTTATGGCAGCAGTCCTCCCGAACACGATCACTGGCGCGCCCCTGTCGGGCCTGGCGCGCGCGCTCGTGCAGGCGAGCCGGCTGAGCCCGGGACAGGCCGATGCGCTGCACAAGAAAGCGGCCCTCGACAAGACCGCCTTCATCGACGCCCTGCTCGAAAGCGGCCTGATCGACTCCGCCACCCTGGCCAGCTTCTGCGCCGAGACCTTCGGTTATCCGCTGCTCGACCTGTCGAGCTTCTCGCCCGAAGCGATCCCGCTGACCGCCATCGACGCCAGGCTGATGCAGGCCCAGCGCGTCATTGCGCTGGCCAAGCGCGGCAACAAGATGTCGGTGGCGCTGTCCGACCCGACCAATACCCAGGCCCTGGACCAGATCAAGTTCCAGAGCGAAGCGTCGGTCGAGCCGGTGATCGTCGCCCACGACGTGCTGGTCAAGCTGCTGGCCAGCCTGGCCAAGAACGCCGAGCAGAGCCTGAACGACCTGGCCGGCGAAGAAGCGGAAATCGAGTTCGCCGAAGAAGAAGCCCAGGCGAGCACGGCGCCGGACGCGACCAACGACGTCGAGGACGCGCCGATCGTGCGCTTCCTGAACAAGATCCTGATGGATGCAGTGCAGCTGGGCGCCTCGGACATCCACTTCGAGCCCTACGAAAAATACTACCGGATCCGCCTGCGGGTGGACGGCGTGCTGCGCGACCATGCGTCGCCGCCGCTGTCGATCCGCGAAAAGCTGGTCTCGCGCATCAAGGTGCTGGCCAAGCTCGACATCTCGGAAAAGCGCGTGCCCCAGGACGGCCGCATGCGCCTGGTCATGGGCCCGACCCGCACCATCGACCTGCGCGTGAGCACCCTGCCCACACTGTTCGGCGAGAAGACCGTCATGCGTATCCTGGACGCGACCCAGGCCCAGATGGGCATCGACGCGCTCGGCTATGACGCCGACCAGAAGGCGCTGCTGCTCGACGCCATTTCGCGCCCCTACGGCATGGTGCTGGTCACCGGCCCCACCGGTTCCGGCAAGACGGTGTCGCTGTACACCTGCCTGAACGTATTGAACAAGCCGGGTATCAATATCTCGACCGCGGAAGACCCGGCCGAGATCAACCTGCCCGGCGTGAACCAGGTCAACGTCAACGACAAGGCCGGCCTGACCTTCCCGGTGGCCCTGAAATCCTTCCTGCGCCAGGATCCCGACATCATCATGGTCGGCGAGATCCGCGACCTGGAAACCGCCGACATCGCGATCAAGGCCGCCCAGACCGGCCACATGGTGTTCTCGACCCTGCACACCAACGACGCGCCGTCGACCCTGACGCGCCTCATGAATATGGGCGTGGCGCCCTTCAATATCGCCTCGTCGGTGATCCTGATCACGGCCCAGCGCCTGGCGCGCCGCCTGTGCGCCTGCAAGCAGCCCATCGAGATCGGGCGCGAAGCCCTGGTCGCGGCCGGCTACCGCGATACCGACCTGGATGGCAGCTGGAAACCCTACGGCCCCGCCGGCTGTGACCGCTGCCTCGGCTCGGGCTACAAGGGCCGGGTCGGCATCTACCAGATCATGCCGATCACGCCCGCCATCGAAGCGCTGATCCTGGCGCACGGCAACTCGATGGACATCGCCGCCCAGGCCGAGAAGGATGGCGTGAACTCGCTGCGCCGCTCGGGCCTGATGAAAGTGAAACAGGGGCTGACCAGCCTCGAAGAAGTGCTCGGCTGCACCAACGAGTAGCAAGGGAATTTAAGGACGATATGGCAAGCCTCTTACCCACCAAGAACCAGGGCGGCGCCCAGGTCAAGGAAAAGGTCTATGCCTGGGAAGGCAAGGACCGCACCGGCAAGACCGTGCGCGGCGAACTGCGCGCCGGCGGCGAGGCGATCGTCAACGTCACGCTGCGCCGCCAGGGCATTTTGGTCACCAAGGTCAAGAAGAAGGCCTACCGCAGCGGCAAGAAGATCACCGACAAGGACCTGACCCTGTTCACGCGCCAGCTCGCCACCATGATGAAGGCCGGCGTGCCGCTGCTGCAGGCCTTCGACATCGTCGGCAAGGGCCATTCGAACCCGTCCATGTCCAAGCTGATCATGGACCTGCGCAACGACGTCGAGACCGGCACCAGCCTGAACAATGCGTTCCGCAAGTACCCACTGTATTTCGACCCGCTGTTCTGCAACCTGGTGGGCGCCGGCGAACAGGCCGGCATCCTGGAAGACCTGCTCACGCGGCTGGCGATCTACAAGGAAAAGACGCTGGCGATCAAGGCCAAGATCAAGTCGGCCCTGATGTACCCGATCTCGATCATCGCGATCGCCTTCGTGGTGACCGCGGTCATCATGATCTGGGTGGTGCCGGCCTTCAAGGAAGTGTTCAAGAGCTTCGGCGCCGACCTGCCGGCGCCGACCCTGATCGTGATGGCGATCTCGGAATTCTTCGTCACCTGGTGGTACATGATCTTCGGCTCGATCTTCGCCGGCTTCTATTTCTTCTTCCAGGCCTGGCGCCGCTCGCTCAAGATGCAGCAGGCGATGGACCGCATCCTGCTGCGCCTGCCGATCTTCGGGGCCGTGATCCGCAAGGCGACCATCGCGCGCTGGACCCGCACCCTGTCGACCATGTTCGCGGCCGGCGTGCCGCTGGTGGAAGCGCTCGATTCAGTCGGCGGCGCCTCGGGCAACAACGTCTACCTGGAAGCGACCCGCAAGATCCAGACCGAGGTCAGCACCGGCACCAGCCTGACCATCTCGATGCAGAACGTGAACGTGTTCCCGAACATGGTGATCCAGATGGTGCAGATCGGCGAGGAATCCGGCTCGCTCGACGCCATGCTGGGCAAGGTGGCCGATTTCTTCGAGGAGGAAGTCGATGAAGCAGTGGCCGCGCTGTCCTCGCTGATGGAGCCGCTGATCATGGTGATCCTGGGCGTGCTGATCGGCGGCCTGGTGATTGCGATGTATATGCCGATCTTCAAGCTGGGGGCGGTGGTGTAAGGGTTGCTCCAGCTGTGGGTTCTCGGAATACTTCGCAGTGTCTCAGAAAACTTCGCAGTGAGTTTGCAGTCGCTCTCATGTAATTCGCAGTAGGTCTACCTCAGCTGAGGTAGAACTACTGCCTAGCGTAGCGCCTCATGAGATTATTGCTATCCTGATTGCAGAGCTTCCTTAACTCGCCACTTATCCAGAGAGCGGCAAATACGTTAGTGCTACGGCTGTGTTCGTCTACGTCCGCTATCGACCCAAAGCCGACGTCCGCAGATAGGCAGAAGCCCATGAGCTCCGCCTGCCCCTAAGCTGCAGCTATTTGCCGCGACTAAGAGGGCGCCATGGTAGCCGCTGGCGTACGCCCCCTGATGCTGGACGGTGAGCGCCTGGTCAAGCGCCTTAGGACCTACCCGCAGATCGTCCGGGAAGTCTCATGAGCGAGTTGGTAACGGTCTACCGTGGTCAGACAGTCCGCACGGTACTGGAACTTGACCCGCCCACCGGGCGAAAATGGCGAACAAGCCTCGGATTGGTTCCCACTATGCATCTGAGCCGTCGAACGTCTCTAAGTGAATGTCCGCATGGTTGGCATCGATTCAAGTTAAGCCTCTCAAGTGAACAAAGCCGTCGCGAAATATTTCGTGCAGTGATAAATTAGCAATGTCATAATGCAAACACGAAATTTCACTTGAATATTGGGGACTAATCCGATGAAAGATCGACGCAATTTTTTGCTAGGTGCTACTGGTGCGATTGGCGCCGCAGCCGTTACTTCGGGGGCCGCATCCGCAGCGGCAAGAAACAAATCCCTTCCACAAATAAAAAGTGCAAAAGGCAGCGACTTTCGGACGATCCGTGAAGAATTGACTAAGTCTTTTGTTGAAGAGGATAAGGATCTCCGCAAGTGGCTACAAGTTTTTGATAAAGACGTGGCTAGTCTTTCTTCGATTGCGGTACGAACGGCTGGACAAAATTGGAACAAGATTGCAGCCAAAGGTGAACCAAAATTCGACCCGAGGCAAGTAGAGCAGAATTTGTCGATCGCCAGTTCGTTGCTTGACGACGCACTTAGATTTCGGAATGAGCTCGCCGCGTTAGAAATTGCGGCTGTGAATGAGGGCCTGCACTATCAGCAAGGACTGCAATCCTTGCAAGTAGCTGAATATGTCATCGCCAACAGCTCATCGGAACCGGCTGCTGAAGCTTTATCCGAAGCTTATCGAATCGCAGCGGGAGTGGAAAACAAAAAAACCGTCGAAAGTGAACGCACGCTAGCCGATGCCGATGCTGCAAAAAATTTCGCCAACTTCAACGCGGTACAACATGATGCTGCGTTGTCGAATATGGTTATCGCAAGGAATAGCTTAAGCGCGCACAAAGCTGAACTTCTCCAACAAGGAAGTGCGAAAAACTTTAAAGAACGTTACTTACGACTACTTCCGTACTACATGGAGAGCTTGGGTGAAGCGTACCAGCGTAGTTATGCTGCGTCCCTTGCATTTACCGAACTGTACGGCCCCAACTCGGAACTCGAACTATTTACTTCGGATACCACGGACGACACTATTCGGAAGTGGTCGGAGAAACAGTTTTTGCTATCACCCTACCGGGAAAAGATTCTTGCAGAATTCAGTCAAGAGCAGGTTACTGCAGGCGACGTCGTTGACGCGCTTGTCGCTTGGTGCAGGAATTCGATCGATTTGATGGAGGCGGCCGCGCAGCACGAGACGGAGTTCACCGTTCTTATACCTTTACGCCAAGAAATTCTTGCCAACCTCGACGGCACACGAAAACCGCTGGTGTCGGCCGCTCAATACACAACAGCCCTAGATGATGGATCGGGCATCTTTGAGTTTAAGCTTACTAAGGAAATGTTGTTCGAGGACTACGGAGGCGAGATATTGGACTTGGATCGCGTTCGGATGATTGGAGTCGGCTTGCTCGTCAGTATGGCCACACCTGGCGAGGAGGCCGTTTTGCAGGTGTATAGTGGAAGAATCACCGTCGCTTCGCTTTCAGTGGCGGGAGCTCCTATTTTTAAACGTCCCCCAGTCACAATCGGTCGCATCAAGCTGGCATCCCAGTCGGGACCAAGCAATGATAGTGACTTAGTATATTCGGACGCCATTCATAACCTTAAACCTGACACGCTATGGAAAATTCGAATTTCCCAAAGGAGTATTCGAGCCCGGCCCCAAGCTATTTTGGCCGCGGCAAAGCGCAGTAAGATTGACGAAGTGTTACTAGCAATTCGCATTCGTGCTTTCATTAAATCGATATAGGCCGGGAGCGAGATAATGAGAATGAAACGAATAATTCGTCCGGGCGGACCGTTGGCAACGGGCCTGTTCTTGGAGGGTGCGCGATCAGGGAATTCGACCGATCGAACGTTGCAAGGCCTCACTTCCATCGGCCTGGGATCCATCATGTTGATTGGAGGTTGCGTTGTGGTGGGGACTGCCACAGGCTTTCCTCTCATCTTGGGCGCAATCTCGCTTAGCGCATCAATGGTGCATATTTTTTCTGGAAATTTATATTTGTCGAATAATATTGGTCAAGAACAATTTGACAAGATCAGCTTTGCGCAGGACCTGATCACTGATCCGTTTTACTCGGCTGTATACGTTGGTTACCGGGCTTTTCGAAGAGAGCACCATCAGAGCCACGAAGCTGCCGAGTTCGTATCGCTCTTCATCAATGGCATATCAGTCGCGCGTAGCTGGCGAGAGTTACGGAATTCCGGTGAGGCGTTTTCGGTCGCGCAGGAATATGAACTAGGATCTTTTCTTGCTAAGTCAACGGCCGCGTTCGACCCGGCCCCACCAGTACAGAAGCAAATTAGCGTTGTGCGTACAAATGAACCGCGACCGGAATCTGATCAGCATCGTAGTTCAGCACGCCAGGCACAACAGGAGATGCTCAGCTCGCGGAGTCCTCCTGCTAGTGAAGCGCTTAGCGGGAGACAGCTTGGTGAACATAAAGCCGGTAAGGGAGAACTTGGCGCGCAAGATGGCAATCGCCGCAACGGCAAGGGAATTCCAGAGTATGATTCCTCTACTATGGGAAAGCTATTGAACGTCGGAAAGCCAAAGCTTAATTAGGAGAAACCTAACCCCTTCCTTGATGGAAATTCAAACGGCTGGCCGAAACCGGTCGTTGAGCTAAGCATAGCAGGTTGCCAGGGCCGAAAATCGCGGACTTTCACGAAGGACCGGATTCGACCC
>NZ_FOLD01000039.1 GCF_900112225.1 Massilia yuzhufengensis | reverse complement strand
TCCAGCTCGAACGGCACCTGTTACCGATGCTCGATCCCCAAGTGCTGCTGGTAACCGACGCCAACGCGGCCTACCGGGCGTTCAGCCGGCGCCACGGCATCGCCCACCAGTACGTCAACCTGCGCGCCGGCGAGCGGGTGCGGCGCAGCAGCGAAGGCGCCATCCATGTCCAGAACGTGAATGCCTATCACCGCCGCCTGCGCGACTGGCTGGCGCGCTTCCACGGCGTCGCGTCGCGCTACCTGCCGAATTACCTGGGCTGGCGCAGGGCGCTCGATGGCGGGCGCGTCACGTCTGCCGAGGGATTGCTGCGCCTGGCAATCAAACCCATCCATAGCAAAGGGTGACAGCGCCAAAAAAAACGCCAGCCGCAGTGGCTGGCGCATCCTTGAGAGTGTGAAGCCCGCTTACTCGGCCTTGGCCTGTTGCGCGTGCAACTGCTCGCGCAACTGCTGCGCATTGGAATGGGTGTAGTCCTTGTTGAACTCGGACTTGACCAGCCCCTTCACCTGCTGGTCCAGGTTCTGGCGCAGTACGCCGAGGAACTCTGGTGCAGCCGAAATGATCAATGACTGGTAACGGCCGTCCTGGTGCGCCTTCAGCAGGTAGTGCGCGACGTCCTTGGCGAACAGCTCGGCCTGGTGCTGCGCGGGCGTTTGCGCCGGCTCGTACTGCTTGCCCGGCGCCCCGGCCTTGGACTGGTGGTCCCTGCCGGCCCCTTCCGATCCGCCAATGCCGTGGCGGCTGCTCGAGGCCGAGATCGGATCGAGCCGGTCGGTCTCGGTGTCCTGCGTGCGCAGTTGCGCAGCGGCATTGACCATGTCGTCGATTTCTTGCAGTGGCTGGTTCGCGTCGGTCTCCGAAAAGAACCTCGCACGGCCCGAATTGGCCGAAAGAATCCAGGTTGTTGGCATGCTACCCCCTGTCAGAATGGTGATTGTTAATTATATGGTCGAGCAGGAGCGCTCTTGACCGGAGGCCGATTGCGCATCTCTATTTGCATGTGCATGTCGGTCAGGCTATAACCCAGTATATCCCCGGTTCCAGATACCCGGCGCACCGGCGCCGTCCTACCGTGCGCACGCACGAGCGCATGCGGCGCCAGCCGGAACGGGGCGATCTTTTTCGTCGGCGTTTTGTCCAATCCTGTCCCGCTGTCGGGAACTTCCGAGGAGACCTGCCATGACCCAAGCTATCCCTTCCACACCTGCGCAGCGCCAGCCCGACGCGGGCGGGCCGGATTTCGCAGCCATCAAGCAGCGCCAGCAGGCGACCTGGGCCAGCGGCGACTTTGCCATCATCGGGGTGACGCTGCAGATCGTCGGCGAGTCGCTGGCGGAGGCGGCCGACATCCGCGCCGGCGAGCGCGTCATCGATATCGCCGCCGGCAACGGCAACGCCACCCTGGCCGCCGCGCGCCGGTTCGCGCGCGTGACCTCGACCGACTACGTGCCGGCCCTGCTGGACAAGGGACGCCAGCGCGCGGCGGCCGAAGGCCTGCAGGTCGAATTCCGCGAAGCCGATGCCGAAGCCCTGCCTTTCCCAGACGCCAGCTTCGACGCGGCGCTGTCCACCTTTGGCGTCATGTTCACGCCCGACCATGCGCGCTGCGCCGGCGAAATGCTGCGGGTGGTGCGCGGCGGCGGGCGCATCGCCTTCGCCAACTGGACACCGGAAGGCTTCCTTGGCCAGATGTTCAGGACAGTCGGCAAGCACGTGCCGCCCCCGGCCGGCATCCAGTCGCCCCTGATGTGGGGCACCGAGGCGCATGTGCGCGAACTGTTCGGCAAGCAGGCCGGCGAACTCCGCCTGAACCGCAAGATCTTCCATTTCCGCTACGCGTCCTCGGCCCACATGCTGCAGGTGTTCCGCGATTTCTACGGCCCGGTCCATATGGCCTTCCGCGCGCTGGACGAGCAGCGCAAGGCGGCCCTGGAACAGGACCTGATCGAAGTGCTCGAGAGCGCCAACAAGGCCGGGCAGTCTTCGCTGGTGATTCCGGCGGAATACCTGGAAGTGGTGCTGACCAAGCAGGCCGGCCTCGTCCATTAGCCGCAGGCATCTGCTGCCTGACTGTGTTTGCTGCTCGCCGTTCACCCGGCAGGCAGGCATGCTTGATCTGGCCCACACCTGCACCGGATTCCACGTGTGCGGCAATCCGCACAGCCCCATCGCGTTGCATGATCTTCCCGTCGACCCGGCACAGCGGGTCCATCATGACTTGCCGGGAGCAAAAACATGCGACGCATACACGAAAACGGCGCTCGACGCGGGCGCGGCATCCGCCGCCTGCCATGCCTGCTCGCCTTCCTGGCGATCACGGGTGCGGCCGCGGCGGCGCCGGCACAGGACGCGCAGGCTGGCGGCAAGCACGGCCACAAGACCAGCTACCGCATCGTCAACCTGAACGCGGGCGAGTTTTCTGCGCTTCCAAGGATCAACGCCAGCGGCCAGGTCGCGTACTCGGTGCGCATGGGCATGGGCCCGCCGCGCGGTTATTTTTATGACGGCGCCGTGCTGCACGACATCGGCGACCTGGGCGGCACCGATACCTACGCGGTTGCCCTGAACAACGCCGGCCAGGTCACGGGACGCTCCACCATCCCGGGTGGCAACGAGCACGCCTTCGTCTGGACCCTCGGTGGCGGCATGCTCGACATCGGCGTGCTGCCGGGCGCCGCCAATTCCGGCGCCACGGCCATCAACAACGTCGGCGTGGTGGTGGGCATGTCCGAAGGCGTGCCGGGCGTCCCGCCGCGCGCCTTCCGCTGGACCCTGGTGGGCGGCATGGAAAACCTGGGCTCCTTCGGGGCCGGCATTGCCAGCTTCTCCGCCGCGGACGCCCTCAACGATGCCGGCCTCATCGCCGGCCAGTCCAGCACCCCGGCCTTCGACCGCCATGCGTTCCGCTGGACGGCCCTGGAGGGCCTGGTCGATATCGACACGCTCGGCAGCAGTTTTTCGCTGCCGCGTGCGGTGGGCGCCGCCGGGCAGGTTTCCGGTACCGTCAGCTTGCCCGGTTTTATCAACCACGCTTTCTTCTGGACCCAGGGCACCGGCATGCTCGACCTCGGCACCGCCGGCGGCCTCTCCTCGGCCGTGATCGCCATGAGCGCCAACGCCCACATCGCCGGCGTCGTCGAAACGCTGGGCGGCGTCCAGCACGCAATGTCCTGGACCCAGGGCGCCGGCATGCTCGACATCGGCACGCTGGGTGGCACCAGCTCGCGCGCGCAGGCCGTCAACAGCAAGGGCGCCATCGTCGGCAACGCCGACACCAGGAAGGAAGAGCCGCACGCCTTCCTCTGGAGCGCCAAGCAGGGCATGCTGGACCTGAACAAGCGCCTGCGCCATCCGCCTCCCGGTTTCGTGCTGGAGACCGCACTGGCCATCAACGACAGCGGCGCCATCGTGGCGAACTCCAACGCCGGCGTGGTGTTGCTGCGGCCCGTCCAAGGCCACAAGGACGGCAAGGGCCAGTACCCGCCTGTGCTTGGCCCGATCACCGCGCCTGGCCTGGCCAGGCTGGGCGCACCGGTGCAAGCAAGGCTCGGCTTCGTGGACGAGGACCGGACCGGCACTCGCAGCGTCACCTGGTCCTGGGGCGACGGCAGCGGCAGCCATGCGGCCAGGGTGAACGAGAGCAATGGCCTGGGCAGTGCGTGGGCCAGCCACCGGTATGAAACTGCCGGCATCCACGTCATCAAGGCCACCGTGCTCGACCGCGCAGGACGCAGCGCCGAGACCGGCCGCATCGTGGTCGCCTACGATCCCGCCACCGGCGTGGCGGCCGGCAACGGAAAACTCGATTCGCCGCTGGGGGCGCTACGCAGCGACAGTGCCCACTCTGGCCGCGCGCACTTCGCCTTCATCGCATCCCCCGGGCGCACCGGCCAGTTCCACTTCGCCATCGACGGGCTGGTCCTGCGCAGCGACACGCTCAGGCAGGCCGGCGGCCTGTCCGGGCGTGGCGTGTTCGAGGGCAGCGCCACCGTCAACGGCCGCGCCGGCTATCAATTCAGCCTGGCAGCGACGGGCGCCGCGGCAGGCAGGGGCGGGGTGGCACGGCTCGGGCTGCGGATCTGGCACACGGATCCGGTCTCGAACGAACATGTGGTGGATTACGACAATCAGCGCAGGGATACGGCGCGTAGCGGTGCAGGCATGGCCGGCGCGGGGGCAGCCGGTCCGCGCATTGCCATGCCCGAATCAAGCAGGCTTCATCCTGGCGGCGCGCGCATCGTGGAGGGTGGACTGGCCTTTCACTGAGGCTGCACGCCCCCCCCGGGCGAGACGCTCGCACTGGGCGTCCCGCTGGCGTATGCACTTTCAGTGGTGCAGCGGGGCGCCAGAGCCCGCTTGTGCCCGCATGTCCGGGCTGAACGCCATCTCGGTCGCCTTGACGTCGTAGATGGTTTCGAACCTGGCCACCTTGCCTTCACGTATCGTGAGCAGGTGGGTCCATGGCGTGTCGTAGGTGGTTCCGGTGGCCCGGATGCGCCAGGTGGCTTCCCCGATGACGACCACTTTGTCGCCTTCGGCGATGCAGTCCCGGACCTCGAACCGGGTCGCTTCCGAGGCATCGCCGAGCTTGCGGAAGAACTGCGCGATGCCCGCCTTGCCATGGTAACGGCCGGCGAAGGGGACGATGTCCGATTCCGGTCCGATCCATTCGGCATTGTCGGCGTAGCGGTCCAGCAGGCTGGGGATGTCCCCGGCCTTGAACAGCTGGTAGGCCTCCAATACCATCCGTTTGTTTTCTTGCGTGCTCATGATGTCCTCCGTAATGCGTTCCTCCTCGATGGGTTTTCCTTGATGAACCGGCCCTGGGGCGCTGTGCCGATAGCTTCAGCTTAGTGCGGCGCAGGGGGATTTCAAGCGCACCCAGGCTGTGCGCTGCCCCGGCCCGGCAGTCCGAGGCAGTACAATCGAACGCATCCATTCGAGAAAGGCCGCCATGCGTTCTGCCGCTGTCATCCTGTCCATCCTGTCGCTCGCCGCCGCGCCGGCCGTCCACGCACAAACCGAAGTCAAGATCGGCACCGCCTCCCCGCTGTCCGGTCCCGGCGCCCACCAGGGCAAGGACATCGAACATGGCGCCCGCCTGGCCATCGAAGACCTCAACGCCAAAGGCGTCACGCTGGGCGGCAAGAAGCTTACCTGGGTGCTGGTGGCGGAAGACGATGCCGCCGATCCCAAGACCGGAACGGCGGTGGCGCAGAAGCTGGTCGACAACAAGGTGGCGGCGGTGGTCGGACACCTCAATTCCGGCACCACGGTCCCGGCATCGAAAATCTACGCCGGCGCCGGCATTCCCCAGATCTCGCCGGCCGCGACCACGCCGCTGTACACCCAGCAGGGCTACCCGACCGCTTTCCGGGTCGTGGCGAACGACAACCTGATCGGGCGTACGCTGGCGCGCTATGCGCTCGGCACGCTCAAGGCGAAGAAGATCGCCGTCATCGACGACCGCACGGCCTTCGGCCAGGGCCTGGCCGACCAGTTCGTGAAGGAAGTGCGCAGCAGCGGCGGGGCGGCCATCGTCAGCCGCCAGTTCACCAACGACAAGGCGACCGACTTCAACGCCATCCTGACCCAGATCCGCGGCCATCGGCCCGACGTGGTGTTTTACGGCGGCATGGATGCCGTGGCCGGCCCCATGCTCAAGCAGATGAAGACCCTCGGCCTGCAGGCCAGGCTGGTGTCGGGCGATGGCGTCTGTTCCGAAAAGCTGCCGCTGCTGGCGGGCGACGCGCTGGGAGATGATAAGGTGTTCTGTGCGGTGGCGGGCGGCGTGACCGGCGCCCAGGAGACTGCCTACACGGCCTTCGCGGAACGCTTCCGCCAGCGCTTCAAGACACCGGTGGAAACCTACGGTCCCTACGCCTACGACGCGGTGATGATGGTGGCCGCCGCGATGCAGAAGGCGCAGTCGCTGGAACCGGCGCGCGTGCTGCCGGCGCTGCGCGCCATCACCCACGAAGGCGTTACCGGCACCATCGCCTTCGACGCCAAGGGCGACCTGCGCAACGCGGCGATGACCTTGTACACCTACCGCAAGGGCAAGAAGGCCAAGCTGGAGGTGGTGCGGGCGAAGTGAATCCGGCATCCGGCAATCTTGCATGGCGCCCGTATTGACGGGCCTTGTGCAAACAACATGCATACAAAAATGGCCTTGGCAGCGCGCCTCCAGTTGGATTAGGATCGACCGGTTTCCAACAACAGGAGTGAGAGATGAAGCGTAGCGTGTGCAGCAGTGTGATCGCAGGGCTGTTCCTGGTAGCGGCCCATGCCGGGGCCCACGACACCACGGCGGCCAAGACCGCGACGGCAGCGCCGGCGGCCGCCGCGGGCAGCACCTCGGGCATCGAGATTGCCGCGATGGACCGCAACGTGCGGGCACAGGACGACTTCTTCCGCTACACCCAGGGCACCTGGATGAAGGACGTCGACATCCCGTCCGACCGCTCCAGCTGGGGCGCCTTCAATATCGCGCAAGACCGCGTCGAGCAGCAGATCCGCACCATCGTCGAAGGCGCCGCCGCCCAGAAGAACGCGGCGGCCGGCTCGGACGCGCAGAAGATGGGCGACTTCTACACCAGCTACGTCGACCAGGCGCGCCGCGATGCACTGGGCCTGGCCCCGCTCAAGGGCGAGCTGGCGCGCGTCGCCGCACTCAAGGACAAGCGCGCGATGGCTTCGCTGATGGCGCGCTTCGCCCGTATCGGCGCCGACGCGCCACTCGACATGTACGTCGGCCAGGACAACAAGGATTCCACCCGCTACATCGTCGGCATCTCGCAGTCGGGGCTGGGCATGCCGGACCGCGACTACTACCTCGCCACCGACGACGCGCGCCTGAAGGACATCCGCGCCAAATACCAGGCCCACATCGAGAAGATGCTGGCCCTGGCCGGCCACCAGGATGCCGCCGCCAAGGCGCAGCAGATCGTGGCGCTGGAAACCGAGATCGCGCGCGCCCAGTGGACCAAGGTCGAGAACCGCGACCCGGTCAAGCGCTACAACAAGATGAGCCTGGCCGAGCTGCGCAAGCTGCTGCCGGGCTTCGACTGGACCACTTACCTGAAGGGCACCGGCGCCGGATCGGCCACGTCGGTGATCGTCAACCAGCCGTCCTACCTGGCCGCGCTGGATAAACTCATCGCCGCCACGCCGCTGGAAACCTGGAAGCCTTACTTCGAATTCCGCCTGCTCAGCGCCTACGCGCCCTACCTGTCGCAGGCGTTTGTCGACGAGAGTTTCGCCTTCCGCGGCACCGTGCTCTCCGGCGCCAAGGAGAACCGCCCGCTCGACAAGCGCGCCATCGCCGAGATCAACCGCAACCTGAGCGAAGTGGTGGGCAAGGTGTACGTGGCCCAGCACTTCCCGGCCGAGCGCAAGCAGCAGGTGCTGGACATGGCAAAGAACTTCATCACCGCCTTTGGCGAGGGCATCGAAACGCTCGACTGGATGTCGCCGGAGACGAAAAAGCAGGCCCAGGTCAAGCTCTCGAAGATCAACGTCAAAATCGGCTACCCCGACAAGTGGCGCGACTACGGCAAGCTCAAGGTCGTGCGCGGCGACCTGGTGGGCAACGTGATGCGCTCGCGCGAATTCGGCCACGAGTACCAGGTGAACCGCCTTGGCAAGCCGGTCGACCGCAGCGTGTGGAGCATGTCGCCGCAGACCGTCAACGCCTATTACAGCCCGACGCTCAACGAGGTGGTGTTCCCGGCGGCGCGCCTGCAATACCCGCTGTACGACGCCGACGCCGAACCGGCGGTGAACTACGGCTCGGTGGGGATCTCGATCGGCCACGAGATCAGCCACGCCTTCGACGACAAGGGCTCGCAGTTCGACGGCGACGGCAACCTGCGCAACTGGTGGACCAAGGAAGATGCGGAAAAATTCGCCGCGCGCGGCAAAGTGCTGGTTGCCCAGTACGCCGGCTACAGCCCGCTGCCGGGCTACAATGTGAACGGCGAACTGACCCTGGGCGAGAACATCGCCGACAACGCCGGCGCCATCATGGCCAGCCGCGCCTACAAGATCTACCTGAAGGGCAAGCCGGGCCCTGTGATCGACGGCTTCACCGCCGAACAGCGCCTGTTCATGGGCCTGTCGCAGGCACGCAAGGGCAAGGCGCGCGATGCGGCGCTGATCTCGCAGGTGAAATCCGATCCGCATTCGCCGTCCGAGTTCCGCGTCAACGGCAGCCTGCGCAACCACCCGGGCTTCTACGAAGCCTTCGAGGTCAAGCCGGGCGACAAGATGTACCTGGAGCCGAAGGACCGCGTCATCTTCTGGTAAGCAGGCGCGCGCGCAGGTCCTGCACAGCAAAACGCCAACCGTCCGGTTGGCGTTTCTTTTGCGCTCGTGGCGGGCCTCAATGCGGCGCCGCGGCGGCCGGCGTGCGCACCCCTAGCGGATAGCATTGGTAGGCCTCGACGGCGAAATGGACGTCCATGAATTCGCGGAAGGCGGCGATCTTGCCGTCCCTGAGGGTGAAGACATGCACCCAGTCGCTTTCGAAGTCCAGGCCGGTGCCGGTGGCGGTCCAGGCGCCGTGGCCGAGCACGACCACCTTGTCGCCCTGGGCGATGAATTCATGGGGGGTGAAGGAGCGGATGGTTTGTTGTTCGCTCGTGAGCCTGAAAAATTCCCGCACCTTGTCGCAGCCCTGGCGCTTGCCCGAGAATTCGACCCCGGGCACGCTCGCCACCTCCCAGTCGACGTCGGGCGTCATGCACCCGAGCAGGTGGTCGATGTCGCCGTTGCCGTAGTCGGCATAGCATTGCTGGACCAGTTCGACATTCTGCTGCTCGTGCATGATCGTCTCCGGAAGAGGTGGGGCGGGCTTTTCAGTATGGTTCAGAAAAGTCGATCGTCAAGCTTTGCGTGCGCGCCAACCGGAGCTTGTGCGCAACGCGCACCATGCGCTCTCTTCCGTGGAGGCCGGGACCTCACCGGCAATTCAAATTATTAGAAATCATCATGTCTTCAAAAAAACGTACTGCACATACTCCGTTGAATCTGGGTTCAGGGACAACGTCGCGCGGACGCAAGCAGTTCGACGCGCTCGTCGGCAAACTACATGCGGCCAAGCTGCTTGCGGAGACATGGCGCCAGGCGTCGAGCGACAGGCGCGAGCTGGGTGCGAAAGAATTCCTGCCCTTGAAGCAGGTGAATGATGCTCTGCTGAAGCAGCTTGCGCTGCGCCTCGACCAGTTAAGTGAAGAAGCCAGCCTGGACGAAGCGGAGCGTGAAGACCTCTCGGATCTCATAGTCGAGCTGGCACTGGACCTGCTAGACCAGGAAGACGATGCCGAGCTCGAACAGGTTTGCGCGCGGCACTCGGGCCTCGATGAGAACGAGGACGACGAGGACGACGAGGACGACGACGACGACGACGACGACGACCTCGACGTGTTCGAACTGTACGACGACTTCAGCGAGGACGACGCCGAGTACGCTGGCCAGCACGCGGAGTTCGCTGAACTCATGCAGAGGGTCCACGACCTCGATATTGGCGACCTCGACCTGCGTAGCGAGGAGAACCGAGAGGTCGTCCGTGCACTGATCGTGGCAGAAGAGACGGGCGAGCCGGCACGCCAGCGCAGCTTATTGGCAGCGTCCGCCAGGGCAGAGCGAGCGCGCATCCTGCTTGAGGAAAAGGTGGCCGAAGCGATGGGGGCCCTCTATCGTGAGCTGGCGGACGCGTTCAACGCCAGCCCCGCACCAGGTGAAGCGTCGTCCGCCGCGAAGGTGGAATTCATTCAGCGCGCGGAGGCTGCCCACGCTGCTGGGGATCTGCCGGCCTTGCTAGCATTCCGGATTGAGCTCGAGCAGCGCGGCATGGTCTCACACTTGCCTGAGAAAGAGCTGGCGCACTATAACAAGCTTTTGAAGGAACAATTGCGGCTAACCGAGCTGGAAATCGCGCAATTCGTGAACGAGGCGGCAATGTATCAGCCGGAAGTTCCGGTCAAGCGTCTGACTCCGGAATCGATGCTG
This sequence comes from Massilia yuzhufengensis, assembly GCF_900112225.1. Taxonomy (GTDB): domain Bacteria; phylum Pseudomonadota; class Gammaproteobacteria; order Burkholderiales; family Burkholderiaceae_D; genus Telluria; species Telluria yuzhufengensis. The sequence goes on along the minus strand of NZ_FOLD01000039.1, from coordinate 35,589 downwards.
GACATGCTCAAAGCCGACATCGTCGGGATACGCCAACAGATTGCCGGGATCGAGCGTGATCTGGTGGAGTTGAAGGCGCCAGGACGACTGAAGTCTTGGTTGCAAGAGCCGAACTAGTCAAAAAACTGGAGCAATCGCAGGGGGATGGCGCGCCGCCATACCTGACGGCACACGCCCCCTGCGGCCCTGGCTTACTTCGGCATGATCACCGAGTCGATGACGTGAATGACGCCATTGTCCGCCTCCACATCGGTCTTGACGACCTTGGCCTTGTCGACCATGACGGTGCCGCCCTTGGCGCTGACCATCAGGCTGCTGCCCTCGACCGTCTTGACCGCACCCGGCTTGACGCTGGCGGCCATCACTTTGCCTGGCACCACGTGGTAGGTCAGGACCTTGGTCAAGGCCGCTTTATCCTTCAGCAGCGCATCGAGCTTGGCTTTCGGGATCTTGGCGAAGGCCTCGTCGGTCGGCGCGAAGACGGTGAACGGGCCTGGGCCTTTCAGGGTGTCGACCAGGCCGGCTGCCTGCACGGCCGCGACCAGGGTGTTGAAGCTGCCGGCCGACTTGGCGGTGTCGACGATGTCGGCAGCCTGTGCGGCGGTAAAGGAAGCGGCCATCATTGCTGCGAGTACGAGTTTTTTCATGTTGAGCTCCGTTGTGAGAGATTTGTACCGGTGTTGTATTGGAAGATAGGTAAAAACCAGCAGAGCGTCCAGCGATGCACCGCATTTATCGGGCAAACAGCGGTTCAACAGTGAGTCGATCAGCACGTGGCCTGGCTGCTAACGAAAAACGCCGGCCTCGCGGGACCGGCGTTTGGGGGGCGCTCCGGCGACTGGGCTCAGCGCAGCATCACATCCACCCGCCGCGAGGCGGCATTGGTCGGTGCGGTGCCGGTCGTGTCAGCCGGCTTTTCGAGCAGGGTGCGGTCCTTTGCGATGCCGGCCGCGACCAGCTGTTCCTGCACCGCTTCGGCCCGGCCCTTTGCCAGCTTGGCGTTGGCGGCCGCATCGCCGGTGGGGTCGTTGAAGCCCGAAATGATGGCCTTGGCGTTCGGATTGGTGTTCAGGTAAGCGACCAGGTCGGCGGACTTTTCCTTGAACTCGCTCGACACCAGGGTCTTGCCCACGTCGAAATACACCTTCAGCACCGGGATACCGTCGGCCATGCCGGCGACAATGGCGGCGCCTTCCGGCTCGGTCACGACCAGGTCCGGGACAGGGGCCGCCGGCGCTCCAGGGGCCGGTACGGATTCCGTGATCACGGGCGCCGGCGCGGCCGGCACCGGCTCGCTGCGCCGCTGCGTGCTGCAGTAGCCCAGCAAGAGCAGCAGAACGACTGCCGCCGCGATCCACGGCAGCCAATTCCTGGCCGGCGCCTGCACCGCGCCGGCCTGGGAGGCCATGGTGGGCGCAGCCGCCCACGCGCCGCGGTTGCCGATGAAGGACTCCGCCTCAGGCGGCAAGGTGGCCGGCGCCACGCCGCCCCTGGCCAGGCGCGCGACGATGGCCGGGATCGCGAAGCCGAGCGCCCCGATCACCTTGCTGCGCTCGATGCCGAAGCGCGACGCCATGTCGGGCACCAGCTCATGGTCGCCCACGGCCCGCTCGATGTCGGAAGGGGAGAGCGCCGCCTCCGCGCCCGGGGTGGCCGCCCAGGTATCGACGGCCACGCCGCCATCGCGCAGCCGTTGCACGAAACCGGCGAAACCGCCGTGCCTCGGATCGCTGATTCTTGCTAGTAACATTTGCAGGAAGGGTCGCGCATTCATGCCCAGTCCAAACTTCTGCCCAAGGGTGGTGCTGAGTTCTTCAAACATGGCGGGTCTCCTTCGATTTTTCGCGTCAGCAAAAAGAAGATGTCGATCTAACATCGGAAGCCGAGCCTACACCCTTCACCCGATCGCCCGCGCACCCTTGTGCAGGCACGCTGTTAAAATTTGCACTCGACATCCAGTCCCATTTGCAGGAGTACACTCATCCTACGTTCCCTCGTTCTAGCGGCCTGGCGCATGCCACGGCTGGCGATCGCACTGGTGGTATTGGCGCTGGCAGCTCTGGCCAGCACGATGACCTACAGCGGTTTCCTTGTCATCGGCGTGGTGGCCGACTTTCTCGGTACTGGCCGCGTCATGGCAGGGCTGATGCTTGGCGCCTTGTTTGCCCGTTTCCCCTGGATACGTAATGGCAAGCCGCGCGTCGTCGGCCTGATCCCCAAGCCTTTCCGTCGTCCGCTCATCGTGAGCCTGCTCGCACTGTGCCTGGTGAACTTCCTGTCGCGCGGCGAAGTCGTGCCGGCGGCGTTCACGGGTTTCGCCACGGCCTTCGTGCTTGGCTTCCCCTGGTTGCGGCGGGCAATGTTCGATCGGCTCGTAGCGTCAGTCTCCACCTTCGCCGGCAAGAATGCGCCGAAGCGCAACGACGACAGGTGATCGAGGGCGAGTTCAGGGAAAGGAAAGAATGAGGGGCGTCCGACCAGGGATAACAGCATTTTGGTAGCTGGAAACGACAACGCCGACCTGCATGGGTCGGCGTTGCGTGTACTGCGAATGCTTGGTGGCCCGGGGCGGGTTCGAACCACCGACACAAGGATTTTCAAGTTTCGTGTCTGGGGCAAGGCGCCGAAGGCGACGCCCTCGATCAGGCCAGCAGCTTGAGCAGCGCTTTTGCGCCTTCTTCCGACGAGGCCGGATTCTGTCCGGTGACCAGCTTGCCATCGGTGAGTACATATGACTGCCAATCGGCGCCCTTCGAATACTGGCCACCGTTTTCCTTGAGCATGTCCTCGACCAGGAAGGGCACCACTGCGGTCAGGCCGACCGCTTTTTCTTCGGTGTTGGTGAAACCGGTTACCCGCTTGCCCTTGACGAGCGGGCCGCCGTCCGCAGCTTTCACGTGGCGCAGCACGCCGGGGGCATGGCACACGGCGGCGACCGGCTTGCCGGCAGCGGCCATCGCTTCGATCAGGGCGATCGATGCCTTGTCTTCGGCCAGGTCCCACAGCGGGCCGTGTCCGCCCGGATAGAACACGGCATCGAAGTCGGCCGCCTTCACCTCGGCCAGCTTGCCGGTTTTGGCGAGCACGGCCTGCGCGGCGGCGTCGGATTTAAAACGGCGGGTCGCGTCGGTTTGTGCGTCCGGCTCGTCGCTCTTCGGGTCGAGCGGCGGCTGCCCGCCCAGGGGCGAGACCACGGTGACGTCGGCGCCGGCATCCTTCAGGGCGTAGTACGGCGCGGCAAACTCTTCCAGCCAGAAGCCGGTTTTCTTGCCGGTGTCGCCGAGTTGGTCATGCGAGGTCACTACCATCAATACATTCATGTGCTTCTCCTGTTGAGTTAGTCAGTTAGGGGCGACGCGCACCACGAGCTTGCCGAAATTCTTCCCTTGGAGCAGGCCGACGAAGGCCTGCGGCGCATGCTCGAGGCCATCCACCACGTCTTCACGGAACTTGATCTTGCCGTCCTTGAGCCATTCGCTCATCTGGGCAAGGAATTCACCGTAGCGCGGCCCGTAGTCGTCAAAAATAATGAAACCCTGCATCTTGATACGCTTGGTCAGGATGGTGCGCGCCAGCAGGCCGAGCCGATCCGGGCCGGGCGGCAGCGCCGTGGCGTTGTAGTCGGCGATCAGGCCGCAGACGGGAACGCGCGCCTTGGCGTTGAGCAAGGGCAGCACGGCGTCGAACACGGCGCCGCCGACATTCTCGAAGTACACGTCAATGCCCGCCGGGCAGGCTGCGGCCAGTTGTTGCGGAAAATCCGGCGCGCGGTGGTCGATGCAGGCGTCGAAGCCGAGCTCGTCGACCACGTAGCGGCATTTGTCGGCGCCGCCGGCGATGCCGACCGCGCGCGCGCCCTTGAGTCTGGCGATCTGCCCGACCAGCGAGCCGACCGCGCCGCTGGCGGCCGCCACCACGACGGTGTCGCCGGCTTGCGGCTGGCCGATGTCGAGCAGGCCCATATAGGCGGTAAAGCCGGGCATGCCGAGTACGCCGAGCGCGCGCGAGGCCAGTCCCACGTCGTCGCCGAGCTTGTTCAGGCCGGTGCCGTCGGACAAGGCATAGTCCTGCCAGCCGCTGTAGCCGAGCACCAGCTGGCCAGCTTCGAAGCCGGGGTGGCGCGATGCTTCCACGCGCGAGACCGTGCCGCCGACCATCACGGCGCCGATGGCGACCGGCTCGGCATACGATTTGGCGTCGCTGATGCGCCCGCGCATGTAGGGATCGAGCGACAGCATCAGCGTGCGCAGTAGTACCTGTCCTTCCTGCGGCACCGGCACCGGCGATTCGGCCAGGCGGAACGTGTCGGCGTCGGGGGCCCCGTGCGGGCGCTGTTGCAGCACGATGCTGCGGTTGATGGCGGCGGTTTGCGGCATGGTTGATATCCTTCGATCAAAGAGCGGTTTCGAGAATGGCGCGGCTGAGCGCGAGATCGACATCGCCATGCTCGCCCAGGCGGGTCATGCCGTGCGCACCGAGCTGGCCGACGACGTCGTTGACCGCCGCCATGCCCAGGCCATAGGCCGAAAGACGGGTCGGGATGCCGAGACCCTCGAAAAAGTGGCGCGTGGCGGCGATCGCGGCGTCGATGCGCTGCTCTTCGCTGCCGGCCGTAATCCCCCACACGCGCTCCCCGTATTGAAGCAGCTTGTCGCGTTTCTTGTCGCGCTGTATATCGAGCACGGCCGGCAGCACGATTGCCAGGGTGCGCGCATGGTCGATGTCGTACAGGGCGGTCAGTTCATGGCCGATCATGTGCGTGGCCCAGTCCTGCGGCACGCCTGCGCCGATCAGTCCGTTCAGGGCGAGTGAGGCGGTCCACATCAGGTTGCTGCGGGTGGCGTAGTCTTCGGGAGCGGCGATCGCCCGCGGCGCGATCTCGACCAGCGTCTGCAGCAGGCCCTCGGCGAAACGGTCCTGGGCCAGCGCCTGTACCGGGTAGGTCAGGTATTGCTCGGTAATGTGGACGAAGGCGTCGACCAGGCCGTTGGCAACCTGTTTTTCCGGCAAGGTATAGGTCTTGGTCGGATCGAGCACCGAGAATTGCGGGAACACGTGGACACTGCGAAACGGCAATTTCGTGTGGGTCGCTTTCAGCGTGACGACCGAGCCGTTGTTCATTTCCGAACCGGTCGCCGGCAGCGTCAGCACGGTGCCGAAGGGCAGGGCGCCGGTCACGCTGGCGCCGCCGGTTTCCATGATGTTCCACGGGTCGCCCTCGTGATCGGCCGCGGCGGCCACGAACTTGGCGCCGTCGATCACCGAGCCGCCGCCGACGGCGAGCAGGAAGTCGAGTTTTTCGCGGCGCACCTGCTCGACCGCGCGCATCAGGGTTTCATAGCTCGGGTTCGGCTCGATGCCGCCGAATTCCTGCACGAAGCGTTCACCGAGCGCCTGGCGCACCTCGGCCAGGGTGCCGGTCTTTTCGGCACTGGCGCCGCCGAACAGGACCAGCACGCGCGCCGTCTGCGGCACCAGCCGCGCCAGCGAGGCAATGGTACCTGCGCCGAACACGATCCTTGTCGGGTTATAAAAATCAAAATTCTGCATGCCTGACTCCTCTATTAGACTGGTCGTCTAGAAATAAGTGAAAAAGATGGCGGCGCCGGCATTGACACCGGCACCGCGGGACGCCCACGCCTCAGGCGGGGAAGGTCCCCGGCAGGTGCAGCAGCGCCCGGGTCGCGTGCATCGCACCGTCCAGCGCGCTTGGATCGCGCCGCAGTTTGGTCAGCAGCGCGGCGCCCAGCCACATTTCGTAGAGGGCGAGCGCGCATTGCTGTGGCTGGGGACCGGCAGCAATCGAGCCATCGGCGAATCCTTCCTCGATGCAGGCCGCGAGGCGCTGCACGATGTCGTTCGTGCCGCGCAACAGGACGGCGCGCATCGCATCGGACATGTCGGCTACTTCGCCACTGAGCTTGACCACCAGGCACCTGCTGCCGGCGCAGCCGGCGTCCGACAGGATGAGCCAGCTGTCCCAGTAGCGCATCAGGCGCGCAGCGGCCGGGCTGCCATCGGGCGCCAGCAGCGCGTCGAGTTCGGCCAGGTAATCTCCGACGTAATTCTCCAGCAGGGCTTCGCCGAACTGTTCCTTCGACTTGAAGTAGTGATAGAACGAGCCCTTCGGCACGCCGGCGGCCGCGAGGATCTCGTTCAGGCCGACGGCGGAAAAGCCCTTGCCCGTGATGATCTCCTGGCCGGTGGCGAGGATATGTTGCCTGACGCTGTGCTGGTGAGTACGCATGCACGCCAGTATAACGCAAATTAGACCAGTCGTCTTGGGTCGCGTGGCCAAGCCTTGCGGCTCATCCGGCCCGCTGGTAGGCGCCGGCGCCATAGGTCAATTCGTAGCTGTGGCTGTAAATCTCCAGGATGTTGCCGAACGGGTCTTCCAGGTACACCATGCGATAGGGCTTTTCTCCCGGATAGTAGTAGCGTACCGGCATGCGCTGCTTGCCGCCGGCGGCGACGATGCGCGCCGCCAGGCCTTCGAGGTCGGGATCCTGGACGCAGAAGTGGAACACGCCGGTCTTCCAGAACTCGAAATTGTTCTCGCGCGGCTCGCTGTTAGGAAACTCGAAGAGTTCGACGCCGATGCGGTCGCCGGTCGAGAGGTGGGCGATCCGGAACGACGTCCAGTCGGGTCCGAACACGTCGGTGCACATCACGCCGATCGCCGAGTCGTCTTTGGCGATCGAGGTGGGCGGCATGATCACGTACCAGCCCAGCACCTCGGAATAGAAGCGCACGGCGGCGTCGAGGTCGGTGACCGTGATCCCGATGTGGGAAAAACTGCGGGGGTAAGTCATGGCTGCTCCTGTACGCGTAAAAAACCAGTATAGGCAGCGCCAACTATAATAAAAAGAGAGTAAAAGTGATCTGTACTATAAAAAAAATTTATGAATAACGACCTCAATCCGGCCTGGCTGCGGGCTTTCGTGGCAGTGTGCGATACCGGCAGTTTCACCCGCGCCGCAGCCATGCTCGATCTCACACAGGCGGCGGTCAGCCAGCAGGTGCAGCGCCTGGAGGCCGAGTGCGGACCCTTGCTGATCCGGCGCACGCGCCAGGCAAGCCTGACGCCGGCCGGGGTCAAGGTGCTCGCTTACGCGCGCGACATGGCGCAGGCGCAGGCGCGGCTGAGACTGGCGCTGGCCGACCACGATCCCCATGTCGGACAGATCTCGATCGCCAGCCCCGGCAGCATTGGCCTGCTGCTCTATCCGCGGCTGCTGGCGCTGCAGGCGGCGCATCCCGGGCTGTCGGTCAGCTACCGGGCGGCCCCGACCGCCGAGATCATCGCCGCCGTCCTGGCCAGCCGGGCCGAACTCGGCATCGTCACGCACCAGCCCGACGACGAGCGCCTGACGACCGCGCTGTTCGCCCGCGAGAGCCTGTGCCTGGTGGTGCCTGCGCAGGTGGAGGACGCCAGCTGGCCCATCCTGGCGCAGCTGGGTTACATCGACCACCCGGATGGCATGGACATGGGCCGCAGGCTGCTGGCGCGGGTGTACCCGGGACGGCGCATCGGCCAGCTGCCTGTGCGCGGCTTCACCAACCAGATCGGCGCCATCCTCGATCCGGTGGCGCGTGGCCTGGGCTTCACGGTGCTGCCGCGCTTTGCCGTGCAGGCCTATCCGCAGCAGCGGGCGATCCGGGTCGTCGATACGGCGCCGCCGGTAATCGACAACCTGTGGCTGGTGTCTCGCGCCGAATGGCCTTTGTCCGCCAGCGCCGCCTGGGCGGTGGAACGCCTGCGCGAGCAGGACTGGCTGGCTGGCTCCGACGCGCTTGCGCCTTGAGCCGCGCGCGCAAACGGATGGCCGCGAATGCACTCGGAGATCTTGTCATTCAGGCTACAATACCATCCATGCGCGATGCATGAGCGGCGCCGCTGCGTCGGCGCCGCGGATGGCGGTCCCACAATCGAGTACCGGAGTAAAACATGAGAACGAAGCCTGTCCTGCCTGGAATCGTGGCCGCCGCGCTGCTGGCGCTGGCCCAGGCCGCGCACGCCGATGCCGGCGTCGACTATGCCGAGGCGTGGCGCCGGGTGAGGGCAACTGCGGGTTCGGTAAACGGGGCCCGGCTCGATTTCCAGGCGAAGCAGTTGCAAGCCGAGGCGCTGCGCCGCATCGACGGCCCGGACGTGCGCTTGTCCGGCTTCGCGGGGCGGGTGTCCACCACCCTCAGCGTCGACACCGGCGCCATTGCGCAACTGGCCAACCCGGTGCTCGACTCCCTGCCGCCGTTGCCGGGACTGAACCTGCCGGACGTCCCGCAGGCCCTGAATGTCGACCGCGTGTTCGATGTGCGTTCGCTCGGCCTGAGCACGGTCTGGCCCCTTTATACGGGCGGGCGCCTCGATGCAGTCAAGCAGATCGCCGCGGGCCGCGCCGACGAGGCCGGCGCGAGCGTCCAGGCGGCCCTCGACGATGCGTCGACGCAGCTGGCGCAGCGCTATTTCACGGTGCAGCTGGCCAGGAAGGCCTGGCAGTTGCGCAGCGCTGCGGTAGAAGTGGCCAAGGAACACCAGCGCATGGCGCTCAAGATGGAACGGACAGGACTCATCGCCAAGGTCGAGCGCCTGAAAGCCGATGTCGCCGTCGACAACGCGCTCAGGGAAGCGGCAAAGGCGGGCAGCGACCTCGAGATCGCGCAGCTGGCGCTGCGCCGCCTGCTCGACGCGCCCGACGCCGTCCTGCCTGCCACGCCGCTGTTCGTGCATGCACAGCCGCCCGGCTCGCTGGCCTCGTTCATCGACGCGGCCATGGCCTCGAACGCGGCCTGGAAACAGATCGCAAGCAAGCGCAAACAAGCGGACGGGGCCGTGCAGCTGCAGGGCCGCGCGTTCAGCCCCACCGTCATCGGCATCGCCAATTACAATCTCAATCGCGGCAGCTCCAGCCGCGCCAACTGGCTGGTCGGGGTGTCGGTCAGTGTCCCGCTGGTGGAGCGGATCGACCGCGCACGAATGATCTCCGCTGCCCGGCTCGAGCAGCAGCGCGTCGTGGTCGCCGCCGAGCAGGCCGGCCGCGATCTCCCGACCCTGGCCGAAAGCCAGTGGCGCACGATGGAGGATGCCCGGCTGCGTTACCTGTCGATGGGTTCGGCGATCGAACTGGCCTACGAGACGCGGCGCCTGGCGCAGGTGGGTTTCCAGAACGGCCAGGCGACCTCGACCGACGTGGCCGATGCCTCGCTCAATTACACCAAGGCCTCGCTCGAACGCTCGCAGGCGGCGTACGAGTACGTCATGGCGCTGGCCAGGCTGCTCGGCACCGCTGGTGATCCGGGCCGGCTGTACGCGCTCTCCAGGTCAGCAACACACATCGTCGACCTCACGAAAGAATGATCATCATGGCAGAAGCTCGCACCAGGCGCCTGGGCGCCATCGCCGCCGTCCTCGTCCTTGCCCTGCTCGGATGGGGCGTGTACCAGGCCTTCCAGCCGACCCGCGATCCTGTCCAGGGCCAGGTCGAAGCGCAGGAAACCAATGTGTCGTCGAAAGTGCCGGGGCGGGTCGGCCGGGTACATGTGCAACTCGGGCAGACCGTCAAACGCGGCGACCTGCTGTTCGAACTGGACAGCCCGGAAGTGCGGGCCAAGGTGGCGCAGGCCGAGGCCGCGCGCGATGCCGCCCGCGCGGCCAGCCAGAAAGTGCAGGCCGGCGCGCGTCCGCAGGAAATCGTCGCCGCGCGCGCCAACTGGGAGCGCGCAGAGGCGGGCGCCAGGCTGGCCAGGCTGACTTACCAGCGGATCGCGGCGATGTATGCCGAAGGCGTCGTCGCGCGCCAGAAGCGCGATGACGCCGAGACGCAGGCGCGCTCGGCCGGCGAGCTGGCCACGGCTGCCAGGGCACAGTACGACATGGCGCGCCAGGGCGCCCGGCCGGAAGACAAGCTTGCCGCCGAAGCGCAGGTGCGCCAGGTGGCCGGTGTGCTGGCCGAGACCGGCGCCGCACTCGACGAGACGCGCATCAGGGCGCCGGCGGCGGGTGAAGTGACGAAGGTCGCGATCCAGGCCGGCGAGCTGGCGCCGCAGGGGTTCCCCGTCATTACCCTGGTCGACCTGTCCGACGTCTGGGCCGTGGTGGCGGTGCGCGAAGACGAATTCCAGCCGTACGCGAAGGATTCCTTGCACCAGGCCACCATTCCGGCGCTGAAGGTCAAGGCGCAGTTCAAGGTCAGCGCCGTATCGGCGCTGCCGGCGTTTGCCACCTGGCGCGCGGCGCGCCCGGGCGGCACCGATTTGCGTACCTTCGAGGTCAGGCTGCGGCCGACCGCAGCCGTGCCTGGGCTGCGGCCGGGCATGACGGTCGTGTTCGATCGCTGAGCGTTTCCGATGACCCGCTCCGGCAACGCCATCCTGTCGTCCTTGCGGCGCGAATGGATCCGCCTGCGCGCCGATCCATGGGATGTCGCGATGCTGACAACGATCCCGCTGGCGCTGTATCTGATGACATGGTGGATATTTTCCGCCGGCGTGGCGCGCGACCTGCCGCTGGTGGTGCACGACCGCGACCAGTCGGTGATGTCGCGCAGCCTGATCCGCATGCTCGACGCGGCGCCGGGATTGAAGGTCGTGCTGGCAGCCGACAATGAGGCCGAAGCCTTCCGGATGATCCGCGCGCGCGCGGCGTTCGGCATCGTATCGATTCCCGCCGATTTGCAGGAAGCGGTGCGCGCCGGGAGGGGCGCCAGGGTGCAATGGGCCTACAACGCCCAGTTCGCGGCGCACGCGGGAACGATGACGCGCGATGTACGGACGGTGGTGTCGACGCTGTCCGCCGGCATTGAACTGCAAGGCCGCGCCAGTCGTGGCGCCGGCCCGGGCCAGGCCGTGCAGCAGGTCGAGCCGGTCCGTACCCGGACGACGACGCTGTTCAACGAAAACGGCAGCTATATCCCATCGCTGGCGATGCCGGTGGCATTTAGCCTGCTGCATATTTTTGTCACGCTCTCGGCTGTGACGGCGCTGGGCCGCGAATTCCGCGCCGCCACGGTGTCCGACTGGCTCGCCGCCGCCGACGGCAAGCTGGGCGCGGCCTTGCTGGGCAAACTGCTCATTCCCTTCGCCGTCTTCGTGGTGCATGCGCTGTTGCTGTTCGTGCTGTTCGGCGTGGTGCTGGGCTGGCCGGTACTCGGGAGCGCGACGGCAATCCTGGCAGGCACGGCCTTCTTCATCACGGCTTACCTCGCGTTGGGGGCCTTCCTCGTCGCGTTTACATCGTCGCTGCGCTCGGCGCTGTCGGCTTGCGCCTTTGTGACGGCGCCGGCGTTCGCGTTCGCCGGCCAGGGATTTCCGCTACTCGCCATGCCCATCGGCGCGCGCATCTGGGCCGAATCGCTGCCGCTGACGCATTACCTGAAGTTACTGAACAACACCTGGATGGCGGGCGCGCCGCTGGGTGCCGGCCTCGGGACGCTTGCGGTACTGCTGGCCTTCACGCTCGTCGTGGGGGCCGCTGCGCGCATGCGCCTGGCCCGCCGCGTGACCCAGCCCGCCACCTGGGGCAAGTCATGAGCGCCCTGCGCGCAGCATCGCACGCCTTCCTGCTGACCTGGCAATCGATCTTCCGGGACAAGGCTGCGCTGCTACTGTTCTTCATTTCCGGCATTGTGTATTCCTTTTTCTATCCGCTGCCATACAGTGCGGAAACGGTGCGCCGGGTGCCGGTGGCGATTGTCGACCAGGATCATTCGGCCCTGTCGCGCCAGTTGATCCGCTACGCCGGGGCGCACTCGGCCATCCTGGTAGTTGCTGTCAGCACCCGGCCCGAGGCGGCGCAGAAGCTGATCTGGCAGGGACAGGCCGCCGGCGCGATGATCATTCCCGCCGACTTCAGCCGGAAAGTGCTGGCAGGTTTGCAACCGGAAATCGACATCAGCGGCCACGGCGCCTACCCCCTGCTGAACAAGGTGGTGCTTAACGGCCTGGCCGAGGTTGCCGGTACCGTTTCGGCCGGGATCGAATTGAAACGCCTGAGCGCCATGACGCCGTCTGGCACACAGGCCGAGGCGTCGCGCCAGCCACTGGGGGTTGAAGCGTTGCCCTTGTTCAACGTACGCGAGGGCTACGCGTCGTATATCGTGCCGGGGGTCGTGGTCCTGATCATGCAGCAGACCTTCCTGCTCGGCATCGGGCTGCTGTTCGGCAGCTGGTCGAGCGAGAAATCCTTCCCTTACGCGCAGGATGCGGCGTCCTACTGCGGCGCGCTGACTGCGTTCGCGCTGGTCGTCGCACTCAACGCGATGTACTTTTTCGGGTTTGTCTTCTGGTGGCAGGATTACCCGAGGGGCGGCAACTTGGCGGGCACAGCCATGTTGACCCTGCTGTTCGCCTACAGCGTGGCGGCATTGGGCATGTTGATTGGGATGTTCTTCCGCACCCGGGAGCGCAGCATGCAGCTGCTGGTCGCCACTTCGCTGCCGATCATGTTCTTGTCGGGACTGACCTGGCCCGCGAGCGCCATCCCGGCCCCGCTGCAGGTCCTAGGCTGGCTGTTGCCGTCGACCGCAGCCATCCAGGGTTTCGTCGCCACCAATCAGATGGGCGCGTCTCTGCACGAGGTGCGCATGGAGCTTGCAGGGCTGCTCGGCCTGGCGACCGTGTTCGTCGTCCTTGGCTTGCGCAAGTGGCGGCGCATTGTTCCGCCTCGATAGGCCGGACGCGTCCGGCCCACAGCAGCCCGCTTCAAGCTGCGCTTCCGATCAATCTAGGTTCAGCCAGATCTCATTGCGTCTCATAAACCAGGGGGTCATGGGGCCGTTGTAGCGGGAAAGCACCGGTTCGCCCTTCCATACGACATTGGCTGCGCGCAGTCCTTCCTGGAGTTTGCTTAAATGCTTTTCGTAATTCGATTCCGACCAAAAGCCGGAATAACGGATCACCGCTACCCGCCGGGAAGGTATTTCGCGCAGTGTGACTCGGGGATCGAGGGGTTCCGGTGCATTCTCCATATTGATGTCTTCAGGCAGAACAAACTGCACCAGCATACCGCCGCTGGCGACGCTCTGGGTCACCGGCGCCGTCATTTCCAGCTTCATGGGGGCGGCGGCCTGGGTCACGGGGGCGGTCATGGCGAGCTTGCGTTCGCCCTTGTTCTTTCCGAAGATATAGCCCGCCAAAATGGGGAAGGCGCGGTTGCCTGCCTCGCTGGCGGGGGCCGAAACCAATACCTCGGCGACGGTGTAGGGCGCGTATTGGCGAATTTCAAATTCAGGGAAAGTGCGCAAAGTGGTGTAGAAGGGTTCTTCGATCGCGTAGCTGGTCGCAGGCAGCATTGTCAGCGAGAACACGACCGCGAGGTTTGCCGGCGATATTGCATGCCATGGCCTCGCACCTCGGCGCACGTCTTGAACGGAAGATTTCATGGAGAAGTTTTTCCGGGTGGGTTGGTCGGGAAAGCATACACCTTACTTGGTTTATCCTCATGAAGCCCATGTATCCATGTCGCTGCCGATTTCAACTTGGCAAGGGCTGGTGTATTCGGGGACCCGCATTTGCCGTCGTGGGCGTTACGTGCGCGATGATGCCATTTCGGCTAACGCCAATATTGGTTACCGGTCGCGTTTCGAACGCGAAGATGGGGCGCGCGACGCCTATGCACACGGTACTGGCCCGGCAGCGCTCAAGTCGATATCGATGAATACAGGGCGTGCGCCTTGGCCGGTGAACAATTCGCGTGAAAACGTAGCGGTTCTGACGAGTGGACGATTTGGTCGCGTGCCCGGAGCCCAAAGAGACACCGGCAATGGACCGGAGCAGAGGACTACGACTCCCGGAAACGACAACGCCCACTTGCATGAGTGGGCGTTGCGTGAACGATGTTCTTGGTGGCCCGGGGCGGAATCGAACCACCGACACAAGGATTTTCAATCCTCTGCTCTACCAACTGAGCTACCAGGCCAAGAGAGGCATGATTATAGCCAGCGATTTTCACTTGCGCAAGCCCTTCCGTACGCCAATCGCCGCTTCGTAACGCCCGGCGAGTTGTTGACATCTCGCTATAATGCCCCTTATGACTACGACCACCGCCCAGCACCGCAGCGACGTCTGCATCGTCGGCAATGGCGCCATCGCCAAGACTGCCGCCCTTGGTTTCGCCCAGTCGGGGTATCGCGTGACCCTCTTGGTGCCGCCGGCGCGCCCGGCACCCGAGAAGCCGACCTCGTCCGCTGCGGAAAAACCCTGGGACGTGCGCGTGTATGCCCTGAACCATACGGCGCACGACCTGCTGGCCTCGCTCAAGGTCTGGGGCGCGCTCGACCTGGCACGGGTGCAGGCGGTCGATGCGATGGATATCAAGGGCGACGGCGAGCAGGGCGGCAACCTCGGTTTCGACGCCTTCGGCGCCCATGTCGGCACGCTGGCGTGGATCGTCGAGGACAGCAACCTGAACGGCGCGCTGGACGCGGCGCTCAAGTTCGCCGCCAACGTGCAGCTGGTCACCGGCTGCGCCTGCGAGCTCACCTGCAGCGAGCAGGGCGCAGCCGTGCGGCTGGAAGACGGCACCAGGATCGCCTGCGAACTCGTGGTCGGGGCCGATGGCCGTGAATCCTGGGTGCGCGGCCAGTGCGACATCGGGGTCGACTACCGCATGTACCACCAGCGCGCCATCGTCGCCAACTTTTCCTGCGACAAGCCGCACCACGGCGTCGCCCACCAGTGGTTTACCTGCGCCGACGGCATCATCGCGCTGCTGCCGCTGCCGGGCAACCGCGTTTCGCTGGTGTGGTCGGCCCCGGAAACCCTGGCCGATACGCTCATGGACGAGTCGCTCGGCGAAATGGCGATCCGCCTGGCCGCCTACGCCGACGACAAGCTCGGCACGCTGCGCCCGCTCCAGCCCGAGGACGTCAAGGCGGTGCCGCTGGCGCTGGTGCGCCCGCACGCGCTGGTCGCCCCGCGCGTGGCGCTGGTGGGCGACGCCGCCCACGCCGTGCATCCGCTGGCCGGGCATGGCATGAACCTGGGCTTCGGCGACATCGTCGACCTGCTCGCCGTGCTGCGCGAACGCGAAGACCGGCGCGGCATTGCCGATGAGCGCGTGCTGGCCCGCTACGCCCGCAAGCGCAAGGAAGACGTGCTGCTGATGCAACTGGCCACCGACGGCCTCGAGCGTTTGTTCGGCGCCAACCTGGAACCCGTGCGCATCGTCCGTAATTTCGGATTAAACTTGCTCGATAAATTGCCCCTGATAAAGCGTCGCCTGATGGCGCATGCGATGGGCAAGTAACCAATTCAAGGAATTGTCATGTTGAAAACGAAGGTCGCCGTCCTGCTGGCGACGGGCCTGCTTGCATCCTGCGTGGAAGCGCAGACCAATACCGAAGCCACCATCAAGAAGGCGCTCGAACCGCGCCTGGGCGGCGCCAAGATCGAATCGATCCGCGAAACGCCGTACAGCGGCCTGTACGAAGTGCGCGTCGCCGGCGACATCCTGTACACGGACAAGAAGGGCGATTACCTGTTCATCGGCCACGTCTACGACACCAAGACCTCGACCAACCTGACCCGCGCCCGCGTCGAAGAGATCAACAAGATCAAGTTTACGGACCTGCCGCTCGAGATGGCCCTCAAGCAGGTCAAGGGCAATGGCAAGCGCGTGATCGCCGTGTTCGAAGACCCGAACTGCGGCTACTGCAAGCGCCTGCGCCAGACCACGCTCAAGGAAATCGACAACGTCACGATCTACACCTTCATGTACAACATCCTGTCCGAGGATTCGTTCGTGAAGTCGAAGAACATCTGGTGCGCACCCGACCGCGTCAAGGCCTGGGATGACTGGATGATCAACGGCAAGCTGCCGCCGACCGCGCCGGCTGCCTGCGATACGCCGAACGAGAAAGTGGCCGCGCTCGGCCAGAAGCTCAAGATCCAGGGTACGCCGGCCATCTTCTTCACCGATGGCTCCCGTATCCCGGGCGCGATCGACATGAAGGGCCTGGAAGCGAAGCTGCAGTCGTTGAAGTAATCAACATCAACAATACCTCGTCCAAAACAGGGAGTAGACCATGGTCACCTTGAACATCAACGGGCGCGACCTTCAGGTCGACGCCGACCCCGCCACGCCCATCCTCTGGGCGCTGCGCGACAATCTCGACATGACCGGCACCAAGTTCGGCTGCGGCGCGGCGCTGTGCGGCGCCTGCACCGTGCACCTGGACGGCAACCCGATCCGCTCCTGCGTCACGCCGATATCAAGCGCGCAGGGCTTGAAGATCACCACCATCGAAGCGATGGAAGGCGACAAGGTCGGCAAGGCGGTGCAGGACGCCTGGGTCAAGCACGACGTGCCGCAATGCGGCTACTGCCAGAGCGGGCAGGTGATGAGCGCCGTCGCCCTGCTGCGCACGAACAAGCGTCCGCTCGACGCCGATATCGACAACGCCATGAGCGGCAACATCTGCCGCTGCGGCACCTATCAACGGATCCGCGCGGCCATCAAGGACGCCGCCAAGACCCTGGCATAAGGAGCCGACATGCGCACAGAATGGTTCAATGGCGCGGCAGCTGCTGCCGCCACCGGCATGGCCTCGCGCCGTGGTTTCCTCAAGGCCGGCGCCGGCGCGACCGGTGGCCTGGTGCTGGGCTTCTTCCTGCCTGCCGGCGGTCGCCTGGCGCAGGCCGCGTCACCCAAGCCGGTTGAGGCGCCCAACGCCTTCCTGCGCGTGGCGCCGGACAATACCGTCACCGTCGTCGTCAACCGCCTCGAATTCGGCCAGGGCGTGCACACCGCCTTGCCGATGGTGCTGGCCGAAGAACTGGACGCCGACTGGTCGCAGATGCGCGCCGAGCTGGCGCCGGCCGCCGACGTCTACAAGGACCCTGCCTTCGGCATGCAGATCACCGGCGGCTCGGGCACCATCGCCCATTCGTTCACCCAGTACCGCGAAGTCGGCGCGCGCGCCCGCAGCATGCTGGTGGCGGCTGCCGCCGGCCAGTGGAACGTCCGTCCGGACCAGTGCAGTACCGCGCGCGGCATGGTGCTCGGGCCGGCGGGGCAACAGGCCAGCTTTGGCGCGCTGGCCGAGGCCGCGATGAAGATGCCGGCGCCGGCCAGCGTCGTGCTGAAAGACCCGAAGCAGTTCCGCTATATCGGCAAGCCGGTCAAGCGGCTCGACGCGCGCGCCAAGTCCAGCGGCCGCCAGCAGTTCGGCCTGGACTTCAAGCCGGAAGGCGGCAAGCTGGCCGTCGCCGTGGTCGCACACCCGCCCGTCTTCGGCGCCAAGGTGGCGAAGTTCGATGCGGCCAAGGCGAAGGCGGTGCGTGGCGTGATCGCGGTGCTGGAAGTGCCGGTCGACCGCGGCGGACGTGGCGTGGCCGTGATCGCCGACGGCTACTGGCCGGCGAAACAGGCCCGCGAGCTGCTCGACATCGAATGGAACACCGAGGGCCTGGGTAAACTGAGCAGCGACGCGCAGCTGGCGGAATTCACCGCGCTGTCGAAGACCCCCGGCGCGCTGGCGCGCAAGAGCGAGGCGCCACTTGCGGGCACGGCGACGAAGACAATCTCGGCGGTCTATGAATTCCCCTACCTCGCCCACGCACCGATGGAACCGATCAACTGCACGGTCGAGCTCAAGGACGACCATTGCACGCTGTGGGTCGGCTCGCAGTTCCAGACCGGCGACCAGGCCGCGGCAGCCGCGGCGGCCGGCCTGAAACCCACCCAGGTGACCCTGCATACACTGATGGCGGGCGGCGGTTTCGGGCGCCGCGCGGTGCCGACCTCGGACTTCGTGGTCGAGGCGGTGAACATCGCCAAGGCATACAAGGCGGCGGGGCACAGCGGCCCGGTCAAGATGGTGTGGAGCCGCGAAGACGACATCAAGGGCGGCTACTACCGGCCGTCGCACGTGCACCGCGCCGACCTGAAGCTGGCAGCGAAGGGCGATATCGTCAGCTGGGACCATGTGATCGTCGGCCAGTCGATCGCCGCCGGCACGCCCTTCGAAGGCTTCATGATCAAGAACGGCGTCGACGCCACCATGGTCGAAGGCATGGGCGCGCCGTATGACGTGCCGCTGAACCTGAGCGCCCACATCGCCAAGGCCAACGTGCCGGTGTTGTGGTGGCGCTCGGTGGGCTCGACCCACACGGCCTTTGTGATGGAGACCCTGATCGACGAGGCGGCCCACCTGGCGGGCCAGGATCCGGTGGCCTACCGCAAGAAGCTGATCGACCCGAAGCACACGCGCCACCTGGCGGCGCTCGACCTGGCGGTGGCCAAGTCGGGCTACGGCAAGAAGGCCCTGCCGAAGGGCCGCGCCTGGGGCGTGGCCGTGCACGAGTCGTTTGGCACCGTGGTCGCCTACGTCGTCGAGGCCTCGGTCAAGGACGGCATGCCCAAGCTGCACAAGGTCACCGCCGGCGTGCACTGCAACCTGGCGGTCAACCCGCTCAGCATCGAGGCACAGATCCAGGGCGCGGCGCTGATGGGGCTGGGCATGACCCTGCCTGGCGCCGCGATCACGCTCAAGGATGGCGTGGTCGAGCAGCAGAACTTCGGCGACTACACGGTGGCGCGCATGACCGACATGCCGCAGGTGGCCGTGCACATCGCGCCGTCCAGCGATCCGCCGACTGGCATCGGCGAGCCGGGCCTGCCGCCGCTGGCGCCGGCCTTCGCCAACGCCGTGTTCCGCATTACCGGCAAGCGCCTGCGCAAGCTGCCCTTCGACCTGGCCTCCGCCTGAGCGATGGGCCTGGCCGGCATCCTGCTTGCCGCCGGCCGCGGCCGGCGCTTCGATCCTGAGGGCGTGCGCAATAAGCTGCTCCAGCGGCTCCCGGGTGGCGAGCTTGTCGTCGCCGCCAGCGCGCGCCGCCTGCTTGCCTGTACCGGCCGCGTCGTCGCGGTGGTGCCGCCGGACGATGGCGGCGTGGCGGATATCCTGCGCGCGCTCGGCTGCGAAGTCACCATGTGTATGGCGGCCGACACCGGCATGGGCGCGTCGCTGGTGCACGCGGTGCGCCATGCGTTGCCGGCCGACGGCTGGCTGGTGGCGCTGGGCGACATGCCCTTCGTGCGGGACGCGACGCTGGCGGCGCTGCGCGACGCGGTACTGGGCGGGGCCGGCATCGCCGTGCCGCTGCATGGCGGGCAGCGCGGCAATCCCGTGGCCTTTGGCAGCCGCCATCTCGACGGGCTGCTGGCGCTGGGCGGCGACCAGGGGGCGCGCCGGCTGCTCCGCGAACACCCCGTGACCGAGGTACTGGTGGACGACCCCGGCATCCTGCGCGACATCGACCTGGCTTCCGATCTTCCCGCATGACGTATGCATGTCAAAATTCCCAGTCGTCATCGAATCCGATTACACTAAGGGCACAACGAGAACAACAGCGGCCCGCGCGACCAACATCATGAAAAAACCTTCCCAGAAAACGCAGCCCGCCATCCTCTACACCATCGTCCCGAAAGACCTGGCCGGCCACCTGTTCAACGTCACCGTGACCGTGGCGGCGCCGGATCCGGAAGGCCAGGTCTTCGCCCTGCCGGCCTGGATCCCGGGCAGCTACATGATCCGCGAGTTCGCCCGCAACATCGTGCGCATCCGCGCCGAGAGCGGCGCCAACGAGGTGGCGCTGGCGAAACTGGACAAGCACACCTGGCGCGCCGCGCGCACCGCCGGCCCGCTCACGGTGCACTACGAGGTGTACGCCTGGGACCTGTCGGTGCGCGCCGCCCACCTCGACCAGACCCACGGCTTCTTCAACGGCACCAGCGTGTTCCTGCGCGTGGCGGGGCAGGAAGCCCAGCCGCACCAGGTCGACATCCAGCGCCCCGCCGACCCGGCGGCCAAGTCCTGGCGCGTGGCCACCGCCATGAAGGAGCTGGGCGCGAAACGCTACGGCTTCGGCACCTACGTCGCACCGGACTACGACGAACTGATCGACCATCCGGTCGAGATGGGCGACTTCGAGCTGGCCAGCTTCAAGGCCCACGGCGTCGCGCACGACATCGTCATCACGGGCCGCGTGCCCAACATCGACATGCCGCGCCTGTGCGCCGACCTGAAAGCCATCTGCGAAGCGCAGATCGCCTTCTTCGACCCGCAAGGCAAGCGCGCGCCGATGGAGCGCTATGTGTTCATGACGATGGCGGTGGGCGACGGCTACGGCGGCCTCGAGCACCGCGCCTCGACCGCCCTGATCTGCGCCCGCGCCGACCTGCCGAGCCTGGCCACGCCCAAGAGCGCCGAACCCGGCGAAGGCTACCTGCGCTTCCTGGGCCTGTGCAGCCACGAGTACTTCCACACCTGGAACGTCAAGCGCATCAAGCCGGCGGTGTTCGCGCCCTACGACCTGCAGGTCGAGAACTATACGCCGCTGCTCTGGCTGTTCGAAGGCTTCACCAGCTACTACGACGACCTGATGCTGGTGCGCGCCGGGATCATCGGCGAAGCGACTTACCTCAAGCTGCTGTCCAAGACCGTGGGCGGCGTGTTGCGCGGCAGCGGGCGCACCAAGCAGAGCGTGGCCGAGTCGAGCTTCGACGCCTGGAGCAAGTACTACCGCCAGGACGAGAATTCGCCCAACGCGATCATTAGTTACTACACCAAGGGCTCGCTGATCGGCCTGGCCTTCGACCTGACCATCCGCGCCAAGACCGGCGGCGCCCGCTCGCTCGACGACGTGATGCGCACGCTGTGGGAACGCTTCGGCCGCGACTTCTACAGTGGCGCCGGGCGCGGCGTGACGGAAGCGGAGGTCGAGGCGATCTTCGATGAAGTCGGCGGCACCCGCCTGCGCTCCCAGTTCGAACGCTGGGTCCGCGGCACCGAAGACCTGCCGCTGGCCAAGCTGTATGCGCCTTTCGGCGTGAAGCTGGTCGACGAGCGCAAGGCCGGCAAGCCTTCGCTCGACGCCGGCATCGGCCGCGACCCGCTGGGCGCCAAGCTCACGCAAGTGCACGAAGGCGGCGCCGCCCACCGCGCCGGCCTGTCGGCGCACGATGTCGTGATTGCCATCGACGGCCTGCGCGCCATCGGCAACCCGCCGAACGTCGACACGCTGCTGGCGCGCTACCGGGTCGGCGACAAAGTCACCGTGCACGCCTTCCGCCGCGATGAACTGATGCAGTTCGAGGTCACGCTGCAGGGCGACCGCATGCCGGCGGTCACCCTGTCGCAGGCCGTGGCCGGCAAGAAGTCGTCGGCCCTCAAGCGCCCCAGCAGCATCTGACCGTAGGGTGGACGGCTCCGCCGTCCGCGCGTTCAACCCGCATCCGCACCGAGGCCCCATTGAAAACCGCCCTGATCGCCGCCGTCCTCTCGCTGTCCCTGCCTGCCTCCGCTCAACTCCCGGGTCCGCTGAAAAGCGACGTGACCATCCGCGTCAACGGCATGTACCCCTGGCTCGACACGGTCTACAAGGACCTGCACGCCCACCCCGAAATCGCCTTCCAGGAAGTGCGCACCGCCGGCAAGCTGGCCGCTGAAATGCGCAAGCTCGGTTTCGAGGTCACCGAAAAGGTCGGCAAGACCGGCATCGTCGCCGTCCTGAAAAACGGCGCCGGCCCGACGGTATTGGTGCGCACCGAGATGGACGGCCTGCCGATGGAAGAAAAGACCGGCTTGCCCTATGCCAGCCGCGCCCGTACGGTGAGCGACGGCCGCGAGAGTTTCGTCACCCACAGTTGCGGCCACGACGTCCACATGGCCAGCTGGCTGGGCGCCGCGCGCACCCTGGTGGAACTCAAATCGCAGTGGAAGGGCACCCTGGTGTTCATCGCCCAGCCGGCCGAAGAAATTGTGGCCGGCGCCAAGGCGATGCTGGACGACGGCCTGTTCAAGCGCTTCCCCAAACCCGACTACGCCTTCGCGCTGCATTCCTGGCCGCTGGCGCATGGCACGGTGGGCTTCAACTCCGGCCCGGTATCGTCCAACTCGGACGCCATCGAGATCGTCTTCAAGGGCCGCGGCGGCCACGGCTCCGCGCCGGACAAATCGCTCGACCCGATCACCATCGCCGCCCGCTTCGTGGTGGACGTGCAGACGGTCGTCAGCCGCGAGAAGGACCCGAAGGAATTCGGCGTGGTCACCATTGGCGCGATCCAGGGCGGCACGGTGGGCAATATCATTCCCGACAGCGTGCAGGTGCGCGGTACCATCCGTTCCTACAACCCGGCGGTGCGCGCCAAGCTGCTCGACGGCGTGCGCCGGGTGGCCAATGCATCGGCCGCGATGGCCGGCGCGCCGGCGCCGGACGTGCAGCTCATCAGTGGCGGCGCGGCCATCGTCAACAGCGAAGCGCTGGTGGCGAAAACCGAAGCGGTGTTCAAGGACGCCTTCGGCGCCGCCAACGCCCAGCGCATGCCGGCGATGACGGCCAGCGAAGACTTCTCGATGTTCGTCAACGAAGGCGTGCCGTCGATGTTCTTCTTTACCGGCGTGTACGACCCGAAAGCGCTTGCGGAAGCCGAGCGCGCCGGCGGCAAGCCGATCGCCTTCAACCACTCCCCGTTCTACGCACCCGTGCCGGAACCGTCGATCAAGACGGCCGCGCAGGCGATGAGCCTGGCTGTGCTCAACGTCCTGCGGCGCTAGGCAAGCTCCCTTCCTACTGCGGCCCGGCCAGGGTGCGCAGCTGGAAGCGGTAGTTGCCGTTGAACAGGAAGGTTTCCGAGAAGGTCATGGCGCTATTGTTCGCAAGCAGTCCCTCCGGGCGCGGCAGGGGGCCGCTGCGCTGCATCGAGGCCAGCGCCACCTTCGACGCATCCGGGTCGCGCGAGCGCTGCACCCGTACGTCTGTAAGCTGGCCGTCCCTGTCCACCGTGATGTTCACCACCACGATCGCCGGCAGCATGGGCGGCAGGCGGCCGCTGAAGGTGTGGGCGGCATTGCGGTCGACGATGTGGCGCGCGACGCTGGCCTTGTAGGCGTCGAGCGTGAGCGACGGCGGCGGGGCCGGGGCTGCCGTGGGGATAGGGTCGACGGTGATGGTGCTGCGTTCTTCGACCGGGACTTCAGGCCGGGCGGCGCATCCGCACAGGACTGCCAGCACGATGGCGGGTGTGACTTTGCTGCGGAGGGAAGTGTTCATGGTGGATGATCGCGCGTCGGAGGTTGACGCCTCGGGGGCGTTCAACTTGGACTCGGCGGTTCATCGGGAGTTCCGCTGGTTTGCGGTGGGGGTGATGGTGTGGCTTCGGCGGGGAACTTGGGTTCCGGCCTGCGCCGGAACGACGGTTTTTAGTGCGCGTGTCGAAAAATATCTATGTGCTACATCCTTCAGTACGTCGTACGCGCCACTGGCGCCTACGACTTCCCGCGAAGGCGGGAACCCAAGTTCGTCTAGCATCCAGTAAACCTGAATCTAGCCAAACAAGCGCTGCAACTCCACCCCCGGATCTGGAGCACGCATGAACGCCTCCCCCACGAGAAACGCATGCACCTCCGCCTCCCGCATCCGCTTCACATCCGCCGTCCCGAGAATGCCCGATTCCGTCACCACCAGCCTATCCTTCGGGATGCGCGGCAGCAGCGCCAGCGTGTTCTCGAGCGACACCTCGAAGGTACGCAGGTTGCGGTTGTTAATCCCCAGCAGCGGCGTTTTGAGCTTGAGCGCCGCCGTCAGCTCCTCACCGTCGTGCACTTCCACCAGCACGTCCATGCCCAGCTCCTGCGCGCAGGCTTCCAGTTCCGCCATCAGGCCATGGTCCAGCGCCGACACGATCAAGAGGATCGCGTCCGCCCCCATTGCGCGCGCCTCGTACACCTGGTACATGTCGACCATGAAGTCCTTGCGGATCACCGGCAGCGCGCAGGCGGCCCTGGCCTGGCGCAGGTAGTCGACGGACCCCTGGAAGAACTGCACGTCGGTCAGCACCGACAGGCAGGCCGCGCCATGCTCGGCGTAGCTTTGCGCGATCGCCGCCGGCTGGAAATCCGGCCGCAGCACGCCTTTCGAGGGCGAGGCTTTCTTCACTTCCGCGATGATGCCGGCGTGACCGGCTGCGATCTTGCTGCGCAGGCTGGCCTCGAAACCGCGGATTGCGCGGCGCGATTCGGTGTCGCTTTCCACTTCGCGGCGCAGGCTGGCCAGGTCGCGGTGCTTCTTGGCCGCGGCCACTTCGTCGGCCTTGACGGCCAGGATCTTGTTCAGGATATCGGACATAGGAATTCGTTAGTGTTGCTTGGACAGTGCGAGCTTCACGCCGAGCCAGACGAACAGGCCGCCGGTGGCGCGCTTGAGCCACAGCGAAAAGCTCGGGTTGAGCTTGATGCGCTCGCTTGCCTTGGCCGTGGCAACGGCCAGGGCGCCGGACCACAGCATGCCGTTGAAGTTGAAAATGCACCCCAGGACGATGAAGGCCATCGCCTTGTTCGGTGCGTCGATGCTGATGAATTGCGGGACGAACGCCAGGAAGAACAGTGCGACCTTCGGATTGAGTACATTGGTCAGGAAGCCCTGCGCGAAGATTTTCCGGTAGGGCAGGGCGGGTAGTTCCATGGCGGCTTGCGCACCATCTGCCTTGCGGCTGCGTAGCAGGCCCACCGCCATCCACAGGATATACGCCGCGCCCACCAGTTTGACCACCGTGAAGGCGGTTGCCGACGTCGCCAGCAGCGCCGACAATCCCACGGCGGCGGCAAGGATATGCACCAGCGTGCCGGTGCAGATGCCCAGCGTCGCGGCCACGCCGGCGCGCCAGCCCTGGGTCGCGCTGCGCGTCATGACCAGCAGCGAATCGGGCCCCGGCATGATGTTCAGGAGCAGTCCGGAAATCACAAACAGGGGCAGGTCGTGGATGCCGAACATGCTCGTCCCTTACGCGCTGGCGCCCAGCTGGCGCGTGACGTTGACGAATTGTTCCAGCTTGGCCAGGGCCGCGCCGGAGGCGATCGTGGCGCGCGCTGTCGCCAGGCCTTCCTCGATAGAGGCACATACCCCGGCGGCATACAGCGCGGTGCCGGCGTTGAGCGCGACGATGTCGGTGGCGGGGCCGGGATCGCCGCGCAGCGCTTCGATCACGCGCAGCTTCGATTCGGCGGTATTGGCCACTTTCAGGTTGCGGCTCGAGATCATCGCCATGCCGTAGTCTTCCGGGTGGATCTCGTATTCGCGGATCTCGCCGTTCACCAGTTCACCCACCAGGGTGCCGGCGCCGAGCGAGACTTCGTCCATGTTGTCGCGGCCCCAGACCACCATCGCGTGCTGGGCGCCGAGGCGCTGCAGCACGCGCACCTGGATGCCGACCAGGTCGGGGTGGAATACTCCCATCAGGATGTTGGGTGCGCCGGCCGGGTTGGTGAGCGGCCCCAGGATATTGAAGATGCTGCGCACGCCCAGCTCGCGCCGCACCGGCGCCACGTGCTTCATGGCCGCGTGGTGGTTGGGGGCGAACATGAAGCCGATGCCGGTCTGCGCGATGGATTGCGCGATCTGCTCGGGCTTCAGGTCGATGGTCGCGCCCAGCGCTTCGATCAGGTCGGCGCTGCCGCTGGAGGACGACACGCTGCGCCCGCCATGCTTGGCCACGCGCGCCCCGGCGGCGGCGGCCACGAACATCGCCGCGCTGGAGATGTTGAAGGTATGGGCGCCGTCGCCGCCGGTGCCGACGATGTCGAGCAGCTTGGTGGTGTCGGCCATCGGCACCTTGGTCGAGAATTCACGCATGACCTGGGCGGCGGCGGTGATCTCGCCGATGGTTTCCTTCTTCACGCGCAGGCCCATGGTGAGCGCCGCCACCATGGTGGGCGACATCTCGCCCGACATGATCTGGCGGAACAGGTGCAGCATCTCGTCGTGGAAGATCTCGCGGTGTTCGATACAGCGCAGCAGGGCTTCTTGTGGGGTGATCGGCATGGCGGGTCCAGTATGGTGATAGTTTGCTTGTCGCTTGCTTGTCGCTGACGCGTCCCTCGCCCCGCACCCCCCTGCACCGTCATTCCCGCGCAGGCGGGAATCCAAGTTCGTTGCATACCGTCAGAGTCGAACCTGGCCGGTGTTCACACAAAATTGGGTTCCCGCCTTCGCGGGAACGACGGTCTTCAGGATAGCGGTGTACGCAGGCGGGGATGAATCTCAGCGCGCGAGAAAATTCTTGAACAACGCATGCCCATGCTCCGACAGGATCGACTCGGGATGGAACTGCACCCCTTCGATGTCGTATTCCTTGTGGCGCACGCCCATGATCTCGCCGTCGTCGGTCCACGCCGTCACTTCCAGGCAGGACGGCAGCGACGAGCGCTCGATTGCCAGCGAGTGGTAGCGGATTACGGTAAATGGGCTCGGCAAGCCCTTGAACACGCCTTCGCCGGTATGCGCGATCAGCGAGGTCTTGCCGTGCATGACCTGCTTGGCGCGGATGACCTTGCCGCCAAACGCTTCGCCGATCGCCTGGTGACCCAGGCACACGCCCAGGATCGGCAGCTTGCCCTTGAATTCGCGCAGGATGTCGAGCGAGATGCCGGCATCCTTGGGCGACTTCGGTCCGGGCGAGATGCAGATGCGCTCCGGCGCCAGCGCTGCGATCTCGTCCAGTGTGATTTCGTCGTTGCGCACCGTGTGCACGTCTTCGCCCAGCTCGCCCAGGTACTGGACGATGTTGTAGGTGAACGAGTCGTAGTTGTCGATCATCAGCAGCATGTCAGAACTCCCCATCCAGGCCGTCTTGCACCTGTTCGGCGGCGCGCAGCACGGCGCGTGCCTTGTTTTCGGTTTCCTGCCATTCCATCTCGGGGATCGAATCGGCCACGATGCCGGCCGCGGCCTGCACGTAGAGGTTGCCGTCCTTGATCACGCCGGTGCGGATCGCGATCGCCACGTCCATCTCGCCGCCAAAGGACAGGTAGCCGCAGGCGCCGCCATAGATGCCGCGCTTGACCGGTTCGAGTTCATCGATCACTTCCATCGCGCGCACTTTCGGCGCACCAGTGAGCGTCCCGGCAGGGAAGGTGGCGCGCAGCACGTCCAGGTTCGACAGGCCGTCTTTCAGCTTGCCTTCCACGTTCGAGACGATGTGCTGCACGTGCGAATATTTTTCGATGACCAGGCGGTCGGTGACTTTCACGCTGCCGGTGTCGGCGATGCGGCCGATGTCGTTGCGCGCCAGGTCGATCAGCATCACGTGCTCGGCGATTTCCTTGGGGTCGGACAGCAGCTCGGCCGCCAGCTCGGTATCGCGTTCCGGCGTATTGCCGCGCGGGCGGGTGCCGGCGATCGGGCGCAGCGTGACTTTCTTGCCGCCTTCGGGCAAGGTTTCGTTGCGCACCAGGATTTCCGGCGAGGCGCCGACGATCTGCATGTCGCCGAAGTTGTAGTAGTACATGTAGGGCGACGGGTTCAGCGAACGCAGCGAGCGGTACAGCGACAGCGGCGAATCGACATAGGGCATGCGGATGCGCTGGCCGATCTGTACCTGCATCAGGTCGCCGGCCATCACGTAGTCGTGGGCCTTCGCCACCGCTTTCAAATAGTCGTCCTTGCTGAACTGGCGCACCGCCTCGGTGCGCACCGAGCTCGAGGTCACCGGCGCATCGACGCTCCGGCGCAGCATCACGCGCAGGTCTTTCAGGCGCTGGCGGCCCTTCGCGAAGGCTTCGGGCTGGCCTGGGTCGGCATACACGATGAGGTAGAGCTTGCCCGACAGGTTGTCGATCACCGCCAGTTCTTCGGTGAGCATGAGCTGGATGTCCGGCAGGCCGAGTTCGTCCGGCGGGCAGCTATGGGCCAGCTTGTGCTCGATGTGGCGCACGGTGTCGTAGCCGAAGTAGCCGGCCAGGCCGCCGCAGAAGCGCGGCAGGCCGGGACGCAGGGCGACCCGGAAGCGCGACTGGTAGGCTTCGATGAATTCGAGCGGGTTGCCCTCGTGGGTTTCAATGACCTCGCCGTGCTTCACCACTTCGGTGCTGGTGCCGCTGCTGCGCACCAGGGTCGATGCCGGCAGGCCGATGAAGGAGTAGCGCCCGAAGCGCTCGCCGCCCACCACCGATTCGAGCAGGAAGGTGTTCTTGCCGGCGCTTTGGGACTGGGCCAGCTTGAGGTAGAGCGTGAGCGGGGTTTCCAGGTCGGCGAAGGCTTCCGCGATCAAGGGGATGCGGTTGTAGCCCTGGTTGGCCAGCGACTTGAATTCGAGTTCGGTCATGTTTTCTCCAGTCCGCCCAGGATGTGGGAAGGGCGGTGGTTCAGTTCAAAAAACCTGCAGGACGAAGGCGTCCGGCAGCAATCAACGCGGGTCAGTTAGCCCAGGATTGCCAGCGTCGCCACAGCCAGGCCTCAAGGGCGCCGGTCTGGTTGACAGTGTGTTTTTTGGTGAAAAACATGGTTATGTAAGTTAGGTCGAGGTGCGATTGTGTTCAGCGATCAGCTGCGCTGCTTCGAGCAGCGAACTTACTATACCATCGGAATTAATTTCTTGTATAGGCCGTCCGTGGTTATAACCATATGGCACGGTGAGCACATAACAGCCCGCGGCGCGCGCCGCTTCGGCATCGTTGGACGAGTCGCCGATCGCCACCACGCTGATTGGGGCCAAGTCGAAGGCGCTGCACACGGCCAGCAGCGGCATCGGGTCCGGCTTCTTTTTCATGAACGAATCACCGCCATAAACCAGCTCGAACCACGGCGCCAGTCCCTTCTGGACGAGTAGCGGTGTAGTAAACGCAACAGGCTTGTTGGTCACGCAGGCCAGGCGCAAGCCCTGCGCCTTCATGGCGGCCAGACCTTCGAGCACGCCGTCGAACAGCGTGGCGCGGTCGCCGTTGATGGCGAGGTAGTGGCGCTGGTAGCCGGCCAGTGCGTCGTCAAACGCCGCGTCCACGCGCGCCGCGTCCCAATCGAGCAGCAGCGCGTCGCGCACCAGCTTTTCCGAGCCCTTGCCCACCAGCGGCTTGATGGTCGCCTGCGTGATGGGCTTCAATCCCAGGTCGGCGCGCATGCCGTTCAGGGCCGCCTCGAAGTCGGGCACCGTGTCGAGCATGGTGCCGTCCAGGTCGATGATGGCGGCCCGGATGGCCGCTGCGCCGGCCCGCATTACTTGCCGACCGTCGCCAGCTGGGCGCGCATCTCGTCGATCACGCCCTTGTAGTCCGGTTTGCCGAAGATGGCCGAACCGGCGACGAAGGTGTCGGCGCCTGCAGCAGCTGCCGCGGCGATGTTGTCGGCCTTGATGCCGCCATCGACTTCCAGCATGATGTCGCGGCCCGATTCGTCGATCATGCGGCGCGCGATCGCGATCTTCTTCAGTGCCTGCGGGATGAAGGACTGGCCGCCGAAGCCCGGGTTGACCGACATGATGAGGATCATGTCGATCTTGTCCATCACGTGTTCGAGGTAGTGCATCGGCGTGTGCGGGTTGAACACCAGGCCGGCCTTGCAGCCGTGGTCGCGGATCAGCTGCAGGGTGCGGTCGATGTGGTCCGAGGCTTCCGGATGGAAGGTGATGATGTTGGCGCCGGCCTTGGCGAAATCGGGGATGATGCGGTCGACCGGCTTGACCATCAGGTGTACGTCGATCGGCACCTGCACGTGCGGGCGGATCGCCTGGCACACCAGCGGGCCGATGGTCAGGTTCGGGACGTAGTGGTTGTCCATGACGTCGAAGTGGATGATGTCGGCGCCGGCGGCGACGACATTGCGCACTTCCTCGCCCAGGCGGGCGAAATCGGCGGACAGGATGCTGGGAGCGATGCGGTAGGTGGTCATGTGATGGCCATGCTGGTCAAGGAAGCCGCTATTTTACGCCGAGGAGGGGCGCAGGCGCAGCCAGCGGACGGCGCGAACCGGCGCTGCGCGGTATGATTGCCATTTGCGCCACACATGGCGCGCCGGCCGCCGCGCCGGTCAATGTTGTCGATCACGCAAGGAATGCAGATGCCCGCCTATCAATTCGCTGTCACCGTCCGGACCCAGTACCAGGCGGAGCAGTCCGACCCGGACCGGGACCAGTACGTGTTCAGCTACACCATCACGATCCAGAACACCGGCACCGTCGCCGCCCAGCTGATCTCGCGCCACTGGGTCATCACCGACGCCACCAACCAGGTACAGGAAGTGCGCGGCCTGGGCGTGGTCGGTCACCAGCCGCTGCTGCAGCCGGGCGAGAAGTTCGAATACACCAGCGGCACCCAGTCGGCCACGGCGCAGGGCTCGATGTACGGCGAATACTTCTGCGTGGCCGAAGACGGCCACCGCTTCGAAGTCCCGATTCCCGAGTTCGTCCTGTCGCAGCCGGGCGCGCTGCACTGATCTACTGCTGGTCGTCGCCGTCCTTGTGCGCCGGGTCATCCTGCGCGTCCGTGCGCCCGGCGAACATGGTCCACCAGACGATAAACACGAGCAGGAACATGGCCACGCCGGCTTCCACCATCAAGATCCACATATACGGTTTCCCATGCATTCGACACGCCGCAGTGTAACCGCTTCGCTTGCCCTCGTCGCCTTTTTGGCGGGCTGCTCGACCACGCCGCCACAAGCCCCGGCGGCCAGGCCCGCCGAGCCGGTGCGCATGCCGCCGCCGGTCGGCCCGGTCTACGTGCCCGAGCAGCCAGCGGCCCCGGTGCCGCCGGCGCCCACGCCGCTGATGACCCCGACCACCTTCAGCGCCTTGCCGGGCTGGCAGCAGGACGACCTGCGCCAGGCCTGGCCGGCGTTCACGCAATCGTGCCGGGTGCTCATCACCAAGGCCGACTGGAAAGCCGCCTGCACGGCGGCGCGCAGCATCGACGCACAAGATGGCGCAGCGGTGCGCCGCTTCTTCGAGGCATATTTTGTGCCGAATCTGATGCGCAGCGCCGACGGGGCCGACACCGGCCTCATCACCGGCTACTACGAGGCGATGCTGTACGGCTCGCGCAAGCGCGCCGGTGCCTACCAGACCCCGCTCTACCGCGTACCGCCCGACCTGCTCACGGTGGACCTGGGCAGCGTCTACCCGCAACTGAAGGGCATGCGCCTGCGCGGGCGCCTGTCGGGCAAGACCGTGGTCCCGTACAGCAGCCGCGCCGAGATCGCGCGCGCACCGTTCGCGGGCAAGGAGCTGCTGTGGGTGAACGACGCGGTGGAAGCCTTCTTCCTCGAGGTGCAGGGTTCGGGCCGGGTGCAGCTCGATACCGGCGAAACCGTGCGCGTGGCCTATGCCGACCAGAACGGCCATCCGTATAAAGCGATTGGTCGCTGGCTGATCGAGCAGGGCGAACTCACGGCCGAACAGGCCACCGCGCAGGGCATCCGAGCCTGGATCGCCGCCAACCCCACGCGCCGCCAGGAGCTGTTCAACGCCAACGCCAGCTATATCTTCTTCCGCGAAGAGAAGCTGCCCGATCCCTCGCTCGGCCCGAAGGGCGCGCAAGGTGTGCCGCTCACCCCGGGCCGCTCGGTGGCGACCGACCCGGCCTTCGTGCCACTGGGCGCGCCGCTGTTCCTGGCCACCACGGAGGCCGGCAGCGAGGTCCCGATGCAGCGCCTGATGATGGCGCAGGACACCGGCGGCGCGATCCGCGGCGCGGTGCGGGCCGACTTCTTCTATGGTTTCGGGCCCGACGCGATGGACCGGGCGGGCAAGATGAAGCAGCGCGGCACGATCTGGGTGTTGATGCCGCGTCCGGCGCCGTAACTACTCCTTGGCTTCACGAAGGCGGGTGCCGAACACGCCACCCGCCGCCAGCAGCACGGCGCCGGCGGCGATGCAGCCCAATCCCGCGCGCACGCCCAAGCCTTCGCCCAGCGCGCCTGCCAGCAGGGCGCCGAGCGGCGCCGCCGCCACGGTAAGCGCGCGCATCGTCGCCACCATCCGCCCCAGCACCGCGTCGGGCGTCACGCGCTGGCGCAGGGCGATGTAGGGCACGAAGAACAGCGTCGCGCCGCAGTCGATCCAGAACACCACCACCGCGTAGGCCGCCAGGGTCCACCCGGCGCTGCCGAACAGCGAGGGTGGAACGGCCGGCACCAGCGCAAACCCCAGCGCCGACACGCATAGTCCGATGAGGATCCCGCCGCCGGTGCCGAAACGGCGCGACAGCGGCTTGACCAGCAGCGACGCCGCCAGCACACCGAGCCCGCCCAGCATGTTCGCCATCCCCATGGTCCCGGCAGTCATGCCCAGCACGCGGGTGGCGAACAGGACGTGCAGGGCCGTGAAGCCGTAGAACAGCAGGTGCCAGCAGGCTGACACCCAGGCCAGGGTGCGCAGCAGCGGCTGGTTCCACACGAAGGCCAGGCCTTCCTGGATGTCGCGCAGCGGGTGGGTGTGGGACGGCGGCGGTTGCGGCTCGCGGGCGCGGATGCGGCGCAGGTTCAGCAGCGACACCACGAAGCCAGCCACATTGCACAGGATGGCCACCGGCGCGCCCAGCAGCTGCACCAGCCCGCCCGCCATGCCGGGGCCGAGCACGCGTGCGCCCGATTCGGTCGCGGCGAACTTCGCCTGGGCATCCACCAGGCCGTCGCGCCCGACGAGGAAGGTGAGGAAGACCTGTTCCGCGCTGCCGCCCACCACATGCCCGGCGCCGATCACGAAGCCGACTGCATACAGCCAGGGCATGTTCAGCGCATCGAACCACCATGCCAGCGGGACCGTCGCCAGGGCAGTCGCCACCATCGCATCGCTGCACATGAGGATCGGCAGGCGCCGGTTGCGCTCGAGCAGCACGCCGGAGGGCAGGCCGAACAGCAGGAAGGGAAGGGATTCGAAGGCGGCCAGGATGCCCATCTGCGCCGGGGTCGCGTGCAGGAACAGCACCGCGCAGATCGGCAGGGCCAGCTGGGTGACCTGGGCGCCGAACTGGGCCAGGATGCTGCTGAACCAGAAGCGGCGGAAATCGGGGTCGCGCATCACCGAGCCGGCGGGGATGCGCTGCTGGAGCCACTTGTTACCGAACGAAGGAATGGTGTTCTCGCGCAGAATATTGCTGATCGAATAATGATACCTGTGTTCGGATGGGCGCAAGACGTTACAATTCCCGCCATCCGTCCAACCTCACAAGGGAACTCACATGGAATATGCAGATCTGCTGATCGAAAACCACGGCAAGGTCGTCGTCATTCGCCTGAACCGTCCAAAGGCGATGAACGCGCTCAACGACAACATGATGAATGAACTGGGCGACGCGCTGCGCAGCTTCGACGCCGACAAAGGGGTGAACGTCATCGTCCTGACCGGCAGCGACAAGGCCTTTGCCGCAGGCGCGGATATCGCCGCCATGGCGAACTACACCTACACGGCCGACACCTACCCGGGCAACTACATTGGACGCAATTGGGAACACATCCTGGACATCCGCAAGCCCGTGGTCGGCGTGGTGTCGGGCTACTGCCTGGGCGGCGGCTGCGAACTGGCGATGATGTGCGACTTCCTGATCGCCGCGGATAACGCCAAATTCGGCCAGCCTGAGATCAAGGTCGGCGTGACGCCTGGCGCTGGCGGCACCCAGCGCCTGCCGCGTGCGATCTCGAAGTCGAAGGCGATGGACATGCTGCTCACCACCCGCATGATCGACGCGGCGGAAGCGGAGCGCACCGGGCTGGTGTCGCGCGTGTATCCGGCCGACAGCGTGATGGAAGAGGCGATCAAGGTCGCGCAAAGCATCGCCGAGATGCCGGTGTCGGTCGCCATGCAGATCAAGGATTGCGTCAACCAGGCCTACCAGGTGCCGCTGAACGAAGGCGTGCGCTACGAGCGCCGCTACTTCCACGCCGGCTTCGGTACGCCTGCCCAGAAAGAAGGCATGTCGGCCTTCCTCGAGAAGCGCAAGCCGAACTTCGAAGGTATGTAAGATGCGGGCGGCGGCGCTGCGTCAGGGAGTGGCGGGAGCGGCGGTGCTCGTGGCCGTCGCCGTCGCCGCCTTTGGCTGCACCTCGCTGCCGCCGCTGGGCCAGCGCACGGCTACGGTGGCGCTGGCCGGCACCGAGGCCACGCAGATGGGGCAGGCCATCGCCCCGCTGGCGGCCGCGTATCCCGGGCGATCCGGGGTGCTTCCGCTGATCGACGGGCGCGACGCCTTCGCGGCCCGCGTGCTGCTCGCCCACCATGCGCAGCGTAGTCTCGACGTCCAGTACTATATATGGCGCAACGACCTGACCGGCACGCTGATGCTGGACGCGCTGCGCAGTGCCGCGGCGCGCGGCGTCCGGGTCCGTCTCCTGCTGGACGATAACAATACCGCCGGCCTCGACCCGGTTCTCGCTGCCCTCGACCGCGAACCGAATGTCGAGGTGCGCCTGTTCAATCCCTTCGGCATGCGCCGGTGGCGTGCGCTTGGTTACCTGACCGAATTCAGCCGGCTCAACCGCCGCATGCACAACAAATCCTTCACGGCCGACAACCAGGCGACGATCGTCGGGGGCCGCAATATCGGCGACGAATACTTCGGTGCAGCAGGCGACATGCTGTTCGTCGACCTCGACGTGCTGGCGGTCGGGCCGGCGGTGCGCGCGGTGTCGCAGGACTTCGATCGCTACTGGAACAGCGTATCGGCCTATCCGGTCACGGCACTGGTCAGTCCGGAGGATGCGGAGGCCCCGGGCGTCTTCGCGGAACGCGCCGCCGGCCTGCGCCGGCAGGAGGGCGCGCAGCGCTACCTGGAGGCCATCCGTTCTTCGCCATTCGCCGAGCAGTTGGCAAGGCGCCGGCTACCGCTGGAATGGAGTATCACCCGCCTGGTGAGCGACGATCCAGGCAAGGTGTTGGGTGAAGCCCATCCGGACTCCAGGATGGCAGTCGGCCTGCGCAAACTGCTGGGAGAGCCGGAACGCCAGCTCGACATCGTTTCCCCGTATTTTGTGCCGACCCGGGATACCGTGGAAACGCTGGGCGACTTCGCCCGCCGCGGCGTGAAGGTGAGGATACTCACCAATTCGCTGGAAGCGACCGACGTCGCAGCGGTACATGCAGGGTATGCCAAATGGCGGCGCGAACTGGCCGCCTCCGGGGTAGCGCTGTTCGAGCTGCGCCGCAGGTGGGGGCCTGAATTGCCTGCGGCAGGGAAGGGGCGTTTCGGTAGCTCCGCATCGAGCCTGCATGCGAAGACCTTCGGCGTCGACGGGCGCAGCGTCTATATTGGCTCATTCAACATGGACCGGCGCTCAATCGACCTGAACACCGAGATGGGCCTGGTGATCGACAGCCCGGCCCTGGCCGGCCAGCTCGACCGCACCTTGGGTGAAGACATGCCTGATACTGCCTACGAAGTCCGCCTGGACAAGGAAGGCAAGCTCTATTGGCTGGAGCGTTCGGGCGGCAAGCTGCTGCGCCATGAGCAGGAGCCGGGCACCACGATATGGAAGCGCGCTGGCGTGCGGGTGCTGTCCCTTCTGCCCATCGACTGGCTGTTGTGAAAATTCACAGCCGAGGGCCTTGCGCGAGTGCACTGCGGTTTGCTATAGTTCGCGTCCGCTTCGGTCTTGGCCGAAAAATGTTAACGTAATCAAGTGCTTACGAAGACAAGGCTGCAGTGAAAATCTGCAACGAAGCGAACGAGGGGTTGACGAGTTAAGCGAAACACTGCATAATCTCACTTCTCTGCTGCTGACGAACACAACGCTTCGCCAGATACAGCAAGGCAGTACCGAATACCGTTCTTTAACAATCAACAGTCGATAAGTGTGGGCGTTTGATGAAGGTGCCAGTGACTTCGGTCA
>NZ_FOLD01000034.1 GCF_900112225.1 Massilia yuzhufengensis | reverse complement strand
CGCAGCGCTCTTGCTGACGAATGGCGTCTGTGAATCCGGTATCGCCAAGCCGAGATCGTCCAGCACTTCGCTGATCGATTTGTGCCTGTACAAAGCTAGGGCCACCATAAGCCATACCACCTGCTCGGCAGGCAAGCGTCGATGTCGGATGCTCGTCGCTTCCGTGCTCAGGACCGCCTGCTCGACCCATTCATACGGCAAATGCTCGCCCAGCCTTGCCCAATCGGGAGACTCGAGTTGATTTGCCAGGAAATGGAGGGTGTCGTCGAACATGGCGACGAAGGTTAACAGCGATGCGGAACGTTTACAACGACAAAATAAAAATGCCGTTCAGTCTTAACTGAACGGCATTACGGCCTGGCCGGGCTTTTTTTAGTCCCACCACGCGTGGGGTGCGCCATGGCAATCCCGCAAGCTTATACTTACAGCTGAGACAACAACAGGGAGAACACGATGACCCAGTCCCGCACCCGCTACCTTCACGCCGCGGCGGTATGCACCGCATGCGCCCTCGTCCTGTCCGGCTGCGGCGGCGACGCCGTCGATACCCGGGCCGGCGCCCAGTCGGCAAGCCGCAGCGCCGCGACCGTCACGGCCGAAGCGCAGGCCGCCGAAGAATACGCCGCCGCGCTCCAGCATCTCTATGTCGCCTACTTCGGCCGGCCGGCCGATGTCGGCGGAATGGTGTTCTGGGACCGCCAGTTCAAGCTGTCACGGGCGCCGACCGAACCCGCCGCGCTGGCGGCGCAGTACCGCTGGAATGCGGGGGTGCGCCAGGTGTTCGATGCGTTCTCGAACAGCGCCGAATCGCAGCAGCTATATCCCGGAAATACCCCGATGTTCCTCGATGGGGTGTACCGCAACCTGTTCAACCGCAGCGCCGACCTCCCGGGCCTGGCCTGGTGGACCAATGCGATCGACAACGGACAGATCTCGCGCGCCGAAGCGGCGATGTCGATCATGCTCGGGGCGCAGGGCGACGATGCCGTGGCGGTGCGCAACAAGCTGGCGGTATCGGCCAGCTTCTATCGCCAGATGAGCCTGCGCGTATCGACAGTCCTGGCCTACAACGGCACCCGCGCCAATGAACTGGCGCGCCGGATGCTGGCCCAGGTCGATGCGAAGACCGACCTGGTGGCCTTCGAAGCCATCATCAAGGCGACCATCGACGAACTGGAGCTGCCGATCGTCACTCCCGCCGGCTAACAGCGCCGCTAGCGCGGCGCCGGGGTGGTCCGGCGCCGCGACGCCGAGGCCAGCACGGTACCAAGGCGCAGCGCCGAATCGACCACGGTGTCGATGCCGGGACGGTAGCCGTCCTCGATCCAGCGCAGCGCGATGTGGATCACGCCGCCGACCACGCCGGCCTGCAGCAGTGCGTTCTCGGGTACTCCGGGCGGCGCCACGATGCGCGCCACTTCGCGCCCGATCGCCCGCAGCGCGCCGTCGAAGGCCTGGTCCACCGCCCGGCTCACGCCACGGATCTCGACCAGGAACACGCGCGCCGACTGCGGCTCGTTCTGCAGCGACTCGAAATAGGCGTGCAGCATGGCGCGCGAGCGGGTGATTCGCCCGCGCCCGGCGTCCTGGGCGGCGCGGGTGATCTGCCCCAGCACCGAGTGCACCACGGCGTCGAACGAGTCGATCAGCAAGGCTTCGCTGTTGGCGAACGACTCGTAGAAATAGCGCTCGGTCAGGCCGGCGGCGTCGCACACCGCCTTGACGGTGGCCTGGTGGTAGCCACGCTCGCCGTACACGGCGATGGCGGCGGCGACCAGGCGCGCGCGGCGATCGGCGCGCCGCGCTTCCTGGGACAGGCCACGGTAGGACCGGCTGCTGGTGGTGAGCTGTGCTTTCATCGTTACATTCTACACAGAAACTTGCCATGAAGACTTTGACAATGCAGAGTGTCAACAAAGGGACCGTATGGACGTGATCCGCAGCGCGCGGCTGGTCCTGCGCACCTGGGACACCGCCGACGCGCAGGCGTTCTGGGAACTGAACCAGGATCCGCGCGTCACCGCCTTCCTGCCCGCACCTCCCACGATGGCGCAGGCGGTGGACTTCGTCGCCGCGCAGCAGGCGCTGTTCGACGCCAGCGGCGCCTGCTACTTCGCACTCACACTGGCAGACAGCGGGGAACTGGTGGGGTTTACGGGCCTGAAGCGCCATGACGCCGGCCTGCCAATCGCGCCCTGCACCGACATCGGCTGGCGCCTGGCGGCGCCGCACTGGGGCAAGGGCTATGCGATCGAGGCGGCGCGCGCCTGTATCGGCTTCGGTTTCGGGGATGTACGGCTCGACGAGATCGTGTCCTTCACCGTCTCGGCCAACCTGCGTTCGCGTGCGGTGATGGAGAAGCTGGGCATGCGGGAAGATGCGGGCGGCGCGTTCGAGCACCCGGCGCTGGCGCCCGGGCATCCGCTGTCGCGCCATGTGCTGTACCGGCTCGCCGCCGGGCGGGATTTTACCGTGGTCGGCTCCGCCGACCGCGCGTGCGACCAAAGCGAACGCCGTGGCAACCCTGGCGACGCTTGAACGCGCGGCCGGCGAAGCCGGCCACCCTGCTGGTATGCTTCGCGCGGTCTCAAGGCTTGCGCGGCGGCGATTCCCGTCCACCAGCCTTACCGATCCCCTCCATCCCGGTGCGCACTTCCCCCGACTTGCTGCCGCCGCTGAACGCCTGCTCGGCTTCCTGGTCGGTGGTGTCGCCCGCAAGCAGGTCGTCGGTCCGGCTGGCCGACTGCCGGCTGCCCTGGTCGGCGCCCTTGCCGCCCATGGAACCGGCGTCGCCGGTGCCGCCCGTGCCCATGCTGGCGGCGCTGCCGCTGCCGCCCTTGGTGGTCTGGTCGTAGGTGCGACCCTTGGTGTCCTTGCCTTCGTTTTGCATCGACATGCTGGCCTCCTTCTTTATCTAGACAGGAAGCCATGATAGCCCCGCCCGGGGCGCGCACGAATAGGCCCGCGCCCGCACAGGCTGTAGGATCAGGCCCTCGGCACGCTGCCCTCTTCGGCCATGCTGCGAGGCAAATAGACCCGGACCACGGTGCCCCGGCCCGGCTCGCTGTCGATGGCCAGGTGGCCGCCCGACTGGCGGGCAAAGCCGTAGGCCGACCTGCACCTGGTCCGGAGCCGCTGGACCGAGTCGCTCGCGACGGGCGCCCCGTTCGAGGTGGAGGTGCGGCTGCGCCGCGCCGACGGCAGCTACCGCTGGCACCTGAAGCGCGCCGTGCCCCTGCGCGACGCCGAGGGCAGGGTGAGCGGCTGGATCGGCACCAATACCGACATCGAGGAACAGAAGAACACGGCCCAGCACCACGCCATGCTCAACCGGAACCAGTCCAGCGCGCCGCTCGCGTCGGCCGCCCAGACCTGGTGCGGCATCGCCTGGGCGAAGCTGCGTAACCGCATGTCGCTCGCCGCCAGTGCGCGCTCGGCGCACACCCGCGCCGTCGTCTCGACCACGATGGCGACCACGCCGGCCACCTTGCCCGCCTCGTCGACGATCGGGGAATAGTCGAGGTTGAACCACTGCTGTGCGGACTGGCCGGCGCTGCCCAGGGCCAGCTCCTGGTCGCGGTAGGACAAGGTGCCGCCGGCCAGCACCACGCTCATCATGTGATCGTTGAATTCCACGATCTCGGACCAGCCCTGGCGCACCGGTGCGCCGAGCAGCCCGGGATGGCCCCAGCCGGCTATGCCGCGGTAGGCATCGTTGTAGATCATGACGCCGTCCTGGCCCCACAGGGTGACCATCGGCACCGGCGAGCGCAGGATCAGGCCCACCGTGTTACAGATGACGGGCGGCCAGTGCTCGACCGGCCCCAGCGCGGTGGTGCTCCAGTCGAACTCGTCGATGAGTTTGCCCAGGTCGCCGTCGCCAAGGGCGAAACGCCGGGACCGTGCCGTATCGGGAAGCGCCATGCCGGCCCTGGTTCGTTTATAGAATTGCAATTGTAGTGCTTGGTCGCCGACTATGATACCGCCACACACACCGTCATTACGCACGGCAGGCCAACAGTTCCATTTTCGCAAGGTACAATCTCCCGGTCTCCAACACGACCCTTCCATGACTCCCGATCTCCGCGCCCTGGTCGTCTTCGCCGACCCTTCGCTGCACCGTTCGCGCATCAGCCGCCAGGTGGCCGGCGCCGTCGCCAGCCTGCCCGGCGTGCGGGTGCAGGACCTGTACCAGCTGTACCCCGACTTCTACATCGACGTGCGGCGCGAGCGCGAACTGCTCAAGGCCG
The DNA here is from genome assembly GCF_900112225.1 of Massilia yuzhufengensis. Classification (GTDB taxonomy): domain Bacteria; phylum Pseudomonadota; class Gammaproteobacteria; order Burkholderiales; family Burkholderiaceae_D; genus Telluria; species Telluria yuzhufengensis. The sequence goes on along the minus strand of NZ_FOLD01000034.1, from coordinate 53,676 downwards.
CGCCTGTAGTCGTGTTCCTGTTCCAGCTTGGCTGGTACGCCATGCCTTCGCTGCTCAAGGAATGGTTCGACACGGTGTTCAAGCCCGAGTGGGCGGCCGGGCAGCCGGGCCGCCTGCATGGCAAGACCGCTTTCGTGGCGGTGGCCTGCAACAGCTCGGCCGCCGATTACCAGACCGGCGGCCTGCACGGCCGGCCGCTGGCCGACTTCCTGGCGCCGATCGAACAGACCGCCCGGGCTTGCGGCATGGCCTGGCTGCCCCCGCACGTGTTCTACGGCGCCGATGCGGGCGGCGCCGAGGCCGCCACCAATCATGCCGCGGCGCTGCGCGCGCAACTGGCCGCCACCGCCGGCATCGCCACCACCACGGGAGGCGGCCATGGAGCATAGCCTCCTGATCAACGCCCTGGTGTACCTGGCCGCAGCCGTGATCGCGGTCCCCGTCGCCAAGCGGCTTGGCCTGGGCGCGGTGCTTGGCTACCTGCTGGCGGGGATCGCGATCGGCCCCTGGGGCCTGGGCCTGATCCGCGAAGTCGAGACCATCCTGCATTTTTCCGAGTTCGGCGTGGTGCTGCTGCTGTTCGTGATCGGCCTGGAGCTCGAGCCGCGCCGCCTGTGGTCGCTGCGCCGCTCGATCTTCGGCTGGGGCGCGGCGCAGGTAGCGGGCGTCACGGGCCTGCTGCTGCTGGCCGCGGTCCTGGCCGGCGTCGGCTGGAAGACCGCCCTCATCGCGGCCCTCGGCCTGTCGCTGTCGTCCACCGCGATCGCGCTGACCACCATGCAGGAACGCAACCTGCTCCCGACCCCGGCCGGCCAGGCCGGCTTTTCGATCCTGCTGTTCCAGGACATCGCCGCGATCCCGATGATCGCGCTGGTGCCGGTGCTGGGCATGCCCGATTCGCATGCGGACGCCGGCTGGATGGGCGTGCTCAAGGCCGTGGCCGTGATCGCCGGTCTGGTGCTGGCCGGGCGCTTCCTGATCCGCCCGGTGCTGCGTTTCATCGCGCGCACCGGCATGCGCGAGATCTTCACCGCTTTTGCCCTGCTGCTGATCATCTCGATCTCGCTCCTGATGGCCTGGGTGAACATGTCGATGGCGCTCGGCGCCTTCATGGCCGGCGTGCTGCTGGCCGATTCGGAATACCGCCACGCGCTCGAGGCCGACCTCGAACCGTTCAAGGGCCTGCTGCTCGGACTGTTCTTCATCGCGGTGGGCATGTCGGTCGATTTCGGCGTGTTCCTGGCCCAGCCCTGGCGCATCGTGCTGATGGCCGGCATTTTCCTGTCCATCAAGCTGGCGGTGCTGTGGCTGCTGGCGCGCCCGTTCGGCATGCGCGGGCGCCAGCGCGTGCTGTTCGCCTTCCTGCTCTCGCAAGGCGGCGAGTTCGCCTTCGTGGTGTTCGGCGCGTCCGCCACCGCGCGCGTGTTCGATGCCGACACCGCCTCGATGCTGGTGCTGGTGGTGGCGCTGTCGATGATGGCCACGCCGCTGCTGCTCATCCTCTACGACCGGGTGCTGGAACCGCGCTGGCAAAGCCGCAAGCGGCGCGAGGCCGACACCATCGACGCCAACCAGGGCCACGTGATCATCGCCGGCTTCGGGCGCTTCGGCCAGATCGTCGGGCGCCTGCTGCACGCCAACCAGGTGCCGCTGACGATGCTGGACCATGATCCCGACCAGATCGACACGCTGCGCGAGTTCGGCTTCAAGGTGTTCTACGGCGACGCCACCCGCACCGACCTGCTGCACGCGGCGGGCGCGGCCCACGCGCGTGCGCTGGTGCTGTCGATCGACGGCATCGACGACAGCCTGAAGCTGGCCGCCGCGGTGCGCGCCGAGTTCCCGGACCTGCCGATCCTGGCCCGGGCCCGCAACGTGACGCACTACTACCAGCTGATGGACCTGGGCGTGACCGTGATCGAGCGCGAGACCTTCGAGGCGGCGCTGATGCTGGGCCGGCGCGTGATGGAAGAACTGGGCTTCGGCGCCTACCTGGCGCGCCAGGCCGCGATGCGCTTTCGCGAGCACAACCTCAAGAGCGTGCTCGATATCTACCCCTATTACAAGGACCGCCAGCAGTACGCGTCGATGGCGACCCGTGCGCGCGAAGAGCTGCATGCGATGTTCGAGCGCGACTTCGTGGCCATGAAGAACGAAGCCGACGCGGAGTAGGAGGACGCGGCCCGGCGTGTGTGGCCATGCAGACATGAAACAGTTACAATAACGGCTGGGTGTTCGTACCATGCCGGTACGGCAGGATGCGCGATGGTCGGGCCGCCACGCGGCCACCATCACGTCCATGCCCATGACACCACAACTCGCCGTCGCCGCTCCCGCCCCTTCGATTCGGGGGGGCCGCAATGCGTATTGAAAAGCGCCTCTCCACTACCTTCAAGCAGTTCGCCGCGTCCGGCAAGTCCGGCGGCATCGTCCTCATCGCCTGCACGGCCGCCTCGCTGGCCCTGGCCAATTCCCCGATGGGGAGCGCGTGGCTCGGGTTCTGGCAGCAGTATGTCGCCGGCCTGTCGATCGAGCACTGGGTCAACGACGCGCTGATGGCGGTGTTCTTCCTGCTGATCGGCCTGGAGCTCGAGCGCGAACTGCAGAACGGCGAATTGTCCGATCCCCGCAATGCGATCCTGCCGATCGTGGCCGCGGCCGGCGGCATCGCCATCCCGGCACTGATCCACTTCATGCTCAACCGCGCAAGCCCGACCCAGGCCGGGATCGGCATCCCGATGGCGACCGATATCGCGTTTGCGCTCGGCGTGCTGGCCCTGCTCGGCAGCCGCGTGCCGGCCTCGCTGAAGATCTTCCTGACCGCGCTGGCGGTGATGGACGACCTGGGCGCCATCATCGTCATCGCCGTGTTCTATACCGCCGAGCTGTCATGGTCCTACCTGGGCGGGGCACTTGCAGTGTTCGCCGGCCTGCTGGCCATGAACCGCCTGCTGCGCGTGATGTCCCTGTGGCCCTACCTGCTGGGCGGCGCCCTGCTGTGGTTCCTGATGCTCAAGTCGGGCGTGCACGCGACCATCGCCGGCGTCCTGCTTGCCTTTACCATTCCCTTTTCCAGCCTCGAGGACGATGTGGCATCGCCGTCCCACAGGCTCGAAGCCGTGCTGCACAAGCCGGTCGCCTTCCTGATCCTGCCGGTGTTCGCGCTTGCCAATACCGGGATCGTGATCGGCGCCGGCTGGGCCCAGGACCTGCTGTCGCAGAACAGCCTCGGCATCCTGATCGGACTGGTGCTGGGCAAGCCGGCCGGCATCGTCCTGTTCAGCCTGGCAGCGGTGATGCTGGGGCTGTGCCGCCTGCCGCTCGACCTGGCCTGGCGCCATGTGCTGGGCGCGGGACTGCTCGGCGGCATCGGGTTCACGATGTCGATCTTCATTACCAATCTCGCTTTCACCGGGCAGGCCGACGTGATCAACGGGTCGAAGATGGCGATCCTGCTGGCGTCGCTGGTGGCCGGCATGATCGGGTTCGCGTGGCTGAAGTTCCTCGGGGCGCCATTGCCCTCCGATCCCGACACCGACACCCTGGACTTCGACGACGCCCCGTTGCGCGTGGGACGGCAGCAGCGCTGACATGCACGCAATCCTCCATCCGGCACGCGCCGTCACCCTGAGCTTCCTGGCGGTGATCGTGCTGGGCGCGCTGCTGCTGATGCTGCCCCAGGCGCGTCCCGGGGGGGCGGGTGCGCCGCTGCTGGTGGCGTTCTTCACTTCGGTCTCGGCGGTGTGCGTCACCGGCCTGGTCACCGTCGATACCGGCACCTACTGGTCGACCTTCGGGCAGGTGATCATCATGCTGCTGTTCCAGATCGGCGGCTTCGGCATGATGACCGCGGCAACCTTGCTGGGCCTGATGGTCAACCGCTCGGCGCGGCTGCGCACCCGCCTGATGACCCAGACCGAAACCCGTTCGCTCGGCCTGGGCGACGTGCACAGCGTGGCCAGGCTGGTGCTCTACATGACGCTGGCCTGCCAGTCCGCGATCGCGCTGGTGCTGACCCTGCGCCTGGGCCTGGGGCACGGACTGGCATGGCGGGACGCGGCGTGGTCGGGCCTGTTCCACGCGGTTTCGGCGTTCAACAACGCCGGCTTCTCGATCCACCCGGACAGCCTGACCCGCTATGCCGGCGACGCCCTGATCCTGCTCCCAATCCTGCTCGGTTTCATCCTGGGCGGGATCGGCTTTCCTGTGCTGCACGACCTGCGCATGCGCCTGCGCGATCCGCGCCACTGGTCGCTGCATACCAAGCTGACCCTGGCCGGAACGCTGGTGCTGCTGCTGGCCGGCTTCGTCGCGGTCCTGTTGTTCGAGTGGGGCAATCCCCGCACGCTGGGGCCACTCGGGGCGGGCGAGAAAATCCTGAACAGTTTCTTCATCTCGGCCGCGGCCCGCACCTCCGGCTTCAACACGGTCGACATTGCCGCCCTGACCCAGGAAACCTGGGCGCTGCACTACCTCCTGATGTTCATCGGCGGCGGCAGCGCCAGCACCGCCGGCGGCGTCAAGGTGGCAACCGTCGCGGTGCTGTTCCTGCTGGTGGTGGCCGAGGCCAGAGGCCACAGCGATACCGAAGCGTTCGGCCGCCGGGTCGGCGCATCGGCCCAGCGCCAGGCGGTGACGGTACTGGTCATCGGCAGCATCCTGATCGTGCTGGGTACCCTGGCCTTGCTGCGCATGACAGATTTCCCGACCGACCAGATCATTTTCGAAGTCATCGCGGCCTTCAGCACAGCTGGCCTGTCCACAGGCATCACCGCGCAATTGCCCGTGGCGGGCCAGCTGGTTTTGCTGCTATTAATGTTTTTTGGCAGGGTAGGCACGATCACTCTGGCCACGTCGCTGGTCATGGGTGAGCGGCGCATGCCCTACCGCTATCCCGAGGAGCATCCAATTGTTGGGTAGAATTTTCACAGAGCAGTTTGCATTTTCCGCCAGCGATAGTGTCGTGGTTATCGGCCTCGGGCGCTTCGGGGGTGCGGTTGCGCAGTCCCTCGTGCGCCTCGGCCACGACGTGATGGGAATCGACCGCAAGGAAGACCTGGTCCAGGTATGGGGCGACCGCCTGACCCATGCGGTGCAGGCCGACTCGACCAATGAGAATGTCATGCTGCAACTCGGCGTGGCCGATTTCTCGCACGCGATCGTTGCCATCGGCTCGGACCTTGCCGCCAGCCTGATGAGCTTGATGGTGTTGACGGAGCTGGGCATCAAGGACATCTGGGTCAAGGCGATGTCGCCCGAGCATGGGCAGATCGCACAGCGCATCGGCGCCCACCATGTCATCTTCCCGGAGGCCGACATGGGAATGCGCGTTGCGCATCTGATTACCGGACGCATGATGGACTTCATCGAGTTCGAAGACGGTTTTGCCATCGCCAAGATCCATGCGCCGGCCGGCACCCACGACCTGACCCTGGCCGAAGCCCACGTGCGCTCGCGTTTCGGCGTCACGATCGTTGGCGTCAAGCGTGCCAACGAAGACTTCCAGCACGCGCTGCCGGCGACCCGGATCCGCGCGGCCGACCTCCTGATCGTGTCGGGGCCAACCAGGAAGATCGAGGAATTCGCTTCCGGACACCGCAAGGGAAAATGAAGCCCGGGGCGAGGCAAGGTGGGATAGAAACCTGTCTATATAGGCGTGGTATTTCCATCCTGTTCAATAAGTTTCCATCAGCAATGTATATACTGCGCGCTTCAACTTGTCATACAGGTTCGCATGCCTTCAGCGCTGCGACTGGCTTATTTCCTGCACCATCTTGACTATCCTACCTGCCCTGCTCGCCGAAGAAAACTCGGCGCTGATCGACAACGCCCTGGACCTGATGGTCGTGCTCGACGCCACCGGCCACATCCTGCGCGCCAACGCGGCGGCACTGCCCCTGCTCGGCTACGCGCCGGACGAACTGGTGGGACGCCACTACAACGAGGTGGTGCATCCGGAGCAGCGCGAAGAAGCCCTCGGCATCCAGGGCAGCCTGCAGAACGAGTACCCGGAGCGTCCCGACATCCCGCTGCGGATGCGCCGCAGGGACGGGCGCGTGGTGCTGATGTCGATGCCGCGCGCTCGTCCGAGCCGCACCAGCGCATCTTCCTGACCGCGCGCGACGTCACGATGCAGCAGCGCGCCAGCGACGCCCTGCTGCGCTCGGAAGCGGCGCTCAACAGCATGCTCGACAGCATTGGCGACGCCTTCTTCGCCATCGACAGCGACTGGTGCATCACCTACGCCAACCACAAGGCGGGTGACTTCGTGGGCGTCGACCCGGCCAGCGCGATCGGGCGCAAGCTGCTCGAGGTCGCGCCCGACCTGCTGCAATCGCCTTCCCTGCTGCGCTACCAGCACGCGATGGCAACGCGCCAGCCCGAAACCTTAGAGGAATTCTGGGAACCGCGCCAGGTCTGGCTCGAGGCGCGGGTATACCCGAACGCGGACGGCATCTCGGTCTACTTCCACGAGATCACCGCCAAGCGCAACGCCGAGCAGGCGCTGCGCCAGAGCGAGCAGCGCTTCCGCGAAGTTGCCTGCCGCCCGGCTGCCTGGAACTGGAACTGACCGAAAGCGCGCTGATCGAGGACATCGAGCACACTGCTTCGATGCTGCGCGAACTCAAGCGCCTCGGCGTCAGGCTGGCGGTGGACGACTTCGGCACCGGTTATTCCGGCCTGGCCTGCCTGCGCCGCTTCCCGATCGATGTGCTCAAGCTCGACCGCTCGTTCCTGCTGCCGGCCGACGACAACGCGACCACCGTCGACTTCGTGAAGGCCTTCGTCGACATGGCCCACGCGCTGGGCATGGCGGTGGTGGCCGAGGGCGTGGAAACGCCGGAGGCGCTCGATTTCCTGCGCGCCGCGCGCTGCGACCAGGCCCAGGGTTACTACCTGGCGCGGCCGATGCCGCTCGCCGCCCTGCGCGGCGTGATCATGCAGGCGTAGGCAGGCTCCCGGCGCGATTCGTTGTACGATGCTTCATCGACAACAGCAATGGAGTGCCATGAAACCGCCTATCGCGATCCTGGGAACAGTGTGGCCCGACGCGGTGCTGGCCGCCCTGGACCAGCAGTTCACCTGCCACAAGCTCACGCGCATGACGGGCGAGCAGCGGGCCGGCTTCTTCCGCGCGGAGGCGGCGGGCGTGCGCGGCGTGCTCACCACGGGCGTGGCCGGGATCGATGCAGCGCTTGCCGCGCAATTCCCGGCGCTGGAAATCGTCGCCGTGCACGGGGTCGGGCTCGATGCCGTGGCCCTGGAGGCGCTGGCCGCGCGCGGCATCGTCGTCACCAACACGCCGGACGTCCTCACCGACGACGTGGCCGATCTCGCAGTGTCCCTGCTGCTGGCGGCGGCGCGCCGCATTCCGGCGCTGGACCGCTACGTGCGGGCCGGACACTGGGCGGACAAGCGCCCGCTCCAGCCTTCGCGCAGCCTGCGCGGCAAGGTGGCCGGGATCTACGGGTACGGGCGCATCGGCCAGGCGGTGGCGGCGCGCCTGCGGGGCTTCGGCATGGAGATCCGCTACTTCCAGCGCAGCGACGGACCGGAACCGGCGCTGCGCAGTCCCTCGCTGCAGGCCCTGGCAGGGGCCAGCGACTACCTGCTCGTGTGCGCGCCGGGCGGCCCCGCCACCTGCCACGCCGTCGATGCCGCGGTGCTCGACGCGCTGGGCCCGGAAGGCACGCTGGTCAATATCGCGCGCGGCAGCGTGGTGGACGAGGCGGCGCTGGTGGCGGCGCTGGCGTCCAAGCGCCTGGGCGGCGCGGCGCTCGACGTGTTCGAGGACGAGCCGAACGTGCCGGCGGCCTTGACAACACTGGAGAACGTGGTGCTGACGCCGCACGTGGGCAGCCTGACCGTCGAAGCGCGGCTGGCGATGCGCGAGCTCGCCATCGGCAACCTGCTCGCGCATTTTGCCGGCAAGCCGCTTTTGAGTCCGGTCGACGCCTAGACTGCCAGCCCGGACGGCGCAGTCTGCCGCGTGAAGCTCGGGCCGGGCGTGGTGGGCTTGGCGCCCTCCCATACCAGCTGGTCGATGCACATGCGGCGCCCGGTCATGGCGGTGTCCCAGGCATGGTAGACGATCCAGTCCTGGCTGCCGTCGGGCGAGGTGGTGAAGGAGTTGTGGCCCGGCCCGATCACGTTCCCCGCGCGGGAGCGCATGAGCAGCGCCGCGTCGCTGCCGGCCGGGCGCTCGAAGGGTCCGAGCGGATGGTCGGCCACCACGTAGCTGACGCCATAGTTCTCCTTCTCCCAGGCGCCGCCGCTGTAGAAGCAGTAGTATTTTCCGCCATGGACCAGCACCGAGGCGCCCTCCACGGTGTGCCAGTCGTACACGGCGTCGTACATGGCGCGCTGGGTCTTGAACAGGTGCCAGTCCGCATGCGGGCGCGCCACTGTGCGCGGCTGGCCCGCCAGCCGGTCCATGGCATCCAGGCGGTCGACCACGATGCCGGTACCGATACGGTGGTCGTCCTCCAGTTCCAGGAAGTCGACGCAGTAGTACAGGTACCACTGGCCATCCTTGTCGCGGAACGGGTGGGCGTCGATCGAGAACGGCTGGTCCGGCACCAGCAGCACGCCGCGGTCCTGGAACGGGCCGATGGGATCGTTTGACACCGCCACGCGCAGCTGGTGGTTCTTGCCCTCCATGTCGCCGGACGAGTAGTAGAGCCAGAACTGGCCCTCGCTACAGGCCACCTCGGGCGCCCAGAAATGGTCGCTCCCGGCCACCTGCAGCGCGTAGCCGGCGCGATGCCAGTCGACCAGGTCGTTCGACACCAGCACGGGAAAGCGCCCGCCGCCCGGGCCGTCGGGGGCGGTGCCGTAGGCGTAATACCGCCCTTCGTGTTTCAGCACGAAAGGGTCGGCCATGATTTCCGGGTACACCGGATTGCAGTAGGTCTTCAACATATCGTCTCCTGATTGGGCGCCTTCACATCTGGTAGCGCAGGCTCAGGCCATACGTGGTTGGCGTGTAGCGGATGTCGCGCGGGCGGATCGGGTCGCCCAGGTAGCTCTCGTAGCGTTCCCTGGTGAGGTTGATCGCGTCGAAGTTGAGCGACAAGTGCGGCGTGAGCGCGTAGCCGATGCTCAGGTCGACGTAGGTCGAGGCTGCGACGATGCGGTCCTGGCCGAAGCGCGGCTCGGCGATCTGTTCGACGTACTTGCCGCGGCGGGTGGCGGCCAGGCGGCCGGTCCAGCTGCCGCGCTCGTAGAGCAGCGCGAAGTTGTAGCTCTGGCGCGCCACGCCGACCATCCGGGTGCTAGTAAAGGCGCCGCTGTTCAAGCTGGTGCGGGTCTGGTTTTCGCCATCGATCCAGGTGTAATTGAACTGCGCGCCCAGGCCGCTCCACACGCCCGGCAGGAAATCGAAGAATTTCTGGATGCCGAATTCGGCGCCTTTCAGCTTGCCCTTGCCGGAATTCTGCGGGCGGTTGACGCGGTAGGTGACGCCGTTGATGGTTTCGTCCTGCTCGAAGTTCTGCAGGTAGCCGTCGATATCGCGGTGGAACAGCGCGACCTGGGCGAAGCCGTTGTCCTTGAAGTAGTACTCCAGCGTGGCGTCGCTGTTGACCGACTTGGTCGGCGCCAGGTTCGGGTTGCCGGCCGAGCCGGTGCCGGGCGCGTTGACGGTGGGCGGGATCAGGGACAGGGCCGGGTTCAGCTGCGAGAACTCGGGCCGGGTCAGGGTCTTGCCGACGCTCAGGTGCGACTGCAGGCGATCGGTCCAGTTGACCACCGCCGACACGTTGGGCAGGAAGTTGGTTTCGTCGCTGTCCTCGTCGATCGGGGTGACGACATTGCCGACCCGCTGGTTGCCCTGCAGCTGGCGGTCGACCTTCACCAGGCGCCCGCCGACGTTGCCGGTCATGCCGATCGAGCCAAGCGCCGCCTTCCAGCGCGCGCCCAGGTGCAAGGTGGCGGTGCGCTCGCGCTGCTCGAACAGGCGCATCGGATCGTCCGCCACCCGGCCGGCCGGCTGGCCGTAGAAGGCGCGCACGGTGTCGGCCTGGTGGATCAGGAATTCGCGCGAGGGCGTGTACCAGGGGCCGCCCAGGCGGTCCAGACCCGGCACCAGGGTCTGGAACGAGGGGCCGAAGGCGCCGACCGGCGTTGCGCGCAGCGTCGTATTGGGCAGGTCGTTGGCCCGCTCGCCGCTGTGGAAGCTCACGTCGCGGGTGGACAGGCGCAGGCCGCCGGTGAGCGCGGTGATGAAGCCGTCGCCCACGCGGTACACGGCGTCGCTGCGGAACTGGGCCTGCTCGCCACGCGACTCGCCCCAGTTCTGCACCATGCCGCGCAACACGAACTGGTTAGGGTCGCGCAGCGCCGCGCTGGAAGTGGGCGTGGTGACGCTGTTGTAGCCGCCGTGGCCGTCGCGCCCGTAGGTGTAGACCGAGGAGCTGGCGCCCGGGATCTGCTGGTCGACGATCACGGTGTCGTTGATGAAGTCCGAGCGGTTGAAGGCAAGGTTGGTGTCGAGCGACAGCGGACCTTCGCGGTACTTGAGGCCAAAGTTCAGGAAGTGGGTGTCGGTGCGTTCCTTGACGCCCCAGGTGCTGGTGGCGGTGTACGGGTCCCAGTCGTAGGGCCCGTTGAAGCGCGCGGCGGCCGCGTTGGCCGACTGGATCGGGCAGATCACGCCATTGGGCGTGTTGCAGTAGTCGCCCACCGGGGCCATCACCACATTGGTCAGGCGCGGGGTCCAGGTGGCGATGTTGAGGATGTAGTCGACTTCGCTCTCGCCGCGGTAGCCGGTGCCCAGGTACTGGGTGGTCAATTCGAGGGCCGGGCTGATCTTCCACTGGAAGGCCGCATGCATGCTGCCGCGTTCGCGGTCGCCCGCGTTGTAGATGCCACCGATGTTGGGCAATTCGCCCAGGCGGTCGCCCGCGCGCAGCGGCGCGATCGGCTGGTCGTCGTTCAGGCGGATGGCGGTGCCGTCCGGGCTGACCGAAAAGATGCGGTCCGGGCGGTCGACCCATTGCACCGGGAAGGCCCAGTGGTCCTTGTTGTAGGCCAGGTCGACCAGCACGCCCATCTCGCCCACGCCGGTCTGCCAGCGGTTACTGAGCAACAGGCCGCCGCCCGGGTTGTTCTTCGCCTTGCTCGCGCTGCTGCCCTCCACTTCTGTGCGGCGGTTTTCCAGGAAGCCGGTGACGGTGTAGCCCTTGAAGTCGAAGGGCGCGCGCAGGCGGATGTTGACCGCGCCGGCGATGCCGCCCTCGAACTGGTTGGCGGTGGCCGACTTGTACACGTCCAGGCCGGCGATCGATTGCACCGGCAAGTCCTGGTAGGACAGGCGGCGGCCGGTGCCGGTGAAGATCTCGTTGCCGTCGATGGTGGTCGCGACGTCGGGCAAGCCGCGGATGATCACGGTGTTGGTCTCGCCGCGGTCGCGCCCCACCTGCACCCCGGCGATGCGCTGCAGCGCGTCGCCGGCGGCGCGGTCGGGGAACTTGCCGATGTCGTCGGCGTTGATCGAATCCACCACCTGCTCGGCGTCGCGCTTGATCTGTTCGGCCGAGCGAATGCTGCTGCGGATGCCGGTGACCTGCACCGTGGCGATCTCGCCGGCGGCCGGCTGGGCGGCGGGGTCAAGCGTGGCCTGAGTCGACTCCTGGGCGGCGGCAGAGCCGCTGTGGGCGCACAGCAGCAGGACGGCAGCGCAGACTGGGCGGACTTTCAACGTGGTCATCGAGGTCTCCTGAAAACGTTGGCAGTGCCTGCGTCCACCGGATGACAGACGGGCCTGCCGATATTGGAATCAATATTAGTCATAAATTATGACCAATATGGCAAGCTAACCCAGATTGCACCGCCGTGGCGCACTCAAGATGACTGGAAAACGGCCTGCGGCAGGCTTGGCGAGGCCACCGAATCGCGCTCCACCAGAGGGCAATCCATCTTCACGCTGGTGCGCCGGAGCACCCCGCCATTGACCTGGGCGATCAAATTTTCTGCGGCCCAGCGGCCCATTTCGTAGTTTGGCAACAACACTGTGGTGAGCGGAGGCTGGGTGTAGCGGGCAATGTCCTGGTCGTCGTAGCCGACCACCGACACTTGCCGCGGCACCTCCATGCCGCGTTCGCGCACCGCTTCGAGGGCGCCGACCGCCATCAGGTCGTTGGCGCAGAACAGCGCCGTGGGCGGGTCGGGCAGCGCCAGCAATGCCAGCGCGTGGGCGTGGCCGGTACCGACCTGCCAGTCGCCTTCGCGCACCAGGGCCGGGTCGAACGGGATGTCGCGCGTGGACAGGGCCTGGCGGTAGCCCTTGAGGCGCTCGGCCGCCGCTTCGATCCAGCCTTCGCCGTTGACCAGGCCGATGCGGCGGTGGCCGGCGTCGAGCAGATGCATGGTGGCGGCGAAGCCGCCCAGCACCTCGCTCGGCACCACCGACGAATACAGGCGCTCGCGGCGGTCCTGCGGATGGCAATTGAGCAGGACGGTGGGCACCTGGGCTAGACTAGCGGGCAGCGTGACGGCGCGGGTAAAGATGGTGGCGTAGACCACGCCCAGCAGCGCGGGATCGGCCATCACGCGCGCCAGGATCGCCTGTTCGTATTCCGGGTCGCTGCGGGTGGCGAAGACCGACAGCAGGCAGTCGTGCTCCCAGGCGGCGTCGCGCGCGCCGTCGATGGTGAGCATGGCGTGCGGGCTGGTGGAGAGTTCGTCGGTGAGGTAGACGATCAGCTTGCGCGCGTGCGGCGGCTGCAGGTGGCCCATGCGCTCGACCGGATAGCCCAGCTCGCGCGCGATGCGCAGCACCTTGTTGCGCGTCTGCGCCGACACCTTGGCGCCGCTCACCTGGTTGATCACCAGCGACACGGTGGACTGCGACACGCCGGCCAGCTTGGCGATGTCGGTCATCGTGGCCCGGCGGCCGCGGCCAGGCGCGCCGCCCTGGCTCATGCCGGCAGCCCTGCGCGTGGGAAGGCGGCGCCGTCGGCATCGAACAGGTGCCCGTGGGCGTGGTCGAAGGCCAGCAGCACCCGGTCGTCCTGTTCGGGCGCCGCCTCGTCGGCGCGGTACTTCACCGCGATCATGCCGGGCACGTCGTCGGCCTGGACATGGACGATGGTGGCGTCGCCCAGGAATTCCACCAGCACCACCGTGCCGGGAATCCCGCCCTCGACGCCGACCCCATCGTGCACCCGCAGGTGCTCGGGACGCACCCCGAGGGTCACCGGTGCGCCGGGCGCGGCGCGCGTGACATCGGCCGCGACCCGCAGCACCGCCCCGCTAGGCAGGCGCACGTGGGCGGCGCTGCCCTCCTCGCCCGCCAAGGCGCCAGGCAGGAAGTTCATGCGCGGCGAGCCCAGGAAGCCCGCCACGAACTGGTTCACCGGGCGCTCGTACAGCTCCAGCGGCGTGCCGGCCTGCTCGATGCGCCCGCCGTTGAGCACCACGATGCGCTGGCCCAGGGTCATGGCCTCGACCTGGTCGTGGGTCACGTAGATCATGGTGGCGCCCAGCTCCCGGTGCAGGCGCGCCAGCTCGACCCGGGTCTGGCCGCGCAGCGCCGCGTCCAGGTTCGACAAGGGCTCGTCGAACAGGAACACGTCGGGCTGGCGCACGATGGCGCGGCCGATCGCCACGCGCTGGCGCTGCCCGCCCGACAGCGCCTTGGGCCGGCGCTCGAGCAGGTGACCGATTTGCAGGATGGCGGCGGCGCGCGCCACCCGCGCCTGGACCTCGGCGCGCGGCTGGCCGGCCAGCTTCAGGGCGAAGCCCATGTTCTCGGCGACCGTCATGTGCGGGTACAGCGCATAGCTCTGGAATACCATCGCGATGCCGCGCTTGGCCGGCTCGACGTCGCGGCATTCCCGGCCGCCGATCTCCACGCTGCCCTGGCCCGCGTCTTCCAGCCCGGCGACGATGCGCAGCAAGGTCGACTTGCCGCAGCCGGAAGGCCCGACCAGCACCACGAACTCGCCGTCCGCGATGTCGAGGTCGATGCCCTTGAGGACGGGGTTGCCGTCGAATTGTTTGGTGATGCCTTGCAGCCGCACAGATGCCATCGATTCTCCGCTCTTGCTTGGGTAGGTTAGCCTTTGAGGCCGGTGGCGGCCAGGAAGCCGTGGGTGACGCGGCGCTGGAACAGGACATAGGCCAGCGCCACCGGCAGCGCGCCGACCAGCGCCGCGGCCATCAGCTGGGCATAGCGCACCCCGAAGGCGTCGTAGGTCTGGGTCAGGCCCAGCGGGATGGTCATCATGTCGTTCGAGGTGACGATGATGAACGGCCACAGGAAGTTGTTCCATGCCCCGATGAAGGTCACGATCGCCATCGCCCACACGATGTTGCCCGACACCGGCAGGTAGACGCTCCACAGGATGCGCAGCTGCCCGGCGCCGTCCATCGTGGCCGCCTCCCGGAAGTCGGCCGGAATCGCGTCGAAGAACTGCTTGAACACGTAGATGACGACGGGCGCGACCACCTGCGGCAGCACGACGCCGGCGTAGCTGTTGATCAGGCCGAGCCCGTTCATCATCCGGAACAGCGGCACCAGCAGCGCTTCGAAGGGCACCAGGAAGGCCAGCATCGTGATGGCAAACACCAGGCCGCGGCCACGGAAGCGCAACTGCGAGAACGCGTAGGCCGCCATCAGCGAGAGCGCCATCGTCACCACCGTCACCAGGAGCGCTACCAGCGCGCTGTTGAACAGCCAGCGCCCGACATTGCCGGCGGCGAGCACCTTGGCAAATGCAGCCAGGGTCCAGTCCTGCGGCAGCCAGTGGAACACGGCGGACACGGTTTCATGCTCGGGCCGCAGCGCCGTGCTCATGGCCCACAGCAGCGGTGCCACCCACATCGCGGCCAGCAGCAGCGCGGCGAGCGCGCCAACCAGGGTCCATCCAAGGTTCGAACGGTGCTTCATGCGTCCCTCCTTGCCAGCCAGCGCACCAGGCCCGCATGCAGCAGCGACAGCGCGATCACGATCGCGACAAACGCCACCGCGATCGCGGCCGCATAGCCGGCGTCGCTCTGGGTAAAGGCGGTCTCGTACATGTAGTGCAGGGTCACGCGCGTGGTATTGAACGGCCCGCCGGTGGTCATGATGTAGGTCTGGCCGAAGATCTTCATCGACGCGATCAGCTGCAGCACCAGCGCCATGCCCACGACCGGGCGCAGGGCCGGCCAGGTGATGGCGCGGAACAGGGTGAAGCCGCGCGCCCCGTCCAGCGCCGCCGCCTCGTACTGCTCGAGCGGGATGTTGCGCAGCCCGGCCAGGAACATCAGCATATTGAAGCCCACCGTCCACCAGATGGTGCCGATCGCCACCATCGGCATGGCCCAGGTCAGGTCGGCGAACCAGGCGCGCTGCATGCCCAGTACGTAGTTGACCACGCCGGAGGATGGCTGCAGCATCCAGTCGGCGATCAGGGTCATCACCGAGATCGGCAGCACGAAGGGCAGGAAGAAGGCGCCCTGCAGCCAACCGCTGGCGCGCGTGAAGCGGTGCACCAGCAGCGCCATCACCAGGCCCAGCACGGTGAGCGGGACCACGGTGAGCAGGGCAAAATAAAAGGTATTGCCGACTGCGGCCCAGAACGAGGGGTCCTGCACCAGGGTCACATAATTATCGATGCCGATGAATGCATTGGTGCGCGTGAGGCTGCTCTCCGTCAGGCTCATGTAGAAGGTATCGAGCGCCGGCAGGAAGAAGAACAGCAGGAAGGCCAGCGCGAACGGCGCCAGCAGCATGGCGGCGGGCAGCGCGTCGCCGCGCCTGGAATGGGTCAAGGCCATGCAATCCCTCAGTAACGCGGCGCGCGCTTCTTCACCATGCGCGCCGCCTCGGTTTCGAACATGCGCAGCGCCTGCGCCGGTGTCAGCTGCGACGACAGCGCCGCCGGCAGGAACTTCGAGGCCATCGCCTCCAGCGGGCCGGCCGCGCCCATGTACCAGGCGTCGGGGTCGTAGATGACGTTGCGCGGCACCTGCGCATACAGGCGGTTCGGCATCAGGGCCTGCACCGCGGGCGATTCGGCCACGGGCCGGTAGGCCAGTACGTGGCCGCCCTCGGCCCAGCCGAAGGAATGCTTGCTGACAAAGCTCACGAAGCGCATCACCGCGCGCGCCTTGTGCGGCGACATCGGGCGAGCTTCGTTGGCGGGAATGGCGAAGGCGTGCGAGTCGGCCCAGACGCTGTCGTTGCCATACATGCGCGGCAGCGGCACGATGCCGTACTCGAAGCCGAGCGTGCCCTGGCGGGTGGCGCGCACCATTTCGGGCACCTCCCACACGCCGTTGATCATGAAGCCGGCGTTCCCGCCCATGAACTGGCTGGTCGAAGCCGGATAGTCCAGGCCCGGCTGGGCATAGCCCTTGACGAACCACTGGCTGATGCGCGCCAGCGAATCCACGCCGGCCTGGCCATAGGCGAAGCGGCCGTCCTGGATCAGCGGCGCATTGCGCTGGGCCAGCATCGAGATCCACAGGCGCCAGATCGCGTAGGAACTCTGGGCGCTCTCCATCGTCATGCCGGGCCGGCCGGTGGTCTGGCGCACCGCGCGGAACGCGTCGGTCAGCGCATCGATGCCTTCGATCGGCTTCAGGCTGCGGGTCTCGTCCAGCAGGCCGGCCTGCCCGACCAGCGTCTTGTTGTAGTACAGGACCAGCGGGTGCAGGTCGAGCGGGACCGCATAGGTCCGGCCCGCATGCTGGGACTTCTGCCACTGGCGCGGGTAGAAGTCGGCGGGATTAAGGCCTGCGTCGCGCAGTTCGGCGGGCTGGATCGGCCGCAGCACGCCGCCACCAGCGAGGTTGGTCATGCGCGACAGGTGGACCGTGGCCAGGTCCGGCCCGGCGCCCACCACCGAGGAGGTAATCAGCTTGGTGTAGAAGGGTTCGCCCCACTTGAGCGTGGTGCTGACCACGCGCACCTCGCGCTGGCTGGCGTTGAAGCGTTCGACCAGCGCGGACATGCGGGCGCCGTCGCCGCCGCTGAGCAGGGTCCACATGCGGACCTCGACCTGCGCGCGGGCCACCGCGGGCGCGCACAGCAGCGCTGCCAACACTGTGCCGCTAAGGCGCATGGCGATTGGGGTCAAGCCGGTCTCCTGTTTGTTCTGTGTACTTGCGGAACTTTATATGATTGATACTAGCAAATAATTATTAATCGGGGGTGTTCAGATCGCGTTCGTGCCGGCGCGTTAGAATCCTTCTTTTGTCTGGCGCTGCAGGGTATGTGGATTGGTGTGCTGTGCGGCCTGCTGGCCGGCGCGATGTGGGGCCTGGTGTTCATCGTGCCCGAGATCCTGGCGGCGTTTTCGCCGCTGGAACTGGCCGTGGGCCGCTACGTGGCCTATGGCGCGATGGCCTTCGGCCTGCTGCTGCCGCGCCTGAAATCCCTGCTGCGCAGCCTGACCCCGTCCGACTATGCGGCCCTGGTGCGCCATGCGCTGGCCGGGAACATCGTCTATTACATGCTGCTGGCGATGGGCGTGAAGTACGCCGGCGTGGCGCCGACCTCCCTCATCATCGGGATGCTGCCGGTGGTGGTGACCCTGCTGGGCCGCAACGACCACGGCGCCGTGCCGCTGCGGCGCCTGGCGCTGCCGCTGCTGCTGGTCGGCGCCGGCATCGCCTGCATCAACGTCGACAGCTTCGCGCATGCGCCGCCGGGGACATCGACGGGCGACATCGCGCTGGGCGTGCTGTGCGCCATGGGCGCCCTGCTGTGCTGGAGCTGGTACGCGCTCGACAACGCCCGCTACCTCAAGCGCCATCCGCAGTTCTCGAGCAGCCAATGGTCGGCCCTGTTCGGCCTGTCCACCGGCGTGATCGCACTGGTGCTCGGCCTGTGCGCCTGGCTGTTCGCCGAACCGGCGCCGGCAGCGCCGGCGCGCGACTGGCCGCTGTTCTGGACCTGCTGCGTGCTGCTCGCACTGGGCGCCTCGATGATCGGCAATGGCCTGTGGAACGTGGCCAGCCGACGCGTGCCGGTGACGCTGGCCGGGCAGCTGATCCTGTTCGAAACCCTGTTCGCGCTGGCCTACGGCTTCGTGTACCGCGGAACCGGGCCGCGCCCGCTGGAGCTGGCCGCGATCGGACTGCTGGTGGCGGGCGTCACCTGGTCGGTGCGCACCCATCGCGACGAGGCAGGCGGCTCAGCGCAGCCGCGTGACGCTGACCTGGTCGAAGGTGACGGCGTGGCCGCCCCCGCCCATCGCCACCAGGCCTAGCCGGGCCTTGCCGCCCAGCCGGTGGGTCCAGGTGCCGCCCTGCACCCAGCCCTTGCCGTCCTGGTTCGACCAGGCGGTGTAGCGCTCCTCGTCCTTGCCGCGCCGGATCTCGACGCGCAGGCCGGTCCATTCGCCCGGGGTGCCGACCACCGTGTTGCCATAGCGTGGATAGCCGCGCTCCACGGGCGCGAGCTCCTTGCCGAATTCCACCTGGCGCAGGCCGTCGTGGGCCAGCTCCACCAGTTTCACGTAGTTGTCGTCGTCGCGCATCACCACCAGACCGGCCTGCACCGGCAGCGCGCAGCAGTCGAGCGGCGCGTCCAGGCGGATGCGCGCCTCGATCATCAGGTCGCCGTCCGGCAGCGGCGTGGCAAGGACCGCGGCGTTGTTGGTGTCAACGTGCAGGTCGGCCTGTTGGGTGGCCATGCGCAGGCCCGGCTGGCCGGTCGCCCAGCTGCCGGCCGCGCCAGGGCGCACCCACTGCCAGCGCGCATCGAGCGCCGCCCCGGCGAAGCGCTCGCTCCACAGCGGCGCCGCCTTGATCTGCGAATGGCCCACCAGGATCCGGTCCACGCCTGGCCCCTTGCGCAGGGCCGGCGCCGGCTGCGGCGTGTCGGTCGGGCCGCCGCCGCGCGCGATTACGGGCCAGCCGTCGACCCAGTCGATGCGGTCCAGCAGCAGCGGGCGCCGGGTCAGCTTGTCCTCGACGCTGAAGTAGCCCTGGTTGCGGTCCACCGCGTGATAAAAAGTCCACCACTGGCCGGCCGCGTCCTGGAATACGGTGTTGTGGCCGGCGCCGACCCAGCGGTTGCCGTTCTGCGCCAGCACCGGCGAGCCTCCCACGCGCGCGGCCGCCATGTCGTTGCCGTGGCGGTCGAGGAAGGGGCCTTCCGGCGTGGCGGCGCGCCCCACGTAGAGCGCGTAGCCGGTCAGCGGCCCGCGGCAGCAGTCGGTGCTCGAGGCGAACAGGTACCAGTGTTTCCCGTGCCGGACAACCTCCGCACCCTCGTAGCGGTTGGCCGCGCCGATGCGCACCGGGTCGCCCTCGACCCGGAGGCCATCCTTGGCCAGGCGCTGCACGTACAGGCCGCCGCCATAGCTGCCGTAGTACAGGAAGCGCTCGCCCTGGCTGTCTTCGACCACGTCGGGATCGAAGCTCCAGTGGAAGTTGCAGCCGGCGCCAGCGCGGCGCGGCGCCACCACCAGGCGCTCCGACACCTTCCACGGCCCGGCCGGCGCGGCGCTGGTGGCGACTGCGATCGCGCTGTCGTTCTCGCAGCCCTTCTCCGGGCTGTGCCGGTCAGCCACGTCGGTGACGGTGAAGTACAGGTAGTAGCTGCCGTTCTGGTACACCGGCTCGGGCGCCCACAGCCCGGCCTTGGGGCCCGCGATGCCGGCCGGCCGCTGCTCGAAGGCGTCGCGCACGAAGTACCAGTTGACCAGGTCCACCGAACGGTAGACCGGCATCATGCGGAACTTCCAGCCGGCGCCATCGCGCTCCTTGCGGCTCACCGGGTCCATGGTGCAGTACAGGTACCAGACAGTGGGCGAGCTCGTGCGGTCGCGCAGCAGCGAAGGATCGGCGCAGCTTTCGGCCAGGCTGCCGTCGGCCAGGCGCAGCGGCAGCGGATTGCTGTAGGTGGCGCCCTGGGCGGCGGCGCCGGCCGACCACGCCAGCAGCAGCGTGGCCAGGCTAGCGCGTAGGGAATAGATCATGCGGTCTCCTCTTGTTGCTGGAACATAAGCGAAACGACAGCCGTGCGGCGCACGCGTGCGGCCACCGGAAGTTTGCCGACTTGTCCACATTGCCCACCGCAGGCGTTGTGCCAGTGCCAATTTCGGTCCATTTATGTTTTGTAGGACTATTGCCCGTCATCACTACCTGCTAGACTGGCCGGACTTGCATCTTCCCACGCATCAACAGTGCCAAGATAGAAAAACAAGGGCGATGCCGGCGCGCGGGGGAGCGGGGTCACAAGAAAAACGAAGGGGTTGTTTCACATGAATGCACAGCAGGTCCGACCGGCACAGAAGCTGCTGGCCGTCGCGGTTTCGGGCTTGGTCTGCAGCCTCGCGCAGGCGCAGCAGGCGTCTTCCTCCCAGTCACCGGATACAAGCGACAACCAGGTACCCGAAATCGTCGTCACCGCCCAGCGCACCAGCGCGCTCGCTTCGCGCACCCCGGTCGCCATGAGCGTGCTCACGGGCGAGCAGCTGCGCGAACTCGGCGCCGACAACCCGGCCGCGATCGGCCCGATCCTGCCGAACGTGCACATCGACCAGGCTTTTTCGGGCCTGCGCGTGACCATCCGCGGCATCAGCAACAACGACACCACCGACAAGGGCGACCCGTCGGCCGCCTTCATGGTGGACGGCGTCTACATCGCGCGCCCGGCCGGCCAGGGCGCGAACTTCCTCGACGTCGACCGCATCGAGGTGCTGCGCGGCCCGCAGGGCACGCTGTACGGCCGCAACACCACCGCCGGCCTGGTGCACGTGATCTCGAACGCCCCGACCAATCGCCTGGAAGGCGCGGCCGGGGTGGAATTCGGCAGCTACGATAACCGCAAGCTCGATGGCATGCTCAACGTGCCGGTGAACGACGCGCTGGCACTGCGCGCGGCCGTGAGCGTGCGCCGCCAGGACCCGTTCCTGAACAATGGCCAGGGCACGCCGTACCGCGCGGGCATGGACCGCGACGACCGCGATGCGCGCCTGGGCGCGAAGCTGGCCATGGGCGAGGCGACGCTGCTGGTGCGCTACGACCACAGCGAAGTGGCGAACAACAACGACCGCATCGTCCCCGACACCAATTTTTATACCGGCATCGCCGCCGGCGCCCCGGTGTGGCGCGGCAGCGGCAGCGCCGACACCGACGCGCGCCTGACCAATGGCTTCCGCCCGCCGAACATCGCGCCGGTACAGGGCATGCAGGAGCGCCGCGCGCGCGGCCTGGCGGCGGACCTGAGCTGGAACCTGGGCCCGGCCACCGTCTACTACCTGGCCTCGCACCGCGAGCTCGACCAGCAGCTGGTGAACAATTATTACTACCGCCTCACCCCGGCGCTGGCGCTCGGCGTGATCAACACCTACGACGGCGCCAACCGCCAGGACTCGCACGAGCTGCGCATTGCCACCAATGGCGCCGGAGCGCTCGCCGCCCAGGGCGGCCTGTACTACTTTACCGAGGAATCCGACACCTCCTACGCCTTCCAGGGCCTGCGCTCGGTCGGCTTGCCGCCGTATTATGCGTTCCCGCTGGTGACCGAGGCGCGCAGCCGCGCCATGTTCGGCCAGCTGACCTGGCGCGTGCGCGATGGCCTGCGCCTGACGGCCGGCGCGCGCCGCACGCTCGACCGCAAGGGGCGCCTCGGCTCCACCGATTTCCAGCAGGGCCCCGTGTTCAACCCGGCCACCGACCGCCGCCTGCTCAATGCGGCCGAGCTGTCGACCGCGCGCACCACCTGGCGCCTGGGCGCCGAGTTCGACCTGGCGCCGGCGACGCTGGCCTACCTCAGCCTGGCCACCGGCTACAAGGCCGGCGCCTTCAACGACGGCTGCGTGGCCGGCACCACGGCCCTGGGCATCGCCTGCCCGGCCGCGGCCGCCGTCACGCCCGAATTCCTGTACTACCAGCCGGAACAGCTGCGCGCCTGGGAAGCCGGCCTGAAGTCGCGCCTGCTGGGCGGGCGCCTGGCCGTGAACGCCGCCGTGTTCAACTACGACTACACCAACCTGCAACTGACCGGCAATGCGATCGTGGCCGGCGCCCCGCGCCTGCTGACGCGCAATGCGGGCGCCGCGCGCAGCCGCGGGGTGGAGCTCGATGGCGAACTGCGCGTGGGCAGCGGCGGGCGCCTGGCCTATGGCCTGACCCTGCTCGACGCCCATTATGTGCGCTATATGGCCACGCCCGCGGTGTCGTGGGCCGGACGCAAGCTCGATCGCGCGCCCAGCCATGTCCTCACGCTCGGCTACAGCCAGCGCGTGGCCGTGGCCGGCGGCCAGCTCACCGGCGGCGTATTCGCGCGCGCCAGCGGCGAGTACGTGATCGCGGTGCCGAGCCAGCTGCTGACCTACCGCGTGCCCTCGCACACCAGCACCGACGCGACCCTGGGCTGGCAGCCGCAAGCCGCGCGCTGGAGCCTGCTGGCGCGGGTGCGCAATATCGAGGGCAAGGTGCGGCCGGCCATCATCGACAGCTTCGGCATGACCACGCCGACCGCCCCGCGCACGGCCGACCTGCGGCTGGACCTGCGCTTTTGACGACGACCCGGGAGCGCGGCTCCCGTGCCGCATTGACTGTTTCCCCGGAGGCTGAATGAAGCGCGACGCCAACCTGCTGTTTTCCCGCCTCGGCCTGGCCGCGCTGCTGGTCCTGGCCCTGCTCGGCCTGGGCGCCAGCCCGGCCCACGCGAGCGCCCTGCAGCTGGCGCGCGACGCCCAGGTAGTCGAGGCCTGGCCCGCGGTCACCATCCTGCGCGACCCGGGCAGCACGCTGGACGCACGGGCGGCGCTGGCGCGCAGCGGCGAATTCGAACAACCGCGCACAGCCTATGCCACGCTGGGCATGCAGCCCGGGACCACCTGGGTGAAGATCCCGGTCGCGGTGGCGGCGGACGCCACCAATGGCTGGGTGATGCAGGTCGACTACGCGCTGCTCGACGAGGTCGACGTCCACCTGCAGGCGCCGGACGGCCTGCGCCTGGTCGCCAGCCTCGGGCGCATGCAGCAGCCGGCCGGCGACACCCTGCGCGGGCGGGTCCCGGGCGCCGTGCTGCGCCTGGCGCCGGGCGCCAGCTATACGGTGCTGCTGCGGGTGAAGTCGGTCGGCCCGAAGATCCTGCCGATCAGCTTCATGCAGCCGAACGCCGTGCTGCCGGCCGCACTGAGCGAGCAGATCCTGCAGGGGCTGCTGCTCGGGCTGCGCATCACCCTGTTCCTGTACGCGATCGGCCAGTGGTATACGCTGCGCGAACCGCTGTTCGGCAAGTACGCGCTGCTGGCCGGCGGCGTCACCATCTATTCCGCCGGCTGGTTCGGCATCGCCGGCCAGTACCTGTGGCCCGGCAACGCCTGGCTGCTGGAGCACGGCACCGGCCTGGCCTCGATCATGGCGTCCTGCGGCGCCTACCTGTTCGTCGAGCAGTCGCTGGCGCGGCCCGGCAAGGACCGCATCTTCAGCCTCCTGATGAAGACCTTCGCCGTCCTGTGCCTGGTCACCGCCGTCGGTTTCGGCGCCGGGGTGCTGGACCACAAGCAGCTGGTGCTGATCGTCGGTACGCTGGGCATCATGCCGATGCTGCTCGGGCTGCCGGGCGCCTGGCGCCGCACCCGCGCCGGCGACCCGGTGGGCAGCTACTTCCTGATCGGCTGGGCGGTCGCCTTCGCCTCGTCGCTGGTCACCGCGCAGCTCATCAACGGCAAGCTGCCGGCCAATTTCTGGACCATGCACGCGCTGGTGTTCGGCTCCACTTTCGACATGCTGATCTTCATGCGCATCCTCGGCCTGCGCACCAAGGACATGCAGTCGGCGATGCTGCGCGCCGAAGCCAGCACCCGCATGAAGTCCGAGTTCCTGGCCAACATGAGCCATGAGATCCGCACCCCGATGAACGCCATCATCGGCATGAGCCGGCTGTCGCTGATGCGCGAGCCGGCGCCGGCGGTGCGCAACTACCTGGGCAAGATTTTGGGCGCGAGCGAGCACCTGATGGGGATCATCAACGACATCCTCGACTTCTCGCGCATCGAAGCGGGCAAGCTCCATCTCGAAGCGGTGCCCTTCGATCTGGACGACACCCTGAACCACCTGGCCAGCCTGACCGACGTGCGCACCGCCGCCAAGGGGCTCGAACTGGTGTTCCGGGTCGGCCCCGGCGTGCCGCAGCGCCTGGTCGGCGACCCGCTGCGCCTGGGCCAGGTGCTGGTCAACCTCGCCGGCAATGCCGTCAAGTTCACCGAGCGCGGCGAGATCGTGGTGGCGGTGGAACTGCGCCCGGCCGCCGCCGGCCAGGCCGAGGACCAGGTACGGCTCGCGTTTTCCGTGAGCGACACCGGCATCGGCATGACGCCCGGCGAGATCAAGCGCCTGTTCCAGTCCTTCAGCCAGGCCGACAGCTCGACCACCCGCAAGTACGGCGGCACGGGCCTGGGCCTGTCGATCTCGCAGCGCCTGGTGGAACTGATGGGCGGCGAAATCACGGTGACCAGCACGCCGCAGCTTGGCAGCTGCTTCACCTTCACCGTGCCGCTCGGCGTGGCCGAGGGCGCAGCCGGCGCCACGCCGCAGCCCGCGTCGCTGCTGGACATGCGCGCGCTGGTGGTGGACGACAGCGCCAGTGCGCGCCTGGCCCTGGCCGAGATGCTCGGCAGCCTCGGCGTGCGCGCCGATACCGCGTCCTCCGGCGAGGAGTGCCTCGCCGTGCTGGCGCGCGCCGGCCAGGCCGGCCAGCCCTACCAGCTGGTGCTGATGGACTACCTGATGCCGGGGCTGGACGGGGTCCAGACCATCCGCCGCATCCGCCAGGACCTGGTCGACTTCGACGCCGCCGCGATCCCGCCGGCGATCCTGATGATCTCGGCCTTCACACGCGAAGCAGTCATGGCCGAACAGGGCGAACTGCCGGTCGACGCCTTCCTGCACAAGCCGGTCGGCCCGTCGGTGCTGTATCAGAGCCTGATGCAGGCCCTGCATCCGCAGGCCGGCGCCGGGCGCACGCAGGACGCCGGCCTGGCGCTGCCGGCCGACCTGCCGCGCCTGGACGGCGCGCGCATCCTGCTGGCCGAGGACAACGCCAACAACCGCGAGGTGGCGCTCGACTTCATGGCCAGCGCGCGCATGCAGGTGGACGTGGCCTTCAACGGGCGCGAGGCGGTGCGCATGGCGCTCGGCGGCGACTACGACCTGGTGCTGATGGACATCCAGATGCCCGAGCTCGACGGCCTCGCGGCCACGCGCGAGATCCGCGGCGCGGCCGGCGCCAAGCCGCGCCTGCGCGAGCTGCCGATCGTGGCGATGACGGCGCACGCGCTGCCGAGCGACCGCCTCAAGAGCCTGCAAGCGGGCATGAACGACCACGTGACCAAGCCGATCGACCCCGACCTGCTGTTCTGCACCCTGCTCAAATGGATCGACCCGGCGCGCCTGCAGGGCCGCAGCCTGCCGCCGCCGGCCAGCCAGCCGCGCCCTCCACGTGCTGAGGATGACGCGGGCGCGGAGCTGCCGCCGCTGCCGGCGATTCCCGGCATCGACTGGCGCCTGGCGCTGGAGAGCGTCGACGGCCAGCGCAGCCGCCTGCAAAAGCGGGCCGGCAGCTTCGTGCGCGAATACGCCTCGGCGCCGCGCATCCTGCGCGAGGCGCTGGGCGACGGCGACCACACGCGCCTGCAGTCGCTGGCGCACAACCTCAAGTCGAGTGCGGCCTATGTGGGCGCGTTCGACCTCGCCGCGGGCGCCAGCCGCCTCGAGCAGGACCTGCGCGCCGGCCAGCCGGAGCGGGTGGGCGTGCAGGTGCCGGCGCTGGTGGCGTCGGTGGAAACCGTGCTGGCCGGCCTGGCCCGCATCGCCGCCGCCGTGTTGCCCAACCCGGCCGAACCGGCCGCGCTGGCGGCCGCGCTGGGCGAAGTGATCGAGCGCCTGGAGCACTATCTGCGCGCCGACGACGCGCGCGCCGAGGACGCACTGGCCCAGCTCGACCTGCTGGTGGCCGGCAGCCTGCTGGCCGAAGCAGGCGCGCCGGCCCTGGCCGCCGTGCGGCGCGCCGTGGCCGATATCGAGTATGCTGCCGCGCTGGCGCCCCTGGCCACGCTGGCCGGGCAGCTCGACACTAGCCTGGAAGCAAGCGCATGAATGTAGCGGACACCCAGAAAGTCCTGGTGGCGGACGACGACGCCATCAACCGCGAGGTGCTGGGCGAGCTGCTCAAGCCCGAGTACACGGTGCTGCTGGCCAAGAACGGCGCCCAGACCCTGGAGCGCGCCGCGCGCCACCTGCCGGACCTGATCCTGCTCGACGTGATGATGCCCGACATGGATGGCTACGAGGTGCTGCGGCGCCTGCGCGCCGATCCGCAGACCGCGCACATCGCCGTGATCTTCATCTCGGGCCTGGACCGGCCCGAGGACGAAGCCAATGGCCTCAAGATGGGCGCCTCCGACTACATCGTCAAGCCCTTCAACGCCACCGTCGTGATGGCGCGGGTGGCGCTGCACCTGCAGGTGGTGCGCCAGCGCCGCATGCTCGAGCGCCTGGCCAACGTCGACGGCCTCACCGAGCTGGCCAACCGGCGCCGCTTCGACGAACTCTACGAACACGAATGGCAGCGCGCACGCCGCGGCAGCCAGCCGCTGTCCCTGGCCCTGCTCGACATCGACGCCTTCAAGCAGTACAACGACCGCTACGGCCACCCGGCCGGCGACCGCGCCCTGCGCGCCGTGTCGCGCCTGGCCGCGGCCGGCATGCGGCGCCCGGCCGACCTGGCGGCGCGCTACGGGGGCGAAGAACTGGTGCTCTTGATGCCGGAAACCGGGGCGCTCGAGGCGCAAGGGGTGGTCGCGGGCATCTGCACGGCCATCGCGCAGTTGATGATCCCGCACGAAGCATCGAACGTCGCGCCGATCCTGACGGTGAGCGTGGGCGGCGCCACCCTGGAGCCGGGCAGCCGCGAACAATCGGCCGAACTGTTCGAGGCTGCCGACACCCACCTGTACCGCGCCAAGCAGGCGGGCCGCAACTGCAGCATCTGGCGCGAATCCGCCGGCGCCTGATTCAGCCTTTGCAGGCGAGCCCGAAGCGGGTCGCCTCGCAGCCGCGCTTGATGCAGGCGGTGGCGTGGTAGCCGGCCGCGCGGCATAGGCGCAGGGTTTCGGCCAGCGGGCTCTCGGCGGGCTGTTCGGACGCGGGTCGCGCCGGCGGCGGCGCGGGCGCACGCGCAAGGATGCGCTCGCGCGGCGGTGTCGGTTTCTTCGTCTTTTCCTGCGCGGCAGTGCTGCGCTTCGCCGGCGCTGCGGCGGCGCTGCGGCGTTCGGGCGGGCGCTTCGCGGCCGACTTCTTCACGGGCGGCGCGGGAGGCTCGGCGATGACGACGGGTTCGGTAGGCGCCGGCTCGGGCTCGGGCTCGGGCTCGGGCGGCAGCAGCTTGAGCGGCGGCAGGTCCACGGGCACGGGGGAGGGCTCAGGCAGTGCAGCGGGCGGCCTCGCGGCGACGCTCGGCGGCGTATGGCCTGCGACCATCGCCAGCGTCGATTCGACCTTGGTCTCGCGGTAGGTCCAGGCCGCGCCGGCGGCCAGCGCCAGCACGGCCGCCGCAGCCGCGGTCCAGCCCAGCGCCTTGCGGCCCCAGCGTTCGGGCCATGGCGGTGGCTCCGGTGGCAGTGGTCGGGCCCAATCCGCCGCGGGGCTGGCAGACGCCGAAGGCCATGGGGGAATGTGCGGGGCCGCGCGTGGCGGTTCCGGTGCAGGAGTTGGGCGCGCGCGCGGCGGCGCTTCCGGTGGCGGCGGCGCCGCCTCACGGCTGCGCCACACCGCGGCGCGATTGCGCTGGGTCTGGTCGGCATCCGGCTCGGGCGCCGGGGGCGGCGCCGGCCGCGCGCGACGGGGCGGGGCCGCTGCGACGGCCGACTGGCTGTCGCCGATATCTTCCAACAAACGCTTCTTCATGGGCAAGGCCTGCGTGCGAACAGGCCGAGTGTAGCCGAATGTGCGCCGCCATGGGTGGCGCGCTGCGGCGCACGCGCCACACCCGGCCCCCGCGTGCGGCGCTTCAGGCCTTGGCCGGGCGATGCGTGATCACCCGGTAGATGTACCAGGCCAGCAGGATCCCGAAGATCCCTTTCGACACCGGATCGATGTATTTGCCGATCTGCTCGTAATTGTTCTCGAGCAGGAAGCCACCCGCCGTGAGCAGGCCGGTCCAGGCCAGCGAACCGATCGTCGAGTACAGGAGGAACTGGCCCAGCGACATGCAGGCCAGCCCGGCCGGCACCGAGATCAGGGTGCGGATGGCCGGGATCAGGCGTCCGAACAGGACCACGGTACGGCCGTGGCGGTCGAAGGCGGCGATGGCCTTGTCGATGTCCTCGGCCGTCACCGTCATCCAGCGCGCATGGCCGTCGGCAAATTTCTTCAGCCGCTCCTTGCCATAGATGCGCGCGCCGTAATACCACGGCAAGGCGCCCGCGATCGAACCGGCGGTGCCGGCGACCAGCACGCCGACCAGGTTCAGGTCGCCACGGGCGACGACGAAGCCGGCAAAGGGCATGATGAGTTCGGATGGAATGGGCGGGAAGATATTCTCCAGTGCCATCAGCGCGAAGACGCCGACATAGCCGCTGGTTTCCAGGAATTCGGTAATGAACTTGAACATGGTGACAGGCTCCGCGATCGATAGTCGGAGCAACGATACCATCCTGTCAAGAATGCCTGCGCCCGCCTGACTCCGCTTCCGGCACGGCCCGTGCTGCCGCCGGCCTCAGCCATAACAAGGCCAGCACCACATGGATCAGCGCGCCAAACGGCGGCATCCACACGGACACCGCCACCGCCAGCGCGTACAGGAAGATCGACAGCCGGTTCTTGCGGCTGTCCCAGGCCAGGTCCGGATGGCTGGCGCCCGCCCCGCGCAGGCTGGCCGCCAGCAGCATGAACGCAACCGAGCACAGCAGCAGCACCACCCCGTACAGGGAGACCGGCCCCGGATCCATCGGATGCTCGCCGGCCCAGGCCGTCACGAAGGGAATGAGGGAAATCCAGAACAGCAGGTGCAGGTTGGCCCACAGCGCCCGGCCGTCCACCCGCTCGACGCGATCGAGCAGCGCATGGTGGTTGACCCAGTAAATGCCCACATAGACATAACTGAGCGAGTAACGCAGCCACCCCGGCAACACCGCCGCCAGGTCGGCCAGGCTGGTGGAATGGTGGAATGCGGCGGCTTCAATTCGAGCACCATGATGGTAATGGCGATCGCAATCACGCCGTCGCTGAAGGCTTCGAGCCGGTTCTTGTTCATCATCCCCACCATCCTAACGCGCCAAGCCCCACCCCGCCCCCTCCCAATGGCCAGTAAGCCATATCCTCACAACGTCGTAACTTCGGGGTCAGGTCTGACATTTGGACACGAGCTCAACTGTAGGTACCTACCATCCACGTCCAATGCGCAACAAATAACCGGCACCCAATGATTCAGGCGATGTCGCTTGCCGATCTGCGAGGCAATAGCAGAGCTCGTGTCCAATTGTCAGACCTGACCCCGAAGTGGAACAAGTTGGGTACCATGGGGGATTGCTGACAACAGGGAATGTAATTGCTCAAGCTTAGCCTCGACGCACTCGAGATCGTCGAAACCATTGCCCGCAAGGGCTCGTTCGCCGGTGCCGCGAAGGAGTTGTTTCGCGTGCCTTCCACTATTTCGTACACGGTCTCGAAGCTCGAGGATGACCTGGGCGTGCGCCTGTTCGACCGCTTCGGGCCCCGGGTGGCGTTGACGCCGGCGGGCAAGGAGCTGCTCAAGGAGGGCCGCTACCTGCTGCGCGCGGCGGGCGACCTGGAGTCACGGGTGCGGCGGGTGGCCTCGGGATGGGAGACGGGGCTGGCGATCGGGATGGATTCGATGCTCTCGCCCGCCGCGCTGCAGCCGGAGATCGAAGCCTTCTACGGCGTGGCCGACCAAACCCGGCTGCGCCTGGTGCGCGAGGTGCTGTCCGGGACCTGGGATGCGCTGCTCGACCGCCGCGTCGACCTGCTGGTGGGGGCGGCCGGCGAAGGGCCGTCCGGCGGCGGGTACACGGCCGAGGCGATCGGCAGCAGCAGCTTCGTGTTCGCGGTGGCGCCTGGCCATCCGCTGGCGGGCCTGGCCCACCCGCTCGACAAGTCCGACCTGCTGCCCTACCGCGCGATTTCGGTCTCGGATTCGGCGCGCCAGCTCGGCGCCCGCACGGTCGGCCTGCTGTTTGGCCAGGACACGCTGGCCGTGCCCGACATGGAGACCAAGTACGAATTCCAGCTCAAGGGCATCGGCTTCGGCTTCCTGCCCGAAGCCTGGGCCCGCCCGGCGATCGACGCCGGCCTGCTGGTCGAGAAGGAAGTGGTCGAGCCCAAGCCGGACGAAACCTTCTACCTGGCCTGGCGCAGCGGCGAGGATGGGGCCGCGCTGACATGGTGGCTGCAACGGATACGCGCGCAGTCGCCGTTTGAACGCATGATCGGCCGCCACTGCCATGAAGCGGCCATTGTTCAGGCCGGCCGGGCAAAATAGATGAAGGTGCTCCTGGGGTAGATGTGGCGGTAGACCGGCCGCGCCAGCGTTTTCAGCGCGGATTTCGGGTTCATCCAGCCCGAGCTGCTGTTATACAGCTTGCGCAGCGACGGCCGCAGCAGCGCCAGCCCCGCCCCGCGCCCCAGCGCGGCCAGGGACGCATGGGTGAAAGCGTTGACATGCTCGAACGGGGCGATCGGCATGATGTCGGCCTCGCCAAGGGCGGCGAAGCTCCTGGCGCCGAGCAGCTTGCGCAGTGAATGTGCGGCGTCGGGGACGCTGACCTTCACCACCCCGCCCGGGCGCAGCGACCTACCCAGGCGCCTGAGCATGTCGCCGGGTTCGAGCAGGTGCTCGAATACCTGTTCGGTATTGATGAAGTGATATTCGCCCTGCGGCAGCGCCGAGGCATCCAGCACCGGGATGCCAACCGACCTCGCGTAATCGATCCTGACCTCCGACAATTCGGCGCCGCAGACGTCGCAGCCATAGGCGCCCGCCATCTTGGCCCACTCGGCCCAGCCGAAGCCGAAGTCGAGCGCCTTGACAGCGCCCGGCCGCAGGCGGAAATGCTCCAGCATGAATTCCACCTGGGCGGCCAGGTAGCGGTAGTCGTCCAGGCCCCAGCGCGCGGCCACGAGCGCGCGCTCGGTGGCGGGCAGCCACTGGTCGTAGATTTCTTCCAGCAGTGCCGGCGCCGGAACCTGGGCCTGGTAGGCCAGGCCGCAATGCCGGCAGCGGGCCAGCTCGTAGTCATAGCCGGAGAAGTCGCGCGCCACCCGCTGCTGGTAGTGGGCAAGCAGGTAGCGGGTGATGGCGGGACTGTCGAGGGGCTCGCGGTACAGCGTGGTGCTGGCCTGGCCGTGGCAGCCGGGGCAGCGCTCCCGCTTGAGCATGATCGGACGCGACG
The DNA here is from genome assembly GCF_900112225.1 of Massilia yuzhufengensis. Taxonomy (GTDB): domain Bacteria; phylum Pseudomonadota; class Gammaproteobacteria; order Burkholderiales; family Burkholderiaceae_D; genus Telluria; species Telluria yuzhufengensis. Next base: position 22,309 of record NZ_FOLD01000034.1, on the reverse strand, counting down.
ATGCAGCCACCCCAGCCCCCTTTGCGCACGCATTTACCTTCACATTGCCCTTCCGGACAACGCCGATGGTAGGCCGATCGCCACGGCCGCGCCAGCGCGCACGTATCGTGCGCGGCACATTCACATGGCCTGCGTGTCGATACGGATAGTGCCCGATAAGGTCTTGTGTACCGGGCATTTATTCGCGACATCGGTCAAGCGCTGGCGGTCTTCCGGGCCGAGCTCGCCGACGTACTCGATGTGGCGCTGGAAGGCATAGCCGCCATCCTTCTGCCCGTGGCTGATGCGCACCCGCACATCGTCGAGCAGCATGCCCTTGCGCTTCGCATACATCGTCACCGTCAGCGCGGTGCAGGCGGCCAGCGCCGCGGCCAACAGGTCGTGCGGTTCGGGGCCGCTGTCCTCGCCGCCCAGGGCGTCCGGTGCGTCGCTGAGCAGCTGGTGGCGGCCGATGCCGATCACCTGCTGCAGCTTGCCGCTCCCTTTGTGTGCAGTCACTTCCATCGCATTCCTCCTTGAATTCGCATGGCGCGGACGGCGCCGCGCCTGTCGCTCATGCTTTTATTGTGGCAGGTCGAAGACCAGGATCTCGGCCGCGTCGGCCTGCGCCAGCTGCACCGCCTCTTCGTCCGTCAGCTTCAGCGCGTCGCCGCCCGACAGCTGCACGCCGTTCACGGTGACGCTGCCGCGGATCACGTGGACGTAGGCCTGGCGGCCCGCCGCCAACTGGTGGCTCAGTGCATCGCCATTGCCCATGATGGTGGCGTAGATCGCGGCATCCTGGCGCATCGAGACCGAGCCTTCGCGGCCGTCGTTCGAGGCGATCAGGCGCAGGCGGCCCTGTTTCGAGGCGGCGTCGAAATGCTTTTCCTCGTAGCCCGGCGCTTCGCTTTTCGTGTTCGGCTCGATCCAGATCTGCAGGAAGTGCACCTCCTCTTGCTTCGAGTGGTTGTACTCGCTGTGCACCACGCCGCTGCCCGCACTCATGCGCTGCACGTCACCGTAGCGCAGCACCGAACCGTTGCCCATGCTGTCCTGGTGCGCCAGCTCGCCTTCCAGCACATAGGAGATGATTTCCATGTCGCGGTGGCCGTGCGAATCGAAGCCGCGGCCGGGCGCCACATGGTCTTCGTTGATCACGCGCAGTGGTCCGAAGCCCATGTGCTTCAGGTCGTAGTAGTGGCCAAACGAGAAGCTGTGCTGGGAATTGAGCCAGCCAAAGCTGGCGGCGCCGCGTTCATTGCTTTTACGTACGTTTAACATGGTATTCTCCTTTTCGTTATGGACCATCGAAGGCTTCGATCACTGGCGGCCTGCCCGCTGCCTGCCCCGTCGTTGCTATCGTTCGATACGATGGAGTCATTATGCTCGCCTCGCTACGGCTTGAAAAACGGATAATTTGCAGATCAATCATCGATTTTTTCGATTGTCCACCTCAGCGGTCCAGGTACAGGTCGGGATCGGCCGCGAACAGCGCACCCAGCCATCCGGCAAAGGCTTGCAGGCGCGCACTCGCCATGCGCCCCTGCGGATACAGCAGCGAGATCGGCATGCTGGTGGGCGCCACGCCCGGCAGCACCTCCACCAGCGCGCCGCTGGCCAGGTGCGGCCGCGCCTGGTAACGCCCGACCTGGGCCAGGCCGAGGCCCTGCAGCGCGCAACTGAGATTCGCTTCCGCGTCGTTGACGGCGATCGCACTGCCCAGCGCCAGCTTGCGCACTCCCGCGCCGCTAGTGAACTCCCAGTCGAAGGCGCGCCCGGTGCGCCCCGAAAAATGCACCACGCCCTCATGCCCGGCCAGGTCGTCCAGCGACGCCGGCACGCCGCGCGCGGCCAGGTAGGACGGCGCGGCCGTCACCAGGAAGCGCATGCTGCCCAGCGGGCGCGCCACCGGCGACGAATCCTGCAGCGCGCCGACCCGCACTGCGCAATCGAGCCCCTCCCGGGTCAGGTCGACCAGCCGCTCGCCCAGGCTGATCGCCAGCGCGACGCCGGGATAGGCCGCGCGAAAGCTCCCGATGCGGGGCACGATCCGGGCCCGGCCCAGCGTCCCGGGCAGCTCCACCCGCAACAGGCCCTGCGGCCCGCCGCCCTGTCCGCCCAGGAAAGGCGCTTCGGCCGCGTCGACCGCGGCCAGGATGTCGGCGCACTGCTGGTAGAAGCGCTCGCCCTCGGGCGTGAGCGAGAGCCGGCGCGTGGTCCGCTGCAGCAGCCGGGCGCCGAGGAAGGTTTCCAGGTTCTGCATGGCGGCCGTGAGCGAGGCGCGCGGCAAGTTCAGGGTTTCGGCCGCCTTCGTGAAGCTGTTCGCCTCGACGATGCGTACGAATACCTGCATGGCCTTGAGCTTGTCCATGGCCGTCCCTTGTATTTTGTCATTGCGCCAATTATGCGGCAGGCCGGCCTGCATGGCCTAGCTGGCCGGATGGGCGGGCCCGTGCGTGCTCCCGTCTCCGGCGCGCTATGGTCTAATCTCCCCATCGCACCCGCCCCACCCGAACCGCAAGGCAAGCACGATGGAACGACCCCGCATCCCGCTCGACGAGGCCCAGCGCCTGGCCGCCCTGCACGCCACCCGGCTGCTGGGCAGCGCGCCGGAAGAAACCTTCGACCGCATCACCCGCATCGCGGCGCGCCTGCTCGCCGTGCCGATCGCGCTGGTGTCGCTGGTGGACAAGGACCGCCAGTGGTTCAAGTCGCGCACCGGGATGGATGCCCGCGAGACGCCGCGCGACATCTCCTTTTGCGGCCATGCCATCAATAGCGACCAGCCGATGGTGGTGCCCGACGCCGCCCTCGACGCGCGCTTCGCCGACAACCCGCTGGTCACCGGCCCGACCGGGGTGCGCTTCTATGCCGGCGTGCAGCTGTATTCGGTGGACCGCAAGAAGATCGGCACCCTGTGCGTCATGGACCGCCAGCCGCGCCGGCTCGACGAGGGCGAACTCGATGCGCTGCGCGACCTGGCGCGCATGGTGGAGCAGCTGGTCTACCACCGCCAGCTGGCGATGGCCGCCCAGACCCTGAGCGAGCGCCTGCAGGACGCCTGCACCTCGGGCGGCGCCGCGGCCGAACCTAACAGCGCCTCGGGCGAGCTGGCCTGGCTGGTGGCGCACGACCTGCTCACCGGCCTGCCGAACCGCCAGGCGATGCTGCGCGCGATCGGGCAAAGCATCGCCAACTGGCGCGCCGACGGCACGCCGGCGCTGGTGGCCTGCATCAACGTCGACCGCTTCAAGCGCTTCAACGAGCTGCTGGGCCACCGGGCCGGCGACGACATCCTGGTGGGAATCGCCACCAGCCTGCAGGCGCTGCTGCGCGAGGGCGACATGCTGGCGCGCGCCGGCAGCGACGAATTCCTGGTGCTGCTGCACGCGCGCGGCGAGCACCCGGAGCCGGAACGCGCGCTCGAGCGCATCATGGCGGCGGCCAACCGCGCCGTGCCCACGGCCAGCGGCGAGATCGCCCTCACCTGCAGCATCGGCACCGCGCTGCTGCCGCAAGACGGCGACGACGCCGACGCCCTCCTCAACAACGCCGTTACCGCCATGATGCATGCCAAGGCCCAGGGCCGCGGCAACATCCAGCGCTTCATGCCCGGCCTGCGCACCGAACAGGGCCGCCGGCTCACGCTCGAGAGCCACCTGCGGCGCGCCATCGCCCAGGGCGAACTGTTCGTGCAATACCAGCCCAAGGTCGACCTGCGCAGCAGCCTGCTCGCCGGCTTCGAGGCGCTGGTGCGCTGGCGCCACCCGGAGTTCGGCGTGATCCGGCCCGACGAATTCATTCCCATCGCCGAGGAAAGCGGAATGGCCCTGCCGATCGGCGAGTGGATGATGCGCAGCGCCGTCGCCCAGCTGGTGGCCTGGCGCGCCGAAGGCCTGCCGCTGGCGCCGGTCGCGGTAAATTTGTCGGCGCCCCAGTTCCTGCAAAGCGATGTGATCGACAGCGTGCGCCAGCAGCTGGAACAGTCGGGGCTAGCGCCCGGCATGCTGGAACTGGAACTGACCGAAAGCGTGTCGATGGCCGACCCGGAGCGCAGCGTGGTGGTGATGCAGGGACTGCGCGCGCTGGGCGTCCTGCTCAGCATCGACGATTTCGGCACCGGCTACTCGAGCTTCAGCTACCTGCGCCGCCTGCCGCTCGACAAGCTCAAGATCGACAAGTCCTTCGTGAAGGACATGGCGAACAGCGCCGAGTCGGTGGCCATCGTGCAGGCCATCGTCGCGATGGCGCACCAGCTGCAGCTGACCGTGATCGCGGAAGGGGTCGACACGGCGGAACAGGTCGCGGCCCTGCGCAAGGCGGAGTGCGACCAGATCCAGGGGTATTACTATTCGGAGCCGCTGGCGGCGGAAGACTGCGCAGCCTTCATCCGCCAATACTCCGCGTAGGGTGGTCGGCTGTGCCGACCGTGCGTTCAACTACCCGTCGTGGGCCGCAAACCTGGATTGAACGCGCGGCCGGCGAAGCCGGCCACCCTTGTTGATGCAGCGTGGGCGGACACCAGCGTCACGCCCCGCATCTGGTCTCCCGCGCGGCTTCCCCTCCGCCTTTTTTACGGAACTGGCCCTATAATCGGGCGCTTGTGTACTTAACTCCAGGACCACGATGAAAGCACTGCCCCTCTCCCTGCTCCTGCTCTCGGGCGCCGCCATGGCCGACGACCAGGCCATCCTCGCTTGCCGCACGATGACCGATACGGCCGCCCGACTGGCCTGCTACGACGCGATCAAGGTCGGGACCAGGGCGCCTGCGGCGCCCGTCGCCGCCGCGCTGCCTGCCCGCAGCAAGGAAGAAAACTTTGGCATGGAAGTGGCGAAGATGCGCGAAGAAAGCCCGAAGTCGGTCAGCAGCACCGTGGTCGGCAACTTCGCAGGCTGGGGCCCGGGCTCGCAGATCCGCCTGGCCAACGGCCAGGTATGGCGCATCATCGACGGCAGCGAAGCGGTGCTGACGCCGGCGCGCGACCAGAAGGTGACGATCGAGCGCAATATGTTCGGCACGCTGTTCCTGAAGGTGGAAGGCTCTAACAGTTCGGCAAAGGTGCGCCGGGTCCAGTAAGCACGCGCGTCATGTACTGCGCGCCGCCCGGATAACTGGCCAGGGCCGCGCGCGCCTGCGGGCAGGCCGGCGCGCTGGCGCGGTAGCCCAGCGCCGACCAGAATCCCTCGCTGCCCTGCACCGACACCAGCGCCGACGCCGGCAAGCCGCGCCTGTGCGCCGCTTCCAGCAAGTAGCCGACCAAGGCGCGCGCCAGCCCGCGCCCGAGCGCCCGCGGCGCCACCGCCAGGTCGTGCAGGTAAAGCGCGTCGGCATCGGGCGCGACCGTGAACAGGCCGTCGAGGGGCGTCACCTTGCCCAACCGGCTCGGGTAGGCGAACAGGTAGGCGCACACCCCCTCCCTGTCCACCGCCACGGCGCAGCTGTCGCCGGCATCGCGGATGCGGGCCTGCACCACGCAAGCCGGCTCCTGCATCGATGCCGGATAGCACGCGGCCTGCACGGCGAGGATGGCGGCGAGGTCGGCGGCGCGCATTGCGCGCAAGCGCCAATGGCTGTCCTGCATGATCGTTTCTTCGCTAAAACCCGGGGCCGGTATCCTAGCATGCCGCGCTTCGTATTTCATCCCCGCCCCCTCGTCGTTCATCGCCCTGCGGTGGTCATCCCGCTTGCCAGTACCTACACTGTCTACATTGCCTTATAGTATTAATAGGAGGAGATCATCATGTGGCGCAGTATTGTTAACTGGTACGACACGCTGGAACAGGAACAGCTCGCGGTCATGAAAGACCCGAGCCTGGCTGCGCATGCCCCGAAGGGCTTCCGGCGCTGGAACGCCACCAAGCTGGCCGCCATGTCGCCGCTCGAGCGCGCCCGCCTGCATGAGTTCTGCGTTGCCTACCGGGGCGCCCGGCTCTGGAAAGCCATTGCCGCGTTCACGGCGGCATTTACCGTGGCCGGCGTGCTGGCGGCCTTCGCTTTTCCCAAGGGAGGATTCGTCACCCCGGTCGTGCTGGCCAACCTGCTGGGATTCTCGCTGCTGATGGGAGCCGTCGGCACCTGGTTCAACCCGTCGGACGTGATGAAGAAAAAGCGCAAGATGATCGTTGGCAGCGTGGTTGGCGCGCTGTTGGGCGCCCTCGGCTCCTACACTGTCCTGATGATTTACCACGGCAAGCCGCTGGACAGCATCTTCCCGCGGCTGTCGCAACTGGCGCTCGGCGCCATCGTCGGCGGCATGGGGATCTATATCCCGGTGCTGACGCTGGGCGCCTACCGCCGCCGCCAGTACGAGATCGAGGCGGCCCAGCTGCAGCAGCATGCCGAGCGCGAGCGGCTGGCGCGCGAAGTGAGCGAATCGCAGCTGCGCATGCTGCGCGCCCAGATCGAACCGCACTTCCTGTTCAACACCCTGGGCGCGGTGCAGCAACTGGCGGCCGATGGGGCGCCGCGGGCGGCCAGCCTGACGGGCGACCTGATCGCCTTCCTGCGCGCCAGTTTCAGCGACATGCGCAGCGAACAGGTCAGCCTGGCCAGCGAATTCGCCACGATCGGCGCCTACCTGCGGGTGATGCAAGCCAGGATGGGGGCCCGCCTGCGCTTCGAACTGCTGCTGCCCGAGGAACTCAAGGGCGTGCCGGTGCCCAGCATGATCGTCCTGACCCTGGCCGAGAACGCGATCAAGCATGGCATCGAGCCGTCGCTGCGCGGCGGCGAGATCCGCATCGCGGCGTCCAGCGCAGGAGGGCGGCTGACGGTCTGCGTGCACGACAGCGGCGTCGGCATGAGCGACACGCCGGGCGACGGCGCCGGCTTGGACAACGTACGCCGCCGGCTGCAGCTGGCCTATGGCGATGGCGCCGGCCTGGTGCTGCGCGAAGCCTATCCGGGCCTGATGGCCGAATTGACCATGCCGGTAACGGCAAAGGAGCCCGCATGACCCGCGTCCTGATCGCCGAAGACGAACCGCTGATGCGCGAGCGCCTGGTCGGCCTGCTGGCCACCAGCTGGCCCGAAGCCGACATCGTCATGGTGGCCGAGAATGGCAACGATGCCTGGGACGGCTTCCTGGAACACGAGCCGGACGTGGTCTTCCTGGACATCCGCATGCCGGGCCTGTCCGGGCTGGAAGTGGCCGGACGCATCGGCGACAATGCCCACGTGGTGTTCGTGACCGCCTACGACCAGTACGCGGTCGACGCCTTCGACGCCGGCGCCGTCGACTACCTGCTCAAGCCGGTGCAGGCCGACCGCATGGAGCGGGCCGTGGCCCGCATCCGGGCCAAGCTGAGCAAGCCGCCGGCCGACCTGGGCGACCTGCTGCGCCACCTGAAAAGCGCCCTGCCTGGCGCCCCGGTCGAGAAAATGAAGTGGATCAAGGCCACCGTCGGGCGCCAGATCCGCCTGATCGATGTCGACGAAGTGCTGTTCTTCCAGTCCGACAGCAAGTACACGCGGGTGGTGCTGGCCGATTCGGAAGCGCTGGTGCGCATCCCGCTGAAAGACCTGCTCGGGGGCCTGGACAGCGACCGCTTCTGGCAGATCCACCGCGGCACCCTGGTGAAGGTGAGCGCGATCGCGGCGGTGGAAAAGCTCGATGCCGAGCGCATGCAGGTGCTGCTGCGCGGCTGCGACGAGAAGCTGGCGGTCAGTCGGACCTTCACCCACCTGTTCCGGGACTGATCTGGCGTGCTCGCCTTGACGGCGCCAGCCGCATCAATCATGCTAAGCAACTAACAACGTCTGCTTCGTCCACAAGGCTTGCACGGCGGCGCCCCCGGCATGCGGTCAACCACCGTCCCGCCTCCGGCTCCGCATGCAACACGCAGGCGCCAACCATACCGCGCACCTACAGGACGACCGCATGACCCCGAACGACACCGCCAAGCCGCCCCACTCGCCGATCGAGTACATCCTCAACGCCAGTTGCCGCGCCGGCATTGGCATCGTGGCCGCCGTCGCCACCTTCCTGGCCGAGCGGGATTGCTACATCTGCGCGCTGGAGCAGTTCGACGACGACTCCACCGAGCGCTTTTTCATGCGCGCCGTGTTCCGCCTGCAGGCCAGTTCGCCCACCATCGACGCTATCGGCGAGCAGTTCGGCGCCGGCGTGGCCGCCCGCCTGGACATGCAGTGGAAAATCCACGACCCGACCGACGCCGTGAAAACCGTCATCATGGTCTCCAAGGACGACCACTGCCTGGACGACCTGCTGTACCGCCGCCGTAACGGCGAGCTGAACATGTCGATCACGGCGGTGGTCTCGAACCACCTCGACCTGCGCCCGATGGTCGAGCGCGAAGGGATCCGCTTCATCTTCCTGCCGGTAATGAAGGAAAACAAGGCGCAGCAGGAAGCGCGCCTGCTCGAAGTGGTGGAAGAAACCCGCGCCGAACTGGTCATCCTGGCGCGCTACATGCAGATCCTGTCGGACGAACTGGCGCGCCGCCTGGCCGGGCGCTGCATCAACATCCATCACTCCTTCCTGCCCGGCTTCAAGGGCGCCAAGCCCTACCACCAGGCCTTCGATCGCGGCGTCAAGCTCATCGGCGCGACCGCCCACTACGTGACGCCAGACCTGGACGAAGGCCCGATCATCGAACAAATGGTCACGCGGGTGGACCACAACTTCAAGCCCGAGCAGCTGGTGCGCATCGGCCGCGACAACGAATGCATGGCGCTGGCGGGGGCGGTCAAGTTCCATATCGAGCGGCGCGTCTTCGTCCACGGGAACAAGACCATCGTGTTCCGCGGCCCGTAAAGGTCGCGCGTGGCGCTACCTGCGCGCCCGCCCGGTGCTACTCCGCACCCTGGTGTTGCCTTCACCGTCGCCGCTGGCGATGATGGGAATACACCAACCACGGAGCACACCATGAAACGCATCCTGATCGCCGCCCTGCTCGGCCTGGCCTGCACCACCGGCCACGCGGCCGGCCAGTCCGCGCTGTCGAACGCCAGCGCCAACCTGTCCGGCGTGGTGGTGGGCGGCTCCATCCTCACCCTCGCCGCCGGCGGCAGCGTGGTCATCGCCAGCGTCAGGACCGTGGGCGACGCCCTGGAAATAGTACTGGAAAACGTGGCCGACGCCAGCAGCGCCACGGTGCGACTGTCGGGCCGGGTTGCCGGCGGCGTCTCGCTGGCAGCGGGCGCCGCGCTGGAAGTGGTCACCGCCTCGACCGGCTACGTGCTGGTCATGTCGGGCAAGGCCATCGCCTTCCTGCCCAACGAAGCGGGCAAGGCCCTGCTGCACCACGCGCGGGCCGTCTGATGAAGCGCCTCGTCCTGGCCGCCGCATTGGCGGCGGCGCTTCCGGCCCAGGCCGGCCAGCCCTGCGAAGAGCGTCCGCTGGCGCCGCACGAAGTGGTGCTGTCGATGGACCTGGCGCAGCGCACCGTGGGGGCGCTCGACGCCAGCGGCGCCCAGGTGGCGCTGGTCTCGCGCGCCGGCCAGGACCTGAGCCGCTACCGCCTGCGCTATTCGCACATGGGCATCGCCGTGCGCGACCATCCCGCGGGGCGCTGGACCGTGGTCCACGCGCTGAACGACTGCGGCACCGCGGTCTCCGGCCTGTACAACGAGGGCATGGGTAACTTCTTCCTCACCGACCTGTACCGCCACGAAGCCCAGCTGGTGATCCCGGGCCTGGAGGCGCAGGCGAAACTGGCAAAGCTGGTCGCAAGCCGCACGCCGCTGCGGCTGCACGAGCCCACTTACAATATGCTGGCCTACGTGTATTCGACCAAATACCAGAACTCCAACCAGTGGGTGCTGGAGACGCTGGCGGCCGCGACTGCACCCGCCGGCCAGGTCGAGACCCGTGCGGAAGCCCAGAAATGGCTGCAATCGATCCGCTACCAGCCGCCCACGGTCGAGATCCCGGCCTCGGTGCGCCTGGGCGCGCGCATGTTCCGCGCCAACGTGGCCTTCGACGACCATCCGTTCGAGCGCCGCATGGCAGGACAGATCGACACCGTCACCACCGACGCGGTGCTGCGGATGGTGCGCATGATCGACCCGCAGGCCAGGACCGTGACTATCGATTAAGTCATTTCCGTCCTGCGTGCGTGAACTAACCGATCCGAAACGGCGTGGCGGTTATGGTGAAGGATTCGCACACGAAAGGACGGACGATGGACCTTCACCAGGAATACCCGCTCAGGCTGCGCATCAATGGACAGGACCGTCAGTTCGCCGTCCAGTCCTGGGTGACGCTGCTGGACCTCCTGCGCGAGCGCGCGGGCCTTACCGGCACCAAAAAGGGCTGCGACCACGGCCAGTGCGGCGCCTGCACCGTTCTGCTCGACGGCAAACGCATCAATTCGTGCATGACGCTGGCCGTGATGCAGGATGGCCGCGAGGTCACCACCGTCGAGGGCCTGGCCAAGGGCGAGCAGCTGCATCCCCTGCAGCAGGCCTTCATCGACTGCGACGCCTTCCAGTGCGGTTACTGTACCCCCGGCCAGTTGTGTTCCGCCGTCGGGCTGATCGCCGAAGGCCAGGCGAAAAGCGTGGACGACGTGCGCGAACTCATGAGCGGCAACCTGTGCCGCTGCGGGGCCTACCCGCTGATTACGCAGGCCGTCACCCAGGTGATGGGCATTTCCGGCACGCCCGGCGAAGCCGTCGGCGACGGCAAGCCATTCACGACCGGTCCGGTGCTCGCATGAACCCGTTCACCTTTACCCAGGCCAGCGACGTCGATGCCGCGCTGGCCGCACTGGCTTCCGGCAAGGCCCGTCCGATCGCGGGCGGCACCAATCTGCTCGATTTGATGAAGTCGGGCGTTCCGCCCGACGGTGTGATGCGACCTGATCACCTGGTCGACATCAATCGCCTGGGCCTGGACCAGGTCGAGGAAGCGCCAGGGGGCGGCTTGAAGCTCGGCGCCCTGGCCCGTAACGCCGACACCGCCTACCACGAACTGGTGCGCAGCCGCTACCCGCTGCTGAGCGCCGCCATCCTGGCCGGCGCCTCGCCCCAGCTGCGCAATATGGCCAGCAACGGCGGCAACCTGCTGCAGCGCACCCGCTGCTACTATTTCTACGACCTCGGCACCCCGTGCAACAAGCGCGAGCCCGGCACCGGCTGCCCGGCCAAGGAAGGACTGAACCGCCAGCTGGCCATCCTCGGCACCAGCGAACACTGCATCGCCACCCATCCGTCCGACATGTGCGTGGCGCTGCGGGCGCTCGACGCCGTGGTGCACGTGCGCTCCCAGGGCGGCCAGCGCGAGATCCCCTTCGCCGACTTCCACCGCCTGCCGGGCGACCAGCCGGAGCTGGACAACACACTCCAGCCGGGCGAGCTGATTACCCACCTCGTGCTGCCCGACGCCGCGCGCTTCGTTGCCCACTCGGCCTACATCAAGGTGCGCGAGCGCCTGTCCTACGCGTTTGCGCTGGTGTCGGTGGCGGCAGCGCTCGATCTCGACGGCGGCACCATCCGCGCCGCCCGCATCGCGCTGGGCGGGGTCGCCCACAAGCCCTGGCGCGTGGAGGAAGCGGAAAGCGCGCTGGTGGGCAAGAAGCCCGATGCGGCCGCCTTCGATGCGGCGGCCGATATCCTCTTGCGCGGCGCACGCGGGTACGGAGAGAACGACTACAAACTCACGCTGGCACGCAACACCATTGTGCAGGCCTTGACCACTGCCGCACGCGGCACCGAATTCGCCAAGGGAGAACAGCGATGACCGACCTGATTCCAGAACTGCGCACCCCGACGGCGCCCGAGGGCACCGGCCGCGTGCACAGCGGCATGCCGGTGTCGCGCATCGACGGCCGCGCCAAGGTGACCGGCGCGGCCCAGTACGCGGCCGAGCACGACGCGCCCGACCTGCGCTACGGCGTCGTGGTAAGCGGCACCATCGCGCGCGGGACCATCACCGCCATCGACACCGACGCCGCGCTGGCCGTGCCGGGCGTGCTGGACGTACTCACCCACCTGAACCGGCCCAAGGTGCGCGGCTTCGACCTGGCCCACAAGGACATGACGGCTCCCGGCGGCTCGCCGTTCCGGCCGCTGTATGGCAGCCGCATCTTCTACAGCGGCCAGCCGGTCGCGCTGGTGGTGGCCGACTCCTTCGAAGCCGCGCGCCACGCGGCGCAGCTGGTGAAGGTCAGCTACCAGGAAGAAGAACACGAGACCAACCTGCTTGGCAGCCTGGACCAGGCCTACAAGCCGCGCGCCCTGAAGGCCGGCTTTACCCCGCCCAGCTCCACCGGCGACGCCGATAAGGCCTACCAGGCCGCGCCGGTCAAGGTGGAGTCGCAGTTCTACCACGGCGTGGAACACCACAACCCGATGGAAATGCACGCCACCACCGTGGTGCGCGCCGACGACGGCCACCTGACCATCTACGAAAAGACCCAAAGCTCGCAGAACAGCCGCTGGTACGTGTCGCACGCGTTCGGGCTGTCGAAGGACAAGGTCACGGTACGCAATCCCTACGTGGGCGGCGCCTTCGGCTCGGGCCTGCGCCCGCAGTACCAGTTGCCGCTGGCCGTCATGGCGGCCCTGCACCTGAAGTGCTCGGTGCGGCTGGTGCTGACGCGCCAGCAGATGTTCACGTTCGGCCACCGCCCGGAAACCTGGCAGCAGGTGAAGCTGGCCGCCAACCCGGACGGCAAACTGCAGGCGATCGTGCATGAAGCGGTGCACGAGACCTCGCGCCTGGAAGACTATGTCGAGGTGGTGGTGAACTGGTCCGGCCAGCTCTACGCTTGCGACAACATCAAGCTGGGCTACAAGCTGGTGGCGCACGACCGCCACTCGCCAATGGACATGCGGGCGCCCGGCGCGGCGCACGGCGTGCATGCGCTCGAAGTGGCGATGGACGAACTGGCCTACAAGCTCAAGATCGACCCGCTCGAACTCAGGCGCATCAACTACGCCGAGCGCAACCCGATGGACGGCAAGCCCTACTCCACCAAGGAGCTGGCCCAGTGCTACGACAAGGGCGCGGCGCGCTTCGGCTGGGCCAACCGGCCCATCGAGCCGCGTTCCATGGTCGACGGCGACGAGCTGGTGGGCTGGGGCATGGCCAGCGGCATCTGGGATTCGCTGGTGATGGTGGCGCGCGCCTCGGCCGTGCTGCATGCGGACGGCCGCCTGGTAGTGAGCAGCGCGGCGTCCGACATCGGCACCGGCACCTACACGGTCATGTCGATGATCGCCGCCGAAGCCATGGGCCTGCCGATGGAACAGGTGACTTTCCAGCTTGGGGACTCCACGCTGCCGATGGCGCCGATCGAAGGCGGGTCTTCGCACGTGGCGACCGTGGGCGGCGCCGTCCACGGCGCCTGCGAGAAGCTCAGGACGCGCCTGATGTGGATGGCGATCGACAGCCCGAAGTCGCCGCTGGCCAAGGCCACGCCCAAGGACCTGGAACTGGCCGACGGCACGGTGCGCCTGCGCAAGCAGCCGGATGTCTCGCTGCGCCTGGTCGACCTGCTGGCCGAGAAAAAGTTGGACCGGGTCGAAGACAAGTTCCTCATGACGCCGCAGATGCTCAAGCAGCGCAAGTACGTGCGCGCCGTGCACCAGGCCGTGTTCTGCGAGGTGCGGGTCAACGAGAAGCTGGGCATCGTGCGGGTGACGCGCGTGGTCAGCGCCGTGGCTGCAGGGCGCATCATCAGCGCCAAGACCGCGGCCAGCCAGGTAATTGGCGGCGTGGTGTGGGGGATCAGCCAGGCCATGCACGAGGAAAGCCACACCGACCACCGCTTCGGGCGCTTCATGAACCACAACTTCTCGGAATACCACGTGGCGGTGAACGCCGACATCCACAACATCGAGGTCATCTTCGCCGATGAGGACGACCGGATCGTCAGCAAGCAGCTGGGGGCCAAGGGCGTGGGCGAGATCGGGATTGTCGGGACCTCGGCCGCGATCGCGAACGCGATCTTCCACGCGACAGGCAAGCGGCTGCGCACCACGCCGATTACGCCGGATAAGATATTGATGGGGGAGAAGGACGTTCCGGTGGCGGTTCCGAAGGAGGCGAAGTCGTAACCATGGCTCCCTGAGTCAACCTTAAGACCGTCGTACCCGCCACTGGCGGCTACGACTACCGGCGCAGGCCGGTACCCAATTTTTGTGAGCAGCGATGCAATGAAGCGTTGGTGGCTGCGCAACGAACTTGGGTACCGGCCTTCGCCGGTACGACGGTGCATGGGTTGGTGGCACCAGTAAGCGCAACGTTGCGCTAGTTGCCGCGCACTTCAAACCGGCTGGTCGACACCGCCTTCCCCGCTGCATCCACCAGTTCCAGCCGATGCTCCCCCGCCACGGGGCGCCACGCAAACACGCCCGACGCCGGCCCTTCGTCCCGGCCATCGAGCCGCCAGCGATGCTCCTGCGCGCCCTGCGCCTGGAACAGCATGCGCTCGACCCGGTCCGGGATGTCCGGATCGACCGCCACGATGCTCCCGTCCACCGGATACACGATGCTGGCCGAACGCCGCGCCGCCGGCACCGCCTCCACCAGCGCCGTCTCGGTCCCGCGCAGGAACCATTCCTCGCGCGCCGGTTCGTGCGCCGGTGCGTAGGCGACCGCCTTGCGCACCAGTCCCGCCGGCGCCGCGCCTTGCCGGCCCGGCCGGTCGCGGTGCAGGTAGTCCATCACATCGCGCCACACCGGCGCCGCCCCCGACACGCCCGACACGTCCCACATCGGCTGCCCATTGAAGTTGCCCACCCAGACACCGACCGTGTAACGGTCGCTGTAGCCGATGCACCAGTTGTCGCGCATGTCCTTGCTGGTGCCGGTCTTGACCGCGCTCCAGTAAGCGGTGGCCAGGTCGCTGCGCAGGCCGAAGGTGGGGCTGCGCGCGCCGCGGTCGGCCAGGATGTCGCCGACCACGAAGCTGGCCGCCGGGTCCAGCAGTGCGGCGAGTGGCGCCTGCCTGCGCGGGAGCAGGGTCACCGTGCCATGGCGTCCGCCGTTGGCCAGCGTGCGGTAGGCGTTGGCCAGCTCCAGCAGGGTCACCTCGGCCGAGCCGAGGGCCAGCGAGGGGCCGTAGAAGTCGGCGTCCTCGGTGAGGGTGCTCAAGCCCAGCGCCTGCAGGCGCGCGTGAAAGCGTTCGACGCCGGTCAGCACCAGCGTGCGCACGGCCGGCACGTTCAGCGAGCTGGCCAGGCTGGTGCGCACGCTGGCATAGCCCTTGAACGAGCGGTCGTAGTTCTGCGGCACGTAGGCGCCGCCGCCGGAGGCGATACCGACCGGGCTGTCGTCGAGCAGCGAGGCCGCCGTCAGCAAGCGCCGCTCGAGCGCCAGCTGGTACAGGAAGGGCTTGAGGGTGGAGCCGGCCTGGCGCGGCGCCGCCACGCCGTCCACTTCGCCGTTGCCGGTATTGGCGACATAGGCCAGCAGCTCGCCGCTGGCGTTGTCGATGACCACCACGGCGCCGTCGCCGACATTGCGGTCGCTGAGCTCGCGCACATGGCGCCGCAGTGCTTCCAAGGCGGCCCGCTGCACCCGCGCGTCGAGCGTGGTGCGCACGCCGGCGCCGGCCGTGCCGAGCAGCCGGCGCAGGGCCGGCGGCGCGCCCGGACGGTTTGGCGGCGCGGGGCGCGCCAGCGCGACGGCGGCGCGCCATTCGACCGCCGCGCAGCCGCCCGGGAGCTGCAGCTCCGCAGCCAGCTGGCAGGCGCGCCGTGCCACGATTTTCGGCGTGGCCGAGGGCGCGCGCAGCAGCGCGGCCAGGATGACGGCGTCGGTGCCGTCCAGGCCAGAGGGCGCCTTGTTGAACAGCGCGCGCGAGGCCGCCGCGACGCCTTGCAGCTCGCCGCGGAAACCGACCATGTTGAAATACGCTTCCAGGATCTGCTGCTTGCTCCAGCCAGCCTCGATCTCGCGCGCGGCCAGGGCCTGGTCGAATTTCTGCAGCCAGTTGCGGCCGCCGCTCGAGGCGCGCAAGCGCGCATCGAGCAGGCCGGCCAGCTGCATGGTGATGGTGGAGGCGCCGCGCGGGCGCTGGCGGAACAGGTTGTCCCACGCGGCCTGCCCGGCGGCGCGCAGGTCGACCCCGCCATGCTCCATGAAGCGCTGGTCCTCGGCCTGCATCACGGCCACGCCCAGCGCCGGCGAGATGTCGGCGAGCGCGACCCAGTTGCCGCGCCGGGCCTGCATGTCGACGCGCACCGCGTCGATGGCCTCGCCATGGCGGTCCAGCAGGCGCGCCTCGGACGGCTGCCAGGCGGCGCGCACCTGGGCCGGCGTCGGTGCGCCGGCCGCGGCACAGGCGGGCGCCAGCAACAGCAACACGGCGCGCCAGGCCTTCATCATTTTCCTACGACGACCTGCGCGTTGGGCGCTTCGCCGAACATCTCGGGGTTGTACATCGCCTCGACCCGGGTGGGCGGAAGGCTGAAGCGCCCTTCGTTATTCAGCCGCACCGTATACTCGATGGTCCACTTGCCCTTGGGGACCCAGGAATAATAGGCGCGGAAGGCGCCGGCGGTGCGCTCCTCGAAGTCGGGCTGCACCCAGCCGCGCCGCTGTTCGCCGCCGGTGGCGATCTGCGAGTCGCTCCCCAGCCCGGTGCCCAGGATGCTGGCGCTGGCCGGGATCGGGTCGTCCACCACCACCCAGTTCATGTCGGCCTGCGCGTCGATCTCGAGCCGCACCCGGTACACGTCGCCGCGCTTCCACGCGCCGGGCGCCTGCTGCTCGACCGGCGTGACGCTGCGCGCGATGCGGTAGCCGCTGGAAAACGGCGCCTTGAGCGGGATCGCCGCCAGGCTCTGCACCGTCGCCCAGGGTTTTCCCGTGCCCTCGTGGCGGATCGCCAGCGGCGCGGCCTGGTCCGGCCAGCCCTGCAGCACGCTGGCGGGCAGCGTCCCGCTCCAGTCCTGGCCGGCCAGCTGCACCCTGGCCTTGCCCGTCACCGGCGTCGCTTCGAACCGGCTTGAAAACTTGCGCATCGCCAGCACGCCCCAGGCGTTGGCAAGCGTGGTGTTCCAGCGCCCCTGCTGCTGGCGGCCCAGGGTGCCGCGCGCCAGGCGCCCCATGTCCGGCTGCCAGGCGGCGTTGTCGAGCATGGCCAGCAGCAGCCGGTTGGCGTTCACGTCCGGCGAGGCCATCAGCCACCACCAGTCGTCGCTGGCCTCGGTCGAGAAGCCCACGCTCGTACCCTGCAGGTTCAGGCGCGAACGCAGGATGTGCTGGGCCTGGGCCAGCAGCTCGTCGCGGCGGCTCAAGGCATTGGAGCGCTGCAGCACCAGGTACCAGTCGATCACGGCCGACGTCGGCCACAGGTTCGGCTCGATGCGGAAGGATTGCAGCCAGCTCTCGCGCACCGGCTGGCGCCGCGACAGGGCTTCGAGTGCGGCGAGCTTGCGCACCGCCAGCTCGCCGGTGCGCAGGCTGCCGCCGCGCAGCACGCGCCCTTCGACGAAGCCGATGAGCGCCGCTTCCATGCGTTCGCGCTGCTCCTGCGCGATCTCGTAGCCCGCTTCGTCGGTGACCGACAGCACGTAGGCGGTCAATGCATCGTCGCCCTCGCGCATGGTGGCGAAATACTTGAGCAGGCCGTCGCCGTCGAGGTGGGCCGGCAGCGTGGCCGCCACGCCAGACCACAGCTGCGGGTCGCCGAGCGCCACCGCTTTCGAGGTACGCTGCTCGAAGCAGGTATAGGGGTATTGCGCCATATAGTCGCGCACGCCGGCCATGCTGCCGGCCAGCTTCGGGCTGAACGTGGTGCGCACGCCGCCCTTGCCGGGAAGCGCGTCCGCCGGACGCTGGACCGTGATGGTTTTTGGCGCGTCGAGCTGCAGCAGCGTGGCCTGGAAAGTACGCAGCGGCACCGCTTCGGCGATCTTCTGCGTCACCCGCAGGCTGTCGCGCGCGGCGCCGGCGCTGGCGTCGACCTGCCAGTGCAGCGCGCGGCCTTGCGGCACCGTGACGTCCCAGCCGACCTCGCGCGCGGCGCCCGGTTCGAGCGACACGGTTTGCGGCGCCAGCGCCTGGCCCGCGTGGCCGTCGGCCGACATGCTGGCGCCCAGGCGCACGTCCAGGGCCGCGCTGGAGGCGTTGCGCACCGTGAAGCCGGCGCGCAGGCGGTCGTCCTCGCGCACCAGCGAGGGCAGGCCGGAGAGCAGCATCAGGTCCTGGGTGCTGCGGATGTCGCTCGACCCGGTGCCGAACAAGGCCGGGCCGGCGCTGGCCACGGCCACGATGCGAAATCCCGTGAGCGAGTCGTTGAGCGGCACCGGGACCGCGGCTTCGCCCTGCGCATCGAGCACCACCTTGCCTTTCCAGAGCAGCAGCGTGTCGAACAGTTCGCGGCTGGCGCCGCGGCCGCCGCCACCGCCGTGGGCCACCGACTTGCGGCCGAAGTGGCGCTTGCCGACCACCTGCATCTGCGCGGTCGAGGTTTCCACCTGCTGGCTGCGCGGGCGCATCATGGCCTCCAGCAGCTTCCAGCTGTCGTTGGGCATGAGCTCGAGCAGGCCGGTGTCCACCGCCGCCAGCGCCACTTCGGCGCCGGCCGGCAGCGGCTGGCCGTCGGCCCGGCTCACCTTCACCTTGACCAGCGAGCGCTCGCGCACCTTGTACACCTGGCGGTCGGGCACTACCTGCACCCGCAGTTCATGCGCGCCCCAGCCGACCTTGATCGGGGCGATGCCCAGCTTGTAGGCCGGCTTGCCCAGGTCGACCAGGGCGGTGGGCTTGACCCCGGCCACGCGCCCACGCACGACCAGCGCCGATACATAGACGTTGGGCGCATAGCTGGCCTTGACCGGGATCGAGATCGTCGGGTCGGTGCCGGAGACGCGCCGCACATAGGTGTCGAGGATGCCTTCGCGCTCCACCGTCACCAGCACGGTCGCGTCGCGCAAGGGCGAACGCAGCTGGAAGCTGGCCTGCTCGCCCGGCTCGAAGCGCGGTCTGGCCGGCAGCAGGTCGATGCGGTCGTTGTCGGAAACGTCGAACCAGGTCTCGCGCTTGCCCGCCACCCAGACTTCGTGCCTGGTGACCGCGCTGCGCCCCTGGGCGTCGGTGGCGCGGGCGCGCAGGATGATGTTGCCTTCGCCAGGCGCCGCCACATCGCACAGGAGCAGCCCGCGGGCATCGGTGCGGCCGCTGCAGGCGCCTTCGATGCGTTTGGTCTCGCTGGCCGACTCATAGGCGTAGAAGCCGCCCACCAGGCGCCGGCGGTGCGAATAGGTCTCGCGCCGGAAGAAGTCGACCGAGGCCTGCATTCCCGGCGCGGGCTTGCCATCGACGCCGGCCACCGCCACCTGGAACTTCAGCCGTTCCTTGCTCATCCAGTCGCCCGGCTTGATGCCCACCGCCACCGCGGCCGGCCACAGGGCCACCCGGGTGGACGCCGTGAGCGTCTCGCCGTTGGCGTCCTGCCAGCTCAGCTCCGCGAGCAGGCTGCGCACCCGGTCGACCTGCGGCAGGTCCGGCACCGTGATGCGGGCGGCGCCGGCGCGGTCCAGCGCCAGGCGCTGGGTGCGCGGCGCGTCGCCCTGCCTGGCGCCTTCGGCCGGCGCCGCGTCTTCATCCTCTTCCTCGCCGTCGCCCATGCCGTCGTCAAAAAAATCGTCGCTGCCGCGCTCCGTCATGCCTTCCTTGACATCGCCGCCGTTGAACATGAAACCTTCGAAGCCGTCGAAGCGGGCGTCGCCGTCCTGGACCACGGTGCGCAGCGTGACCGGCGCCTTGCCGGCCGGGCCGCCGTTGAGGTAATTCACCTGGGCGTCGATGTCCAGCGCGCGCGCCGCCACCACCGGCGCCGCCGGCCCCTTGAGAATGGCCTTCATGGTCGGCACCCGGAACTGCCCGACGCGGAATTCGCCCGCCACCTGCCCGCCCACCACGACCTGGTAGCCGCCCAGCTTCGATTGCGCCGGAATGGTCCATTCGCCGTGCGCCTGGCCGCCGGCGTCCCACGCAAGCGGCAGCGCGATCTTGTCGCCGCTGCCCTGGTGGACGATCCAGGCCTTGGCCGGCACCGCGCCCGCCTCGGCCGTCTCCTCGCCCAGCCAGGCGTAGCCGGGCTGCGGCCCCCTGTCCTTGCGGCTCACCAGCGCCAGGCCGGCCCCGACCCGCCGCCGCAGGTAGTGTTTCATGTGCACGGTCTCGCCGGCGCGCAGCAGCGTGCGGTCGAACACGGTGGCGACGATGCGCGTGTCGTCGCCCACGCTGCCCTGCGGCAGCTGGAAGCGCCAGGGCTCGATGCCCTTTTGCCAGCTCGACAGCGTAAACGTGAAGTCCTCGCCGCTGCGGGCGCTGACAAACAGTTTGTCGCCGCACTTGGCGCGCGGCAGCTCGGTGCGGATGTGGGCCACGCCGTCAGCCCCGGTAGCGCCGGTCCATAGCAGCTTGCCGGTGCAGTCGCGCAGCGCCACCTGGGCGCGCGCCACCGGGCTGCCCTTGTCGAGCGAAGTGACCCACACCAGCGAGGACTCGGCTCCCTGCTTGAGGTGGGCCGCCATATTGGTGACCAGCGCCGCGCTGCGTACATGGGCCGTGGCCGGCCGGTCGCGCAGCGCCCTGCCCAGCAGCGGGCTGCCGATCTCGACCACGTAGAACCCCGGTTTGCGCAGCGGTATCCCGATGACCTCGAGAGCGCGCCTGCCGTTCGGCTTGGGCAGGGCGAAGCGTTCGATGGCGGCGTCCTTGAGCGGGGCCAGCAAGGGCTTGTCCATGCTGCCCTCGGCCTGGAACCACGGGTCGCCCCCGTGCTGGTTGAGCTTGCCCAGCCAGGCCAGCACGTCCTGGTCGCGCGCCACGCGCAGGCTGGCGCCGCTGCTGCGCACCGCGGTCGCGATGGACGGCTCGACGTTGCGCACCGTGACCGGCAGCATGCGGTCCCCGCGCGCCTCGACGATGCCGAAGGGGGCGGCGAATTTCACCAGCGGCGGCTGGCGGTCGACCTTGAGGCTGAGGCGCTTCTTCGGCACGTCCAGGCTGCGGCCGGCATCGTCGCGCAGGCTGGCCGGCACGCGCAGGGTCAGGGTGGATTGCTCCTGGAACGGGCCGGCGAAGCTCACCGCGCTGGCGAAGCCGCCCTTGGCTTCGTCGTCGAACCGCGGTGCGTGGCGCTTGCCGCCGGCTTCTTCGAGCACCAGGGCGCCCAGGTCCTCCACTGCGACCGGCGCGCTGAACACCACGCGCACCGGCCGGAACGGCACGCAGCCGGCGCGGGTGTTGGTGCGTTCGCAGCTCAGGTACAGGCGAAAGTCCGGGCGGGTGCGGTAGGCCAGTTCCTGGTCCTCGGTGGTAGCGATGCCATTGGGCGCGGCCACGCCCTTGCCCCAGACCAGCGTGAGCCTGGTGTCGCCGGGCAGCGTGCGGCGGCACTGCAGCGCCACCAGCGGCGCCGCGGGGCTGCGCTTGCCGCGCCAGGCAGCGAGCAGCGCCGCGCGCTCATCGGCCGCCAGCAGGCGCACGCCGATCTTTTCGTTGATGCCGTCCGCACGGCACCAGGCATGCTGTTCGATGGACGCGGGCGTGGCGGGCGCGTCGAGCGCCAGCAGGAAGACCTGGTTTTCATCGAGCTCGCTGCCCTCGCGCGGCTGCATGCGGATGACGGCCGGGCCGCCGGTGCTAAAGGCGAACTCGCGCCGCCCTGCGACCGGCTGGCCGGCCAGGTCGCGCAGGCCGTCGCGCAGGGTGAAGCGGCAGGCGGTGGCGCCCGGCAGGTCGCGCCCGAAGTCGTAGCTCCAGTTGCTGGCGTCGACCCAGCGCCCGGCGCCGCGGGTGGCTTCCAGCGCCCCCGGGCACGCGACCGTGAAGGGTGCGATCGCGCGCGGGTCGCCGAACGCCGCCATGGGCGCCGAGAAGCGCGCCGTTACCTGGCGAATCGCCTTGGCCTGGCCCTCCGGGCTGAAGGCCTCGACGGTTGTCTGGGCCAGCGCGGCGGGCGCGCACAGGGTCAAGGCCAGGGGTAGTACCAGTCGGTTCAGGACACGCATCTTTTCTCCGCGAAAAACGGCCATCCGGCCGTAATGCCGTTCAGTTAAGGTAGTTTCTTGACCTTCCTGACGGCATAGCGCTTCGGCGTTGCCTTGACGACCCGGTCGCATTTGCGGCCGGGCCGTTCGTCTTTCAGAAGGCTAACCAGCCTTTCTCGCAAATGTTTCATCGAGGCTGGCAATTTTCCGTACGACCTAGTGACGCCTGCCCAATGCAGTTCGAACTGGATCAGGTGGAAGGCGCGAATGAAGCTCACCTCGGTCGGCTCGCACTTGACCGCCAGCGCGGCCTTGGCGATTTCAAGGCGGATTAGGTTGTAGGCAATGAGCGTACCCCAGATTTCCTGATATACCCCATCCATTGTTTTCGAGCGCAGCGTCA
>NZ_FOLD01000017.1 GCF_900112225.1 Massilia yuzhufengensis | reverse complement strand
AAGCGGGGCGAACGCATGGAAGGCTCCGTGGGATGGCGATACGGTTTGGACCGTGGCGCAGCTCGACAGTTCAATCCTCATCCACAGCCAAGGGTGACAGCGCCAATCGTTTTGTCTAGAGAACTTCGCGGTCATCCTGGATCGCCACGGCTACCGTGAGCAGGCCTGATTCACCTTCTCATACAGTCCGGTGCGCGACGACGGCGGCGCCGTGTGCGGCCTGATGTGCACCGTGATCGAGGTGACCGACAAGCTGCGCGCGGTGGCACGGCACCGGGAAGCCGAGGAGCGCCTGGCGCTGTCGCTGGAAGCCTCGGGCAATATCGGTACCTGGTCGTATGACCTGGAAACCGCGGCCACCTATGTGGACGAGCGCTTCGCGCGCCTGTTCCAGGTCGACGCCGCGTGGCCGGACCTGTTCATCCTCGATATCGGCCTGCCGGACATCGACGGCTACGCGCTGGCGCGCAGGCTGCAGGAAAGCGCCGGCCCGCGCCGCGCGCGCTACGTCGCCCTGACCGGCTATGGCCAGGCCCACGACCGCGTGCTGGCCCGCACCGCCGGCTTCGACCACCACTTCGTCGAGCCGGTGAACCTGGGCGCGCTGGTGGAAGTCATCGACCGCGCGGCGGCCGGAGCTTAGCGACTGCTTAAACCGACGGCGCTTCATGCGCCGCGAATTGCGAGGATCCCTGCCGGGACGTATGCTGGTTTTCCTGCCGGTTGTACCGGCGTCGCAAAAGGATCGCCGTGCCGACATTCCCCGTAGTGGCCAGCCTGGCCTTGTCCGCCCTGGTCGCGGCCTCGCCTGCCCAGGCCGCTCCCTGCGCCGCCCTCGACGCGGTTCCGGATGCGGTGCTCGGCGCGCCGCTGCTGGTCCTGGGCGAAGTGCACGGCACGCGCGAGGTACCCGATTTCGTCGCTGCCTACCTGTGCGCGGCGGCGCAACAGGGCCGCAAGCTGACCCTGGCCATCGAATTGCCGTCCAGCGAACAGGCTGGCCTGGACGCCTTCATGGCGAGCCCGGGCCTGGCGCCCGACGTCGCGCGCCTGATCGGCGGCGGCATGTGGCGCAGCGCCCGGCAGGACGGCAGGACCAGCGCCGCCATGCTGCGCATGCTCCAGGCCCTGCACGCGCTGCGCGCGGGCGGCGCCGATATCAGGCTGGCCGCCATCGACACCGACGCCCCGTCCGCACGCCGCGACGCCGCCATGGCCGACAGCCTGCGCGCCGCATTGCGCCAGGGCGCGGGCCGCCAGGTCGTGGCCCTGATCGGCGCCCTGCATGCAACGCGTACCCGCGGCAACCGCTTCAACCCGCACTACGAATCGGCGGTCTACCTGCTGGCCGACCAGCGCCTGCTGGCGCTCACCGTCGGCACCGCGGGCGGCGCCGCCTGGGTGTACCGGGGCGCCGATCCGGCCAGCTGCCAGGCCACCGCCTGGGACATCAACCGCATCACCCCCGCGCCGGCCACGCCGTTTTCGCTCACCCCGCCTTCGCCCCAATTCGACGGGGTGTTCTACGTCGGCGCCACCACCGCATCGCCGCCCGCGCTGCAAGGCGCAGCCACGGCCGGCGAGCAATGAACGTCACCGCGCTTACTTCACTCGCATGAACACGACTTTGTCGGCATCGAAGTAATAGGTATCGCCCTTCGATTTCACCAGGGCATACACCTGGTCCTGGACATGCTCGATATGCCCGCTCCGGGACTCGTCGCCCACGAAGCGGACCTGCCATTCCACATCCGGGCCGGCGCCCTGGTGCCGTCCCGCGTACTCCAGCGCAGCGCTCACTACATTTGCCATTGCGTTCTCCCATATCGGCGTCGCCCGCCACGCGGGCAATCCCCCCCATTCTGCCTGAGCAGTCCCTAAGTGCCCGCCGAATATGACACGCGTGACACACTTCGCACTTCGGGGTCAGGTCTGACATTTGGACACAAGCTCAGCCTTACTTTGCTCCCAAGCGCATTGCCAGCAACGAAATTGTCCGGAATGCGCTAACAATGTCCTTCGTACCGTCGAGGTCGTGTCCAAATGTCAGACCTGACCCCGAAGTTAGACGGTACAAGCGCATTGCCAGCAACGAAATTGTCCGGAATGCGCTAACAATGTCCTTTGTACCGTCGAGGTCGTGTCCAAATGTCAGACCTGACCCCGAAGTTAGACGGTATGGGCGCATGGAAACTTTTGTTTCGTCCGTTACGGTTTGGAACAATTTCGAATCGTGCATACAAGCGGGCGGGCTTACGATTAATTCATGAACTTCAGCTACTCAACCCCCCACAGTGGCGCGTGCCTGGTCAAGCTCTGGGCCAGTGGACGCTACGGCTTCTCCTTGCCGAAGAAGGTCGAGATCACCGATGCCGCCGGCGTGACCTCCTCGTTCCTCTATCACAGCCGGAAAGTCGGAACCTCGCCTGAACTCACCAACCGTATGCTTGTCAGAATCGCGATTGCCCAGTTTCTGCAGGGCGCGCGTGGCGCGTCGGTTCAAATCGACGACAGCGTGGCGCCCTGCGTCGGCGCGCTGACGCAGATCCGCCCGTTTGCCCCGCCCCTGCCGCCGCCCCGGGTACGCCCGTCGCGGGTGATGCCGAAGGCGGCGGCGTTGGCGGCGACGGCCGACGGGATCAATGACGCCGCATGAAATTTCCACGCACCACGAGGTAGACGCCATGCGAATCACGTTCACTCCCGGCCAGGTTGTCATGCTCATCGGCAGGGCCGAGCGCCAGCTCGAACAGATCGTTGCCGAGTCGATCCGCGAGGTGGGCACGGGACGCAATATCGCGCGCTCGGCCCACCACGCGCTGCACGAAACCGTTGTCACCCTGACCCGCCTGTACCGCGAGCAGGTGCCGGACGGCGCACCGGTGGCGACCCGCATCGCGCGTGCCTACGCCAAGGGCGCGGACGCGCGTTCGGGCGCGCCCACGCTGGCCTGCGTCAGGACGATCCTGACGATCATGGGCGAGGCGCGCGCCCTGGTGGCGCTGGCGCCACAGCCGGAGGCGCGGCATGGGCCGGCGAACATGACAATCGGATAGATTCCAGCGCGCGCGGCAGCGCTACAATCGGCGCCTTCCCCGTCGACACCGAGGTGATCGTATGCGCGCAATCCTGGTCCTGTGCAGCCTTTTACTCACCAGCCTGGCGCCGGTCCGCGCCGCAGCGGCGCTGCCGGACGGCTGCGGGCCGGTGGCCGATCCACAGCAGATCGCGCGCACCGCGCACATCATCCTGCTCGGGGAAATGCATGGCACGCGCGAATACCCGGCGCTGGCCGCGCGCCTGGCCTGCGCCGCGCTCGACGACGGCCGCGCCGTCACGCTGGCGCTCGAGATGCCGCAGGAAGAACAGGCACGGCTGGCGGCCTATGCCGCCTCCAGCGGTGACGACGAGGCCAGCGCCGCGCTCACGGCCGGCTCCTGGTTCTGGAACAAGGTGCGCGATGGCCGCGCCAGCGGCGCCATGCTGATGCTGGTCGAACAGGCGCGCCGCTGGCGCGCACAGGGCAAGCCGGTGAGTATCATCGCCATCGACAAGCCGCGCGGCGCGCCCGGCACCCGCGATGAGCACATGGCGGCGCGCGTCCGCTCGGCCGCGCAGGCCGCCCCGCGCGGCCTCGTCATCGCCCTGACCGGGAACATGCACAACCGCCTCACCTCATTCGAGCAGCCCGGCCATCCGGTGGCGATCGACACGCCGATGGGCATGCTGCTGCGCGACCTCGCGCCGCTGTCGCTGGGCGACCTGGCCGGGCGCGGCGAGTTCTTCGGCTGCATGCCGGACTGCCGCGTGCACGGCAGCGAACAGCGCGGCGCCGCGCTGGCGGTCCCCGTCATTACCGCCGCGCGCGCGCCGGGCCCATATACCCACACCGTGGCGCTCGGGGCTACCTCCGCCTCGCTGCCGGCGCTCGACGCGCTGCGCTAGGCCCGCCACAGCCAGCGCAGGCTGTCGGCCAGGACCGCGCCGCCGTGCCTGAGCGAGTGCCAGCCCTCGCCTTCCTCGAAGCGCAGGTCATACCCGCGGTAGGCCAGCGCCGCCGCCATCTCGCGGTTGGCCAGCAGCCAGTTGCCGAACATGATGTCCAGGTCGTGGGCGCCGCTTTGCAGGAATACCCGCAGCGGTTTCACCGGTTCGCGCCGCACCCGGCTGGCGCAGGCGCGCCCGCCGCGGATGTCGACGAAGCTGCCGCAGTGCGTGAGCACCTTGCCGAAGGCGTCCGGCCGCTCCCAGGCGGCGTTGAAGGCGCGGTGGCCGCCCGAAATGATGCCGGCGATCGCGCGCCCCGTCCTGGAACACCATCAGGCTGGCCTGCGTATCGGCGCGGTACTGCTGCGGCACGTAGACCGTGTAGCTGCGGGCGACGCCCGGGTAGGCCCCGGTGGAGACGTGGCGCTGCGTGGTAAGGACGCCGGCGGGCACGTCGTCCGCTACCGGCAGCAGCGCGCAGGGTTCACCGCATCGGGCATGTGTACGGGGATTCCCCGGCCGCGCCGGCGCCGGTGTGACGCTTGGTTTGACACCCGGCACCGGAAAAGTTAGGCTGCATCGATGAACCAGATCGCTCCACTTCCCTCGCTCGAACGCCCCACCCTGTCGGCCCAGGTGGCGCGCCACCTGCTGGCCCTCGTCAACCGCGAGCAGCTGCGCCCCGGGGACCGGGTGCCGAGCGAAGTGCAGATCGGCCTGGACCTCAAGGTCAGCCGCGGCAGCGTGCGCGAGGCCTATCGCACGCTGGCGGCGCTGGGCATCCTGGAGATCGAGGGCGGGCGCAAGCCGCGCCTGAAGGCGATCGACCCGCACGTGCTGGCGCAGGTGTTCGACTACGCACTCAACACGGCGCAGGTGAGCGTGGCCCACGTCATCGAGACCCGCCGCGCGATCGAACTGCAGTCGGCCCAGCTGGCGGCGCGCTACGCGACGCCAGAGCAGCGCCAGCAACTGCGCGAGCTGGTGGTGCAGATGCGCTCGGCCGGCTCCGACCATACGCGCCGGGTCGCCTGCGATACCGCGATCCACACCGTCATTGCGGAGGCCAGCGGCAATCCGCTCAACAGCATCCTGCTGGCCGCGCTGCGCACCCCGGTGGAAGCCTCGTCGCGCATCCACTTCGACGACCGCCGCAGCGAGAGCGAACTGGCGCGCGTGATCGACGCCCACGAAGCCGTGGTCGACCGCATCTGCGCCGGCGACGCCATGGGCGCCGTGTCGGCCATGACCTACCATTTCGACATCTCGATCGTCCACGTCACCCGGCGCGAGGCCGATGAAGCGGAAAAGCTGGCGGCCGGCGCCAGCGTCAGTTAAGCCTCAGGCGGCGCTCAGCCGACGCGCCCGGGTCGAGCCGCCCACGCCCACCGCGGTGGCGATCGCCAGCGCCTGGAACAGGGCCACGCCGGCAAACACCCAGCCCGGCCGGCCCGCATCCATCACCAGGCCAAACAGCAGCGGACCGATGGCCAGCCCGCTGTCCAGCCCCGAATACACGACGCCATACACGCGCCCGGTGGCGCCGGCCGGGGCGGCTGCGCGGATCATCAGGTCGCGCGACGGCCCCGCCACGCCCGAGCATAGGCCGATCAGGCCCATCAGCGGCAGCGCCATCCAGGCCGGGCCCGCGCCGGCGGCCAGCACCAGCGCCAGCAGCGCCGCGACCGAGAAGGCCAGCGCCACGGTGCGGTCGTGCTGCTGCGAGCCGGCGCCCAGGAAGCCGCCGGCCACCATGCCCAGCGCCGAGGCCAGCATATAGGCCGTGTAGGAACTGGTGGCCAGCGCATGCGAGATCCCGTACAGCGATTCCAGGCTGATGGTGGCGAAACTCTGGATGCCGCCCAGCGCGATGGCGGTGAGCAGGAAGAAGCAGAAGCACAGCCAGACCGCGCGCAGCTTGAGAAAAGCGAGCGTGCCGCCCTGGGCGGCGGCGCTTGGGCGCGCGATCGGGTCGGGCCGCAGCGCGTGGCGGTTGAGCACCAGCAGCGCCAGCACCGCCACCGGCAGCGCCGCCGCCGACAGCAGCGCCGCGCGCCAGCCCTGGGTGGCGGCGATCGCGGTGAGGAACACGGGCGCCGCGGCCCAGCCGATATTGCCGACGATGCCGTGCACCGAAAAACCATGGGCCAGGCGCGCGGGCGAGACGCGCTGGTTCAGGATGGTGTAGTCGGCCGGGTGGAATACCGCATTGCCGGTGCCGGCCAGCAGCGCGCCGAGCATCAGGCCGGCGTAGCTGCCGGCGCCGGAAAGCACCAGCGCCGAGACCCCCAGCATCGTGATCCCGAAGAACAGCACGGCGCGCGCGCCAAACCGGTCGACCACGAAGCCGGCCATGGCCTGGCCAATGCCGGAGACGACGAAGAAGGCCGTCATCAAGAGGCCCAGTTCGGTGTAGCTCAGGCCAAAGGCCGGCTTGAGCCAGGGGATCAGCGCCGCCAGGATCAGGTGGTAGAAGTGCGAGGTGCCGTGCGCCAGGCCGACCAGGCCGATCACGCGGGCATCCTGCCGCAGGGTGTTGTCGTCAGTGCTCATGCGCCGCCCTTTATACCGAAAGACCCAGTGTAAGCAAAAGTCGCGCGTCCGATTTAAGATAGAGGGCCAAGATTTATCGAGATCCTGCCATGCGCACCCTGCCTCCCACCCCGGGCCCCGGACCCACCGGCGACTGTCCGGTGACCCTGTCGGCACGCGAGCTGCCGGCCGACGTCTCGGTCGGCGCCCACAGCCACGACTGGGCCCAGCTGACCTATGCCGCCGACGGCATGGTGCGCGTCAGCGCCGACGGCAGCAGCTGGATCGTGCCGCCCCAGCGCGCGATCTGGATCGCGCCCCACATCGAGCACGAGGTCACGATGCTGGAGCCGGCCTGCCTGAGCCCATTGCGCGTGCACGCCTCGCGCAACCCGTTTCCCGGCCAGACCTGCCGGGTGGTGGAAGTGAGCCCCCTGCTGCGCGAGCTGATCGCGGCGCTGGTGGCGGCCGGCGACGGCCTGCCCCAGCCGCGCGCCAACCTGGTCGGGGAACTGATCCTGGACGAGATGGTGCGCGCGCCCTCGCGCCCGATCCGGGTGCCGCTGCCGCGCGACAAGCGCCTCAAGGGCTTGTGCGCCGCGCTCATGGACGCCCCCGACGACAGCCGCACGCTGGGCGACTGGGCGCAGGCCGCCGGCGCGTCGGAACGCACGCTGGCGCGCCTGTTCGAGCGCGAGCTGGGCATGAGCTTCGGCCAATGGCGCCAGCAGGTGCGCCTGGCGCACGGCGCCTCGCTGATCGCGCGCGGCCTGCCGCTGTGGCAGGTGGCGCAGCAGCTCGGCTACGCCAGCCAGTCGGCCTTCACCGCGATGTTCCGCAAGACCTTCGGCAGCACGCCGACCGCCTTCTTCGCGGGCGAGCGCCAGCGCCGCTAAGGGTGCGGCGCGCGCAGGCGGGCATCTTGTATAGTGGCCGCATGAGCACACCCACCAGCACCGACCAGCACGACGTGCGCGTCAACGACCGCGAGCAGCTGATCTACCTGCTCACCGAAGCGGCCGAAATCGAACATGGCCTGATGTGCGCCTACCTGTATGCGCTCTGGAGCCTCAGGCAGTCCCTGGACGAAGCGGTGACGCCCGCCCAACTCGAGGCGATCGGGCGCTGGCGCAAGGAGATCCGCAGCGTGGCCATGGAAGAAATGGCGCACCTGGCGACTGTCAACAACCTCTTGATGAGCATTGGCTCGCCACCGCATTTCCGGCGCCAGAACTTCCCGGTCCCGGCGGGCTACCACCCGGCCAGCGTGGTGGTGCGCCTGGCCCCGCTCACGCGCGATACGCTGGCCCACTTCGTGTACCTGGAACGGCCCGAAGGCATGGAGATGGCGCAGGCCAGGGGCTTCGAGTCGCCCGCCGACTACCGGCGCCGGCCCTACGCGACCCGGCTCACGCCCACCGCCGAAGACTTCGACACCGTGGGCCACCTGTACCGCGGCATCCAGCAGGGCTTCGAGACACTGAGTGGGCGCCTGGGCGAAACCGCGCTGTTCGCCGGCAGCCCGGACGCACAGCTCGGGCGCGACATCATGGACCTGCCCGGCCTGGTGGCGGTCACCGACTTGCGCTCGGCGATACAAGCCATCGAAGTGATCATCGAACAGGGCGAAGGCGGACGGCGCGATGCGGAAGAATCGCACTTCGCGCGCTTCGTGGCGATGGCCGCCGAATACGACGCCTTCCTGCGCGACGACCCGGCCTTCATGCCGCACCGTTCCATCGTGTCCGACCCGCTGATGTTCGCGCCGATCGGCGACATGCCGGGCACCTACATTGACGCCCCCGCCACCGCCCGCGTTCTCGACCTGGCCAACGCCAGCTACGGATTGATGCTGCGCCTGCTGGCCAGCGGCAGCGGGATCGCGCAGGGAAGCACTGCCGGCCGGCGGGCGGAGATCGACAGCGCGGTAAGCCTGATGCATGTGGTGCACGCGCTCAGCGTGCTCTTGACGACGCTGCCGGCCGGCGCCGCACCGACGCCATGCGCGGGCATGAACTTCCACCTGCCGCGTAGCAGCCTCGCCCTGCCGCAGCGCGAAGCCGGCACCGCGCTGCTGGCCGAGCGGGCGAACGAGATCGCGCTAGCGCTCGAAGCGCTGGCGGCCTCGCAGCCAGGCCTGGACCCAGCCTTGGCCGCCACCTTGCGCACGGTCGCGGCCGCGCTGCTGGAGCCGGCCGCGTCACGCTAGCGGCCGTACTGCTCGTCGCTCACCTTTTCCATCCACTCCACCACTTTGCCTTCCTGCTGCTCCTGGATTGCCATGTGGGTCATGGCGCTGGTGGGCGAGGCGACGTGCCAGTGCTTGACGCCGGGCGGGGTCCAGACGACGCCGCCCGGCCGGGTCTCTTCCACCTTCCCGCCCCAGCGCTGCGCCCGGCTCGAAGGTGACGCAGGCCGCGGCGGTGCGCGCCGGCGCGCTCGGCCCGAACAGCGGATCGACCCGTACGGCGCCGGTGAAGTTCTGGGCCGGGCCCTTGGCGGAGGGCTGCGCACCATGCCGGGTGATCTTCAGTTCCGGCGCCTGCGCGCCCGCGGTGGCATGGACCAGCGCCAGCAGCACGACGCCGGCGCAAGACTTCGCAACATATGTGATGCATTTATGAAAGAGAATGCATGACCGAGGCAGGCGTGCCGGATCAGGTCAGGCGCTTGAGCAGCGGTTGCGCCGCCTCGGCCGACGAGGCCGGGTTCTGGCCGGTGATCAGGAGACCGTCGGTGACGACGTAGGACGCCCAGTCCGGTCCGTGCGAATACTGCCCGCCCCTGGCCTTGAGTTCGTTTTCGACGAGGAAGGGCACGATGTCCGTCAGTTCCACGGCGGCTTCTTCGCTGTTGGTGAATCCGGTCACCGGCTTGCCCTCGACCAGCGGCCGGCCATTGGCGCCCTTGGCATGGCGCAGCACGCCCGGCGCATGGCAGACCAGGGCGACCGGCTTGCCGGCGGCGATGAAGGATTCGATCAGCGCGACCGAGTGCCGGTCTTCGGCCAGGTCCCACAGCGGGCCGTGCCAGCCTTGATCGATCGCCAGGCGCATCGTCTCCGACAAGTCGGCCACTTCGGCCGCCATTTTGACCGCCAGGCACTTGCCTTCGCAATCGCCGGAGGACTGCGTGTCCTGCCAGGCTTGCCAGTACCCCATGAGGCGCTGGGCCGCGTTCACCCCCGGCTGTGCCAGCGTGGCGTCGAGCTCGGCCAGGTAGCCGTCAAACGGTAGAACGATCCCTTCGGCACGCCCGCGCCGGTGAGGATCTCGTTCAGTCCCACAGCCGAGAAGCCTTTCGCCGCCATCAGGCGCTGGCCGGTGGCCAGAATGCTGTCACGGACAGGCGTGGTGTGGGTCAGGGTTGTCGCAGTCATGAAAGACACGATAGGACCGAAAGACCAGTCGTCTAGAACTATACGGTGTTAGGCACTTCTGGCTCGCGCTCCGGAAAAGTAGTCGCCGTTGCAACGATCAAGCATCGCCGCGTTAACAATCATGCAATTTGACGCCTCGGTCGAAAATGTCGATTTGACGAATTCGATTGCCAACCATCAATTTACTTGTAGAAATTAAATCAAATCTGCCGGGCGCAGCTTGCGCTTACAGAGATTTCGTCAGTTTCCTCGTTGCATAATAATTACAACATGAACAATTTCCTTGAAAAAAAATTATGGTCATGAGAACATCACGACTCACATGGTGCAATTCGGAAACAAGCATTATCTTCAGGGCAATTTTTCACCATGCGAACACAGTCCTCATAACGATAAACAAGGGAAGAACAATGAAAAACCTCGCCACTAAATTGCTGCTGGTAAGCACTGTCCTCATGATTAACGCCGGTCACGCGATCGCCAGCGAATGCGGCGGCGTTGGCCTGCCTGCTTGCGACGTGCCTGAACCCGGCACCGCCTACCTGTTCCTCGGCGCCCTCGGCATGGCGGCCCTCGTCGCCAAGTTCCGCAAGAAGTAATCGCGCGCCTGCGTTGCGCGCAGCTAGGCGCGCAACGCGTCCCACCTGAAATGTTACCCGGCGCTGGCCTGACTGGCCCGCATGGGCAGTTGTTTGCCAAAAATTTGGCGTCCGTTTCTTATTCTAAAAATATCGTCAAGGACCACCATGTCAGCCACGCCGAGCTATATCACTTTCCTCGCCCGCCCAGGTACCGCCAACAATCCAGACCTGATCGACCTTTATATCAAGGGCAACAACGTCTACAACCCGGGCAACCTCGCTGCCGGCACCCCGTATGACGAATGGTGCCTGGTCGAAAATATCCAGATCCCGGTCAATGCCACCTATACCGCGTTCGTCTATTCCTCTTACGAACTCGACAGCCTGAAGGCGATCCCTGGCCTGTCCAAGAATCTCAACCTGGACAAGCTCGACAACATCAACTGGCTCCTGAACAACTACGCCAGCATGGGTGACAGCCGCGGCAACGTCCAGGGTGCGATCTGGAAGATGATGGGCAGCCAGCATCTGGTGACCTACGTCGGCCCGCAGGATCCGGCCCGCATCGATGCCCTGATCGCGATGGCCATGCAGCACGACGGCTATGTGCCGGACGTCGGCGGCACCATCGGCGTGGTGGTCGACCCTACCGCCGGCAGCACCCACCGCCAGCCCCTGATCATCGAAGTGAAGGCGGCCGCGCTGGGCGACCGTGTCTGGCACGACGCCAACGCCAACGGCATCCAGGACGCCGGCGAAAGCGGCATCGCCGGCGCCACGGTCAAGCTGGTGCGCGACCAGAACCAGGATGGCGACTTCAACGACATCGGCGAACAGCTGGGCACCACCACCACCGACGCCAGCGGCAATTATTCGTTCAAGGGCCTGACCCCGGGCCTGAACTACCAGGTCTCGTTCACGCTGCCAGCCGGCTACGAAAAAACCAGCCCGCGCCAGTCCGACGGCAGCGCTGGATCGGGCGCCAACAGCGACGCCCTGCTCTCGAGCGTGGTGGTGCTGGCGCCCGGCGAAAACAACACCGGCATCGACGCCGGCTTCTACAACACGGCCAGCCTGGGCGACCGCGTCTGGCTCGATTCCAACGCGAACGGCCAGCAGGATGCGGGCGAGACCGGCGTCGGCGGCGTGAAAGTCACGCTGCTGGGCGGCGGGCTGGATGGCAAGCTGTCGACCACGGCGGATAACACCAGCGTCAGCACCACCACCGACGCCAGCGGCAATTACAAGTTCACCGGCCTGATTCCGGGCGCCGAATACCAGGTCCAGTTCGACAAGCCGGCCGGCAGCGTGTTCACCGGCCAGGACAAGGGCAACGACATCAGCGACTCGGACGCCGCTAGCAGCGGCCTGAGCCAGGTCGTCACCCTCGCCTCGGGCGAAAACAACACCACCATCGATGCCGGCATCTACCTGCCGGCCAGCCTGGGCGACCGCGTCTGGCTCGACACCAACGGCAACGGCCAGCAGGATGCCGGCGAAGTCGGCGTGGCCGGTGCTACCGTCACCCTGGTCGGCGGCGGCCTCGATGGCCTGGTCGCGACCACGGACGACAACACCAGCACCGTCACCACCACCGACGCCCAGGGCAACTACAAGTTCGAAGGCCTGACCCCGGGTACCGAATACCAGGTGCAGTTCACTGCCCAGAACGACCAGGTCTTCACCCGCGCCAACAGCGGCAACGACAATACCGACAGCGATGCCGGCGCCAATGGCCTGAGCCAGGTCGTCACGCTGGCTTCTGGCGAGAACAACACCACCATCGATGCCGGTGTGTACCTACCTGCCAGCCTGGGCGACCGCGTCTGGCTCGACGCCAACGCCAACGGCCAGCAGGATGCGGGCGAAACCGGCATCGCCGGCCTGACCCTGACCCTGCACGGCGGCGGCGCCGACGGCCTGCTGTCGACCACGGGCGACAACACCACCGCTACCACCGTCACCGGCGCGGCCGGCGACTACAAGTTCGACGGCCTGGCCGCGGGCGTGGAATACCAGATCGAATTCGACATGCCGGCCGGCAGCGTGCTGACCCGCCGCGACGTCGGCGACGATGCGGCCGACTCCGACGCCGACAGCGCCGACCGCAGCCAGGTCGTCACCCTGAGCTCGGGCGAATACAACAAGACCATCGACGGCGGTGTCTACAACCCGGCCAGCCTGGGCGACCGCGTGTGGCATGACCTGAACGCCAACGGCCAGCAGGATGCGGGCGAAGCCGGCATCGCCGGCGTGACCGTCACCCTGGTCGGCGGCGGCGTCGATGGGATCCTCGCGACCACTGGCGACAACACCAGCGTCAGCGCCACCACCGATGCCAACGGCAACTACAAGTTCGACGGCCTGGCGCCGGCCACCGAATACCAGGTGCGCTTCGGCGCCCCGGCCGGCTTCATCGCCAGCGCGCAGAACCTCGGCAACGACGCCAGCGATTCGGATGCCGACGCACGCGGCCTGACCCAGGTCGTGACCCTGGCAAACGGCGAGAACAACAC
Organism: Massilia yuzhufengensis; assembly: GCF_900112225.1. Taxonomy (GTDB): domain Bacteria; phylum Pseudomonadota; class Gammaproteobacteria; order Burkholderiales; family Burkholderiaceae_D; genus Telluria; species Telluria yuzhufengensis. Next base: position 102,054 of record NZ_FOLD01000017.1, on the reverse strand, counting down.
CACCATCGACGCCGGCTTCTACCAGACGGCCAGCCTGGGCGACCGCGTGTGGCTGGACGCCAATGGCAACGGCCAGCAGGACGCCGGCGAAGCGGGCGTGGAAGGCGCGAAGGTCACCCTGATCGGCGGCGGGCTTGACGGCAAGCTGTCGACCACGGCGGACAATACCAGCATCGACACCCTGACTGACGCCAGCGGCAACTACCGGTTCGACGGCCTGACTCCGGGCGTGGAATACCAGGTGCAGTTCACGGCGCCAGCCGGCAGCGTGTTCACCCGCGCCGACAGCGGCATTGATGCCAGCGACAGCGACGCAGGCGTCAATGGCCTGAGCCAGGTCCTCACCCTCGCCTCGGGCGAGAACAACACCACCATCGATGCCGGCGTGTACCTACCTGCCAGCCTGGGCGACCGCGTCTGGCTGGACGCCAACGGCAACGGCCAGCAGGACGCCGGCGAAACCGGCGTGGAGGGCGCGACAGTCACGCTGGTCGGCGGCGGCCTCGATGGCCTGCTGTCCACCACCGGCGACAACACCAGCGTCGACACCCTGACTGACGCCAGCGGCAACTACAAGTTCGACGGCCTGACCCCGGGCGTGGAATACCAGGTACAGTTCAGCGCGCCAGCGGGCAGCGTCTTCACCCGCGCCAACGCAGGGGACGACGCGACCGACAGCGACGCCGGCGCCAACGGCCGGAGCCAGGTCGTCAAGCTGGCCTCGGGCGAGAACAACACCACCATCGACGCCGGCCTCTACAAGCCTGCCAGCCTGGGCGACCGCGTCTGGGTCGACGCCAACGGCAACGGCCGGCAGGATGCGGGCGAAGCCGGCGTGGCGGGAACGAAAGTCACCCTGGTCGGCGGCGGCCTCGATGGCCTGGTGGCGACCACTGGCGACAACACCAGCGTCACCACCCTGACTGGCGCCAACGGCGAATACAAGTTCGAAGGCCTGACCCCGGGCATGGAATACCAGGTGCAGTTCGCCAAGCCGGCTGGCACCGTGTTCACGGGCCAGGACAAGGGCGATGACGCGAGCGACTCGGACGCCGGCGCAACCGGCCTGTCGCAGGTTGTCACCCTGGCTTCGGGCGAGCACAACACCACCATCGACGCCGGTGTGTATACCCCGGCCAGCCTGGGCGACCGGGTCTGGCTCGACGCCAACGCCAACGGCCAGCAGGACGACGGCGAAACCGGTGTCGCGGGCGTCAAGGTGAGCCTGCACGGCGGCGGCCTGGATGGACAGCTGTCGACCACGGGCGACAACACCCTGGTCACCACCACCACCGACGCGAGCGGCAAGTACAAGTTCGACGGCCTGGCGCCGGGCGTGGAATACCAGGTGGAGTTCGACAAGCCGGCTGGCAGCGTGTTCACCGGTCTTGACATCGGCAACGACAACAGCGATTCGGATGCCGGCGCACAGGGCCGCAGCCAGGTCGTGACCCTCGCCTCGGGCGAGAACAACACCAGCATCGACGCCGGCGTGTACGTCAAGGCCAGCCTGGGCGACCGCCTGTGGCTCGACGCCAACGGCAACGGCATGCAGGACAGCGGCGAAACCGGCGTGGCGGGCGTGAAAGTCACCCTCGTCGGCGGCGGCCTCGATGGGCAGGTAGCGACCACCGGCGACAACACCCTTGCCACCACCACCACGGACGCCGACGGCAACTACACGTTCGCCGACCTGACCCCGGGCGAGTACCAGGTCCAGTTCGACAAACCGGACGGCGCCGTCTTCACCGGCAAGGACAAGGGCGGCGACGATGGCCGCGACTCCGACGTGAACGCGGGCGGCCAGTCGCAGGTCGTCAAGCTGGCTTCCGGCGAAAACAACATGACCGTCGATGCCGGCATCTACCTGCCGGCCAGCCTGGGCGACCGCCTGTGGCTCGACGCCGACGGCAACGGCCGCCAGGACGCGGGCGAAACCGGCATCGCCGGCGCCACCGTGACCCTGATCGGCGGCGGCGCGGACGGCCTGCTGTCGACCACGGCCGACAACACCAAGACCACCACCACCACGGGCGCCGACGGCATCTACGGCTTCGCGGGCCTGGCGGCAGGCGTGCAGTACCAGGTGCAGTTCACCGCACCAAGCGGCCACGTCTTCACCGCCAAGGACCAGGGCGCCGACGACGGCGACTCGGACGCCGGCACCACGGGCCTGAGCCAGGTCGTCACCCTCGCTTCGGGTGAGAACAACAAGACCATCGACGCCGGCGTGTACGCCCCGGCCAGCCTGGGCGACCGCGTCTGGGTCGACGCCAACGGCAACGGCCAGCAGGACAGCGGCGAAGCCGGCGTGGCCGGCATGACCGTCACCCTGATCGGCGGCGGCGCTGATGGCTTGGTATCGACCACGGCCGACAACACCAAGGTGACCACCACCACCAGCGCCACCGGCGCCTACAAGTTCGAGGGCCTGGCCCCGGGCATGGAATACCAGGTGCAGTTCGCCAAGCCAACCGGCACCGTGTTCACGACCCAGGACAAGGGCGCGGACAGCACCGACTCGGACGCCAGCGCCAGCGGCCTGTCGCAGGTCGTCAAGCTCGCTTCCGGCGAATACAACAGCAGCATCGACGCCGGCGTCTACACCCCGGCCGCGCTGGGCAACCGCGTCTGGCTGGACGCCAACGCCAATGGCCAGCAGGATGCGGGCGAAATGGGCGTGGCCGGCGTGTCGGTCACCCTGACCGGCGGCGGCCTCGATGGCCTGGTTGCCACCACGGCGGACAACACCAGCACCACCATCGTCACTGACGCCAGCGGCAACTACAAGTTCGAAGGCCTGGTCCCTGGCCAGCAGTACCAGGTCGCCTTCGCCAAGCCGGCCGACATGCTGTTCACCAGGAAGGACAGTGGCCTCGATGCGCTTGACTCGGATGCCGACCTGGCCACCGGCAAGACCCAGGTCGTCACCCTGGCCTCGGGCGAGTACAACGACAGCATCGACGCCGGCCTGTACGCCAACGCGAGCCTGGGCGACCGCCTGTGGATCGACACCAATGCCAACGGCCTGCAGGACGATGGCGCGACGGGCCTGTCCGGCCGCACCGTCACCCTGCTGGGCGGCGGCGCCGATGGCCTGTTGTCGACCACCGCCGACAATACCAGCGTCTCGACCACCACCGGTAGCGACGGCATCTACAACTTCAGCAACCTGACCCCGGGCGTGCAGTACCAGGTCCAGTTCAGCAAGCCGACCGGCTATGTCTACGCCACGCAAGGCGCCGGCGCCGACAACCTGGATTCCGATGCCAACGCCACCACGGGCCTGACCCGTGTGGTGACCCTGGCCTCGGGCGAGAACAACAAGAACCTGGACGCGGGCCTGGTCAACGTGACCGGCGACCTGTCGATCACCAAGACCGACGGCCTCACCTTCGTTACCCCGGGCCAGACCATCACCTACAAGATCGTGGTCACCAACACCGGCACCGCGGTGGCGGCCAACGCCCTGGTGACCGATGCGATGCCGTCCAGCCTGACCAACGTCACCTGGACCAGCAGCGCGACGGCTGGCGCCAGCGGCAACGACGCCTCCGGCACCGGCAACATCAACGACTACGTGACCCTGAACGGCGGCTCGAGCATCACCTACACCGTCACCGCGAAAGTGGCGAGTCTCGCGGCGCTGGAAACCGTCTCGGACTTCAGCACCCTGGGCAACGGCGTGGGCGTCGGTACGACCAGGACCGTCAACGGCGTCACCGCCGATGCGGCCTATATCTCGGCCGGCGTGGTCGGCAGCGGCACCCTGTGGGCGCGCAATTCGGGCGACGACAAGGGCGTCGGCGTGCTGTCGCGCTACGAGGACGCTGCCGGCGGCGAAGCCGTCACCGGCGTGAGCAACCAGAAGAACACCGACGTCATCCGCCTGACCAAGGAAGCCGGCGACCAATGGAGTTCGCTGTGGGTCTCGAACCTGGACGCAGCCGGTTCCGGCGGCGCCGAGATCGGCACCCTGTACTGGTCGGACAATCCGCTGCCGGACCTGGCCACCCTCACCACCAAGTTCAGCTTCAAGTACGGCGACTTCGGCGTGGGTGCGGAAGCGGGCGACATCCTGAGCCTGCGTCCATCGACCTTCAACGCCGATGCCAAGTTCGTGTTCTTTGTTGCCGGCAACAACCCGAGCGGCAGCAACAACGACTTCCTGGTGTGGAAGGCCGGCACCACGCCGACCCAGATCGTCAACACCGCGAAAGTGGCGCCGCCATCGACCTTCGTCGACACCAACAGCGGCAACAACAGCGCCACCGACACCGACGAGATCAATCTGCCGACCCCGGTCACGGTCAAGCGCGGTTCGATCGGCGACACCGTGTGGGAAGACACGAACTACAACGGCATCCGCGACAGCGGCGAAGCCGGCATCAGGAACGTCACGGTGCGCCTGCTCGATTCGACCGGCAAGGTGCTCGAGACCACGGTCACCAACAGCAGCGGCAACTACCTGTTCGACAACCTGAATGCGGGCAGCTACCGCATCGAAGTGGTCGAGCCGGAGAGCTACTTTGTCACCAAGCAGAACCAGGGCACGAACGACGCCGTGGATTCCGACGTCGACACGGTTGCCGGCCGCAGCGCGCTGATCACGCTCAGCCAGGGCGAGAACGACCTGACCTGGGACGCTGGCCTGTACCGCAAGGCCTCGCTGGGCGACAAGGTGTGGGAAGACTCGGACCACGACGACATCCAGGATTCCGGCGAAGCCGGCATTGGCGGCGTGACCGTGCAGCTGTACACCTCGGCGGGCGTGCTGCTGGCCACCACCAAGACCAACACCAGCGGCAACTACAAGTTCAGCAACCTCGATCCGGGCACCTACTACCTCAAGTTCGACAAGAACGATGTCATCTACAAGGGCATCAACATGGACAACTGGATGTGGGCGAGCAAGAACATCGGCGCGAACGACAACATCGACTCCGACGTCGCCGGCGATGGCGTGTCGAAGACCAACGTGACCCGTACCGACAACATCACCTTGAGCTCGGGCGAGAACGACATGAGCTGGGATGCGGCGATCACCCCGATCGCGATCGACCTCAATGGCGACGGCGTGCACACGGTGGCGCGTTCGGCGTCGAGCGCGACCTTCGACATGTTGGGCAACGGCCGCGCGATCCAGTCCGGCTGGCTGTCGGCGGAAGACGGCTTCCTGGCGGTCGACACCAACGGCAATGGCACGATCGACGGCATCGCGGAGCTGTTCGGCGGCGCAGCCAAGGGCGCTGGCTTCAGCGAACTGGCGGCCTACGACAGCAACAAGGACGGCGTGGTCGATGCGCAGGATGCAGCGTTCGGCGAACTGCGCATCTGGCGCGACGCCAACGGCAACCATGCGACCGACGCGGGCGAGCTGATGTCGCTGTTCGAAGCTGGCGTGATCTCGCTGAAGGTGGCGCACGTCGAGGTGCCCTTCATCGATGCGCAGGGCAACCTGCACCTCGAGCGCAGCAGCGCGGTGCTGGCCAACGGCGCGGTGACCGATATGACCGACGTGTACTTCGCGATCGATGCCCGCGACGCGGCCGAGATGGGCGTGCCGACCCTGGCCGACCTGCTCGACCAGCTGGAGCCGGATGGCGCGGTGCCGGTGGCCGTGATCGGCCAGCCGCTGCCAGTCATGTAAGGACTTCGCAAGCAAGCAACAGGGGCTGGGCGCCGCAAGGCGCCCAGCCCCTGTTACGTCGGCGCCTTGTTTAGTAAACGCGCTAAACAATGCCTGGGTTACCATCGCTTTATTGCTCAAAAAGCAAACTCGGCTTATATATGCGAGACAAACCGATGGAGACACCATGACCGTTCGCTTGCCCCTTGCCCTGCTCGCCGCCCTGGCCCTCACCCTTCCGGCGCAGGCCGCGGCGCCGGGTTCGCCGGCGGCGGCCGTCAACGTCTTCATCGGCACCGGCGGCGACGGCCACACCTTCCCCGGCGCCACACGGCCCTTCGGCATGGTGCAGCTCAGTCCCGACACCCAGGTGCGCCACTTCCGCCAGAGCTACCCGTGGGCCTCGGGCTACCGCCACGACGACAATTCGATCCTCGGCTTCTCGCATACCCATTTTTCCGGCAGCGGCCACTCGGACCTGGGCGACGTGCTCCTGATGCCCTACAGCGGCGACACCAAGCTGGAGCCGGGCTACCCGGAGCGCCCGCATTCCGGTTACCGTTCGCGCTTCTCGCACCTTGAAGAAAAGGCCGAACCGGGCTACTACGCGGTGCGCCTGCAGGACAACGAGGTCGACGTGGAACTGACCGCCAGCGAGCGCGTGGGCCTGCACCGCTACCGCTTCGCCAAGGACGCGCCGGCCAAAGTGATCCTCGACCTGCGCAGCAGCATCTACGACTACGGCAGCAAGAACCTGTGGTCGCGCCTGCGCCTGCGCGACGCCACGACGATGACCGGCATGCGCGAGACGCGCGGCTGGGCGCCGGGGCGCCAGCTGTATTTCGCCGTGAAGTTCTCGCGGCCCATAAGCGCGCCCCAGCTCCACAACCGCGAGGAAGCGATCGAGTACCGCGGTTTTGCGGCGCCCGGCAAGACGCCGGCGGACAAGGTGGTGGTCGAGGGCAAGGCGCTGGTGGCCGCGCTGGAATTCGGCGTGCCCGCCGACGGCGCGCTGCTGGTCAAGGTGGCGCTATCTCCGGTGAGCGAAGACAGCGCGCTGGCCAATCTCGAGGAAATGCCCGGCTGGGACTTCGACGCCGAGCGCACCCGCGCCGGTGCGGCCTGGAACGCGGCGCTGTCCACGGTGAAGGCCGAGGCGCCCGAGGCGATGCGCACGATGTTCTACACGGCCCTGTACCACAGCATGCTCGCGCCTTCGCTGTTCATGGACCGCGACGGCCGCTACCGCGGGCCGGACAACCAGGTCCACCAGGCCAAGGGCTTCAACTTCCACTCGACCTTCTCGCTGTGGGACACCTACCGCGCGCTGCACCCGCTGCTTACCTTGCTCGCGCCGGAGCGCCGCAATGCGGACTTCGTCAATTCGCTCATCGCCGCGCGGGAGCACAGCCCCCACGGCATCCTGCCGGTCTGGTCCTTCCACGGCCTGGAAACCTGGTGCATGATCGGCTACCACGCCGTACCCGTGATCGCCGACGCCTACATGAAGGGCATCCGCGGGTTTGACGCCGACAAGGCGCTGGCCGCGATGACGGCCAGCGCCGAATACGGCCCCTACGGCGGGCTGGAACACTATATGAAGCTGGGCTATGTGCCGATCGACCGCGAGCCGGAAGCGGCGAGCAAGACGGTGGAATACGCGTTTGACGACTGGACCATCGCGCGCATGGCGGAAAAAATGGGCAAGAAGGAGGTCGCGGCCCGCTACTTCAAGCGCGCGCAGAACTACCGCAACGTGTTCGACCAGGAGACCGGCTTCATCCGCGCCCGCAAATCGACCGGCGAGTTCCGCACGCCCTTCAACCCGGTGCAGTCGAACTTCGGCAGCGACTATACCGAGGGCAGCGCCTGGCAGTATTCCTGGTATATGCCGCACGATAACGCCGGCCTGATCTCCATGCTGGGCGGCGACGCGGCCTTGGCGGCAAAGCTCGACCAGGTGTTCGACGCGAAAATCGCCGACAACGTCTACGCCCACATGGAAGACATCTCGGGCCTGATCGGCCACTACGCCCACGGCAACGAGCCTTCGCACCACGTGGCCTACCTGTACAACTACGCCGGCGCGCCCTGGCGCACCCAGGAGCGCCTGGCCAACATCATGGCGACCCAATACCACAACCGTCCGGACGGGCTGTCCGGCAACGACGACCTGGGCCAGATGTCGGCCTGGTTCGCCTTCACCGCGCTCGGCTTCTACCCGGTGGCGCCCGGAAGCAACGAGTATGTGATCGGCCGCCCCTTCCTGGACAAGGCCCGGCTGGACCTGCCGAACGGGAAGCGCTTTACCATCCGCGCCGTCGGCCTGTCCGAATCGAACCGCTACGTCGGCCAGGTCACCCTGAACGGCAAGCCGCTCGCCCGCACTTTCCTGCGCCATGAAGACATCACCGCCGGCGGAGAGCTGGTGTTCACGATGCAGGCCACGCCCAACAAGGACTGGGGCAAGGATCGCGCGGCCCGCCCGTACACCCAGACCGGCTACCAGCCATGAGCATGATCCGCTACGCTGCGGCCGGCCTGCTCGCCGCCTGCTCCTTCGCCGCCGGCGCCCAGACTGTCGGGAGGGTCACCGACCCGGTCGAGTGGGTCAACCCGCTGATGGGCACGGCCAGCAAGCCGGAACTGTCGAACGGGAACACCTACCCGGCCATCGCCGTCCCCTGGGGCATGAACTTCTGGACCCCGCAGACCGGCAAGATGGGCAACGGCTGGGCCTACACCTACGACGCCGACAAGATCCGCGGCTTCAAGCAGACCCACCAGCCTTCGCCATGGATGAACGACTACGGCCAGTTCGCCGTGATGCCGGTGACGGGTTCGAAACGCTTCACGCAGGAGGCCCGCGCCAGCTGGTTCTCGCACAAGGCCGAAGTCGCCAAGCCCTATTACTACAGCGTCTACCTGGCCGACGCCGACGTCACCACCGAGATCGCGCCGACCGAACGCGCGGCCCAGTTCCGCTTCACGTTTCCCAAGTCCGACGCCAGCTATGTCGTGGTGGACGCCTTCGACAAGGGTTCGTACGTGAAGATCCTGCCCGGCCAGCGCCGGGTGATCGGCTACAGCACGCGCCATGCGCGCGGGCCGCTGCCGAAGAACTTCCGCAACTACTTTGTCATCGAGTTCGACCAGCCGTTCACGTCCACCGACACCTGGCAGGGCGAAGCGCTGCAGGAAGGCAGGCTGGAAACCGAAGGCGCGCACAGCGGCGCCCTGCTCGGCTTCACCACCGCCAAGGGGCAGAAAGTCCACATGCGCGTAGCCTCGTCCTTCATCGGCTTCGAGCAGGCCGAACTGAACCTGCGGCGCGAACTGGGCCAGGACGATTTCGACGCCACCCGCGCCAAGGGCAAGGCCCTGTGGAACGGCGTGCTGGGCAAACTCGCGGTGGAAGGCGGCAGCGTCGACCAGACCCGTACCTTCTATTCGAGCCTGTACCGCATGGTGCTGTTCCCGAACAAGATGTACGAGATCGACGCCTTCGGCAAGCCGGTGCACTGGAGCCCCTACAACGGTGAAGTCCTGCCCGGCCGCCTGTTCGCCGGCACCGGCTTCTGGGACACTTTCCGCGCGCTCTACCCTTTCCTGAACCTGGTCTACCCGTCGATCAACCGCGAGATGCAGGAGGGCCTGGCCAACGCCTTCAAGGAAGGCGGCTGGCTGCCGGAATGGTCGAGCCCCGGCTATGCCAACGTCATGATCGGGAATAACTCGGCCTCGGTGGTGGCCGATGCCTGGATCAAGGGGGTGCGCGGGCAGGACATCGAGACCCTGTGGCAGGCCCTGAAGCACGGCGCCGACAACGAAGGGCCGATGCAGGCGGTCGGGCGCGCCGGCGTGAAGTACTACAACGAGCTCGGTTACGTGCCCTACGACGTCGGCATCAACGAAAACGCGGCGCGCACGCTGGAATACGCCTACGACGATTTCACGATTTACCAGCTCGGCAAGGCGCTGGGCAAGCCGGCCGCCGAAATCGACATCTACGCCCAGCGCAGCATGAACTACCGCAAGCTGTTCGACCAGGAGTCGGGCCTCATGCGCGGCAAGAACCGCGACGGCAGCTTCCAGTCGCCGTTCAACCCCTTCAAGTGGGGCGACGCCTTCACCGAAGGGAACAGCTGGCATTACTCATGGTCGGTGTTCCACGACGTGGCCGGCCTGGCCGAGCTGATGGGCGGACGCAAGGCCTTCGTCGACAAGCTCGACACCGTATTTACCCTGCCGCCCATCTTCGATGAAAGCTATTACAAGGCCGTGATCCACGAGATCCGGGAAATGCAGATCGCGAACATGGGCCAGTACGCCCATGGCAACCAGCCGATCCAGCACATGACCTACCTGTACAACTACGCGGGCGCGCCATGGAAGGCCCAGTACTGGATCCGCGAGACCATGGACCGCATGTATGCGCCCACGCCGGACGGTTACTGCGGCGACGAAGACAATGGCCAGACCTCGGCCTGGTACGTGTTCTCGGCGCTGGGCTTCTACCCGGTCACGCCCGGCGTGAACCAGTACGTGATCGGCACGCCGCTGTTCCCGAAGGCGAGCGTGCAGCTGGAGAACGGCCGCAGCATCACACTGCGTGCGCGCGGCGCGGGGCGCTACATCGACGCCTTGCGCATCGACGGCAAGACTGCCGAACGCAACTGGGTCGGGCATGGCGAATTGATGCAGGGCGCCACGCTGGACTTCAGCATGTCCACCAGGCCGAACACGGGCCGCGGCATCCGCGCGCAGGACGCGCCCTATTCCTTCTCGCGCGACGAGAAACCCTGAGGCCGCACATGCCCGTCACCATCCGCGACATCGCCCGCGTCACCCGCTATTCGATCGGCACGGTCTCGCGCGCGCTGAAGAACCAGGACGGCCTCACCGAAAAGACCCGCGCGCGCATCCGCAGCGTGGCGCAGGAGCTGGGCTACGATTTGGCCAAGCTGCGCCAGGGCGAGCTGCGCCGCATCACCTTCCTGCTGCACCGGCAGCACGACACCAGCGCGTCGAGCCCGTTCTACCTGCCGGTGCTGCACGGCGCCGAAGAAGCCTGCCGCAAGCGCGGCATCGCCCTGTCCTTCGTGGTGCTGGGGCCGGCCGAGCCGGTTCTGGACCTGGTGCGCGTGCACCAGCCGGACGCGCTGCTGTGCGCGGGCTTCTTCGAGCCGGAGCTGCTGGGCGCCCTGCGCGACACGGGCAAGCCGCTGGTGCTGCTCGACATGCGCCTGCCCGGCTTCTGCTCCGTCAACCCCGACCACGCACTGGGCGGCTATCTAGCCACGCGCCACCTGCTGCAGATGGGGCGCAAGCGCGTCGCCATGCTGTGCGGCTCGCTGGCTCACCACAGCATCCATGAACGCAGCCGCGGCTTTCGCCGCGCCCTGTTCGAGGCGCGCATGCTGGCCGACCCGGAACTGGAAGTGCAGCTGCCCAGCGTGGGCGACCCGGCCGCCAACGTGCGGCAGGCGCTGGACGCGCTGCTGGCGCTGCCCCGCCGGCCGGACGCCCTGTTCTGCTACAACGACAGCACCGCCCTGGCGGCGCTGCAACATGCCCTGGCGCGCGGGCTGAAGGTGCCGCATGACCTGGCCATCGTCGGCTTCGACGACATCGGCGCCGCTGCCGCCGCCATCCCTCCGCTGAGCAGCGTGGCCATCGACAAGGAGGCGCTCGGCGCGCTGGGTGTCGAGCTCCTGCTGGAAAAACATCCCGCCCCCGACGCCGACCGCACACTGCCCGTGCGCCTGGTCGTGCGCGAGAGCAGCAACGACGATTGACGAGGACCCCATGGACACCCCGGACTTCTTCTCGCCCGACGTGTTATCACGGCACGTGGCCCACACGATGGCCTTCTATCATCCGCGCTGCGTCGATCCAAGCGGCGGCTTCTTCCACTACTTCCGCGACGACGGCAGCGTGGTCGACCGGCGTGCGCGCCACCTGGTGTCGAGCACCCGCTTCGTATTCGTGTTCGCCAACGCCTGGCGCCATTTCGGCGACCCGGACTACCAGCAGTTGGTGCGCCACGGCCTGGACTTCCTGCGCCGCGCGCACCGCAACCCGGAGTCCGGCGGCTACGCCTGGCAGCTGGAGTGGGACGGCGGCGCGGCGCGTATTACCGATGCCGACAACCACTGCTATGGCCTGGCCTTCGTGCTGCTGGCCTACTCGCATGCGCTCATGGCCGGCGTGGAGGAGGCGCGCGCCTGGATCTTCGAGACCTTCGACCTGATGGAACAACGCTTCTGGGAGCAGGAACACGGCCTGTACGCAGACCAGGCCAGCGCCGACTGGCGCGTGCTGGATCCCTACCGCGGCCAGAACGCCAACATGCATGCCTGCGAGGCGCTGCTGGCCGCCTTCCGCGCCACCGGCCACCTGCCCTTCCTGCACCGCGCCGAAACCCTGGCCCGCAACATCGTCCAACGCCAGGCCGGGCGCGCCGGCGGCATGGTGTGGGAGCACTACACCCAGGACTGGCAGGTGGACTGGGACTTCAACCTGCACGACAAGGCCAACCTGTTCCGTCCCTGGGGCTATCAGCCCGGCCATTTCACCGAGTGGAGCAAGCTGCTGCTGCAGCTGGAAGCCCAGGGGCCGCAGCTGGCGGAAAATCGCGACTGGCTGCTGCCGGCCGCCCAGGACCTGTATGCGAAGGCGCTGCGCTACGCGTGGGACCAGAAGCACGGCGGCCTGCACTACGGTTTTGCGCCCGACGGCACGGTGTGCGACGCCGACAAGTATTTCTGGGTGCAGGCCGAGACCCTGGCGGCGGCCGCCCTGCTCGGCGCGCGCACCGGCGCCGAACGCTACTGGGTCGACTACGAGCGCCTGTGGCGCTACTGCTGGGAGCACTTCGTCGACCACAAGCACGGGGCCTGGTACCGTATCCTCACGGCGGACAACCGCAGCTATTCCGACGAAAAGAGCCCGGCCGGGAAAGTCGACTACCACACCATGGGCGCCTGCTACGACATCCTGCCGGCGCTGGCTCAGCGCAGGTCGCCGGTCTCGACGTAGACGGTGGCCGGCCTTGGTCCCCGCCATCCCGTAACGGGCGCGGCGCCCGGCCGGCTTGCGCTAGGATTTACCTTCGATCATCCAGGAGGAGAGAGCAATGGGCAATTCAGAACAAGCGAACATCCAGTCGGCCATCGCGGCCTGCGAAGAGGCCATGCGGGCCTGCCAGGCCTGCGCCGCGGCCGACATCCGCGAGGGCACGAACGACTGCGCCCTGATCAACCTCGATTGCGCCGACATCTGCGCCGCCACCCTGAACGTGCTGGCGCGCGGCTCCAGCCACCACGGCGACTACTGCGCCCTGTGCGCCCACATCTGCCGCGCCTGCGCCGCCAAGTGCGCCCAGCACGCCGCCAAGCACCAGCACTGCGCCGAGTGCCAGGCCGCCTGCGAACGCTGCGCCGCCGAGTGCGACAAGCACGCCCGCGAACGCCACATTTAACGCTTTCTTAACGCCCGGTTAACACCGGGCTCATGCATGCCTGGCTACGATGCCCGAGAGCATCGCCCTGGAGCGGCCCGGCCGTCTTCCAGGCGCGATGCGTTCGCGCATCGTCAACCGCAGGCATTCCCCAGTGCGTATTTCGCAGGCTGGCAAGGTCCAACGATGTGCTCCCATGAATCCAGGCATATCGAACGGTCTCCATGCTCGTCCCCGCGTCACGCACCAACACCAGCCGGCTTGCCCGCATCACCATGTGGGCCGGGCCTTACGCCGGCATCGTCCAGATGCTCGTCATCGGGCTGGCCATCCTGTCTCTCTCGCGCATCGCGCTGGTGGCCTGGCAGTGGGACCGGGTGCAGGCCACCGGCATTTCCGCCGCCATGTTCGTGCAGGGCGTGCGCGCCGACCTGATCCTGCTTGGCTACTTCAGCGTGCTCCCGCTGCTGCTGGCGCCGCTGCTGGCGCACCGCCGCGCGGCGCATTTCTGGAAGCCGGCCATGGGGGCCTGGGCCAGCTTCGCCCTGGTCTTCATTGTCTTCATGGAGCTGTCCTCGCCCCAGTTCATCATGCAGTACGACGTGCGCCCCAACCGCCTGTTCGTCGAATACCTGGCCTACCCGCGCGAGGTGTTCGCCACCCTGTGGAACGGCTTCCGGGTGGCACTGCTGGCCGGCGTCGGCTTCACCGTGCTGCTGGGCGCCGCGATCTTCCAGCTGCTGCGGCGCGCCGCGCGCGACATGACCATGTGGCCGGCGCGCCGGATGCTGCTGGTGTGGCCGCTGCTGTGCGTGGCCGCCTTCATGGGGGTGCGCTCGACCACCGGACATCGCCCGGCCAACCCGGCCCTGTTCGCGCTCACCGGCGACTCGATGGTCAATTCGCTGATTATCAACTCCAGCTGGTCGGTGCTGGACGCGATCGGCTCCATGCGCAAGGAAGCGCAGTCGTCCGAGATCTACGGCGCCATGCCGCGAGAGCGCGTGCTGGCCGAAGTGAAGTCGGCGCCCTGGCTGCGCGATGCACGCTTCACCGACCCCGAGCTGCCGACCCTGCACCGGCAGCAGGCGGCGATCACGCGCGCACGGCCGCTCAACCTGGTGATCGTGCTGCAGGAGAGCCTGGGCGCCACCTTCGTCGAATCGCTCGGCGGCGTACCGGTGACGCCGGAACTGGAAAGGCTCAAGGGCGAAGGCTGGTGGTTCGAGCAGCTCTACGCCACCGGCACGCGCTCGGTGCGCGGCATCGAGGCGGTGGTGGCCGGCTACGCGCCGACGCCGGCGCGCAGCGTGGTCAAGCTGTCGCTGGCCCAGCAGAATTTCTATACGCTGGCGGCGGGCCTGGGCCAGCAGGGTTACCACACCGAGTTCGTCTACGGCGGCGAAGCCCACTTCGACAATATGCGCAGCTTCTTCACCGGCAACGGCTTCCAGAAGGTCGTCGACATCGGCGACATGCAGCCGGCCTTCGTGGGCAGCTGGGGCGCATCCGACGAAGACCTGTTCGACAAGTCGCTGCAGCGCCTCAAGCAGCTGCACGCGCAAGACAAACCCTTCTTCAGCCTGATCTTCACGTCGTCCAACCACGAACCTTTTGAATTCCCGGACGGGAAAATCGCGCTGCACGAGCAACCCAAGCAGACGGTGAACAACGCCGTGAAGTACGCCGACCACGCACTGGGCAACTTCATCCGCGCGGCCAGGCAGCAGGACTACTGGAAGGACACCGTCTTCCTGATCGTGGCCGACCACGACAACCGCGTGTATGGCAATGCGCTGGTGCCGATCAAGAAATTCCACATCCCGGGCCTGATCCTCGGCGCCGACATCCAGCCCAAGCGGATTGCCGCCATCGCCAGCCAGATCGACCTGGCTCCTACCCTGCTGTCGCTGCTGGGCGTCTCCAGCGAGCACCCGATGATCGGCCGCGACTTCGTGCGCGACAGCACCACGCCAGGCCGCGCCCTGCTGCAGTTCAATAATTACTTCACCTGGCTGGAAGGCTCCTCGGCCACGATCCTGCGCCCGGGCCAGGCGCCCCTGGCGGGCCGCTATGACGCGGCCTCGGGCGTGCTCGACCCCACCCTGGGCAAGCCCGACCAGGCCGTGGTGGACAAGGCGATGGCGCATGTGATGCTGCCGTCGCTGCTGTACCGCGAGCGGCGTTACCGGCTGGCGCGCTAGGGGCAAGCAGCCTGTCCGGGGCTTGCTCTTTTCATACCGGTTCCTGTTAATATTGGCAGTCTCGCCGGCTGGGCACGGTCCTGGCGGCGGGGGCACCACGCAGCGCTCTTCCAGACAGGGACCAACAGATGCATGCTAGACCGCCAGCAGCCGGGGCTCGTACACTGTCGCTTTCGGGCGCCATCCTGCGCATCGCCCTCGCCTTCCTGCTCGTGTTCCACGCGGCCTTGGGCCACGCGGCGTCGTCCGCCGTCACCGGCCACGCACGCGTCGAACTGCTGGTCCACGCGCCCGCCGGGGTCAAGCCCGGCGCGCAGGTCTGGCTCGGACTGCGCCTGCAGCACGCCCCCCGCTGGCACACCTACTGGCGCAATGCGGGCGACTCCGGCCTGCCCACCACCTTCGCCTGGACCCTGCCGCCCGGGTTCACGGCCGGCGACATCGTCTGGCCCACCCCGAAGCAGCTCCCGCTCGGTCCTTTGATGAACTATGGCTACGACGGTGACCTGCTGCTGCCGGTGCGCTTGACGGTACCGGCCGGCTACCAGGGCGGCGCCCTGCCGGTGAAGCTGCGCGCCGACTGGCTGATCTGCGAGGAAGTCTGCATCCCCGAATTCGCCGAGCTCGATACCATGCTGGCCGCCGGCCCCGTCACCGCGCACGCCGCGCTGTTCGAACGGGCCCGCGCCGCCGCACCGCTTGCGGTCCCGGGCCTGGCGGCCAGCGCCCGCATCGAGGGCAAGGCGCTGGTGATCGACGCGTCCGGCCTGCCGCCTGGCTACCGCGGCCAGCCGCTGCAGCTGTTCCCGGAAAACGGCGGCGTGATCGATCATCCGGCCGCGCTCGTGCAGCAATGGGATGGCGACCGGCTGGTGCTGCGCGCGCCGCTGTCGGCCCAGCGCAGCGACAGCCCGGCGACGATGGGGGCGGTGCTCACGGCCGGCCACGCTTCGCCCGGCATCCGTTTCGAGTTCCCGATCGCCGGCCCATGGCCGCAGCCGGGCGCCGCTAATGCGCCCGCTGCCGCCCAGCCCGCGCCCGCCATGCCTGGGCCCGAGCCAGGCCGCCCCTGGCTGCTGGTGCTGGCCCTGGCCTTCGTGGGCGGCGCCATCCTGAACCTGATGCCTTGCGTGTTCCCGATCCTGTCGCTGAAAGTGCTCGGCTTCGCCCAGCACCTGGGCGAGCGCCGGCGGGTGGTGGCCGGGGGCCTGGCCTATACCGCCGGCGTGATCGCGTCCTTCCTGCTGCTGGCCGCGCTCCTGCTGGCCCTGCGCGCCGGCGGCGAACAGCTGGGCTGGGGCTTCCAGCTGCAGTCGCCCCTGTTCGTGGCCGCGCTGGCGATGCTGTTCACGCTGATCGGCTTCAACCTGGCAGGGCTGGTCGAATTCAATCGCCTGCTGCCCGCCAGCTTCCTCAATGCGCGCGCCCGCAACCCGGTGGCCGACGATTTCCTCACCGGCGTGCTGGCGGTGGCGGTGGCCTCGCCCTGCACCGCGCCCTTCATGGGCGCCGCCCTCGGCGCGGCACTGGCCCAGCCCGCGCCGCAGGCGCTGTCGGTGTTCGCCGCGCTGGGCGCCGGCATGGCTGCGCCCTACCTGGCCGCCAGCCTGTTCCCCGGCGTCGCCCGCATCTTCCCGCGCCCGGGTCCCTGGATGGCCCGCTTCAAGACCGTGATGGCCTTCCCGATGTTCGCCACCGTGGTGTGGCTGCTGTGGGTACTCGGGCTGCAGGCCGGGGTCGACGCAGTGGCCGCCCTGCTTGGCCTGCTGCTCGCCGCGGCCTTCGGCCTGTGGGTGCTGGGCCTGCCGGCGCGCAGCAGCGCCGGCCGCTGGGCCGGGATCGGCGTCGCCGCCATGGTGGTCGGCGGCACGGCCGCATGGTCCTGGCCCGCCCTGCGGCACGCGCAGGCCCCGATCGACAGCGTCGCCAGCGCCGGCGCCTTCCAGGCCTGGTCGCCGCAGCTGCAGGCCAGTGCGCGCGCCGAAGGACGGCCGGTGTTCGTGGACTTCACGGCCGCCTGGTGCGTCACCTGCCAGTACAACAAGCGCACCACCTTCGCCGATCCTGGCCTGCTGCGGGACTTCGGCGCCAAGAACGTACTGCTGCTGCGGGCCGACTGGACGCGGCGCGACGCCACCATTACCCAGGCGCTCAAGGAACTCGGGCGCAGCGGCGTGCCGGTGTATGTGCTGTACCGGATTGATGCACGGCAGCCGACGCTGCTGTCGGAACTCCCGAGCGTGGAAGAAGTCCGGCGCGCACTGGCCGGGCTCTAGATGTCGATGACCAACCCGAACAACCCAAGGAGGATCTCATGAAGCGCACCATCGCACTTTCGCTGTTCGCCGCCGGCATGGTCATGGGCGGCAGCGCCCTGGCCGAGGCCGTGGTCGGCCAGCCGGCGCCCGCCTTCACCGGCACCGACGCCGCCGGCAAGCCCGTCTCGCTGTCGCAGTACAAGGGCAAGTACGTCGTGCTGGAATGGGTCAACCCGGACTGCCCCTTCGTCCAGAAGCACTACGACGGCGGCAATATGCCCAGCGTGCAGAAATACGCCGCCGGCAAGGGCGTGGCCTGGCTGTCGGTGAGCACCAGCGCCGAGGGCGAGCGCGCCGCCAAGGCAGCTTCGCTCAACGCCTGGCTGGCCAGCAAGCAAGCCGCGCCCACCGCCGCCATCATGGACACGGGCGGGGCGATCGGCCGCGCCTACGGCGCCCGCACCACGCCGCACATCTACCTGATCGATCCAAGCGGCAAGCTGGTCTACGCCGGCGCGATCGACAGCAAGCCCACGTCCAACGCGGCCGACATCAAGACCGCCACCAACTACCTGGTGCAGGCGATCGACGAGTCGCTGGCGGGCAAGCCGCTCAGCCAGGCCGTCACCAAGCCCTACGGCTGTTCAGTCAAGTACGGCTGACCAGGGCAGCAGGAAACCGGCGGCCGGTCCGCGGCCGCCATGACAATCACCAGAGGATCCGAATGCGCCACACACTGTTTTCACGCCGTTCCATGCTGGCCGCGGCCGCCGCCGCCGTCGCCTTGCTGCCGCTGGCCGATGCCCTGGCCGCCCCCTTCGCTTCCGACCGCATCACCGTGCGCACCGAGGGTTCCGGCCCGGACGTGGTCCTGATTCCGGGCCTGAATTCCTCGCCGCGCGCCTGGACGTCCACGGTCGCCGCCCTGCCCGGCTACCGCTACCACCTGGTCCAGCTGTCGGGTTTCGCCGGCCAGCCGGTGGGCGGCAACAAGACCGGTACGGTGGCCGCGCCGGTCGCCGAAGAAATCGCGCGCTACATCAAGGAAGCAGGCCTGAAGCAGCCGGCCGTGATCGGCCACTCGATGGGCGGCACCATGGGCATGATGCTGGCCGCGCGCCATCCTGACGCGCTGTCGCGCCTGATGGTGGTCGACATGTATCCTTACCTGGGCACCTTCTTCGCCGGCCCCGGCGCGGCGCCGGACAAGGTCGAGCAAGTCGCCGACGGCGTGGCCGCCGGCATCCGCGGCGCCACCCCGGAACTGCGCAGCAAGCGCACCAGCGAGACCATCGCCGGCATGGTCAACACCGAATCGATGCGCGCAGGCGCGATCGCCGATTCGGCGGCGAGCGACACCGACGTGAGCGCGCGCGCCTACCGCGAACTGATCATGACCAACCTGATCCCGGAGCTGCCGAAGATCACCAAGCCGGTGACCGTGCTGTACGTGCAGCCGCCGAGCGTGACGATCCCGGCGGAGCAGTTCGACTACGTCTACAAGGCCGCGTATGCGCCGGTAAGGCAGCTGACCCTCAAGCGCGTGCCGGACAGCGCCCACTTCATCATGTGGGACCAGCCGCAGCGCTTCCAAAGCGAGGTCAAGGCCTTCCTGGGCGCGCCCTGAGGTCGCGGCGGCGCCGCCGCATCGCATGCAGAGGCAATATGGCCAACTCCGTCCCGGGGGTACCCTTGCTGCGCAGCATGGCGCCCGGCGCGCCGGCCAAGGTGTCGGTCAAGCCTGCAGGATGGGGGGCAGGCGCAACGCCCTGACGCTCCACGACTACCTGGCCGGCCGCAAGCAATGGCTGCGCGTGGCCAGTATCGCGGGCCTGGGGCACGCATGGAGCGGTAGCGCACCAGCCACGGCATTGCATGCCGCGGCAGGTCCCGAGGCGAGCCGGATGATGCTCGAGTTCTTTGGAAAGCACCGGCGCCAGGCTGGCGACGTCCAGGGCTGGAAATGAACAACGCCGGCATGCGCCGGCGATGTTCGGGTGTTCTGGAGGCGAGGAAGGGAGTCGAACCCAACTTGACGGCTTTGCAGGCCGTTGCATGACCGCTTTGCTACCTCGCCATGAAGCTATCCTAGTCCGACGCGCGCGCGCGGCTGTGTGCTGGCGCAAGGGCCTTGCGTTTTCCGCGCGGTGTCGATATGGAGCCGCAGCCTATTCAGGGCAAGATGCAGGCCTGGCGCTGTTCCCATTCGTCGGCCGTGTCCATGCTGGGTGCGGGTTTGGCAGCCTGTGCGGTCGCGGGCTTGCCCGATGCTGGGGTGGGACCGCCAAGCTTCCTGGGTGCCGGCGCCTTGGCGGGGGCCGCGCGCGGCGGGCTTGGCGAGCGCGACACCCCGTCGATCTTGAAGACACTGACCACATTGGCGAGCTGGGCAGCCTGCTCAAGCATCGATTCGGAGGCAGCGGCGGCCTCTACCACCAAGGCTGCGTTCTGCTGCGTCACCTGGTCCATTTCGGCAACCGCCTGGTTGATCTGTTCGATGCCCGAGGTTTGTTCCTGGCTTCCTTCACCGTCGAGGTGAGTTCTTCCATCGACGACGCGGTTTCTTCCAGGGAGCTGGCTTGCTGTTCGGTGCGCGACGACAGGTCGAGATTGCCTGAAGCGACCTGGGCCGATGCCGTGGACATGGTCTCGGTGCCGCTGCGCACCTGGCCGACAATGGTCGCCAGGCTGTCGCGCATCAGCTTCATCGCATGCAGCATGCTCGACTGGTCCCCCGCCCTGGTCTCGATGGCGACGCTCAGGTCGCCGTCGGCGATCAGGCCGGCAATTCGTGCGGCATCGTGCAGTTCGCCGCCGAGCTGCCCGGTCAGGTCGCGCGTGATGCGCACGCCAAGGGCCGTGCCGGCCAGCGCGCTGCACAGCGTCAGCACCCGCATCGTCGACCGGCCCGCCTGGTACACGCTACTGGCTTCCTCGGCCGCTACCCTGGCCCGCGCCTGTTTCTGCTCCGATGGTTGGAGAGCAGATCGTCGAGCACGTTGGCATGCTTGCGGGTTGCGGCCAGGGCAAGGGTGAGCGCTTCGCTGCGGCTGGCCAGCCCCTCCTTGTCGGCCAGGGCCAGCGCGCGGGTCAGCTCGGTGTCGTAGCTGGCCGCGACGGTCGTATATTCCGCAAACATGCGCTTGGCCTCGTCGGTGACGAACAACTGCCTGGCCTTGTCGAGCTTGTCCTGGATCGCCGCCGTGTACTTGCGGATATTACGCATGTTGGTATCGCGCTCCAGCTGCGGCGTCGGCAGCAGATTGTTCCCCCTGGCCCGGCCAACACAGATCAGGTCGATGTTGGCTTCCTCGATATACGAGCGCCCCATCAGTTCGCGCTGATACATGTCGCTGGCCATCGCATTGATGCTGCCCATGGTTGAACATGCCGACCACGGCCACCGCGCTGCCAATCAGCACCAGCACCAGGAATCCGCCGACCAACTTGGTACGTACCTTGAGTGTTGCGAACATGCTTCGTTTCCTTTCGCCGTAATCGTGTAATGCCGGCCTGTTCAGGCAGCAAGTGCTTCGGTCAGGTCAAGATCGGCCAGCGACACGAGGCGCTCGATATCGACCAGGATCAGCATGCGCTCGCCCAGCAGGCCGATGCCTGTCAGGCAGTTGCCGCTCACGGCCATTCCCATGTCCGGCGCCGGCCTGATCTGCTCACCGGGGAGGTCGATGACATCGGTGACGCTGTCGACGACCATGCCGACCGTCGTATCGCCGATATTCAGGACGATGACCACCGTGGTCGCGTCATAGACCGGCGCCGCCAGGCCGAACTTGATGCGCAGGTCGATGATCGGGACGATCACGCCGCGCAGGTTGAGCATGCCCTTGACGCACGCAGGCGCGTTGGCAATCCGCGTCACATGCTCGTATCCGCGCAATTCTTGGACGGCCATGATGTGGATGCCATACTCTTCGCTGCCGAGCCGGAAGGCGAGCATTTCGTTCTTGTCGCTGTCGCTGTTCATGTGATGCTCCTGTGAGGAAATGCCTGGGGTGGCTGGCCGCCGTGCCTCACGCGCCAGCGGAACGGAAATCGGCGGGTTCATGCGCGCACGGCGTGGCGGGTCCGGGTTGCGCGGCACGGGCCGGCCTCGGCCGGCCTGGCGCGGCCCTGGCGCTGCGCCGGCGGCCGGCAGTGGTGCCGGGCGGGCGCGCCGGCATGGCGCATGCACGCGCGCCACAGGCCCATCGATGTTTGAGGACGGCGGCGGGCAGTGGACCAGGCCGGCGCGCAGCCGGCGAAGCGTTGGGACGGGGTAGGCATGGCACTCCTGATCTGCAAGCGTCCACGCGGCGCGCATGGACATTCAAGCAATCGGCAGGTCGGAGGCCGTGGTAGCCGGGCGCGTCCAGTGTGGGACGGGCGGGCGAACATCCAGCTTGCCAGCGGCGGCAAGGGTGGCCACGCTGTTGATGCGAGTTAGATGGCAATCATATTGCCACCAATCAATATTCAAGTCAATACATTCGATACTGTCAGTTTTTTTGACGCGGTGACCCGTGCTATATTGGCCTCCCGCGTTCCAGGAATGATGATGACCGCCTCGACGAAATCCGATCCGATCGATGTGACCGACCTGTGCATCGCCTTCGCCAACAGCCTGTCCACCCATCTCGAGCACGTGCGCGCCGCGCTCGACCGGGGCGACCTTGCCGGAGTGCAGGCGATTGCCCATACCCTGTCGGGCTCGGCGGCCTCCTTCGATTGCCGGCGGGTTGGCCTTGCCGCGGCCGAGCTCGATCGCTGCTGTCGCGCAGCCGACCTCGCCCTGTGCCGTAGCGCGTTCGAGCGGCTGTGCATCGCAGCCTATGCCGACGCGCCTGGGGTGTTTGCCGACGAGACCCCGGGCGTCGGCCTGCCCCCGCCCGCCGTTGCGCCGGCGCCGGCGCCGCTGATCCTG
This sequence comes from Massilia yuzhufengensis, assembly GCF_900112225.1. Lineage (GTDB taxonomy): Bacteria > Pseudomonadota > Gammaproteobacteria > Burkholderiales > Burkholderiaceae_D > Telluria > Telluria yuzhufengensis. The sequence goes on along the minus strand of NZ_FOLD01000017.1, from coordinate 79,580 downwards.
CTGGTCGACGATGACGCCCTGCTGGTGGCCGCGCTCGCACGCGCGCTTGAAACCCATGGGTTCCGGGTCCGGACCGCCGACAGCGGCGCCGCCGCGCTGGCCTTGCTGCACATGGGGCAATTGCATCCGCAACTGGCGGTGCTCGACATCGCCATGCCGGGCATGTCGGGCTTGGAGCTGGCGGCGCAGCTCGAAGGCGTGCCCTATATGTTCCTCTCGGCCAGCAGCAGCGCCGACGTCGCCGAGCGGGCCGCCGAGTGTGGCGCCGTGGGCTACCTGCTCAAGCCGATCGATCCGGCGCAGCTGCTGCCGGCAGTGCGTGCCGCCCTGGCATGCGCGGCGGAGATACAGGACTTGCGTGCCGCCGAACAGCGCCTGACCCTGGCCCTGCGCGAGGGCCGCGAAACCGGCATGGCGGTGGGCTTGCTGATGGAACGCTACCGCATCGACCGCCATGACGCGTTGCGCATGCTGCGCAGCCATGCCCGCTCCAGCCAACGCAAGCTCAACGATGTCGCGGTCGAGCTGGTGCAGGCAGGGGAAACCCTGAACGCGCTGGCGCCGCCCCGTCAGGATTTGCCGGCGGGCCGCGCCCGTGGGCCCGACCGCCGCAAGTAAGCCGGCGCCGCCAGGCCCGCGCCGTCGCCCCTCAACGCGGGGCGACGACCGCCCCCGCCCGCACCATGGCCTCGAGTTCGGCGATCTTGACCGGCTTGCCGAACAGGTAGCCCTGGAAGGCATGGCAACCGTGTGCGATCAGGAAATCGCGCTGCGCGCAGGTCTCGACGCCTTCGGCGATGACTTCCAGCCCAAGGCCCTTCCCCATGGCGATGATGGTCTGGGCCAGCATGGCGTCGGCCTGGCTGGACGGGAGCTCGTCGACGAAGGACTTGTCGATCTTCAGCTGGGTCAGCGGAAGCCTGGTCAGGTAGTTCAGCGATGAATTGCCAGTGCCAAAGTCATCGAGCGAAATGCTGAAGCCATGCGATTTCAGGGCGTTGAGCTTGGAGATCGACGAGGTGAAATCATCGATCGCCAGGCTTTCGGTCACCTCGAGCTTGAGCCGGGCGGCCGGTGCGCCAGTCCTGCGCACGTCGTCGAGGATGTCGTCGACAAAGCTGTCGACCTTGAATTGGAGCGGGCTGATGTTCACGGCAAGCACCATGTCTTCCAGCAGCGCCTGCCCTTTCCAGGCCGCCAATTGCTGGCAAACCAGTTCCAGTGCCCAGCGCCCGATTGGCAGGATCAGGCCGGATTCCTCGGCCAACGGAATGAATTCGCCGGGCGCGACCATGCCGCGCTCGGGATGCAGCCAGCGCACCAGCGCCTCGGCGCCAATCGGCCGGCCGGACCGGTCGACCTGGATCTGGTAGTGCAGTTCGAGCTGCCCGGTCTCGATCGCTCCCAGCAATTCTCCTTCCAGGCGATGGCGGTCGTCGAGCTCGCGTTGCATCGCATCTTCAAAGAAGCAGACCGCGTCGCGCCCGCCCCGCTTGCATTTGTACATGGCGATCTCGGCCTGCTGCAACAGGGCGTCGGCGCCGGTCAGGTCATCGTGGAACAGCGTTACCCCTACCGATCCGCTGCAGGCGAACCGATGGCCCTGCAGGACCAGCTGGTCGGCCATGGCGAGCCGGGCGGCCTCGGCGACCGCCATGGCCCGGGTCGCCGCCACCACGCGGTCCGGGCCGAGCGCTTCGCATAGCAGGACAAAACTGTCGCCGCTGAAGCGGGCCAGCAAGTCGCCCTCGCGCCTGACCGCCTGCAGGCGCTGCGCCACCTGGACCAGCAGCCGGTCGCCTACCCCGTGTCCGAGGGTGTCGTTGATTCTCTGGAAGTGGTCCAGGTTCAGCATCATGACGGCGCCGAATTCCTGCACGTCGGCGCGCTCGTCGACGGCAACCGCGATGCGCTCGGCCAGCTGGGTACGGTTGGGAAGCTCGGTCAGGTGGTCGAAGCGGGTCAGGCGTTCGGCCAGCGCACGCGCCTGCTTCTCCGAAGAGATATCCTGCAAGTTGCCGATGTAGTGCAAGGTCCGGCCGCGCCCGTCGGCCACTTCGGTGATCGACAGCCTGGCCGTATACACCTGTCCATCCTTGCGCCGGTTGACGATTTCGCCGATCCAGTAGCCGGTCTGGGTCAGGGTCCTCCACATCTCTTCATAGAAGGCTTGCTCGTGCAAGCCGGACTGCACGATGCGCGGGGTACGCCCGATCGATTCCTCGGCGGAGAAGCCGGAGATACGGGTAAAGGCGGCATTGACCCGCTCGATGGTGCCGTCGCCGTCCGTAATCATCATGCCATCCTGGCTCTCGAACGCGACCGAGGCGATGCGCAGTTCGCGCTCGGCGTCGCGGCGGGAGGAAATGTCGCGCGACACCACCAGCACGCCGGTGACCTTTCCCTCCAGGCCGCGAATCGGCACCTTGATCAGCTCGAGGTAGTGCGATCGCCCATCGCGCGCCAGCACCGCTTCGTCCGTCCGGAACGCCTTGCCCTGCGCCAGCACTTCGTCGTCCCAGGGCCGGACCATCGCAACGAAGGCCTGGTCGTCGAACAGGTCCTCGTCCTTGTGGCCCAGGATGCGTTCGCGCGGCAGGCCAACCAGGTTCTCGAACTGGCTGTTGCAATGCAGGTAGACACGGTTGCGGTCCTTTAGCGCCATCGCATCGGGGCTGCCCTCGAACAGGGAACGCAGTTGCGCCTGGTCGGCCAGCAGGGCCACCGCGGCCTGCTCCAGCTGCGCGGTCTTCTGCTCGATCTCGGCGGTCCGCGCGCGCACCGCGCGCCGCAGCGCGTGGACCCAGGCCAGCACCACGGCCAGCAGCAGCAGCACGGCCAGCGCCGCGACGCTGAGCCCCCGCAGGTAGGGCGTGACCTCCGCCGGCTGGCTGAACCATTTGCGCCGCAGGACCTCGCGCTCGTCATCGGTGATGGCGGCCATGCCGCGCTCGACCAGCGCCAGCGTGCCCAGCTCGCCTTTTCGCACGGCCCAGTGAAACTTGCCCGAATAGAGGGTGAAGGCTTTGGCGAACCGCTTGCGGTCCTGGTGGAGATACATGTAGTAGCTGGCCGGCGTGTCGTCCATGCAGAAGACCTCGACCTCTTCGGCCCGCCCGCCTGCCAGCAGGGCTTCATAGTTCGGATAGGTGCGCAGGGACGCAATGCCCTTGCTTGCCAGGACATCGATGCAGGCGTCGCCGCGCTGCACGCCGACGATCATGCCGGACAGCGAGTGGGTATCGTGGATGCCGGCGATGGAGCGATCGACATAGATGCTGGCATCGAGCGTGGCGTAGGGGCGGGAGTAATCGTAGATGCGCTCGCGCTGGGGCGTGCGGAACAGCATGTCGATCACATCCGCGCGGCCATCGCGCATGGCCTGCTGCGCCGCCGCCCATTCCATCGGGCGGACCTGTACCGGGATCCCGGTTTTCTTTTCCCACAATGCCCACAGGTCGATCAGGTAGCCTTCCGCCCTGCCATCGCGGTCGATGAACAGGTAGGGCGGATAATTATTGTCGGCCACCACGCGCAGGACAGCTGGCGCCGCCAGGGCGGGACCCGAGACCAGGACCAGGAACAGGCTGCGCCAGACACATCCGGCCGCAATCCATCGCAACATGCAATTTACCAGTGTTCGCATCCGTCTCACGATCCGATGGGCTCTTTTGCTTGCAAGAATAGCACGCTGCTTCCGGAAAGTTGCGGCGCCGGATCGTTTGGCCGGGTCGTTGGTGGAACAAGCCAGGCAAGGCGGTTCAGGTGCGCGCGTCGCAGGACAGCCTGGCATGGAGCAGGCTTGCCAGCGCCTCGCCGAAACGCAAGCCATGCACCTGTTCGGCCAGGGCGCGGGCAGCCTCCGTGCCCATGGCGTCCTCGAGCGCCGGCGCGAGCTGCTGGAACAGGTCCAGCGCGCGCAGGTCCTGCGTGCGCAAGGCCTGCAGCAAGGCCTCGAGCTGGGCGCGCCCCAGTGGCGCCGCCGTCTCGGGCGGGCGGCGCGCCTCCGGCCGCGCGAGGAAGCCGGCAGCCGCCTGCTCCAGGCGGCGCGCCAGGCGACCCAGGTCTTGCAGTGCGGGAGGCAGCGCGTCGTCCTGTCCATTGCGGCAGGCGCTCTCGATCCGCGCCGCCGACTCGGCCAGCCCGAGAGCGGCCAGGGTCGCCGCGCTGCCTTTCACCTGATGCATGAGGGCGGCCAGCGCATCGCGGTCGCGCGGTACCCGCATGCCCATCCGGCCGGCTTCGCCGCACAGCGCGAGCAGGCGCGCCAGCATCTTGCCGAACATCGCGCTGCCCCCGGCGAACCGGCGCCTGGCCTGCGCCGTGTCGATGCCATCGATGACGGGCCAGTCGTCCTGCGCAGGGCCGGATGCGGGTGTCGCGGCGGCCGGCGCCGGCGCCGGCGCCAGCGCCAGCGCCAGCACGCGCTGGATGGCCTGGACCAGCTTTTCCGGATCGATGGGCTTGGGCAGGATCTCGCTGAAGCCGGCCTCGCGTGCGCGCTGGCGCTCGCTGACGGTGTTGCCTGCGGTGAGGGCGAGCAGCCGCGGGGCCCTCTCCCCCGCGTGCGCCAGCATCCGGCGCGCAGCCTCCAGGCCGTCCATGACGGGCATCTGGATATCCATCAGGATGAGATCGAGGTCGGGCCGGCCGCCGGCAAGCGCCACGGCGTCGGCGCCATTGCAGGCCGTGGTCACTAGCGCCCCTCGAGCTCGAGCAGGCGGCCGGCCACCGTCAGGTTGATCTCGCTGTCGTCCACCAGCAGCACGCGCACCTCCACCAGGCGGCGCGCCTGCTCGCCGCGGCGCAGGGAGGGGGCCAGGGCCTGCGGGTCGCCGGCGTCGAACGGCAGCTCGAGCGTGAAGCAACTGCCGCGGCCCGGCGTGCTGCGCGCGACGATGCTGCCGCCCAACATGTCCACCAGGTTCCTGACGATCGACAAGCCCAGTCCGGTGCCGCCGAAGCGCCGCGTGGTCGATGCGTCGAGCTGGGCAAAGGGCAGGAACAGGCGCTCCACCTCCTCCGGCGCGATGCCGATGCCGGTATCCGTTACCGAGAAGCGCAGGCGGCAGGTACCGGGTTCGGCGGCCAGCGGCTCGATCGACAGCGCGACTTCGCCATGCTCGGTGAACTTGATGGCGTTGGCGATCAGGTTCAGGAGGATCTGGCGCACCCGGGTCGGATCGCCGACCAGGGCGTCGGGCAGGTCCGCCCCGGGGACCAGGCGCAGCGCCAGGCCCTTGGCGCGCGCCTGCGCGCCGACCAGCGCCTCGAGGCCGGAACACAGGTCGCGCAGGCTGAACGTGAGATGCTCGAGCGGCATCTCGCCGGCTTCGATCTTGGACAGGTCGAGCACGTCGTTGACGATCGCCAGCAAGGCGCCACCGGCAGCGCGGATGTTGGCCACGTGAGCGGCCTGTTCGCCGTCCAGCGCGGTGCGCTCGAGCAGCCAGGCCAGCCCGATGACAGCGTTCAGCGGCGTGCGTATCTCGTGGCTCATGTTGGCCAGGAAGCGGCTCTTGGCCTCGTTGGCGCGCTCGGCGGCGGCCGCGGCTTCCTGCAGCAGCGCCTCCTGGGCGAGACGGTAGCGGATATCGTAGGCCACGTGGATATAGCCCAGCAGCGTATCGTCCGCATCGAGGATCGGCGCGACCGATGCCGTCACCGGCACCAGGCTGCCATCGGCGCGCACCAGCTGGCAGTCGAACGGCGACCCTGCCAGGCCCGGGCCGGCCAGCAGCTCGGGCGCCGCCTGCGCCGCCGCGTTGGCCACGCCCAGGGCCGCGGCGCGCGCGGCCAGTTCTTCCTCCCGGTACCACCCGATGGCATTGGCGCGCCCGATCACATCGCCCGCCGCATGGCCGAGCAGCCCGGCGGCGCCGCTGTTGAACAGCGTGACCGTGCCGTCGGGCGTGGTGGCGACGATGGCGACCTGGGTGGCCGACTTGACGACCGACTCCAGCGTGGCAAGGGCCTGGCGAAGCTCCAGCTCGGCCACCTTGCGCGCGGTGATGTCGGTGCTGAAGGCGATGATCTTGTCGATGCGACCGCGCTGGTCCAGGAAGGGCGCGATGATGCTGTCGATCCAGTACAGCGACCCGTCCCGGGCGCGGTTGCAAACCTCGCCCTGCCAACTCTCGCCCGCCGCGAGCCGGCGCCACACGGCCTGCCAGAATCCCGGCGGGTGGACGCCGGAATTGACGATCCGGTGGGTGCGCCCGACCAGCGCGGCGGCATCGTGCCCCGAGACCTGGCAGAAGCGCTGGTTGACCGCGACGATGATGCCGGCGCGGTCGGTGGTCGACACGATGGTATGGGCGTCGATGGTGGCCAGCAGGCCGGCCTTCTCGCGCTTTTCCGCTTCCAGCGCGGCGCGCTGCGCCTGCAGCTCCGAGACATCATGGATCAGTACGTAAAACCCCTGGACCACGCCGCTGGCCACGTCCGGCAGGTAGTGCGCCAGCACATGCAGCAGGGGCCCGCCTCCCGGGCGCGGCATGCTGCGGTGAAAGGACCTTGCCTCGCCGTGCAGCGCCGCCTCCACCAGGGGCCGTTCGAATTCGTAATCCTCGCGGGATATCACCTCGGTCAATTGCCGGCCCTTCAGTTCCTCGGGCTGGACTCCGAGCAGGCCGGCATAGGCGCGGTTTGCCATCCGGTTGCGCAGGTCGCGGTCCCAGTAGCCGATCATCGATGGCAGCGCATCGACCAGGTTGCGCAGGTCGCGCAGCGCCCGGTCGAGGTCGTCCGTGCGCTCGCGCACCTGGCGGTCGAGCGAGGCATTGAGCGCCTGCAGCTCCAGGCGGGCGGCATTGGCGGCCCGGATGTCGCGGAAGGTCATGGCCAGGCCCGCCAGCTTGCCGCCGGCGTCGTGGATGGGCGCGGCGCTGACCGAGACATCGACCAGGCTGCCGTCGGCGTGGCGCCGCTGGGTCTCGAACGGTGCGACCCGCCGCCCGGCGCCGACGCTCGCGAACACGGCTGCGTCTTCGTCGAGCCAGCGCGGCGCCGGCAATACTTCTCCCAGCGGGCGCCCATGCACCTGGGCCGCCGCCAGGCCGAACAGCCGTTCCGCGCCGCCATTCCACTCGCTGATGCCGCCGTCGAGCCGGATGCCGACGATGGCGTCGTCGGAGGCCTCGACGATCGCGGCGCGCTGCGCCCGCTCCAGCCGCAGTCCGCGCGCGCGGCGCCGCCTCTGCGCCAGCAGGAACACGGTTCCACCCAACAGCGCGGCCAGCAGGGCGCCGAAACCGGTGACCAGGCCCGGGGACAGCAGGTGCAGCTCCGCCACCAGCGCCGGTTTCGCGCGCAGGTGCGCCACCCACTGCCGGTTGTACATCGGAATGCGTACTTCCGCCGCAGGCAGCCCGGCATCCCCGGGCTCGGCCCCGGGCGACGTGTAGAAAGCCGCACCGCCGCTGGCGCCGTCGCGCAGGGAGATCCACGCCAGGTCTTCGGGCAGGTTCAGTGTCGCCAGCACCTCGTCGATGACGACCGGCGCATAGCTCCACCCCACCGCTGCCTTCGCCTGTGCGGCCAGGCCGAGCGACGGCGCGGCGATCGGCAGCAGCACCAGGAAGGAGCGCTGCCTTTGCCCGGACTTCTGCACCAGGGTGATCGGTTCGGTGATGGCGGCCCGGCCGTGGCCTGGGCCGCCAGCGCCGCAGCCCGGCGGCGCGGTTCGGACGCGATGTCCAGGCCGATGGCCGCCTGGTTGGCCGCTTGCGGCTCGACATACAGGATGATGAAACGGTCGCCGTCGTGCGGCGCGACCCGGCGCAGCGCGAACTGCGGCTGGCCTGCCGCGCGTGCGCGCGCAACGAACGCACCCTCTTCCGCGGCGGGAACGCGCCAGATCAGCCCGAAGCCGTGCGCACCCGGAAACTCCTGCGCGATATCGCGGCTGGCGCCGTAGCGCCTGACCTGGTCCAGCGCCGGCATGCCGCCCTGGGACACCACCAGGCCGCGCATCCCGCGCAGGCCGTACTCGAAGGCCTGCATGCGCGCCGCCACGCTGCCGGTCACCTGGCCGGCCAGCGCATCGAGGCGGCTGGCCACCAGGTCGTCGTTGACGCGCTGGCGGGCATACCCGGCGCCGAAGGCCAGCGCCAGCCCGACCAGCAGGCAGGCGCCGCCGACGTAGGCGGGCGCAGGACCCGTGTTCATTCGCGGCGCCCGGCGTCGCCACCGGCCGGCCGCCGCGCGCTGTCACGCAGGCTGTCGAGCGCCTGCTTCAGGCGCACATGGGTGGCCACCCGGGCCCGCAGGAGCGCGGCGCTGAGCGGCTTGTGGACGATGTCGGTCGCCCCGGCGGCGAAGGCCTGCGCCTCGAAGTCGTCGTCGAGCTCGGCGGTAACGAAGAGAATGGCGATGTCGTCGTGGCCATGGCGGGAACGGATCGCCGTGCACACCTCGAGTCCGCTCGTGCCGGACATGTGCGCATCGAGCAGGATCACGTCGGGCGCTTCCTGCGCCATCAGCTGCAAGGCGGCCTCGCCGCTGGTCGCGAACCGGATCCTGCCGATCCGGTCCAGCATCGCGCCGATCATCTGGACCAGCAGCGGATCGTCGTCGACCACGAGGATGGATGCCGGCATCGTCGCTTATCCCAAGTCAGGACTGCGGTGGTCACAAGGAGCGTACGCCAGCCTGCCCAGCCAGGCGGCCGCATTCACATTGGTCCGACCTTAGCATGATCCCCCCATGCGCTGCGGGTTTTTACAGGCAGGCGGATACAGCGTTGCTCGCGCACGTCATCGGCGGTGCCGCAAGCGCCCGGCCACATTCGCGGCACATGAATTTGTTGCGCTGTGACAATAGCAGTGCTAAGCTTGGTCGCATCAAGCAGCTCGTCATTTGCCCAGCCACCTCCCGCTGCGGCGATCCGGGCTGGTCCTTTCGCCCACCTGCCCCCCGCTCCGGACAGGTCTGGCTTTCGCGGCCCCGCACTGCCGTCATTGCGATTTGCCATGCTTCCCGCATGGCCGTTGCTTAACGGGTGCCCGCATGCCATTGCTTGCTTATCCAACCAGTCGCCCCGTCTACCGGGCATCGCCGCGCAAGGACTTGCGTGCGTGCGCGGTCGACCCCTCGCCCCGGCAGTCCTTGCCAGCCATCCTCGCTTCCATCCAGCCAGCCAACGGAGTCAGTTCGTGAGAAAAAATCTTCCCGTTACCCAGCGTGAAATCGTCCTCGCTGATCGGCGCACCATCGTTTCGACGACCGACCTCAAGGGACGCATCACTTACGCCAACCCCTATTTCGTCGAGGTCAGCGGGTTCACGCTCGATGAACTCATCGGTGCGCCGCAGAACCTGGTGCGCCACCCGGACATGCCGGAGGAGGCCTTTGGCGACCTGTGGGCCACGATCAAGCAAGGCCGGCCGTGGACCGGCATGGTCAAGAACCGCTGCAAGAACGGCGACTACTACTGGGTGATGGCCAACGTGACGCCGGTGCTCGAGAACGGCCGCCCGGTCGGTTACATGTCGGTCCGGACCCGCCCCTCGCGCCAGGAGGTCGGCGACGCCGAGCGCCTGTACGCGTCCATGCGCAGCGCGCAGTGCGCGCTCGCGCTGCGCAACGGCCAGCTGGTGCGCAAGGGCCTTCCGGGACGGCTGGCGGCGCTGGCCCGCATGCGGATCTCCACCCAGGCAGGGCTGCTGGCCGCGCTGTCGACCGGCGGCGCCCTGGCCCTGGCGGCCGGCGCCGGCACCACGTCGGGCCGCGCACTGGCGGCGCTGGTGGGCTTGTCCGGCATCCTGTCGTGGGTGCTGGTACAGCGGCGCATCCTCACCCCCTTGCGCAGCGCCACCTCGCTCAGCCTGCGGCTGGCGGGCGGCGACATGACCTCCCTGGAATGCACGTCGGTGGACAGCGAAATGGGCCGCCTGGTCTCGGCCCTGCGCCAGGTCGGCGTCAACCTGCGCAGCGTGATCGGCGACGTGCGCGACAATTTCGGCGAGATGCGCGTGGCCACCGGCGAGATCGCCCAGGGCAACATGGACCTGTCCGGCCGGACCGAGACCCAGGCCTCGAACCTGCAGGAGACCGCCGCCAGCATGGAACAACTGTCGCGCAGCGTGGAGGACAATACCCAGCACCTGGGCAAGGCGGCGGAACTGGCCGGGAAGGCGGTGGAGACGGCCATGCAGGGCAATGCGTCGGTGGAAGCGATGCTGGCGTCGATGGACGCGGTCGCGACGTCCTCGCGCCAGATCCTCGACATCATCGGGATGATCGAAAGCATCGCCTTCCAGACCAACATCCTCGCGCTCAATGCGGCCGTGGAAGCGGCCCGCGCCGGCGAGCAGGGACGCGGTTTCGCGGTCGTGGCCAGCGAGGTGCGTAATCTGGCGGCGCGCTGCAGCGCCTCGGCCAAGGACGTGGCCGTGCTGGTCAATGCGTCGATCGGCAGGGTCGACGAAGGGGTGCGCATCAGCCGCGTGGTCGGCACCCAGGTGCGCCACGTGACCGACGCCATCGACGACGTCAAGCAGGTGATGCACGAGATTTCCGTGGCGGCCGAAGAACAGGGCCGCGGCATCGCCCAGGTCAACAGCGCAGTCACCCACCTCGATGCACTGACGCAGCAGAATGCGGCGCTGGTCGAACAGGCGGCGGCGGCCACGACCAGCCTGGTCGATCAGACCGACAGCATCGCCAACGCGCTGGCCGTGTTCAAGCTCGAGGATGCCGGCGCGGCGGCGCAACCCGGCGCCCGGCCACGCCAGGCGATGCCGCGTTCGCCGGCGCTCGCGCTCGCGCCTCGTCCGGCATGAGCGGCGCGCGCCACCGGCCGTGACACCATGGCGCCGCGGGATGGAAGGATTTCGCGCGCGCCTGTTCATTCATCCATCGACCTACCGATAACATGCATAACGCATCAACCCGCCGTTCGAACGCCAGGCCAGGCCGTCCCGTGGAATACCGCTTCGCCTGCGCCGACCCGGCGCATGTGCTGGACCACCTGCGCGGGCGATACCAGCTGCGCACCGACGGGCAACTGGCGCGCGCGCTCGGCGTCCACGCACCCATGCTAAGCAAGATTCGCTCGGGCAAACTTGACTTCGGGGCCGCGCTGGTGCTGCGCATCCACGAAGAATTCGGGTTGCCGATGAAGGAGCTGCGCGCCATGTTTGGCCAGGCCGGCGTAGCGCAAGTCGAGGGCCACCGCTGCCCGCCAGACGGCGAACACGGCGCGGCGCGTGCCGGCGCGCAGTCCGCCCGGCTATCCCGCTAGCGCGGCGCCAAGGGCGCGTGCGGCGGGGCCGGCGCCCGGGCCCTGCGCAAGCGCGCAGCGAAATCGCCCAGGAAGGCCGCGCGCCAGCTTGCCCTGACAGTTCTGCACTTTCACTTTAGGGCACTTTGATGCCGTGGGCGCGTGAGGATCCACCTTTCATCTTCACTCGCCAATTTCGCTCCAGCATTTCATCGGCGGGAGGCGTCCATTTCATTTCTGCACGTGCAGGGCGCCCCGGGGTGCGCTCGCCCTTGCGCAGGTTGAGGGCTTCGTGCGAGATGCCCGTTTTGCGCGCGAAGGACTGGTAAGCGGCGTGTCCGTCTGTGACCAGCAGTACATCCGGGTCAAGCACGGGCAGCAGGTGTTGCTGCAGCTGGGCGCAAGTGACTGCGGCGCGGCCTGTAACGAAATCAAAGGTGGCCCCGCTGCGGTCGCGCGCCACCAGTACGCAGACGTGGTCGCCGTCGATGCCGCGCCGGCGCGCCACCCCGCCACGCGTGCGGGGAGGCCGGTCGAGCCTCTTGGATCCCTTTTGCGATTCGAGCACGTACAGTTCATCGGCCTCGGCGATGCCGGTGAGGGAGGCCGGCCGGTCGTGCTTGGCCAGGTGCAGGAAGCGGTGGCGCCAGCGGAACGCGGTGTTGCGGTGCACGCCCAGCGCGTCGGCCGTGGCGCGCACGGATTTACCCTCGAGCATGCCGCCCAGTCCGGGCAGCCAGCGTTCGCGGTAGCGTAGCCGCGCCAGCGGGGTGCCGGTGCGGGCATTGAAAGTGCGCCCGCAGGCGCAGCAGCGGTAGCGCTGCAAGCCGCGCTGCACGCCGTGGCGGTGGGTGCGGCAGCCGCCGCATGTGGGGCACGCGGGATCGGGGCGGGCCTGTTCGATGGTTGCGCAGGCCCGGTCCAGGTCCACTGCCGGACGCAGCGCTGCAAACAATTGATCGCGCTGGCGCCGGGTGAGGTGCGCCACTTGCCGTAGCCATGCCTGGAAGCCAGCCGTGCGCATCCCCGCATCTCCTGTCGTTGGAACGAAGGTCAGACAGCGGACTGGCTCGACAGTTCAGTTCACCCAACAGTTAATGGTGACAGCGCCAAAAAAATGCGCAGGGGGAGCCGATGCCCCGCCTGCGCCCTTGCCAGGTGTCGTGCCCGAGCTTAGAACTTGTACTCGACCGACACCCGGTAGACCCGGCCCATCATGTCCGCGAGGCTGGTCAGGTAGCCGCCACCGTAGATGGTGTTGGCGGTCAGCGGTGGCCATTCCTCGGTGATGTTGTTCACGCCGAGCGACACGGTGGTGTTCTTGATGCCCGTGTAGCGCACGTTCACGTTGAACTGGCTGTACGACTCGACCTTGGTCAGGGTCGATCCGGCGCGCGGGGTCAGGTCGGTGAGCCCGGTGTTATAGCGCTGCGACAGGGTGCCCTTCCAGTCGCCGGTGCTGTAGGTCAGCGCGGCGGTGTACTTCCAGCGCGGATTGACCTGCGGTGCACCGGCCAGGCCGGCGTTCGGGCCGGCGCTGCCGTAGCGGCCGTCGTTGGTGATGATGCCGACGTTGCTCATCCACGGGCCACCGCGCTCGCTCTGGAACTCGTAGCGGTGGTACCAGGTCGCATCCAGTTTCGCGTCGAAGGTGCCGAAGCTGGTTTTCGGGAAGCGGTAGCTGCCCGAGATGTCGGCGCCGCGGATGCGGGTCTGGCCACGGTTGGCCTGGCTTGCCACGATGTGGTCGATGGTGCCGTCTGCGCGGCGCAGGATGAAGCTGTCGTACTTGGCGGGGTTCTGCTGGATCTCGGCGATCGACACCGCGCCCAGCACGTCCTTCAGTTTCAAGCCCCAGTAGTCGACCGTGATCGACAAGTCCTTCATCGGCTCCAGGCCAAAGCCGAAGTTGAAGCCGCGCGACTTCTCCGGTTTCAGGAAGGTATTGTTGGGCGACTTGGTCCAGTACGAGGTCAGCACGTTGCAGACCTGGTCGGCGGTGAAGCCGGCGGACGGGGTGCCGGTGCCGGCCACCAGTGGCTGGCTGCTGCGGCACAGGACCGGGTCATCCATGACCTGGGTGCGCACTTCCGGCGTCGGGTTCTGGATGTCCATGATCGACGGCGCGCGGAAGCCGCTCGACACCGAGCCGCGCACCAGCAGCTGCTGCATCGGCTGCCAGCGCGCCGCCAGCGCCGGGTTCACGGTGGTCTGTTTCAGGTCGTCGTAGCGGTCGGCGCGTACCGAGCCGTTGACCAGGAAAGTCTTGGTGATCGGCGCGTCGAGCTCCATCACCAGCGAGGTGATCTTGCGCTTGAGTTTCTTGGCCACGCCCTGCGGCAGCTCGCCCACCAGGTCGGACTGCACCACGTTGCCGGAGGCGTCGATGTTGTAGCTGCCGTCGGCCTTTTTCAGCACGTAGTCGAGCGGCGCGTTGAAGGTGCGCGCCGAGTCTTCGCGCAGTTCGCCCGACACCGCCAGCACCATGTCGCCGCCGCCCAGTTCCCATACCGGGCGGGTGACGGTCAGGTCGACGCTCTTGTTGAAGGCCTTGTTCAGGCGGTAGGTATAGTCTTCGGCCTGGATGCTGCGCAGGTAGTCGATGCCGGCCTGGTCCTGCGGGCCGAACGGGTTCAGGATGCCCTTGTCGAAGCCTTCCTGCGCCTTCGAGTACAGGATGTAGCCTTCGCCGACGCGGGTGTCGCGCTTGGACACGCCGTAGTTCAGGCCGGCGCGGTAATCCCAGCCCGCCACGTCGCCTTCGGCCGACAGCACCAGGCGGTCGTTGCTCTGCTCGTCGTTGCGGTAGGCCGGTCCCAGTTCGCCCGGGCCCCACTGGAAGTAGATGGTGCGGTTGTTCATGTTCAGCGCGCTGGCCGTGCCCGGGGTGCGGGTCGGGTCGATGAACGCGGTCGGGGTGTTGGCGCCGGTATTGCTGCCCACCACCTGCGGCAGCGGGGTGATGCCTTTACCCGGGTAGAACTTGCTGGTCGAGGCCAGCGAATAGGTGGTGAACGGCTGGTTCGCGCCTGGCACCTGCATGCCGCGGAACTTCTGCACCGTGAACTCGGAGTGCAGCAGGTCGAGGTCGATCTTGTGCCCGCCCGCGATGTTCCAGCTGGCGCGGCCGGCGACGGTGGTGATCTCGCTGCCGTCGGTAATCGCGGTCCAGTACAGCGGGTTGCGGGCGCAGCCCGGCGCGTAGGTCGGCGGCGTGTTCAGGCTGGCGTTGCCCAGCGTCGGCAGCGAGTACGGCGAAGCGCAGCCGGTGGCGAAGGCCGGGTTGAAGTTCGAGTTGGCGTTACGCGCGAAGCCGAAGTTGGCCAGCGGGTTCGGGTTGCGGGCGTCGGGCGTGATGCCCAGGCCGAGCGAGCGCAGGATGGCCGGGTCGTGCTGGTCCGGGCGGTCGCCCTGGAACAGCGCATCCTTCTTCTGGTGGTCGACCGCGATGTAGGCGTTCCAGCCGTCTTCGTTCAGCCTGCCCCAGCCGGTAATGGCACCGATGCTCTTGGTGGTGCCGCCGCCGCTCGTTTCAGGGCGCGCGTATTCGGCCTTGATCGAGGTGCCCGTGTAGCCACGCTTGGTCCAGTAGTTCTGCACGCCGCCGATGGCGTCGGCGCCGTAGATCGAGGCGCCGCCGCCGTTCAGGGTCTCGACGCGGTCCAGCGCCATGCGCGGGATCACGTTGACCGAGATGTACTGGTCCTGCAGCGGCTCGTTGGCCAGGCGGCGACCGTTGAGCAGGGACAGGGTGCGCATCGGGCCCAGGCCGCGCAGGTTGGTCACGGGGCCGGCGGCGCCGGTATTGGTGCCGAGCGAAAGCGACTGCGGCTGCTCCAGCACGAAGTCCTTCAGCTCGGTGTGGCCGCGCGCTTCCAGGTCGGCCGCCTTGACCGTGACGACCGGGGTGGTGCCCTCGTCGGCGACGCGGCGGATCAGCGAGCCGGTGACAACCACGGCTTGGGCGACCGGCACGTCGGCTGGCGCGGCGGCGTTCTGCGCCTGCGCCACTGCGGCCAGCTGCACCACTGCCAGGCTGACTGCAACGGCGAGCTGGGCGCGGCGTGGATGACGGACAAAATACGGGTTCATGCGTGTCTCCTTTATTGTTTTATCAAGAACTGACATGACCACCTTGCTGACTGGTCAGGCCAACCTGAGCGTCCATTCCCCTCTCTTGCTGGAGGCTTTGCGGGAATTGATACGACCAAATTATAAATTGGTCCTGCCACTTTGGATAATAAAAAGTTTATGTTCTGCAAAAAACGACACTTTCTTATTTTTCAGGGGGGGAAGGCAGGAGCCGGTGGCGAACCCTGCCGCGCTCAGAAACGTGATCACTTTGCCAAGCAGGCATTGCCGAAAAGAGAAACCGATTAGACTTCGCCCATGTCGAACCGAACGAGGCCCCCCATGTTTGATCCTTCCGACCACCCGCACCGCCGCTACAACCCGCTGATGGGCCGATGGGTCCTGGTATCGCCCCACCGCGCCAAGCGTCCATGGCAGGGCCAGCAGGAAGCCGTCGACCGCGAAGCCAAGCCGGCGCACGATCCCGATTGCTACCTGTGCGCGGGCAACACGCGCGTGAACGGCGAAAAAAATCCCGACTACACGGGCACGTTTGTCTTCACGAATGATTTTGCCGCCCTGATGGCCGACACCCCCGAGGCCCCGCCCGGCGCCGACCCGCTGTTCCAGAGCATGAGCGTGCGCGGCACCAGCCGCGTGATCTGCTTCTCGCCCGACCACAGCAAGTCGCTGCCGCGGCTAGCCCTGCCGGCCATCGAGGGCGTGATCGATACCTGGTGCGATCAGTCGGCCGAACTCGGCCAGACCCACCGCTGGGTCCAGGTGTTCGAGAACAAGGGCGCGGTGATGGGCTGCTCCAACCCGCACCCGCACGGCCAGATCTGGGCCACCAGCTTCCTGCCCGACTTGCCCGCCAAAGAAGACAGCCAGCAGCGCGGCTACTTCGCCGAACACGGCAAGCCGCTCCTGCTCGACTACGCCGAGCGCGAAGCCGCCGACGGCGAACGGGTGGTGGTGAGTACCGAGTATTGGCTGGCGGTGGTGCCCTACTGGGCCAGCTGGCCGTTCGAGACCCTGCTGCTGCCGCGCTTCCCGGTGCGGCGCCTGGAAGACCTGACCCAGCCCCAGCGCGCCGACCTGGCGCTGGCGCTGCAGCGCCTGACGATCCGCTATGACAACCTGTTCCAGGCGTCCTTCCCGTACTCGATGGGCTGGCATGGCGCGCCCTACGACGTCGGCGGCGCGGCGAACGACTCAGGGGAAGATTCGGCGCCGTGGCAGCTGCACGCCCATTTCTATCCCCCCTTGCTGCGCTCGGCCTCGGTGCGCAAGTTCATGGTCGGCTTCGAGATGCTGGCCGAGACCCAGCGCGACCTGACGCCGGAGCAGGCAGCGGCCCAGTTGCGGGCCGTGCCGGAAGTGCATTACCTGGACTAAGTACCCCTCAGAACGCCAGCGTGACGCTGCGCGGGCAATGGTCGCTGGTCTCGATGCGCTGGCCCGGCGCCTGCACCACCGCCGTCTTGCGCGAGCCCAGGCCGGCGGGTTGGCGCGCCGCCAGCGCGCCGCTGAGCACGATATGGTCGAGGCCCGAGAAACCGCGGCAGCCCGGGTCGACCGCCGTCAGCGGCACCTGTTGCAGGGTCCTGGCGCCGTCGCTGAGCTCCTGCCACAGGTAGCGGGTCGCCACTTTGCCGTCGGCTTCCTGGGGCGGCACGCCCTTCGGGTCGCTGCCGTTGACGCGCACCTGTTCCGGGCGGATGCTTGCTGCCGCTTCTTCGTCGATGCGGCGGTTGAAGTCGCCCAGCAGCACGAAATCCGGGCTGCGCTGGGCCACGCTGTCGAGCCAGCGCTCGAGCGGCGCGACCTGGCGGTTCAGCACCTTGCAGGGAGCAGCCGGATCGTCCAGCAGCCGCGCCTGGTAAGTCGGGGTCGGCACGATGTTGGCGCAGCCGGATTTCAGGTGCACGTTCAGGAAGCTGATGGGACGCCCCGCCACTTGCAGCTCGAGCGCGAGACCAGGGCGCAGCTTGCGCGCCTGCGGGTCCGAGGGATTGTCGACGATGCCCAGCCCGGTCTCCACGCTGCAGCGCCCGGGCTGCTGGCCCAGGCTGCGGTCCCAGGCGAAGGCCACGGTCTGGAAGCCCTCGTGCGGCGCGTCGCACACGCTGAAGCGTTCGGCATGGCGCCCGAGCACCTGCTTGATCACGTCGGCCGAGCGCACTTCCTGGAAGGCGATCACGCGCACCCCCTGCTCCTCGATCAGCTTGCCGACCGTGGCCTGCAGGCCGGCCAGCTTGGCCGCATAGTCGGCGCCGGTCAGCGCGACCGCCGGGCCGCGGCCCTGGTAGGCGTTACACGGCACCATCATGGACGCCTGGGCCGGACCGCCGGCCAGGCGTTCGGTATCGGCTGCGCACTGGCGCGCCACGCGGTTGGCCTCGTCGCTGGCGAACGCCTGCCCCGGCTGGCGCCGGGGCCGCGTGTCGCACCACTCCACCGCCTTGCACACTGCGGCATGGCGATCGAAATCCTGCTGGGTACCGGCCCAGGCCAGGTTGAACGAGGCCACGCCGATCCCGGCAGGCTTCGAGGCCGCGACGGGAGCAGCCGCATGGACGGCGGTGGTGGCGGTGAACGCAACGGCCAGGGCGAGCGCAATCTGGGAGAAGTGAGGCATCGGTTCTTTCATGGGATCGGAAGGAGCGGCCCGGCTGCTGCCGCCAACAGCGCTTGATTATCGTGGAGGATGGATTTCCCGGCAATGAAAACCCGGTGCGCCGCCCGCTCACCCCGCCGCCCAGTAGTCGGCATGGCGTCGCCGCAACAGCGCCAGGTCGGGCGGGAACACGAGCGCCAGCTCGGCCCTGCCGAGCGCCATGGCGGCATGCAGCCTGGCGACATTGCGCATGTGCGGGTCATGGCTGCGCCCCAGCTCACCGAGCACGAGCTGGATGCGCATCGCCACCTCGACCTGGCTGGCGCCGTCGCGGCCAATGGCTGGAAAGACGTCGTCGAACATGTCCGCCAGTGCCATCTGCGGCGCCTCGATCCGGCCATGCTCCGCAGCCTTCGCCTCGACCGGCGTAGCGAGGCTGTCGAACAGGCGGTGCAGCGAGCCCAGTACGCCAATCGCGGTGCCGGGATCGTTGATCCCGGGAGACAACGCGCGGCAGGCGATTTCGGACAGCACCACCAGGCCGAAACGCGGGTCGTCGTCGAACTGGCGCAGCGGCCCGACGATGAAGGCCTTGCGCAGGTCCCTGGGCGCGACCGGGCCGCTGTCGATCGAATCAGGCAGCAGGTAGCCCAACGGCCGCGACGGGACGATCATGGTACCGGGCAGCCCGGCCAGGACAATGCGGACCTTGTGCTTGTCTGCGATGTGCTGGAGTGCGTCCATGTCGATGCGCTGCAGGTAACCGCTGGTTTCGCTATAGAAAGCCAGGCCGCATGGCGGTCCGCTGGCCGCAAGTCCACCCAGGTACGGGCGCAGCCTGCGCCGGCCCAGGGCGGCGGCGGTAGCCTGCTCGACCTTGGCCACCACCGCGCCCAGGCGACCGAGACGGGCGATGCTGTCGACCCAGCGCACGAATACCAGCACCACGGCCACCAGGGTCGACAGGGTCAGGATGAACAGGGTAAACCGGCCGGCCTTGCCGAAATAGTCGTTGGTCGCGGCGCTCAATGCAACGATGGCAAAGATGAAGGCGCCGACGAAGATCGACAGCGCGTTCTGGGACACATCGTCCGCGACCACCAGCGGGAAGGCGCGTGCGGTCGCCGACTGGCCGGCCGACGCATACGCCGCGACCATCGAGGCGACCGCAAAGGTGGCGACCCCGAGCATGCTGGCGGCGATGATCTTCAGCAGGTCGATCACGGAACCCTGTGCGATCTCCGGCACCGGCCAGTCCACCGGGATGCTGTCGGCAATATGCGCCAGCGCCACTCCGGTCAGCGACAGCACGCACGCGATCAGCGGCTTGACCCAAAGGCGCTCGCGCAGGCGGTTGAGCAGGAAGTGGAAGTGCGCTGGCATGGCGGTCCTGTTGTTCGGGTAGGCGGGCGCCGCTCGGCGAGCGTGAACGCGCGGGTGGCTTGGCCCCACTCTGGCGCGAGTGTGGCGACGAGTCGGTGCGGCAGGATACACTGGGGCGGCGATGCGGCGGGACGCGGCATGTCCATGACAACGCATTTGTGCAAATGTATAATGCCCGGATATGACTCTATCGCGCCTGCGCCATTGAAATTTCCTCAGGGTAAAGTGATTGCTTTCAACCATCGCAAGCGCGCCAATCCAGGCGGTTTGCCATGAGGGCCAGTGCGATTCCTGACGACGTGCGTCGATTCATCCTCTTCGCCATACCCTCCGTTCCCTATCTGGAGGCACTGCTGCTGATGCGGCTCGCGCCGGAAGCGAGCTGGAACGCCGGCCAGGTCGCACGCCGCCTCTACCTCGGGGAAAAAGAGGCGGCCGCCCTGCTCCAGCAGCTCGATGCGTCGGGCGTGATCGCACGGGCCGGCGACGTTTATCGCTATCGGCCGGTCAATCCCGACCTGGCCGACCTGCTCGATGCGCTGTCCCAGGCCTATTCGCGGCACCTGATCGAGATCACCCAGCTGATCCATTCGACCAGGAACGAGGCGTCTCGCAAGTTTGCCGACGCGTTTCTTTTGGGGAAGCATCGCTGATCCTGCCGGCCAGGCGGGATCAGCCTGCGGCGCGTGCCAGCTGCATCCGCGCCAGCGCAGGATACAGGGCCGGGCTGACGATGCGCGCCACCATGCTGGCGGCCAGGGCGCAGGCCATCAGGCTCAGCACCATGCTGTGGCCATCGACCATTTCCATGACAATGATGCATGCCGTGAGTGGCGCCTGGGTCGTGGCTGCCAGGAACCCGACCATGCCGAAGGCGATCAATGCGGGGTGCTGGGTATGCAGGACCAGCATCGCCACATCGTTCCCGAGGGCCGCGCCGATCGCCAGGGAAGGTGCGAAAATGCCGGCAGGTACGCCAGCCCAGGCGCTCAGCCAGGTCGCAATGAATTTGAACAGCATATACAGCATCGGCATGCTGGCAACCCCTTCGATCATGGCCCGGGTCGGCGCATAGCCGGAACCGAAGGTGGCGCCTGCCGTGGCCACGCCGATCACCGCCACGCCCAGCCCGCACAGCGCCGCGAACATGACCGGACGGTCCGCCCGCAGCCGGCTGAGGCGGTCGCTGCCCGCCCCTCCCAGCGAAGCGATCAGGAGGCGTGAAAAGACGCCGCCGGCCAGGCCGCAGCACAGCGCTACCAGAAGGCCCGGCAGCAGTAGGTCCATGCCGAGCGTTCCCGCATGGATCACCCCGAAGTACGTGGCATTGCCATGCACCGATACTGCGACCATGCCGGCCAACACGATCGCAGTGATGATCAGGCCGCTGCTACGCTGCTCTGGCGCCCGTGCCAGCTCCTCGATGGCGAACAGGACGCCGGCCAGCGGCGTATTGAAGGCCGCGCCCCCGGGATCGGGGTGAACGAGCTGGCGCAGGCGCTCGACGTTCACCAGTCCACCGCCAGCAACCTGGTGCGCAGCCTGCTCGGCCGCGGCCTGGTCGCCAGCACCCGCAACGGCGCCGACCGGCGCACCACCTCATTGCAACTGCTACCGCCCGGAATGGAACTGCTGCGCGTTGCACCGGCTCCGTTCACCGGCGTCCTTCCCGGTGCGCTCGCCAGCCTGCCTCCGGAGACGTTGTTGCGCCTGAACCATGACCTCGGTGTGCTGATCGGACTGCTGGGCGCCGACGACGACCACGCCCAGCGCCCCCTGGCCCAGCTCTGACGCCGGCCGGCACGCGAACGGCAATGACGGCGCCCATGATACCGTCATCTTTCACCCAAAGAAAGATAATTTGTGCAAATGTATCCGGCCCTGCCCCCGCTCAGCGGCCCGGCGGCGCCGACGGCGCAGCCGGCACGCCTGACTGGCGCAGCAATGCGCCGCGCCTGGCCGAAAGCACCAGCCTGGCGTCCGGGTTGCCGGTCCTGACCTTGAGCCAGGCGCCGATCCGCGCCATCTCCGCGGCCTTCGGCAGGCGCCGGCAGTCCGCGCTCAGGAACGGCAGCGGCGCCCCGCCCGGATTACCCGGCTGGATCGCGCGCCCGACCAGCACATTGCCGCACTGTGGGTACTGGGCCTCGAACTCCAGCGTCACGGCGCCGGACTGGGGGGCCCACTCGCCCTGAGCGCCAAGCTGCGCCTTGAGCTTCTCGATGGTCGCGTCCTTTTCCTCCAGCGCCTGCTGGTTGTTGCGCACGATATCTGCCAGGATATCGGCCTTCAGGCTGCCGACATCGATCTTGGCGTCCTCGGCCTGTGCCTGGTGCACCGACAGGCGGGCGTCGGCCAGCCCGGCGCCCGCCAGCCGCGCCTCGATCGCGCCGATCGCGGGCGCCGGCAGGCGCGGCCCGATCAGCGTGACCTCGATCTGCCGGGAGGCTGGCGCCAGCCGCGTCTCGAGCACATGGACGCGCGCGGCCTTGAATTCGCGCCGCACGAAATCGCGCGCCCGGCTCTTGAACACCTCGTTGTCGACCAGGCGCGTGGCCAGGTAGATGCTGGGCAGGCCGGTAATCAGCACCACCGCCAGCAAGGCGCGCTTGACATGGCGCTCGCGCCGCGGGTCGACGAATTTGCGGTGCGGCAGGCGCAGGAACTCGATGACGATCACCGCCGCGAATGCGATGAACACGCAATTGATCGAAAACAGGTAAAAGGCGCCGCCGAACACCGACCAGTCGCCATTGGCCAGCCCGTAGCCGGCCGTGCACAGCGGCGGCATCAGGGCGGTGGCGATGGCCACGCCAGGCAAGACATTCGATTTCTCCCTGCGCGTCTGCCCGATGATGCCGGCCAGCCCGCCGGCCAGCGCGATCAGCACATCCCACAGCGACGGCGTGGTGCGCGCCAGCAGCTCGGACTGGGCCTCGTCGAGCGGGGTGAGCATGAAGTACAGGGTCGAAGTGAGCAGGCTGATCGCCGCGGCGATCGCGAGATTGGCGAGCGAGCGCCGGACCAGCGGAAAATCGTAGATGCCCAGGCCATAACCCAGACCCACGATCGGTCCCATCAGCGGGGACACCAGCATGGCGCCGATGATGACGGCGTTGGAATTGGTATTCAGGCCGACCGAGGCGATCACGATCGCGAACATCAGGATCCAGGGCGTGGCGCCGCGCAGCTCGACGCCGGCGCGCAGGCTGCGGTCGATCTCGTCGTCGTCGGCCTTGTCGTCGAGCAGGCTGAAGCGGTGGGCGATGGCCTCCCTGAGGGAGGCCGGACGCGGTGTGTCGGGTGCGTTCATGGTCGGATGCAGTGGGCGTCCCTGGTGTCAGGGAAATCCGCAATTGTCGCCGGGAACCTGCGATTCGACAAAAGATTTCTTCGCGCGTCGCAGCGGCACGCTCAGCGGTCGATCATTTCGCGCATGCGCCGCTTCAGCGCGCGCTCGCGCCGCGCTTCTTCCGCCCAGTCCTGCGCCAGCGCCCGCCACAAGGACAGCACCATCAGCACGATGATCAGCGCGAATGGCAGTGCGAACAGGATGGTGGCCGTCTGCACCGCCTTCAGCCCGCCCGCCAGCAACAGGCTGACTGCGATGCCCGCCACCAGCACGCCCCAGACGATCTTGATGCGGCCCGGCGGATTCGGGTTGCCGCCGCTGCTCATCATGCCCAGCACCAGAACGGCCGAGTCGCCGGAAGTGACGAAGAACACGAATACCAGCAGGGTGGCCAGCACCGACATGATGCCGCCCAGGGGCATGGCGTCGAACATCGCGAACAAGGCGGTCGACACATCGGCCTTGACCGCCTCCGCCAGCGGGACCTGCTGCCAGATTTCCATGTAGAGGGCCGAGCCGCCGAAGATCGAAAACCACAGGAAGGCCGCCAGCGAGGGGGCCAGCACCGTTCCGAGGATGAACTCGCGTATCGTCCGGCCGCGCGAGACGCGGGCGATGAACAGGCCGACAAAGGGCGACCACGAGATCCACCATGCCCAGTAGAAGATGGTCCAGTTGCCGACCCAGCTGCTGTCGCGGAACGGTGTCGTGCGCAGGCTCATCCTGACGAACTCGCTCAGGTAGCTGCCCAGGGTATTGGTGAAGGTGTCGATGATGGCGACCGTCGGGCCGAGCACGAATACCGCCAGCGCCAGCAGTACCGCGACGCCCATGTTCAGGCTGGACAGCCTGCGGATACCCTGGTCGACCCCGGCCACGGCCGAACCGATGAACACGATTGCCGTCAGGACGATGATGATCACCTGCGCCGCAGGTCCGATTGCCACGCCGAATACGGCATGCAGGCCGCTGTTGATCTGCAGCGCGCCAACCCCGAGCGAGGCGGCGACGCCGAAGGCAGTCGCCACCACCGCCGTCCCGTTGAACCAGCCCGCCATGGCGCGCAGCGGCCGCCACGGCAAGGCGTCCGTCACGCTGCTGATCAGGGGGCTGGCGCCGCGCCGGTACTGGAAGAAGGCGATCGCCAGCGCCACCACGCTGTAGACAGCCCAGGGATGGATGCCCCAGTGAAAGAACGCATGGCGCATCGCGGCATTTGCGGCCTCCGGCGTATGGGGCGCGATGCCGGGTGGCGCCACCGCATAATGCGACAGTGGCTCGGCCACTCCCCAGAACACCAGGCCAATCCCCATGCCGGCCGCGAACAGCATCGCGAACCAGCTGCCGACCGGGAACTCCGGCTCCTCGTCCTCCTGGCCCAGCTTGAGGTTGCCATAACGGCTGAACGCCACGAAGCCGGCAAATACGACCAGGCCCAGCACGACCCACAGGTAGAACCAGCCGAGGTTGCGGGTCAGGGCCGCCAGCAGGGCGTCGAGCAGCGCACCCATCGAGGCGGGCGCCAGCAGGCCCCACAGCACCACGGCAAGGATGAAGCCCGCCGACACCAGCATCTGCAGCGGCATGGCTCAGCCCTCCTGCGCGGCGCCGGCCCTGGCGCGCGCCAGGTACAGGGTCTGGGTCGGATAGGCGAAATCGATGCCCTCTTCGGCGAAGCGCTCGAACAGGGCCAGGTTGATCGCCTGCTGGACGTCCATGTACGCGGCGTAGTCGGAAGTCTGCATGATGTAGACGGTTTCGAAGTCGATCGAGGAGGCGCCGTAGGACTTGAAATGGGCGCGGTCGAACCTGGCCTGGGGCTGCGCTTGCACCGCCTCGCGCAGGATGCCGGGGATCGCCCCCAGCTGGCGCCGGTCGAGCTCGTAGGTGACACCGATGCCGAACACGATGCGGCGCGTCTGCATGCGCTTGAAATTATGGATGCGGCTGCCGAGCAGGTCGCTGTTCGAGAACACGACCTGCTCGCCGCCCAGGCCGCGGATGCGGGTGGTCTTCAGGCCCACGTATTCGACGGTGCCGGCGATGCCGTCGACCGAGATGAAGTCGCCGACCTCGAACGGCTTGTCGAGCACGATGGAGAGCGAGGAGAACAGGTCGCCCAGCACGTTCTGCAGCGCCAGCGCGACCGCGATGCCGCCGATGCCCAGGCTGGCCACCAGCGTGGTGATATTGACCCCGAAATTATCCAGGATCATCAGGATCACGATGGCCCAGATCGCCGTGCGCGCGACGAATCCCAGCGCCGCCGTGGATGTGGTGCTGGCCACGTCCAGCGCACTGCGCCGGGTACGGTAATGCTGCAGCCATCCGTGCACGCCGACGTCGCCCCAGCGCGCCACCTGCAGCAGCAGGGCCGCAATCGCCAGGCGCGCCAGCAAGGTGGTGCCCTTGTCCGACAACAGCAGCCAGTGCGAGCCTGCATACATGCCCATGAGCAGGATGAACAGCGGGTGCGTGGCCGACAGCACCTTGACCGCCAGGTCGTCGAGATACGTGGTGGTGGTGGCGGCAAAGACGCTCAGGCGCCGCACCAGCACACGCCGTGCAAGGTAGAGCAGTGCGGACACCGCGAGCGCGATCGCCAGCGCGATGGCCCAGGCATACAGGTCATTCCCAAGCAGCGAGTACTTCAGCATGTGCAACTCCTCATCAGGTGGTTCATGCGGCCAGCGCCTCGGCTTCGCCAGTCCAGTCCGGCCCCGCCGCGGTGTCGGTCGCCGCCG
Source organism: Massilia yuzhufengensis (assembly GCF_900112225.1). Lineage (GTDB taxonomy): Bacteria > Pseudomonadota > Gammaproteobacteria > Burkholderiales > Burkholderiaceae_D > Telluria > Telluria yuzhufengensis. The sequence continues at coordinate 54,186 of NZ_FOLD01000017.1, read as the reverse complement.
CGATGAAGTCGCGCCCCCAGCGCGCCACGTCATGCTCGGTCGTGATCATCGCCATCCGGGCGGTGCGGTACTCGCGCTCCTCCTGCCCCATGGTCAGGGCATGGTGCAGGGAGGCGGTCATGGCGTTGGCATCGTAGGGGTTGGTCAGCAGCGCGCCGTGCAGCTCGACCGCCGCGCCGGCGAACTCCGACAGCACCAGCACGCCGCAACGGGCGCTGGCCTTCTTCGCCGCCACGAATTCCTTGGCCACCAGGTTCAGCCCGTCGCGCAGCGGCGTGATCCAGGCGATATCGCAGGCCACGTAGTGGGCCAGCACTTCCTCGAACGGCAGCGAACGGTAGAAGTAGCGCACCGGCACCCAGTTCAGGGTCGAGAAGCGGCCGTTGATGCGGCCCACGGTGCGGTCGACCTCGACGCGCAGGCTTTCGTAGATCTCCATGCCGGGCGCGGCCGGCGTGATCACGTTGAGCAGCGTGACCTTGCCGATGTGCTCGGGATGGCGTTCCAGCAGGCGCTCGAACGCTTCGAGTTTCTCGAGCGTGCCCTTGACATAGTCGAGCCGCTCGATCGACACGATGCCGGTCGCCGCGCCCAGGTAGTCGCGGATCGCCGCGGCCTGGGCCTGCACCGCCGGCGCCGCCACGGTCCGCTCGATCAGCGCGGCGTCGGTGCCGACCGGATGGGCGCCCAGGCCGATCCGCCGCGCCCCGGTGTCGATCAGGGTCGTCATGCGGTCCACGCCGAGCGCGCAGCCGTAGGTCAGGAAGCGCGGCGCGCAGGGCACCGTGGCGCTGGCGTCGACCGGTGCATGCGAGCGCACCGCATCGACGAAGTTCTCGACGTAGCGCGGGATGTGGAAGCCCACGTAGTCGCACTGGAGCAGGCTGCCGATGATGTCGCGGCGCCACGGCAGGATATTGAACACGTCGCTCGACGGGAAGGCGGTATGGTGGAAAAAGGCAATCCGCAGGTCCGGCCGCAAGGGCCGCAGGAAGGCCGGGACCATCCACAGGTTGTAGTCGTGGATCCAGACCAGCGCCCCCTCGGCCGCCTCGCGCGCGGCCTGCTCGGCGAACAGGCGGTTCACCTCCAGGAAGCGGTCCCAGTGGGCCTGCCTGAACTCGGCCTTGTCGGGGAAGGAGAAAATGATCGGCCAGAATGCTTCCTTCGAAAACTTCTTGTAGAAGATGTCGATGTCCTGCGCCGTCAGCGCAATGCGGGCGGCCTGCAGCTGCGGATACTGCTCCATATCGACCGGGACATGGGTGACGAAGCCGGCCGGGTGACGGCTGGCCTGCTGCGACCACGCCACCCAGGATCCGGCGCGGGCACCGGCGAAGAAGCGCAGCAGGGTCGGGATGATGCCGTTCGGACTGCGCGGACGGCGCTGGCACAGCACGCCGTCCTCGACCACCTCGTCGAAAGGCAGGCGGTGATAGACCATCACCAGGTCGGATTTGCCGTGCTCTGCCGCCGGTAGGGCCGCCGCCGCGGCGGCGACGGCGCCGTGCCGCGCCAGCCCCTCCATGATGCCGTCGCAGCCTTCGCCGGTGGCGACATGCACCAGCGGCAGGCCGCGCACCCGCTCCACCAGGGCCGGCTCGGCCGCGCCCACCACGACCCCGTGCAGGCCGGTCTCGAACATCGACAGGTCGTTGAGCGTGTCGCCGGCCACGATGATCGTGGCGGGATCGAAGCCGGCCGCCTTGGCCAGGCTCAGCAGGGCCTGGCCCTTGCCGACGCCGCGCGGGAGCACATCGAGATAGCAGCCGGCCGACAGCAGCAGGTCGCAGTCGAGCTCCTCGACCGCCGCGCGCAGGGCCGGCGTGACGTCGTGCTCGCCCACCAGGAAAGAACAGCGGCGCTCCTGCGGCACGCTCTGGCGCGCCAGGCCGCTGAAGCCGGACAGCGCCCGCAGCACCGCCTGCGACCCCGGCCAGCGCGCCGCGATCTCGTCCTGCAGGTCGCCGACCGGGCGCAGCGCGCCGTCGACGATCGTGGCGCCGACGTCGGCGATGATGTAGTCGGGGGTGGGAATGGTCGGGTCGCTGAGCAGGGGCAGGATCGACTCGAGCCCGCGGCCGGTGACGAACACCAGGACGGCGCCGGCAGGCGCGCCGTCGAACAGTTCACGGACCTGGCGGCGGGCGGCGACGCTGCCGGCCAGCAAAGTTCCGTCGAGGTCGGTGGCGAGCACGAATTTGCCCGGCTGCGGGCGCGGCGCCCATTGCGGAGGTGTGGCGATGGTCATTGACTTCGTCCTTTCTGAACGATATGCCCGGCGCCGCAGCGCCCGGTGGCGGAGGCGGGTTCGCTGCAAGACGCGGGATGGCGCGCGGGGCGCGCCCGTAACCGGGGATGGTGTGAAGCGGATAACGCAGTTGCGCCGAAAGGGAGACCCATGCTTCGACGAACCGGTACATCATAGCAGCAATTACATATTTGGACAAATGTAAATGTATTTCTAGCATCATTGGGAATGGTGCATCCTGCACTGTCGTGACCGGAAATCCGGCACCGGGCGCCGGCAAGGCCCCGGCTTGCGCGGCGCTCGCTACTGCCGGACCTCGGTATGCCCGGTATTCGATTCCGGCGCCCGGATCATGGCGACCCAGCCCCAAAATCCGGCATGAGATCAAGGACTCGGGACTGTCGGACCGCCAGGCTGCAAAGGTCTTCAATGAATGGCAGCAAAAGCGCCCGGACTGATTCGTCAAGAGGGTTTATGACCAGACGGGACTTGACAAGCAAGGGCGGGATCAGGCGGTCAGCACGCGTGCCGGCACCAACACTTCCCCGCGCATGATCAGCCGGGCGGTCCGCAGCAGGGCGGCACGGATAACCTTGTGTGGCATAGTGGGATCCAGCTCCAGTTCGACACTGAATTCACCGGTTGGATGCTCGACCGATATGGCCTTCACCTGCCCTTCCGGGACCACGGCCAAGCCTTCGGTGACCGAGCCGGGCAGCACGCAGGCGGTGCCGACCGTCACAGCCGCCAGCACGCCGATCGCGTCGTGGCAGACATGGGGGATGAAGCTGCGCGTGCTCAGGCTTCCGCCCGCGCGCGGTGCAGCGACCAGGGTCATCTTCGGGTAGTTTTTGCTTGTCACATCGCCGAGGCCCATCGCATGCCCGCAGGCGATGCGCAGGCGTTCGATGCGTGCCTTGAGTTCGACGTCCGCGTTGAGCTCGTCCACGGTTTCGTAACCGGTACGTTCCACGGCGTCGGCACGGAACAGCACCAGGGGCATGCCATTGTCGATACAGGTCACATCGATGCCATCGATGGTGTCGCGCACCTGCCCGGTCGGCAGCAGGCTGGAGCACACCGAGCCTTCGGTATCGAGGAAGTTGATGGTGATCGGTGCCGAAGTGCCGGGCACGCCGTCGATCCGCGCCTCGCCTTCGTAGGCGACGCGGCCGCCAGGTGTCTGGACCGTGATGTCGCACTGCATGTCGGTGTTCAGGGTGAGGACACGAAGCGTCGTGGTGTCGCCCTGCGCCTGCACGATGCCGCGCTCCAGTGCGAACGGCACCACGGCAGCGAGCATGTTGCCGCAATTCGGCGTGGTGTCGACCACGTCCTTGTTCGGCTGCAGCTGGGCAAAAAGGAAGTCGAGATCGACACCGGGCACGGCGCTCTTGCGGACGATGCCGACCTTGCTCGTCAAGGGATGGGCGCCACCAAGGCCGTCGATCTGCCGCGGGTCTGGCGAGCCCATGGCGGCAAGCAGGACCCGGTCCCGGGCTGCCGTCTCCGCGGGCAGGTCCGACTCGAGGAAGAAAGGCCCGCGCGAGGTGCCGCCGCGCATGAATAAGCTGGGGATGGGTATTTGCATGATGAGGATTCTGCCTTGTGCGCGGCCTTCAGTCGATGTACTTGAGACCCGCCTGCTCGAGCGGGCCGCGCATGTTGTACATGTCCAGCCCCAGCACGCCGGAAGCCAGCTTGGCGCGCTTCTCGCCTTCCAGGTCTTCGCGCTGTTGCGCCCCCGCGGCAACTCGCACCGCGTCCGCCGCAGGCACCACCACCACGCCGTCGTCGTCGGCAATGATGGCGTCGCCCGGGTTCACCAGCGCGCCGGCGCACAGCACCGGGATGTTCACCGAGCCGAGCGTCGACTTGATGCATCCCTTGGCGCTGATCGCCTTGCTCCACACCGGAAAGCCCATCTCCTTCAGGATGCGCACGTCGCGCACGCCGGCGTCGATGACCAGTCCCCGTGCCCCGCGCGCCATGAAGCTGGTAGCCAGCAGGTCGCCGAAGTAGCCGTCGCTGCACTCGGCGCTGATGCTTGCTACCACGATGTCGCCCGGCTGGATCTGTTCGGCCACCACATGCATCATCCAGTTGTCGCCCGGGTGCAGCAGCACCGTCACGGCGGTGCCGGCGGCCGAGGCGCCCGGATAGATCGGGCGCATGTAGGGCTTCAGCAGGCCCACGCGGCCCATCGCTTCATGCACGGTGGCGCTGCCAAGACGGCCGAGCCGCTCGACTGCCGCAGGGTCGGCGCGCTCGATGTTGCGCTTGACAATGCCGAGCTGGTTCATCAGGGGGATGCTCATGTTTACAGTCCTTTCCTTGTCAAGGCGGCGTCGAGACGCGGATAGACGTGGCGGGCATTGCCTTCGAAGATCTGGAAGCGGTCCTCAATGCTGATGTTCGCCGCCTCGACGTAGCGCTTGGTGTCGTCGTAGTAGTGGCCGGTCTCCGGGTCGATCCCGCGCACCGCCCCGATCATCTCGGAGGCGAACAGCACGTTCTTCGTCGGAATGACCTTGGTGAGCAAGTCGATGCCCGGCTGGTGGTAGACGCAGGTGTCGAAGAAGATGTTATCCAGCAGGTGCTCGGACAGCAGCGGCTTCTTCATCTCCTGGGCCAGGCCGCGGAAGCGCCCCCAGTGGTAGGGAACGGCGCCACCACCATGCGGGATCAGGAACTTCAGGGTCGGGAAGTCCTTGAACAGGTCGCTGGTCAGGCACTGCATGAAGGCCGTGGTGTCGGCGTTCAGGTAGTGCGATCCGGTGGTGTGAAAGCAGGGATTGCAGCTGGTGCTCACGTGGATCATTGCCGGGATCCCGTACTCGACCATCTTCTCGTAGATCGGGTACCAGGAGCGGTCGGACAGCGGCGGCGCCGTCCAGTGGCCGCCCGACGGGTCCGGATTCAGGTTAATCCCGACCATGCCGTATTCCCTGACGCAGCGCTCCAGCTCGGCGATGGAGGTGCCTGGATCGACGCCGGGCGACTGCGGCAACATGGCCGCGCCAATGAAGTTATCCGGGAACAGCTGGGAGACGCGGTAGCACAGCTCGTTGCAGATGGCGGCCCAGGTGGCGCTGGTCTCGAAGTTGCCGACGTGGTGGGCCATGAAGCTGGCGCGCGGCGAGAAGATCGTCAGGTCCGAGCCGCGCTCCTTCATCAGGCGCAGCTGGTTCGTTTCGATCGAGTCACGCAGCTCGTCGTCGCTGATCTTCAGCTCCGACACCTTCGGACCCAGTTCCGGCGTGTTCAGGTTTGCGATCTGGCGATTGCGCCACTCTTCCAGCGCCTTCGGGGCGGTGGTGTAGTGGCCGTGGCAGTCGATGATCAGGGGTTTTCGCATGCATGTCTCCGGGTTTGATTGTCCTCGCGTCGATGTCGCAAGTATCTTCGGCGACGCTTGCCGCTTGGTTGCTTTGTTTGCCTTACAATGTTCGAATTTACTGATCACCTGCCCGACTCCCGCATGAACGCCGTCAGTCTCCGTCATTTGCACGCTTTCCGTGTCGTTGCCGCCCTGGGCGGCATCCGGCGCTCGTCCGAGTCCTTGCACCGTGCTTCGTCGGCGGTGGCGCGTTCCGTCGCCGCTTTGGAAGAAAGCCTCGAAGTCCAGTTATTCGAGCGGAAAGGACGAGGCATGCTGCTCACTGCCGCCGGCGAGGTCGTCCGCCTGCGCGCCGAGCGCGTCGAGGCCGAGCTGCTGAGCGTCCGCGACGACGCGCTGCGCGGGCAGGACCGCGGCGCACCGAAGGTCGGCGGCATCGAGGCCCTGCTCAACGAACGGCGCCTGCAGGCCGCGGCACTGCTGGCAGAGGTCCACCACATGCCGACCGTCGCACACGCGCTGGGCGCCTCGCAGTCCGCCGTCAGCCAGGCGATCTCGCGGCTGGAAAACATGCTCGGCCAGCCGCTGTTCCTGCGAACTGCGCACGGCATGCTGCCCACCGACGCCGGACGGCGCTGGATCGGGCGCTTCGAGCGGGCACTAGCCGAACTGCGCCATATTCCGGAAGACGTGGCCGCCCTGGCCGGCGTCGTGCAGGGCACGGTCACGATCGGTGCGCTGCCGCTGGCGCGCTCACAGCTGCTGCCGGCGGCGATCGCCGCGGTCCTGCAGCGCCACCCCCGCCTGCACGTGAGTTCGCTCGAAAGTCCTTATGGCGAGCTCACCGCCGGACTGCTGTCCGGGCGCATCGACTTCATCGTCGGCGCCCTGCGCAGCAATCCCGATGGGGCTTTCGTCTCGCGCTCGCTGTTCGGTGACAAGGCGGTACTGGTGGCACGGGCTGGACATCCGCTGGCGGCAAGGAAGCGGATGCACATCGGCGACCTGGAGGGCTATCCGTGGGTGCTGTCGCGCCCCGGTACGCCACTGCGCGAATCACTCGTCGAGTTCTTCCGGAGCCAAGGGCTGGCGCCACCGGAACCAAGGGTGGAAACGGGCGATCTTGCCCTCCTGCGCGGCCTGCTTGTCTCGAGCGACATGCTGACCGTCGTCTCCGCGCACCAGTTGCATTACGAGATCGAGACGGCGCAACTTGCCGTGCTGCCCTTCGACATGCCCGGCCTGGAACGCTCGATCGGCATCATGACGCGCAAGGGCGCACTCCTGGCTCCCGGCGCCCGTGCCTTGCTGGACGAGATCAACACCGCGAGCCTGCTCTGGGACCGCCAGTAAGTACCGCATCAACACTGCGGCACACATGCGAACTCGGAAGGCCCCGACATCGTGCTCCGCCAGTGCCGTCGCCAACGCACGCGAGCCAACGACGTTCTCCAGTTCGGCGCGCTGCACTTCGCGCTGGAAGGGCGAGGCGTCGTCGAAGGTGTGCAGCATGCTGGTCATCCACCACGAAAAGTACTCCGCGCGCCATACCCGCTTGAGCGCGTCCTCGGTGTAGCGCTCCAGGCGATCGCTGCGGTCCTGCTTGTAGAACTGTTCCAGCCCCTGCGCCAGAAAGTTCACGTCAGACACGGCCAGGTTCATGCCCTTGGCCCCGGTCGGCGGCGCGATGCGGGCGGCGTCGCCGGCCAGGAACAGGCGGCCAGCCTGCATTGGGTCTGCACCGTGCCTGAGTCGAGGGCGCGGCAACATGACGTCGATGGGTATCGGCGACACCGATAGGGGGCATCCGCGTTTACGATACCGCTTTTACCATGTCGGCGCCTTGAAAGCGGTGACGTCGCGGCCTCGCTGTGGCATCATCGGCCAAGAGCGCACTGCGGCACGACACGCAGGCCGAGAACAAGGAGACAGCATGCGATTCAACCGCCTGGACCTCAACCTGCTGGTCGCGCTCGACGCGCTGCTCAGCGAGAAGAGCATCACCCGCGCGTCCCGACGCCTCAACCTGAGCCAATCTGCCACCAGCGGCGTGCTGGCGCGCCTGCGCGATTACTTCCGGGACGATCTGCTGGTGCAGGTCGGCCGCAACCTGATCCTGACGCCGCTCGCGGTCAGCCTGATCGAGCCGGTACGCGACGTGCTGCTGCAGATCCAGCGCACCATCGAAATCAAGCCGGAGTTCGACCCGGCCACCGCTACCCGCGAGTTCCGGCTGTTCGCCTCGGACTTCGTGTCGACCGTGCTGCTGGGAGAACTCGGCCGCCGCATCGCCGCCGAGGCGCCCGGCGTGTCCATCGACATCTCGCCGACCACCTCGACGCCGGCGGAGCAGCTCGAACGCGGTGAAGTCGAGCTGATGATCCTGCCACGCAAATACATGTCGGAGTCGCAGCCGACCGAGCTGCTGTTCGAAGAGACCTACACCTGCATCGTGTGGACCGGCAACACCCTGGTCGGCGACACGCTGTCGCTGGACCAGTACATGGCGCTCGGCCACGTGTCCTCGCGCTTCGGCACCTCGCTGACCAGTTTCGAAGAGCACTTCCTGAAGGACAGCGGCTATGACCGGCGGATCGAGATTTCGACGACCAACTTCACCAGCCTGCCGCACTTCGTGATCGGCACCAACCGCATCGCGACCATGCACACCCGCCTGGCGCGCATGCTGGCCTGCTATTACCCGATCCGCCTGATTGCGCCGCCGATCGCTTTCCCGAAGCTGGAAATGTGCATGCAATGGAACCGCTTCCTCGACCACGATCCGTCCCACATCTGGCTGCGCAAGATGCTGCTGGAGATCGCGGACGCCGAACCGGCCAGGACGCTGTCCACGCCGATGGTGGCCGCCGCACCGGCTGGACAGGTCCTTCCCCTGGCGCGCGAGCGCAAGTCGGCCTGAGCACCCGGCCAGACGATTACTCGACTACGCCGCGCATGCGCATCCATGCCCAGAACTGCTCCGGCCACACATCGCTGCTGAGTCCCTGCTTTTTCATGCCGAAGCCGTGGCCGCCGCGTTCGTAGAAATGCAGCTCGACCGGCCGGCCGGCCTTTTTCCACGAGTTCACCAGGCCGAAGTCGCCAGTTGCGAACAGCGGATCGTCGGCGGCCAGCGCCATGAATAGTGGTGGCGCGTCGGAGGCCACCTCGCGCGCGCTCATCGGGCCGTAGATCAAGGCTGCGAAATCCGGCCGGCTGGCCGCGCTTGGCCCCGTCGCCACCTCGAGCGTCGCCATGGCGCCGGCTGAAAAACCGACCATGCCGATGCGCCCCGGGCGCAGGTTCCAGCGCGCGGCGTTCTCGCGGACCAGCTGCACCGCGCGGCGGCCGTCGTCGACCGCCAGCGGGAAGGTGCCGATGCGTTGACCGGACGCCGCGCCCTGCTGCCGCGCGCGGATGAAGTCTTCTTCCTTGGCCGGCGTTTCGACCAGGCGGTATTTCAGGACGAATGCACTGACGCCGCGCTGCGCCAGCCAGTTCGCGACCAGATAGCCTTCGTTGTCCATCGATAGCAGGCGGAAGGCGCCGCCGGGTGCGACGATAACCGCGGTGCCGTTGGCCTTGCCCGCGGCCGGCAGCACAGGAATCAGCGTCGGCACGACCACATTGCGTGCCCTGCGATTATCCTCGGTCTGGTTCCACTGCTCGGTGTGGGTTGCCGCTTCCGATCCCGGCGCGACGCCTGGATAGAGCCGGATCTCGTCAGGCGCCGCGGGCACCGGGATGGGCTTGCCTATCGACTGCGCCAGCGCACTGCCGGGACCGAAGACGAGCAAGCCGGCAAGCGCGGCGATGAAGGTGTTGAAGAGGGGGTGACGCGAGCGCTGCATGTGAACCCTTTCTGTTGTGAGGGATGAGTCAGATCGTCGAACGCTCGACAATCGTGAAGCCGATATCGCATACGGGTTCGGCAACCCGCCGTCCCGCGATGCGCTCGAGGATGAAATGCGCGGCCGTTTCACCGATCACGTTACCGTCGATGCGAACCGTGGTCAGCGCCGGATGCAGGTCGCGCGCGAAGCTTTGGTCGCCCAGGCCGATCACGCCCAGCCGCCCGGGCACGTCGATACCCTGCGCGTTTGCTTCGTTCAGTACGCCCATGGCGAGCATGTCGGAACTGCAGAACACCGCGTCGAGGTCGGGATGGGCGGCCAGCAGTTCGCGTAAGCCGCTGCGGCCATGGCCTACCGTTGTCGGCGCCCCGACGTAGCAGGCCGGCACCTGGCCGTCCGGCCCGGCCAGCTTCAAGGCTTGCGCCGTCTGGATGAATGCGGCGGTGCGCTGGCGCGCGCGCTCGTCGTTGGCGCTGATGATGGCCACCCGGCGCCGGCCGCGCCCATGCAGGTAGGCCGCCACCGCGCTGCCGAGCCGGCTGTGCGAGAAGCCGACCAGCATGTCGATCGGCGTCGGCGTCAGGTCCCAGGTCTCGACCACCGGGATGCCGCTGGCAAGCAGACGGCGCCGGGCTCCAGGCGAACGCATGACCCCAGTAAGGACCACGCCGTCGGCGCGCCTGCCGATGATCGCTTCGAGCAGCTCGTCCTCGCGCGATTCGGTGTAGCCGCTCTGCCCCAGCATCAGCTGGTAGCCGGCGGCGGTAAGCGAACGGGTCAGCGCCTCGATCATCTCCAGGAACACCGGGCTGGAGATGGTGGGCACGACCGCCGCCACCAGCCGGGTCTGGCGCGAGGCCAGGCCGCCGGCCAGGATGTTCGGCACGTAGCCGGTGCGTTCGACGGCGTCGCGCACGCGCGCCAGGATCTCGGGCGACACCTGTTCCGGCGTGTTCAGCGCGCGCGAGGCGGTGATCGGCGCCACGCCGGCCAGCTTGGCGACGTCGCGCAGGGTCAGGCCGCCGTGGCGCCGGCGGCGGCGCGTGGTTTCAGCCGGCGGATCGGGTCTGTCGGTCATGTCTACTAGAAGCTGAAGCGTACACCGGCCTTGAGCGTCAGTCCGGCCAGGTCGTAGTAGGCGTTCTGGTTGGCCGGTGGCGGCGGATCGCGGTCCAGCAGGTTGTTGACCGTGAAGTAAAGCTCGCGGCGTCCGGCGTCTTCGCCGAAGTCGTAGCTCGCCCCCACGTTCACGAGTGTGTAGGACGGGATCTGGTTGTTGTTGACGCTGTTGACCGCCGCAGGCGTGTAGCCGGGTTCGTCAGGGCCCACGAAGCCGTTGTTCTGATGACCGCGGCTGATGAAACGGACCTGGCCGTTGACCGACAGGCGCTTCCATTTGTAGTCGAGCGCAGTCGTCCACATCCATTTCGGCAAGCCGGCAGGGCCGCCGAAACCTGCTCCCGTCTGGCCCGCGCGGTTGATCCCCTCAGGGTACAGCGCCGACACGTCCGTCGAGGTGCGGTACTCGAAGACACGCGTGCCCTGGATGTTGATCCCCAGCGTTCCGGCGAGTGCGGTGTTCAACTCGCCAAGCGGCTGCCTGTACGACATCTGCATGTCGAGGCCGCGGGTACGGAATTCGGCCACGTTGGCGGTCGTTCCCCGAATCCCGGTGATCTGCCCGTTCTTGACGTCGTTGTTGGCGAAGGTGATCAGCGAGCAGTACGCATTCCCGCTGTACACGCCCCCTGGCAGGCAGTTGTTCACCACGTTCTGCGTGGCGGTGCTGGTGATCGCGCCATCGATGTCGATCCGGTAGTAATCCGCCGAGACGCTCAGGCGCTTCAGGTAAGTGGGCTGGAACACCACGCCCACTGTGACGGTGTTGGCAATCTCCGGCTTCAGGTTGGGATTCCCGCCGACCGTGACGCCGGCTGCGTTCGTGATCGGCGCAACGCCTGGACGCGGATCGGCCGGTAACGGCAAGCTCGGCGCCGTCGGCGTATACAGCTCGACGAGGTTGGGCGCACGAATGTCGCGCGAGCGGGTACCGCGCAAGCGGAAGTCCGCAGTCGGCTCCCACGACACGCCGCCTTTCCAGGTAGTGACCATGCCCGAGCTGCTGTAGTCGGTGCGGCGTACCGCGCCGTTGACGTCGAGTGTCCTGGCGAACGGTGCATCCTTCAGCAAAGGCACGATCGTCTCGGCATACGCTTCCTTGACAGTGACGCTCGCAGACTGCAGGCTGGCGCCTGCTCCCGCCAGCCAGCCATTCGATTGCGACAGCGGATCGACCGTTGTCACGAGCGATTCCTTGCGATGTTCGAGACCGGCGCCCACCGAGACCGGGCCGGCCCAGTTCGAGAACGGCTCGCCTTGCACATTGGCCGAAAATTCACGGAGGCGCGACACGGTTTTTCCGGTGGCGGTACCCCTGATGTAGTTGTACGCCCCGGCCGAGCCGCTGGCCTGGCCGAGGATGTTCAGCGGTTCGCATCCGGCAGCGCGGGCCGCGGCGTTGCGGCAGACCACCTGGCCGTTCACCACGACTGCGTCGATCGCGTTCCTGAAGTTGGCGTTGACCATGTTGTTCGCGAACTCCGAATCGGCCTTGTCGCGGCCGTTCTGGTACGACACGTCCCACTCCCAGGTTTCGCCGAATTTTCCTTCCAGCCCGGTTGAGATATAGCTGGTGTCGTGCGAAACATCCCTGCGTACCGGACCGAAGTCATTGCCGAGGTAGCCGATCGACAGGCCGCCGGCAGGAACCAGCGCCAGCTGCGCCGGGCTCAAGGCCTGCACCAGGTAGGCGTTGTCGCGAGCGATCGGCAGTGCCGGCCCGGCGCCGGCGCCATCGCGCCGCGCAATGATGGAATTTCCGCTCCGCGTATGCGAGAACAAGGGCTGGACGTAGGCGCTGAGCCGGTCATTGAACTCGTAAGTCGCTTTGGTCAGAAAGTTCGCGCGCTCCAGCTGAGGGCGCAGCTGCAGCGGATACCGGTGCGAGATCCCGGCCGCCTCGTTGGCCGCCCTTGCCGCATCGGTGAAGATGTCCTGCGACGTGAGCAAATTGCCGTACAGGCCAGGTGTGAATCGCGCAGTCGTCGTGGCGCCGTTCGGCCCCTTGACAAATGCCAGTCCCTGCAGAGGACCGTTGGTGCGAATCAGACCGCCGGTCGTGCCGTTGCCCACCAATCCATTTTCGCCGATCGCGTTCGCAGGTGCGCCGGCCGGGCGGTTTGGAAACGCGAAGTTGATGTAGCTCTCCCTGCCCCACTTGCGCTCGTCGTTGTAAATGTCCGTGCCGGTGTTCTTGTTGTATTCCCCGCCGACGATGACATGTCCCTTGCCACCCGCGAAGCTGCCGCCCCAGGCAAGACTGCCGAAGGTGTCCCGCATGTCGTTGTAACGGGTCGCGCCGTATTGGACATTGCCCTTCACGCCTTGCAGCTGGTCGTTCAGCATGATATTGACGACACCGGACACCGCGTCGGAACCGTAGGAGGCAGACGCGCCGCCCGTCACCACGTCGACGTTGCGGATCAGGGCGGTCGGAATCATGCTCATGTCGACCCCGGCGCCGTTATTGGTCTGCGGAAGCCGGTGACGATCGAGCAGGACGAGGGTCCGCGTTGCGCCGAGGCCGCGCAGGTCGGCCAGGGTCTGGCCGGAATTGGCGATCCCGCCGCCCGAAGGTGTCTGGCTGCCCCGGAACGACGGGATCTCGTTGAGGATGTCGCCGATGTTGACGGTGGCGCGCTGCTCCAGGGCCGCGGCGCCGAGGCTCACCGTGGGCGTGGGGGCGGAGTAGCCGGCACGGTCGATACGCGAGGCGGAAACGACCACCGACTGCACCTGGCCCGTTGCGGGCGCTCCGCTTTCGGCCGGGGCCTGGTTCTCGACAGGTGCGGCGGCGCTGGCCTCGGTCTGTGCATGTGCCGGGACGGCGAGGGCAAGCGCGCCGAGCGCTGCCAGTGCGGAATGGATGGCGATGACCGAACACTTCACTGCGGGGCGGGACGAATGATGCTTCATTGTTGACTCCTCCAATTGCGCTGCTGTTTGAATAGTTTTAGTAGGTGGTGCGCTGTCTCAGCGCACCAGGCAGGGACGTTTCGGATCGAAGCTCCACCCCGGGATCAGGTATTGCATGGCGACGGCGTCGTTGCGCGCGCCCAGGCCCATGTTGCGGTAGGCCTGGTGCGCCGCCTCGACGGCCTCCAGGTCGAGCTCCACGCCCAGGCCTGGCGCCGCCGGCACGTCGACCTTGCCGTCCCTGATCTGCAGCGGGTTGCTGGTCAGGTACTGGCCGTCCTGCCAGATCCAGTGGGTGTCGATCGCGGTGATCTTGCCCGGAGCGGCCGCCGCCACATGGGTGAACATGGCGAGCGAGACATCGAAATGGTTGTTCGAATGCGAACCCCAGGTCAGGCCCCACTCGTTGCACATCTGGGCCACGCGCACCGAACCCTGCATGGTCCAGAAGTGCGGGTCGGCCAGCGGGATGTCGACCGACTGCAGCTGCACCGCGTGGTTCAGCTCGCGCCAGTCGGTGGCGATCATGTTGGTGGCGGTCATCAAGCCGGTGGCGCGGCGGAACTCGGCCATGGTTTCGCGGCCGGAGTAGCCGTTCTCGGGGCCGCAGGGGTCTTCCGCATAGGCCAGCACGTGGTGCTGGTCGCGGCACAGGCGGATCGCGTCCTCTAGCCGCCAGCCGCCGTTCGGGTCGAGCGTAACGCGGGCTTCCGGGAAGCGCTCCGCCAGCGCGGTCACGGCGGCGATTTCTTCTTCGCCGCGCAGCACGCCACCCTTGAGCTTGAAATCGCGGAAACCGTAGCGATCGTAGGCCGCTTCGGCCAGGCGCACCACCGCTTCCGGGCTCATGGCCGGTTCGTGGCGCAGGCGCATCCAGGCGTCGCCGTTTTCCGGGTCGCTATCGTATGGCAAGTCGGTGGCCTTGCGGTCGCCGATATAGAACAGGTAGCCCAGCATCTCCACCTGCGTACGCTGCTGGCCATCGCCCAGCAGTGCGCACACCGGCAGGTCGAGGAACTTGCCAAGCAGGTCGAGCAAGGCGGCTTCCAGCGCCGTCACCGCATGGATCGCCACGCGCAGGTCGAAGGTCTGGTTGCCGCGTCCGCCCGCGTCGCGGCCGGCGAAGGCTGCACGCGCACTGTTCAGGATCGCATGGTAGTTGCCCACCGCCTGGCCGATGAGCAGCGGGCGCGCATCTTCGAGCGTCTGGCGGATCGCTTCACCGCCCGGCACCTCGCCGACGCCGGTGTTGCCGGCGCTGTCGGTCAGGATCACCAGGTTGCGGGTGAAATAAGGGCCGTGAGCGCCGGACAGGTTCAGCAGCATGCTGTCGCGGCCGGCGACCGGAACGACCCGCATGTCGTGCACGACAGGCGATCCGTTGCGGGGAATGGGGTGTTGATTTGACATCGGGTTCTCTCGGTACCGGTACCATTACCGGATGAAGTGATGCTAGTCTTAGCGCATGATCTACGTCTAATCGATAATTCGGATGCACCGAATTGATGAATCAGATAGGTCCGCGCCCTGTTGGGGTGCATCAGCTGGTACCGGTACCCGAGCAAAACGCCCGGCGCAGATGCTGCGCCGGGCGTTCTTGTGGACAGGGAAAGCGCGGTAGACAGCTCCCGGAATGCGTCAGCGGGGATCGATGCTGAATGAGGAAAGGATGGCCGCGCCTGCTTTCGGCACGAACTCGATACGGGCCTTCCCGCCGCTGGCGCGCAGCGGCACTTTGCGCTCGAGTGCCCGCATGCTGCCGGCGAGCGCCGCGATGTCCAGGTCAGGCAGCGCGACACTGCCCTGCACCAGGACATCGAATACCCGCTGGCCTGGAGCCTGCTTGTCGACCGGCTCGACGAAGCGCAGGGTCAGCGCATACTCGCCATCGGGCAGCGGCAGCTCATAGCTGAAGCGGCCGGTCCGGTAACCCAGGTACATCTGCTGGTCGGCTGCTCCCTGCACAACCTTTGGCGGCGGGGGGCGGCGCACCGGCTCGTTCAGCAGCTTGCCCTCCCCGCCCTTGAAAAAGTTGTCCGAACCGTAGAGACCCGCGCTGGTCTGCGTGACGCCCAGCTGGCCGGCCAGCACCCGGTAGGTACCCGGGCCATCCGCGCGCCGCCACACCGCACGGTCACGCAAGGCCTTGCCCTTGAGCGAAGCAGTGACGACGAGCTGGTTGTCGCCCTTGCCCAGCACCACGTTGCGCCACAGGCAGATCCGTTCGACGCAGTCCACGCTGCCCAGGTCGCGGCCATTCACGGACAGCCGGGCCGTCGGAGCGTTGCTGTAGGCCTTGACGTCGGCGACCGGGCTGGCGCGCTCCGTGTAGCGATGGCCGGCCAGGTAGATCATCGGTTCCGGATTCCAATGCGCCTTGTAGAAGTAGAAGGACTCTTTTTTTACCGAACGGTCAAAACTGACGATGCCCTTGTCGTTGGTGTCCACCAGGTCGCCCTCCATGCGGATCGCGGTGCCGAAGTCGAACATGTTCCACAGCCAGCTGGCCCAGAGGTAGGGCTTGTCGCGCAGTTGCGGCCAGGTCTTCTCGTGGATGAAGGACTGGAATCCCTCGGGGTGCGGACGTCCACCGGCGATGATCGGGCCGCCCAGCGGATTGTCGGTATGCTGTGACAGCGCCCCGCCGGCGCCGTACTCGGTCACGCTGATCGCCTTCTTCGGGTAGAAGGCGTGCACTTCGTCGAGGTAGGCGCTCAGGTCCGCCACGTTGGCGTAATACCAGCCGAAATAGACGTTGACCCCGAACACGTCCACGGCCTGGGGCGGCGAATCGAGGCCCTTGCCCGGCGTCGTCGGCATCAGGCTGCCCGGCAGCGTGCCGCAGCAGCTGGCCAGTACCGGTGGCCGCGAAGGATCTTCCGCACGCGACAAGGCGGCCAGGCGCTCCAGCAGCGGCACGGTGGGCGGCTTGGGCTGCATCCAGACGTTGGCGATGTTCGGCTCGTTCGCGATCGACCAGACCGCGATCGATGGATGGTTGACGTTCTGGCGGATCAGTTCGCGCAGGTGCTGTTCGGCGTTGGCGATGAAGCCGGGCGTGGCGTTTGGTTCGCCATACGGCGCCGACAGCAGCACAAGGGGCACTTCGGCCCAGACGATCAGGCCCATGCGGTCCGCCAGCGCATAGCCTTCCTTCGGGTGCTGGTAGTGCGCGAGCCGGATGGTGTTCGCGCCGATTTCCTTGATGATGGCATAGTCGCGTTCCAGCTCGGCCACGCTCGACGCCCATCCGTTCGCCCCGGTTTCCTGGTGGCGGTTCACGCCGCGCAGCGCCAGGGGCTTCCCGTTCAAGAAGAAGCCCTTGTCCGGATCGAAGCGCATGGTGCGGATGCCGAAGTTCTCCGCGACCGTGTCGACGATGCGGGCGCCAGCCAGCACATCGACCCGCACCGTGTACAGGTAGGGATCGACGACGCCGTTCCACAGGCGCGGCTTCGCCACGTCCAGGCTGGTCTTCACTTCGCGCAGTACCGACGCCGCCATCTCGAGCGGCTGGGTGCTGCTGGCTACGGTCTTGCCCTTGGCATCGACCAGCGAGGTGCGGACCTTGACCGCCTGCGCGGCGCCGGCATCGTTGCGCACTTTCGCCACCACTTCGACGCGGGCGCGGCCCGGCTCCAGCGACACGGTGCGGGCATACACACCCGGTCCGCCGTGGTCGCCCAGGTCGACGTGCACGGGCGCCGTCGTGATCAGGGAAACCTTGCGATACAGGCCGCCATACATGAACCAGTCGCCGCCCATCGGCAGGGTTTCGGCAGTGACCGAGCCCTTGGTGTCCGGCGCCGTGTTATCGGTGCGCACCACCAGCAGATTCTCGCCGGGGCGCAGCGCATCGCTGACGTCGAAGCGGAAGGCGGATACCCCGCCGGCGTGGCGGCCCAGCAGCACGCCGTTGAGCCAGACATCGCTGACGATGCTGGCGCCGTCGAACTGCAGCCAGGTCCGGCGCGGCTTCTCCGCGGTCGGACCGGCACGGAAGCTCAGCTGGTACCAGCCCTTGCCGCGCGTGTCGTTGGCATCGGCTGCCTTGGTCGTGTGGCCGCCAATCCGGTTCCAGGTGTGCGGCAGCGTGACCGCCTGCCACTGGCTGGCGTCGGACTGCTCGGTGTGCTGCTCGCCAAAGGCGAAGCGCCAGCCCTCGACCAGCGAATATTCGGTACGGCCGCCAGCGGCGGGCGCCGCATGTGCACCCGCACCGAGCAGCAGGACGGTCGCCAGCACTGCGGCGACCCGATGGAAAAAGCGATGGGAATTCATGTCAGGATCCGTTTCAGGTAATGCATGCTGGTGCTGATACTGGCCATCGGGTCGGCCGGGAAATCGTGTTCAACGTAGTAGTGGTGCATCCCGGCCGTGCCCGCGGCGGCGAAAATGGGGACATAATCGATCACGCCCTGCCCCAGCGGCACCGGCAAGCCGCGCTGGCCGTCGATGTCCTTCACGTGCCAGAGGCCGAAGCGGCCGGGATGGCGCCGGAACAGCGCGACCGGATCGACGCCCGCCTTGACTGCCCAGCCGATGTCGAGCTCCATCGTCAACTGCTCGGGCCGGGTGTGTTTCAGGATCATCTCGTAGGGTGTCGAGTCGCCCATCGGCCGGAACTCGGCCTCGTGGTTGTGCAGCGACAGCATCAGGCCCGCCTTGCGGCAGGCTTCACCGGCCCGGTTCAGGAGCGCGATCGAGGCGTCGACATCGGCCTGCGTGGAGGTCGGCACGCCTGCGCACACAAGGTAGCGCGGCCCGCCGTCGGCGATGGCATCGACGATCTCGTGCAGGTTGTCGCGCAGGTTGAGCGCCTTGGCGAACACCCTTGGCCTGCCGCTCGCGTCAAGGAAGGGCTTGGCGTTCGGATCGATCCGGCGCGGTTCGCCGGGCACGTGATGGGAAGACCAGGCCATCCCCAGCTCACCCACCATGGCGGCGAACTCCCTGGGCTTCATGCCGTAGATGCCCGCCTGCTTGCTGTACGAGGATTGCAGGTCGCGGTAGCCGATCCTGGCGACCTCGCGCAGGGTGCCCTGTACGTCCATATCAAGTACGTCGAACAGCGTGAAGAGTTGCAGGCCGAACGCCTGCGCCGGGCTGGCGAAGACCGGCGCGGCGAGCGCCCCCGCGAACACTGGTGCTGCAAGGGCGCCGAGAAACCGTCGTCTGTCGATCATGGCCGCTTTCAGTAAGTCAGGCCGAAGCCGTAGGGGTACAGGGTGTCCGCAGCCGGATAGCCCGGCACATCCGACTGTTTGTTGACGATCGCTTCCAGCTTGTTCGCCAGCGCGAAGGGCAGCTTGCCCTGCGGCTTGAACTTCCCGCTGACGACGTCCAGCAGGGCGATATCCGTGACCCCGAAGGTGGCCAGCACCGCGCCCGCGTTGCGCAAGCCGCTGGCCTGGTCCAGCACATAGGGCTGGCGGAAGTAGATTGCGAGCACGGTGCGCTCGGCGCCGATCTCGCGCATCACGGCCTGGATATCCGCCAGCGAGGGCGACATCTGCCAGGACTCGGCGCTCGCCATGGTCGTGAACGAGAGTTTGTCGGCTTCCCAGGGGAAAGGCCCGCCGAACAGCATGCCCATGTCGTCGACGCATTTCGGATTCCGGGCCGGATGGCTGACGCAAGGATCCTCGGCGCCCCAGGTCTTTCCGGTGCGCGGGTTCAGCTTGCCCGCATCCGCGCCCATCTGCCTGGTGCGGTAAGCCAGCGTGGTCTTCATCGGGTTGGTCACCTGCACGCGAATGATCGCCGCGTCGTGCCCGGCCGCGCTTGGGCGTGCGGCCGGCGCCGTGTAATTGCCGTCGGTGGCCTTGTAGCCGTAGGCCTCGACGTCGGCCTTGCCCATCCCCATGGTGTAAACACGCTTGCCCGGCGCCAGCGGCAACAGTTTCGCGGCGCCCTGCTCGCGGTTCTGCAGCAGCACGATCGACTGCTTCTGCACCTGCAGGCCGGCGGCGCGGTATTCGGCCTTGCCGATGATGCCGTCGACGCCAGCGGCATCGACGTAGGGGTTCTCGAACAGGCCAAGCCGGAACTGCGCCAGCAGCAGGCGGCGCGCCGCCTCGTCGACCCGCTCCTGCTTGACCAGCCCGCGAGCGACCAGGTCCAGGATGACCTTGTTCTCGTTGAAGCCGGACAGCACATCGACGCCGGCGTTGATCGCCGTCGCCGCGCGCTCCGGCACCGACTTGCCCTCGAGTCCCCAGGCGCGCTCGTTGATGATGCCGGTATCGGAATTGACGTAGCCCTTGAAACCCAGCTTGTCGCGCAGCAGGTCGGTGACGATCTGGCGGTTGAAGGCGAAGCCGAGCTGGTCGTAGGTGACACCTTCGTAGGTGACGTTGACGGGCACGCCGTAGTACGGCATCACCGCTTCCAGCCCGGCGTCGATCGCCGCCTTGAAGGGCTTGAGGTGGTAGGCGAAATTCCCGCCGGGGTAGACTTGTCCCTTGCCGAAGGAATAATGCGGGTCCAGCCCCTGCTCCTGCGGCCCGCCGCCCGGGAAGTGCTTCATCGTCAACGCGACCGCGGAGCGCGGGTTCAGCGGACCGCCCTGCAGGCCGCCGACCAGGGCGCGCATGATGTTGGCGTTGAGGTCGGCGTTTTCGGTAAAGGCTTCCGAGATGCGGTACCAGCGCGGCTCGGTGGCGAGATCCGCCATGTAGCCGTACACGCCGCGCAGGCCGACCGCCCGGAATTCCGCGCCCATCACCTCGGTCAGGGCACGCAGCGGGGCCATGTCGCCGGCGCCCAGGCTGGCGGCCGCGATCCCCGCTTCGCGCGGGAATTCGGTGAAGGCGCCGGCGCCGCCGGAAATGCCGAAGCGCGGGTCGTTGTTGTAGTGGTTGCGCTGGTTATCCTTGAACAGCGCGGGAATCCCCAGCGGCTCGGCTTCCGCCATGGCCTGCACAGCATTGTGGAACTCGGCCAGCTGGCGCGGCGTGACGGTGAAGCCGCCGCGGCCGGCCTTGACGCTGCCGTCGCAGGCGTCCGGCTTGGGTCCCGCCACGTTGCGCAGGATGAAGCGCGTCATCTTCTGCTGCCCGACGTAGTCGGCGGCCTTGGTGTCCACCAGCGCGCCGGCGCAACCGGCATTCAGGGTATCGATCAGCATCATGCCGGCCTTCTGTTCGCGACTCATGCGCGGCAGCAGGTCGGCGACGCGCTGTTCGGCGCTCAGGCGCCAGTCCTCATAAGGATCGAGCCGGCCATTGCCGTTGGCGTCGCGGAACGCGCGGCCATCGATGTTCAGGACTGCCTTGCTGCGCGCGCCGATGACGGGCTGTCCGGCGTGATCAAGGGCGCCCGGGGCGGCGCAGGCACCCAGTGCCGCGAGTGGGACGAGCGCCGCCACACGCGCAAGGGCGCTGCGGCGCAGTCGGATGATGTGCATGCAATCTCCTCCGGCAGGGTCGGCCCCGCCTGTTATCGTTGACCTCCCACCTCACGGTAGCGGTACCATTTCCAGATGCAGCGATCCTAGTCGCTCGCGCTGTAATTTGTCCAATCGAAAAATCGAATGCGTGGAATCGGGTAAGCGGATAGTCCGTCCGAGGGAGTCCGCCTCCGCGGCTTACCTGTGGCTCACGACCGGATGATGCAGCGAAAGCCGATGTGGCTGGTTCCCGAGTCGATCGCCTGCGCCGCGCGCGCCGCTGGCCGGTAGCGCTGGCAGTAGTTCGGGGCGCACAGGTGCGAGCCGCCCTTGATCACACGTCTCGGCAGACCGGCCACCGCTGCCTGCGGGTCGATGCTGCCCGACTCGCTGCCCCCGGTGGGATTGCCGGGAATGCAGCATGATTTGTTGCGGGTGTCCGGCATCGCGAACCAGTCCGCTGTCCACTCCCAGACATTGCCGATCATGTCGAGCAGTCCATACCCGTTCGGAGGGAAGCTGCCGACCGGTGAGGTGCCGCTGAAGCCATGCAGCGCAAACTGCTGGTCGGGGAAATCGCCCTGCCAGGTGTTCGCCATGATCCTCCCGCCAGGTTGAAAGCTGTCGCCCCATGCATAAATCTTGCGATCGAGGCCGCCACGGCAGGCGAACTCCCATTCGGCCTCGGTCGGCAAGCTCTTGCCCGCCCATCGGGCGTAGGCTTCCATGTCCGGCACCGCCACCTGCACGACCGGATGGTCTTCGATGGCCTCGATGCCGCTGTCCGGGCCACGAGGATAACGCCAGCAGGCCCCGGCGACCCACTGCCATGGCGGGCCGGGCGCGCGCACCCGCCGCAGCGCCGGATAAACGAAGACCAGCGAACCCGGCACCGCCAATTCAGGAGCCAGTCCAGATTGCTGTTGTTCGAACAGTAGTAGCCGCGCTTGCGCAGGAATTCGGTGAAGGCGCGCAGGGTGGCCGGCAAGCGCGCGACGGCGCGCATGTGGTTGGCGGGTGCGGCGCTCTCCGCCCGTACCCCGGTGATGATGCCGAAGCGCGAGGGCGCGCACACCGGTGAGGTGGCGTACACGTTCCGGTAAAGGATGCCCTGTGCTGCCAGTCCGTCGATGACCGGCGTGCGCGCCAGCTCGTCGCCGTAGGCGCCGATCAGGGGGCGGTTGTCTTCGCTGACCAGCCAGACGATGTTGGGCCGACGAGCCCCTTGCTGGACCGCCCGGGCGGGCAGCACGGTGGCTGCGAGGGCGGGAGCAATCGACTTCAGCAGCCTGCGGCGAGCGAGCTTGGGCATGGAGTCTCCGTCAATGATTTGCCGTGCCGGCAGCCTGGCACGCGACCACCCGCTGGTCGATCGCGCCGAACGGCGTCTCTCCGGACGGCAGGCGCGCGGCCATGCGGACCCGGTCGCCGAAGCGCATGTACGGGGTGGCCGCAGCGCCCTGGGCGATGATCTCGATCACACGCCGCTCCGCGATGCAGGCCGATCCCCGCTCACCGCCGGCATTCGATACGGTACCGGTGCCAACGATGGTGCCGGCGCCCAGTTTGCGCGTACGGGCGGCATGGGCCAGCAGCTCGCCGAAACTGAAATGCATCTCGCCGCCGTGCGGATGACCGAAGCTCGCCTCGTTCCAGGTGACTTCCAGCTCCAGGTGCACGCGTCCGTCGCGCCAGTACTCTCCCAATTCGTCCGGCGTCACCGCGACCGGGGCGAAACTGGTCGACGGCTTGGCCTGCAGGAAGCCGAAGCCGGTCTTCATCTCGCGCGGGCCGAGGCTGCGCAGGCTCCAGTCGTTCAGCTGCACCACCAGGCGAATCGCCTGTTGCGCAGCTGCAGGCGTGGCGCCCATGGCGACCGGGCCGGTGATGACGCCAAACTCGCCCTCGAAGTCGATGCCGAGCGCTTCGTCCGGCATCGGGACCGCTTCGCAAGCGCCGAGGAAGTCGTCCGAGGCGCCCTGGTACATGACGGGGATGGTGTCGAAGTCCGGAATCGGCGCCGTGTTGAAGGCGCGCTCCATCAAGTGGCCGTGGTTCAGGAAGGCAGAGGCGTCGCACCACTGGAAGGTGCGGGGCAGCGGCGCCATGCAGCGCGCCGGGTCGAACGGACGGGCCAGGGGCTTGAGCCCTGCATTCAGTGCGTCCGACAGGCGCTGCAGTTCGGGAGCGACCTCGTCCCAGCGCTGCAACGCCTGCAGCAGGTTCGGCGCGAGGCCCGAGGCCTCGACGGCCCGGCTCAGGTCACGCGAAACCACCATCAGGCAGCCATCGGCTTCGCCATTGCGGTATGTGGCAAATTTCATGCTGTTTCCTTATTTGCGCGGCAGCGCCTGCAGCGCGTCATCGATAATCGCCACCGCGCGCGTCCAGCCGGCCGAGCCGCGGCGCACCTTGTGCGGGAAGCAGCTGATGAAGAAGCCGTGGCCCGGCAGGCTTTCCAGGTTGTGCAGCTTCTCGAGGTGGCAGTAGCCGATGTCGCGGCCGGCCTTGTGGCCTTCCCAGATCAGGGAAGTGTCGCCGGTCTCGGCGATCTTCTTCGCGGTATACGAGAACGGCGCATCCCAGCTCCAGGCGTCGGTGCCCGTCAGGCGCACGCCGCGTTCCAGCAGGTACATGGTCGCCTCGTAGCCCATGCCGCAGCCGGCCTGCACGAAGTCGTTGTGGCCGTAGCGGCTACCGGCGCGGGTGTTCACCACCACGATGTCCAGCGGCTGCAGTTCATGGCCGATGCGCTTCAGCTCCGCTTCGACATCCGCGGCGGTGGCGACATAACCGTCCGGGAAGTGGCGGAAGTCCAGCTTGACGCCCGGCTGGAAGCACCACTCCAGCGGCACCTCGTCGATCGTGATCGAGGCCTTCTTTTCGCCGTTCTTGGCGTCCATCGTCGAATGGAAGTGGTAAGGCGCGTCCAGGTGGGTGCCGCTGTGGGTGGTCATGGTGACCCACTCGGCGGCGGCGGCTTCGCCGTCCGGATAATCCTCGGGCGTGGTGCCCGGGATCATGGCCATGAATTCCGGCAGTGTATCCTGGTGCTTCTGGTATGTGATCCTCGGGGCCAGCGGCGGCGGGTCGGACAGCACCTCGTTCTCGAGGTAGATCGACAGGTCGATGAATTGGCGGGTCATTTTTTCGTCCTCAAATCGGGGCGGCGAGGGCCATCAGGGTCTCGCGCATGATTTTTCCGTGTTCTTCCTTGTCGCCGCCGGCGATCTCGATCTCGCCCAGGCGGCCGGAATTGTGCACCACCATGCGGCAGCGCTCCCAGCGGCGTTCCTGGTAGCGCGCCAGTGCGTCCACCACCGCGCCGCCCTTGCCTACCTCCTCGGCCAGCACGATCGCGTCCTCGATGCCGATGCAGGCGCCGGAGGCCATGTGCGGCGTGGTGGCGTGCACGGTGTCGCCCACCAGCACCACGCGGCCGCGATACCAGGGCGCCGGCACCAGCAGGGACTCCAGCGGTCGGTAGATGATCTGCGAGCGTTCGTCGAGCTGCTGCGCGACCTGCTGCATCAAGGGCGCCGGGAAGCGCGCCAGCAAACCCTTGAGCATGGGCAGGAATTCAGCGGGAGCGATGTGGACGTTCTCCGCGCGGTCCTCGGTCACGAACAGGTACATCTCGTCGTTCGACACCGGGTTGAGGCCGGTCTTGACCTTGGGGCCCAGCCACATCATGGTGCCGGTCACCTCCGCGGGGCGCGGCAGCACCGCGCGCCACACGCCCTGGCCGCTGTACTGCGGCTTGGGCGCGTCCGGGAACAGGGTTTCACGGACCTTCGAGTACAGGCCGTCGGCGCCGATCACCAGATCGTAACGTCCCTGGCTGCCGTCGCTGAAGCTGACGTCGACGCCCTCGCCGTCCTGCTCGATATGGGTGAAGGTACAGCCCAGCCGCACGTTGGCGCCGGCGGCCCGGGTCGCCTCGGCCAGGATGCGCGCCAGCACCGGCCGCATGATGCCTGCGTTGCCCGGAACGTCCGGCCCGGCGATGCGCGGGGTCGGCAGGCTGGCCACCTTGACGCCGGTCGGGATGAAGATGTCGACGCCGTCGGATGCCGCACCCTGTTCCAGGAAGGCGTCCAGCACGCCGAGGCGGCGGAAGGCGCGCAAGGTGGCGCCACCCAGGCTGATCCCGGCGCCGTAGGAGCGCCAGCCCGGGTCGATCTCGACCAGGTCGACCTCGACGCCCTGGCGGCGTAGTTCGATCGCCGCGGCCATGCCGGAGAACCCGCCTCCGATGATGAGTACCTTGTTTGCGCTGCTAGTCATGTTCCGTGTCCCCTCCACCTTCGCGGCAGATGTAAATGTCTTGTTCCGATGTGATGACGATCTCGACGGGCTGCAGCGACTGCCCCAGGCAGGGTCCCAGCGTGCAGACACCGCTTTCGATGTCGAATTGGGCGCCATGGGCGGCGCACACGATGCGGCTGCGGTCACCGTTCAGGTAGGCGTCCTTGCGCCAGGCCATCGGGGTGCCGCCGTGGTGCGGACAGGCATCAGCCCAGCCGAACACCTTGCCGCCGCGGCGCACCAGCAGCACCGTGTCGTGTCCCTCGCCCCAGGGATCGAAGCCGCGCGACTGGCCTTCCGCCAGCGCGTCGTCGCGGCACAGGAATGCCGTTGCCGTCATATACTGCTCCTAGTGGCGCTCGGCGGCGCCCACCGGTCCGGGCGGCGGCCCGCCCGGCGCCCACTTGTCGCGCCGCTCGAACAGGAATAGTTGCGAGGCATCGGCGTCCATCGGGATCGCGCGCGCCGCCCAGGCCTCGTCGTGGATGTCCATGTCGGCGTCGTACTCCACGTGGCAGCCGAGCGGGCTGTTGAAGTACCAGAACCAGTTCGACCCCATCTTGTGGCGCCCCGGGCCCCAGAACGACTGGTAGCCCTTCTCCACGAAGCGGGTGCCGGCCTGCATCACCTCGGTCGGTCCGCCCATGTGGAAGGTGAAGTGCTCGCAGCCCTTCATGAACGGCGGGGTCTGGATCATGAACAGGGTGTGGTGGTCCGCAGTGCCGGCCGGCTGCAGGAAGGGTCCGGCGCCGACCAGGCGGTCGGTGCAGCGGAAACCCAGGCGCTCCACGTAGAAGGCTTCGGCCTTCGCGGTATCGGGCACGAAGTACACCACGTGCGACAGCGTGCGCGGCTTCGCGGGCGCGTTTTCATCGACGCCCAGCACATTCGCCGGGCGCTGGGCCGGGGCGCCGGGCGCATTGATCGCTTCGGCCGGCATCGTGAGCGGACGGCGCACGGTGAGCTGGAAGCCGAGCACGAAGCCCATGTCGTCGACCGCTTCGATCGAGCCGTCCGGCAGGCGCTTCACGTCGCGGTCGCGGCCCAGTTCCTCGGCGATGGCGCCCAGGGCCTGCTGGTCCGCCACGCCGTAGATGGTCTTGCGCAGCATGCTGGCGGTGCCCATCGATGGCGGCAGCGCGGCGTCGTCCTTGTGGGCGATGATGATGGCCGTGCCATCCAGTGCTTCGAAGCGCCCTTCTCCGACCGGGCTCAGGCCGTAGTCGGTCAGGTATTGGGTGCAGGCGTCGACGTCGTCGACGCCGAACAGCAGTGCGTCGGGTCCGATGATATTCATGGGTGTTCTCTTTCTCGATGTGGTCAGATTGCCGTGCGTCCGCCCAGGGCCTCGGCGACCCAGTCGGCGATGTAGGCGCCCGCGTTGGCGGAATTGTCGAAGCTGGAATGCTGCACGCCGCCTTCGCGTTCGGTGAACACTTTCAGCTCACGCTTGGGGCTGTTGACCAGCTGTTCATAGGTGCGCTCGGCCCAGTGCAGCGGAATCTGCGCGTCCTTCTGGCCGTGCGTGACCAGAAACGGCACCCTGATGCGGTCCAGGACGCCGTCCAGGTGGACGTTCTCGGCGATGCGCATGAAGTCTTCCTGGTCCTTGGCGCCCCAGACCCAGCGCACGTGTTCCCAGTAGTGCGGCACCGGGAAGCTGCCCTCCTTGGCCAGGCGCTTCTTCTGCACGTCGCGCCAGTCGTGGTTGGCGCCCCAGACCACGCCCATGGCAAAGCGCGGCTCGAAGGCCACGGCGCGCGGGCAGTAGTAGCCGCCCAGCGACACGCCTTCCAGCCCGATGCGCTTCGGGTCGACATCCGCGCGGGTCTCGAGCCAGTCGACCACCTTGCTGGCCCAGCGTTCGCTGTCGTAGACCGCGTGCATGCCGTGCAGGCGTAGCGCTTCGCCGGTGCCCGGCTGGTCGATGACGAGCGAGGACACGCCGCGCCTGGCCAGCCATTGCGGCAGGCCGACGCGGTACTTCATTTCCTTGGTCGAATCGAGTCCGTTGACCTGCACCAGGATCGGCGCCGCACCAGTCACACCCTCGGCGCGCACGTACAGGCCCGAGATATGCGCGTCGCCGTACGGGATCTCGACACGCTCGCAGTTCTCGCCCGCCAGCTTCAGGCCCTTGTTGAATACCTCGATGAAGCGCTTGTAGAGCTCGATGCGGCCCGGCGCGCCATGGGCTTGCAGGCGCTCGGCGCTCAGGTAGTAGGTGGCAGCGCGGCCGTACTTGTCGCCGGCCGAGATGAGGCGGCCTCGCGCCTCGTCCTCTTCCGCCAGACTGCACAGTTTGTCGGCCATGTTCGACCAGGTCTCGCGAAACGCCCGGGTTCCGGCGGCATCCGGCTGCTTCGCCGCGTCCTGCAGCGGGGCGCACATTTCCTCGATCTCGCCGATGCGCGCGCCCATTTCGATGGCCAGATCGACTGACAGGTTCCAGGGATAGTTGGTAGGAAAATATTTGAACATTTGTAGTGGAATGACTTGTGAATAAATGACGCCTATCCCACTGTATGGAGGCCCGGGCCATCCGTAAAATGGATTATTCCGATACAAGCTATCGGTCGGCTGAATGCGTGGCGGGCGCCTTCCAGTCGGCGGGCTTCAAGCCCTGGCCGAGCAGGCGCTCGGCGTTGCGCCAGGCGATACGCTCATGCTCGTCCTGCGACAGCCCCGGCACCAGGTCCAGCAAGTCCGAGAAGCCATACTGGCCCATGTCGAAGGGATAATCCGAACCGGTCACGACCTGGCCGATACCGGCTTCCTGGATCAGGTGACGCAGCGCCTCCGGTTCGTACACGAGGTTGTCGAACCAGATCTGGCGCAGGTAGTCGCCCGGTGGCCTGGCGCAGCCGCGCGCGTCCGGCCGCGCATGCCAGGCGTGGTTGGAGCGCCCGATGTACGCGGGCAGGTAGCCGCCGCCATGGGCCGCCAGGATCTTCACGCCCGGGTAGCGGTCCAGCACGCCGCCGAAGATCAGGTGGGACAGCGCGATCGTGGTCTCGAGGGGCTGGCCGATCACGTTCGACAGGTAATGGCGGTCGAGGCGGGCTCCCAGGGTCGTGCCGAAAGGATGGATGAACACGATGCACCCGAGTTCCTCCACCTTGGCCCAGAAGCGCTCGAACATCGGATCCGCCAGCTCCTTACCGGCCACCATCGTCGAGATCTCCACGCCGCGCAGGCCCAGCTTGCGCACGGCGTGCTCGAGCTGTTCGATCGCGAGCACCGGATGCTGCAGCGCCAGCGTGCCCAGGCCGAGGAAGCGGTCCGGATGCGTCGCGCACAACTCAGCCATTGCCTCGTTCTGGATGCGAACCACCTCGACAGCCAGGTCCGGCTCGGCCCAGTAATAGTGCTGGGTCGAGGTAGGGCTTACCAGCTGCATGTCGACGCCCATGACATCCATGTCGCCCAGGCGCTGCTGTAGATTGGTCAGCTTCGGGCCGGCTTGCGGCAGCATCACCCTGTTGTTGTAGTCGACGGTCTCCATGCCCAGCGCCTTGAGCATGAGCTCAGGCTCGGCCAGCTTCTGCGGCAGTCCCGCAACCAGCTTTTCAACCTCCGGGAAGAAGGCGTGGCAATGGAGGTCGACGGTGAATGTCCGGGCCTTGCGGCGTGCCGCGTCCTGCACGTGGACCGGGGACTTGTCGGGACAATCGCCAGGGCAGGTCGGCGTACATCGGTGAAACAGCATGGGGTCTCCTGATCGTGAGTGGACTGGCGAGCCACCCCGCGGGCGGCTTGAATCCAGGCGATTCTACCGAGCCCATGCCCGCTGCCGGCATGCGTTTTTCCGATCGCTCCCATCGGCCGAACCGATGGGTCGCGCCGCCCCGCAGCTATCGGTTTTGCCGAGGTCTGCTAGCGGAATTCACCATTCGTCAACGGGAAAGGCCGTCCCTATACTGGCGGCTTGCCGCTACCAACAAAGGATAGAACTGTATGATGGACACGAACACCCAGGCCGGCTTCAAGCTCGGCAGCTTTTCGGCCGCCGGCTCCCCTGTCTTCGCAGGACTTGTGCGGGGTGATCAGGTCATTGCCCTGCAGGCGCTGAAGAAAGTAGCTGAGGCCAAGGGGCTGCAACTGAGCGGCAGCGAATCGGTGTTTGCCCTGCTGCAGAACTGGCAAACCAACTTCGGCGCATTGTGCGAGGCGCTCGCGCTGGCCGACCAGACCGGCGCGCTCGACTGGGCCCCGGTCTCCGGCCTCAAGGTGCACGCCCCGGTCGAGCTGCCACGCCAGATCTTCTGCACCGGCGCGAACTACTTCAAGCACGTCGTGGATATGCTGGTCAGCATGGGTCCTGGCGCGCAGCCCGCGACTGCGGGAATGACGCCGGCCGAACTACGCGCTTACGCTGAAAATTTGATGAGCGAGCGCGCGGCGACGGGCTCACCCTACGTCTTCAGCAAGGTCCCCTCCGCAGTGACCGGCCCATACGACCCGGTCATCCTGCCCGCACTGGCCAGCGAACCCGATTGGGAACTGGAACTGGCGGTCGTGATCGGCAAGCCCGCACGCCATGTGCGACGCGACGACGCGCTGGACTACATCGCGGGCTACACGATCGCCAATGACATCACCAGCCGCGACCTGATCTGGTGCAAGGAGCCGAAGGCCATGGGCACGGACTGGGTGTCGAGCAAGAACTCCCCTACCTTCCTACCGCTCGGCCCTTACCTGGTGCCGGCCGCTTTCGTCGCCAATCCACAGCAGCTGCAGATCGTACTCAAGCTCAACGGCGAGGTCATGCAGGATGAAAGCACGTCCGACATGATCTTCGATATCGCTCGCCAGATCGAGTACATCTCGAGCCGTGTGCAATTGTGGCCGGGCGACGTCATCTGCACCGGTTCGCCGGCCGGTAACGGCATCCACTACAAACGCTTCCTGCGCGACGGCGACGTGATGGAAGCGTCGATTACCGGCCTTGGCGAACAGCGCAATCCCTGCGTCGCCGAGGCCGCCGTCAGGTAAAGCCGCTCAGGCCGATTCCGGCACCCTGCGCGTGGCGAGGAAGTCTTCCAGACTCTCGCCGCGCATGCTCGCATAGACCTGCAGGTTCGACATTTTCTGCACACGTGCGAATTTTTCGAGCACGAAGAAGGACACGCCATACTGGACCAGGCCGAGCCAGTCCCGGCTGCGCACCAGTGCCTTTTCCTGCTCGATCAGGTCCGATTCGCCGAACGCCGCCTCCAGGTCGCGGGCGACCAGTTCACGGAAGGCCGGCTCCCGGTGACGCCAGAAGAAGCGGTTCAGCTTCAGGGCCTTGACGCTGTGTTCGATGTCAAACGTATACGTGCCCGGGATATCCTCCACACCCAGCAGCTGGGTATTCGAATGCCTCAGCGGCAGCGCAGAGGGCTCCGCGACATCCTGCTCATACAGCGCCACCGCCATGTTGGTCGTCGTCGCCAGATAGTGGTTCTGGTGCAGGCAGCGGATCTTGCCGGCCAGGGCGCCGCGCATGGCCATCCACATGATCACTTCAGCGCTTTCCGCACCGCCACGACGGATCAGCTCCGCATGCGTCAGTCCGGTCAGGAATTCCGGCCGCTCGACGAACAGCTCCAGGAATTCCTCATCCCAGTCGGTGTCGTTGAAGCCGGTGCGTTCGCCGTGGATCTGGTGCGACAGTCCACCGGTGCCAACCACGACCACCTTCAGGTCGTCAGGGAATGACTCGATGGCGCGCCGCACTGCCTGCCCAAGCTTGTAGCAGCGCGCCGCTGTCGGTAGGGGGTGCTGGAGAACGTTGATGGCGATCGGCAGGATCGCGCCCGGCCAGTCAGGCTCGTGCGGCCACATCAAACCCAGCGGCGAATTGCAGCCATGGTCGAGCGGCCGGTCCTGGAACACGGCCATGTCGAATTCTTCGTTGACCAGGCGGTTGGCGACGTGTTCGGCCAGCTTCGCGTGCCCCTTGATCCTGGGTAGCGGACGGCGGCCCGCGCCCTCGTCGGCCATGTCGAATTCCGGCGATACGCCAATGGAAAAGGTGGGATAGCAGTCGAAGAAGAAGCTGTTCGCATGGTCGTTGTAGAAGAAGACCAGGACATCGGGCTGCTTCTCTTCCAGCCACTTTGCCACCGGCTGGTAGCCTTCGAACAGCGGCGCCCAGGCCGGGTCGTTTTGCCGCTTCTTGTCGTAGGCCAGGCCGATGGTGGGGACGTGGGAGGTGCCGATACCGCCAATGATTGTTGCCATATTGTTTCCTATATCCAGAACGATCCACGCCTTTCGGCAAATTTCCATCCGTCTTCCGTCAACGCAAAGAGGTCCTTGAACACGCCTGGCATGGGCGTTGCAGCCGGCGGCGCCGTGCCGTCCGAGGCCCTGGGGGCGGACAACAGCAAAATCCTCGACCTGCCCTGTGCACGATCCGCGTCCAGGACATCGATGAGGATGTCGCTGCAGACATGAAAGGTCATGGTGTCAGGCGCCCGCTTGCGGAAAGACGCGAGGATCGCCTCGCGTCCCCGAATGGCCTGGCCAGGCGCGGATGGCCGGTAGAGCACCGCATCGTCCGTGAAGAGCGCGGCCAGCTCCTCGAAGCGCCGCTCGTCGTTCAGGTAGGCGTAATGCGAAACGAGATCGGCGCAGGTACGGCGGATCGATTCGTCATGCATCGTCATCACCCAGCGCCAGCCATTCGCGGAGCGCGGCGAGTACCGCATCGGGCTGCTCCATCATCGACATGTGGCCACATTGCGCGATCAGGCGCAGCACGGAGCCCGGCGCCAGTTCCGCCATCCGGCGATGGCGCTCCGGCGGACTCCAGCCGTCTTCCATGCCGCACAGGATGAGCGTCGGGCAGTCGAGGTTCTGCAACACGCCGGTCGCATCCGGCCGGCCCAGCAAGGCACGCGTCTGCGCCGCGTAGATCGTGCCCGACATGCGCCCCACCATATCGAGCACGGCCTGGACCAGGAGCGGATCACCGCGATGGCGCGGCGCCAGCATCGGGAGACCCCAGGCAGCCGCGACAGAGTCGATGCCCTCTCGCAGGGCTTGGTCGACGAGGACGCCGCGCCTGCCTGCTTCATCCGCCGCGGCGGCCTCGAATCCGGTGTCGAGCAGCGCCACACGCTCCACGCGCGGCGCCGCACGGCGCAGCACTTCGAGCGCAACCCGTCCGCCCATCGAATGCCCCGCCAGCGCAAACGTCTGCGGCGCGTTGCGCAGGACATGCTCGGCCATCGCCTCCATCGAGTCCTGTTCCACGAATTTGAGGATCCGCACATCGTAGTCGCGCCGCAACGCCTCGGCCTGGGCTTCCCACACGACCTCGTCACACAGCAGGCCGCACAACAGCATCAGTGTTTTCATCAGATGTCCAGTACAAGCAGGCTGGTCTTGGCACGCGAACAGCAAGGGGTGAACTGGTCGTTCGCGGCCTGCTCTTCTTCGGTCAGGTACAGGTCGCGGTGATCCGGCACGCCGTCCAGCACGCGGGTCAGGCAGGTTCCGCAGACGCCTTCCTCGCATGAATACGGCACATCGATGCCCTGCTCCGCCAGCACCTGGATGACCGTGCGCCCAGCCGGCACCCTCAAGACCTGTCCGCTCGATGCGAGCTTCACGTCGAAAGGCCGGTCGCCTGCGGTGTCGATGACCGCGCCCGAGAAATACTCGACGTGCAGCTGCGCATCAGGCCAGCCATGTGCGCGTGCCGATGCCAGCACGTACCCGATGAAGCCTGACGGTCCGCACACATACAAATGCTGGTCCGACGGCGCCGCCAGCAAGACGGAAAGGTCCAGCTTCTGCGCCGCGTCGCCGCTGTCGTAATGGAAGTGCACCTGCCGGGAAAATCCGGACGCCGCGAGTCGTTCGCGGAATGCCGCATGTTCCGGCGAGCGTACGCAATAGTGCATCTCGAAGGCGGCGCCTTTCGCCGCCAACGCTTCCGCCATCGCCAGGATGGGCGTAACACCGATGCCGCCGGCGATCAGGAGCGTGCGCGCCGCATCGACCAGGGGGAAGTGGTTCCTGGGCGCGCTGATGGTCAGTACCGAGCCGGCATCTACCTTCTCGTGCATCGCAAGGGAGCCGCCGCGCGAGCCAGCGTCGCGCAGGACGCCGATCAGGTAGCGGTGCGTCTCATGCGGTGCATTGCACAGCGAATACTGGCGCACGTGCTCATTACCGACATGTACGTCGATATGGGCGCCGGCGTCGAATGGCGGCAATGGCGCCCCGTCCAGGGGCACCAGTTCGTAGCTGCAGATGCCCTCGGCCTCGCATACCTTGGCCGCGACGCGGACCTCGATCGTGCTCATGCCGCCCCCTGGGCTGCGCCCTCGAGTGCGAGCCAGCGGTCGATGATCCGGCGCGACTGCACGCCGCCGGCGTCGATGTTCAGCATCAGGAGCTTGCGCTCGGGATGGCGCAGGATGTTCTGCTGCTGGAGCTCCAGCATTTCGCGGTCTTCGCCGAAGATTTTCCCTTGCCCCTCGCGGATCATCCCGGTCAGCTCGGCGTCATCCGGCCTGAATTTGCGCGCCATGCCCCAGAAATACCAGTGCGAGGTCTCGGTCTCCGGCGTGATGAAGTCGACCACGATGCTCGACACCTTGTGGGCCGGGTCCGCGTGGTAGCCGCCCTTTCCCGCATGCGCCACCCCGACTTCGATCATCACGTGGCTCGGGGCATTGAAACGGCAGATCTGCCAGCGGTCCACCGGCACGTCGTCCGCCAGGCCGTTGCCTCTCAATGCCGCGCGCCAGAACGGCGGTGCGCCGATGTTTTCCATGAAGCGGCTGGTCACCACCTGCTCGCCCTCGACCCTGGTCGTCACCGGCGCCTCGTCGATTTCCCTTTGTCCGATGCTCGACGCATGGACATAGGTCTCATGGGTGAGGTCCATCAGGTTGTCGACCATGAGGCGGTAATCGCAGTTGATGTGATACAGCCCCCCGCCATACGCCCATTCCGGATTGTCGGACCATTCGAGATGGTGGATCGCAGCCGGATCGGCCAGCTTCTCGTCGCCGGTCCAGACCCAGATGAAGCCGTAGCGCTCTTCGACCGGATAGCTGCGGATACACGGGAAACCGCGGACGCGCTGGCCAGGCATGCTGATCGTCTTGCCTTCGCAGCCCATCTCCAGGCCGTGGTAGCCACAGACCAGCTTGCCGTCGCGGACGAATCCCAGCGATAGCGGCGCGCCCCGGTGCGGGCAGAAATCCTCGACCGCCGCCACCCTGCCTTGCTCACCGCGGTAGAACACGATCTTCTCGCCGCAAATCTGCCGGCCCAGGGGCTTGCCGGCGATTTCGTCGGGGGTGCAGGCGACGTACCATGCGTTTTTTGGGAACATGCTTGTTTCCTTCATTGTTTGCGGTGAATCGGATTCATATTCAGTACACTGAATGTTCAATACAAAGACCATCACACTTGCCAATCATGCCGACTGATCAACAATATGACGTGCAGCATCGCGAGATGCTCGCAATCGACGAGCATCCGGGCCACCTTCTGCGCCGCGCGCAGCAAATCTCGGTCTCGATCTTCTACGACGAACTGGGCGACCAACTGACACCAGTGCAATATGCAATCCTCAGCCAGCTGGCCCTGCACCCCGGTATCGACCAGGTATCGCTGGCCGGTTTGGCCGCGATCGATACCTCTACCGGGGCAAGCGTGTGCGCGCGGCTGGAAGAGAAAGGCCTGCTCGAGCGTCACGTGATTGCGCATAACCGGCGCCAGCGTGCGCTGAACATCACCTCCGGTGGCACGCGGATGCTGGAAACCATGCAAGCCGGCGCCTTGCGGCTGCGCGAGCGCCTGCTTGCACCCCTGGGCCCGGCGGAGCAGCGCAGGTTCATGGAACTGCTGGCCAAGCTGGTACGGGAAAACAACGCGCAGAGCCGGGCGCCGCTGGCCGTGCCAGGCATAGCCTGGACGGCCTGCAAGCCGGATCCCGCTAGCGCACGCCCTCTCCAGCCAGCGCGTCGCCGGTGAAACTGGCCTCCGGCTGACGGCCGATGATGCGGTAGTGGGTGTTCTTCTCATTCACCACGCCGCTCATGTACCAGGCGCCGGTGATCAGGTCATTGAAACCGAACTGCTGCGGCGGGGTGGTGGCCGGCAGGTCCGGCATCACGACCGGGTGTGACCACAAGGTCTTCCACAGCTGGGCCTTGGCATCCCAGCGGTCGCCCAGCACCGCCACCCAGCTGTCTTCGTCCACGTAGTAGCGCGAGCGCGGCGCCTGGTGGCGTTTGCCCTGCTTGAGCGTGGCCTCGACCACCCACACGCGGTGCAATTCCCAGCGCACGTGGTCCGGGTTCAGGTGATTGGGGCCGAAGACCTCGGCGTCGCTTTTCGGCGTGAACAGGCCGTTGGCGTTATACGGGATGTACATCTCCTTCTTGCCGACGATCTTCCAGTCGAAGCGGTCGCCACGCCCGCCCCAGACGTCGATCTCGTCAAAACTCATCACGCCGGCCGAGGCCGGCGTTGGCGTGTCGCAGCAGGCGTTCGGCAGTTTGCGCGTGCGCCGCTGACCGGTCAGGTAGACCCAGGCCTGGCTCTTGTCCGGATCCAGGTTTTCCGATCCGGTGATCGCTTCGCCGGCACGGATCGCGGGCGCCGCCGTCACCAGGCGCAGCATCCAGTAGTTGTTGTTCTTGAACTTGTCGGCACCGTCCTTGAAGTAATACGGCATCTGGTAGGTGCCCTGCCCTTCGCTGGACAGCACGCGCTTGCCGTCGGAGGTGGTCAGGTATTGGCGGAAATCCTGCTGCCAGGCCTCGCCGCGCCAGTGCAGCAAGTGGTTGGACATTACCTCCCAGCCGCTTTTCGGAATCGGGAAGGGAATGCCGCCGTAGGCGCCACTCACGGTGTCCCCGTCGAGTTTGGCGCTGGTGGCGTTCTTGAAGGTGTTGTCATACACCCACTGCGGCGCCGCCGCGGTGCGACGGGTGGTGTAGACGTCGACGCGGTAGCTGTTCGGGTACTTCTTCAGCAGCGCCTTGGTGCCGTCCGTCAGCTTGTCGGCATGCTGGTCCATGTTCTTGGCCGTGATCTGGAACAGCGGTTTGTCGCTGGCGAAGGGATCGCCGCGCCGGCCGCCGTTCTTGAAGCCGGCGAGCGGCGTGGCGTGGCCGCCGGTCCAGGCGGGAATGGTCCCTTCCTTGTTGCCGGCCCGTTCCGCCCCCATCGGGGTCAAGGTGGTTTTCAGCTGGGCCGCCTCGTCGGCGGTCACGCCTGCATAGGCGAATCCATAAGCGCCGAATGCCATCGCCAGGCAGAATCCCGGCATCAGGCGCATCGTGATTTTTTTCGTATCGGTGTGGTGCATGGTGTGCTCCTGGTCAGAATGAGTTGCGGATCGACAGAGACAGGTAGTCGCGGTCGCGCAGGGCCTGTTTGAACTGCGCGTTGTTGGCGCCGTCCAGGGTCGGACCTTCCGGCCCGTAGAAGTGGGTGTAATTGGCGGCCAGGGTCCAGCCATTCAGGTAGATCGCGGAGACGCCCAGGTTGATGTCGCCGCCGCGATGCACGCCGAAGCCCGGCCCCAGCGCGCCCGAGCGGCCGCGCGTATGGCTTACGCCGACCGGCACGCTGAGGTCGACGCCCGGGAACAGCTGGCGGTAAGTGGGCGAGAACACCATGCGCAGGGCGGTGGCCGAGCGGTCCGCATTCGGGTTGAGCATGCCGGCATTGCGGGTGACCGAGGTAATGCGGTTCCACGCGATCTCGCCCAGGAAGGAGGCCTCGCGCGAGATGAAGGACGGCCCCAGGCTGGCCAGCCAGGACAGCTGCGCGTGCGCGGTTTCGCCGATCGCGTAGCCCGGCTTGCTGTTGTTGTTCAGGCCGACGTTGACGCCAATGCTGCTGAGGATCGACTGCCCGGAACTGGACAGCGGCGCATTGCGTCGCACCGACACTTCGCCGCTCAGCGACACCTCGCCGATCGCCTTGGCGAAGCTGGCGCCGTAGGCGCGGATGCCTTCGGCGTAGGTCCACTGGAAGGTCGAGGGGCGCGGCGCGGGCGGGAAGCCGGTCAGGGTGTTGTAGATGTTCGAGGGCGTGGTGGCGTGGTAGCGGGTGGCATAGAAGCCGAAATCGGTATCGATGCTTGGCGCTCGCATGCGTAGCTGCAGGCCGTACTGGCCATCGTCTTTCGGCTCCTGCTCGGGCAACGCGGCGAAGGCCGGCGGATTCGGCAGCGCCGGATTGCCTGCAATGATGCGCTCCGCGCCGTCGCCCATCGCGTCGGAGGCCGAGAGGTAGCCACCTACCGGCATCATCCTCGTCTTGCGCCAGTCGTACTGGTAATAGGCGCCCACCGACACGTCTTCGTTCACCTGCACCTGGCCGGACAGCTTACCGGTCGGCATGGCGGTTTCCTTGAACTGCGCATTCGGCACGCTGAGCAGCTTGACCAGGTCGATCGGCGCCTGGCCGCCGGCGATGCCGTTGGCGCCGTAGAACAGGCTCTCGCCCCACAGCAGGGTATGTCGTCCGAGACGGAAGCTGGCCTGCATGTCGCCCAGGCTCGCCTTGCCGAACACGAAGGCATCCAGCAGCTCCGCTTTCTTCCCGAGCAGCTTGCGCGTCACCTCCGGGAACTCGTTGCGCGGCACGTGGTTGGCAGTGATGGTGTCGTTGTCGTTGGACGAGCGGTATGTCGCGTCGTACCAGGCCGCGCCGCTGACGCGCAGGCCGACGTTCTGGTAAGTGACGTCGAACTCGCTGAGCAGGTCGATGCGGTTCGAGACCATGCCTTTGCCGAAATTGTTGTCACCGTCATTCTGGTTCAGGCAGATCGCGCAGCTGGCCAGGCCGGGCGAGGCTTTCTCCAGCCGGTAGGCCTGGCTGTACTTGACCGTATTGTCGAAGCGGATCCGCAGATCCGGGTTGTCGGTCTCGACCGGCGCCGCCTGCACTGCCGATGCAGCTGCGCCGGCGAGGACGGCGAGCACGGCCCCTGCGATGGCTGAGCGCCGCGGCGGCCCGGATTTGCCTGGTGTCGGCCTGGATGGATGCATGGTGTCTCCCTTGTTATTGGTGGGTGTGGGTGCTGCTATTGAGGATTAATGAGGACAGGCGCGACGCCGACGGCGGCCGCATCGTCCGGCGTCGCGGGGGCTGATGCCCCCTTTGCCTGCCGCGCTTCCGGCAAGAGGTAGCGGGCCAGTGCCGGCAGCAACACCAGTGCGCCTACCATGTTCCAGAGGAACATGAACGCCAGCAGCAGGCCCATATCGGCCTGGAACTTGATGGGTGACAGGACCCAGGTGAACACGCCGACCGCCAGCGTCACGCCGGTCAGCAGCACCACCTTGCCCGTGAAGTGCAGCGCCTCGCGGTAGGCCTGGTCGAGGCTGTCGCCGGCGCGCAGCCGGGCCAGCATGATGCTCATCACGTACAGCGCGTAGTCGATGCCGATGCCCACCCCCAGGGCGATCACCGGCAGGGTCGCCACCTTGACGCCGATGTCCAGCGCGACCATCAGGGCTTCGCACAGGATCGAGGTGAGCACCAGCGGCAGCACTGCGCACAGCACCGCACGCCAGGAGCGGAAGGTGACCAGGCACAGCAGCACCACAGCGCCGTAGACCCAATACAGCATGGCCCGGCTGGCATCCTTCACCACGATATTGGTAGCGGCCTCGATGCCGGCGTTACCGGCCGCCAGCTGGAACTGGACGTCGGCCGTGTTATTGGCGGCGGCAAAGCGTTCAACCTCCTCCACCACGCGCGTGAGCGTGTCGGCCTTGTGGTCGCGCAGGTAGACGTACATGCTCAAGAGGTTGCAGGAGTCGTTGTACAGGCCGCGCGGGGCACCGGCCGTGACCATATTCAGCGAGCTCTGGTTCTGCAGCAGCTCGTACCATTTCAGGTTGCCCTCGCTGAGTCCGGTGATGACGCGCCGGTTCAGCAAGGCCAGCGTATTGGTCGAGTCGACCCCTGGCAGTTGCGCCAGGCGCCACTCCAGCGCATCGACCCGCATCAGGGTGTCATAGGCGGCGCACTGCCCTTCCGGCGTACGCACCATGACGGCGAACACGTCGCTGCTGGCCGCGTAGTGGCCGACCACGTACGCGTTGTCGCGGTTGTAGCGGGAATCGGCACGCAGTTCCGGAGCGCCGGGGTCGAGATCGCCGATCTTCAGGTGCAGGCTGGCGGCATAGCCCGCCACGCCCATCAGCACGGCGATCACCACCGTCGGCGCGGCCCAGCGGCGCTCGGCGAACTTGCCGAGCAGGCGCCACAGTGCGCCGTCGCTGCCCTCCCCGCCATGGCCCAGGCTGCGCTGGGCCGCCTTGGCCCCGACGCCGATATACGACAGCAGGATGGGCAGCAGGATCAGGTTGGTGAAGATCAGCGCCGCGACGCCGATGCTGGCCACCACCGCCAGGTCCTGGATCACCTTGATGTCGATGATCGTCAACACCGCAAAGCCAACCGCGTCGCACAGCAGGGCCGTGAGCCCGGCCAAAAACAGCCTGCGGAAGGTAAAGCGCGCGGCGATGATGCGGTGCGCGCCGCGGGCCACGTCCTGCATGATGCCGTTCATCTTCTGCGCCCCGTGGCTCATGCCGATGGCGAACACCAGGAAAGGCACCAGCACCGAATAGGGATCGAGCGAATAGCCGAGCAGCGGCAGCAGGCCGAGTTGCCACACCACCGCCACGCAGGAGCACAGCACCACCAGCAGGGTGCTGCGCACGCAGCGGGTGTACCAGTACAGCATGGCCGTGGCGATCAGGATGGCCACCGCGAAAAACAGCAGGATCAGGCGGATGCCTTCGATCAGGTCGCCGACCACCTTGGCGAAGCCGACGATGTGGATGTCGACGTTCTGCGCCTGGTAGCGCGCGCGGATCCCGTCCAGCCGTTCGGAAAAGACGGCATAGTCCAGCGCCTTGCCGGTTTCCGGATCGGCGGCCAGCAGCGACACATAGATGATGCTGGACTTGCCGTCATGGGCCACCAGCTGGCCGACCTGGCCCGAGCGCTGCACGTTCATGCGCACCTGCTCGATGCTGGCGGGCGAGCCGTCGTATTCGTTCGGGATCACCGGACCGCCATCCATGCCGTCCTCGGTCACGCCGACCCAGCGCGTGGAGGGTGTCCACAGCGACTTCATCGCGGCGCGGTCGACGCCCGGCAGCAGGAACACTTCGTCGCTGACGCGCTGCAGCGTGTCGAGATAGGCCGGATCGTAGATGCTGCCGTTTTTGGCGGCGACCGCAATCCGCACCGCGTTGCCCAGGCCGGCCAGGTCCTGCTTGTTCTTCAGGTAGTTGGCGATGTAGGGATGGCTCTTCGGGATCATGTCCTCGAAGCTTGCGTTTAGCCTGAGTCCCATGGCCGTCCAGGCCAGCAGCGCGCTCAAGGCCACGCACAGCGCCACGACGACGGCGCGGTGGTTGAACAGGAGCCGTTCGGCCCAGGAGCCGGACTGGCGGTCGAAGTGTTCCAGGTCGGGAATCGGGTCCTGGCGGGAAGCCGACGGCGTGACGCTCATGGCCGACCTCCGCTCTTCGCGCCGTCCGGCGCCATGCGCTCGAGGCCTGCGGCGCCGGCGAGCACCAGGCGGCCGTCGGCCGACTCGGTGACTGCGCTCAACGGAGCACGTGGGCCTGCGGACAGCATCGCCAGCGGGGCGCCCGCATGCGGCGCCAACAGCACCTGGCCGGCCTGGTTAGTGAATGCGAACCTGCCGTCGCGCAGCCTGGTCACGCCGCTAAAGGAAACCGGCGGCGCGCCTTCGATGCGGGTGAAGCTGGTTCCGTCCTGGCTGACCTGGAAGGCATTGCCCTTCAGTCCCGCGACGACTACCCCATTGCCGCTTGGCGCCAGCGCGAAATAGCTGCCGCGATAAGGCGTCTCGATGCGCCGGAAGTCCTGGCCGGCGCCGGCGGAGCGGGCGAAGTAGCCCTGTTCACCGGCCAGCCAGACCGTGTCGCCCACCATCCGCACGGCGTACAGATGCAGGCCTTTGGGATTCGGTACCTGGTGCATGAACGACTGCCAGCTGCGGCCGCCGTCGGCTGTTGTTACCGCCAGCCCGTAGGCCCCCACCGCCACGCCATGGCGCGCGTCGCTGAACTGTATGTCGAGGAAGGGCTTGTCCGGACCATCGGCGACCAGTTGCGCGGCCACGGCTGCCATGCGCGCGTCCTGGTCCGACACCGAAGCCTGCACCTGCCGCGCGATCCCGCGACCGTCCACCTGCAAGGCCCAGGTCGCGCCACCGTCGGCAGTGTGCAGGATCGTGCCGGCGTGTCCTGCCGCCCAGCCCAGGCGCGCGTCGACGAAACTGATGCTGGTCAGGGTCGTGCTGACCGGGGTGACGGCCTGGCGCCAGCTGGTGCCACCGTCATCGGACAGCGCGACCAGGCCGCGTTCGCCCACGGCAACCAGCCGCTGGCCGGCGCTGGCCAGCGCCAGGAAAGTGCGGCTGTGCAGCCGCTCGGCCTTCAGTGCAGGGCGCGCCAGCACGGTCGCTTCGGGTGCAGCGGCGACGCTTGCCGGCAGCAGTGCCGTCAACAGCGCAGCCTTGGAGTACAAGCTTGAAACATTCAGGTTCATTCCACGGTTCCTGCAGAGGTTTGAAGGCAAAACTCTCCCCTGGCGCCGCCGATGGGCGCCGATCCGGAAGGGTTCAGACTGGAAGCGCCCGACATGGAGCGGGCACGAAGTAGATGCTGCGTTTAATCGCGGGAATGCATGGGCGGGGTCTCCTTCTTGTTGCGGCTTCGTCGTGCCGATTTGTTAAGGATTGATGGTATAGCGCCCCTTATCGAAGGAGAACTGGAGACTTTCGATGGCTTCTATCGGCGTGACCGATACATCCTGGCCCTTTGAGAGAAGCGCCCGCCGGGCGTGCCGGCGAGCGCAGGATTGAAGCGGGGATGGCGTGCGCTCAGGGCTGCGAGAGGACCGGATTGACGGCCCGGCGCGGCATGAAACACGCCACGGCACATGCTGCGATCAAAACGGCCGCGAACCCGAGGCTGTGGTAGCCCGCCAGCTTCACCACTGTCCCGCCCAGGATCGGCCCCACTGCCGCACCAA
This sequence comes from Massilia yuzhufengensis, assembly GCF_900112225.1. Taxonomy (GTDB): domain Bacteria; phylum Pseudomonadota; class Gammaproteobacteria; order Burkholderiales; family Burkholderiaceae_D; genus Telluria; species Telluria yuzhufengensis. Next base: position 11,947 of record NZ_FOLD01000017.1, on the reverse strand, counting down.
CCATCAGCATGGCCGGTGTTGCGCCGACCGCGCGGCCGCTCGGGTCGAGCGTTGCCAGCAGGCCGAAGGCGAAGGTGTGGGTAAAGACCATCACGGCGGCGAAGAACAGCGCACCCGCCGCATAAGGGATGAAGCTCTGGCCTTGCGTCATCAGGAGGGCCAGCAGCGCCTGCACGATGGGGCCGCAGACCAGCACCGTGCGCGGCTTTACACGCTTCTCCAGGTACGCGGCAAGCGGCGCCGGGATGAGGTTGACGAAGCCGAGCCCGATCAGCACGCCGGCCACGGCCGCGGCGCCGAAACCGCGGTCGGCCCCGATGCGCTCGACAAAAGCGAACATCATTGCCTGCACCAGCGCCATGCAGCTGACGCCGATCGACGCCAGCCAGACCGCACGCGGCAGCCTGCCGGCAACGCGCTGCGTGACCGCGCCCAGCGAGCGCGTCTCTGGAAATCCGAGCGCAGCCACGCATGCGGCGAAAGCCATGATGCCGGCGAAGCTCCAGAACAGCGCGGGCGCGCCGACGACGTCGATGATCTTCGGCACGCCGCCCATGAACAGGATACCGAAGACACCCAGCGCGAAGCCGACGATGGCGAACAGGCGGTGCGGGTTGCTGCTGCCCCCGATCGTCGCATGGGTCACGCTCAGCGCCGTCGCCGCAGCCAGGCCGGCGACTACGTGCAGGACCCCCATCGCAGCGTAGCCGTCGACCAGACCGACTGCGCCGAACGCAAGGGCGGCGATGGCAAAGCCGGCCGCCGCCGTTGCCCGGGCAGGCAGCCGTGCAAACCGGGGAGCGACGAACAGGCTGGCGGAGACGGCGCCGATCAGGAACAAGGTGGCGAGTCCGCCGGCCTGTTGCGGATCCAGGCCGTAGCCGCTGATCAGGACGCCGACCCAGACCGGCAGCGCGACCAGGTCGACCATCCCGGCGCAATGCGCCACCATCAGGGCAGCGCGTCCGCCCCAGTTTTCGGTAGTTGATGTCATTCTTGTCTCCTGATGTGTCGTTCTTCGGCGCGAGCATCGCGAGGTTTCGCGCCCGGACCGCATGGAGCCACCCGGTTCTGTCGACCGTTCAGGCGGCGCGAGAGCGAACGGCCACGACAGCCGCCCTGCTCACGCATGGCAATTTCATAATGTACCGGCGGCGCTCCATGACCACAAATCGGACCTTCCGATTCGTGGTATCCGGAATATCAATCGATCGTTCAAGTGGGACATACCGTTCTTCCAAACTTACGTAAAGCAGCTTGATCTTACTTAACGCTCGCCTTGCCGTTGGATTCCTGCTTCACCGGGGCCGGTTTCGCCTCGCACTCGCGCGCAAGGCCAGCGCCTTTTCCTCCACAGGCCGACACGTTGGAACTCACCGCCATGTTTCTCGGATTGATTGCCGCGTTGATGTCCCGGTCATGCGTGACGCCACACGTAGTACAGCTCCACTGACGCTGCGCCAGGCCGAGCGCCTCGATCCGGTCTCCGCAGTGTGAGCATGTTTTGCTGCTGGGGTACCAGCGGTCCACCACCACGACCTGGGCGCCACGCCATGCCGCCTTGTACTCGAGCTGGCGACGCAGTTCGCCGAAACCCATGTCAGAAATCGCACGCGCCAGATGCCGGTTGCCCAGCATTCCCTTCACGTTCAGGTCCTCGATGCCAATCGTGTGAAAGCGCCGCGTAATGCTGCTTGAAAGCTGGTGCGTGCCGTCATGCCTGATATTCGCAACGCGTGCGTGTTGCCTGGCCAGTTTCCGCTTCGCCTACACGCGCTTGCGCGACCCTTTCACCTTGCGTGACAAGGATCTCGACAGCCGGCGCAGCCGCGTCAAGGCACGCCGCAGCGCTGTCGGCCCAGCGAACGTCTCACCGGTGGACAGCGTTGCCAGATTGCTCACCCCGAGATCGACTCCGATCGCAGCTTGGTTTTCGGATAGCGGTAAAAGTGGAAGCTCGTAGCGTCGCAATTTCGCCCCCAGCTTCAAGCTCGAGGTCGTCCGAACGATTACAGAACAGGGCCTCAGCATCTCGCACGTCAGCCAGACAATGGACATTGGCCTGTCCGCGATTCTTCGCTGGATGGAGCAGAACGAGGCCGAGCAACAAGGCCAACCGGGCATTGGCAAACCGTTGCCGGCTGAGCAGCAGCGTATTCGCCATCTCGAGCAGGAAAGCCGGCAGCTTCGTCGTGATGTGGACGTCTTAAAAAAGCATCGGCCTGCTTTGCCCGCGTTATGAAGCGAAGCGTCGTTCCGTCACGCCGACTTTTTGTAGAACGAGCGTGCATCCGCGTGCCGCGTTCATGAGCAGCGGCCAAAGTTACGGCAGCTGTCGACTGGTCACAGCGCTGTCCAATAGAGGACTTCAGATCGGCCGTTTCAAGGTGCGCCGTCCGATGCAGCAGGCCAGCCTGAAGCCCGTCTGGAAGCGCAAATTCGTGCACACGACCGACAGCAGGCATGCCCTGCCGGTTGCGCCGAACGTGCTGGCCAGGCAGTCGAACAGCCGGCATGTCGCCTCGTGCCGGAGATCGTGGAACGTCAGTCCCTGGACTCCAGCATCTGTGAACGCAATGCGGAACCGTCGTGAGACCTCTGCCGTCGTGTAGTGGTCAAGTAATTTCGGACACGACGATAAGTTCTTTCTCTGCCATTTTGCGTTCATAGACGCTGGGCGGCAGATTGCCCAATACAGAATGCAAGCGCTCGCAGTTGTAGAAGCCTGCGGTGTAATTTGCCACATCAAACTTGGCTTCCGCGTGGTTCGCGTAATTGCGCTGCCAGACACGCTCCATCTTCAAGTTCAAGAAGAAGCGTTCGGCAACGGCGTTATCCCAGCAATGACCTTTGCGGCTCATGCTGCAGACAAAGCCATACTCGGCCAGCAGCGCCTGGTATTGGTCGCTCGCATACTGGGCGGATTCAACCGGTCGTCGCAACACTAGATTGTTGAACAGATTTTAGGTACTCGTCCAGTGCTTCTGCCGGTGTCTTCCAACCAAGCGTTTTACGGGGCCTACAATTCAGCGCATTGGCAACGGCTTGGATCTCACGGGAATTCCACCGAGACAGGTCAGTGCCCTTCGGGAAGTATTGCCGTAAGAGGCCATTTGTGTTTTCGTTCGTGCCGCGTTGCCATGGACTGTGCGGGTCGGCGAAGAAAACCTTCACTCCGGACTCGACCGTGAAGCGGGCGTGATCAGACAGTTCTTTGCCACGATCCCAGGTCAATGACGGCCACAAAAGAGCAGGCATCTCAGTCACGGCATTTTTGAGCGCATTTGCCATCGTGACAGCTCCGTAACCCGCCAACGCAGGGCCAATTTTAGTTCTAGGTAGCAACCCGTAGCCTTCCTCGCGAGGCAGGTGGACAAGCATGGTGAATCGGCTTGATCGCTCGACCAGCGTTCCGATTGCGGACCGATTCAGACCGATGATCAGATCACCTCCCAATGTCCCGGCACAGCACGATCTTCGGCTTCCGCAGGCCGGTTGGAGATCATCACATCCTCGCTAACGTGTGCCCAGGCTTTTGCTTGTGCCCGGGCCCTCGGCACGCGCAACGCTCGCCCAGTGCGGAGACAGCTAACCAATTCGCGCTTGAGAGCGCCTCGACCCTGGATATAGAGTGCCTGGTAAATGGCTTCGTGGGAGATGCGCATGGATTGGTCATCCGGGAAGTCGGCCCGTAGTCGGTTGGAAATCTGTTCGGGAGACCAACCGGTGACCCATTTACGGTCACCGCGTTGTGGCTCGTTTCTCCCTATGAACGGCGCCGGCCGAGGCCCAGAAATGTCTCGGCCATCAGCGTCGCAACCTTGCCCTCTAGACGGTCTTGAACGTTGGCGTGCAACCGCGGATTAGTCACCAGTTTGGAAGGCTTAGGTCTTTTAGCAACCAGTTCCGCCTTCCACTGCGCAACCGAAGCTCGATACTCAAGTCGGCCGCCGCGAGTTGCGGCGTTGCGTGTCAGCTCCCGGGAAACCGTTGATGCGCTACGCCCGATACGTCGCGCAATCTCACGTACTCCGACGCCCTGGCACGAAAGAAGTCCAATTTCTTCTCGCTCAGCGAACGACAAATACCTCTTGGCCAATATTCAGATCAACGTTTGAAGGCTCTTCAGCAACTCTTCAATATTCCCTTCGTGACGCTTGTAATAGGTCCAAGGTCCGATGCGCTGGGACGTGACTAGTTTGGCCCGCTGCAAGACCGTCAAGTACTGTGAAATGGTCGACTGTGACAGCCCCGCACTCTCCTGGATGATGCTCACGCAAACCCCGACCTTTTCGGGATCGACCTCTTGCTCCGGATAGTGTTTGCGTGGGTCTTTGAGCTTGGCCAAGATCGCCAATCGGGCGGGGTTGTCCAAAGCCTTCAGTGCCTCATGGATATCAATGCTCATGACAACCTCAAAACTACTTTTCTCGATATTATAATATCTCAATTACTAATAACAGTGCACGGATGTAGTGAGAGCCACTACCGCAAAGTCCAGAGTGATGTCGGCATCAGCAATGCCATCCACCTGTTCGCCGCGTTCGCTGCTCGCTAGTCTCTGCAACCGTCTAGTGCAGCACAGAACGCGCGTCAGACTCCCCATAACGAGTTGGTCTCTTGCAAACTCATGGCGAGTGCGCGGTAAACCGGGGCACGATATAAGAGCCAAGTTCATCAATGATTTCTGATGCCGGACGATGGCCATACTTGAGATTGAGAATTACATGATCGACGCCAATCGACTCAAGTGACTCCAATAGCGCCAGCAGATGATTTCGCCCCAGCCGGTAGCCCAGATGGATTGGCACCGGCGGTGCGTCCGGACGCACATCCAGGTCGATGTAAAGCGACTGGAGGAAAGGTTTGTAGGCGTCCTCCAATTGGGCTTTGACCACCTCTCGCCAGTTCGCCACCATCGTCTTCTGCAACTGCGGTGCCCGTGGATAGGTGATCCACCCGGAACTCTCCCGCGCGATCCACTCCATGGACTGGCGACTGTTGCCCGTCACGAAAAATGGAATCTCGTTCGTAGTCGGCTTCGGAATCAGGTCAGCATTCTCCAATCGGCCACGACTCCATTGCAGCGGCTCGAAGCTGGTGCGCTGAGCCTTGCGGATCACTTCCAGGTGCTCCCGGAAAATGTCGCCCCGCTGATCCGGGTCGACATCAAATGCAGGGAACTCCACAGGTCTGTCACCCGAGGCGATACCCATCAGGAAGCGGCCGCCGCTCAATTGGTCCACGCTCGCAGCCGCCTTGGCCGTGTGCAGCGGATTGCGCAGCGGGATCGCTATCGACGCAGTCCCCAGTGCAATCGTCGACGTATGTGCTGCGATGAAGCCCAGATAGACCCAGGGATCAAAAACCTGGCCCACATCGCCGAAGCTGGGGTCGCGCAACGGTACGTCCCGGAACCAGAGCGCGGAGAAGCCCAGCGTTTCCGCACGACGGGCCAACTCGACCTGGTTGGACATCGTCGGCGTATCGCCCTGGAAGGCCTCGATGGGGAAAAACAGCCCCAGGCTTAGGTGGCGGGCCTTGAAGGTTCGACCGAACCCTTGGTGCTGTTGATAAGGGGTTGTACTTGGCTGATACATTGTCAGGCTCCTCTGGGTCTCAAGGTTTCCATCGCACGCGCGCAGCGCCACTGGCCGCGTCCGAAGCTGCGAACGCGGCCAGTACTGTCTTATGGCCGGTAAGAGGGGTAGTCGGTGTATCCCTTGTCAGTGCCGCCATACATCGTCGCTGGATCTACTGCGTTGAGCGGCCAGCCCTGGGCGATGCGCTCAGGCAGATCCGGGTTGGCGATGAAGGGACGGCCGAACGCGATCAGATCGCCCCAGCCCGCCTTGACCACGCGCACACCGCGCTCCACGTTGTATTTACCGGCATAAAGGATCTTGCCGCTGAAGTTGCTGCGCACATCATTTCGGAAGGTCTCGGGCAGCTCTGGCGCGTTGTCCCAATCGGCCTCGGCAAGCGAGACATAGGCAATCCCGACCTGTTCGAGAACCTTGATGGCCTCGATATAGGTTTCATGGGGATCATCCTCCACCAGCCCCAGATAGACGCGGTCTTCTTCGGTGCTGGCGAACAGCGGGGCAAATCGCACCCCGAGCCGTTCCTTGCCGACCACATCAGCAACGGCCTGTACCACCTCGCGCAGGAAGCGCAGACGATTTTGCAGGGGGCCACCGTATTCATCGGTGCGCCGATTGGTGTGCGAGGAAATGAACTGGTTGACGAGGTAGCCGTTGGCGCAGTGGAGTTCGACACCATCGAAGCCCGCATCGAGTGCATTGCTGGCCGCCTGGGCGTAGAGCTGTACCAACTCTTTCACTTCGGCAGTTGTCAGCGCACGCGGCACCGACGGCTCCGTAAGTGCGCCCTGGCCCGGGCCGGTTTCGACGAACACCTTGACGTTGTCGGCAGCGATTGCCGATGGTGCGACGGGTGCCGCACCGCCGGGTTGCAGCGAGTTATGCGAAACCCGCCCCACATGCCAGAGCTGCGCAAAGATGATGCTGCCTTCGGCATGCACCGCTGCCGTGATCTTGCGCCAGCCTTCAACCTGTTCCGGGCTGTGCATACCGGGCGTCCAGGCATACCCCTGGCCACGCGGCTCGATCTGCGTGCCTTCGGTGACCATGAAGCCCGCCCCGGCCCGCTGACGGTAGTAGTCGGCCATCAGGTCGTTTGGAATGTTGCCCGGCTGGGAACTGCGCGAGCGGGTCAACGGCGGGAGCACGATCCGGTTTTTAAGGGTGTAAGGCCCCAGCTGCGTGCTTTCAAACAGTATTTCTCTATTCATTTCAATACTCCTAAATATCCAGAAATCTCGATGTTACTGGGCAAAATTTTGGCGATGAATCGAACTCAAAACACGCCGAATGGTGCTTCGTTCAGGCTGATGTAGATGTTCTTCTTCTCGCTGTACACGTCCAGCATTGACTTGTGAGTCTCGCGGCCGAGACCGGACTTCTTGTAGCCGCCGAACGGGGCGTGGGCCGGAATGTCATGATAGGTGTTGACCCACATACGGCCAGTTTCGATGGCCCGTGCCACACAGATTGCACGGTTGATGTCCTGAGTCCAGACAGCACCCGCCAGGCCGTAGTCGGAAGCATCGGCCAGCGCCACCACTTCGTCCTCATCGTTGAACGGCAGCACGGTGACGACCGGCCCGAAGATCTCCTCTTGGGCGATGCGCATGTCGTTGCGGACATCGACGATGATCGTCGGCTTGATGAAGAAGCCAGCATCGTATTCACCGCCAGTCAGTCGCTCACCACCAGTGAGGATGCGAGCGCCTTCTTCTTTGGCCAGCTCGATGTAGTCCATGATGCGGTCGGTCTGGATCTGGCTGACCTGGGCACCCATCTGCGTGTTGGGGGCGAGCGGATTGCCAACGCGAACCTTTTCAAAGCGCTCCTTGAGTTCGTCGACGAAGCGCTCATAGATCGACTCGTGCACGAACAAGCGAGAACCGGACTCACATACTTCGCCCTGGTTCCACAGAATGCCAAGAGCAGCCGCCTCGACAGCCCGATCCCAATTGGCATCAGGAAAGATGATGTTGGCCGACTTGCCGCCCAGTTCCAGCGTAGCCGGAATGATCCTCTTGGCTGCCGCAGCAGCCACGACTTCACCGATACGCGTCGAGCCGGTGAAGGCGAGCTTGGCGACCTGGGGATGATCGAGAATCGCCTGGCCAACTTCCGTTCCCAGGCCAGTGACGACGTTGACCACGCCGGCTGGAAGCACCTTGGCGAAGATCTTTGCCAGTTCCAAAATCGTGACTGGCGTCATCTCTGATGGCTTGATCACCACCGTGTTGCCCATAGCAATCGCTGGGGCAATCTTCCAGGCAGCCATCAGCAGCGGGAAGTTCCAGGGGGATGACTTGGCCGACCACGCCGAGTGGTTCGCTCAGCGTCAGACTCATCATTTGGTGGTCAAGCATGGAAGCTTCATCGAATGGCTGCGTATCGCACCGGCGAAGTAGCGGAAATGGTCGATGGCCAGCGGCACATCCACCCGGGCCTCACGGATCGGCTTGCCGACATCCATGCTCTCAAACGCCACGAAACGCTCAGCATCGGCTTCGAGCAGATCAGCAATCTTCAGCAGCGCGTTGGCACGCTCAGCCGGAGAACTCTTGCCCCAGGACTTGAATGCGCGGGCAGCCGCCTGGACAGCACGATCTACGTCTCCAGCCGTGCCACGCGGGATCTTGGTGAGGAATGCACCGGTGGCCGGGTTGGTACTGTCGATGGTCTCGCCACTTTCACCATCAACCCATTGGTTGTCGATGAAATGACCGTAGTGGCTGTCAGGGGCATGGTTTGAAGTCGTTTGGTTGTGTGTGAACACGATGAACTCTTTTGACTTGGGTGGGTGACATGGCTATCATAGCTACATATCGGGATATGTCAATATCTAAATTGATAGATGTCATGTGCCTTGCAGCGTGGCTTTGTTGCGTAAATCAGGCTCGGCCAGCGTAGAAGGCGTAGGTCTGGTAGCCTGAGCAGGATGAAACCAGCTCCACAGAAGTACCGCACGACCAACTGGAAGACATACAACGAAGCCCTCAAGGCCCGCGTCTCGCTGCTCATCTGGCTTGATCCAGTGATGAAGTGGCACGGCAGGCCAAGTGGCAAGCGCGGCCGTCGCCAGACGTTCAGCGACGAGGGGATCCAGTTCTGGCTGAGCATCAAGTGCCTGTTCAATTTACCGCTACACCAGGCCATAGGGATGACGCAAAGCCTGCTGCACCTGGCTGGGCTCGACCGGCCGGCGCCGGACTACAGCACGGTGAGCCGTCGGCAAAAGACGCTGCAGGTTGCCATTGGCGCCGTGCCGACCACGGCAGGCTTGCATCTGCTGGTGGACAGCACGGGTATCAAGATGCTGGGCGAAGGCGAATGGAAGACGAAGAAGCATGGTGCAGAGTACCGCCGCCAGTGGCGCAAGGTGCATCTCGGGATCGATGCGTCCACGCTCGAGATCCGGGCCATGGAGGCACCGACAACAGTATCGGCGACGCACCTGTCCTGCCAGCGCTGCTGGGCCAGATTCCTGCTGACGAGAAGATTGCCAGCGTCAGTGGCGATGGCGCCTACGACACGAAGGACTGTCATGAAGCCATCGCGTTGCGTGCCGCACACGCCATCATCCCGACCCGTAAGAACGCCAAGCCTTGGAAGGCAAACCGCTGTGGCGCCGATGCACGTAATGACATCCTGCGGACGACAAAAAGGCTGGGACAGGCAATATGGAAGAGATGGAGCGGCTACCACCGGCGCAGCCTTGTTGAAACCAAGATGCGCTGCTTCAAGCTGCTGGGCGAGCGTGTCATGGCGCGCGACTTTGACCGTCAGGTTGCTGAGTTACAAGTGCGGGCTGCCGTGCTGAACCGGTTCACTCGGCTGGGTACTCCAGTTACGGTCCCAGTGTTATTAAACGAACTACAAATGGCGTTAGCTCGGCCTTCGCTCGATTTACGCAACAAAGCCCTGTTGTGGCAGTCTGCACATCTGCGAGCCAACTGCAAGCAACCGAAACGAACTGCTGCTGTCTCTACCAATATCTCTTGCTTGCCCTGTGAGCAACATCGCCATATGCTATACTGAAACGCTCTTACATCCGGTATTGGCTGCGCATTCAATCGGTATCGGTCCTTCGCTAGCGAACTGCTTTCGGGCACGTGAAGAAAGCCGCTTCGCCGCAAGTGGTGGCGGTCCGGTCATCATTGCATCCGGCTCGCTGGAAAATGCGTGAATTGCTGTCTGTTTAATAACAGGAGATATGTCATGGTCAAACTCGCGTTGTTCGTTCGTCTTGAAGCCAAGCCAGGTAAGGAGAAAGACGTAGAAAGCTTTCTGTTAAGTGGTCTTCCCCTCGTTCAGGCAGAGCCAGCTACTACAGCTTGGTTCGGCATCCGCCTGGGGCCGTCAACCTTTGGCATCTTTGACGCGTTTCCAGATGAGGCTGGTCGGCAAGCTCATCTTTCCGGCGAAGTCGCGGCCGCGCTCATGGAAAAAGCGGGTGAGTTATTCGCCCAGCCGCCGTCAATCGAAAAGGTTGACGTTCTTGCGGCAAAGCTGCCGGGCTGAGCAAGCCCGACAAGTCGCTCAAGTCGACGGCTCACTGGCGGCGCCAGCGAGTCGGAGCTTGGCTCGGGCGTTGAACGACCGCTTCATGGAATCGGCAAGGACTGCTTACGGGTCGATGGTGGTCGGCCGCAACACTTTTGATGAAAGGCGTCTTTGACGCGGTCTTGCTCTCGAAGGAGCTGTTCAAAACGGTATCCGAGCAATCTAAGTTAAGCTTGCCAAGCCTCTTAATTTTGCAAAAGAACCGATGGATGCCGTACCTGTTCGCCGCCTGCATGCGCAGCGCTGGCGCCCCCTCACCGCAGGCGAAATCGCCATGGCATCGCTGCTGTTCCGCGACGCCATCGATTACACGCGCGTGCGCATCCACGGTAATCCCCTCCATTTTTAGAGCATGCTAAAAGTAGAGGTTAAGCGGCGAGCGCCAATTTCTGTTTTGGGTAATACCGCCGACCGCCATGTTGGGCCGGTCGTGATTGTAGGCCCACAACCAGTTGGTGGCAAATTCCTGGATTTCGTCGAGCGTCTCGAACAGGTGATGGGCGAGCCAATCGTACCGAACCGTCCTGTTGTAGCGCTCGACGTAGGCGTTCTGCTGCGGCTGGCCGGGCTGAATGAATTCGATGCGGATGCCACGCTTTGCAGCCCACGCCAGGGTCACCGCGCTGATGTACTCAGGGCCGTTGTCGCAGCGGATCGCTTCGGGCTTGCCGCGCCATTCGGTGATCAGGTCGAGCGAGCGTATCACGCGCTCGGACGGCAGCGAGAAGTCGACTTCGATCCCCAAGCCTTCACGATTGAATTCATCGATCACATTGAACAGCCGGATGCTGCGCCCATCAGCCAGTTGATCGTGCATGAAGTCCATCGACCAGCTCTGGTTGATCGCGGTCGGCACCGCCAGCGGCAGAGGCTTCTCGCGCACGAGGCGATGACGCGGCTTGATCCGCAGGTTCAGTTCGAGCTCGCGGTAAATCCTGTAGACGCGCTTGTGGTTCCATTTGAAGCCCTTCACGTTGCGCAGGTATAGGAAACACAGCCCGAAACCTCAGTTGCGCTGGTTGTTCGTAAGCCGCACCAGCCAGTCCGCGATGAGGACGTTCTCTGCGTCCAACTTGGCCTTGTACCGGTAGCAGGTCTGGCTGATGCCAAACGCTTGGCACGCCAGCTTGATCGCGGCTGACCGCTCTGTCACGGCCCATTGCGCCATCTCCCGCCGCTGAGATGGCGCTACCATTTTTTTGTGAGCGTCTCCGCGACAATTTCAGCCTTCAGGCGCTCCTCGACGTACATCTTCTTGAGCCGTCGGTCTCTTCCTCCAGCTCCTTCGCGCGTGCCATCAAGGAGGCATCCATGCCGCCGAATTTGGAGCGCCACTTGTAGAACGTGGCGTTGCTGATGCCGTGCTCGCGGCACAGCTCCGGTACCGGGCTGCCGGCTTCGGCTTGCTTGAGGATGGCGATGATCTGGCTGTCGGTAAAGCGGGACGTCTGAGGTGTACTGTCAATAGCGGACACTCTTGTTTCAAGCTGCCTGCTGTTGCCTGCTGAATTGTTCAGCAAATAAAGCCGGCGGAATATAGCCGAGGCGTGAGTGACGCCGCTGGCGGTTGTAGAAGCTTTCAATGTATTCCTGGATAGCCCTCTGAGCATCGGCCCGCGTGGCGTAACGCTGGTGGTGTACCAGCTCGTTTTTAAGGCTTCCCCAGAAGCTTTCCATCGGAGCGTTGTCGTAGCAGTTCCCCCTGCGTGACATGGATGCCTGCATGCCGAATTGTTTAACCAGTCCTTGGTAATCATGCGCGCAATACTGGCTGCCACGGTCAG
>NZ_FOLD01000032.1 GCF_900112225.1 Massilia yuzhufengensis | reverse complement strand
AATCGCCCAGCGCTATAAGGAACGCTGGGGCATCGAACTGTTCTTTAAGTGGATCAAACAGCATTTGAAGATCAAGTCGTTCCTGGGCCGCTCGGAAAATGCAGTCAGAATCCAGATCCTGACTGCCCTGATCACTTACTTGCTCGTGGCTCTGCTGCACCATTCAAGGCAAGCCACCAACTCGCTGTGGGACTTTCTCTGCCTGATCAGCGCCACCCTTTTCCAACGTCCTGACGCGGAAGCCGCTGCTGTCCGAAGGCGACGAGAATGGCAGACGCACGCCAAAAATCAGGGGTGCCTATTCTGATGAAGAGGTCAACAGAATTATTCCGGACAGCAGTGGGCGGAGGCCGGAACCCAAGTTCTACTAGCGCTATCGAAACGCTTGCAAACTTTGGTTCCGGCCTCCGCCGGAACGACGTTCTTACGTTAACGAAGGAATAGGTTCAGCCTAACTGAACGGCATTACCGGCTGGGCCGGCTTTTTTGCGTCTTAACGACGGTAGTGGAAGGGGAAACGCGTCCCGACCGAACCGCCCCACCCACGATGGTGCCCCCAGCCGCGGCCGAAGTTGAAGCCCAGGCCGATCGAGACCGGCGGATAGTAGTAGCGTGGCTGGTACACCGGTTCCGGCACATACACCGGCTGCGCCCCGTAGCCATACACCGGCTGCTGCACATAGACGGGCTGCTGCACATAGGTCGGCTGCTGCTGCACGTACACCGGCGCGCTGCTGTAGGTCGTGGTGCCGGCTTCGCCCGACGCAGCGGCGCGGGCGCCGGTACCCAGCGGCACCGGCGTGACCGACACCACCTGCCACTGGCTCGGATCGCCCGAGCGGGCGTAATTCCGGCTGCCGTAGTTTGGCCCCGGCGCGGCGCAACCGGCCAGGATGGCCAGCGACGCGGTAATAATGATGAGTTTCTTCATGGCGGTCCTCCTGATCCCTCCATGATATGAAAAGTCGCGTCAGGGTGCCGCGCGGTATTACACGTTGTTACACTGCCGGCCCCGGCGCAGCCCGGCCTTCAGGCCATCAGCGACGTGAGTTCCGCCAGCGGCACGGCGGCGGCCAGGGCCTGGTAGCCGGCGTCGTTCGGGTGGATCCAGTCGCGGCTGTTGTACTCGCTGCGCAGGCGGGCCGGGGCGGCCGGGTCGCGCAATACCATGTCCCAGTCGATCAGTGCGTCGAACGCGTTCGACGAGCGCAGCCAGCTGTTGGTGGCCTGGCGCGCCGCTTCGCGCGCCGCCGTGTAATACACGAAGCCTTGCATCGGCGGCAGCGTTGCGCCGAGGATCGCGATGCCGCGTCCGTGCGCCCGTGCAATGAGCTGGCGGTAGCCGTCTACCAGGTCGTCGCGCATGCCGGACAGCGCGGCGCCGGAGGCGTAGACGATGTCGTTGATGCCGATGGCGGCGATTACGGCGCGGATGCCCGGTGTGGCGAGCACGTCGCGGTCGAAGCGCTCCAGCACGTCGCGGCCGGCCAGCAGGGCGTTGGCGTCGTCGAGCAGCAGGCGGTTGCCGGCGATGCCGCGGTTGACCACGCCGATGCGGCCCGCGCTGCCGAGTTCCGCCTGCAGGCGCCGCGCCAGGTAGTCGGGCCAGCGCCGGTTGACGTTGCCGGTGCTGCCCTGGCCGTCGGTGATCGAATCGCCGATGGCCACCACACAGGGCGCGCCGCCGTCGACCTGCACTTCGCTCAGGAAAGGCCAGGATGCGATCGAGCGCGACAGGGTAAAAGTGGTGCTGGCCGCGAAGTTGCCCGCCGTGGACACGTAGTTGGTCTGCCAGGAGTCGCGGTGGATCGTGGTGGCGTTGGCGGCGCCGGGGAAGTACAGGCTGATCGCCAGGTCGGCGAACGGCCCCACCTGCAGGAACACCGGATCGGAAATGGCAGGAGCGCCGGGCTGGATCGTGATGGTGCTGCGGCCGCCGAAGGTGAGCGCATGGTTGCTGCCGGCAAGCACCGCCTGGCCGCTGGCGCGCAGGCCGATCTGGGCCGCGCCGATGACCAGCGGCGTGCTGCCCATTTCGTTGGTCAGCCTGACCCGCACCCGGTTGCCCCCGGTGCTGGCGTGCGCGATCATGCGCAGCGTCTGCCCGGCGAAACTCATGGTACTGGCGGACGGCGGCGGCCCGGCCGGGGCGCAGCCCCAGGTGGCGGACCAGCCCTCGGAGCGCCACGATTGCGCGGCGGCGTGGCCGGGAGCAAGCGCGAGTGCTCCGGCAAGCGCCGGGACGCCGAGCACGAGCCGGCGCCGGGCGCGGTTCGGCGGCGGGGCGCCGTCGCCGGCCGCCTTGCGGGTTGCGGAAAGGGTGCGGTACGACGCCTCGAAAGCCATGGCATGCTCCTGTCGAATGAGGGCAGCCGCGCGGCGGCCGCACCATCAACATAGACCAGCCGCGGCCCGCATCCAATCGTGCGCGGCACGAGGTTTGCGCTGGCTCGTGGCCTGCGCTGAACTATGGATTCGGCGGAAACTTATGGTTTTCCCGCAGGTTCGCCATGAACGAAAATTCCCTGGCGCGCATGCACCCGCCCGCTTATTGCAGGATGTTCAGCAAGCCGTCGAGGCCCGAGAAGTTCAGCGCCACCGAGGCTTGCGCGCGCACCACCGGCTTGGCGCGGAAGGCGACCGACAGGCCGGCAATGCCCATCATCCTGAGGTCGTTCGCGCCGTCGCCCATGACGATGGCCTGGTTGGGCTCGATGCCGAGTTCCGCGCAGACGCGCCCTACGGTGCGCATTTTCTCTTCCGCATCGACGATGCCGCCCAGCACGTGGCCGGTGAGCTTGCCATCGGCCACTTCCAGCACATTGGCGTGGGTATAGTCGAGCGACAGCCGCGGTTTCAGGCGATCGGTGAAGAAGGTGAAGCCGCCCGAGACCAGCAGGGTCTTGATGCCGGCGGCCTGCACGGCCCGCAGCATCGCTTCGCCGCCCGGCGAAATGCGCAGGCGTTCTTCGTACACCCGCTGCAGGGCGGAGGCATCCAGGCCTGCCAGCAGCGCCACGCGGGCGTTCAGGCTGGCCGCGAAATCGAGCTCGCCGCGCATTGCCGCTTCGGTGATTTCCGACACCTGCGCCTTCAAGCCCTGCATGTCGGCGATCTCGTCGATGCACTCGATGGTGATCAGGGTCGAGTCCATGTCCATGGCCACCAGCCGGAAGTCGGCCAGCCTGCGCCCCGGTTCGATGAAGCTGGCGTCGACCCCGGCGGCGTAGGCGGCGTCGTCGATGCGCGCCTTCAGCTCGGCCGAAAAAATCACGCCTTCGCAGCGCAGGGCGTGCTCGCCCAGCCGGAGCACGCGCTCCGGTTGCGCCAGCCGGGCCAGGCGGTCGAGCGAATCTTGCGAGGCCTGCGGCCCCTGCAGCACCAGGTTCATCTTCATGGAATGGAAAAAATTAAGCGAGCAGTTGTTTGATGGTCTGTTTCACCTGCGTCACGCGGGCCGCCAGGTCGGGCATGCTGGCGGTGATGCGCAGCTTGTCCTGGCCGGCCAGCTTGATGTGGCGGTTCTTCTGGATCAGCGTGATGATCCTGAGCGGATCGATCGGCGGCTTTTCCATGAACTGCAGGTTGGCCGCTTCGCCATGGGCGTCGATCTTGACGATGCCGACCGACTTGGCGGCGATGCGCAGGCGGTGGGTCTCGATCAGCGCCTTCACCGGCTCCGGCAGCTTGCCGAAGCGGTCGATCAGCTCTTCCTGCATGCCGTCGATCTTGTCCTGGCTTTCGCAGTTGGCCAGGCGCTTGTAGATCGACAGGCGCTCGTGCACGTCGCCGCAGTAGTCGGCCGGCAGCAGGGCCGGCACGTGCAGGTTGATCTCGGTGGTGGTGGCCAGGGGCGCTGCCAGGTCAGGCTCCTTGCCGGCCTTGAGCGAGCGCACCGCTTCATTGAGCATGTCCGAATACAGCTGGAAGCCGATTTCGAGCATCTCGCCGGATTGGTTTTCGCCCAGCACCTCGCCGGCGCCGCGGATCTCGAGGTCGTGCATGGCGAGGTAGAAGCCGCTGCCCAGTTCTTCCATCGCCTGGATCGCGTCCAGCCGGCGCTGCGCCTGCTTGGTGAGGGTGGTCACGTCGCTCACCAGCAGGTAGGCATAGGCCTGGTGGTGCGAACGCCCGACCCGGCCGCGCAGCTGGTGCAGCTGGGCCAGGCCGAAGCGGTCGGCGCGGTGCATGATGATGGTGTTCGCGGTCGGCACGTCGATGCCGGTCTCGATGATGGTCGTGCACAGCAGGATGTTGAAGCGCTGCGCCACGAAGTCGCGCATCACCTTTTCCAGGTCGCGTTCATGCATCTGGCCGTGGGCCACGCCGATGCGCGCTTCGGGCAGCAGCTCGTGCAGCATGGCGCGGCGGTTCTCGATGGTTTCCACTTCGTTGTGCAGGAAGTAGATCTGGCCGCCGCGCTTGAGCTCGCGCAGGCAGGCTTCACGGATCACGGAGCCGTCTTCGCCACGGACGAAGGTCTTGATCGCCAGCCGCTTTTGCGGCGCGGTTGCGATGATGGAAAAGTCGCGCAGGCCTTCGAGCGCCATGCCCAGCGTGCGCGGGATCGGGGTCGCGGTCAGCGTGAGCACGTCGACTTCGGCGCGCAGGGCTTTCAGCGCTTCCTTCTGGCGCACGCCGAAGCGGTGTTCCTCGTCGATGATCACCAGGCCCAGGCGGGTGAACTTCACGTCCGCCGACAGCAGCTTGTGGGTGCCGATGACGATGTCGAGGGTGCCGTCGGCCATGCCCTTGATGGCGTTGTTGATCTCCTTGCCGGTGCGGAAGCGCGACAGCTCGGCGATTTTCACCGGCCAGTCGGCGAAGCGGTCGGCAAAGGTCTGGGCATGCTGCTCGGCCAGCAGCGTGGTCGGCGCCAGGATGGCGACCTGCTTGCCGCCCATGACGGCAATAAAAGCGGCGCGCAGCGCGACCTCGGTCTTGCCGAAGCCGACGTCGCCGCACACCAGCCGGTCCATCGGGCGGCCCGAGGTCATGTCCTTGATGACGTTGTGGATGGCTTCAAGCTGGTCGGGAGTCTCGTCGAAGCCGAAGCTGCCGGCGAAGTTCTCGTAGTCGGTGCTGGAATATTCAAACGCGTGGCCCTGGCGCGCGGCGCGGCGCGCATACAGGTTGAGCAGCTCGGCGGCGGTGTCGCGCACCTGCTCGGCGGCCTTGCGCTTGGCCTTTTCCCAATGGCCCGAGCCAAGCGCGTGCAGCGGCGCGTCCTCGGCGGAGGTGCCCGAATAGCGCGAGATCACGTGCAGCTGCGACACCGGCACGTAGAGCTTGGTCTCCTTGGCGTATTCCAGGTGCAGGAACTCGGTTTCGCCTTCGCCGAGGTCCATGCTCATCAGGCCCATGTAGCGTCCGATGCCGTGGTTGATATGCACCACCGGGTCGCCGATCTTGAGCTCGGACAGGTCGCGCACCATCGATTCGACCTGGCTGGTCGCTTCCTGCTTCTTCTTGCCGGCGCGCCGGCCCGAGCCCGCATACAGCTCGGTCTCGGTGATGAATACCAGGCGGCCGGTTGCCGCTTCGGTCAGCTCGAAGCCGGCCTGCAGCGGCGCCACGCCCAGCGCCAGTTTGGCGCCGCTTGCGCGGAAGCCTTCGAAGCCCTCGACCGGCGCCAGGTCGAGCTGGTATTCGTGGAAGTACTGCTGCAGCGTCTCGCGCCGGCCGGCCGAGTCGGCGCAGATCATCACCCGGGCGTCCAGGCGCAGCAGGAAGGCGCGCAGGTTGGCCAGCGGGTCGTCCAGGCGGCGGTTGACCGAGATGTCGGGGATCGGCGCGGACAGTTCGGATGCCGGCGCCGCCGGGTCCTTGGCGATCGCCCAGCGGCCGTGCGGCTTGGCGCAGGTGAAGAACTGCTCGGCGCCCAGGAACAGCTCGCGCGGCTCGAGGATCGGGCGTTCGCGGTCGCTTTTCAGGAATTTGTAGCGCGATTCGGTATCGACCCAGAAGCGGCCGATCGCGGCCTCGATGTCGCCGATGAGGGCCAGCGGCGAATCGGGCGGCAGGTAGTCGAACAGGGTCGCGGTCTCTTCGAAGAACAGCGGCAGGTAGTACTCGATGCCGGCCGAGGCGATGCCGCTGCCGATGTCGCGGTAGACCGGCGAGCGCGAAGGGTCGCCCTCGAAGCGCTCGCGCCAGCGGCCGCGGAAGGCGGTGCGCGCCGCTTCGTCCATCGGGAATTCGCGGCCCGGCAGCAGGCGCACTTCCTTGACCGGGTACAGCGAGCGCTGGGTATCGGCGTCGAACGTGCGGATCGATTCCACCTCGTCGCCGAACAGGTCGAGGCGGTAGGGCAGGACGGAGCCCATCGGGAACAGGTCGATCAGGCCACCGCGCACCGAGTATTCGCCCGGCGACATCACCTGCGACACGTGGCTGTAGCCGGCCAGCGTCAGCTGGGCCTTGAGCTTGGCCTCGTCCAGGCGTTCGCCCTGGCGGAAGAAGAAGGTGTAGGCCGCCAGGAAGGAGGGCGGGGCCAGGCGCACCAGCGCGGTGGTGGCGGGCACCACCAGCACGTCGCACTGGCCGTTGCGGATCTCGTGCAGCGTGGCCAGGCGCTCGGACACCAGGTCCTGGTGCGGCGAGAACGCGTCGTAGGGCAGGGTTTCCCAGTCCGGCAGCATGTGGCAGGCCAGCTTGCCATCGGCGAACCAGGGGATCTCGTCGAGCAGGCGCTGGCCGTCGCTGGCATTGGCCACGACCACGGTGAGCATCTGCTTGTTGGCCTTGAACGCCAGCGCCGCGGTGGCGAGCGCGTAGGAATCGCTCGAACCGTGCAGGGCCGGCAGGGCAAAACGGCTGGCTGGCTTGGGAAGATTTTTCTTGAGATCGAAGGGCATTGAGCGCGCAGTGACGTTCGCAACAGGGGCTGGCCATTATAGACGAATGGGCTTATCGTTGCCGGGCGCCACGGGCTGGCGGACGGCTCAGGGCATGGCGCGGCGGTTGGCGACACCGAAGGGCACGTGCACCATCGGGATGGTGCCGCCCGGCCCGGACTGTAAATGGGTCAGCTGGTCGTCGAAAAAGATGTGCGGCCTGAATACCGACAGCACCCGCCCCTTGTCCATCCCGCCCAGGAAGAAGGTCTCGTCGGCCGACACGCCCCAGCTCCTGAGCGTGGTGACGACGCGCTCGTGCGAGGGCGCGCTGCGCGCCGTGATGATCGCGATGCGCACGATCTTGCGGTAGGCCGGGTCGCGCCGCTGCGCCCCGTCTTCCAGCCGCTGCATCATGGCCAGCTTCTGGAACATGTCGGCCAGGGGCCCGGGCTGGTGCGGGCGCGCCATGTGCAGGGTTTCGTGGGCGTGGAATTCGTCCAGCCCGTTGTGCTTGAAGACGCTTTCCGATTCGTCGTCGGCCAGCACGCCGTCGAAGTCGAAGGCCACGCGCAGTTCCACGTCGTCCTCGTCGTCGGCGATGCGCGACGGCAGCACCAGCCCGGCCGGATAGTCGACCGCGATGGCGCGCTTGACGTCTTCCTCGTGCGCGCTCAGGAACAGCGACGCATTGAAGGCCGGCAGGTAGGCGTAGGGCGCGCCACCGTTCATGAAGGCCGCGCGCGAGATATCGAGCCCGTAGTGGGCGATCGAGCGCATCACGCGCAAACCCGTCTCGGGCGAATTACGCGACAGCAGCACCACTTCCACCGGCGACTCGGCCGGGAAGCAGCGGTTGATGTTGAGGAAGCGCCGGATGAAGGAAAAGGCCACGCCCTTGCCGAGGATGACGTCGAGATGGCGCTCCTGGTAGTTGCGGTAGGCCTCGGGTCCTTCATCGACATACACCTGGTGCGAGCCGGACAGGTCGAACAGCGCGCTGGACGCCACTGCGATGACGAGTTTTTGCTCGATCTGGAAACCCATCAGTCGTCCCTTGCGGCGAGTTGGTCGAAGATACGCGCTTGCGTTGCCGGCAGGGCGGCGGCCAGCCCCGAGGCGCCCTCGATGCCGGCGTCGAGCAGCAGGCGCAGCTTGGACAGGCGGTCGCCCTCGCGCAGCGCCTGCGCCAGCGGCGCTGCGCCGGCCATGCCGGCCTGCAGGATCGCCCCGCTGACCGGCTGCGGCAACTCCCACAGCGCCGCGATGCGCGCCGACAGCGTGCGCGCGCTGTCCATCAGCGCGTGGGCGAATGCGTCCGATTGCGGCAGTGCCGCGGCCCCTGCCACCTGGTCGGCCAGGCGGAAGGCGACGATCAGGCCGACGTTCTGCATCAGCCCTGCCAGGTAGGCCTCGAACGGGTCCGCGCCGAGCGCGGGCGCCGCCATGCTGGCCGCCGCCGCGCATTTCTCCGATTGGCTCCAGACCTGGGGCGCGGCCTGGCGCGCCAGGCGGCCGCCCTGCGCACTGATCACCGGACGGAAGGCGACCCGCGCCAGCAGCATGCGCAAGCCATTCTGGCCGAGCAGCATGAGTGCGCCCTCGATCGTGCCGACTTTCGCCGTGGCGCCGTAATAGGGGCTGTTGACCTCCCGGATCACTTCGGCCACCAGGGTGACGTCCTGCGCCACCTGGCGCGCCAGCTCGGCAGCCGGGATGCCGTCGTCGCGCAGGCTGCGCAGCAATTGCGGGATCACTGCGGGCACGCGCGGCACCAGGTCGGCGGCCGCCTCGGGCTGGCGCGCGAGGCGGGCCAGTTCGTCGAGGATCAATTGCTCAGGCGCAGAGCCGACGTGCGCAGCGGCGCCGCCCAGCCAGCGAAAAAAAGCCAGGTCGAGGTCGAGCAACGGTGGTGCATCTACAACAGCTGCTGCAGGGGAAGCGGGCTGTGCGGGAGGTACGACCGGTTCCAGCGCGGAAGTTCCGCCGAACAGGCGCGCGAGCCAATTTATCATAGGGAAAGGTGTCGGGCCATGGGCAGGACGATTCTACCTGAGGCGGAACGGACGTAGGCAATGGACGAGCAGCAGCCTGGCGGCAAGCGCTGTTGGGCTGCCGCCAGGCGGGGGGATCGGGCGATCCCGGGCGATCAGGGGCGCTGCGTCAAGCGAGCTCAGCCGCTGGTCGGGGAGGTGGCCGGTGGCGGTGGCGTCTGGGTGGCCGGCGGGGTTGGCGGTGGCGTGACAAGCTCGTTGGTAGTACCCGTATTGGTCCCGCTCTGGCCAGACGGACTGGTGCCGGTGGCGCCGCTGCCCATCGACGAACCGGACGTCGCGCTTGCGTCGGTGCCGGGCGACTTGCAGGCGCCCAGTGCCAGGACCATGATGCCGCCCAGCAGTGCGCTTTGGAACTTGTTGTTCATTCGTATTCTCCTCGGGTGGATGGGTCAGACCATCATGCGAGGAGCGCTTAGGGCGGGAAATAGGAACAGTGCGTTCGTCAACGTAGGACCGAACGTACATACTCACAAGCGAACTTTGCCGTGACTGTCCGGTATTGCGCTCTGGCCAGGAAGTCGCGCGGGACGGCCGGGCCCGCTGCTGCGGTGGCCGGTAAGCTGCTCAGGCCGCCACTTCCTCGTGGCTGGCGAGCCATTCGAGCAGGCCGTCGGAGGGAAGCGGGCGGCTGTAGAAATAGCCCTGGCCCTTGGCGCAGCCCTGGGCCCGCACGACATCGGCCTGCGACTGGGTCTCGATGCCCTCGGCCACCGTCTTCATGCCCAGGCTCTGCGCCACCTTGACGGTCGCTTCGATCAGCACCCGGTGGTGGTGGCTGGTGTCGGCCTGGCTCACGAAGGAGCGGTCGATCTTGACCGTATCGACCGGCAGCAGGTGCAGGCTGGAGAGCGACGAGTAGCCGGTGCCGAAATCGTCGAGCGCAAGCTGGATGCCGAGCGCCTTCAGCTCGTGCAGGCGCTGCTGGATGCAGTGGTCTTGCGCGGCCAGGCTCTCGGTGACTTCGAGCTGGAGTTGCTCCGGCGGCATGCCGGAGGCTTGCAGGATGCGGCGCACGCTGTCGATCCAGCCTGGCTGCCCGAGCTGGGCGCGCGACAGGTTCACGGCGATCAGGCGCGGCGCGCCGCTGCCGAGCCGCGCGCGCCAGTCCATGAAGTCGCGGCAGGAACGTTCCAGCACGAAGTCGCCCAGTGCCCCGATCAGGCCGCATTCCTCGGCGATGCCGATGAACTCGATCGGCGGCACGATGCCGCGGTTCGGGTGGCGCCAGCGCACCAGCGCTTCGACCCCGGCCGCATGGTCGGTGCCGCCGTCGGCCAGCAGGCCGACCACCGGCTGGTACACCACAAACAGCTGCTCTTCGGCCAGGGCCTGGCGCAGCTCGGCCTCGATGTCGGCGCGGTGCTCGGCGCGTTCGCGCATCGCCGTCTCGAACACCAGGTGGCGCGCCCCGCCGGCGCGCTTGGCTTCGACCATCGCGATGCCGGCGTTGCGCAGCACCTGGTCGGCGTCGCGCGCGCCTTCGGCGCCCCAGGCCAGGCCCAGGCTGGTGCCGCACACGACCTCGTGGCCCTGGATCCGGTAGGGAAGCGCCAGGGCGTCGAGGATGCGGCCGGCCACGCGTTCGGCGTCTTCGCGCGAGCGCATCCCGTCCAGCACCACCACGAATTCGTCGCCGCCGACCCGGGCTGCGAGCTGGCCGGTGCCGCTGGCGCTGTCGATCCGGTCGTTGGGCGGGCGCAGGGCGCCGCGGATGCGGTCGGCGACCTGCACCAGCAGCGCGTCGCCACCGGCCTGGCCGAGGGTGTCGTTGATCTGGCGGAAGCGGTCGCAGTTCATGAACAGCACCGCGAATTCAGCGTTCGATGCCGGCCGCGCCACCAGGCGCCCCAGCTGCTCGCGCACCGCCTCGCGGTTCGGCATGCGGGTGAGGGCGTCGGTGCGGGCGGCGTTGCGCAGGCGGCGCGACAGCGTCTCCTGTTCGCGCTGCACTTCGAGGGTGGCGTCGGTGATGACCGCCATCAGGCGCTCGGCATCGAGCTTCATGAGGCTGATCGCCAGCACCTGCGGCCCGCCGGGCGCCGTCATGTCGGGCGGCAGCGTGGCGCGCAGGCCTTCGCAGATGACGCCGGACGGCTCGGTGAAGGCAAGCGCCAGCTCCGGCAGCTGGGGCGCGATCGGCGCCAGTACCGTGAACAGGTTGTCCAGGCCGCTGCTGCGGGCGACCGGCATCAGGAGGTTCGAGGCCATCGGGTTGAGCATGTCGACCGCGCCGTCGCGCGCGATCTGGGCCAGCCCGATCGGCGCGCGGTACAGGAACTGCACCAGGGCTTCGTAGGCGTCGCTCGGGTCAGGCAGCATCGCGGTCTCCTTGCGCCTGGTGGACGGGGGCGCCGGCCAGCTCGGGGCGCCAGCGCTCGACCCGGTTGCGGCCGGCGCGCTTGGCCGCGTACAGGGCCTGGTCGGCGCGCTTGAGCAGCAGGTCGATGCCGCCCTCGCCGTCGGCCAGGCTGGCCACGCCCGCGCTGACGGTGTAGCGGATGCGGGCGCCCTCGAAATCGACCACTTCGGAGGCGACCGCCGAGCGCAGGCGCTCGGCCACCACCGCCGCGCGCGGCAGGTCGGTGGAGGGCAGCAGCACGGCGAATTCCTCGCCGCCGATGCGCGCCACCACGTCCACTTCGCGGAAGGTCTCGCCCAGGATCGCCGCCAGGTGCTGCAGCACGCAATCGCCGCCCGGGTGGCCGTGGCGGTCGTTGATGGCTTTGAAATGGTCGGCGTCGATCGCGATCACGGCGGTCGGGCGCGGCACCGCATTGCTGCGCTGAAGCTCCTGCTCGGCCGCCTCGAAGAAGGCGCGCCGGTTGGCCAGCCCGGTGAGGTAGTCGCCGAAGGCTTCGCGGCGGCGGCGCTCGCTGGATTCGCGCTTGTCGGTGATGTCGCGCAGGATCAGGCAATAGGCCGGGCCTTCCGGCGCGGCGCCGCAGGGCGGCTCGCGCTCGGGCAGGGGGGCGATCATGGCGCTGCCCCAGAAGCCGCTGCCGTCGGCGCGGGTGCGCTTGCCTTCGTCGAGGTTCCAGCCGTCCTTGCCGGCGTCGCGCAGGCGGTCGAGCAGGTGCTCGGGCGTCATCGCGTCGGGCGGATAGAAGATGGAATAGGGCTTGCCGACCGCGTCGGCGCCGTAGCCGGTGACCCGGCCGATGCTCTCGTTCCACTCCAAGATGCCGCCCTGGGCGTCCAGGCCCACCAGCGCATAGTCGGTGATGCCGGTGAGGATGGCGTTGAGCCAGGCGTCGTTCTGGCGCAGCTGGCGCTCGCGCCGCACCTGCACGGTGACGTCGTCGAGCACCGCCATCAGGCGCCGGGCGTCGAGCTTGAGCAGGGTGAGCGAGAGGATCTGCGGGGCCTTCTTCCCGGGCAGGCCGGCATTCAGGTGCAGGTGGAGGCCGTCGCAGATCTTGCCGGCGGCCTTGGCGTAGCCGCTGCACAGGTGGCGCAGTTCCGGCGCCACGCTCTCCAGCGCCGTAAACAGGTTGTCCAGGCCTCCGTCGCGCGAGAGCGGCATGAGCAGCTGGGCCGAGATCGGGTTCATCATGACGATGCCGCCATCGATATCCGCCTGCACCAGGCCGACCGGTGCCAGGTACAGGAACTGGATCAGCGCCTCATGCTCGGCGCGCAGCTGCTCGGTATCGTCCACCGTGGGTTACAGCTGGCGCTGGACGAGGACGTAGCGGCTGGCGCCGGCGGGGCTGGCCAGCAGGCGCAGCTTCACCTTTACCGGGCGCATGCGCAGGGTCAGGACATAGTCGACCGTCTCGTCGAGCGTGCTGCCGGCGTCTTGCGCATCTTCGAAACGCTGGGCGACCATGAAGTTGTTCATGCACGGAGCGACATTGGTGAACAGCGGCTGGCCGATCACGCGCTGCGGCGACAGGCCGGCGGCCTCGGATTCGAATGCGTTGTAGAGCTGGACATTGCTGTCGGCGTCGAAGCCGATCACGCCGAAGTCGAGCTGGTCGAGCTGTTCCGGGGTGCAGTTATCCAAATGCGAGGCCAAGTCGGCAGTCGAGAACGACAGGGTGGATGCATTCATGGCGTGGCGGTCCCTGCAGGAACAGGTCAGTTGATATGAGGAAACTGATGTTGGCACGCCGCCAGTGCCGTTGTCAATTGTGCGGAGTCATTCTTTGACATTTCACGTTGTCATTTAACACTTTTGTGGGATTCGAGCATGCTGACGCGCCGGCCGGTGCGAAACCGGCCGCTTGACCGCCGCGGCCCGGTATTGACGACTACAGATCGACCAGCACGTCGAAGCCGCCGTAGATCATGCGCTTGCCGTCGAAGGGCATGGCTTCCGGCTTCATGAGCTCGGCCATGCGCGGGTCTTTCATGACCTTGTCGTTCACCTCATCGCGTTTTTCACGCGATTCGTAGACGATCCACGAAAAGATCACGGTCTCTCCATCTTCCAAGGTTCACTGACTGCGGGAAAGACGTGAACTTGCCCGGCTTGACATCGTCGGCAATGCATTCGCGGAACTGCAGGGCGCCATGCTCGCGCCAGATCTCGCCGCAGCGGGTGGCGACCTCGCGGTAGCGCTCGATATTGGATTTCGGAAGGGGAATGAGGAAACCGTCGACGTAGGCCATGCTGCTCTCCTCAGGAATGGTGCTGGATAATGGATCGGGAACCGTCCAATGACAGACCTGCGGGCGGCCCGCGTGGTTCCCGCGCAAGGCAGGAACCACGTCAGCATAGCATCAGAAAATCGCGTCGGGCGGGGGCGGTGGCGGCGGCGCCACAGGCGCGGGCGGCGGCGCGGGAGTTTCCTGCAGCGCAGGCTCGCCGGTTTCCGGGTCCACCGCAGGAGCCTGCTCGTCCAGGCCCGGATCGATGTCGATCACGCGCAGGTCGGGCCGCTCCATGAACTCTTCATAGATCCAGTCGTCGTTCTCGCGCACCACGCCTTCCGGTTCGATTTTCTCTGCCTGCGGCGGAACCTTGGCCAGCGCCACGCGCATGTAGTCGATCCAGATCGGCAGGGCCAGCGTGGCGCCGAACTCGCGCCCGCCGAGGGAACGCGGTTCGTCGTAGCCCATCCATGCCACCGCCACCACGTTACCGCCATAGCCGGCGAACCAGCCGTCGATCGCGTCGCTGGTGGTGCCGGTCTTGCCGGCGATGTCATTGCGCCCGAGCTTCTGCACCGAGGCGGCGCCGGTGCCGTAGCGGGTGACGTCGCGCAGCATGGTGTCGACCACGAAGGCGTTGCGCGCATCGATCACGCGCTCGCCGTCCTGCTTCGCCGCCGGCGGCTTGTTCTCGACGATGATGGTGCCGTCGCCGTCGACGATTTTCGAGATCAGGTAGGGCTTGACGCGGTAGCCGCCATTGGCGAATACCGCGTAGGCGCCGGCCATCTGCAAGGGCGTGACCGCACCCGTGCCCAGGGCCAGGGTGTAGTTCTTGGCATGGCGCGGCAGGTCGTAGCCGAAGCGGCCCAGGAAGTCGTGCGCGAAGTCGACGCCGACGGCGCGCAGCAGGCGCACCGTGGTCACGTTCTTCGAGTGCGCCAGCGAGCGGCGCATCGTGATCGGCCCGTCGAACACGCCGTCGTCGTTCTGCGGCGACCAGGTGTCGCCTGCATTCTCGCCCGGCATGTCGAGCGGCGCGTCGAGGATGCGGGTGCCCGGCGAATAGCCTTTTTCCAGGGCGGCCGAATAGACGAAGGGCTTGATCGCGGACCCCGGCTGGCGCCAGGCTTGCGTCACGTGGTTGAACTTCTGCAGGTTGTAGTCGAAGCCGCCCACCAGCGCGTGGTAGGCGCCGGTGTCGGCGTCGATCGCGACGAAGGCCGCGGCCACCTGCGGCACCTGGGTGATCGACCAGTCGTCCTTGCCGTCCTTGCCGGTGTGCTTCTTGATGCGGATCACCGCGCCCGGCGCGATGCGCACGCTTTCCTTGCCTTTCGGTGACAGGCCGGCGGAGGCGAACTTCAGTCCCGCGCCGTCGATCGTGATGTCGTCGCCGCTCAGGGTCTCCACCCGCACCTCGCCAGGGGAGGCGGCGATGACCATCGCCGGCAGCAGGCCGTCGCTCGACGGGCGCTTCTGCAGTGCCTCGACGATCGCTTCCTCGCGCTCGACCGGGTCGGTGGGAAGCTCGATGCGCGCTTCCGGCCCGCGGTAGCCGTGGCGCTGGTCGTAATCGAGCACGTTGCGGCGCACCGATTCGTAGGCCGCATCCTGTTCGGCCTTCAGGATGGTGGTGATCACGGTGATGCCGCGCTCGTACGAGGCTTCGGCGAACTGCGCGTACACGGCCTGGCGCGCCAGTT
This sequence comes from Massilia yuzhufengensis, assembly GCF_900112225.1. Classification (GTDB taxonomy): domain Bacteria; phylum Pseudomonadota; class Gammaproteobacteria; order Burkholderiales; family Burkholderiaceae_D; genus Telluria; species Telluria yuzhufengensis. The sequence continues at coordinate 46,286 of NZ_FOLD01000032.1, read as the reverse complement.
CGGCCACGTAGTCGGCCCTGGTATCGAAGGCTTGCGGGCCGCGTTTGATGCGCAGGGGTTCGGCCAGCGCGCTGCGGTATTCGGGTTCGGTGATGTCGCCCAGCTCATACAGGCGCTTGAGCACCGCATGCTGGCGCTGCTGCGCGCGCTTCGGGTTCGATACCGGGTTGTGGCGCGAGGGGTTTTGCGGCAGGCCGGCCAGCATCGCGGTCTCGGCGATGGTGAGTTCACCCAGCGACTTGCCGAAGTAGCTGCGCGCCGCGCTGGAAAAACCGTAGGAGCGGTTGCCGAGGAAGATCTGGTTCATGTACAGCTCGAGGATCTGGTCCTTGGTCAGCGCATCCTCGATGCGGTAGGCCAGCGCGATCTCGGTGAGCTTGCGCGATACGAGCTTCTCGCGCGACAGGAAGAAGTTGCGCGCCACCTGCATCGTGATGGTCGAGGCGCCCTGGCGGAAGCCCCCGCGCAGGTTGGACTTCGCGGCGCCGGCGGCGCGGATCCAGTCGATGCCGCCATGTTCATAGAAGCGGGTGTCCTCGATGGCCAGCAGCGCGGTCTTCATCATCTTCGGCACCTTCGCGATCGGCACGAAGTCGCGGTGCTCGACGCCGAATTCGCCGATCAGGACATTGTCGGCGGTGTAAATACGCAGCGGGATCTTGGGGCGGTAGTCGGTGACGGCATCGATCTTCGGCACATTCGGCAGGATCGTCGCCATCAGGTAGATCACGGCGCCGGCCGCGAACAGCAGCATGGCGGCCAGCGCGAACAGGATGAAGCGAAGCACACGGCGGGACGGCTTGGCCGGCGGCGGGGAAGGCTTGGTCACTACTGAACTCTCTTGGTAAGGCCGGCGCTGCACAGGGCCACGGACGCCGGATTATAAACCGCTTTCATTCCATTTCGGCATGTGCCATAGTCACGGATTCCGCCCTACCGAAGACTGCACAGCAGAGGAATTCCATGCCTTACGATCCACATCCGGCCGCGTTCAAACCCTATATCCCGGCCAGCGCACAACTGCCTGAAATGACGCTGCGGGCCTTGATCATGGGGGTGGTGCTCGGCATGATCTTCGGCGCCTCTTCGCTCTACCTGGTGCTGAAGGTCGGCCTGACGGTCAGCGCTTCGATCCCGGTGGCGGTCATCGCCATCACACTGTTCCACACTGCGAAGAAATTCGGCGCGCGCGAATCCACCATCCTGGAAAACAGCATCACCCAAACGGCCGGTTCGGCCGGCGAATCGCTGGCCTTCGGGCTGGGCGTGACCATGCCCGCGATTATGATCCTCGGCTTCGACCTGGAGATCTCGCGCGTGATGCTGGTGGGCGTGCTGGGCGGCCTGCTGGGCATCCTGATGATGATCCCGATGCGCCGCACCATGATCGTCGACGCCCACCGCGAACTGAAGTACCCGGAAGGCACGGCCTGCGCCGAAGTGCTGAAAGCCGCCGCCACCGAGACCTCGCGCGAAGCCGCCGGCGAAGCGCGCGAAGAAGGATCGGACGCCGCCCGTGACGCCAAGCGCCGCGCCATGATCATCTTTGGCGGCTTCGGCATCGGCCTGCTGTACAAGACCCTGAGCGTGTCGTTCAAGGGCTGGCGCGACTACGTCAATTTCGAATTCGCCAATCCGCTCAGGGGCGGCTCGGCTGGCGCCGAAGTCTCGCCCGAGCTGCTGGGCGTGGGCTATATCATCGGCCCGCGCATCGCCTTCACGATGGCGGCGGGTGGCGTGCTGTCCTACCTGCTCTTGATCCCGATGATCAAGTTCTTCGGCGAGCTGCTGACCGTGCCGCTGGCCCCGGGGACCATGCTCATTAAAGACATGGGCCCCGACGATATCCGCAACGCCTATGTGCTCTACATCGGCGCCGGCGCCGTGGCGGCCGGCGGCCTGATTTCGCTGGTGCGCTCGCTGCCGACGATCTGGAAGGGCCTCACCGGCGGCCTGTCCGGCATGGGCAAGGGCGCGGCAGCGAAGGCGAATGGTCCCGTACTGCGCACCGACCAGGACATTCCGCTCAAATGGGTGCTGATCGGCTGCCTGGCCATCATCGCCATCATCACCTTCTCGACCCCGCTGCACATGAACCTGCTGGGCGCGCTGCTGATCCTGGTGTTCGGCTTCCTGTTCGCCACCGTGTCCTCGCGCCTGACCGGCGAAGTGGGCTCGTCGTCGAACCCGATTTCCGGCATGGCGGTGGCCACGCTGCTGTTCACCTGCCTGATCTTCCTGGTCATGGGCTGGACCGGCGGGCGCTACTACGTCACCGCGCTGTCGGTCGGCGCCATCGTCTGCATCGCCGCCAGCAATGCCGGCACCACCTCGCAGGATTTGAAGACCGGCTACCTGGTCGGCTCCACGCCGCGCATGCAGCAGTATGCGATCCTGTGCGGCGCGTTTGCGTCGGCGCTGATCCTCGGCCCGATCCTGTTGAAGCTGAACGAAGCCGGCACCGTGTACGTGCCGGCGGCGCAGGTGGCGCCCGGCCTGACCGTGGACGCCTCCAAGCTGACCCAGACGGCGCAGCTGCAAGGCCCGCAGGCTGCCACCGACACCAACACCTACAAGGTCTGGCAGAAGAGCGACACCGTGGGCGGCCCGGCCGGCAAGTACCTGGTTGCCAACGACGGCAAGCTGGCCTACCTGGTCGATCCAGGCATCAACGGCACCCACAAGACCCGTCCCGACGGCACCGAGGTGAAGAAATTCGACGCGCCGAAGGCGGTCTTGATGTCCTATATTATCAAGGGCATCCTCGACCAGCAGCTGCCATGGACGCTGGTGCTGTTCGGCGTGATGATCTCGGTGGTGCTGGAGATGGCGGGCGTGCACGCGCTGGCGTTTTCGGTGGGCGTCTACCTGCCGCTGATCTCCACCCTGCCGATCGCGGTGGGCGGCATGGTGCGCTGGCTGGCCGACCGCCGCAACAACAAGCTGCCGCAGAACGCCGACATGAACGACGAAGAGCGCCAGGCCGCGGGCGACCGCAGCTCGGGCACCTTGCTGGCTTCGGGCTACATCGCCGGCGGCGCGCTGGCCGGCATCATCATCGCCATCACGGCGGGCGTGCTGACCGATTTCGACTCCAGCATGGCCAAGTGGGCCGAGGCCTCGAACCCGTTCTTCGCGGGGCCCAATGCCAACCTGCTGACGCTGATCCCGTACGCGGCGATTATCGGCCTGCTGTACTGGGTGGCGCGAGAGAAAGCGAAGCGCTGATAAAAAATGGCCCGGATCGCTCCGGGCCATTTTTCATTGGGCGCTCGTTCTAGACGAAGGCCAGGTCGTGGTGGCGTATCGCGTCGTCCAGCCACTCGTCGGTGTGGCTGAAGCGGTAGCCCAGTGCCCTGGCGCGCGTGGTGTCGAGCACCAGGGGCGCTGCGAAATCGAAGGGCGACAGCACCCCCGGCGCTTCCGGCTGCGCTACCTTGGCCGCGCGCGGGGTCCCGCCCAGCACCTGCGCCACGCGGGCATGCAGTTCCAGCGCCGACAGCGCGCCATCGGCCGCCGCATTCACCGGCCCGCGGAAATCCTGGGCGCCGGTCCAGACCAGGAAATCGGCCGCCTCCTGTGCCTCCATGAACGACACTTTCGCCTGCCCATTCGAATAGCGCAGCGTGGCGCCCAGGCGCACCAGGTCGACGTAGTGGGCCAGGCGCCCGGTAAATTCTTCCGGCCCACCCAGCACATGCGCCATGCGCACGGTGGCCAGCGGCAGGCTGCCGTCGCGCACCAGGTAGGCCTCGGCCTGCAGCTTGCCGGCCACGTAGCTCTCGATCGCGCGCGCCGGATCGTGCCACGGGTAGGCGGTGTCGATCGGCTGGGCCAGCACCGGCAGGTCGCTTTCGCGCAAGGCGCCATGGCTCGGCGCGGCGTCGCGGTAGGCGTCGATGGTCGAGGTCATGACGTAGCGGCCGACCCGGCCGGCAAAGACCCGCACCGAAATGGCCGCGTCCAGCGGCGAATAGCACATCTGGTCGTAGACGATGTCGAACATGCCGTCGCGGAAGGCGTTGCGCATCGCATGCTCGTTGCGGCGGTCGACACGTACGCGGGTGATCCGCTCGCCGAAGGGGTCGGGCGCGTAGCCGCGCGTGGCGATGGTCACCCGGTGGCCTGCGCGCAGCAGGCGCTGGACCAGGAGCTTGCCGAAGTAGCGGGTTCCGCCGATCACCAGTATGTTCTTTGCCATGACTTTTCCTTGTAGGATCGAGTATATTTTCTGCAAAGCAGCAAATTCCATCAACCGAGAAAAAGCACTGGCTTTGAATAAAAAAAACTTATGCATGGAGGGGGCGTGAAACCCTTGCGCAGCCTGTCCGGGCTGATCGACTTCGAGTGCGCCGCGCGCTGGGGCAGCTTCAAGCTGGCCGCGCGCGAGCTGCACAAGACCCCGGCGGCGGTCAGCCTCCAGGTCAAGCAGCTCGAGGAGAACGTCGGCTTCCCCTTGTTCGTGCGCCATCCGCGCCACATCTCGCTGACCGAGAAAGGGCAGGAACTGGCAATCGCCACCGGGCGCATGCTGGCCGACCTGCGCGCCAAGCTCGCCGCCCTGCAGCGCGGCGACGAGGAAGCCGTGCTGCGCATCTCGACCACCCATTCGATCGCCATCAAGTGGCTGGTGCCGCGCATGCACCGCTTCACCAAGCAGTACCCGGAGCTCGACATCCGCATCGATTCCAACGACGCGCCGGTGGACCTGCAGGCCGACAGCACCGACGTCGCGATCCGCTATGGCCCGGTGACCGAAGGCGACCCCACGGTGCTGTTCCGCGAGCGCCTGGTGCCGGTCTACAGCCCCGAGCTGCTCGCGCCGGGCCAGGAGGCCCTGGGCCTGGCCGACCTGCCGCAGCACCACCTGCTGGTGGTGCAGTCGCCGGAAGCCTGGCTGCAGCTGCTCAATGTGAACAAGGCGCTCAAGGGCAAGTACGATTTTTCGCGCGGCTATACCCACTGGGGCGTGCTGGTGCAGGCCGCGGTGGCCGGGCAGGGGGTGGCGCTGGTGCCCTACGGGATCGCGTTCGAGGATATCCAGTCCGGCGCGCTGCGCCAGATTCCCTGCCGCAGCGCGCGCTTCGAGAGCGGCTACCGCTTTCTGGTCAATCCGCACAAGGAACACATGCTGAAGGTGCAGCGCTTCCGCGACTGGATGGTGGCCGAGATGCAGGCGATGGAGTCGACGCTGGACCGGCGCTGAATGCGCCATCAAATGAAAAACGGCGGCCTCGCAAGGCCGCCGTTTTTACGTGGAGCGATTGACTGCTTACTTCACGCCGTGCATCAGTTTCTGGATCACCGGCGCCAGCAGGAACAGCAGCACGCCGCCCACCAGCAGGATCCAGAAGCCGGAGGTGTAGCCATCGAGCGCCGAGGCAACCGACATGCCGGTCTCACCCGACACGTGCGAGGCGAAGATGCCCGACAGGTTGTTGCCGATACCGGTCGACAGGAACCAGCCGCCCATGCCCAGGCCCACCAGGCGGGTCGGTGCCAGCTTGGTGACCATCGACAGGCCGATCGGCGACAGGCACAGCTCACCGATCGACTGGATCGTGTACACCGCCAGCAGGGTCCAGGCCGGGATCTGGCCGACCGGGTCGAGCAGCTGCGACAGGGCGTACATCAGCAGGCCGAAGGCCAGGCCGTTGATGATGATGCCCAGGCCGAATTTGCGCGGGATCGACGGGTTCGCGTTACGCTTGCCGGCCCACACCCAGATCGCGGCGATGATCGGCGCAAACAGGATGATCGCCACCGAATTCACCGACTGGAAGTACGCAACCTTCATCTCCCAACCGAAGATGTTGCGGTTGACGATTTCGTTGGCCAGGAAGGTGAACGAGCTGCCGGCCTGCTCGAAGAAGCACCAGAACAGGATGTTGAAGAAGAAGATGATCATCATGGCGATGGTCTTGTCGCGTGAAACCTTGCCTTCGCGGACGCCTTCGACGATCAGCATGATGGCCAGGATCACGAACATGATCGACAACACGATCTGCAGGTTGGCGGCGCCAGCGCGCAGCAGCATGTAGACGATCGGGATCACGACCAGGGCGCCGACGATGACGCCGATCAGGCGCTTCGGGCTGGCCAGTTCGCCGACCGGTGCGCCGATGCCCTTGAGCTGCTTGCGGCCGATGAAGAACCACACCAGCGCCAGCAGCATGCCGATGCCGGCGGCGGCAAAGACCACCTTGTAGGCCGGGGTGTCCGGCGAACCGAATTTCTCCGCCAGCAGGCCGGTCACGATCGGCGCGAAGAATGCGCCGGCGTTGATGCCCATGTAGAAGATGGTGAAGCCCGAATCGCGGCGGGTGTCGTTCAGCGAGTACAGCTGGCCGACCATGGCCGAGATGTTCGGCTTGAACATGCCGTTGCCGACGATGATGGTGGCCAGGCCGAGCTTGAAGATGTCCTGGTCAGGCAGGGTAATCATGAACAGGCCGGCCGCCATGAAGACCGCGCCGACGAGGATCGAACGCTGGTAGCCGATGACACGGTCGGCAACGTAGCCGCCGAAGACGGCGCCGGCATACACCAGCGCGAGGTAGGAACCGTAGGTAAGGTTGGCGTCGGCCTGGCCGACAGCGTCGCCGCCGTAGAACTGGGTGACGATGTAAAGCACCAGGGCCCAACGAATGCCGTAGAAAGCGAAGCGCTCCCAGAATTCAGTCATGAACAGCATCCACAATGGCGCTGGATGGCCCATGATCTGTTTGAATTCTGGAAGTTCTCCCTTGGCTGGAATAGCTGCACCGCTCATGCGGTTCCTCCAAAAGTTAATAAGTCATTATCTAAAATCGATCGTTTTTGTATGGAGCTTTACGGTTGCCCGGAAATTCCAATAGGCACGCATTTTAGTGTAAATCGCTCATCGCAAGCGAACTTTTTCGGGTTGTGGTATTGACGTTCGCGAATGGTGCGACCTGCCTCATGCAATGCCCCCTATTGGGGCGCAATAAGCGCGCAGTTTGGCGTATATTGGCAGCAGGCCACACCGTATTACAGAATGAAAGGGAAAACAAAACCATGAGCCATGACGTTGTCGATATCCTCATTTCTCCGGAAGGCCGTCTCGAAGTCCTGTCCAAAGCTGAAGTGGCCAAGCTGCTCGATACCAGCAAGGCCGGTTTGTACGACATTTTCCGCAAGTGCGCGCTTGCGGTCCTCAATTGCGGCAGCTCGATCGACGACGGCAAGGAGCTGCTCGAGCGCTACCAGAGTTTCGATATCAGCATCCTGCAGCGCGAGCGCGGCATCAAGCTCGACATCCGCGGCGCCCCCGGCATCGCCTTCGTCGACGGCCAGATGATTCGCGGTATCCATGAGCACCTGTTCTCGGTGTTGCGCGATATCGTCTATGTCCATTTCGAAGTCACCGACAATCCGCGCTTCGACCTGAATCGCCCGGAAGGCATCACGGATGCCGTGTTCCATATCCTGCGTAATGCGAACATCCTGCAGCCGCAGCGCAGCCCGAACCTGGTGGTGTGCTGGGGCGGCCACTCGATCTCGCGGGTGGAATACAACTACACCAAGGAAGTCGGCTATGCGCTTGGCTTGCGCGAGCTCGATATCTGCACCGGCTGCGGTCCCGGCGCCATGAAAGGCCCGATGAAAGGCGCGGCCATCGGCCACTCCAAGCAGCGCATGCATGGCGGGCGCTATCTCGGCATTTCGGAGCCAGGCATTATCGCGGCCGAATCGCCGAACCCGATCGTCAACGACCTGGTGATCATGCCGGATATCGAAAAGCGGCTGGAAGCGTTTGTCCGCACCGGCCACGGCATCATCGTGTTCCCGGGCGGCGCCGGCACCGCCGAGGAAATCCTGTACATCCTCGGCATCCTGCTGCATCCGGATAACGCCGAGATGCCGTTCCCGCTCATCTTCACCGGCCCTGCCACGGCGCGCGCCTACTTCGACCAGATCGACCAGTTCATCGGCCTCACGCTGGGCCCCGCGGCCCAGCAGCGCTACCAGATCATCATCGACGATCCGGAAGCGGTGGCCAAGGCGATGTCGGCCGGGATCAAGACGGTGCGCGAATTCCGCAAGGCGCACAGCGACGCGTATTACTTCAACTGGCGGCTCAAGATCGATCCGGAATTCCAGAAGCCGTTCCGCCCGACCCACGAGAACATGCGCAACCTGAAGCTGCACCGCAACCAGGAAACCCACCACCTGGCGGCCAACCTGCGCCGGGCGTTTTCGGGCATCGTGGCGGGGAATGTGAAGGAAGAGGGGATCCGGGCGATCGAGCAGTATGGCAAGTACGAGATCCAGGGCGAAAGTGCGCTCATGGGACCGATGGATGCGCTGCTGACCTCGTTCGTGGAACAGAGCCGGATGAAGTTGCCGGGCAAGGCGTATGTGCCCTGTTATACGGTGGTGCAGTAAGGCGCAGTTTAGGTCAGACGCCCCAGCAGCGTCGTACGCGCCAGTGGCGCGCATGACGGTTTTTCAGCTAACTAGAAAAAGGCGGCCGTGTTTTCACACGGCCGCCTTATCTCATGCATCGAGCCGCTTCAGCGGCCCAGCACTCAGTCCTCTTTACGCAAGTGCGGGAACAGCAGCACGTCGCGGATGTTCGGCGAGTCCGTAATCAGCATCATCAAGCGGTCGATCCCGATCCCGCAGCCACCTGCCGGCGGCATGCCGTATTCCAGCGCGCGGATGTAGTCGGCGTCGTAGAACATCGCTTCGTCGTCCCCGGCATCCTTGGCCGCCACCTGCGCCAGGAAGCGCGCCGCCTGGTCTTCCGGATCGTTCAGCTCCGAGAAGCCGTTGGCGATCTCGCGGCCCACCATGAACAGCTCGAAACGCTCGGTGATCCCTTCGCGCACGTCGGAAGCACGGGCCAGCGGCGAGACTTCGACGGGATAGTCGATGATGAAGGTCGGTTCCCACAGCAGGGCTTCGGCGGTTTCCTCGAACAGCGCCAGTTGCAGCGCGCCCAGGCCGGCGTTGGCGAAAGGCTTGACGCCGAACTTCTTCAGCTCGCCCTTGATGAACTCCATGTCGCCCAGCTGCTCGGGCGTATAACCCGGCGCGTACTTGTCGATCGCTTCGACGATGGTCAGGCGCTGGAAAGGCTTGGACAGGTCGAGTTCGCGGCCGCCGTAGCTCAGCACCGCGCTGCCGTTCGAATCGATCGCGGCCTGGCGGATCACCTGCTCGGTGAAGTTCATGATCCACTTGTAGTCGGTGTAGGCCGCGTAGAATTCCATCATCGTGAATTCCGGATTGTGGCGGACCGATACGCCTTCGTTGCGGAAGTTGCGGTTCACTTCGAACACGCGGTCGAAACCGCCCACCACCAGGCGCTTCAGGTAGAGCTCAGGCGCGATGCGCAGGTACATTTCCATGTCCAGCGCGTTGTGGTGGGTGACGAAAGGTTTTGCAGCGGCGCCGCCCGGGATCGGGTGCAGCATCGGGGTCTCGACTTCCATGAAGCCGTTGTCTTCCATGAAGCGGCGCATCGACGACATCGCGGCGGTACGCGCCTTGAAGGTGCGGCGCGTGTCTTCGTTCATGATCAGGTCGACGTAACGCTGGCGGTACTTGGTCTCCTGGTCGGCCAGGCCGTGGAACTTGTCCGGCAGCGGGCGCAGTGCCTTGGCGATCAGGCGCAGCTTGCTCACCTTGACAGTCAGTTCGTCGGTCTTGGTCTTGAAGAGCGTGCCTTCGATGCCCAGGATGTCGCCCAGGTCGTAGCTGCGCAGCGCTTCCATGGCCTCTTCGCCGGTAGAATCGAGCGTGACATAGATCTGGATGCGGCCGCTGGCGGCCGGGCCCGAGCTGTCCTGCAGGGTCGCGAACGCGGCCTTCTTGCCGGCTTCGCGGCGCAGCATCATGCGGCCGGCCATCACCACCGCCACCGGCTCGGCTTCGAGTTCTTCGCGGGTCTTGCCGCTGTAGGTCTCGACCAGGTCGGCGGCCTTGTGCTGGGGGACGAAGTCGTTCGGGAAGGCGATGCCCTGCTGGCGGATCGCGGCCAGCTTCTGGCGGCGCTCGGCCATGATCTTGTTCTCATCGAGCGCCACGACTGGCGACTGGTCTTGGTTTTCCGTAGTCATGATTGGATAGGCAGTTCTTGTTAAGTTATTCGGCGGCGAACAGCAGCGCGGCCGGCAGTTCGGAAAAGTCGCGCGCGATGGCAATGACGTTGTCGTAGTCGGCGAAATTGGCGGCCGGCAGGGTGGTGGTCAGCACGATGCAGCGCATGCCTGCGCGGCGCGCCGCTTCCACGCCCAGCGGCGCGTCTTCGAACACGATGCAGTGCTCGGGCGCCACGCCGCAGCGCTCGGCGGCCTTCAGGAACACGTCGGGGTGGGGCTTGCCGCGTGCGACGTCGGCCGCGCCGACCACGGCGTCGAAATGCTTGCGCACATCCAGGCCGTCGAGCGTGAAGTCGATGTTGGCGGGCGGCGCTGCGGTGGCGACGGCCAGCTTGACGCCATCGGCCTTGGCCTGGGCCACCAGTTCGTCGAAACCGGCCACCGCCTTGCGATGCGGCGCATACAGCTCGCGGTAGACCGATTCCTTCTCGTGATTGAGCAGCGCCACCTCGTCGTCCGACAGGTGCTCGCCCAGGTAGCTGCGCATGATCTCGCCGCCCTGTCGGCCGGCGGTGGCGCGGAAGAAGTCGTCCGCGTCGAGCAACTGGCCGCGGCGCGCGAAGAAACTGATCCACGAGCTGGTATGGAAGGCCATGTTGTCGACGATGGTGCCGTCCATGTCGAACACGAAGGCGCGTGCCGCCTTCGTCATGCGCCTACGCCCTGCTTGAGCGAAGCGGAGATGAAGTCGTCCAGGTCGCCGTCCAGCACGTTCTTGGTGTTGCCGGTCTCGAAACCGGTACGCAAGTCCTTGATGCGCGACTGGTCCAGCACGTAGGAGCGGATCTGGTGGCCCCAGCCGACGTCGGTCTTGGAGTCTTCCAGTTTCTGCTGTTCGCTCATGCGGTTGCGCATCTCGAGCTCGAACAGCTTGGCGCGCAGCATGTCCCAGGCTTCGGCCTTGTTGCGGTGCTGCGAGCGGTCGTTCTGGCACTGCACCACGATGCCCGACGGGCCGTGCGTCAGGCGCACCGCGGAGTCGGTCTTGTTGATGTGCTGTCCGCCCGCGCCGGATGCGCGGTAGGTGTCGATGCGCACGTCGGCCGGGTTGATCTCGATTTCGATCGAGTCGTCCACTTCCGGGTACACGAACAGCGAGGTGAACGAGGTGTGGCGGCCATTGGCCGAGTCGAACGGCGACTTGCGCACCAGGCGGTGCACGCCGGTCTCGGTGCGCAGGTGGCCATAGGCGTACTCGCCGTCGACCTTGATGGTGGCGGTCTTGATGCCCGCGACTTCACCCTCGGACTGTTCCAGGATCTCGGCCTTGAAGCCCTTGCGTTCGCAATAGCGCAGGTACTGGCGCAGCAGCATCGAGGCCCAGTCCTGGGCTTCGGTGCCGCCGGCGCCGGCCTGGATGTCGATGAAGCAGCTGGCGTGGTCCATCGGGTTGCTGAACATCCGGCGGAATTCCATCGCCTCGATGATCTTCTGGATGGCTTCCGCGTCGCCGCCGATGGCCTCCAGGGTGTCGTCGTCGCCTTCTTCGCGCGCCATGGCGAACAGGTCGGAGGCGTCAGCCAAGTCGGTCCTGGCTTTTTCGAGCGTGAGCACGACGGCCTCGAGGGCCTTCTTTTCCTTGCCGAGGTCCTGGGCCCGCTTCTGGTCGTTCCAGACGGTCGGGTCTTCCAGTTCTTCGTTGACCTGCTCTAGTTTCTCTGACTTCCGGTCGAAGTCAAAGATACCTCCGAAGTTCGGCCTCGCGACCCGTCAGGTCGTTCAGCAGGGCGGAGATGGCGTTGATGCGTTCAGCTTCCATGGTGTTTGGCAGTCCGGTGAGTAGGTTAAATCGAACCTTCGATTATACCCCAGTACGCCCGATACGCTGGCGCCGGGGTGGACGCGCTTGCCCCATAGCACGGCGCTGCCTTATCATCGCCCGATTCTCCCCTCCAAAGACACCATGGCTACCCCATTGCGTTATCAAACCTGCATCGCGCTCGTCCCCCTGCTCATCAGCGCACCGGCACTGGCCGCCAAGCCCGCCGCCGGCACCAGCGTGACCCTGGCCGTGCTGGAAACCACCGACCTGCATGCGAACGTGGTCGGCTACGACTACTACAAGCTGGTGGCCGAGCCCTCGCATGGCCTGGACCGCACCGCGACCCTGATCGCGCAGGCGCGCAAGGAATTCGCCAACACCCTGCTGCTGGACAATGGCGACACGATCCAGGGCAATGCACTGGCCGACTACCAGGCCCAGGTCGCACCGCTGCGCTGCGACCAGACGCTGGGCATCTACAAGATCATGAACCGCCTGAAATACGACGGCGCGGCGATCGGCAACCACGAATTCAACTACGGGCTGGCATTCCTGAGCCAGGTGACCGGGAACCGCTTCCAGGTGGCCGGCGTCGACCAGCCGAAAAGGTGCGCCGGCCCGGCCTTCCCGATGGTGCTGGCCAACGTCTACAGCAGCCAGACGAAGAAGCCGCTGTTCAGCCCCTATACGATCATCGACAAGCAGGTCAGCGCGTTCGACCCCAAGGGCAAGCCGGTGACGGCGATCGTGCGGGTCGGGATCATCGGCTTCACGCCGCCGACCATCATGTCCTGGGACAAGCGCTGGCTGGAAGGGCGCGTATACACGCAAGGCGTGCGCGAGGCGGCGCTCAAGTATGTGCCGGAGATGCGCAGGAAAGGCGCCGACCTGGTCGTGGCCATCTCGCACGGCGGCCTCGATGCCAGCCCCTATACACCATCGATGGAGAACGCGAACTGGCACCTGGCGCAGGTGCCGGGCATCGACGCCATGCTGCTGGGTCATTCGCACCAGCTGTTCCCGAACGCGGCCAGCACCGTCCCGCAATTCAACCTGCCGGGCGTGGACAAGGCCAAAGGCCTGGTGCACGGCGTGCCGACCGTGATGGCCAACCTGTGGGGCAAGCACCTGGGCGTGGTCCAGCTGCACCTGAAACACGACGGCCGGCGCTGGAGCGTCGAGAAGGACAAGACGCTCGTCCAGGCGCGCGCGGCGCAGACGGGCGACAAGGCCTTCGTCGATGCCGACCCGGCCATCCTGGCGCTGGTGAAGGAAGAACATGAAGCGACGATCCGCTACGTGAAGACGCCGGTGGGCTCGACCGACTTCCGCATGTCGAGCTATTTTGCCGATGTGGGCGACGGCTCGGCCATCGAGATCGTGAACCAGGCGCAGGCGGCCTACGTGGCGAAGTACGTCGCCGCCAACCTGCCGCAGTACAAGGACCTGCCGGTGCTGTCGGTGTCGGCGCCGTTCAAGAGTGGCGTGGCCGGCCCGGCGGATTACACCGACGTCAAGTCCGGCGACCTGGCGCTGAACAATGCGGCCGACCTGTACCTGTACCCGAACGCGCTGTACGCCGTGAAGGTGGACGGCGCCCAGCTCAAGGCCTGGCTGGAGAAGGCGGCGCAGCGTTTCAACACGATCGATCCGTTGAAAACCGCGCCGCAGCCGCTGGTCAATACGGCGGTGCCGAGCTATAACTTCGATACCATCACCTCCAGCGACGTGTCGTACGAGATCGACGTCACCCGCGCGCCGGGCGAGCGCATCGTCAAGCTGGCCTGGCGCGGCAAGCCGGTGGCGGCGGACCAGGAATTTTTGGTGGCGACCAATAACTACCGCGCCAGCGGCGGCGGCAACTTCCCCGGCCTGGACGGCAGCCGCACCGTGATCGCCTCGCCCGACAACAACCGCGACATCCTGATCGCCTACGTGCGCGAGGCCAAGCGCCTGAGCCGCGCGGCCAACGGCACGGCGCGCAGCTGGCGCTTTGCGCCCGTGAAGACGGCCGGGCCGGTGGTGTTTTCGTCGGCGCCGGGCATGGTGGAACTGGCGCATGCGGCGGGGCTGCACAACGTGAGCCAGGTGGCGGCCGATGACGGACGTGGCAAGGGGACGGCGCTGTACGCGGTGGACCTGTCGAAATGAAGCGGCCCTTGGCAGCCCTGCTGGCCTGCGCGCTGCTGGCGCAGCCGGCGATGGCGCAGCATGGCGACGAAGGCGATATCGCGTATCGCCGTGGCCTGGCCTACCGCGGCGGCGGAGATGGCGCGCTGGCGGTGCACTGGTTAGGGGTTGCCGCCGGTCGCGGGATGCCGGAGGCGATGTTCATGCTGGCCAATATGCTGTTGGAGGGGCAGGGCGTGCCGCGCGACGAAGCGGCTGCGCGGCGCTGGCTGGAGGCGGCGGCGGAGCTGGACTATCCGGAGGCGTGGCAGCAGCTGGCGCTGATGGAACAGGACCCGGAGCGCGCGGCGCAGCTGATGCGCAGGGCGGCGCATGCGTTGACGCATCGGGGGGAGGGGAAGCGTTAGTGGTTTGCTTGCAAAATTGGGTACCGGCGAAGGCCGGTACCCAAGTTCGTCGATCACCCCTAGTGCAACGCCACCTTCTCCGCCTGCACCAACACAAACGGACTCACCACCGACGCCCACAGCGTCGCATCCGCCGCATGCCACGTCGCCGCCTGCACATCGGAGACCTTGGCCACGCTGCCCGCCGCCATCCATTTCGCGATGCTGGCCTTGTCGTCGTGCGCCACCCGCAGCGCCACGTCGATCAGGTCCAGCTCCTGGCTCACATAAATCACCGAGCCGCTGGCGAAATGGCGATCGAGTTCGCTCCACTTCACGCGGCCGGTCTCGCGGTTGATCTTGTCGTGCAGTTCGGTGTCTTTGTCTGGATTGGTCTTCATGCAAAACTCGCTAAATGATCTCGACCGCCGGTTGCGGCGAACCCGCCCATGTTAACCGATAGGTCTGGGCCTTGCGCACATTGCCGACCAGTGCGGGGCGGAAGCAGGCCAGGTTGGTGCCGCCCGGATGCCGCACGCTCGGGTAGATGATGCCCATCGAGCCGCGTTCCAGCAGCGCGGCGGCCAGGCCCTGCGAGGCGACATAGCTGGCCGGGTCGAGGCAGGCCATGTGCGCTTCCACGCCGCGCAGGTCGTGGAAGCCGGCGCTGAAGTCGGCCAGCAGCATCTGGTAGCTCACGCTGTCGTCGAAGCGGCCGATCTCCACGTATTCGACGGTCTTATGAAAAATGACTTCCGCCAGCGCGGTCTCGGCCGCGAAGGCGCAGTACCAGGCGCCGCGTTCGCCGTCGTTGAAGCGGCTGCCTTCGGGGCGGGCGTAGGTGTAGGCCGCATTGATGATGCGGAAGTTGGGCACGCCGAACACCAGTTCGTCCATGCCGATGCCCGGTAGCAGGCCGGACTCGCCGCGCAGGCGTTCGTTGGTGGCGTTGTCGAGGTCGAACAGGTCGCGCAGGACGCTGTCACTGTCGGCCAGCGGCGCCAGGACGGAATCCTCGACGTCGGCGAAGCGCGACGGGATCAGGCGGCAGGTGTCGAACTGGCGCAACTGGGTGAGTTTATGCAGCACCGGCAAGATCAGAGGCCTCCGCGGCGCGCGTCCAGCAGTTTGCGTACCGTTTGCATGGCGATCAGGCCGCCGGCCAGCATATAGGCCAGCGGCGTGCGGCCGGCGAAGACCGGGTTGGTATTGGGAAGATGCACCCATTCGTCGGCGAGCTTGTCGCCATACAAGATGTGCAGGGCCTTGTAGATACCCAGCAGGTAGGACACGCGCGTGATGCGGTCGACTTCCAGCACCCTGTCGGGGTTTTTCTTCCAGTCGTAGTATGAGGAAGAGGACAGGCCGCCGAGCAGCTCGCGCGCATCGTCGTCGCGTACCTGCCAGCTTGCCGCCAGCTTGAAGAAGCCCATCAGGGCCGAACGCGACAGCCGCTCGCGCTCGGTGCGCGAATTGAGGTCGACCAGCACGGCCGGCTCGAATCGGCTCTTGGGGTAGGAGTAGGCTAGGCTCATGGTATCCTCCGTAATTGGACCCTTTATACTCCGATTCCGGAAGGATTGCAACTGCCGGTTGTCAGGCGTGCGCACCCGTGACAGAATCGCAAACCTTGCCAAACGGAAAAGGTTTAGAAAGGATTCCCCATGCGCCTGCGTACGCTATCCCTGTTGACCGCCTGCCTGTTGACGGCGGCAGCGGCCGGCAATGCCCGCGATTCCAACAGCGACCTGAAGAAACAGGTAATGGACACGGAGCGCGCCTTCGCCGCCACCATGAAGGCGCGCGACTTCGCCGGTTTCAGCCGTTTCCTGGCCGACGAGGCGATCTTCTTCGGTACCGACGGGCCCCTGCGCGGCAAGGCAGCGATCAGCAAGGGCTGGCGTCAGTTTTACGACAAGCCGCAGGCGCCGTTCTCGTGGGAGCCGGAAGAGGTCGAGGTGGTGGATTCGGGCACGCTGGCCTATAGCGGCGGACCGATTTATAACGCGGCCGGCCAGCGCATCGGCCGCTTCAATTCGATTTGGCGCCTGGAAGCGCCGGGGCAGTGGAAAGTGGTGTTCGACCGCGGTTCCGATTTCGGCCCGCCCACTAAAAAGTAGGGTGGCCGGCTCTGCCGGCCGCGCGTTCAGCTGACGCGTGAACGACAGCGTCGCTTGAATGCACCTACTGTTTGAACGCGCGGTCGGCGAAGCCGACCACCCTACGCGGCTTCCGCATGCTCGACGAGCAGCTGCACTTTCGTCACGCCATTGTATTCATTGGCATCGAGCCGGAACGCCACCCGCGCCCGGTCCGGCAGGCTCTCGTTATGCCCGAACCAGATCGCGTCGTAGCGCCGGCCGTTCTTTTCCAATAACAGCTTGAGGTGTCGCTCCTTCAGGATGCGCTGGCTCACCACCCGGAACTCGTCGCAGAACACCGGCGGCGCGAAGCCCTGGCCCCACACCTGTCCATCGATCTGCTCGATGAACTGGGTCGAGTAGTACTCGTCCTCGAGCGGCCCGTCGGTTTCGACGATGCGTTCCAGCTGCGCCTGGGTAAGCCAGGCGCTGCCCACCGCCTCGAAGGCTTGGGCGAAGCTGTCGAAATGCTCGGCGCGGATGGTCAAGCCCGCTGCCATCGCGTGGCCGCCAAACTTGTCGATCAGGCCCGGCACCCGCTTGGACACCAGGTCCAGCGCGTCGCGCATGTGAAAGCCCGGGATCGAGCGCCCCGAACCCTTGATCCAGCCTTCATTGCCGGGGGCGAAGGTGATCGTCGGGCGGAAGAATTTTTCTTTCAGGCGCGAGGCGACGATACCGATCACGCCCTGGTGCCAGCCCTGGTCGAACACGCTGATGGTATTGGCGCTGGTGGGCTCGAAGCTGTCGAGGTGGAGCAGGGCGGTGTCCTGCATCTCGGCTTCGATCTCACGGCGCTTGAGATTGATCTCGTTGAGCTGCTGGGCGATGGCCCAGGCGCGCCCGGGGTCGTCGGTGACGAGGCATTCGATACCAAGCGACATGTCGTCCAGCCGGCCGGCCGCGTTCAGGCGCGGACCGAGCGCAAACCCGAGGTCGAAGGGCGACGCCGAGCGCGCCTCGCGACCGGCCACGCGGAACAGCGCGGCCACGCCCGCATGCATGCGGCCGGCGCGCATGCGCTTGATGCCCTGCGCGACCAGGATCCGGTTGTTGGAGTCGAGCCGCACCACGTCGGCGACGGTACCCAGCGCCACCAGGTCGAGCAGGCTGTCGAGCTTGGGCTGGGTGGCGGCGTCGAACATGCCGCGCTTGCGCATCTCGGCGCGCAGCGCCAGCAGCACGTAGAACACCACGCCCACGCCGGCCAGGTGCTTGCTCGGGAAGCCGCACTCGGGCTGGTTGGGGTTGACGATCACGCGCGCCGCCGGCAGCGCGTCGCCCGGCAGGTGGTGGTCGGTGACCACCACCTCGATGCCGCGCCGGTTGGCTTCCAGCACGCCGTCGATGCTGGCGATGCCGTTGTCGACCGTGATGATGATGTCGGGCGCTTTTTCGCGCGCGGTGAGCTCGACGATTTCGGGCGTGAGGCCGTAGCCATACTCGAAGCGGTTCGGCACGATGTAGTCGACCTGCGCGCCCATCATGCGCAGGCCTCGCAGGGCGGTGGCGCAGGCGGTGGCGCCGTCGCAGTCGTAGTCGGCGACGATGGTCATGCGCTTGCCGGCGGCGATCGCATCGGCGAGGAACACGGCGGCGGTATCGATGTGCTTCAGTCCGGACGGCGGCACCAGGGCCGCCAGCTCGCTCGACAGTTCGCGCGCGTCGAGCAGGCCGCGCGCGGCGTAGATGCGTGCGAGGACCGGGTGGATCCCGCCCTGGCGCAGCATTTCGGAGGCGCGGAACGGGCAGGGACGGGTGCTGATGCGGGTCGTGATGCTCAAAGGGTTCTCAGGTCAGTCGTTCAAGGGTCGGCCGGCGCCAGAATGCGCGCTGGGCCATGGCGGTCGTGGTGAATTCGGCAATGGCTTCGCGGCTGCTCAGGACCAGGCGCAGCTTGCGAATGCGGCCCTGCACCAGCGCCGCGTGCAGCGGGGCGAACAGTTTCTCTTCCAGCTGCTGCACGCCCTGCAGCCAGGCGTGCCAGTCGGCGGCGAGCGCCGCGTCGGCCAGGCTGCCGACCACCAGCATGCCGTCCTGGGCCAGCGCGCCATCGAGCGCGCCCGGGGAATCGAGGTGGCGGTTCGAAAGCGCGCGCAGCCAGCCGGGCACGCCGGTGCTGGCCAGGTTGCCGGCGGCCGGGCCGGGATCGCTGGCGGCGCCCCACAGCCAGAACGCATTCACCACCGGCAGGCGGCGCGCTTCGCGGGCGGTGTTCACCGGGTGGGTGTACCAGGCCATCTGCACCTCGTTCTGCAGCCTGCGGTAAGCCAGGGCGGCGGCGCCGCGCGGCACGAAATCGGTCAGGTCCATGCCGGCCACGGTGTCCGGGGTGGCGATGCCGATCCCGGCCCAGTCGTCGGCGCGCAGGAACCAGGTGCCGGCGTCGCCATACAGCAGCGGCCGGCCGATCTCTTCGCACAGCCCTCGAGCGGCATCGTACAGCGCGCGGCTTTCCTCTTCAAGCAGGCCGAGGTGGCGCGCATCGGTCATCATCGAATGGCTGCGCGCGATCTGGATATGGGCCGGGCTGACGATGAACCAGGTGCCGCCGGCCGGCTCGAGCCCGAAGCCGCGCATGGCTGCCGCCGCGAAGGCTGGCCGGCCTTCTGGCGACAGGCCGAGCGCGCGCGCCAGCCACTGCTCGTGGGGCAGGGCGAGCGAGGTGTCCGGCGCGCTGCCGCGTTCGTGGGCGGTGCTGCGGGCCAGCAGGGAAGCCAGCATCGGGGTCTGCAGGGCGCGCACCAGGTCGGGCGCGAATTCGGGAAGCGGGAGCAGGTAGGGCAGGACGAGCGTGATTTGGGACATCCCGCTATTCTAGGGCAAATACGGCTTGCGCGAACGGGCGCGGGCCGTCTTCGGCCATGGCTGGCCACACCGCAGCCGCCATTTTCTGCGCCATGATCGGCCGATGTCTGGCAAACTGTCGGGTTGGCAAACCAATAATAGTATTGACGGGATTTCATGAGCATTACCCACAAGCTGCCCTACGAATGGCAGGTCGGCCTGCGCTACACCCGCGCCGGCAAGCGCAGCGGGCGCAACAGCTTCATTTCCTTCATCTCGATGGCCTCGGTGGCCGGCATCGCGCTCGGCGTGGCCGCCCTGATCGTGGTGCTGTCGGTGATGAACGGCTTCCAGAAGGAAGTGACGGCCCGCATGCTGTCGGTGCTGGCCCATGTGGAAGTGTTCGACGCCCGCGGCGAAATGCCGGGCTGGCGGACTTCCGCCCAGGAAGCGCTGCGCAACCCCGAGGTGCGCGCCGCCGCGCCTTTCGCCGAAAGCCAGGCCATGCTGCTCAGCGACGGCGTGATGAAGCCGGTGCTGCTGCGCGGCGTCGACCCGGCCCAGGAAGTCAAGGTGTCGGACGTGGCCAAGCACATGCGCGAAGGGCGCTTCGACGCCATGCAGCCGGGTTCCTACAACATCATCATCGGCCGCGCGCTTGCCACCTCGCTCGACGTCGGGCCGGGCGACCGCGTGACCTTATTGATGGCCTCCGGCGCCGCGCCCGGCATCGCGCCCGGCCAGGGCGCGATGCCGCGCACCCGGCCGCTCACCGTGGCCGGCATTTTCGAGGCGGGCCACTTCGAGTTCGACTCCTCGCTCGCTTTCGCCAACATCGAGGACGCCGAGCAGCTGGCCGGCACCGGCGCGCCGGCCGGGCTGCGCCTGCGCCTGGCCGACATGCACCAGGCCCCGCGCGTGGCGGCCGAACTCCAGCGCAGCATGTCGGGAGAACTGTTCATCCGCGACTGGTCGAAGGTCAATGCGATGTGGTTCGCGGCCGTGCAGTCGCAGAAGCGCATGATGTTCATCATCCTGACCATGATCGTCGCGGTGGCCGCCTTCAACCTGGTCTCGACCCTGGTCATGACGGTGCGCGACAAGCAGTCGGACATCGCGATCCTGCGCACCCTGGGCGCCTCGCCCCGTTCGATCATGACGGTGTTCATGGTGCAGGGCACCCTGGTGGGCGTGCTGGGCGCGGCGCTGGGCGTGAGCCTGGGCGTGGCGGTGGCGCTCAATATCGACGTCATCGTGCCCTTCATCGAGCGCGCCCTGGGCGTGCAGTTCCTGTCGCAGGAGGTCTACCTGATCAGCGAGATCCCGTCCGACCTGCGCTGGGCCGATGTCGGCTGGATCGGCGGCGTGGCCGTGCTGCTGGCCTTCCTGGCGACCCTGTACCCGAGCTGGTCTGCCTCGCGCGTGAAGCCGGCCGAAGCCCTGCGCTATGACTGAGCATCCGATCCCGACCACCCCTGCCATGGATGCGCTATCTATGGCACACTGCGCCCTCGCAGAACAGACCCGGAGACCATGAGAATTACCCAGAATTTGCCCTACGAATGGCTGGTCGGCCTGCGCTACACGCGCGGCGGCAAGGGTAGCAGCCGTAACAGCTTCATTTCCTTCATTTCCCTGATCTCCGTCTCCGGCATTGCGCTGGGCGTGGCCGCCCTGATCATCGTGCTGTCGGTGATGAACGGCTTCCAGAAGGAAGTCACCGACCGCATGCTGTCGGTGCTGGCCCATATCGAGGTGTTCGACCAGTCCGGCAGCATGCCCGACTGGCGCGCCGCCGGCCGCGAGGCCATGAAGAACCCGGCGGTGCGCGGCGTCGCGCCCTTCGTGGAAACCCAGGGCATGCTGGTGGGCGAGGGCGTGATGCGCCCGTCCGTCATCCGCGGCGTGCTGCCGAGCGAAGAGCCCAAGGTGTCGGATATCGCCCGGCAGGTCCGCCAGGGCAGTTTCGATTCGCTCAAGCCGGGCTCCTTCAACATCGTGCTGGGTTACGCGCTGGCGCGCGCGCTCAATGTGAACGTGGGCGACAAGGTCACCATGCTGCTGGCCAAGGGCCAGGTGACGCCGGCCGGCCTGCTGCCGCGCAGCCGCAGCTTCACGGTGTCCGGCATTTTCGAGGCGGGCCATTTCGAATTCGACGCGGCGCTCTCGTTCGTGAACGTGGAAGACGCGCAGCGCATGGAGCGCCTGGACGCGCCGATGGGCCTGCGCCTGCGCATCGCCGACATGCACGAGGCGCCGGTCGTGGCTAGGGAGCTGAAGCAATCGATGCCGGGCAGCCTGGAAATGCGCGACTGGTCCAAGCTCAACGCCAACTGGTTCGCCGCCGTACAGACCGAAAAGAAGATGATGTTCATTATCCTCACCCTGATCATCGCGGTGGCCGCCTTCAACCTGGTGTCCACGCTGGTGATGACGGTGACCGACAAGCAGGCCGACATCGCCATCCTGCGCACCCTGGGTTCTTCGCCGCGCTCGATCCAGAAGATCTTCATGGTGCAGGGCGCGCTGGTGGGCATCCTCGGCACCTTGCTCGGTGTCGGCGGCGGCGTGCTGGTGGCCCTGAACATCGACGTCATCGTCCCGTTTATCGAACATTTGTTGGGAGTGCAGTTCTTGTCGAAAGATATCTACCTGATCAGCGCGGTGCCGTCCGACCTGCGCTGGCCGGACGTTTTCAAGATCGGCGGCGTATCCGTGCTGCTGGCGTTTGCTGCGACCCTCTACCCAAGCTGGGCGGCGTCGCGCGTAAAACCTGCGGAGGCGCTGCGTTATGAATGATTCAACCGTTCCTGTCCTGTCCTGCCGCAACCTGGGCAAGACCTTCAAGCAGGGCGACTACACGGTCAAGGTGCTGGACAACATCGACTTCGCGATCCACCGCGGCGAACGGGTGGCGATTGTCGGCGCCTCCGGCTCGGGCAAGTCGACCCTGCTGCACCTGCTGGGCGGGCTCGATACGCCATCCACCGGCGCGGTGACGCTGCTGGGCGAGGATTTCGCTACGCTGTCGGAATCGCGCCGCGGCGACCTGCGCAACTCGTCGCTGGGCTTCGTCTACCAGTTCCACCACCTGCTGCCGGAATTCTCGGCGCTCGACAACGTGATGATGCCGCTGATGATCCGGCGCGAAAAGCGCGAGGCGGCGCTGGCCAAGGCCGAAGCGATTTTAGGGCGCGTGGGCCTGGGCAAGCGCGTGGTGCACCGCCCGGGCGAGCTGTCCGGCGGCGAACGCCAGCGCGTGGCGCTGGCGCGCGCCCTGGTCACGGAACCTGCCTGCGTGCTGGCCGACGAGCCGACCGGTAACCTCGACCACAGCACCGCCCAGGTCATTTTTGATCTGATGCTGGAGCTCTCGCGCACCCTCGGCACCGCCTTCGTGATCGTCACCCACGACATGGAACTGGCGCGCCGCTGCGACCGGATCTTCCGCCTCACCGAACACGGGCTCGAGGCGGTGGAGGGCTAGGCCATGTGGATCGACACCCATTGCCACCTCGACGCCCGCGAATTCGGGGAGCAATCGCTGGACGTTGCCGCCCAGGCCGCGCAGGCCGGGGTGTCGGCGATCGTGGCGATGGCGGTGGAGCGCGGGAATTTTGGCGCGGTGGCCAGCCTGGCCGCCCGCGCGCCCAACGTCACCTACGCGCTGGGCATCCACCCGATCTGCGTGCCGCAGGCCCGCGATGAAGACCTGGAGGTGCTGCGCAGCGCCGCCCAGGCGGCGATGGAGGATCCGCGTTTTGTCGGCATTGGCGAGATCGGCCTGGATTTCTTCATTCCCGCCCTGTGCGAGCCCGACATGCGCGTGAAGCAGGAGCGTTTTTTTCGCGAGCAGCTGCGCATCGCGCGCGACCTCGGGCTGCCCGTCATGACCCACGTGCGCCGCTCCCAGGACCAGGTGCTGAAACACCTGCGCCAGGTCCGCCCCCCGTGCGGCATCGCCCATGCCTTCAACGGCAGCTTCCAGCAGGCGCAGACCTTCATCGACCTGGGCTTTCACCTGGGCTTCGGCGGCGCCATGACGTTTACCCGGGCCCTGCAGATCCGGCGGCTGGCGACCGAACTGCCGCTGTCGTCCATCGTGCTGGAGACCGATTCGCCGGACATCCCGCCCAGCTGGATCCACCCGGGGCGCAACACGCCCGACCAGCTGCCGGCCATCGGCGCCGCGCTGGCGCAATTGCGCGGGATCGGCGTGGACGAGGTGCGCGCGGCGGTCCACCGCAATACGCTGGCGGCGATCCCGCGGCTGGCCGGCTTCCCGCAAAGTTAGTAGGCTTGCTACTAAACTTCCGCGCTTCCCGGCTGTCCAGCCCGCTCCGACCGTGGTTGTATCGCTAAGTTCACACTGGGGCTGCTGAGGCGACGCAATGCCTCAATCCAACCATCTGCCAATATGCATTCTTCGCTGCCGCCGCAGCTACGAGCATGGGGAGATGGACTTGGACAGCGCAAGCGAATTCCTGCGGATGGTGCGGCACGAGAAGTCGCTGACGACCGCGCACCGGCCGATCCGGCTGCGCCTGGGCCATGCGGACCACCTGGCTGACGAACTGCTGCTCCCGCAGCGCATCCAGGGGCACGAATCGGTCTGCGGCGGCTTCGAATACCTCATCACCTGCGTGGCCGACACGCCACGCCTGCCGCTCAAGGAACTCATCGCCCTCCCGGCCGAACTGCAGCTGGTAACCGACCGCGGCCAGCTGCGCAGCATCTGCGGCATCGTCGCCGAAGCCCGCGCCGGCGACCACGACGGCGGCCTGGCGGTCTACCAGCTGGTGCTGCGCGACGCCCTGGCGGTGATGGAAAAGCGCATCAACAGCCGCGTGTTCCGCTACCAGAACGAGCTCGAAATCGTCCAGGTGCTGTTCGACGAGTGGCGCCAATCCAACAGCGTCATGGCCAGCGCCTTCGACTACGAGCTCGACCCCCTGTTCGACATGCGCCAGTACCCGCCGCGCGAACAGACCATGCAGTACAACGAATCCGACGCCGCTTTCGTGCGCCGCCTGCTCAAGCGGCGCGGCATCGCCTGGACCTTCCGCCCGGGGCGCGCCCGCGCAGGCAGCGCCGACCAGGAACCTGACGACACCCCCGCCCACACCCTGGTGCTGCTGTCCGACGCCGCCTCGCTGCCGCGCAGCGCCGCCGGCGCGGTGCGCTACCACCGCGACGACGCCACCGAACAGCGCGACACCATCGTCTCCTGGTGCGCCGCGCGCCGCCTGCAGCCGGGCAGCATCACGCGCCACAGCTGGGACTACCGCAACCCGTCGGGCACCCAGTTCATGACCACCACCGCGCGCAGCATGGCCGACCAGGGCCGCAGCGGCAACGCACTGGCCGCCACGCTGGACGACTACCTGGTGGAAATGCCGCACGCCGGCAACGACGTCGAAGACCACTGGCGGCTCGGCCAGGTGCGCATGAACCGCCACGAGTTCGACACCAAGTGCTTCCACGGCGAGGGCAGCGTACGCGACCTGTGCGCCGGCGAATACTTCACGCTCACCGACCACCCCGAAATCGACAGCCACCCGGAAGCCGAGCGCGACTTCGTCGTCACCGCCGTCTGGATGGAGGCCGAAAACAACCTGCCGGCCGACCTGTCGGCCCGGGTGCGGCGCCTGATGGGGCCGTACAGCCCGCAGCAGGCCATGCTGGAGCCCAACGAGCATCCGGTGGCCGGCGACGGCGTGCGGGTGCGGATGCGCTTCGACGCCATCCGCCGCGGCATCGCGCTGGTGCCGGCATTCGACCCGCGCAGCGACCTGCCGCATCCGCAGCTCCAGAGCGCGGTCGTCACCGGGCCGGCGGGCGAGGAAGTGCACTGCGACGCGCTGGGGCGGGTGAAGATTCGCTTCCCGGGCATGCGCTTGGGGGACCACAAGCATGCGCACGGGGCGGGGGCGTCGGATACGCCGGCGGATTCGGCGTGGGTGCGGGTGGCGTCGAGCTGGGCGGGGAATGGGCCGGGGAGTAACCAATGCGGCACCGTGTCGCTGCCACGTGTCGGCAGCGAGGTGCTGGTGGCTTTCCTCGGTGGCGACCCCGACCGGCCAGTCATTCTTTCCCAGGTGTTCAACCAGCGCGCGGAACCGGCGGCACTGAGTACGCAGGGCGCCCTGCCCGGGAACCGGTACCTGTCGGGCACACGGACACGGGAGATAGGCGGGCAGCGCGGAAACCAGCTGCGCTTCGACGACACCCGGGGCGAAATCAGCGCCCAGCTGTCCAGCGACCATGGCGCCACCCAGCTCAATCTGGGATGGTTGACGCAGCCGAAAGCCAACGGAAGCGCAGCGGCGCGCGGGGAAGGCGCCGAGCTGCGAAGCGACCACAGCGTCGCTATCCGTGGCAAGGAAGGCGTGCTGTTGACCGCCGAAGCGTCGCCGAGGGGCGAAGGCACGCAGCTGGCGCGTACCGGCCTGGTCGGCCTGGCCGAACTGATGCAAAGTGTCGTGGAGGAGCTTGCCAAGCTGGCGGAGCAGCATACCGGCGATGAAGCGGGAAGCCGGCGTCTTGACGACCTCACGGAAAAGCTCAAACGCTGGGACCAGGGCTCGAACGTCGCTCCGGGAGACCAGGGAGCAGAGCCGATCGTCGCCGTGACCGCGCCGGCAGGCATTATCCTGGCCAGCCAGGACACCGTATCGATCGGCTCCGAAAGCCAGATTGATCTTGTGAGCGGCGCGGATGCCAGGATAACGGGCGGGCGTAACGTCTTCCTGCGCGCGGCACGTGGAATCAGCGCCTATGCCCACGCCATGGGGGCAAAAATCGTTGCCGGCCGCGGAAATATTACGCTTGAAGCGCACCAGGGGACGGTTGAGGTCAAGTCGTCACGCCGGATCAGCCTGATTTCGGCCGAAGCGATCCATATCGAAGCGCCTGTGGTCCGGATCGTTTCGCAGGGAGCACAGACCGAATGGTCCGACAGCACGATCAGCCAACAGAGCGCCGGTGAGCATGTCATAAAAGCGAGCTCGTTGGCACGGATGGGTCCCGGGGGCGGCGACCCGACCAAACTCCAGTTTGGAAGCGCCGCGCTGCGCACCGATGAACGGCTCGTGCTGCGCCACCTCCAGACCCGCGAACCGATTCCCAACCAAAGCTACATCGCCCATCTCAGCGACGGCCGGACGGTCGAGGGAGTGAGCGATGAGCAGGGCCGGACGGCGCTGGTGCTGAGCGATTCGCTCGGCCCCGTGCGCTTCGAACTTCTTCCCGCTTCGGTTTGACTGGTCGGATCCGTCATGGGTGAGCCGACCAGGCCATTGCCGCCACTCGTGCCATTGGCCAATGGGGGGTGGGAGGTCAACTCCTTCCTGTCGTCAGCGGAGTACACGATTCGTGGACTTGGCTTGATGCCGCCCAATACGATCGTTCCGGTCATTGTCGTACCGGGGATCATGGGGACCAATTTAAGGGCAAAACGAAAACCCATCCTGGGTAAGCAGCAGGATGAGCGCAACGCCATTCTCTCTCCCGGGGCCGCCGCATGGCGCCCACCAAATGGAAACCAGGATGGTGCGCGAGCAGCCCTCAAGTGGGACAAAATTTCGCCGAGGGATCGGCAGAAGTTATTCAATCCAGCGACGCTGGAGGTCGATGACAGCGGAACGGTTGTTCTTCCTGATACCGAAGACGGTTATGTGCTGACCGAGGCCGAGGTGCGGCAGCGTGGTTGGGGCGAAGTTCATGCGGATTCATACGGCATCCTCCTCCATGCCCTGCAGACCCGGCTAAACCAGACCTTCGGCTCTGATGACCAGACCAAGCGCCGGTTCGTCCAACCGCACTGGAAACAAGTCATGTCGTTCGAGGCGACAAGGTGGGGCGTACGCGAATTTGCCGCTTTGACCGAGGCACAGCTAGAGAAACATGCAACGCAATATTATCCAGTCTACGCGGTTGGGTACAACTGGCTCGAAGACTGCGATACTTCTTCAAGACATCTCGAGAAGCGAATTCGGGAGATCATGGATTCATGGCGGAAATCGAAGCGCCGGTGTGAAAAGGTCATTCTCATTACGCATTCCATGGGCGGATTCGTCGCCCGTGCATGCGCGAAGCGCATTCCCGAGAAGATTGCGGGAGTAATTCATGGCGTGATGCCAGCCCTGGGGGCCCCAGCCGCCTACCGGCGGATTGCTTGCGGCACCGAGTCCTCCAGCCCGAGCAATGAAGGATTCGAGCATCTCAGTGCATTAGGGATCGCGAAGATTCTTGGCGCAACTCCCGACAAGACGACCCCTGTGCTGGCCACCGCGCCAGGGGCGCTCGAACTTCTGCCGAACCACCTTTATCCGGGGCCGTGGCTGCATGTGCGCGTTGCCAAAGTCCGCAATCCCCAGCATGTGTCGAACCGCGACGCGCGAATGAATTCCCAGTCCGGCGATATCGCCACGGATTACTTGAAATTACCCAGCCAGATCGCGCCCAATCCATACGACTTGTATCGAGACACCCGGTGCTGGTATCGGCTGATCGACCTCAAACTTGCTGATCCGGCGCGCAGATTTCGGGAACCAACAGACTTAACCCGTGCTATCCGGGCAGCAATCGACACCGCTGAGCGTTTCCATCGAACGCTCGGCGATTACTATCACCCAAATACTTACGTCTTCTACGGAGACGATCAGAACAAGCGTTCTTATGGGCAAATGCGCTGGCTAGCTCGCCAGTGGGGCGGATCACCAATCGCCCTGACAACATCCAATATTGCTGCTGGCGAGCTGGTTGGTCGGCCGTCAGGGTGGAACCGTCGAGTGTTGGTCGAGGGCAGAGTTGAATTGCAATTCGAGCCCGAACCCCAGGACACGCGCGGCGATGGAACCGTGCCAAAGCAGTCGGGTGCCGGCCCGTCTGGAAGGGTCAAACAAATCTTTGCAACACAGGGGTTCGATCACCAGGGGTCGTATAACAATGACGACATGCTGATGCTGACGCTTCGCTTGATCGTGAAGATTGTCCAGGAGATGTCGTGATGCGCTTTCTCCGGACCAGGCTGGCCAGGGTGCTAGCCGGGGTTGTGATCGCGGCTTTAGCGGGTACGTGGGCGGCTGGAGCTGTTCAGGATAAACACGAGGTGGCGCGTATGACCGAGAAAATGAAATCCGTATGCGTCGGCAGATTCCTTGTTGATCTCCCGGAGGAAGCCGAATATGAACTCACCCGCCCAAGAATCGCCGGATTAAACATCGCTGCGCATGAAGAGACGGATGACGCCTTTCAAACCCGTGTCAACCAACGCAAGGCACAAATCGAAGCGACCCCCGACCGTTCGGGGGGGCGCAAGAATCTGGAGATGATTCGGGAAGTGAAGAACGACTACGGTGTAACTGGAAAGATATTCGTGCATGGCCGAACCGTCACCGAAGGTCAGTCATCTGATGGGTTAACCGTAGAGCGCTATCGTTACGAAGGAGTCGCGGTCGAAGCATTGGTACACGGTAATGGCGTCAGTGTCGATTTTTCAACTGACTTCTATAATCCGGATTCAATCAGTCTCCTGTTTAAACTGATTTCGCAGCTGGTACCCAACCCGAGCAATGCAATCCCGACCGAACCAGGATTCTGTATCGATCGCGCCTATATCCGTGATCCCTTGAATGCGGATCAAGGTGAGGAAGTCATGATGGCTGCCTGGCTTCCGAGCCGACCGGATGTTGCTTTCAAGTTGATGCTCGCAGCAGGTACCGAGCCAGACCAGCAAGGGCTTCTGGAGCGCAGTGCGGATTCAAACACCAGATTTGCGGCCGACCTTGGCGGGGGTGTCTCGACCATTCGCGCAGACCAGAGAACCATTGGTGGGCTCGTTGGTGAAGAGCTAGTCGAGCGCTTTGTTGAAGACAATAACGCCGTCGTGTATAGCTTCTGGTGGGAAGTGAATGGCACTGAAGACGATGTGTTCGTTCCACATATTGCATTCACAATGGATACCGGCATAAGCAAGCACGGCCCCGTTTCTTCATCCCTGTCAGAAGGCGCCGCGATCGGTCTATGGGACAAGGTCGCGGCCAGCTTCCGTCGCCGCCCGTCCGAGACGAAAAAGAGCGTGACGGAAGCGTCGCTGACTCCCATTGGTACCTCTGCTTTTGCAGGTGACTCCTGTCCAGAGAGCGGTTGGTGGGAATGTGCGGACAGCAGGGGGGGCACGGAAGTGCTCGGTGGGGCGCGCCAGTACATCAGACACGGAGATCGCATGCCACAAGCCTTGCTATTGTCGGCTCCCACAGTGTGGGAAAGGTTCAGGGGCCTTCAGCCGAGCTTCGAAACGTCCGAGCGCACAGCGTGGAGGCTGATTGACAAACGGAGCCGGCAACGTGTTCCCCCTGCTGTACCACTCGCAAGAACCACACCCGTCGGCTCCGCCAGCGTAACAATCGGCTCCGGGTCGCGTGATATTCCCCACCAGCACGTAGCGCCTGGAAGTTTTGCTGGAACTGGGCTGCCGTGTCCAGCCAGTGGCTGGTGGCGATGTGAAGATTCGCATGCACTCGATGGCACCCGGTGGTTCGCTCTTGGAAGCCTGCTTCCGCCCGCGACATTCGCTGTAGCGCCTGGCATATTCGGGCGGGCGGCGAATGCGCCAAAGGCTATCCAGAGACGCAGCGCATGGCGTCTGATGCGCTTGGCGGATACCCCATATGACGCAAGTGAACATACCACCGGCGAAGGAATTCTCCCGCATAGCGGTGCTCCGCCCGTTGAACACTCATAGCACCAAAACGTTGTCGTCACCGGGAGGACATGCAGAGCAGGTGTGAGCGGCCTGCCTGTTGATCGTTGCGCTGATTGCTTGCGGCGGCACAATCCCGGATTCTTCAGCTCGTCTAGACTCCGGTTCTTTCCTCAGTTTCCACCGATGAGACCGTGATGAGTAGTTACAGGCGCTTCTATATCAACGCCGGGGACCGCACAACAAGCGACGGCGTGGTTAGCGTGCGCAGCAATTTCAGCACCGTCGATGGAGTGTCGCTGGCACGAGAGGGCGATCCTGTCGAATGTCCTGTTTGTGATACGCAGGGAGTCATCAAATGCGTTGCCCCGCGCCTTTCCGATAGTTTCGAAGGCAGGCAGTACGCGCTCAGTGACGATCTGTGTATCTGCAACTGCGATCCACCCCCCAGGCTGGTCGCGGGACAAATCGAAGAGTTCCAGATCGTTTCTCCTGGCGCGGAGACAATTCTCTAACCTGATGCTCAGGTCACGGGTGAGTGCGCAATCTCTCCGTCGGTAAAGCGCTCGTCAAGTTCTTGAGAGGCCTATGGAATCGGGACAAAAAATGCGCGGAAAACGGATCGCTTCTGTCGGGTTGGCGATTGCGTGCGCCCTTCTGGCGATTGCTGCTGAGGACATGACACCGAATACAGCAGGTGCAATCGCTGATGGAAAAATGAAGACGGTATGTGTGGGTCGATTTCTCATCGATCTTCCTGTCGAGGCGGAAGTCACCATTCGCGGTGGCTTCGTTGGGGGGTTTGACGTTTCTGAAATTCCCGAATCTGATGAAAATTACAGGAACCGACTCAGGCGGATGGAAGAGGAGGTTGGCGCCACGCGAGACGAATTGGGAGAAAACAGCCTTGAATGGTCCAAAACCCTGCAGTTCGGTGTTGCGGCCGGCAAGGTGGCGGTTTTTGATCGTCAGCGCGCCCAAGGGCTCGACGGGGGGCGCATCATTGAGGCGGAAGATTTCAGCGTCCGAGGAATGCTGCGGTTCCCGAACGTCAGCGTTGCCGCTGAGGCAAAGCGACAGGGCGTTGAGCGCGGCGAGGAACTCGCGCGATTATTCGCTCGCCTGACCCTACTGTCAGAGGCGGGAGTACATCGGGAGCCGGGATTTTGCCTTGGCCATACATTCGTTCGCGATCCCTATGAAAGTGCTGAAACCGAAAGCGTCGTGATGTCCGCTGCCTTACCGAGACACCCGGACGTTCATATTGTCCTGTACTCGATGGCCGGAACCGATCCAGCGCCAGGACTTCTCGCAAGGAACGCGAAGTCAGCCAAGCGTGAGCCCTTGTACATGAGGCTTGCATTCACGACCTTGCGCGAACGACAGCGGATCGTCCACACCCTCGTAGGTGAAGAATTGGTGCTCAAGGTACGAGAACCGAATCTCACTACTGGCTATTCAATGCAGTTCGAAGTGACAGGAAAGCAGCACGATGTCTACGCGCCGCTGCTTGCGCTGGAGCTCGGGTCGGGCACCAATTCAGTGATTGGGGGGAAGCCGGTCCAGTCCAGCCTGTCAGAGGGCGCGGTACTGAAGCTGTGGGACCGTATCGCCAGTAGCGTGCGCGTACGTCCGGTAGGGAATGCGCATCGACTTCCAGCGCGGACACTGGGGATGAACATGCGGTCCCATCCACCGGCTGGAGCAACACCTTCACTGGGTGGAATGTCCAGCAGCGAGAGCCTGTCGGCGCATGTGAAATCCCGTGCCTGGTGGAGCAACGAAACCTAACTGGCTCGAACACGACAGGGCATCCCGCATGCGTTGCGCCATCCTTGCCTTCATGGCCGGCGCTTGCTGGCTGCAGGCGCAGCCAGACTTGCCCACGCCAGGCATCGCAGCGGCAGCGGTCCTGGCCGCGTTAGCCTTGTGTGCGATCCGACACCGCCTCGCCATCCTGCCGGCCGGTGTCGTCGTCGGCGCGGCTTGGGCGAACCTGGCTGCCGGCATCGCCCTCTCCGACAGCCTGCCTCGCCCCCTGGAAGGCACCGACATCCTCATCACCGGCACCATCGACAGCCTGCCCCACGAGTTCGACGGCGGCGCCCGCTTCAACTTCCGGGTCGAACAAGTCCTGACGCCCCACGCCACCGTCCCCAGGCGCATCGCCATCTCCTGGTACGGCCCGCCCACACCGCGCGACCTGTCCTCGCCGGTGGAACCCGGCGAACGCTGGCGGCTCGTCGTGCGCCTCCAGCGCCCGCACGGCAACGCCAACCCCTACGGCTTCGACTACGAAGCCTGGCTGCTCGAGCAGGGCGTGCGCGCCACCGGCTACGTGCGCCCGGCGGGCCCGCGCAATGCCCGCCTCGACAGCTTCGTGCCGCGCTTCGGCCACGTGGTCGAGCGCAGCCGCGCCACGCTGCGCCGCCATATCCTGCGCCAGCTCGAAGGAAAACGCTATGCCGGCGTGATCGTCGCGCTGGTCATCGGCGACCAGCGCGGCATCCCGCAGTCCGACTGGGACGTCTTCAACCGCACCGGCATCGGCCACCTGGTGTCGATCTCGGGCCTGCACATCACGATGGTGGCCGGCCTGGCGGCGTGGGCCATGTCCAGCCTGTGGCGCCGCTCGTTCTTCGTCGAAGGCGCCGCGCTGCCCTTGCGCCTGCCGGCCCAAAAGGCGGCGGCGCTGGCCGGGGCGGTGGTGGCGCTTCTGTACGTGCTGCTGGCCGGTTTCGGCGTGCCGGCCCAGCGCACCTTCTACATGCTCGCTGCGGTAGCGGCCGCGCTCTGGTGCGGCCGCACGGTGGCCCTGTCGCAGGTCCTGTGCCTGGCCCTGGGCGTGGTCGTCGTGCTCGACCCGTGGGCGGTGCTGGGCGCCGGTTTCTGGCTCTCCTTCGGTGCGGTGGCCGTGATCCTGTATGCGAACCTGGGGCGGGTGAGGGCGGACCAGGGCTGGCGCCGGACCTTCGGCCTGGCGGCCCAGACCCAGTATGCCGTCACCATCGGCCTGGTCCCGCTCACCATGCTGCTGTTCTCACAGGTGTCGCTCGCCAGCCCGCTGGCCAACGCGGTCGCGATTCCCCTCGTCAGCCTGCTGGTCACGCCACTGGCCCTGCTTGGCGCGCTGCTGCCGGCGCCGCTCGCGGGGTGGATACTCGGCCTGGCCCACCTCGGCATCGAACTGCTGGCCGAGGGCCTGCAGGTGCTGGCTGCCAGTCCGCTCGCGGTGGTCAACGCAGCGGCGCCGCAGCCGTGGGTCTTCGCGCTGGCGCTGCTAGGCACCGCCTGGATGCTGGCGCCGCGCGGCTGGCCGCACCGCTGGGCTGGGCTGGTTGCGTGGACGCCGATGCTCACCCAGATGCCGACCGCGCCGCCGCAAGGCAGCTTCACGGTCACGGCCTTCGATGTCGGCCAGGGCATGGCGCTGCTGGTCGAAACCGCTGGCCACCGCCTGCTCTACGACACCGGTCCCGCGTATGCGCCGGGCGCCGACGCCGCAGGCCGCGTCCTTTTGCCCTACCTGCGCGGACGCGGCATCGGCCGGCTCGATGCGCTGGTGGTCTCGCACAGCGACGTCGATCATTCAGGCGGCGCGCTCACCCTGCTGGCGGGCGTGAAGGTCGACAGCGTGGCGTCGTCGCTGGCGCCGGGCCACCCGGTGGTGCGCGCGGCGCGCAGGCACACGCGCTGCATGGCGGGGCAAACGTGGACGTGGGATGGCGTGCGCTTCGAGATGCTCGGCCCGGCCGCGGCATCCTACGAGGATCCGGGCCTGAAAGCCAACGCGCGCAGCTGCGTG
This sequence comes from Massilia yuzhufengensis, assembly GCF_900112225.1. GTDB lineage: Bacteria > Pseudomonadota > Gammaproteobacteria > Burkholderiales > Burkholderiaceae_D > Telluria > Telluria yuzhufengensis. The sequence goes on along the minus strand of NZ_FOLD01000032.1, from coordinate 12,440 downwards.
CTGCGGGTGAGCAGCGCCGGCCGGGCGATGCTGCTGGCGGCCGATATCGAAGCGGCGCAGGAAGCGCAGCTGCTGGCGCATGGACCGGGGCAGCTGCGGGCCGACGTGCTGCTTGCGCCGCACCACGGCAGCGGCACCTCGTCGACCGCGGCCTTCCTCACTGCGGTCAAGCCCTCGGTCGGCATTTTCCAGGTCGGCTACCGCAATCGTTACCGCCATCCCAAGCTGGAAGTCTATGAGCGCTACGGCAGCCACGGCATCCGCCGGCTGCGCACCGACGCCTCAGGCGCCGTCACGCTGCAGTTCGGCGCGACGGTGGACGTGACGGAATACCGCAGCGAACGGCGCCGATACTGGCACGGCCGCTAGCGCCTAGGGCTGCAGCGGCAGGCGCAGCGTGACCTGCAGCCCGCCGCCATCGCGGTTGGCGGCGCGGATGTCCCCGCCGTGCGCCAGCACCACGCGCTGGGCGATCGCCAGGCCCAGGCCGTGGCCGTCGACATTGCTGCGGCCCGGGTTGGCGCGGAAGAAGGGCTGGAACACCGAGGGCAGGTCGGCTGCCGGGATGCCGGGGCCGCGGTCCAGCACGTCGATATACGCGGACTGCGACGAGGTGCGCAGCGCAATCGTCACCATTCCGCCGGTCCCGCCGTGGCGCATGGCGTTGCGCACGATATTCTCCAGCGCGCTCCACAGCAGGTCGGGGTCGCCCTGCACCACGATCACGCCGGGCGCGTCGACGCTGATGCGCGGCGCCTCCAGGCCGGCCTCGAAGCGCGCGTCCGCGGCGATTTCGTCGGCCAGTTCGGTGAGGTCGAGCTGCTCGCGCCGTTCGATCCGGGGCGAGGCTTCCAGGCGCGACAGGGTCAGCAGCTCGCCGACCAGCTTGTCCATCCGCATGCTCTCGCGCTCGATGCGGTCGAGCGAGGAGCCGATCTTTTCCGGCTGCTGGTGGGCCAGGCCGACCGCGGCCTGCAGCCGCGCCAGCGGCGAACGCAGCTCGTGCGAGACGTCGTGCAGCAGGCGGCGCTGGCCATCCATCAGCGCGCGCAGCTGGGCGCTCATGCGGTCGAAGTCGCGGCCCAGGTCGCTCAGTTCGTCGCCGGCGCGCGCGCTGCCGGTAAAGCGCGGCGCCAGGTCGCCCGCCGACGCGGCTTCGAAGGCGCTGCGCAGCGCGCGGATCGGGCGCGAAAAATACCAGGCGAGGAGGGCGGCGAACAGCAGGCTGGCCAGGGTGGCGGCGACGATGCCGGCCACCTGGCCGACGCGGCGGCCAAAGCCGGGGCCCGGGCCCGGGCCCGGGCCGGGTGGCGGCTCGCCCGGGCCGTCGGCCTGCGGACGGGCGCCCAGCGGCGCGCCCCGAAAATAGCGCCGCACGATCGCGGTATAGGTTTGCGCGTCGGGCCCCACCAGCCGGCGCACGCCGCGCTGCGGTTCGCCGGAGGCGAGCTGGCGCTGCGCTTCCAGCACCAGTTCGGCCGGCACGGTGCGCCCCAGCAGCTCGCGGCCGTGGCGGTCGAGCACGAACACTTGCGTGCGCTGCATCTCGCCCAGCATGCCGCGCAGGGCCGGCAGGCCGCCGTGCTTGAGCGTGGCCGCGGCGGCGTCGAGGGCGATGAAGGCCGGCGGCCCGGTGTCGATCTCGGCGGCCTGGCTACGGGCCCGGTCGCGCAGCCAGAAGGCGCTGCCGATGCCGATGGTGGCTGCCAGCTGCGCCAGCAGGATGCACAGGAAGAATTTCCAGAACAGGCGTCCCATTTCAGTCCCGGATCAGCTGGTAACCCAGGCGGTAGATGGTTTGCAGGCAGGAGCGGCCGTCCGCGAGCGGGCCCAGCTTCTGGCGCAGGCTGCTCAGGTGGACGTCGATGTTGCGGTCGAAGCGGGCCAGCGGCCGGCCCAGCCCTTGCTCCGACAGCTCGGCCTTGCTGACCGGGCGGCCGGCATGGCGCGCCAGCACTTCGAGCAGGTTGAATTCGGTACTGGTCAGTTCCACCGGGACGCCGTCCCAGGTGGCGCGGCGCTGTTCCGGATACATGCTCAGCTTGCCGACCGTGATCACCACCCCGGGGCCGTTGTCGACGCTGGCCTGGGTGCGGCGCAGGATGGCGCGCACCCGGGCGGTCAGCTCGCGCGGGGTGCAGGGCTTGGCGACGTAGTCGTCGGCCCCCAGTTCCAGGCCCAGGATGCGGTCGGCGTCGTCGCCGCGCGCCGTGAGCATCAGCACCGGGATGCGGCTGCCGGCGCGGATCAGGCGCAGCGCCTCGATGCCATTGGTGCCCGGCATCATCACGTCGAGTACGGCGATCGCGTACTCGCCGCGCAACGCCTCGCGCGCCCCGTCGGCGCCGTTGTGGACGCAGGTCGTGCGAAAGCCCTCCCGTTCGAGGTATTCGGAAAACATCCCGACGAGTTCGACGTCGTCGTCAATCAGCAGCACATGGTTCATGGGAAGCAGGATAGCAAAGCTGCGGCAGCAAATTGTTGTGGATAGGGAGGTTTTACCCGGATTTACATGAGATTGACGGCGCTTTACATCCTCCGCAAACACAATGCGTCCATCGAAACCACCATGGACGAGAACCTGGCATGGCACACCATCAGCACACCACGCTTTCCGACGACCTCGACAAGATGCTCGCCAGCACGGCCAGCCGCCGCCAGTCGCTGCGCTCGCTGTTCGCTGGCGCCGCCGCCTTCCCGCTGGCCACGCTCACCGAGGCCTATGCCAGCAGCGGCTACGGCACCAGCGTGAGCAAGCTGGCGCGCATCAGCTACGCCACCGACAATGTGTTCAGCGATGGCGTTGCGCTGCAGATGGCCAGCGTCACCGGGAACGCGACCCAGGGCTACGTGGCGACCCTGACTGTAGGCGTTTCCCTCTAAAGGAAGCCCGCGGGAGGCGGTGTGCTGGCTGGCGGTCGTTACAATAGGCCGTTGTCAATGAAGCCTTCCCGCGCACATGAGCAAACCCCTGCTGCACTTCTCCCACGGGAACAGCTATCCCAGCGGTACCTACAGCCGCCTGTTCCAGGCCCTCGGCACGCATTACGACGTGCGCGCCCACGACATGTCCGGCCATGACCCGCGCTTCCCGGTGGGCGACGGCTGGCATGGGCTGGTGGACGAGTTGATCTACCACCTGGAACAGTACAAGGAGCCGCCGATCCTGGTCGGCCACTCGCTCGGCGGCATGCTGAGCATGATGGCGGCCAAGCAGCGCCCGGAACTGGCGCGCTGCGTCGTGATGCTCGACTCGCCCGTGGTGGCCGGGTGGCGCGCCTTCCTGTGGCGGCTCGTGAAAATGCGCGGCATGGGCTCGCGCTTTTCGCCGGCCAAATTCTCCGAGCGCCGCCGCAACCTGTGGCCGGACCGCGCCAGCGTGTACCAGCACTTCAGCGCCAAGCCGATGTTCCAGGCCTGGGCGCCGGGCGCGCTGGACGACTACCTCGAGCATGGCCTGGCCCCGCATCCAAACGGCGTGCAGCTGCGCTTCGACCGCGCGGTGGAAACGCTGATCTACAACACGCTGCCGCACCACATGGGCGACATCATCCGCGAGCCTTACCCGCTGCCGATCGGCTTCATCGCCGGCACCACCAGCGAAGAGCTGCGCCAGGCCGGGCTGGACGCGACGCGCCGGCTGGTGGGCAAGAACCTGGTGATGATCGAGGGCGGACACCTGTATCCACTCGAGAAACCGGAAACGACCGCGCAGCTCACGCATGAAATGATCGGCCGCCTGCTGCAGCAAGCCAGCCACCCGGTGCCAGCGGCGGTGGTTTAGCGTAAAATCGCGGGATTGATTTCTTGGAATTTCGACAATGGCTATCAAAAGCGATAAATGGATCCGCCGCATGGCGGAATCAACCGGAATGATCGAACCGTTCGAGCCGCAGCAAGTGCGCTCGGTAGACGGACGCAAGGTCATTTCCTTCGGCACTTCCTCGTACGGCTACGACATCCGCTGCGCCGACGAGTTTAAGATCTTCACGAACATCAACAGCACCATCGTCGATCCGAAGAACTTCGATTCCAACTCCTTCGTGGACGTGAAAAGCGATGTCTGCATCATCCCGCCGAACTCGTTCGCGCTGGCCCGCACCATCGAATACTTCCGCATCCCGCGCAATGTGCTGACGGTGTGCCTGGGTAAATCGACCTATGCGCGCTGCGGCATCATCGTCAACGTGACCCCGTTCGAACCGGAATGGGAAGGCTACGTGACCCTGGAATTCTCCAACACGACGCCACTGCCGGCCAAGATCTACGCCGGCGAAGGTTGCGCCCAGGTGCTGTTCTTTGAAAGCGACGAAGTCTGCGAGACCTCGTACAAGGACCGCGGCGGCAAATACCAGGGCCAGCACGGCGTCACCTTGCCAAAAACCTGATTCATTTTTGGCGGCAGTCCATCAAAACTGAATCATATTGATGGGTAAACCCATGTCCGACTGCTGCAGCGGCGGCTGTTCTCCCGGCCAGCCGCCCGTCGACCCGCGCTACCGGCGCATCCTCTGGATCGCGCTGTGGGTCAATGCGCTCATGTTCGGGGTAGAGATCGCCGGCGGCTGGGCGGCGGGCTCGGTTGCGCTGCTGGCCGATGCGGTCGACTTCCTGGGCGACGCCGCCAATTACGGCATCTCGCTGTTCGTCCTGGCGCTGGCGCCTGTATGGCGCTCGCGCACCGCGCTGGTCAAGGGCGCGACCATGGGCGCGTATGGCGTGTTCGTGCTGGGCAGCGCGTTCTGGCACCTGCGCAGCGGCACCGTGCCGCAGGCGCACACGATGGGCTGGATCGGCGCATCCGCCCTGGCCGCCAACTGCCTGGTGGGCGTGCTGCTGTACGCCTACCGCAATGGCGACGCCAATATGCGCTCGGTGTGGCTGTGCACCCGCAACGATGCGATCGGCAACGTGGCCGTTCTGGTCGCGGCGCTCGGCGTGTTCCAGACCGGCAGCGGCCTGCCCGACCTGCTGGTGGCCACCGTCATGGGCTTGCTTGGACTAATGGCGGCGCAGAGCGTCATCGGGCAGGCGCGGCGCGAACTGCGCCAGGCTGCGGCGCCTGTCGCCAGCGCGCCGGTGGAACTCAAGCGTCGCTGATCCTTTGCAGCGTGGCGCGCTCGAGGTGGCACAGCTTGTCGGGATTGCGGGTGACGTAGATGCCCGTGATCTTGCCGCCGTCGATTTCCAGCGCGATGGTCTGCAGCATGGCGTCGTTCTCCACGCTCACCTGGCCCGGCAGGCCGTCGATGCGCGTGTCGCACAGCACCTGCGCCGTATCCCACCCGGCCTTGTGCGCCAGCGCTTCCAGCAGGCGCGCCACCTTGTCCAGCCCGAAGATCGGATTGACCGCCGAGTTGCGCTTGCCGCCGCCATCGCCGTAGAACACCACCTTATCGGCCAGCAGCTGCTTGAGCTGTCCGACATTCCCGCTGCGCGATGCCGCAAAAAAGGCGCTGGCGATGTCCTGCTGCTGCTCGCGCGAGACCGGAAAGCGCGGGCGCGCGTCCTGCACCCGGGTGCGGGCGCGGCTGGCCAGCTGGCGCGCCGCGGCGCTTTCGCGGCCGATCGCCTCGCCGACCTCGTTGAAGTCGAGCTCGAACACGTCATGCAGCAGGAAGGCCGCGCGCTCCAGCGGCGACAGGCGCTCCATGGCCAACATCAGCGGCAGGGTGATGTCGTCGTCCTCGTTGTCGGGGTCGATGAAGGGTTCGGGCAGCCAGGGGCCGATGTAGTCTTCGCGCTTGATGCGGGCGGATTTCAGCACGTCCAGGCACAGGCGGGTGACGGTGCGGACCAGCCAGGCGTCAGGCTGGAGTACTTCTTCATGGTCGGCGCCGTGCCAGCGCAGCCACGCGTCCTGCACCACGTCTTCGGCGTCGGCGACGGAGCCGAGCATGCGGTAGGCGATGCGCTGGAGGCGGGGGCGCAGGGTGGTGAAGAGGGTGGTGGGGTCCATGGCGCTTTGGTTTCAGAACCAACTTGGGGGGAACAATGCCAGTGGCATTGTTCCCGCGAAGGCGGGAACCCAACTTACGCGAATAACCTACACCGCGTCCTGCCGCACGCAATCCACGAAATACCCGCGCTTGCCGTCGACCTCACGCTTGACCAGCCCGTGCACATCCGTCTCGAACCCCGGGAAGCGCTCATTGAAGTCGCGTGCAAAGCGCAGGTAGTCCACGATGGTCTTGTTGAAACGCTCGCCCGGAATCAGGAGCGGGATGCCCGGCGGGTAAGGTGTCAGCAGGATCGCCGTGATGCGCCCTTCCAGTTCGTCGATCGCGACGCGCTCGATCTGGCGGTGGGCCATCTTGGCGAAGGCGTCCGACGGCTTCATGGCAGGCACCATGTCCGAGGTGTACATCACGGTGGTCAGGCGCGCCACGTCGTGCTGCTTGTAGATCAGGTGGATCTCGGTGCACAGGTCGCGCAGGCCGCGGGTCTCGTAGCGCGGGTTGGCCGCGGCGAACTGCGGCATCACGCGCCACATCGGGGCGTTGCGGTCGTAGTCGTCCTTGAACTGCTGCAGCGCCGTCACCAGCGTGTTCCAGCGGCCCTTGGTGATCCCGATGGTGAACATGATGAAGAACGAGTACAGCCCGCATTTCTCGATGATCACGCCGTGTTCGGCCAGGTACTTGGTCACGATCGAGGCCGGGATGCCGGTCTCGCCGAACTGCCCGTCCAGCGACAGGCCCGGGGTCACGATGGTCGACTTGATCGGGTCGAGCATGTTGAAGCCCGGCGCGAGCTTGCCGAAGCCGTGCCAGTCGTCCTCGGCGTGGATCATCCAGTCGGCCTGCTCGCCGATGCCTTCTTCCGAGGTCACGTCCGGACCCCAGACCTTGAACCACCAGTCGTCGCCGAATTCGGCATCGACCTTCTTCATGGCGCGGCGGAAATCGAGCGCTTCCAGGATCGATTCCTCCACCAGCGCGGTGCCGCCCGGCGCTTCCATCATGGCGGCGGCGACGTCGCAGGACGCGATGATCGAGTACTGGGGCGAGGTCGAGGTGTGCATCAGGTAGGCCTCGTTGAAGGCGTCCTGGTCCAGCTTGACGGTGTCCGATTCGCGCACCAGCACCTGCGAAGCCTGCGACAGGCCGGCCAGCAGCTTGTGCGTCGACTGGGTCGAGAAGATCATCGACTCTTTCGCGCGCGGGCGGTCCGAGCCGATCGCGTGCATGTTCTTGTAGAAGCTGTGGAAGGTGGCGTGCGGCAGCCAGGCTTCGTCGAAGTGCAGGGTGTCGATTTTCCCGTCCAGCATTTCGCGCAGGGTCTCGACGTTGTACACCACGCCGTCGTAGGTCGACTGGGTGATGGTGAGGATGCGCGGCTTCTTGTTGACGGCGTCGCGCGCGAACGGATTCGCTTCGATCTTCCGTGCAATCGATTCGGGCGTGAATTCTTCCAGCGGGATCGGGCCGATGATGCCGAGGTTATTCCGGGTCGGCATCAGGAACACGGGAATCGCGCCGCACATGATGATCGAGTGCAGGATCGACTTGTGGCAGTTGCGGTCGACCACCACGATGTCGCCCGGCGCGACGGTGCTGTGCCAGACCATCTTGTTCGAGGTCGAGGTGCCGTTGGTCACGAAGTAGCAGTGGTCGGCGCCGTAGATGCGGGCGGCGTTGCGCTCGGACTTGGCGACCGGGCCGGTGTGGTCGAGCAGCTGGCCGAGTTCCTCGACCGCGTTGCAGACGTCGGCGCGCAGCATGTTCTCGCCAAAGAACTGGTGGAACATCTGGCCGACCGGCGACTTCAGGAAAGCCACGCCGCCCGAGTGCCCGGGGCAGTGCCACGAGTAGGAGCCGTCATAGGCGTAGTTGACCAGCGCGCGGAAGAAGGGCGGCGCCAGGCTGTCCAGGTAGGCTTTCGCTTCGCGGATGATGTGGCGCGCCACGAATTCCGGGGTGTCCTCGAACATGTGGATGAAGCCGTGCAGCTCCTTCAGGACATCGTTCGGGATGTGGCGGCTGGTGCGGGTCTCGCCGTAGATGTAGATCGGGATGTCCGCGTTCTTGTGGCGGATTTCCTTCACGAAGGCGCGCAGGCGGGTCAATGCGGTGTCGGTCTCTTCGACGGAGCCGCCACCGAATTCCTCGTCGTCGATCGACAGCACGAAGGCCGAGGCGCGCGACTGCTGCTGGGCGAACTGCGACAGGTCGCCGTAGCTGGTCAGGCCGAGCACTTCCATGCCTTCCTGCTCCATCGCGGCCGCGAGTGCGCGGATGCCGAGACCGGAAGTGTTCTCCGAGCGGAAGTCCTCGTCGATGATGATGATGGGGAAACGAAATTTCATGGACAGCTCCAAAGCGAAGCGCCGCGGAAGCGGCTGACCCAAAGGGATCTGTCCGCCGGCCACGGCACCGGGAAAAAGAGGAAACGGATTTTCGCAGAAATTACGCGCGCCGGTGCAATTATTTTTGCAAGTTTGCTTCTGTGCTAATTCGCTGAATTACATGCAAGAGTAACCACTGCGCGCGATGTCTGTCGCACTCTAGTTGACCAGGCGCCGCCCGACGCGGCGGAAGCCTTCGGTGAGGATGGCCGCGCCCAGCGCGGCCAGCAGCGGCCCGGCCGAGAACGGCATCGGATCGGCCTGGATGGCGGCAAAGAAGGCCAGCGTGACGCCGAAGGCGGCCACCGCGCTGGTGAGCGTGAGCAGCCAGGTGCGGCGCGACAGAAGGGTGATGGCGGCCAGCGAGATCGCGATCTGCTGGGCCACCGAGGCCGCGGCCCACTGGCGGTGGCGGTGCAGCTCCTTCTCGGACATCAGGTTCCATTCGGCCGAGATGCCTTCGAAGCGCTCCGCTTCCTTGCGGATCGCGTCCTTCTCGAGGCCATAGCGGCGGATCTCTTCGCGGTAATGGCCCTGGTCCACGCCCGGCAGGCCGGAGGCGAGTTCGGCCAGGTTCTGGCGGCTGGTCTTGGCCTGGTAGTGGCCCCAGGCATTGGCCGCGCTGGTCTTCTCGATCGCCGCATTGCTCTTGTACAGGGCCGCGTTGTTGTGCGAGGCGCTGCCGATGAAGCCGAACATGGTGCCCAGTGTCGCCAGCAGGGCGATCAGCACCGCGACCCGGCCGGCGAAACCGTCGCCGCCCCGCGTGCCCGGGGTACGGATTGTATGGCCGCTCATTGCTCGTCTCCAGTGCGGGTATAGGTCACGAAGGCATAGCCATAGCCGTTCGTTTCTGAAAAATGGGTCTCGCGCGCGGTCTCCCGCCACACGGCAGGGTCGATCGGCGGGAACAAGGTGTCGCAGCGGAAGCTGTGGTCGATCTCGGTGACGATCATGCTGTCGGCCAGCGCCATCGCCTCGTTGAATACCTGGGCGCCGCCGATGATGCTGGCCGGCTCGCCGCCCAACAGCTCGATGGCGGCCTGCAAGGAACCCGCGACCTCGACGCCTTCGTGCGACCAGCTGGCGTTGCGGGTGATGACGATATTGCGGCGTTTGGGCAGCGGGCGGCCGATCGAATCGAAGGTCTTGCGGCCCATGACGATCGGTTTACCCAGGGTGACGCGCTTGAAATGGGCGAGGTCCTCGGGCAGGTGCCAGGGCAGCTGGTTATCGACGCCGATGCCGCGCTGGGCATCGATCGCCACCACAAGGGTGAGCTGCGGCATCACGCGGCCACCGGCAAGCGTAGAGAAATCGTGGCGGGGATGCGCATCGTTGTAACCGTTCTGGAAAGCGTTGTAATTCTAAGTCTGAAATGTTGTCGTTTTGCAAGGAAAAAGTCAAGCAGTATGTACACTACACTGCAACAGGCGCCTTGATGCCCGGCTCCGGGTCGTAGCCTGCCACCTCGAAATCCTCGAAGCGGTAGTCGAACAGCGAATCCGGTTTGCGCTTGATAATCAGGCGCGGCAGTTCCTTCGGCGTACGCGAGAGCTGCAGGTCGACCTGCTCGAGGTGGTTGCTGTACAGGTGGCAGTCGCCACCGGTCCAGATGAATTCGCCCACCTCGAGGCCGGCCTGCTGCGCCATCATGTGGGTCAGGATGGCATACGAGGCGATATTGAAGGGTTTTGTCACATTGTGCTTAAACGCAGAATCTGTACTCATAGAGTTGACTGGGGTGTGTCAGAGGACAATCATATCCAATGATGATAGCGGTTTGGCGGCATGATTAGCCGCTGACTACTGTGGGTAAGTGGGCGTTAAGCTGTGTACGGGGTGTGCACAACGGGGGTTAGGTTGTGCATGCCCCGTGCATAGCTTATCCCCACGCTGTTGGGCGAGAATCGCCCAACATATCCACAGTCGGAGATCAAGAGACTTGAACCAGACCACTATTCTAGCAGCAGACGGTAATTTGTTAGGCAACCCCAACTATCGGAAGTTTCCTGTGGGGAATTTTCAGGAATATCGGTTGATTTTTTTGCACCGAACTTCCGCGTCTACCCATGCTCTTCAGTCATCTCTACAAGCTTGCCGGCGCGGATCTGTAGAGCTCTTGCGAGTCTAAATACGGTTGAGAGTGAAGGCTCCTTCTGAGCCAGCTCTAAGGCGGACACGTGCTTGCGCTGTAGTCCTGAAAGGAAGCCGAGCTCCTCCTGGGTAAGCTGACGTTCGATGCGGAGCTCCCTAAGAACGGCAGCGAACGATTCTACTGGTGACTTTTCCAAAAAATTCGCCTCAAGGTGATGGCGCAATTCTGGTGTTCATGTATGATTGTGTCTTCCCCCTACAGGGGGCATAGATGAATGGCTGCGATTTCTTATGCCAATTTTTCGAGTAATCAACAACTGAGGTATTTGCGTGTTCCCCCCGGTGTCAGAATAGTTGTCGCGTCACCTGATGAAGTAAAACCATACCGGGGACGGGCAAGAGAGATTGCGTGAAGCAGTATTCAGCAGAACGGAAAGAAGCGCTACTACGGCAGATGATGCCGCCCCAGAACAGGCTGGTGTCGGAGCTGGCCCGCGAGAGCGGGATCACCGAGCAGACCCTTTATACTTGGCGCCGTCAACTTCGTAATCAAGGAACAGCGGTGCCGGGTAGTGCGAAAAATGCTGAGCAATGGACCTCGGAGGACAAGTTTGCCGTGGTGTTGGAGACGGCCGCGCTGAACGCCAGCGAACTGGCCGAGTATTGCCGGCGCAAGGGCCTGTTCACCGAGCAGATCGCCACGTGGCGCGCCGCCTGCATGGCCGCAAATGCGGGCACGACGCAGCGGACGCGGGGCCAGCAGGTGCAGTCGAAGGAGGACAAGAAGCGCATCCGGCAACTGGAGAAGGATTTGCAGCGTAAGGAGAAGGCGCTGGCCGAGGCGGCGGCGCTGCTGATCTTGCGAAAAAAAGCCCAGGCGATCTGGGGGGACAAAGAGGAAGACTGATCAGCGTCCCAGATCGCCTGTTGTGTGTCGAGTTGATCCGTGAGGCACAGGCAGCGGGTAGCCGTCTTGCACCGGCCTGTATCGAGCTGGGCATTACCCTGCGTACGTTCCAGCGCTGGGTGCGTGAGGGCGACGATGCCGTGGCCGCCGATAGCCGTCCCACCAGTGTGCGTCCAGTACCGGCCAACAAGCTGAGCGAGGACGAGCGAGCCGAGATCCTGGCCGTTGCCAACAGCGAGGAATTCGCCAGCCTGCCACCGAGCCAGATCGTACCGGCGCTGGCCGATCGGGGTGTGTACATGGCCTCGGAGTCGAGCTTTTACCGGGTTCTGAGAGCGGCATCGCAACAGCATCACCGAGGTCGGGCGAAGAAGCCTTCCGAACGCGTGCTCACGAGCCACTGCGCCACCGGCCCGAACCAGGTGTGGAGCTGGGACATCACGTGGATGCCGGCCGCCGTAAAAGGCCAGTTCTACTACTGGTACATGGTGCTTGACGTCTTCAGCCGCAAGATCGTCGGCCATGAGGTGCACGTGGCGGAATCGGCGGAACTGGCGTCACGGCTGATGCGCCGAACCAGTCTGGCAGAGGGCGTGGCCGGCCGGCCCCTAGTGCTCCATTCGGACAATGGCAGCGCCATGAAAGGCGCGACCATGTTGGCCACGCTGGAGCAGTTGGGTGTGGCGCCATCGTTCAGCAGGCCACGCGTGAGCAACGACAACGCCTATGCAGAATCGTTGTTCAGGACCTGCAAATACCGCCCGGACTACCCGAACAAACCATTCGGAAGCCTGGAACATGCGCAGGCATGGACGCAGAAATTCGTGCGCTGGTACAACAAGGAGCACAAACACAGCGGCTTGAAGTTCGTGACGCCGGCACAGCGTCATGCAGGCCAGGACACGGCCATCCTGAAACGCCGGGAGCAGGTTTATGACGATGCTCGAAACCGCCATCCACAGCGCTGGTCGCGGGGCATCAGGAACTGGAAACTGGACGATCAGGTCTGGTTGAATCCGGAACGGATTCGGCCAGAAGCATTAAAACGCGCAGCTTGAGATGACGCGACAACTACGTTGACAAACGCCG
>NZ_FOLD01000038.1 GCF_900112225.1 Massilia yuzhufengensis | reverse complement strand
CGCAGCGCTCTTGCTGACGAATGGCGTCTGTGAATCCGGTATCGCCAAGCCGAGATCGTCCAGCACTTCGCTGATCGATTTGTGCCTGTACAAAGCTAGGGCCACCATAAGCCATACCACCTGCTCGGCAGGCAAGCGTCGATGTCGGATGCTCGTCGCTTCCGTGCTCAGGACCGCCTGCTCGACCCATTCATACGGCAAATGCTCGCCCAGCCTTGCCCAATCGGGAGACTCGAGTTGATTTGCCAGGAAATGGAGGGTGTCGTCGAACATGGCGACGAAGGTTAACAGCGATGCGGAACGTTTACAACGACAAAATAAAAATGCCGTTCAGTCTTAACTGAACGGCATTACCCCGGAAAGGGCCCTTGGCGGCGCAATGTTACCGGGTCAGAACCGGTGCGACAGGCGCGCGAACAGCGCCGCGCCGTTCAGGCCGAACTGCACGCTTTCATACTTGAAGCCATTGTCGGTCTCGTTCGCATCCTGCACCGTCGGCTTGACGTTGAAGATGTTGGTGCCGCCCACCGTGAACTTGGTTTTCTCGGTAAACGCCCAGGTGAACGACAGGTCGGCCGAGGTCTTGGCCTTGTAGTACTGGTCCGGCACCGGCGGGCCCGAGAAGGTGCCCAGGGTCTGCGGGCCGAAGTGCACGATGCGCAGCGCCGTTTCCAGTTGGCCCAGGGTGTAGTCGAAGCCCAGCGTGGCCTTGCGGCGCGGCGCGCCTTCCTCGATGAAGAGGCGCTCGCGCGCTTCCAGCAGCACGTCCTCGAAGCCGGCGAGCGCGCTCGGCGCGTGCACGCCGGTCACTTCGGTCTTGCTGAAGTTCAGGGCCAGGTAGGTATTGAGTTTGCCGTTGCCGACATCGGTGCGGTTCGACAGCGTCAGGTCCAGGCCCTGGGTCTTGGTGTCGACCGAGTTGACGAAGAACTGGGCCTGGCCCACGCCCAGGCGCTGCAGGGTGGCGCCCAGGGCCGGGTAGTTGTCGGCATCAAAACGCCCGGACAGCACGATGCGGTCGTCGATGTTGATGCGGTACAGGTCGGCGGTGAGCGAGGTGCCCTGGCCCGGCGACCAGGTCAGGCCCAGCGTGTAGCTCTTCGATTGCTCGTCTTTCAGTTGCGGAATGCCGGCTGCATTGGCCACCGGGCCGCCGTTGGGCGCCAGCACCACGTCAAGCGGCTGGCCGCTGACGAAGTCGGTGAAGGTCGACGAGAAGTACACCTGCTGCAGCGAGGGCGCGCGGAAGCCGGTGCTGGCCGAACCGCGCAGCAGCACACTTGGGTTGATCCTGTATGCGCCGGCCAGCTTGCCGGTGGTGGTCGAGCCAAAGTCCGAATAGCGCTCGTGGCGCAGCGCGGCCTGCAGCTTGAAGCGGTCGGTGAGGTCGACCTCGACGTCGAGGTAGCCGGCGCTGGAATGGCGGTCGGCGTCGGTCTGGTCGCCCGGCTGGAAGCCCGGGAAGCCCTGGCTGCCGGCGTTGCCCCCTATACCCACGCCGTCGGCGTCGATCCAGGAGCCGGTTTCGCCGGCGAAGATCTGGTAGTTTTCGCGGCGGTGCTCGAGGCCGAAGGCCAGGTTCATGCCGTTGGCCACGCCGTTGTAGAAGCGCGAGACGTCCAGGTTGGTGGTGGCCTGGCGGAACGAGAAGCCGCCCGCATCGAAGCTGCTTGGGCTGATCCCGCGCCCGCCGCGCGACAAATCGAGGTTGGCGATCGAGGCGTTGAGGGTGTTGGCGATGTTGTACTTCAGGCGGTTGTAGCCGTAGGTCTGCGACAGGTCGGCATTCCATTCGCCGGCGCGCCAGCGGTAGCCCACGGTGCCCCAGCGGTCGTCGACGTCGCCGTTGATGAAGGGGACGAAACCGCCCGGGTACATCGCGGCCGAATTGCGCGACGGGATGTCGTCCGAACCCAGGCCGCCGCGGGCAAACGCCGCCGACGAGGCGTCGCGGGTCTGGGCGCCGGCGGTGACGTACAGCTTGCCGCTGCCGACCGGGAACTCGCCGTTCACGTACAGGGTCTTGTTCTGGGCCTTGGTGTCGCCGATGATGCGCGGGTTGCCTTCCTCGGCGCGGTTGGAGCGGCCGCGGTCGTAGTATTCGCCGGTGATGCCCAGCACGCCGCCGCCGACGGCCACGCCGCAGTAGGCCGAGGCCAGCCAGTTCTCGCCGTCGCCTTCGCTGTACTGGCCGTAGCCGAGCACCGATTCGCAGCCCAGGCTTTTCTTCAGTTCGATGTTGATCACGCCGGCGATCGCGTCCGAGCCGTATTGGGCGGCGGCGCCGTCGCGCAGCACCTGCACATTACGGATGGCCATCAGCGGCAGCGCGTTCATGTCGGTGCCGGTGTTGCCGCGGTTGCGCGCACCGAACAGGTTGACCAGGGCCGTGGTGTGGCGGCGCTTCCCGTTGACCAGCACCAGGGTCTGGTCCGACCCCAGGCCGCGCAGGGCGGCGGAGTCCACCAGGTCGGCGCCGTCGGCGCCGGTCTGGCGTGTGGAATTGAACGAGGGCGAGACGTTGTTCAGCACTTGCGCCAGGTCGAACTGGCCGCCCTGTTCGGTAGCTTTCGTCATCGGGATGAAGTCGACCGGCACCGCGGTGTCGGTGGAGGAGGCGGCGCCGACGCGGCGCGAGCCGACAATGCTCACGCTGGGAATGACGTCCCCTTGCGCGGCGGCCGGGGCCTCGCTCTGTGCGTAGGCGGCAGGAATCAGGGAGGCAAAAGCGGCGCCGCCGTACAGGGCGAGCAGGACCGACTGGGGAAGGCGTTTGAGTGTGAGCACAGATTTCTCCGAGGGAAAGATTGCATACTACGCAATCAGTTCGGTGAGCACCAAGGCCTTGTAGCATTAACACAACGTTGTGCATGTATAACCGGGGTTTATTCCCATGATGGGTAAATCGCGGCTGCAAGAATTGGAGAGTAAGGGGGATGCGGCCTTGGCTATACTGCCGCGTATGGCCAGTTTCCCCTTACGCATTCCCGCCGTTCCAGGCGACACCCGCGCGGCCGGCCTTGCCGTGACCGTGTTCGTGCACCTGGCCCTGGTGGTGCTCTGGCAGGTGGCGCGCACCTTGCCGCCGCAGGTGCAGGCGCCGGAGGCCGCCGTCCAGTGGCTGCGCCTGCCGCCGCCGCGCATCGAGCCGCAGGTGCTGCTGCGGGAAACGGTGCGCCCGCGTGCCGGTGCGGCGCCCGGGCGCGCCGCGCTGCCCGTCTCTCGTCCAGCAGCGCCCACGCCCGCGGTGGCGCCTGAACCCGAAGCGCCGCTTGTGCCGGCAGCGCCCGCAACCGAAGCGCCGGCCAGGCCGAGCGTCGAGCAGATCATGGAAAGCGCCCGGCGCAGCGTCGGCAGCATCGACCGCGCGCTGCGCAAGGAGAACAAGGCGACCATCGTGGCGCCGCCGGACAGCCCGCAGATCCGCATGAGGGAAAGCATGGAGCAGGCGCACGCGCTGGCCCCGCCGCGCCTGTGGGAAGCGCCGAAGGTGGAGGAGCTGGTGAACAACACGGGCGACGGCGCGCGCCGCACGCGCGTCATCACGGGGCGCCGCACCTACTGCGTCACGGAGCGGTCACCGGCGACCAATATCGAAATGATCGAAATGCACGGCAAGATCAGGCTGACCAACTGCCCGAGCGATGAAACACCGGCCAAGCAGCAGGTGTGGCGCACCGCGCGCGACTGACGGGCAGCGCGCGCGGGACAGGTCGGACGATTACGGCTTCCTGGCTTCTTCCTTCGGCCAGGCCACGCCGAGCCAGGCGGCATTGAGCGCTTTTTGCGCGGCGCCCGGCTTGTCCAGGGCCTTGATCTTGGCCTTGCCCTTCGGCTGCTGCGTCGGCGCCAGCTGGAGCTGCACCAGTTCATCGCGGCGGAACAGGTGGACGTTGAAGGGGCCGGCCTTGGTGAGCGACATCTTGTCTGCGATGTCCTTGGCCGAGACGCGCAGCCCATTGACCGCCACCAGCGTATCGCCCGCCACCACGCCGGCCTTCCACGCCGGGCCGTCGCGCTCGACGACGGTGACCACGGCCGGGTCGCTGCCTTCGCGCAGGGTCCAGCCGGCCCACCATTCGGTTTTCTGTTCCTGGTCCTTCGGCACGTCGACCAGTTTCTGCAGGCCGGCCTGGGCCAGCAGGGTGTCGAACGGGATCTCGGCGGTGCCGTCCACGTAGGTGGCCCACCAGCTGCGCCAATCCTGGCCGCTCACCGCGCGCAGCGCCGCCTGCATGGCCGCCACGTCGTAGCCGCCCTGGGCGGTGGAATGCTGCTCGAACAGGATGCGGTGCACGTCCTCGAGGCCGCGGGCGTTATTGGTCTGGCGGCGCAGCTCGAGGTCCATCATCAGCGCCAGCAGCTGGCCCTTCGAATAGATGTTCACCGAGGCGTTGCGCGCACGCTCCCCGCCCACCGCGATCCATTCGTCGAAGCTGGCGTCGGCCGCGCTTTGCTGGAAGCGGCCGGGCTGGTGCTGGTAGTCGTCGATCAGCTTCGCGTATTCCTCCATGAACTCCTCGCGCTTCTCGATCCCGGCGCGCAGCACGATCAGCTCCTCGAAGTAGGAGGTGTGGCCTTCGGCGACCCACAGCAGGCGGTTGTAGTTCTCGTTCTGGTAGTCGTAGGGCACCATCTCTTTCGGGCGGTAGGCCTTGACGTTCCAGGTGTGATAGAACTCGTGCGCGGCGGTGCGCAGGAAGTTCAGGTACTGCTTGCGCGGCGCGAAATTCCAGCGCGGGGTCTGGATCACGGTGGAATTGGCGTGCTCGGTGGCCCCGCCCACGCCGTCGGTGGCGTGGACGATGAACAGGTAGCGCTGGAACGGGTACTTGCCCTTGTAGAGCTTGGCGGTCTCGACGACGATCTTCTTCAGGTCGGTCATGATCTGCTTGCCGTCGTGGTTGCCGCGGCCCCAGAGCGCCAGCTCGATCGTCTTGCCGTCCACCTGCGCGGTATGGAATTCGTGCACGCCGGTCTCGATCGGCGCGTCGACCAGCACATCGTAGTCGGCCGCCACGAAGCAGTGACCGCAGGCGCCGCTCTCCATGCCCGAACGCGACTGCCAGCCCTGCGGCACGTCCAGCTTCACTTTCACCGGCTCCTTGCGAAACGGGGCGGCGTAGACGAACACGCCGCTGGCGTCGAGGTAGGCATGGGTGTCGTCGATGTGGCGGGTGCGCTCGCCCAGCGTGTTCGCGTACAGCTCGTACTGCACCGTCACCGCGTCGCCCGGCTTGGTCGTGACGCGCCAGGTGCCCTTGTCGGTCTTGGTCACCGCCAGCGGCGCGCCCTTGGCGTCGAAGGCCTTGAACAGACGCACGCCGTTGGCCAGGTTGAGCATGTTGTAGCGGCCGGTGCGCCAGTTCGGCATCGAGACGTCCAGCGTGGTGCCGGGCGTGGCCGGGAAGCTGGCGCGCACTTCGGCCAGGTGCTGGGCGGCGTCGGTGATGCGCAGCTGGTAGTCGACGTCGGCGCGCGCGGTGGCGGCGGCGCCGAACAGGATCAAGGGGAGGGCGTAGGCAAGGAGGTGTGGTTTCATGTGCGCGGATTGGGTGGGCTCGAATAGCGTGCGGAAGTGTATACCGCTTGCCCGCGGGAATCCAGCGGCTCGCTTGACAAGGAATCCATTGTGTTGGAATATTTATCCATCATATTGGAGTTTGGATGGACATCAACGACCGCATCGCCGCGCGCGTGAAGGCGCTGCGCAAGGAGCACGGCTTCTCGCTCGACGAGCTGGCCGCGCGCAGCAGCGTGAGTCGCTCCACGATTTCGCTGGTCGAGCGCGGTGAAGGCAACGCCACCGCCGTGGTGCTGGAAAAGCTGGCCACCGGCCTGGGCCTGCCGCTGGCCGCCCTGTTCGACGACCCCGGCCCCCGGGCCTCTCCCTTGTCGCGCCGCGCCGACCAGGTTGTGTGGCGCGACCCCGCATCCGGCTACCTGCGCCGCAACGTCTCTCCGGCGCCTTCGGTCACCCCATTGCGCATCGTCGAGGTCGAGCTGCCGCCGGGCGCCCGCATCGCCTACGACACCGCCCAGCACCTGCCTGCCATCCGCCAGCAGGTGTGGGTGCTGGACGGCGCGATCGAACTGGCGGTGGGCAGCCAGGCCTGGGCGCTGGCCCAGGGCGATTGCCTGGCCTTCGACCTTGATCAACCCGTCGCCTATGCCAACCCGCACGCCGCCGCTGCCCGCTATGCGGTCGTGATCCTGTCCACCGCCTGAAGGAGCCGCGATGTCCTTGACGATCCGCCGCATCGACAGTCTTGACGAGGGCTTGCTGGCCTCCCTGGCCGGTGTGCTGGGCGACTGCGTGGCCGGTGGCGCCTCGGTCGGCTTCATGAATCCGTTCGCGCCGGAGCAGGCGCAGGCCTTCTGGCGCGGCGTCGCGCGCGCCGTGGCGGCGGGCGAGCGCCTGCTGTTCGTCGCCGAGATCGGTGGCGCCGTGGCCGGCACCGTGCAGCTGGTCCTGGCCCAGCCCGACAACCAGCCACACCGCGCCGAGATCAGCAAGCTGCTGGTGCAGCGCGCAGCGCGCAGGAGCGGCGCCGGCGAAGCCCTGATGCGCGCCGCCGAAAGCGCCGCGCGCGCCGCCGGCAAGACCCTCCTGGTGCTCGATACCGCCAGCTCCGACGCCGAACGGCTCTACCTGCGCCTGGGCTGGGAGCTGTGCGGGACCATTCCCGATTACGCCATGTGGCCGGACGGCGGCCTGGTCGACACGCTGGTGTTCTACAAGCGGCTGGTGTAGGCACGAAAAAAAACCGCACCCCGTTTCCGGGATGCGGCTCATGTTCCAGGCGCAGGCCTTAGTAATTGCTGAGCAAGACCTGGGCGATCAGGCCGGTGGCGATCGCCGCCAGCACATAGTCATTGCCGGCGCGGACCCAGTGATGGCCACGCGGCGGCGCGCTCAGGCGGCGGGCGCGCCAGTCGTTCACGACGTAGCGGTTATCACGGTACTCATACCCCAGGCGCTGCCCGCGGCGCAGGTCGTGACGGGGGCCACCGCCGCGACGATCGTCGCGATAAAAGTTGCGGGCGTCGTCGTGGCGATCGTTGCGGCCATAGCGCTGGCCGTCGTAGCGGCCGCGGTCATTGCGGTCGTAGTTGTAGCGATCATGACGGTCGCCACGGTCATTATCGTAGCGGTTGCTGTCCTGGCGCTGCGAATAATCGTTGCGGCCATTGCGGTCATTGCCGTACTCACCGCGCTGGGCGAATGCACTGCCGCTGGCGGCCACGCTCAAGGCAAGAAGTGCGGATGCGATCAATTTGGTTTTCATGCTGCTTCTCCTGGTGGCACGGTGGAAAATCGATAGGTCATTAAACCGTACATCGGCGCCCCCAGGTGAGGCAGTTCGGTAAGGATTGCTACAAAACGTTTCAAGCCAAAATTTGAATATGGCCAAACTTTGTTTGCCATTCACGCCACCCTACTATCCAAATTTCGGGGTCACAAACTTCGGGGTCAGGTCTGTCAATCAGACACGGGCCCAACCGTAATACTGGCAGTACGGCCGAGGTCGTGTCCAAATGTCAGACCTGACCCCGAAGTTCAGGTTTCGGTATCGCAGATACGGTCGCGGCCTGCGGATTTGGCCTGGTAGAGGCGGCGGTCGATGCGGTCGAGGAAGACCAGGGCGTCGTCCTGGGCGCCCGGGACGATGGTGCCGGCGCCCATGCTGACGGTGACGGTGCGGCCGGTGCCGGAGCGGGCGTGGGGCAGTTCCTGCTGGCGCAGCAGCTTGCGGCAGCGCTCGGCCACGGTGCGGGCGGCGTCGGCGTCGGTGGCGGGCAGCATCAGCACGAATTCCTCGCCGCCGAGGCGGGCGCACAGCTCTTGCGGGCCGGAGGCGCCGGCGTCCATCGCCTGTGCCACGCGGCGCAGGCATTCGTCGCCCTGCACATGGCCGTAATGGTCGTTGTACTGCTTGAAGTAGTCGATGTCGATCACCACCAGCGACAAGGGCTCGCCGCTGGCACGCGCCTTTTCCCATTCGACCGGGTAGAGGGTGTCGAACATGCGGCGGTTGGCCACGCCGGTCAGGCTGTCGCGATAGGACAGCACTTCGAGCTCGCGTTGCAGCTGCAGGATCTTGTCCTCGGCCTGCTTGCGCGCCGTGATGTCGAACATGAAGCCGACCAGCGAGTCGACGCTGCCGTCCGCGCGCCGCACCACATGCACCACGTCGCGGATCCAGACCTGGTCTCCATCGCGGGTCAGGGCGCGGTAGTCGGCCTCGTGATCGACGCCCTTCTGCGATTGCGCCACGCAGAAGTCGACCGTCTGCTGGCGGTCGTCCTCGTGGATGCGGTCGGCCCAGTCGTTTACGCTGAGCCAGCTCGATGGCGTCCAGCCGAGCAGCTCCTCGATCTGGGGGCCGATGTAGGTAAAGCGCATGCTCGCCCAGTCGATGCGCCAGGGGATGGCCCTGGTCGATTCGAGCAGGGTACGGTAGACGCCGGGGTCGTCGCAGGCTACGGGGCGGGTGTCGGGAAGCGGAAGGGGCATGGGCAGCGGTATCGGGACAATACCCTTATTGTGCACTGGATGCACCCATACTGCATGGCGCCGCTTTCCCCCGGCAGCAGGCCGCAATGCTAGGATGGGCGAATTCCATCCAGGCAGGAGCGGCGATGTCCCTCGATCCGCAGCAGACCTACGTCCATCTTGCGCCCGACGGCGTGGCGCAGGAAATCCCCGGCGAGCGCTTCTGGCAGCTGCCCGAGGCTGCCATGGCGCAGCTCGGCCAGGACTGGGTGATCAGCGAATATGCCTTCAGCGCCGACTGGCCGAACTGGGAAATGCACCCGGAGGGCGACGAGTTCGTCTACCTGCTGTCCGGCGCGCTCGACCTGCTGCTCGAGCGCGGCGGCCAGGTGGAGACGATCGCGCTTGACGGCAGCGGGGCGGTGCTGGTGCCGCGCGGGGTGTGGCATACCGCGAAGCTGCGCGCCCCGAGCCGCATGCTGCATGTGACGCGCGGCGCCGGCACCCTGCACCGGCCGGCTTAAGCCTGGGAGTCGACGATGGCGGCCGGTTCGGCGCGCCCGCCGACCAGGATCGCGCCATCCTCGACCCGCGTCCTGATCACGCAGGACTGGCCGCTCGCAGCGCCCTGCAGCAGCGTGAGCCCGTGCCCGAGCAGGGCGGCCAGGGCGCCCGCCGCGACGCCGGTGGCGCGGTCTTCGAGCGCCGGATCCAGGTGGTTGAAGTTGCGGCCCTCGAAGCTTCCATCGGGCCGGCGGCACCAGGCGTAGATCCCGTTCACGCCCGCTTCCTTGCCCCATGCGGTGATGGCCCCGAGGTCGGGATGCAGCCCGTGCAGCGTGGCGGCGTCATGCACCTCGACCAGCAGCTTGGGGCTGCCGACCGAGGCCACCTGCGGGCGCGACGCCGGCGCCAGCCCCGGCGCGGCCAGCAGGCGCTCCAGCAGGCCTGGCGCCAGCGCCGGCTGGGCGACTTCCTGTGCCTGCAGGCGGATGAAGAATTCGTCCCCATCGCGCAGGAGCTCCAGCCGCTGGCCGCGCATCGCCGTCGTTACCGCCAGCGTGGCGGCATCGGGATGGCGCGCGAACAGCACCTGCGCCACCGCCAGCGTGGCGTGCAGGCACAGCGGGCTGCGCGTGTGCGGATAATAGAAATCGACCACCTCGCCATCGAGGTAGACGCAGGTCGTGTTGCGGGCCCTGGCAAAGGCGCGTCGCGCCGTCTCGTCCGAGGTATTGCCCTCGATGACGAAGGCCGGGTTGCCGCCGCCGGCCTGCAGGCCAAAACAGGTCAGTGCGTGGATGTGCATGGCTTTTCCTTGCTGTGCGGGTCGGCTCGGTTATACTGTGTTTTTATACAGTATGATGACTTTGCCTAGCATTGTATCCCGCTGGCGAAGCGCTTGCCGATGACCGATCCGTTTTCCCCGCCGCCCCAGGTCTTGCCGCCCTATGCGGAGCTGTTCTGCCTGTCGAATTTCTCCTTCCTCGAAGGCGCTTCGCACGCGGAAGAGCTGGTGGCGCGTGCGGTACAGCTCGATTATTTTGCGCTGGCGCTCACCGACGAATGCTCGCTGGCCGGCGTGGTGCGCGCCCACGCCGAGGCAAAAAAGGCCGGCCTGCCGCTGGTAATCGGCGCCCACTTCCACCTGCGTCATGCGGACGGCAGCCCGGCGCTGTCGCTGGTCCTGCTGGCCCAGAACCGCAACGGCTATGGCAACCTGGCCGAGTTCATCACCCTGGGCCGCACCCGCAGCGAGAAGGGTACTTACTTCCTCACGCCCGACGACCTGGCCCGCCCCACGCCGGCCCACGCCCACCTGAGGCACCTGCCCGACTGCCTGGCGATCCTGCTGCCGCAGTATCCCGCGCACGAAGCGCAGGACGTCGACCGCCTGCACCAGCAGGCCGCGTGGATGGCCACGACCTTCCCGGGCCGCTCCTGGCTCGGCCTGACGCTGTTGCACCGCGCCTTCGACGAGGCGCACCGCGCCACCATCGAAGAGGTGGGCTGGCAGCACGGCCTGCCGATCACGGCGCTCGGCCACGTGGTGATGCACGTACGCTCGCGTAAGCCCTTGCAGGACACGCTCACCGCCACCCGCCTGAAGAAACCGGTGGCCGAATGCGGCTACGGGCTGGCGCAGAACGCCGAGCAGCACCTGCGCGCGCGCCTGCGCCTGGCCAACATCTATTCGCGCGAAGCGCTGGCCGAGACGGTGCGCATCGCGCGCCTGTGCACCTTTTCGCTCGACGAACTGCGCTACGAGTATCCGGACGAAGTGGTCCCCCCCGGCCACGACGCCACCAGCTTCCTGCGCGAGCAAACCTATATCGGCGCGCACCGGCGCTTCCGCGAAGGCATCCCGGCCAAGGTCCAGGCCCAGGTCGAGCACGAGCTCGAACTGATCGCCTACATGAAGTACGAGCACTACTTCCTCACCGTGTACGACATCGTGCGCTTCGCCCGCTCCCAGCAGATCCTGTGCCAGGGCCGTGGCTCGGCCGCCAACTCGGCGGTGTGCTACTGCCTCGGCATCACCGAGGTCGACCCGGCCCGCGCCAGCCTGCTGTTCGAGCGCTTCATCTCGAAGGAGCGCAACGAGCCGCCCGACATCGACGTCGATTTCGAGCACCAGCGCCGCGAAGAAGTCATCCAGTACATCTATGGCAAATACGGACGGGAACGGGCGGCGCTGGCCGCGGTGGTGATCAGCTACCGCCCGAAAAGCGCGCTGCGCGACAGCGGGCGCGCGCTCGGCATCGATCTCGCCATCGTCGAAAAGGTCGCCAAGACCCACCACTGGTTCGACAGCCGCGCCGACCTGCTCGGGCGCCTGGCCGAAGCGGGCCTGGATCCCGAGTCGCGCCTGGCGCAGCAGTGGGCGACCCTGGCCGACAAGTTGCTGAACTTCCCGCGCCACCTGTCGCAGCACCCGGGCGGCTTCGTCATCGCGCGCGGCAAGCTCTCGCGCCTGGTCCCGATCGAAAACGCCACCATGGCGGAGCGCAGCGTGATCCAGTGGGACAAGAACGACCTGGAAGAACTGGGCCTGATGAAGGTCGACGTGCTGGCGCTGGGCATGCTGTCGATGCTGCGCCGAGGGCTGGAGCTGGTCGGCCAGCGCTACGGCAACCTGTTCGAGATGCAGGACATCCCGCCCGACGACACCCCCACCTACGACATGATCTGCGCGGCCGACACCGTGGGCGTGTTCCAGATCGAGTCGCGCGCCCAGATGAGCATGCTGCCGCGCATGCGCCCGCGCCGCTTCTACGACCTGGTGATCGAGGTGGCCGTGGTGCGCCCGGGCCCGATCCAGGGCGGCATGGTGCACCCGTATTTGCGGCGGCGCCAGGGCTTCGAACCGGTGGTCTACCCGAGCCCCGAGATGAAAGTGGCGCTCGAACGCACCCTGGGCGTGCCGATCTTCCAGGAGCAGGTGATGCAGGTGGCGATTTTAGGGGCCGGCTTCACGCCCGGCGAGGCCGACCAGCTGCGGCGCGCGATGGCGGCCTGGAAGCGCAAGGGCGGCCTCGAAAAATACTACGAGCGCATCGTCAACGGCATGCTGGAACGCGGCTACACGCTCGAATTCGCCGAGGCGATCTTCAGCCAGATCCAGGGTTTCGGCGAATACGGCTTCCCCGAGTCGCACGCAGCCAGCTTCGCGCTGCTGGCCTATGCCAGTTCCTGGCTCAAGTGCCACGAGCCGGCGGCCTTCCTGTGCGCGCTGCTCAACAGCCAGCCGATGGGCTTCTACAGCCCGTCGCAACTGGTGCAGGACGCGCGCCGTCATGGCATCGAGGTGCGCCCGGTGGACGTCAACATCAGCGGCTGGGATTCGGCGCTGGAAGAATTCGACCCGCTGGACCGTTCGCGCCAGCCGGCGGTGCGCCTTGGGCTGTCCCTGCAGCGCGGCCTGAAACAGGAAGCCGCCGCCCGCATCGAGGATGCGCGTGCGATCCGCCCCTTCGACAGCGTGGCCGACCTGGCGCGCCGTGCGCAGCTCGACCGGGGCGACCTGCAGGTGCTGGCCGGCGCCAACGCACTGCGCTCGCTGGCCGGCAACCGGCGCGAGGCGCTGTGGCAGGCGGTGGGCGCGGTGCCGGATAAAGATTTGCTGCGCCCGACCACGCCGCAGGAAGACATGCCGGCCCTGGCGGCGCCGTCCGAAGCGGCCGAGATCGTGGGCGACTACCGCGCGCAAGGCCTGACCTTGGGCCGCCATCCGCTGGCCCTGCTGCGCGAACAGCTGCTGGCCCAGCGCTTCATGCCGTCGTCCATCCTGAACGACTACGCCGACGGCCAGCTGGCGCGCGCCTGCGGCCTGGTGACGGTGCGCCAGCGCCCCGGCACCGCCAAGGGCGTGTTGTTCATGACCCTCGAAGACGAGACCGGGAACATCAACGTCATCATCTGGCCGACCCTGGTGGAGCAGCAGCGGCGCGAAGTGCTGAACGCGCCGCTGCTGGGGGTGTATGGCGTCTGGCAGAAGCAGGGCGAGGTGCGCCACCTGGTGGCCAAGCGGCTGGTGGACATGTCGCACCTGCTGGGCAAGCTGAGGTCGCAAAGCCGGGACTTCTGCTGAACGCACCACGGGCACGTGGCGGCAGGGACGTTGTCGCTTTTTTATCAAAATCTGTACATGATTTAGTTCTATAATCTACAGCGCCGGGAAAACGGCGCGGCCACTTCCCTTTACCCATCCTGATGGATCACACGATGTCGAACGAATCCAAGCCCGTGCACGTCGCCGGCTCCGCCCTGACCCACTCCTGCCACGCCTGCGCCTTCTTCCACACCAAGGAAGAAGAGTACCGCGTGCTGCTGCCCTTCATCATGGAAGGCTTCGAGCGCGGCGACAAGGCCTTCCATATCGTCAGCCCGGAGCATCGCGCCGCCCACCTGGCGCGCCTGGCCGATGCCGGCGTCGACATCGACGGCGCGGAGGCGGCGGGGCAGCTCGAGGTGCTCGACTGGCGCCAGACCTATCTCCAGGATGGCCGCTTCGACCAGCACCTCATGATCGACACCCTGCTCAAGATGATCGCCCCTGGAAACGCCCCGCCCGGCAAGATGTCGCGCAACATCGCCAACATGGAGTGGGCGCTCGAAGACCGTCCCGGCGTCGACGACATCGTCGAATACGAGGCGCGCCTGAACCAGGCGCTGCCGGCGCAGCACAATCCGGTCATCTGCACCTACGACCTGTCCCAGTTCGACGCCGACGTCGTGATCGACATCATGCGCACCCACCCGATGGTGATCATCGGCGGCATCCTCCAGGAAAACCCCTTCTTCGTCCCGGCCGAGCAGATGCTGCAGGAAATCGCGGCGCGCAAAGACGCGGCCGTGGCGGCATAGGCCGGCGCCATCCATGCATCCACCGGTGAACGAGGCAATGGAGCTGGACAGCCTGCGGCAGACCACGCGCGACCTGGTCGCGCTGTCGGCGCTGCCGGCCGTCTGGGGCGCCCTGCCGCCCGAGGGCGTCATCAACAGCCTGGCCGGCGTCCTGCTCAAGACACTCGACCTCGACCTGGCCTGCATCGGGCTCCCGGCCGGGCCTGATTACGCCGCCCTCGAAGCGATCCGCTGCAAGGCGGGCGACCCGGCCGCCTTCCTGCCCGCGGCAAGGGCGGCCCTTGAACGGGCGGAGGCAAGCATCGCCGATCCGCGCGACGGCACGCTGCTACGCACCAGCGTCGTGCGCTTCGGGATCGGCAGCGACATCGGCACGATGCTGGTCGCGTCCCGCCGCCCCGGCTTCCCGTCGGAGCACGAGCGCCTGTTGCTGGGCGTAGCCGCCAACCAGGCCGCCGTGGTCCTGCAGCGCCACCTGGCCGAGCAGGCGCTGCGGCGCAGCGAAGCGCGCTTCCTCCACCTGGCCGACGCCGCGCCGGCGATGCTGTGGGTGACCGAGCCCGATGGCGCCTGTTCCTTCCTGTCGCGCGGCTGGTACGCCTTCACCGGGCAGAGCATGGAAGAGGGCCTCGGCTTCGGCTGGACCATGGCGATCCATCCCGATGACCGCGCAGCGGCAAGCCAGGCCTTCATCGATGCGAATGCGCGCAAGCACGAATTCAGCCTCGAGCACCGGCTGCTGCACATGGATGGCAGCTACCGCTGGGTGATCGACACCGGCCGCCCGCGTTTTGCGGCGGACGGCACGTTTTGCGGCTATGTCGGCAACGTCCTCGACATCAGCGACCGCAAGCACGCGGAACAGGCGCTGCGCGCGACCCAGGACATGCTGTCCTCCGTGTTCGAGGCGCTGCCGGTGGGCGTGGCGGTGGTCGACCACGCAGGCAAGGTGCTGCTGGCCAATCACGAGATGCAGCAATATCTGCCGGGCGGGGAGCTGTCGTCGATGGACGACGTACGCCAGCGCTGGCACGCCGTGCATCCCGACGGCCGCTCGTATGCGCCCGCCGACTTCCCCGGCACGCGCGCCCTGCACGGCGAACGGGTGGTGCCGGGCATCGAAGCCATCTATACCGGCGACGGCGGCGCCGGTATCTGGACCCAGCTCGCGGCCGTGCCGCTGGCCGGCGGCGCCGGGCTGCCGGCCGGCCAGGTGTCGATCGTCACCAACATCGACGACTTCAAGCGCACCGAGGCGGCGCTGCGGCTGGCCGAAGCCAGGCAGCGCGCCCTGTTCGACGAAGTCGCCAAGTCGCACAAGAACCTGAGCGAGTTCCTGGCCGTGCTTGCGCATGAGCTGCGCAATCCGCTGGCGCCGATCCTGACCGGGCTGGAAATCATGCGCCTGCGGGCCGACAGCACCGATACCGTCACCCACGTGCGCGGCGTCATCGAGCGCCAGGTCAGGCAGCTGTCGCACCTGATCAACGACCTGCTCGATATCGCCCGCGTCACCAACGGCAAGGTCGAGATCCGCAAGGAAGCGCTCGACCTGAAAGGCATCGTGTCCAACGCCGTCGAGGCCAGCCTGCCGGTGATCGAAAAAGGCAGCCACGCTTTCAGCCTGAAGCTGCCTGCGGCGGCGCTGCCGGTGAACGTGGACGCCACCCGCATCGTCCAGGTGATCGGCAACCTCCTGACGAATGCGGCGAAGTACACGCCGCACGGCGGCGCCATCAGGCTCGATGTCGAGCGCGATGGCGACGATGCCGTTATCGAGGTGATCGATAGCGGCATCGGCATCCCTGCCGAATCGCTGGAATCGGTGTTCGACATGTTCAGCCAGGTCGGACGCAACATGGAGCACGCCCAGGGCGGCCTCGGGATCGGCCTGTCGCTGGTGCGCCAGCTGGTCAGCCTGCACGGCGGCACGGTCGCCGCCGCCAGCGTGGGCGTGGGCCGGGGCAGTACCTTCACCGTCCGGCTGCCGCTCGACCTGGCCAATGCGCCCGCCGGCCTGGAGGCGGAGGCGCCGCCAGCCGCCGCCACCGGCAAGGCACTGCGCATCCTCGTGACCGACGACAACGTGGATGCGGCCATGACCCTGGCCCTGCTGCTGGAGATGGAGGGCCACGAGCTGCGCACCGCCCACGATGGCCTTGACGCCTTGAAGATCGCCGCGCAGTTCCGTCCCGATATCGTGTTCCTCGATATCGGCATGCCGGGCATGAGCGGCTACGACGTGGTGCGCCGGCTCAAGGCCATGGAAGCGCTCGAGCGCACCAGCTTCGTCGCCGTGTCCGGCTGGGGCACCAGCGAGGACCTCGCCCGCTCGAAAGAAGCCGGCTTCGACCGCCATTTCACCAAACCGGTGGCGCCGGGGCAGGTGAACGCGTTCCTGCGGTCCCGGCCCTGAAACCTCTCGTTACACATGAGCAGGCGCGTGGTGGTTTTTTGACAGTTTTTGCCGGCTGCCGTCTGCTACTCTCGCAAAATCATCCCTCATCGAGAAGAGACCCAATGGCACGCACGCAGCAGTGGACCATCCTCCTGGCGCTGGCCGCCACATCGGCATCGGCCGTCGAAGCCCCGATCCAGGCCGTCACCCTCTACCCCGGCAGCGCCACCGTCGAGCGGGTGGTGCAGGTCACGCCCGGCATGACCCAGGTCGAGATCACCGGCCTGCTGGCCAACTTCAGCACCGATACCCTGCGGCTGCAGGCCGATCCCGGCATCCAGGTGGGGCAGGTCGTCACGCGCGACCAGGGCAGTGCCGACAGCCCGAGCCCACGCGCGGCGGAGCTGGAAGCGAAGGCGCAGGCGCTGCAGGACCACATTGCCGTCATCGACGCCGACTACAAATCGGCCCAGCTGGCCCATGCCTACCTGGAGCGCCTGGGCAGCGGCGACAATGCGGCGGGACGCGCCGCGCCCGGCGACGCGAAGACCCTGCTGGCCACCCTGGACGCGATCCGCAAGGGCGGCAGCGACGCGCTGGAGCGCATGCACAATGCCGAGGTCAGGAAGCGCGTGCTGGTCAAGCAGCTCGACGTCGTCAACCGCGAGCTCATGAAAGCCAGGGCCGGCTCGCGCGAGAACCGCACCATGACGGTGAGCATCGCGGCGCGCCAGCCGGGCCGGCTGCTGCTGTCCTACCAGGTCAACCGCGCCGGCTGGAAGCCGACCTACCGCGCCTCGCTCGACTCCAGCGCGTCGACCGTCGAGCTGGAACGGATGGCGGCCATCTCGCAGAAGACCGGCGAAGACTGGAGCAACGTCAAGCTGCGCCTGTCGACCGGGCAGCCCACTTTGTCCGTGCTGGCGCCCGATCCCTCGCCCTGGCTGCTGACCTGGCGCCCGCCCCAGGAAGTCGTCACGAAATTCGCGTACGCGCCTGCGCCTTCCATCCAGATGCGCTCGGACGCGCGCAGCATCAGGCCAATGGCAAGCCCGGCGCCTCAGGCCGAGGCCGACGACTACATTGCACCGGTCGTGGAAACCCAGGGCAGCTTCAGCACCGAATACGAGGTGCCGGCCAAGGTCAGCCTGGCCTCGGACGGGCGCGAAATCTCGGTCGGCCTGAGCAAGCAGGACCTGAAGGTGGAGCAGCGCGTGCGCATAGCGCCGCGCAACAGCAACGACGCCGTGCTCACGGCGCAAGCCCCGCGGCCGGACGGCGTCTGGATCGCCGGCCAGGTGCAGCTGCGCCGCGACGGGTCCTACGTCGGCGCGCAGCACTGGGATCCCCAGGCCAGCGAGCGCTTCTCGATGGCCTTCGGGCGCGACCCGCTGGTGCGCGTGGCGGTGGAGAACCGCAACGAGAAGTCCGGCCAGGCCGGCTTGTTCAACCGCGACAACCAGCGCCGCATCGCCGACACCTACGTGGTCACCAGTTTCCACCGCCAGCCGATCGACATCCTGCTGCTCGAGCCGATGCCGGTCAGCCAGTCGGACAAGGTCACCGTCAAGACCGGCTTCAGTCCCGAGCCGACGGTGAAGGAGTGGGAGCAGCGGCGCGGCCTGGTGGGCTGGGAACGCAGGCTCAAGCCGAACGAGACGGCGCGCTTCAATGTCGACTACACGATCGACTACCCGAAAGAGGGGAGCGTGCAGGGGCTGTAGCCGCCGCGCGGCGGAAAGGCAAGCCCCACAATCCCCCCCCAAAGTGGGGCTGCCAAGCTGCCTGTATGTACGCTATCGTTTCCCTGGCGTCCGGTGTTGGGCCGGCGACCTGCGTGACCGTGCACCGGCCTCGCGCACCGACCAGACAATCATATCCAGGAACGGAGCCAGGCATGTTCAATTCAATCCACACCGCGTGCGCCGCGGCCGTCGTGCTGGCCCTTGCCGCCCCAGCCACGGTCCTCGCCGCACAGGACGCAGGCCACGCGCAGTCGCCGGGCGCGGCAAAACAGGGCAAGTACATCGAACGCGGGCGCTATCTTGTCCGCATCACCGGCTGCAACGATTGCCATACGCCGGGCTACGCGATGAAGGCGGGCAAGGTGCCGGAAAAAGACTGGCTGACCGGCGAACAGCTGGGCTGGCGCGGGCCGTGGGGAACGACCTACGCGGCCAACCTGCGCCTGTCGATGAATGCGATGGGCGAGGAAGACTGGATCAAGACCGCCAAGACCATGCAGGCGCGCCCACCGATGCCCTGGTTCGCGCTGCACGACATGGAAAAGGAAGACCTGCGCGCCATCTACCGCTTCGTCAAGCACCTGGGCCCGGCAGGCAAGCCGGCGCCGGCCTGGCTGCCGCCGGGCAGCGTGCCGGCCGGCCCGGCCATCCAGTTCCCGATGCCGCCGAAGTAAGCGCAGCCTTAGCGCGGCTGCTGCGCGGCAGCCGCTTCTTCCACCGGCGCCTGGGCGGCGAACTCCTCGTACACCCAGTCCTCGCCCGCCCGCACCACGCCCGCGGGCACCAGTGGCGCGCGCTCCGGCACCCGGGCCAGTGCGACGCGCATGTAGTCGATCCACACCGGCAGCGCCAGCGTGGAGCCGAATTCGCGGCCGCCCAGCGAGCGCGGTTCGTCGTAGCCCATCCAGGCCACCGCGACGACGCTGGCGCCATAGCCGGCGAACCAGCCGTCGATGGCATTGCTGGTGGTGCCGGTCTTGCCGCCGATGTCGGCGCGTTTCAACTCGCGCCCGGCTTGCGCGCCGGTGCCCTGGCGCGCCACGTCGCGCAGCATGCTGTCGGCCAGGAAGGCGTTGCGGGCGTCCAGTACGCGCGCGCTGTCCTGGCGCGGGCGCGGACGCGGGGCCTCGAACACCAGCTTGCCGTCGCGGTCCTGGATGCTGGTAATCAGCAGCGGCTCGACCCGGTAGCCGCCGTTGGCGATCACCGCGTAGGCGCCGGCCAGCTGCAGCGGCGTAACCGTCCCGGTGCCCAGGGCCAGGGTCAGGTTGCTCGGATGGCGCGCCATGTCGAAGCCGAAGCGCGCCAGGTGGCCGCGCGTATAGTCGACGTCCAGGGTGCGCATCATGCGCACCGTCGGCACGTTGCGCGAATGGGTGAGCGCATGGCGCACCGTCACCACGCGCTCGAACACCCCGTCATCGTTGCGCGGCGCCCAGTTGGCGTAGGCCTTGTCGTCGGAAAAATCGAGCGGCGCGTCGAGGATGGTCGTGCCCGGGAAGAAACCGCGTTCCAGCCCCGCCGAATACACGAAAGGCTTGATGCTGGATCCCGGCTGGCGCCAGGCCTGCGTGACGTGGTTGAGCTTTTGCAGCTGGTAGTCGAAGCCGCCGACCATGGCGCGGTAGGCGCCGGTATGGGCGTCCAGCGCGACGAAAGCGGCGGCTACCTGCGGTACCTGGGCGATCGTCCAGCTTCCCTTGCCGGTGCTGCTGATGCGCACCACGGCGCCGGGCGACAGGCGCACGCCCGCTTTTGCGGTCGAGGCCAGGGCTGGGGCGGCGAAACCGAGTCCGGCGCCGCTGATCTCGATGGTGTCGCCGTCGCGGGTGCTTAGGCGCACCCGCTTCGGGGAGGCGGCCAGCACCACGGCAGGCAGGAAGCCGTCGATCGCCGGACGCTTCTGCAGGGCTTCAAGGATGGCTTCGTCGCGCTTGTCGCCCGCCGCCGGCAGCGCGATGCGGGCCTCGGGGCCGCGGTAGCCGTGGCGGCGGTCGTAGGCGATGGCGTTGCGCCGCACCGCGTCGTAGGCCGCGTCCTGCTCGGCCGCGACGATGGTGGTGGTGACGCTGTAGCCGCGCTCGTAGGCGGCCTGGCCGAAGCGCGCGAAGGCCGCCTGGCGCGCCAGCTCGGCAACGTACTCGGCGCCGGCGCCTGGCCCGCCGCCGTCGCGCCGGACCTGCAGGGTTTCGGCCAGGGCGCGCCGGTACTGGGCGTCGCTGATCTTCCCCAGCTCGGCCATGCGCTTGAGCACCGCATGCTGGCGCTGCTGCGCGCGCGTCAAGTTGGCGACCGGGTTGTGGCGCGACGGGTTCTGCGGCAGCCCGGCCAGCATCGCGGTCTCGGCCAGGCTCAGGTTTTCCAGCGGCTTGCCGAAATAGGTGCGGGCCGCGCTGGAAAAGCCGTAGGAACGCTGGCCCAGGTAGATCTGGTTCATGTAGACCTCCAGGATCTGGTCCTTCGACAGGGCTTGCTCGATCTTGTAGGCCAGCGCGACCTCGGTCAGCTTGCGCGGCAGGGTCTTGTCGCGCGACAGGAAGAAGTTGCGCGCCACCTGCATCGTGATGGTCGACGCGCCCTGGCGGAAGTTGCCCAGGCTGGCCAGGTTGGCCTTGGCCGCGCCCAGGGCGCGGATCCAGTCGATGCCGCCGTGCTCGTAGAAGCGCGCATCCTCGATGGCCAGCACGGCCGCCTTCATCAGCGGCGGGATCTTCGCGATCGGCACGAAGTCGCGCCGCTCGGCGCCGAATTCGCCGATCAGGACCTTGTCGGCGGTGTACACGCGCAGCGGGATCTTCGGGCGGTAGTCGGTCACCGCGCCGATGTCCGGGACCTCGTCCAGGATGCCTGCGGCGGCCGGCGCCGCGGCCAGCAGGAGGGCGCACAAGGTGAGGCAGCGGAGGGGAAGCGTGATTGTGTTCATGGCGTGGCGGTCGGGTTATCGGGAGTGTGCTGCAATGCGGGATGGATAGTACAGGCCCGCCGCCCGGGGCGCATCCGCAAGCGCGAAGGTAGCGCCAGGCGGTGTGCAGGGGTGCAGCCGGCGCTACCGCGGCCTATACTGGAGAAGCACAGTCCTTTTTCGGGAGCCTGCCATGAAACCGATCCACCCTGTCTTCGCGGCGCTGGGCGCCGCCTTCCTGCTGGGCGCCGGGGGCGCGCTGGCGCAACCGGTGAATGTGGCCGGCGGCGTGCTGGTCGACGGCGCCGGCATGACCATCTATACCTTCGACAAGGACGTCGCCGGCTCCGGAAAGAGCAGCTGCAATGGTCCCTGCGCCAGGCTGTGGCCGCCGGTGCCGCTGACGGTCGAGTGGATCGAATCGCCGTATTCCATCGTCACCCGCGACGACGGCAGCCGGCAGCTGGCCTACAAGGGCAAGCCGCTGTACCGGTACGCGAAGGACGGGAAGCCGGGCGAGCGCAAGGGGGACAAGCTGGAGGGGGTGTGGCACGTGGTGGCCAACTGACGGCGCCAGGAAAAACGCCCGCGACAGGGCGGTAACTCCGTTCAGTCGGCACGACGGCGCAGGGTGGCCGGCGTAGCCGGCCACCCTGCGTTTAATAGCTGGCCGCAGGTTTGGCCGTCACAGCCAGCGCGCGCGGCGGCTTGCCCGCCGGCGCGGCGGCCCGGGCATCGAGCCTGAACACATTGACCATCTGCGCCAGGCGCGAGGCCTGGTCCTGCAGCGAGCCGGCGGCGGCGGCCGACTCTTCCACCAGCGCGGCGTTCTGCTGGGTCGCTTCGTCCATCAGGCCCATGGCCTGGTTGACCTGGTCGATGCCGTGGATCTGCTCCTGGCTGGCCGAGGAGATCTCGCCCATGATGTCGGTCACGCGGCGGATCGAGGTGACCACCTGCTCCATCGTCTCGCCAGTCTGGTCGACCAGCCTGGTGCCGGCTTCGACCTTCTCGACCGAGGCGCCGATCAGGCCCTTGATTTCCTTGGCCGCCGCTGCAGAGCGCTGGGCCAGCGTGCGCACTTCCGACGCCACGACCGCGAAACCGCGGCCCTGTTCGCCGGCGCGCGCCGCTTCCACCGCCGCGTTCAGCGCCAGGATGTTGGTCTGGAAAGCGATGCCGTCGATGACGCCGATGATGTCGACGATTTTGCGCGAGGATTCGTTGATCGAGCCCATGGTCGTGATCACCTGTTCGACCACACTGCCGGCCTGGGTGGCGACGCTTGACGCGGTAATCGCCAGCTGGTTGGCCTGGCGCGCGTTGTCGGCGTTCTGGCGCACGGTGCCGGTCAGCTCTTCCATCGAGGCCGCGGTTTCTTCCAGCGAGGCGGCCTGCTGTTCGGTGCGTGCCGAGAGGTCCAGGCTGCCGGCGCTGATCTCGCCCGAGGCGGTGCCGATGGTCTCGGTGCCGCTGCGTACTTCGCTGACGATCTTCACCAGGCTGTCGTTCATGTGGCCCAGCGCGCGCAGCAGGGCGCCGGTTTCGTCCTTGCTGTCGGCGTCGATGCGGTGGGTCAGGTCGCCCGCGGCGACGCGCTCGGCGGCCTGCACCGCGGCGCGGATCGGGCGCGTGATGCCGCGCGTGAGCATCCACGAGAACAGCGCGCCCAGGATCACGGCGGCGGCGGTGAGGCCGGCGATGATCATGCCGCCGCGCTCGGCGGTAGCGTCGATGTCCTGGGCGGTGGCGGCAATCGCGTCGCGCTGCAGCGCGACCAGTTCGCGCACCGATTCCTGGTAGGCCTTGGAGACCGGGGTAAAGGATTCATCCAGAATCTTGTCTGCCAGTTCCTGGTTGCCTTCCGACTTGGCCTTGACCGCATTGTCGCGCGCGGCGCCATACAGCTTGCGCTGTTCCTGGACCCGCTTGAACAGCGCGATTTCCTTGTCGCCGGCGATCAGCGGTTCGATCTGCTTGACGAGATCGGCCGCCAGCTTGCCGGTGGCGGCCGCGTCTTCCTTGAAGTAGGCGGTCAGCGACGGGTCGCTGCTCTTGACGATGGCGGCGGTGCGGCGCACGGCGGCGAAGATCTGGGTGTACCACTCGGCGATCAGGCGCTCCTTGGCCAGCGGTGCGGCCAGGGTGACCTGGGCGGCGGTGGCGACCTGTTGCAGGCGCCACATGCCGGTGCCGGCGATGAGGACGGCCATGATCAGGGTCAGGGCGAAGCCGGCGGCAAGCCGCACGCCGATGGGAAGATTATTGAAGGTGCGCATAGGTTGGGTTGGCGGCTGGTGCACCACCGGGGTGCGCCAGCCTGGCTTTCGTGCAGGCTGAAAGAAACAATTATTGCCCAACCGAAACCTAAATGCACCTTTTCCGTGCTTTATATCGACGATTTACAACGCTATGCTCACTGCTTGAGCGCCTCTTCCTGCTCCAGCAGGCGCTGGCTGCGGGCCAGACCGTCCGGGTGGGTGGAGGCGTAGGACATCGCCTGGCGCAGGAATTTCGGCAGCTTGTCGGCCTTTTTGTCGAACTCGTCGAACAACCCGGCCAGCGGCCCGGCCGGGATGCCGCGGCCGTGCAGCGCGCGCACCGCGTAGTCGTCGGCGGCCAGCTCCATGTCGCGCGAATATTCCATATTGCCCAGCACCGCCGGCAGGCCGGCGGCGACCGCGCTGAAATCGCCGAACAGCGTCGCCGACAGCGCCGCCGTCAGCGACGAGCGCGTGATCGTGCGCACGCTGTGGCGCATCTCGATGTGGCCCACTTCGTGCGCCAGCACGCCGGCCAGCGCCGCCGCGGCGTCGGCATCGAGGTCGTTGTTCTTGCCCAGCACCGTGCGCACCATGTCGTCGGTGAGCACGATGGTCCCGTCCGGGAAGGCCAGCGCATTGGCGCCAAGCTGCGGCGCATGGTGCACCTGCAGCCGCAGCGGGATGCGCGGCCTGGCCGGCTGGACCCGCTGCAGCAGGCCTTGCAGCGCCGCCAGCCGGTCGTCGCTCAGGCGCGAGGGTTGCAGGATGCCCTGGCGCTGCAGCAGCGACAAGGCATTGCGGCCGAGGGCATGGTCGGCCGCCACCGGCACCTGGCCCGCCAGGCGCTCGGCGGCGGCCGGGATGCCCCAGTGCCAGCTTGCGGCAATCAGGGCCACCAGCAGCGCCAGCGCGACCAGCGCGGCGGCGCCGTGCTCCTGCCAGCGCACCACCCAGCTCTTGCGGTAGCCAAGAGCCGCTTCCAGCACCGGGCGCATCGCCTGGTCCGGCACTTCGGCATGGGTGCCGTCGTTAAAATACAGGACCGACGGCGCGTGCTCGAAGGGCTCGGCCAGGCGGGTGCCGGCGGCGGGATAGCTGCGCGTGGTTTCGCCGCGCAGGATGATGGCGCCGTCGGCGGCGCTCAGGTCGACCACGTGCAGGCGTGCGCTGCGGCCGTCGAAGTAGTGTGCTGCAGTCATGTTGTCCTCGAATTCAATGGGCTTACCAGGACAGGTCGATGCCGAAGCCGTCGGCGGCACTGTCGCCGGCCGCGCCGCCGCGGGTCGCCATGTGGGCGGCGGTGGCCTCGATGTCGCCGGTCACTTCGATGTGCACGTGCGCCAGCCGGAAGCGGTAGACGTTCACCACGGCGAAGGGCCGGTACAGGCCCAGGGTCAGCACCGTGAGCAGGGCGTTCTTCGTCTGCAGCGCCAGGAAGGCGCGCACCGGCAGCGTGGAGCGGAAGCGCACGCCCGGGAAGCCGGTATGCGACCAGGCCAGGTTCGAGACGCGCACCACCATGTAGGGCCCCACCAGCAGGTAGGCCACATACATGAAGACCACGCCGGTGGCCAGGGTGATGGCCACGACCGCGGTCCGGTGGCTGCCGCCGGCCACGCCCGCGAAACCGGCCACCGCGCCGGCCAGCACGACCGCCAGCAGCGCCAGTGAGCCGCCGACCAGGTAGGGACGGTAGAAGCGGCGCGCTTTCACGGCGTACTCCGAATGCTGGTCGCCGAACAGCAGGTGGGCATGCTGGAAGTGGCGGATTCGCGCGTGCATCAGCGGCCACAGGAGGTAGAAGGGCAGGGGCAGCGCCGCCAGGACGGGATTCCCGGGGTTCGTCGCCAGCAGCACGCCCGGCAGCAGGAACACCAGCGCGGGCGGCAGCCAGGCCAGGTAGGCCTGTCCCACCGTGCCGTCGAAGCCCAGGCGCAGCCCGCGGTAGCTGGTGTTCCCCAGGCGGAAGCGCAGGGCGCCGCGCATCAGGTAGGGGAACAGCAGCAGCAGGCCGGCGACCACCAGCGCCCCGACGGTGGTGGAAAAACCGAAGGCGTAGTGGTAGGCGGCCAGCATCACCACCGACAGCAGGCGGCCGACCAGCACCGCCCTGGGGTTGCCGTGGAAGTCGAAGGTGGCGCCGGCCAGCACGGTGTTGCGGTCGAAATACTGGAGCCGACGCACCTTGGCCCAGGCCGAGTAGATGCCGAGCGTGGCCAGCGTGAGCAGCAGGTTGACCACCCAGATGCGGAAATATTCCCTGCCGTCGCCGGTAAAGCCCAGCGCCAGCGTGCGCGGCAGGGCGGCGGGGGGTGGCGCCTCAGCCGCGCCAGGCGCGACGGGAAGGTCAGGCAATGTATGCATGGATCGGCCAGAAAAAATCGCAGTATAGGAGCGCACCCCGCCTGTCGGTCAATTTGTGGGGCATATTCCGGCGTGTTTTCATCAAATATCAGCAGATTGGGCGCTTGTATTCTTTTTCGGCAACACACTTCTTTGGCGGGAGCCTGGCATGGCGACCGGGAGGTTTGGCGCCGTTTAAGGTATAATTTCTATTTCCCGCGCGTGCCGTTCGGCACCTTCAGTACAAATGACCAAATTCGTATTCGTCACTGGCGGCGTCGTGTCTTCCCTGGGTAAAGGGATCGCGGCCGCTTCCCTCGCCGCGATCCTTGAATCGCGCGGCCTCAAAGTCACCATGCTCAAGCTCGACCCGTACATCAACGTCGACCCGGGCACCATGAGCCCGACCCAGCACGGCGAAGTGTTCGTCACCGACGACGGCGCCGAGACCGACCTGGATCTCGGCCACTACGAGCGCTTCATCAGCACCCGCATGAAGAAGGTGAACAACTTCACCACCGGCCAGATCTACGAATCGGTGATCCGCAAGGAACGCCGCGGCGAGTACCTCGGCAAGACCGTGCAGGTGATCCCGCACATCACCAACGAAATCCAGGATTACATCCGCCGCGGCGCCGAAGGCGTCGACGTGGCGCTGGTGGAAATCGGCGGCACCGTGGGCGACATCGAGTCGCTGCCCTTCCTCGAAGCCGCGCGCCAGCTGTCGCTGCGCTCGGGCCGCAAGGGCGCGGCCTTCGTGCACCTGACCCTGGTGCCATGGATCGCCTCGGCGGGCGAGCTCAAGACCAAGCCCACCCAGCACTCGGTGCAGAAGCTGCGCGAGATCGGCATTTCGCCCAACGCGCTGCTGTGCCGCGCCGACCGCCGCATCCCGGACGACGAGCGCGCCAAGATCTCGCTGTTCGCCAACGTCGAAGAGCAGGCCGTGATCTCGGTATGGGACGTGGACACCATCTACAAGGTGCCGCAGGTGCTGCATGACCAGGGCCTGGACGACATCATCCTGGAAGCGCTAGGCCTGGAAGCGCCCAAGGCCGACCTGTCGATGTGGACCAAACTGATCCACACCCTGGAAAACCCGAAGCGCGAAGTCACCATCGGCATGGTGGGCAAGTACGTCGACCTGATCGAATCGTACAAGTCCCTCACCGAGGCGCTGCGCCACGCCGGCATCCACACCGAAAGCCGGGTCAACATCGAATACCTCGATTCGGAAGAAATCGAATCGAAAGGCTGCGAGCACCTGGCCAAGTACGACGCCATCCTGGTGCCGGGCGGCTTCGGCAAGCGCGGCGTGGAAGGCAAGATCATGGCGGCGCGCTACGCCCGTGAAAACAAGATCCCTTACCTGGGTATCTGCCTGGGCATGCAGGTCGCCCTGATCGAATACGCGCGCCACATGGCCGGCTTCCCGAACGCGAACTCCACCGAGTTCGACCCGGAAACCGACCAGCCGGTGGTCGCCCTCATCACCGAGTGGCAGAACCACGATGGCAAGGTCGAGAAGCGCGACACCAATTCCGACCTGGGCGGCACCATGCGCCTGGGCGCCCAGACCTGTGCCGTCAACCCCGGCACGCTGGCCGCCGAGATCTACGGCAACGTCGTGACCGAGCGCCATCGTCATCGCTACGAAGGCAACAACTTCTACCTGCCGAAGGTGGAAGCGGCCGGCCTGATCGTCTCGGCGCGCACGCCGAACGAAGACCTGCTCGAAATCATGGAACTGCCGCGCGAAGGCAGCAACGCGCACCCGTGGTACATGGGCGTGCAGTTCCACCCCGAGTTCAAGTCGACCCCGCGCAACGGCCACCCGCTGTTCACGTCCTTCATCCAGGCAGCGCTGGCGCACCAGTCGGCGAACACGAACGTGGCGGCCAACGCGACGGCGCCAGCACTTCAAGGAGATGCAGCATGAAACTCGCCGGATTCGACGTCGGCCTCGACCACCCAATCTTCCTGATCGCCGGCACCTGCGTGATCGAATCGCGCCAGATGGCGATGGACACCGCCGGCACCCTCAAGGAAATCACGGCGGCGCTGGGCATCCCGTTCATCTACAAGTCGTCCTTCGACAAGGCCAACCGCTCGTCGGGTAAATCCTTCCGCGGCCCTGGCATGGAGAAGGGCCTGGAAATCCTGGCCGACGTGCGCCGCACCATCGGCGTGCCGGTGCTCACCGATGTGCACGACGAAGAAATGATCCCGGAAGTGGCCAGCATCGTCGACGTGCTGCAGACCCCGGCGTTCCTGTGCCGCCAGACCGACTTCATCAACGCCTGCGCCCGTTCGGGTAAACCAGTGAACATCAAGAAGGGCCAGTTCCTGGCGCCGGGCGACATGAAGAACGTGATCGACAAGGCACGCGCCGCCGCACGCGAAGCGGGCCTGCCGGAAGATAACTTCATGGCCTGCGAACGCGGCGCCTCGTTCGGCTACAACAACCTGGTCTCCGACATGCGCTCGCTCGCCATCATGCGCGAATCGAACTGCCCGGTGGTGTTCGATGCGACCCACTCGGTGCAGCTGCCGGGCGGCCAGGGCACCTCCTCGGGCGGCCAGCGCGAGCACATCCCGGTGCTCTCGCGCGCCGCCGTGGCCGCCGGTATCGCCGGCCTGTTCATGGAAACCCATCCCGACCCGGCCAACGCCATGTCGGACGGCCCGAACGCGGTGCCGCTGGCGCGCATGAAGGAACTGCTCACGACCCTGGTCGAGATCGACCGCATCGTCAAGAAGACCGGTTTCCTCGAAGCCGACTTCAAGTAAAACCAGCTTTTCATCCGCACGCGCCCCGCGGCAGGGCGCGTGTGCGTACCGAACACAAGACGACACAATTTTTTACTTCTCCGGAGACTGTACATGAGTGCTATCGTTGATATTATCGGCCGCGAAATCATTGACTCGCGCGGCAATCCGACCGTGGAATGCGACGTGCTGCTGGAATCGGGCGTGATGGGCCGTGCCGCGGTGCCGTCCGGCGCCTCGACCGGTTCGCGCGAAGCCATCGAGCTGCGCGACGGCGACCCGAAGCGTTACTTCGGCAAGGGCGTGCTGCAGGCCTGCGAAAATATCAACACCGAGATCTCCGAAGCGATCATGGGCCTGGACGCCAATGAACAGGCCTTCCTGGACCGTACCCTGATCGATCTCGACGGCACCGAAAACAAGAGCCGCCTGGGCGCCAACGCCATGCTGGCCGTCTCGATGGCCGTGGCCAAGGCCGCCGCCGAAGAAGCCGGCCTGCCGCTGTACCGCTACTTCGGCGGTTCGGGCGCGATGCAGATGCCGGTCCCGATGATGAACGTCATCAACGGCGGCGCCCACGCCGACAACAACCTGGACATCCAGGAATTCATGATCATCCCGGTCGGCGCACCTTCGTTTAAGGAAGCGGTCCGCTGGGGCGCCGAGGTGTTCCACACCCTCAAGAAGATCCTGCACTCGAAGGGCCTGAACACCGCCGTCGGCGACGAGGGCGGCTTTGCCCCGTCGGTGGCGAACCATGAAGAAGCCATCAAGCTGATCATGCTGGCGATCGAGCAGGCAGGCTATGTGGCCGGCTCGCAGATCGCGCTGGGCCTGGATTGCGCGGCCAGCGAATTCCACAAGGACGGCAAGTACGTGCTTGAAGGCGAGGGCGGCCTGTCGCTGTCGGCAGCCGACTTCACCAACATGCTGGCCACCTGGTGCGACAAGTACCCGATCATCTCGATCGAAGACGCCATGGCCGAAGGCGACTGGGAAGGCTGGGCCACGCTCACCGCCGCGCTGGGCAAGAAGGTGCAGCTGGTCGGCGACGATTTGTTCGTCACCAACACCAAGATCCTGAAAGAGGGCATCCAGAAGGGCATCGCCAACTCGATCCTCATCAAGATCAACCAGATCGGCACCCTGACCGAGACCTTCGCCGCCATCGAGATGGCCAAGCGCGCCGGCTACACCGCCGTGATCTCGCACCGCTCGGGCGAAACCGAAGACTCGACCATCGCCGACATCGCCGTTGGCCTGAACGCCCTGCAGATCAAGACCGGCTCGATGTCGCGTTCGGACCGCATGGCCAAGTACAACCAGCTGCTGCGCATCGAGGAAGACCTGGGCGATGTCGCCAGCTACCCGGGCCGCGACGCGTTCTACAACCTGAAGTAAGCCACGAGGCCGGCCTGCCCCTGCGGGCTGGCCGGCCTTTGCACGCGCCTACCACGCACCCATGCGCCTCATTACCATCGCCCTCGCGATCCTGCTGCTGCTGATCCAGTACCCGCTCTGGCTGGGGAAGGGCGGCTGGCTGGCCGTGGCCGACATGCGCGACCAGGTCGCCGGCACCCGCCAGAAGACCGAACAGCTCCAGGCGCGCAACGACAAGCTGGAATCGGAAGTCAGCGACCTGCGCGACGGCCTGGGCGCAGTCGAAGAACGTGCCCGCTATGAGCTGGGCATGATCAAGCAGAATGAAATCTTCGTGCAGGTGCTGCGCAAGGACGAGCAGCCGGCGGTCTCCATGACCGTCCCGCCGCCCCCGCCGCAGCCGAAAGACAAGACCAAGCGTTAACCGCGGAAGCACGCTCCCGCCCATCGAAGGAGCCCGGCATGACTGAAGCAAACACCCCACCGAACCCCGCCGACCTCGACTCGCTCGACGCCATCGCCGATTGCCTGGCCGATGCGTTCGAGGATGGCGAAGGCGCCGTTATTTCGCAGGCGATGAAGGCTGTCGCGCAGGCGCCTGGATTGGGCGAACTGGCTGCGGCCGTGGGGATGGGAAGAGAAGACCTGCAAGCCGCGCTTGCGGCGGAAGAATTCAACCTCGATCTTACGCTGGAGATCATGAAGGTGGTGGACTTGCATATGTCGGGAGGCCGCGCCTAGGGTGTAGCTGCCGGCCGTCTCGCAACTGAATCAGCACCACTATCCTCGGAACCGTCGCACCGGCGAAGGCCGGTGCCTAATTTTTTTGAGCAGTCGAGACGCGTGCAAAATTGGGTTCCGGCCTTCGCCGGAAGTCGTAGGCGCCAGTGGCGCGTACGACGTGCGTAAGGGGCTGGACTGACGTGTGACCTCAATCCGACGACGCATCCCCCTGCTTCGCCCCCGCCCCCTGCTCCAGGAACGAGCGCAGCATCCACGCATTCTTTTCATGCACTTCCATCCGCGTCGTCAGCATGTCGGCCGTCGGGAAATCGTCCAGCTCGTCCGCCACCTTCACACCGGCGCGCAGGGTGCGGGTGAGGATTTCGTTGCCGTCCACCAGTTGGCGGATCATTTCCTTGGCCGACAGCACTTCGGGTTCTTCCGTGATGTTCGACAGTTCCGCATAGCGCTTGTAGGTCGCAGGGGCGAAGTGGCCCAGCGCGCGGATGCGCTCGGCGATGTCGTCCAGCGCGGTCCACTGCTCGGTGTACTGCTGCTCGAACATGACGTGCAGGGCCGAGAACATGGGCCCGGTGACGTTCCAGTGGAAGTTGTGGGTCTTCAGGTAGAGCATGTAGGCGTCGGCCAGCACGGTCGAGAGCGATTCGACGATCTTGGCGCGGTCATCGGCGCTGATTCCGGTATCCATGTGCATTGCGGTTTCTCCTTGGGTAGATGCGACAGTGTTCGTGTGGGAATTGCAACACTGTCAAAGATGCATCAGCTTAGCACTCCCTCAAAAAACCGGCGTCCTGTTGTCCCGGTTCATTGGCGGGGCGGTGAAAATGCGCGCATTTTTGCAGTGGGGCTTGCGCTACAATTCCATGT
The DNA here is from genome assembly GCF_900112225.1 of Massilia yuzhufengensis. GTDB lineage: Bacteria > Pseudomonadota > Gammaproteobacteria > Burkholderiales > Burkholderiaceae_D > Telluria > Telluria yuzhufengensis. The sequence continues at coordinate 17,477 of NZ_FOLD01000038.1, read as the reverse complement.
ATTGACGTTATCGAACCATCAAGGACAGGCATGAAGCGATTCCTCCTGCTGGCTGCCATGCTGGCGCTGGCCACCACCGTCCACGCGCAGGAAGCGGCGCCGGCCGCCGAGGCGGCGCCCGAGCAGGTCCAGGTCAGCAGCATCAAGGATCCTGCGCTGCGGCCCTACCGCCGCATGGTGCGCGGACTGGACGCCTGGGACGAGAAGCGCGCACTGGCGCCGCTTGCCAGCCTGCGTTTCGAGCTGTGGACCAGCGATGGCCACATGGCCAGGCCGGACGGCCTGCTGCTGCGCATCGCGGGCGACAAGGTGGACATCGCGCTGCCGGTGGATGCCGATGCGACCTTCGTGCTGCCGCGCAGCCAGGAAGCGTATGCGGACGACGCCGACCTGGTCCTGAACCGCAAGAAGGACCAGATCCGCTGGCGCCCGCGCGTGCGCACGCCCGGCGTGCCGGACAACGCGCGCCGGCTCGGCGACCTGCGGCTGGAGTGCGAGGTGGCGCAGGCGGTGCGCAAGGAAGAGATCCCGCTGCTGTACCGGGCGGGCGCGGTGGCGGCGGGCGGCATCTGCAACCTGCCGATGGTGGGCTATGTGTATCGCGCGCCGAAGCAGCTGGTGTCGGCGACGGTGGTGTCCGGCGAGCGCCGGATGGAGCTGGCGCTCGACGGGGGCGGGGCGGGTTTCGTGGCGCCCCTGCGCGACAAGAGCTGGGATAACGACGCGCTGGTGGTGTACCAGTTCGCCGACGTCAAACCGTAGGTGGCCGGCGAAACCGGCCATCCACCCCCTTAGTTGATGCTGCCGCTCGGCGGAATCATGCTCTCCACCGGCACGTCGCTCGCGAACAGCTGCGCGCAGTCGACCTTGTCGAAGGCGTAGTGCTTGCCGCAGAAGTCGCAGTTGATCCCCAGCTCGCCCAGGTCTTCCAGCGCCGACTCGACTTCCGGCTGGCCCAGCATCTTGAGCATGTTGCCGACCTTCTCGCGCGTGCAGCTGCAGTGGAACTGCGGATGCTGCGGGTCGAACACGCGGATGGTCTCTTCCCAGAACAGGCGATTGAGCAGCACTTCGATGCCGGTACTGAGCAGCTCTTCGCGCTTGAGGGTCTGGCCCAGCATGACGGCGCGGTTCCAGGTTTCCAGGTCTTCCTCTTCCGAGGCCTGTTTCTGCTGGTCGTCCTTGCCGCTGTGGCGCGGGAGCTTTTGCAGCAGCAGGCCGCGCGAGACCTGGTCGTCGGCCGCCAGCCACAGGCGCGTGTCCATCTGCTCGGAACGCAGCATGTAGTTTTCGATGACGGTGGCCATGGTGTCGCCGGTGAGCGGCACGATGCCCTGGTAGGGCTGCTGGCCGGGCATCTTGTCGACCGGGTCGAGCGTGATCACGAAGCGGCCCTTGCCATGTACATTGAACATCTGCTCGAGGCTGACGTCGTCGGCGATCTCGGCGTCCGGCGCCAGTTTCGCGGTGGCGCGGATGCGCAGGTCGGCGTCGCATTCGACGACCAGCAGGCGCACCGGCCCGTCGCCGAAGATCTGCATCACGATCGAGCCGTTGAACTTCAGGTTGGCCGAGAGCAGGGCGCTGGCCGCGACCATCTCGCCGAGCGCCGAGCGCACCGCTTTCGGGTAGGCGTGGCGGGCCTGGATCTCGCGCCAGGTGTCGGAAATCTCGATCAGCTCACCGCGCACGGCAGCGTTATCGAAGATGAATTTTTGCAGGGTGTCGCGGGTATCTGGGGTCGTCATTCTTTATCCGATTTTCTTGAGCTGCGCCTTGAATAGCTGGCCGCGCGCCACGTAGCTCGCGGCGCTGGCCTGCAGGCGCAGCAGGTCTTCTTCCGTCAGGGTGCGCACTACCTTGGCGGGCGAACCGATGATCAGCGAACCGTCCGGGAATTCCTTGCCCTCGGTGACCAGGGCCCCGGCGCCCACCAGGCAGCCCTTGCCGATGCGCGCGCCGTTGAGAATCACGGCCTGGATGCCGATCAGCGAGCCGTCGCCCACCGTGCAGCCGTGCAGCATGGCCTGGTGGCCGACCGTCACGTTCTTGCCCAGGGTGAGGGGGAAGCCATGTCGGTGTGCATCACCGTTCCTTCCTGCACGTTGCTGTTTTCGCCGATGGTGATGCGTTCGTTGTCGCCGCGCAGCGTGGCGCCGTACCACACCGAGGCGTTCGCCTCGAGCGTCACCTTGCCGATCAGGGTTGCCGAATCGGCCACGAAACTTGATTCGTCAATCTCGGGCGCAATCTCGCCCAGCTGGTAAATCGCCATGGATGTGCTCGCAGAAGCTGTGAAGTGCCGCTATTGTAAACCCTGCGCCCGCCATCGTCCGGTCGCTGGCAAATGGGGCCACCCCCGGCGAAATCAAGAAGCCCCGGGTATAATTCGAACGGTCGTTCTTTTCTAGCCGAGACAGCATGCATCCCTCCCGTTCCGAATTTTTCACCGTGCGCGGCCTGCGCACCCATGTCCGCCATTGGGGCCGCGAAGGCGCGCCAAAAATCTTCATGCAGCACGGCTGGATGGACGTCTCCGCGTCGTTCCAGTTCGTGGTCGATTGCCTGAAGCAGGATTGGCACGTCATCGCCTTCGACTGGCGCGGTTTCGGCCTGAGCGAGCGCTCACCCTCAGACACCTACTGGTTCCCCGACTACCTGGCCGACCTGGAAGCGGTGCTCGACCATTACGCGCCCGGCGCGCCCGTCAACCTGCTGGGCCACAGCATGGGCGGCAATATCGCCAGCCTGTACGCGGGCGTGCGGCCGCAGCGCATCGCCAGGCTGATCAACCTGGAAGGCTTCGGCCTCCCGGCCAGCCGGCCCTCGCAGGCGCCGGGACGCTTCGCCAAATGGCTCGACGAACTGCGCATCAAGCCCGAGATGCGCGGCTACGCCAGCCTGGAAGAGGTGGCGGCGCGCCTGCAGAAGACCAACCCGCGCCTGCCGGCGCAGCGCGCCGCTTTCCTGGCCGGGCACTGGTCGGCGCAGGATGCCGATGGCCAGTGGCGCATCCTGGGCGACCCGGCGCACAAGATGACCGGGCCGCTGCTGTATCACGCGGACGAGGTGCTGGCGTGCTGGTCGCAGATCACGGCGCCGGTGCTGTGGGTCGAGGCCGAGGAGACCGAGATGTGGCGCTGGATGGGGCCGAAGGAGCAGGCCAGGGCGGAGATCGACCGCCGCCGCAGCCACCTGGCGCAGGTAACGGCGCGCATGATGCCGGGGGCGGGGCATATGCTGCATCATGACCAGCCGGAGGTGCTGGCGGGGATGATCGAGGGGTTTTTGATGGGTTCGGACGTTCCGGGCTGATCACGTAAATTGGGTTCCCGCCTGCGCGGGAACGACGTGCTGGAGCTAGTGGCCAACGGTAGCGCCGTCATTCCCGCGCAGGCGGGAATCCAAGTTCGCCGCGCCCACCCAACGTTGTAAGCACCCCTCACGCCCGATCATCAGAATTGCTCCAAAGAAACGCCTGTGCTACAGTCCCTGCCGAACGGCCACCCCGGCCGACGACACACCCCCACAGGACCCCCATGCGATTTCGAGCCGGCCTCGCGCTCACCGGCGCCCTAGCGATGAGCGGCTGCGCCGTTCCTTACACGCCCGCCCCGGTAGCCACGAATTTCCCCAGCACCCAGCAGGCCAAGCTGCAGGCGGCCGCGCACTGGGGCGCCATTGCGCGCCACATGGCCGGCCAGCTGGCGCCGTCGCTCAAGGCCAACGCGCGCCGCCCGCTGTATGTGACGTCGCAGCAGTCGACCGCCTTCGCCCAGGGCGTGAGCGCCCACCTGGTCACGGCCCTGGTCAATGACGGCTACGTGCTGGTCAAGGTACCGGATGCGAACGCGCTGCGGATCGAACTCGACACCCAGGTCGTCGGCTTCGCCCCGAATCGCCCCCAGTACAAGTTTGCCGGCGAGCGCTCCGCGCTGGTGGCCGGCGCCTGGGTGCTGACCGGGATCGACCACTCGACCCTGTGGCTGGCCAGCGCCGCGATCGCCGGCCAGGACGCGTACGCCTGGTTCCGCTCGCAGTTCGCGAACGGCGCCACGCCCAGGACCGAGATCATCGTCAACCTGTCGCTGGCCGACGACAGCCGCTACTATGCGCGCACGACCAGTGTCTACTACACCGTGGACACCGACCGCGCGCTGTACGACGCCGCTTCCCAACCGACCAAGACCTTCGCGGTCCGCAACCACTAAGGCCCGCCATGCGAACCACGATGCTGCGCGCCGCCGCGCTGGCCACCATGCTGCTGCTGGGCGGCTGCGCCCTGCAGCCGCAGGAAGACACCAATTACACCTCGGTCTCGGCGAACGCCTTTGTCGCCGCCAACTACCGCGCGGCCGATGTGCTGGCGGCCCAGTTGCGCGGCAAGCTGGCCGACGACAAGCCGTTGATCATGGCCACCGTGGTCAACATCGACGCGCTCGAACAGACCTCGATGCTCGGCCGCCTGGTGTCGGAACAGCTCTCGACCCGCCTGGCGCAGGGCGGCATGAAGATGCTGGAAATGAAGCTGCGCAACAGCGTTTACCTCAAGCGCAACCAGGGTGAGCTCATGCTTACGCGCGAAATCGGCGACGTCGCGCATGCCCACAATGCGCAGGCGGTCGTGGTCGGCTCGTACGCCGAGACCCGCGACGCCGTCTTCATCAACATCAAGGTGATCCAGCCGGCCACCAACCTGGTGCTGGCCGGCCATGACTACGTGCTGGCGAAAGAGGGTACGGTCAGGTCGATGCTGCAGTCCTACTGAGGCGCTCCCCGGCGCCGCAGCACGGCGGGCGTTTGACGCGTACAATGCTTGGCTCCAAAGCCCATACCATGTTACCGCCGCCGCGCCATGAAAGTCGATCTCCACTGCCATTCCAGCGTCTCCGACGGGGTGCTCGCCCCGGCGGCCGTTGCCGCCTACGCCCGCAAGGGCGGCGTCGACGTGTGGGCGCTGACCGACCATGACGAAATCGGCGGCATCAAGGCCGCCCGCGCAGCCGCCGGCCGGCTCGGGATGCGCTTCGTCGCCGGCGTCGAGATTTCGGTCACCTGGGCCAACGAGACGGTGCACATCGTCGGCCTGCAGGTGGACGAAGACAACCGGGCGCTGACCGACGGCCTGGCCGCGACCCGCAACGGCCGCCAGGACCGGGCCCGCGAGATCGCGGCGCAGCTCGACCAGGCCGGCATTCCGGGCGCCTACGAAGGCGCGCTGCGCTTCGTCGGCAACCCGGACCTGATGTCGCGCACCCACTTCGCGCGCTACCTGGTCGAACGCGGCGTGTGTGGCTCGCCATCCGAAGTCTTCCGCAAATACCTGACCGAAGGCAAGCCGGGTTACGTGCCGCACCGCTGGGCCACGCTGGCCCAGGCGGTCGGCTGGATCCGTGGGGCGGGCGGGATTGCCGTGATCGCCCACCCGGGGCGCTATCCGTTCAGCGTCACCGCCGAGGGCGCGCTGTTCGACGAATTCCGCCAGCTCGGCGGCACGGCGATCGAGGTGGTGACTGGCAGCCATACGCCGGACCAGTACGCCATCTATGCCGAGCAGGCGCGGCGCTACGGCTTCCTGGCCTCGCGCGGGACCGATTTCCATGCGCCGGGCGAAGCGCGCGTGGAATTTGCCGAGCTGCCCGCGCTTCCCGCAGGCTTGACGCCGGTCTGGCACGACTGGTTCTGAACGCGCCGAGAGGTTTGAATCGGCCCTTGTGACGGCCGAGCCCTTGAATTTTCCCATCTCAGCCCTATCTTGTCAGCCTGACACCATCAAGCTGCCCGGAGGCCTGTTCCATGAAGCGCATCGTCCTGTTCCTCGCCACCAACCTGGCCGTCGTGCTGGTGGTGACGCTCGTCCTGAACCTGCTGGGGGTCGGGCGCGCCGTCACGGGTCAGGGCATCGACGTCGGCGCGCTGGCGGTGTTTTCGCTGGTGGTCGGCTTCACCGGCTCCTTCATCTCGCTCCTGCTGAGCAAGCCGATGGCCAAGTGGTCCACCGGTGCGCGCGTCATCGAGCAGCCGGCCAACAGCACCGAGCAGTGGCTGGTGAGCACGGTGCGCAAGCTCTCCGAGCGCGCCGGCATCGGCATGCCGGAAGTGGCGGTCTACGACGGCGAGCCGAACGCCTTCGCCACCGGCGCCTTCAAGAATTCCGCCCTGGTGGCCGTGTCCACCGGCTTGCTCGCCAATATGAACCAGGACGAAGTCGAGGCCGTGCTCGGCCACGAAGTGGCGCACATCGCCAATGGCGACATGATCACGCTCACCCTGATCCAGGGCGTGGTCAATACCTTCGTCGTGTTCCTGGCGCGCGTGGTCGGCTTTTTCGTCGACAAGGTATTGCTGCGCAATGAAGGCCGCGGCCCCGGCATCGGCTACATGATCACCGTCTTCATCTGCGAGATCCTGTTTGGCATCGTCGCCTCGATCATCGTGGCCTGGTTCTCGCGCAAGCGCGAATTCCGCGCCGACGCGGGCGCCGCCAAACTGATGGGCACCCCGGTGCCGATGCAGCATGCACTGGCCCGCCTCGGCGGCCTGGCGCCGGGCGCCTTGCCCTCGTCGATGGCCGCTTCCGGCATTTCCGGCAGTGGCGGCGGCGGCTGGGGCGCGCTGTTCTCGACCCACCCGCCGATGGAGCAGCGCATCGCCGCGCTGCAGTCGCTGCGCTAACAACAAGAAAGCTGCCGCCCATGGCCCAACACTTCCAGATCCACCCCGAGAACCCGCAGGCGCGCCTGATCAAGCAGGCCGCCCAGATCATCACCGCCGGCGGGATCGTTGCCGCGCCCACCGATTCGGCGTATGCACTGGTGTGCCGCCTGGACGACAAGACCGCGGTCGAGAAGCTGCGCCGCATCCGGGGGGTCGACGACAAGCACCACCTGACCTTGCTGGTGCGCGACCTGTCGGCGATCGCCCACTTCGCGCGCGTCGACAATACCCAGTACCGCCTGCTCAAGGCCACCATGCCGGGGCCCTACACCGTGATCCTCGAAGCGACGCGCGAAGTGCCGCGCCGCCTGTCGCACCCGTCGCGCAAGACCATCGGCGTGCGCGTGCCCGAGAACCACATCCTGCTGGCCCTGCTCGAAGAACTGGGCGAGCCGCTCATCGGCACCACCTTGCAGTTGCCCGGCGACGACCACATGCTGTCCGACCCGGACGAAGTGCTGGAGCGCCTGGGCAAGCAGATCGAACTGGTGATCGACGGCGGCGCCGGCACGCTGGAAGCGACCACGGTGGTCGACCTGACCGGCCCGGCGCCGGAACTGGTGCGCGAGGGCAGGGGCGACCCGGCGGCGTTTGGATTGTAGGCCTTCAGTTTCCTTTAACTGGCGGTCATCCTGCCTCTGTTAGAATTCCCCCCATGGATGACCTGATTCGTAACATCGCTGTCTATGCGCTACCCGTTCTTTTTGCGATTACCCTGCATGAAGCTGCCCACGCCTACGTCGCCCGCTACTTCGGCGACAACACCGCCTATGCCGCGGGGCGCATGACACTCAACCCGCTGGTGCACATCGATCTCTTTGGCACCATCGTCATTCCCATCGCGCTCTACCTGACCACCGGCTTCGTGTTCGGCTATGCCAAGCCGGTGCCGATCGACTTCGGCAACCTGCGCAACCCCAAGCGCGACATGGCCTGGGTGGCGCTGGCCGGTCCCGGCGCGAACTTCATCATGGCGCTGATGTGGCTGGTGTTCGCGGTGCTGCTGGTGGCCTTCGGCGTGGGCGAGGAATTTCCGCACAAGGTGGCGCAGGCCGGCCTGTTTACCAACTTGCTGATGTTCGCGTTCAACCTGCTGCCGATCCCGCCGCTCGACGGAGGCCGCGTGCTGACCAGCATGCTGCCCAACCGCCTCGCCTATAAATTCGCGCGCATCGAGCCCTACGGCTTCTTCATCGTGCTGGGGCTGATCTTCATGAACCTGCTCACCTTCTGGGTGACGCCGGTGATGATGCTCGGCCGCATGCTGCTGCAGCTGATCGCCTCGCCCCTGACCCTGCTGCTGACGTGACGCCGATGCCGAACCTGCCCGCGTCGTCCTGGGTGGCGCGCTTCGCGCCGCTGGCGCCACCGGGCGAGGTGCTCGACCTGGCCTGCGGCGGCGGGCGCCACACGCGCCTGTTCGCGGCGCGCGGCATGCAGGTGCTGGCGCTGGACCGCAATCCCGAACTGCTGGCCGCGCTGGCCGGGCCGACGGTCACGACCATGGAGCACGACCTCGAGCAGGAGGGCGCCGCGTGGCCGTTCGCACCCGGCCGCTTCGCCGCCATCGTGGTCACCAATTACCTGCACCGCCCGTTGTTCGCGCAGCTGGCCGCCAGCCTGCGGCCGGACGGCATCCTGGTGTATGAAACCTTCGCCCAGGGGAACGCCGTGTACGGCAAACCGTCCAACCCGGACTTCCTGCTGGCGCCGGGCGAACTGCTGGCGCTGGCGCGCGCAGGCGGGCTGCAGGTGCTGGCCTATGAAGACGGCCACGTCGACCATCCGCACCCGGCGCAGGTGCAGCGCCTGTGCGCGGCCGGGCCGGCCTTCGCCAAAACCGAGGCCAAGCTCGACCATAATGTGGCAGCGAATGAACCATAGTGGCGGGCGATCCGCTACAATCAAGCTTTTATTTACTCCATGGCATGGCCAACGCATATGATTAAGGGCAGCATCGTAGCAATCGTCACCCCGATGTTCGAGGACGGCAGCCTTGACCGCGATTCCCTGCGCAAGCTGATCGACTGGCACGTCGCGGAAGGCACCGATGGCATCGTCATCGTCGGCACCACGGGCGAATCCGCCACCGTCTCGCCCGACGAACATGCCGAACTGATCAAGATCGCGGTGGACCACGCCGCAGGCCGCATCCCCGTCATCGCCGGTGCGGGCGGCAATTCCACGGTCGAGGCCATCGCACTGACCCGCCATGCGAAGGACGTCGGCGCCGACGCCACGCTGCAGGTGGTCCCGTACTACAACCGCCCGACCCAGGAAGGCATGTACCGCCACTTCCGCGCCATCGCCGAAGCGGTCGAGCTGCCGGTGATCCTGTACAACGTGCCGGGCCGTACCGTGGCCGACATGGCCAATGACACCGTCGCGCGCCTGGCGCCGATCGAGAACATCGTCGGCATCAAGGACGCGACCGGCAACATCGGCCGCGGCATCGAGCTGCTGCGCATGGTCGACCCATCCTTCGCCGTGTATTCGGGCGACGACCCGACCGCGATGGCCCTGATGTTCTGCGGCGCCGCCGGCAATATCTCGGTGACCGCCAACGTGGCCCCGCGCGCGATGCACGAACTGTGCGCCGCCGCCATGGCGCGCGACGTCGCCCGCGCCGTCGAGATCAACAACGGCTTGCTCGACCTGCACGCCAGGCTGTTCGTCGAACCGAACCCGGTCCCGGTGAAATGGGCCCTGGCCGAAATGGGCAGGATCCCGCATGGCCTGCGCCTGCCACTGGCGCCGCTGTCGGCGCCGTATCACGACACCGTACGTTCCGCACTGGCCCAGGCCGGCCTTCTCCAGTCCTGAACCCGCAAGGGTTCCGGTTCACAGCAACTGACATTGAACGACATGACTATTCGCACCAAAAAGAACTCGACGACCCTGGTTTCCGCTCCCGCTGCCGTGCGCGTCCTGGCGCTGAGCGCGATGGCCCTGAGCCTGGCGGCCTGCACCACCGTGTTCGAATCGGACAAGGTCGACTACCGCGGCGCCAAGAAGGCAGCCCCGCTGGATGTCCCTCCTGACCTGACCGCCCTGCAGCGCGACAACCGCTACGCCGTCCCGGACGGCAAGGGCGTGGCCACCGCATCGGGCTTCCAGCAATCGCGCGCCGGCGCCGTCCAGGGCGCGGCCCCGGTGGCAGGCTCGATGGACACCATCGGCCCGGTCTCGACCGACGCCGTCAGCGTCCAGCGCAACGGCGACCAGCGCTGGCTGGTGGTCAAGCAAACCCCGGAGCAACTGTGGCCGCAGCTGCGCCAGTTCTGGGAAAACCAGGGCTTCGCCATCGAGACCGAATCGGCCACGACCGGCACCATGGAAACCACCTGGGTCGAAAACCGCTCGAAGATCCCGCAGGACTTCATCCGCCGCGCGATCGGCCGCGTGTTCGACAGCGCCTACTCGACCGGCGAGCGCGACAAGTTCCGCACCCGCCTCGAGCGCCTGCCGGACGGCTCGACCGAAATCTACGTGAGCCACCGCGGCGCCGAAGAAGTCCTGACCGGCGCCGGCAAGGAAACCACCGCCTGGACCGTGCGTCCGAACGACCCGGGCCTGGAATCGCAGTTCCTGGGCCGCCTGGTGGCGCAGCTGACCGGCGTGAAGGAAACCAAGAGCGCCGAAACCATGGTCGCGAATGCGCCGGTGGGCGTGCAGCACGCCACGCTGGTCGGCAATGCCGTGCAGCTGGACGAAGGTTTCGACCGCGCCTGGCGCCGCGTCGGCCTGGCGCTGGACCGCGTCGGCTTCACCGTGGAAGACCGCGACCGCGTGCAGGGCGTGTACTTCGTGCGCTACGTCGATCCGGACGCGGCCAACAAGGAAGGCTTCTTCAAGAAGCTGCTCACCTTCGGCAGCGCCGAAGAGAAGGCCAAGGAAGCGCAGCGCTATCGCGTGCTGGTCAAGGCGGAGCAGGGCGCGGCAGTGAGCGCGGTGACCGTGCAGACCAATGACGGCAAGTCGGAGACTGGCGAGACCGGGGCGAAGATCCTGAAATTGCTGGCCGAAGAGTTGAAGTAATTCTTGGCGCGCGGGCGTTGAATGAGAAACCGGCCTGGATGGCCGGTTTTTTTATGGGCTGGTGGATGGCTTGCAAAATTGGGTCCCGGCGCAGGCCGGGACCCAAGTTCGTCGTGCAAACCACACTCTACAAACCTCCAGACGAAAAAAAACCGACCCGAAGGCCGGTCTTTTCAGACCAAGTGAATTACTTGGTTGCAGCAGCGTCAGCAGCTTGCGAAGCAGCGGTCGAAGCGGCAGCAGCAGCGTCGGCAGCGGTCGAAGCGGCCATCGAAGCAGCAGCAGCAGCGTCAGCAGCGACGGTTGCGTCAGCGGCTGGAGCGACGACAGCAGCGTCGGTGGTTGCAGCAGGTGCTTCGACAGCAGCTGGTGCAGCAGGAGCAGCTTCTTCTTTCTTGCTGCAAGCAGCCAGAGCAACAGCCATCAGGGAAACGATCAGCAGGGATTTTTTCATGATTTTCCTTAATATTTCAAAAGTAAGTACTGCTTGTTTGAATAATAATTACCGGTAATTATTGCTCAGCGGAATTCTCGTGCTTTCATAGAAAGCAAGACTGCCAGATTGGCAACGGAACCTTCCTGACCTGATATTATAGCCAAATTTACTGAATCGCAATAGCGAACACATGCCATGGCGAAAGTATTTTGCGACTTAATAAGCTTTAGTTTGTTACAAGTTGCAACCGCCGGAAAAAGTGGACAATTTAACTACGCCGCTGCCTGTTTTTAGTGCGTTACAGACCGGTAGTTGTCGGCTGTAAAGTAACTGCAGACTCTTCCCAAATTGCATCAAAACGATGGCGCGGCAAGTCCACGGCGCCTGGCGACGCGAACGCCGCTTCCCCGCGCATGTGGTCGCTGTGGAAACGCCGCAGCACGTGAACATCATCCACGATACAGAACGAATCGGTCAGCCCATGCAGCGCTCTCGGCGTGGCGCGGCAGGCGACCCCGTGGCTGTAGTCGCGCAGCAGGCGCTGGAAGCGCGGGAAATGGCGTTCGATGTGCGCCGGCGTATGCATCGCCACGCGCAGCACGCCGCCACCCTTCAGGAATGCGCGCAGCGCCGCATCGACATCCGTCGCCCCGAGCGCGAACACCGCGCAGTCCGGGTCGAACAGGTCGATCCGCGCGCGCGCCGCCGCCAGGCAGGCGCGCAACTGCGCCCCGAACCCGGCCAGAGAATCGAAACGCGTCGTCACCGGCTCCTGCATGGCGTTCCTTCCGTGTTTATCCCAGTTCCAGCCAGCCGTCCTGGTACCAGGTGTACAGCGCTTCGAGCACGTCGTCGGTGGCGTCGCCCAGCAGTTCGCCATCCAGGCGGCGCTCGTTGGCCAGCGTATCGAGCACCACCTTGTCGGCCCGGCCCACGGCGAACGACTCGCCGTTGATGAAGACGTTCTTGCCGCGGTAGAGCATCAGGGTCTTGGGCGAGAGCTTCAGGCCCTTCTTCGCCGCCGTTTCCATGAAGCGGCCATTGGTCAGCGGCTTTTCCGGGCCGGTGAAGAAGACGTTGTGCTTCGGTTCGGACAGGTACTCGCCCAGGAAGATGGTGACGTCTTCTTCGTCCCAGCGCACCTTGTTGAGTTCTTCGGTGACGCTGGCCAGCATCTCGCGCGGGATCTCGGCCGGGGATTTCGCTTCCTGCAGTTTCGGGTCGGCGTAGCGGCCCGGCAGGTCGATGGAATCGGCCATGAACTGCAGGAAGGCTTCGCCCAGTTCCTGGAACGACGGCGAGCGGAAACCGATCGAGTAGGTCATGCATTCGCCCTCGGCCACGCCGTCGTGGGCGTAGTGGGGCGGCAGGTAGAGCATGTCGCCCGGCTCGAGCACGAATTCTTCGTCGGCCTCGAAGTTGGCCAGGATCTTCAGCGGCATGCCTTCGACAATGTCGAGGTCCTGCTGGGCGCTGATGCGCCAGCGGCGCTTGCCCTGGGCCTGCAGCAGGAACACGTCGTAGGAATCGAAGTGCGGGCCGACGCCGCCGCCATCGCTGGCGTAGCTGACCATCAGGTCGTCGAGGCGCGCGTCCGGCACGAAGCGGAACTGGCGCAGCAGCTCGTCGGCGCGCTCGTCGTACAGGTTGACGCCCTGGACCAGCATGGTCCATTCGCGTTCGCCGCGCCCGGGCAGCTCGGTGAGCGGACCGTGCTGCATGTCCCACTGGCCGTCGCGCTGGGTGACCAGGCGCGACTCGACGTAGTTCTGGCGCGCCATCTCGGCCAGCTTCTCGAACTTGAGCAGCGGCTTGAAGCCCGGGATGGCCTGGCGGATGAGCAGGGGTTTCTTGTGCCAGTAATCGCGCAGGAACTGAGCGGGAGTAATATTCCCAAGAAGCGGTAATTTTTTCATACGCCATTATAACCAGCCAAGCCGGGCCCACGGCCGGGTGAGGTTATAATCCGCACCTTACATAGAAAGGATCTGCGATGAAGATTGCGAAGAATACGGTCGTGACGGTGAACTACAAACTGTCGGATGCACAGAACAACCTGATCGAAGAGGGCTCGCAGCCGATGGTGTACCTGCACGGCGGCTATGAAAACACCCTGCCGAAAATCGAAGAAGAACTCGACGGCAAGGAAACCGGCTACGCATCGACGATCCAGGTCGAGCCGGACGATGCATTCGGCGACTACGATCCCGCCATGGTCAAAGTCGAAGACCGCAAGCTGCTGCCGGAGCCGCTCGAAGTGGGCATGCAGTTCGAAGGCGTCGCTGAAGGCGTGGACGACGAACCGACCATCTTCACCGTGACCGACATCGCCGACGACAAGGTCGTCCTCGACGGCAACCACCCGCTGGCCGGCATGGCGCTGCGCTTCGAGCTCGAAGTGGTCGACGTGCGCGCCGCCTCGGACGAGGAAATCGCCCACGGCCACGTGCATGGGGCGCATGGGCACCACCATGAAGAGCTCGATGACAGCGAAGAGGGTGATCACTTCCGGAGTCAGCCGCTGCAGTAATGGTTCGCGCCTGCGGCGCTCAATGAGCGCTGTGGGCTTGCATCGAAACTTGGGTTCCCGCGCAGGCGGGAACCCAATTTCATTTGAGCAGCCGCTAACGCAACCCCTCACCCAGCACAAACACCTTCTCCCCCTTGCCCGCCACCCGCACCTCCACCGCGTGCGTCCCGACCGACAAGTGGCCCAGGTTGCCGCGCCATTCGATCGCCGGCTTGGATTCCTTCGGCAGCCCTGCGCTGTCCACCACCAGCACCTGTCCCTTGAACTTGGCCGCCTGCTGCTGCACCTGGCGGCGCGTGTTGGCAAACCCGTCATGCCCGGTCGGGGTACGCTGCAGCAGCGCGCGCAGGCCGTTGGCCGGCTGCAGCAGCGGCTGCATATTTCCTTCGCCGAACAGCACCACGGCGTCCACCTTGTCCTGCTTCGCAATCGCGAACAGGCGGTTGAGCCAGAAGCGGTTGGCCACGGCGCGGTCTTCGTACTCGCTGTTGCGTCCGGCCGCGGGCAGGTAGTTGTTGTTCGCAGCCGGCAGGTTGATGGTCGCGTACAGCACCTTGCCCACCTGCCAGTGGGCGTTTTCGGCATAGCTGCGAAAGCGCGGGCTGCTCGACAGGCGGGAGACCAGCAGCTTTTCCTTGCCGAGCGATTCCGGCTCGCCGTAGAACAGTTCGCGCAGCCGGTTCAGGCGTTCGATGGCGTTTGTGCGCCCCAGCGAATTGCGGCAGCCGGTCCAGTCGCTGCCGGTGATCGACAGGATGACAGGGCGCTTGGCCTTGTCGAACAGGTCGCGCCGCTTCTGGTAGACGCGGTCGCCGCAAGGCTCCGCCGCGCCCTTGATGCCGGTGACGACGAGGAAGTCGAGCTTGTCGTCCTTGGCGTCGTCGAGCAGGGCTTGCAGCGCCGCTTCGCCGCCGTCCGCCGCGCGGTGGCCGACGATGCCGAAGTGGTGGGCGCCGAGCTCCTCCACCTTGTCCTTCTCCTTCTTCTTGTCGCGCGCGGCGCCGGGCGCCGCGCTGAGCGCGGCCGCCAGCAGCACGGCAAGAAGGAGTGGACGGCGCGCCGGCATCAGGCGGCGAGCCGTTTCAGCTCGTAGAGCCGCTCGAGGGCTTCGCGCGGGCTCAGGGCGTCCGGATCGATGGCGTCGAGTGCGCGCAGCAAGCCGTCCTGCGGGGCGCTGGGCGCCGGGTGCTGCGGCGCGGCCTCGTCGGCATCGTCGACGTCGGGGCTGGGCGCGGCGAACAGGTCGAGTTGCGGGGTGGCGTCGAGGGCCTGCGATTCGAGGCGCGCCAGGTGCTTGCGCGCGGCGCGGATTACTTGCGGGGGCACGCCCGCAAGCTGGGCCACCTGCAGGCCGTAGCTTTGCGAGGCCGGGCCGTCCTGCACCGCGTGCAGGAACACGATGCTGTCCTTGTGCTCGACCGCCGACAGGTGCACGTTGACCGCGCTCGGGTGCGCGTCCGGCAGCTGGGTGAGCTCGAAGTAGTGAGTCGCGAACAGCGTGAAGCTGCGGCTGGTGTCGATCAGGTGGCGCGCGATCGCCCAGGCCAGCGCCAGGCCATCGAACGTGGAGGTACCGCGGCCCACTTCGTCCATCAGCACCAGCGAATGCTCGGTGGCGCCATTGAGGATGGCGGCCGATTCGGTCATCTCGACCATGAAGGTCGAACGGCCGTTGGCCAGGTCGTCGCTGGCGCCGATGCGGGTGAAGATGCGGTCGATCGGGCCGATCGTGGCACTGGTGGCCGGCACGTAGCTGCCGACATAGGCCAGCAGCGTGATCAGGGCGACCTGGCGCATGAAGGTCGATTTACCGCCCATGTTCGGGCCGGTGATCAGGAGCAGGCGCCGATTGTCCGAGAGGCGGCAGTCGTTGGCGATGAAGCGCTCGATCTGGTTTTCCACCACCGGGTGGCGGCCTTCGACGATGTTCAGGCAGGGGGCGTCGACGAGTTGCGGCGCGCACCAGTTGTTGCGCACCGCGTGGCTGGTGAGGGCCACCAGCACGTCGAGCTGCGCCAGGCCATTGGCCACCGACTGCAGCACGCTGATGAAAGGCGCCAGCTCGCCCAGCAGGGCGTCGTACAGCATCTTCTCGCGCGCCAGCGCCCGGTCCTGCGCCGACAGGGCCTTGTCTTCGAAGGCCTTGAGTTCGGGCGTGATATAGCGCTCGGCGTTCTTCAGGGTCTGGCGGCGGCGGTAGTCTTCCGGCACCTTGTCGGCCTGGCCGTTGGTGACTTCGATGTAGAAGCCGTGCACCCGGTTGTACTCGACGCGCAGGTTCGCAATGCCGGTGCGGGCGCGCTCGCGTGTTTCGAGATCGACCAGGAACTGTCCGGCGTTCTCGGACAGCGCGCGCAGCTCGTCGAGCTCCGCATCGTAGCCGCGTGCGAACACGCCGCCGTCGCGCACCATCACGCTCGGCTCTTCCATGATGGCGCGGGTGAGCAGGTCGAGGCAGGCCTCGGGCGGCGCCAGCAGGTCGTGGATTTCGCGCAGCAGGCTGGTGTCGCCCGGGATGAAGCAACGCGCCACTTCCTCGCGCAGGGCCGGCAGGGTCTTGAGGCCGTCGCGCAGGCAGGACAGGTCGCGCGGACGCGCCGACAGCAGGGCGATACGGGTGGTGATGCGTTCGATGTCGGGCACGTTGGCCAGGGTAGCGGACAGGCTGCGCGACGCATCCGCCTGGGCCAGCGCTTCGATCGCCTCATGGCGCGAGCGGGCCACCTTCTGGTTGCGGCGCGCGTGGTGCAGCCAGTGGCGCAGCAGGCGCGAGCCCATCGCGGTGCGGCACCCGTCGAGCAGCGAGAACAGGGTCGGCGCTTCCTGGCCGCGGATGGTCTCGGTGAGTTCGAGGTTGCGGCGCGTGGCGGCGTCCAGCCCGATGTACTCGTTCTCCATCTCGCAGGACAGGCTGTTCACGTGCTGCAGGCCGCGGCCTTGCGTGGCCTGCGCATAGCGCAGCAGCGCGCCCGCGGCGCCAAAGGCCGCGCCCATGCCGTCTGCGCCAAAACCGGTGAGGGTGGCGACCTTGAGCTGCTCGAGCAGCGACTCGTGGCCCTTCAGGACATCGAAGTGCCACTCCGGCACGCGCTGGGTGTGCGCCACCGGTTCGGATTCGAACAGGTCGGCGCAGTCGGCGCGCAGGATCTCGGCCGGCGAGATGCGTTCGAGTTCATGTGCCAGGCGCGCTTCGACCGCTTTCTGGTCGCCCGCGAATTCCATCAGGCGCAGGTTGCCGCTGGCCAGCGACAGCCAGGCCATGCCGACCGTGACGGTCTTGCGCTGGCCGTGCATGCACATGGCCAGCAGCGGGCGCTCGGCTTTTTCCGGCAGCAGGTCGCTGTCGGTGAGGGTGCCCGGCGTGACCACCCGCACCACCTTGCGCTCGACCGGCCCCTTGGACAGGGCTGGGTCGCCGATCTGTTCGCAGATGGCGCAGGATTCGCCCTGCTTGACCAGCTTGGCCAGGTAGCCGTCCAGCGAGTGGAAGGGCACGCCCGCCATCTTGATCGGGTTGCCGCCCGAGCTGCCGCGCGCGGTCAGCGTGATGCCGAGCACGCGCGAGGCCTTCTCGGCATCCTCGAAGAACAGCTCGTAGAAATCGCCCATGCGGTAGAACACCAGCATGGTGGGGTAATCGGCCTTGATGCGTAGATATTGTTGCATCATAGGGGTAATCTTGCTTTTGCCGATATCGGTAACCTGTTGATCTAGCGGCATTTGTTCAGCTAAGTCCATGTTCTATAAGGGTGTGCG
>NZ_FOLD01000031.1 GCF_900112225.1 Massilia yuzhufengensis | reverse complement strand
CGACGACGCCTTCTCGGTGGTCAAACTGGACGATGGCACGGTGCGCGTGGGTATCCACATCGCCGCGCCGGGCCTGGGTATTCGCCCGGACGACGCGATCGACAAGATCGCGCGTTCCCGCATGTCCACCGTCTATATGCCGGGCGACAAGATCACCATGCTGCCGGACGACGTGGTGCAGGCCTTCACGCTGGCCGAAGGTTCCAGCTGCCCGGCGCTGTCGCTGTATGCGGTATTGAATAGCGAAGACTGGTCGGTGGTCTCGACCACCACCCGCGCCGAACTGGTGCCGATCAAGAGCAACCTGCGCCTGAACGACCTCGATCCGATCGTGACCGAAGAGGCGCTGGAAACCGGCAGCGGCGAGTATCCGCACAAGGATGAGCTGGGCCTGCTGTGGAAGTGGGCGCTGCAGCTGGAAGCGGGCCGCATGAAGAAGCGCGAAGCCTTTGGCCTCAAGCCCGAACAGGCCAACCGCGTCGACTTCAATTTCTATGTCGACGACGACGTGGTGAGCATCGTGCGCCGCAAGCGCGGCGCCCCGCTCGACAAGATCGTGGCCGAGCTGATGATTTTTGCGAACAGCACCTGGGGCAAGCTGCTGCACGACTCCGGCGTGCCGGGCATCTACCGCTCGCAGGGTCCGGGCGCGGGTGGCTGGAACGCCAAGATCCAGGTCCGCATGGTCACCCACGCGGCGCCGCACCAGGGCCTGGGCGTGGACCAGTACGCGTGGAGCACTTCGCCGCTGCGCCGCTACACCGACCTGGTGAACCAGTGGCAGATCCTGGCCGCTGCCGAACACGGCGTGACCGCGCCCCTGGTCGCACCGTTCAAGCCGCGCGACGCGACGCTGTTCGCGATCGTGTCCAGCTTCGATGCGGCGTATGCGGCCTACAACGACTTCCAGCAAAACATGGAGCGCTACTGTTGCCTGCGCTGGCTGGGGCAGGAACAGGCCAAGCACGTCGATGCCGTGGTGCTGAAAGACGAGATCGTGCGCCTGGTCGAGGTACCGCTGGTGGTGCGCCTGGCCGGCATGCAGTCGGTGGCGCGCGGGGCGCAGGTGAAGCTCGACGTGGTGCGCTGGGATGAGATCGACCTGACGCTGGAGGCGCGCCTGCTGGAAGTGGCGGCCGCGGCGCCTGGGGTGGAGATCGAAGAGGAAGAGGAAGAAGAGGGCGATACGGGGGAGGCTGCGGTGGCGGAAGTCGTCGAGGCTGAGGGTGTGGTGGCTGTGGTGACGACGGAGGATGGAAGTGAGGTTCCTGCTGGCGCAGGAACGGAGTGAGTAGCTAACGTCAACTTGGGCGGGACAATAGTGGCATTGTCCCGGCCTGCGCCGGGACGACGGTCTTTGGGCTGGCCACTACGATATGCACCGTCGTACGCGCCACTGGCGCCTACGACTACCGGCGCAGGCCGGAACCCAAGTTCGCACCGCACCCTCGAACGCTATTCCACCCCCACACAATCCGTTGCGGGTTAGAATGTCCGCTCCCAGATCCAACAGCCCGCCCGGGCGCGCGCAGTGAAGTATTTGCAAGATAACCGTCCCCTGATGATTGCCCTTGGCGTCTCCGTGCTCGCGCACGGGGCGCTGCTGGCGGTGCGCTTTGCGGCGCCGGATGCGTTCCGGCAGCAGCCGGCCGATCCCGGGCTGGAAGTCATCCTGGTCAATGCCAAGCATGCCAACGCCCCCACCAAGGCCGACGCCCTGGCCCAGGCCAACCTGGAAGGCGGCGGCACCGCCGACGCCGGCCGTTCGCGCTCGCCGCTGCCTGACCTGCGCAAGATCGAGAACGGCGAGAGCATCAAGGCCCTGCAGCGCCGCATCGCCGACCTCGAACAGCACCAGCAGAACGTCCTGACCCGCGCCCGCGCAACGAACTTCAGCGCGCCGCCCAAGACCGAACAGGACAAGCCCGACCCCACCCGCACCGGGACCGACGCCTTCGACACCACCCGCGCCATCTCGCGCACGGCGGCCGAAGTGCTGGAGCGTATCGAGGACGAGAACAAGCGTCCCAAGCGCACCCAGATCACGCCCAGCACCCGCCAGGTCGGCTACGCGCTCTACTATAAAGAGATGCAAAAGCGCGTCGAGGAAGTCGGCACCCTCAACTTCCCCCAGCAAAACGGCAAGAAGCTGTACGGCGAACTGGTGGTCTACATCCCGATCTTCCAGGACGGGACCATCTATATGCGCGACGGCGGCCCGCGCGTCGAGCAAAGCTCGGGCAACCGGGCGCTCGATGCGGCGGCCCTGCAGATCGTGCGCCGCGCCGCGCCCTTTGGCGGCTTCCCGGCCAATATGCGCACGCGCGGCAAGGACGATTTGTGGGAAGTGATCACGCGCTTCCGCTTCACGCGCGAAGAAAAAATGCAGGCAGAACTGCGCGGAACCGAAGGATGATCGACAAATACTGCGTGATTGGCAACCCCATCGCCCACAGCAAATCCCCCGAGATCCACCCGGTGTACGCGGCCCAGACCGGCCAGGAACTGGTGTATGAACGCTGCCTGGCGCCGCTCGATGGTTTTGAAGCCACCATACGGCGCCTGGTCGCCGAAGGCTATCGCGGCGCCAACGTGACGCTGCCGTTCAAGCTGGAAGCGGCGCGCATCTGCACCCGGCTGGAAGAGCGCGCGCAGGCCGCGGGCGCGGTCAACACCCTGGTGTTCGAGGGCGGCGAGATCATCGGCGACAATACCGACGGCCCCGGCCTGGTGGCCGACATCACCCGCAACGCCGGCGTGTCCATCAAGGACAAGCGCGTGCTGCTGCTCGGCGCCGGCGGCGCGGCGCGCGGGGCGCTGCTGCCCTTCCTGAAAGAGGGACCGCGCGAGATCGTCATCGCCAACCGCACCGTGGCCACCGCCGCCGCGCTGGCGCGCGACTTCGGCGGGTACGGCATCCCGGTCAGCGGCATCGGTTTTTCCGAGATCGCCGGCAGCTTCGACATCGTCGTCAACGCCACCGCCAGCAGCCTGGCGGGCGACCTGCCGCCGGTGCCGGCCAGCGTTTTTCGCCCGGACACGCTGGCTTTGGATATGATGTACGGAAATCAAGCGACCGTGTTCATGGACTTCGCGGCAGGCCAGGGCGCCAGCGTGCGCGATGGCCTGGGCATGCTGGTGGAGCAGGCCGCGGAAGCCTTCGCCATCTGGCGCGGCGTGCGTCCGGCCACGGCCGACCTCCTGAAGACAATGCGACCATGAGCACCACCACCGCCACGATGGGCAGCACCCGCAAGGCCACGAAGCCAGGCAAGGCGCCGCGCCGCTGGTTCAAGTGGATCATCCTCGGGCCCATCCTGCTGGTGTTGCTGGTCCAGCTCTACTTCTTCCTCATGGTGTGCTGGTATGCGTACGTCGACCCGTCGTCGACCAGCTTCATGCGCCAGCAGCTGTCGGAACTGCGGGAAACGAACCCGGACGCGAAGCTCAAGCACCAGTGGGTGCCCTACGAGGCCATCTCGGTCAACCTGAAGCGGGCCGTGGTGGCGTCGGAAGATTCGCGCTTCGCCGCCCACGGCGGGGTGGATTGGGAAGCGCTGGAAGCGGCCTACGAGCGCAACAACCGGCGCAGCAAGGTGGTGGGCGGCGGCTCCACCATCACCCAGCAGCTGGCCAAGAACCTGTTCCTGTCCGGTTCGCGCAGCTACCTGCGCAAGGGGCAGGAAATGGTGATCGCCTTCATGCTGGAAACCGTGATGAGCAAGCGCCGCATCCTCGAGGTCTACCTCAACGTGGTCGAGTACGGCCGTGGCGTGTTCGGCGCCGAAGCGGCCGCGCGCCACTACTTCCGCACATCAAGCGCCAAGCTCTCGCCCGCGCAGGCGGCGCGGCTGGCGGTGATGCTGCCCAACCCGCGCTACTACGACAAGCACCGTTCCACTTCCTACCTCGCGCGCCGCACCGCCCTGATCCAGCGCCGGATGCGCTTCGCCGACCTGCCGTGAGCGCCGCCCCGGCCTGGGGCAGTAAAATGTCGTGACGGGGTGGCCGGGAAAGGGCCTAACGAGTACACTTGCGTCAGTTTCGAATCCGGCCGAGAAAATAGCGCATGATCAACGTATTTGTCCTACAGAATGGCCGACTGAACCAGGTAGGCGTCGACACGCGCGAGGACCTGGAAAACGTGGCGCCGGTCTGGGTCGACCTGACCGACCCCACCGATGAAGAACGCATCCTGGTCAAGACCACCTATGGCGTGACGCTGCCGGGCGAGGACGAAGTCCAGGACATCGAGGCCTCGGCCCGCTATTACGAAGCCGAGAACGGCGACCTGCACCTGCGCACCGACTTCCTGCTGGAAGAAGAAGACGGCCCGTCGCGGGTGGTGACGGTGGCTTTCATCCTGTCCGGGAAAATCCTGTTTTCGGTGCATAACGACGACTTGCCGGTGTTTCGCCTGGTGCGCCTGCGCGCGCGCTCGCGTCCCGGCTCGATCGAAGACTACATGGACGTGCTGCTGGATTTGTATGCCACCGACGCCGAGTATTCGGCCGATGCGCTCGAGGGCATCTATGAAGCGCTGGAAGAAGTCTCGACCCGCGTGCTGCAAAAGGACTTCACCGACCAGGACGCGGCCGCCGCGCTGAATGCGATCGCGCACGAGGAAGACTTGAACGGCCGGATCCGCCGCAACATGATGGACACGCGGCGCGCGGTCAGCTTCCTGATGCGCGGCCGCCTGCTCAACAGCGACCAGTTCGAGGAAGCGCGCCAGATCCTGCGCGATATCGAATCGCTGGACGGCCACACGTCCTTCCTGTTCGACAAGGTGAACTTCCTGATGGACGCCACCGTCGGTTTCATTAACATCAACCAGAACAAGATCATCAAGATCTTCTCGGTGGCCTCGGTCGCCTTCCTGCCGCCCACGCTCATCGCGAGCATCTACGGCATGAACTTCACCGTGTTCCCGGAACTGAACTGGACGCTGGGCTACCCGTTCGCGGTGGGACTGATGATCACCTGCGGCATTGCGCCGCTGTGGTACTTCCGCCGCCGGGGCTGGCTGCGTTGATGAAATAATATTTCAAATAGAAACGGGCGGTGAAATATTATTTCACCGCCCGTTGTCATAGGGTTCGACCGATCAGCCGATACGCTTGAACACCCGGCGCGCTGCCTCGATGGTTTCGTCGATCACCGCGTCGCTGTGCTGGGCCGACACGAAGCCCGCCTCGAACATGGCCGGCGCAAAATACACGCCTTCATCCAGCATGCCGTGGAAGAAGCGGTTGAAGCGCTCCTTGTCGCCCGCCATCATCTGGGCGTAGGTCGACGGCACGCTGTTCGAGAAATAGAAGCCGAACATGCCGCCCACCGCGTCGCCGCAGAACGGGATCCCCGCTTCCTTCGCCGCTGCGGTCAGGCCCGCCACCAGGCGCTCGGCCGCCGCGCCCAGTTTCTCGTAGAAGCCCGGTTCCTGCACCAGCTTCAAGGTGGTCATGCCGGCGGCCACGGCCACCGGGTTGCCCGACAGCGTGCCGGCCTGGTACACGGGGCCCAGCGGCGCCATCTTCTGCATCAGTTCCGCACGCCCGCCGAAGGCCGCCACCGGCAGGCCGCCGCCGATCACCTTGCCCAGCGCGGTCAGGTCCGGGCTGATGCCGTACATTTCCTGCGCCCCGCCCAGGCCCACGCGGAAGCCGCACATCACTTCGTCGAAGATCAGCACGGCGCCATGTTCGGTGCACAGTTCGCGCATGCGCTGCAGGAATTCCGGTGTTGCGCGGATCAGGTTCATGTTGCCGGCCACCGGCTCCACGATCACGCAGGCGATGGTGTCGCCCATCGACTCGAACGCGTCTTCCAGCTGCGGCACGTTGTTGTAGTCCAGGACCAGGGTGTGCTTCACGAAGTCTTCCGGCACCCCGGCCGAGGTGGGATTGCCGAAGGTGAGCAGGCCGCTGCCGGCCTTGACCAGAAGCGAATCGGCGTGGCCGTGGTAGCAGCCTTCGAACTTGACGATCTTGTCGCGCCCCGTGGCGCCGCGCGCCAGGCGCAGCGCGCTCATGGTCGCTTCGGTGCCCGACGAGACCAGGCGCACCTGCTCGATCGAGGGCACCAGCTTGCAGATCTCTTCGGCGATCTCGATCTCGCCCTCGGTGGGGGCGCCGAAGGACAGGCCCTTGGCCGCCGCATCCTGCACCGCCTTGATCACCTGCGGGTGGGCGTGGCCGACGATGGCCGGGCCCCAGGAACCGATGTAGTCGATGTAGCGCTTGCCGTCCGCGTCCCAGAAATACGGGCCGTCGGCGCGGGTGATGAAGCGCGGCGTGCCGCCCACCGAACGGAAGGCGCGCACCGGCGAATTCACGCCGCCGGGCGTGGTCTGCTGGGCGCGGGCGAACAGGGTGTCGTTCCTGGAGGTCGAATCTTGGGTCATGGTGTGGTGGCGGGCGTTTTCAGCCACGGTAGAATTTATTGGGGATGAACTTGCCCATGCCGAAGCGCTGGGCGTGTTCGAGCGCGCCGGTGGTGTACTCCTGCGCGGCAAACAGCGCCTGGGGCGCTTCCATGCCGCAGGCCATCAGGGCGGTGAAGGCGGCCGAATAGGTATTGCCGGCGCCGAGGAAAGGGCCGGGCAGGTGCTTCCATTCGACTTGCGCCACGATGCCGTCGGCGTCGAACAGGGTGTTGGAGCAGCCGCCGCATTCGTCGCGGGTGCCGGTCACCAGCACGTACTGGCAGCCGGCATTGGTCAGTTCGGCCACGTCTTCGAGCAGCGTGCCTTCGCCGTCGTTCTCGCCGACTTCGCGCCAGGTCTCGGCCATGCGGCCCAGTTCCGACTGCGACAGCATCAGCACGGTGGTCTGCGGCGCCAGGATCGCGCGGATCGCCGACAGCATCTCTTCGTCGGCCAGGCCGGAATCGGGCAGGCCGGTGAGGAAGGGATCGAGGATCAGCGGCGCGTCCGGATAGTCGGACACGATTTCGGCGATGGCCGCCAGCTGCAGCACATTGGCCACGGCGCCCACCTTGAAAGCGGCCACCGGCATGTCCTCGAGCAGGACGCGGGACTGGTCGGCCATCCAGTCGCTGTCGACTTCATGCAGGTTTTCGACCTTCGCGCTGTCGGCCACCAGGATGCCGCCGATGGCGGACAGCCCATGGCATCCATGCGCGGCGAACACGGCCAGGTCGGCCTGCACGCCGAGCGCGCCGACCGGGTCGGATACGCCAAAAGTCAGGATAAGGGGTAACGGTTGGTTTTGCACGACGGGTGGATTAAGATACCTGATTCTCCATTTTACTAGACGGAACCTCGAATAACCTACTGCGCGTTTGCACTGCCGGCCTGCGATGCTCGCTGTACTCTCGTACAGCTGCGCGTCTCGGCCAGCATTGCTGCCGCTCGCTACGGTTCTTCGAGGTTCGTAACATAAGGAATAACACTGTGAGTACCGATTCGACAGCCGCTTTTCAAACCTGGATGTGCCTGATCTGTGGCTGGGTGTACGACGAGGAAGCCGGCGCGCCGGAAGACGGCATTGCACCTGGCACCCGCTGGGCCGATGTGCCGATGAACTGGACCTGTCCGGAATGCGGCGCCCGCAAGGACGACTTCGAGATGACCGCGATTTAATTGTAGGGTGGTCGGCTCTGCCGACCGCGCGTTCAACCGGAGCACGCATTTAAGTTAAATCCACGTCAACCAAAGTGTCAATTTGCCTAGTTGACACGCTGCAACACTTCCCGCACAAGGGGAAATGCCTGTGCTATCGTGGCGCTTCATGCTGAAGTGAAACGAAAATGACGACATCGCCGCAACCGACCGGCCTGACCATCATGGTGATCGACGACAGCAGCACGATCCGCCGCTCCGCCGAGATCTTCCTGACCCAGGCAGGCTACCAGGTCGTGCTGGCCGACGATGGCTTCGATGCGCTGGCCAAGATCAACGACCACCATCCCGCGCTGGTATTTTGCGACATCCTGATGCCGCGCCTGGATGGCTACCAGACCTGCGCCCTCATCAAGAAAAGCGCGCGCTTCCACGCGACGCCGGTGCTGATGCTGTCGTCCAAGGACGGCCTGTTCGACCGCGCGCGCGGCGCGATGGTCGGCGCTTCCGCTTACCTCACCAAACCGTTTTCCAAGGACAGCCTGCTGGCGGCCGTGCGCGAGCACACCGCCGCAAGAAGCTGACCCGAACTGACCCGGAGCCCAACGTGGCCATACACAAGATCCTGATCGTCGACGATTCCCCGACCGAGCGCTTCTACCTGACCGACATATTGGCCAGGGCCGGCTATGCCGTTGCCACCGCCGTCAACGGCGAAGAGGCGATCGACAAGATCCGCGCCGAGCGCCCGCAACTGATCCTGATGGACGTCGTCATGCCCGGCGCGAACGGCTTCCAGGTGACGCGCTCGATCGCGCGCGATCCTGCGCTGGCGGCGATCCCCGTGATCATCTGCAGCAGCAAGAACCAGGAAACCGACCGCATCTGGGGCATGCGCCAGGGCGCCCGGGATTACCTGGTCAAGCCGGTCGATCCAGGCCTGCTGCTGGCCGCCATCGCCACGCTCGACGAACAGGCTGCTGCAGCACCGGCTGCCGCAGCGGCATGAGCGGCGGCCCGGCACGGCTCGACCCTGCCGCCCGCCGCACCCGCCTGCGCGAATACCAGGAACAGCTGCTCGAGCGCATGCAGGCGGCCAAGGGCGGGGGCGGCGCGCCGATCCAGCAGCTCGGCATGCAGGTGGGCGCCACCCGCTACCTGCTCGACCTGCTCGAAGCCGGCGAGATCGTCTCGCCCGTGGCGCTGGCGCGCGTGCCGCTGACCCAGCCCTGGTACCTGGGCCTGGCCAATGTGCGCGGCACCCTGGTGGGCGTGATCGACCTGGCCCGCTACCTCGGTGAGGAGGGCGCGGCCAGTCCCGGCGCCTCGGCGCGCTTCGTCACCTTCGCTCCCACCCTCGGTGTGAATTGCGCGCTGGTCGCCGAGCGCGTGTACGGCCTGCGCCAGGCGAGCAGCATGCAGCGCGAAGGCGAAGCCCTGCGCGACGCCGACGGCAATCTCTGGACCCCGCTGTCGCTGGCGGCGCTGGTGCGGGAAGAGCGCTTCCTGCAGGTCGCACTCGACCACCTAGACAACCAATAAGCAGCACCAGGAGCCGGTATGGGATTCGCCTCGAAACTGAGCATGAACGTATTTTCGAAGGACAGCGCGGACGACGACACCGCACTGGCCTCGCCCGACACCCAGTTCGGGCCGGGCGTGCTGCCGCCGGCGCCGGTGGTGGAGGACGCGGCGCCGCTGCACGGTTCGGCCGACGCCGCCGCGCGCCGGCTCGGCAACACGCGCCCGCGCAAGCCGCTGAACGCCGCCGACGACGACGAGGACCTGCGCCTGCCGCTGATCGGCCACCTGTCGCTGTCGCGCCAGCTGCGCCTGGTGCTGGCGGCCTTTGTCGCCGGCATCCTGCTGACCGTGCTGGCGATGTGGCAGAACGCCGCCCGCACCGACGTGGTGTCGAGCCAGAGCCAGATCGCCTCGGATGCGCTGATGCACTCGCAGCGCGTGGCCAAGGCCGCGCCGAATGCGCTGCGCGGCGAGATGGGCGCGTTCAACGAACTCGATGGCAGCCGCGCGGAACTCGGCCGCCTGCTCACGGTGCTGGCGCGCGGCGGCCAGGTGGGCGCGAACGCGCTCCCGCCCGCCACCGGCGAGGCCGTGTCCATGCTGGCGAAAGCGCGCTCGGCGTGGTCGGCCTCGAACGCCGCCGCCGCCACCATCGTCGGCAACAAGCGCCACCTGGTCGGTTTTGGCGCCGGCGTCGGCAAGTTCGAGCCGCTCGCGGCCGAGCTGCAGGCGATCGCCGCCAGGTCGCCGTCCGGCCCGCGCGAAGCCGCCGCCCTCGGGCGGCTGGCGGCGCTGGCCGAGCGCCTGTCGGTATCGACCCATTCCTTCATGACCCCCGGCGCGGCCTACCGCGACGCCGCCAGGAGCATCGCGCGCGACAATGCCGAGCTGAGCGCTCTGCTGGACGGCCTGGTCGAGGGCAACGCCGCACTCGGGCTGGCGCCGCTGGCCGACAGCGAGCTGCGCGAGCGCCTGGCCGCCGCCCGCACGGGTTACCGCGGCTGGCAGGAAAGCCTGGCGCCGCTGGCCACCAACCTGCCCAACTTCACGGCCGCGCGCAATGCCGAACAGGTGATCGCGCGCGACAGCGAAGGCCTGCGCTCGAACCTGGCGCGGGTCCAGCTCGAATACCGCTCGCAGCTGGGAACCAAGGGCGGCTGGTTCTGGCTGCTGGTGGGCGCCTCGATCTTCACCCTGGCCATGGGCGGCAGTATCAGCCGCGTGATGCTGCAGGACTCGCGCAACCGCACCCGCGGCGCCGACGCGCGCCGCCGCGAAGCCGAGGCGATGCGCCAGCTGGCCCAGGCCAAGGAAGAAGAAGCCAAGGCCACCAACGACCAGAACCAGGCCGCGATTTTGCGCCTGATGAACGAATTGCAGGAAGTGGCCGACGGCGACCTGACCGTGCACGCCACGGTGTCGGAAGACATCACCGGCGCCATCGCCGACTCGGTCAACTATACGGTGGAAGAGCTGCGCGAGCTGGTGCTGCGCGTGATCCGGACCGCCGAGCAGGTCACGCGCGCCTCCGCCGGCGCGCAAACCGTGTCGACCGAGCTGCTGGGCGCGGCCGAAGCGCAGTCGCGCGAGATCCAGGAAGCCTCGTCGACCATCCTGCAGATGGCGGGCCAGATCTCGGACGTGTCGCGTTCGGCCACCGAATCGGCCGACGTGGCGCGCCAGTCGGTGGCGGCGGCCGAGCAGGGCGCGCTGGCGGTGCAGAACGCGATCCTGGGCATGCACGAGATCCGCGAGCAGATCCAGGAAACCTCCAAGCGCATCAAGCGCCTGGGCGAATCCTCGCAGGAGATCGGCGAGATCACCGACCTCATTTCGGACATTACCGAGCAGACCAATGTGCTGGCGCTGAACGCGGCGATCCAGGCCGCGTCGGCCGGCGAGGCGGGGCGCGGCTTCTCGGTGGTGGCCGAGGAAGTGCAGCGCCTGGCCGAACGCTCGGCCGAAGCGGCCAAGGGCATCGGCGCGCTGGTGCGCACCATCCAGGCCGACACCCACGATGCGGTGGCGGCGATGGAAAAGTCGACCCAGGGCGTGGTGGAAGGCGCGCGCCTGTCGGATGCGGCCGGCGCCGCGCTGGCCGATATCTCGCGCGTGTCGAACCGCCTGGCCGAGCTGATCCAGGCAATTTCGGGCGCGGCTGGACAGCAGGCGACATCGGCCAACGGTGTGGCCCATAATATGCAGCACATCCTGTCGGTCACCGAGCATACTCAGGGCGGCACGCGCCAGACGGCGCAGTCGATCCGCGAACTGGCGCTGCTGGCGCAGGAGCTGAAGGATTCCGTGTCGCGCTTCCGCGTGGCGGCCTAAAACATCTAGACAAGCCCATGAACGCTTCTTCGAGCAGTATGCCCGCCTTCGACACCGGACCCCTGTCCTGGGTGATCGGCGAGATCCGCGACGCACTGGGACGCTCGGGCACCGCGCTGCGCGACGCCGCCCGGCGCAGCCCGGAGGCCCAGCCGACCCTGCTGCTGCACGCCAAGTCGCACCTGCACCAGGCGCACGGCGCGCTGCAGCTGGTGGACGTCGAGGGCGTGGGCGTGCTGGGCGCCGCCGCCGAAACCCTGATCGACCGCTTCAAGGACGGCCAGGTGGCCTGCACGCCCGACTCGGTCAAGACGGTGCAGGATGCCTTCGAGGCGCTGGTCGAGTACCTCGACGAGCTCCTGGGCGGGGCGCAGCAGCAGCCGGCCCGCCTGTTCCCGTATTACCGCGGGCTGCAGGAAACGCTCGGCGCCGACCGCATCCACCCGTCCGACCTGCTGCCGGCCAGCCTGGGCAAGGACGTCGACCTGGGTGGCGCGGCGGCGGCCGCGGCCCCGGACGTCGCGGCCTGCCGCACCCGCTTTGAAAAGTCGCTGCTGCCCTACCTGAAAAGCGGCGACGCCCTGCATGCGGCCGGCATGCGCGACGCGGTCGCGCCGATCGCCGCCAGCCAGGACGAAGCGCGCCCGCGCCTGTTCTGGCAGGCCATCCACGCCTTCATCGGCGTGGTGGCCGATGGCCAGGTCGAGAGCGACCTGTATGTGAAACAGCTGCTGGGCCAGGTGAACATGCAGCTGCGCCGCCTGTCGCAGGGGCAGGGCGGCACGCCCGATGCGATGCTGCGCGACGCGCTGTTCTTCGTGGCTGCCGCCGCCGAACCGAATGCGGACGCGCGGCGCCTGCGCCAGGCCTGCGCGCTGGACGGCCTGGTGCCGCCCGACTACGCCACCCGTCGTTACGGCCGCATCGACCCGGCCGCGCTGCAGGAGGCGCGCGACGCGCTTGCGCGCAGCAAGTCGGACTGGGACCGCATCGCCACCGAGGGCGCGGCCGAAGGCGAGGTGAAACAGGATTTCAACGAGGCGCTGTCGCGCCTGGCCGGCGCCAGCGAAAAGCTGGGGGCGCCAGCGCTGGCGCAGCTGATGCGCGAGCTGGGGCGCGCCGCCACCGACGCGATCGCGGCCGGCCGCAGCGACGGGCTGGGGCTGGAAATGGCGACCGCCATGCTGTTCGTCGAAAACGGCCTGGACCAGCTGCGCCAGCTGCCCGACGATTTTGCCGAGAACGCGGAAGCGGTCGGCGCGCGCCTGCTGGCGCTGGCCGCCGGCGAAACCCCGCCCGACGCGCCGCACTGGCAGGGCGAGCTGGCGCGCCAGATCCAGCAGGGCCAGACCGTGGCGGTGCTGGCCGGCGAGATCAAGGCCGGCCTGCGCCAGGTCGAGAAGCTGCTGGACGACTACTATGACAACCCGGGCAAGCGCGAGGCGCTGGCCCAGGCCGAGCCGGTGCTGCACCAGCTGCAGGGCGCGCTGTCCATCCTCGACCAGGACCAGGCCGTGCTGGCCGCGCGCCACGTGGCGGGCGAGGTGCGCCTGCTCGCCTCCAGCAGCGGCGACGTGACGGCCCAGTCGCCGGTGCTGCACAACATCGCCCAGAACATCGGCGCACTCGGCTTCTTCACCGACCTGCTGGCCCAGAACAGCGAGGCGGCCAAGGGCCGCTTCACCTTCGACGGCGACAAGCGCCTGCTGCGCGAGCTGCCGTTCGAGTTCGTCGAGGCGGCGCCGGAACCGGCGCCGGCAGGGGAAGCGCCGGCCGCGGGCCAGGGCGCGACCATCGAATCGGAACTGCTCGAGATCTTCATCCTCGAGGCCCAGGAAGTGCTGGCGCTGGTGGCCGAAGTGATCCCGCAGGCCGAGGCCAATCCGGCCAGCCAGGAAAACCTGACCCTGCTGCGCCGCGCCTTCCACACGCTCAAGGGCAGCAGCCGCATGGTGAGCCTGGAGCGCTTCGCCGAAGGCGCGGCCGTGATCGAGCGCGTGATGAACCTGTGGCTGGCCGACGCGCGCAGCGCCACGCCGGAGCTGCTGGCGCTGCTGCGCCGGGCGCATGCCGAGCTGTCCGACTGGGTGGCCGAGCTGGTGGCCAGCGGCGCCTCGGCGCGCGATGCGGACGCACTCGTTGCCGCCGCCGCCCGCGTGCAGGAGGGCGACCTGCAGGCGCTGGAGGACGTGCCGGTGCTGGTGGAGCTGGCCGAGCCGGAGGCCATGAGCGTGGGCGAGCTCGATATCCCGCAGGGATTGAGCACGATCTACCTGGAAGAAGCCGAGACCCTGGTGGAACTGCTGGCGCACGCATTCGACGCCTGGCGCCACGCGCCCGCGCAGCCGGCGCCGGCCGACGCCCTGAGTGCGGCGCACACGCTGGCCGGCACCTCGTCCACCGTCGGCTACACGGCGCTGCGCGAGGTGGCGCATGCGCTGGAGCTGGTGCTGGAAAAGGCGGTGGCGCCCGGCGTGGCCGTGGACGAGGCCGGGCGCGAGCTGCTCGACGCGACCCTGTCGCGCGTGCGCACCATGCTGCAGGTATTCGCGCTGGGCGAACTGGCGCCCGGCCAGCCGGACCTGGTCGCCCAGCTCGGCGCGCTGCTGGAACGATTGGCCAGCGAGCAGGCCATGACCCTGTACGGCGAGGCCGACCCGGCGCTGGCGCAACAGCTCGACGCGCTGTTCGCCAGCGCCTACAACGACATCCTGGCCTCGCCCCTGCCGGTCGAGGACACGCCCGCAGCTGCGCCGGTGCTGGAGAAAGCCAGCACGACCAGCGATGTCGACGACCTGTTCGCCGCCTTTGCCGAGCCGGAACTGGCCCAGGCCGCGCCGAGCGGCGAGGAGCCGGCCTTTGTCCCGGTGACGCCGGACGAGGCGGGGCTGGAAGCGGCGCCCGAAGCGGTGGCGCCGATCGCCGAGCCCGAACCCGAACCCGACGCTATCCCTGCGCCGGTGGAGAGCGTGCTGGCCACGGGCGCGGCCTTCAGCGACGAACTCGATGCCGACCTGCTGCCGGTCTTCCTGGAAGAAGGGGCCGACCTGTTCCCGCAGATCGGCAAGGGCCTGCGCCAGTGGCAGCAGGATCCGGCCGATGGGTCTCTTCCCCAGGGCCTGCAGCGCGCGCTGCATACGGTCAAGGGCAGCGCCCGCATGGCCGGCGCGATGCGCCTGGGCCAGCACACCCACGAGCTGGAAACCCAGGTCGAGAACATGGTGCACGCCGGGACCACCACTCCTGCGGCCTTCGACGAACTGCTGGCCAACTACGACCAGGCGCTGCTGCTGTTCGAACAGCTGCAGCAGCCGGCCGCGCCGGCGCCGGCCGCCGCCGCCGCCGTAGCAGCGCCGGTTGAAGCGCCGGGCGCCCGCGCGCCGCTGGTGCGCGTGCGCGCCGACATCCTCGACCGGGTCGTCAACCAGGCCGGCGAAGTGTCGATCTCGCGTTCGCGCCTGGAAAACCAGGTGGGCTCGCTCAAGGGCGCGCTGTCGGACTTCTCGGAAAACCTCGACCGCCTGCGGCGCCAGATGCGCGAGATCGAAATGCAGGCCGAATCGCAGATCGCCTCGCGCCTGTCGATCGCGGGCGAGCGCGAATTCGACCCGCTCGAATTCGACCGCTTCACGCGCCTGCAGGAGCTCACGCGCATGATGGCTGAAAGCGTCAACGACGTGGAAGCCTTCCACGAAGGCCTGTCGCGCACGGTGGACAGCGCGGCCGAGGACCTGGCCGCGCAAGCGCGCATGACGCGCGACCTGCAGCGCGACCTGATGCGGGTGCGCATGGTGCCGTTTGGCTCGCTGTCCGAGCGCCTGTTCCGCGTGGCGCGCCAGACCGCGAAGGAACTGGAAAAACGCGTCAACCTCGACATCCGCGGCGCGGCGGTGGAAATCGACCGCAGCGTGCTGGAACAGATGGCCGCGCCCTTCGAGCACCTGCTGCGCAACGCCATCGTGCACGGCATCGAGCCGCGCAGCGCGCGTGCTGAACACGGCAAGGCCGACACCGGCGAGATCCTGGTGCAGGTGAGTCAGCATGGCAACGAGGTGGCGATCGTGTTCAGCGACGATGGCGCCGGGCTGGACCTGGAGCGCATCCGCGCCAAGGCCCGCAGCCTGGGCCTCATCGGGCCGGACAATGTGGTGTCCGACCAGGATGCGGCGGAACTGATCTTCGAGCCGGGCTTCT
The DNA here is from genome assembly GCF_900112225.1 of Massilia yuzhufengensis. GTDB lineage: Bacteria > Pseudomonadota > Gammaproteobacteria > Burkholderiales > Burkholderiaceae_D > Telluria > Telluria yuzhufengensis. Next base: position 47,139 of record NZ_FOLD01000031.1, on the reverse strand, counting down.
CCACCGCCGACACGCTGACCGAACTGGCCGGCCGCGGCGTCGGCATGGACGTGGTGCGTTCCGAAGCGCAGGCGCTGGGCGGGCGGGTGGTCGTCACCACCGAGCCGGGCCAGGGCACGCGCTTCTCGATCCACCTGCCCTTGACGCTGGCGGTGGCGCAGGTCGTGCTGGTGGCCAGCGGCGGGCGCACCCATGCGCTGCCCTCGACCCTGGTCGAGCAGGTGCTGCAGGTGCGCGATACCGAGCTGGCGGCCGCGCAGGCCAGCGGATCGTTCTCGGTGGCCGGGCAAGCGCACGCGCTGCACGCCCTCGATGCGCTGCTCGGCGAGGGCCCCGGCATGGCCATGCAGCGCCTGAACCCGGTACTGGTGGTGCACGGCGCGGGCGGGCGCATCGCGCTGCGCGTGGACGAGGTGCTGGGCAACCGCGAGGTGGTGGTCAAGAACATCGGCCCGCAGCTGTCGCGCGTGCCGGGCATCGCCGGCGCCACGGTGCTGGGCACCGGCGAGATCGTGCTGATCCTCGACCCGGTGGTGCTGGCGCAGCGGCCTGTTTCGGTCGCGGGCGGCGAGGAAGCTCCGCCGCCGCTGGCGCGCAAGGCCATCATGGTGGTCGACGATTCGATCACTGTGCGCCGCGTGACCCAGCGCCTGCTGGAGCGCGAAGGCTACCAGGTGATGCTGGCCAAGGACGGGGTGGACGCGCTCGAGCAGATCGTGCAGGCGCGGCCGGATTTGATGCTGGTGGATATCGAGATGCCGCGGATGGATGGGTTCGACCTGACGCGCGAAGTGCGGGCCCGGGAAGCGACCCAGGGGATACCGGTGATCATGATTACGTCGAGGACGGCGGACAAGCACCGCAATGTGGCGCTGGGGCTGGGGGTGAATGCGTATTTTGGGAAGCCGTATCAGGAGGCGGTGTTGTTGGCGGCGATTGGGAGTTTGCTCGATAAAGGCTAGTGGCTGCGGTGCGGACTTGGGGGGAATAATGCCAGTGGCATTGTTCCCGCCTTCGCCGGTACGACGTTGGTATTTGTTCGTTTAAATAACGTTAGCGGTTTCTTTTGCGCTAACTGGAAAACCGTCGTACCGGCGAAGGCCGGTACCCAATTTACGCGATCAGCCCACAGCTTTCTTCACCACCGAAAACCGCTCCAACGTCTTTTTACGTGCCTGATCATGCTCGACCACGGGCAACGGATAATCCCTCCCCAGCACCACGCCTTTCTCCGCCAGCACCGCATCGCCCACCAGCCACGGCGCATGAATTTCCTTCGCGCCGAGCCGCTCCAGCGCCGGCACCCATTCGCGAATAAACTCCCCCTGCCCATCGAAGCGCAGCGACTGCGACACCGGATTGAAAATCCGGAACCACGGCTGCGCGTCGCAGCCGGTCGACGCCGCCCATTGCCAGCCGCCGTTGTTCGAGGCCAGCTCGTAGTCATTCAGTTTCAGCGCGAAATAGCGCTCCCCGCGCCGCCAGTCGATCCCCAGGTCCTTGGTGAGGAAGCTCGCCGTCACCATGCGTAGCCGGTTGTGCATGAAGCCGGTCTGGTTCAGCTGGGCCATCGCGGCATCCACCAGCGGGTAGCCGGTACGTCCCTCGCACCAGGCCGCGAACAGCGCATCGGCCTCCTCGCCGCTTTCCCACGCCAGCGCGTCGAACGCCGGCTTGAACGAGCGCGTCACCACATGCGGGTTGCGCGCCAGGATCATCGAATAAAAATCGCGCCAGATGAGTTCCGACAGCCACACCGAGGCCCCAGGGCCGCCCGCACCGGTCACCACCATCTGCTGCGCCGTGCGCACCAGGTGGCGGATCGAGGTGGTGCCGAAACGCAGGTGGGTCGACAGGCGCGAGGTGCAGTTTTCCGACGGGAAATCGCGCGCCCGGCCGTAGTCCGCGATGTGCCCGACAAAGCGCTCGAACAGTTCCTCCGCCCCTTCCATCCCGGCCGGCAGCGGAGGTTCGCCCGGTTCGAAGCCGAGTTCCTCCAGCGAAGGCAGGGCAGGGGGGCCAGGCGGCGGGGCGAAGGCGTCGGCGTACTGGTCGACCGGATAGGACGCCAGCGTTTCCGGCATCGCCGCCAGCCGCTTGAGCCAGGCATTCTTGTAGGGCGTGAACACCGAGAACGGTCCCTTCGCCAGGGTCAGCACTTCTTCCTTTTCGAAAATGACCTGGTCTTTCAGGCTGAAAAATTTCCTGCCGTCAGCTTCCAGCCGCGCGTTCATCCGTGCGTCGCGTTCTACCGCGTCGGGTTCATAATCGGAACCTACCAATACCGCATCGGCTTCCAGTTCGGCGGCAAGCGCGGGAATCACATCAAGCGGGCGGCCCTGCCGCACGATCAGGTAGGCACCGAGCCGGCGCAGCTCGGCATCGAGGCTGGCAATGCTGGCGTGGATGAAGCGTACGCGCCGGTCGTCACGCGGCAGCGGGTCCAGGATGTCGCGGTCGTATACGAAAACGCAGTACACACAATTGGACGTCGTCAAAGCCCGGTGCAGGGCTGCGTGGTCGAATGCCCGCAGGTCACGCCGGAACCAGACCAGAGAGTTGCTCATATTCATCATCGTGTGCGGGGTCAAGGTGGCGGCCGATTTTACTGGGTAGGATTCTTCCTAAGCGTTCGGCGTTCGCAGCAGGGCGGGACAGAGGCGGGACGCCGGACATGCTTCGCGCACTCCACCGGGCCAGGGAACCGGGCCGTATCGGGGTGCTTCCATGGCCGCCGGCGCATTTCGGTGTAAACTATCGAAAAGCGTAATGTTGTTTTGTGGACACTTAGCAGCGCGGTCATCAACCAGAGTGGGCCCATGTGAGAGTTAGCGTATGAAGAAAAGCAAAGTTGGCAGCACTCTACCGAAGCCCGGCATGCCACCGGAACACGACCAAGCGCTGGGAAACATCGGCCCCGCCGCCTCCGGGCTGAACCTCGCCAACCATTTCCTGATCGCGATGCCGTCGATCCAGGATCCGATCTTCGGCGGCACCGTCGTCTACGTCTGCGAGCACAACGAAAAAGGCGTGCTTGGCGTGGTCATCAACAAGCCCACCGACATGACGATGGAAGTGCTGTTCGACCGTGTCGACCTCAAGCTTTCCGAAGGCCTGCGCTCGTCGGTGGTCGACCAGCCGATCATGTTCGGCGGCCCAGTCCAGGACGACCGTGGCTTCGTGCTGCATTCGCCGGGCGGGCGCTTCTCGTCCTCGCTCACCGTCACCGACGAGGTCGCCTTCACCACCTCCATCGACGTGCTCGAAGCGGTCGCCAGCGGCGCCGGCCCGGCCCGCATGCTGGTGTCGATCGGCTACGCCGGCTGGAGTCCCGGCCAGCTCGAAGAAGAACTCTCGCGCAACGGCTGGCTCACGGTGGGCGCCGACGCGCGCGTGCTGTTCGAGCTGCCGATCGAAGAACGCTATACGGCCGCCATCAAACTGCTGGGCATCGACCCGCTCATGCTCGCTACCGAGGCTGGCCATGCGTAATGCTTGAAATCGTCCTGGGTTTCGATTTCGGGGTGAAGCGCATCGGCATCGCCATGGGCAACACCCTGACCGGGCAGGCGCAGCCCTTGACCGTCGTCAAGGCCATCGACAATGCCACCCGTTTCCAGGTCATCGGCGAGCTCATCAATGAATGGAAGCCGGCCCGCCTCGTCGTGGGCGAGCCCTTCCATCCCGACGGCGCCGAGCACGACATGACCCTGCGCAGCCGGCGCTTCGCCAACCAGCTCCATGGCCGCTTCGACCTTCCTGTCGAACTCGTCGACGAACGCTATTCCTCGGTCGTCATCCCGCACAAACGCGGCGAGCTCATCGACGCCAAGGCGGCCGCCATCATTTTGCAACAATACTTTGACTCCCATGCCAACATCTAACCAAGCGTACGACGCCGAAGCGCTGTACCGCGAGCTGCTGGGCCAGGTGCGCGCCGGCCTGGCCGGTGTGCCGGACGCCGCCATCGTCGGCATCCACTCGGGCGGCGCCTGGCTGGCCGAACGCCTCGCACGCGACCTCGACCTGACCGCCCGCTACGGCACCATCGACGTCTCGTTCTACCGCGACGACTATGCCAAGAAGGGCCTGCACCCGGACGTGAAGCCGACCCACATCCGCTTCGCGGTGGACGGCGCCACCATCGTGCTGGTCGACGACGTGCTGGAAACCGGCCGCACCGTGCGCGCCGCGATCAACGTGCTGTTCGACTACGGCAGGCCGGCCTGCATCCGCCTGGCGGCGCTGGCCGACCGCGGCGGGCGCGAGCTGCCGGTGGCGGCCGACTATGTCGGCACCCGCGCCGAGCTGGCGCCCACGCAGTCGCTGTGCCTGCAGCGCGGCGACGCCGGCGAACTCTCGCTGACCATTGAAGAAGATCCTGCCCCGTCCATCGACCATGCCGAAAATCCTGCACAATAATCCGCAACTGAACAAGAACGGCGAGCTGCAGCACCTGCTCAGCATCGAAGGGCTGCCCAAGTCCATCGTCAACCACATCCTCGACACCGCGTCGAGCTTCGTGGGCATTTCCGACCGCGAGGTCAAAAAGGTGCCGCTGATGCGGGGCAAGAGCGTGTTCAACCTCTTCTTCGAGAACAGCACCCGTACCCGCACCACCTTCGAGATCGCGGCCAAGCGCCTGTCGGCCGACGTCATCAACCTGAACATCCAGGCTTCGTCGGCCAGCAAGGGCGAATCGCTGCTCGATACCATCGACAACCTGTCGGCCATGCACGCCGACATGTTCGTGGTGCGCCATGCGCAGTCGGGCGCGCCCTACCTGATCGCCAAGCACCTGGTGGAAACCGGACAGTCGCACGTGCACGTCGTCAACGCCGGCGACGGCCGCCACGCGCACCCGACCCAGGGCCTGCTCGACATGTACACGATCCGCCACTATAAGAAAGACTTCACCAACCTGCGGGTGGCGATCGTCGGCGACATCCTGCACAGCCGGGTGGCGCGTTCGGACATCCACGCGCTGACCACCCTGGGCGTGCCGGAAGTGCGCGCCATCGGCCCGCACACGCTGCTGCCCGGCGGCCTGGCCGAGATGGGCGTGCAAACGTATACGAACATGGACGAGGGCCTGAAGGACGTCGACGTCATCATCATGCTGCGCCTGCAGAACGAACGCATGAGCGGCGCGCTGCTGCCCTCGGCCCAGGAGTACTTCAAGAGCTACGGCCTGACCCCGGAACGCCTGGCGCTGGCCAAGCCGGACGCGATCGTGATGCACCCGGGCCCGATGAACCGCGGCGTCGAGATCGACTCGGCGGTGGCCGACGGCAGCCAGGCGGTGATCCTGCCGCAGGTGACCTTCGGGATTGCGGTACGGATGGCGGTGATGAGCATTTTGGCAGGAGGCAGGGCGTGAGATTCGCAAGGATGAAACTTCATATCAAGAACGGGCGCATCATCGACCCGGCGAACGGCATCGACGCCGTACAAGACCTGTTCATCGACGACGGCCTGATCGCCGCCGTCGGCAGCGCACCGGCGGGCTTCAGCGCCGACAACACCATCGACGCCACCGGCCTGGTAGTGGCGCCCGGCCTGGTCGACCTGTCGGCGCGCCTGCGCGAGCCGGGCTACGAATACAAGGCCACGCTGGAATCGGAAATGCAGGCCGCGATGCAGGGCGGCGTCACCACCCTGGTGTGCCCGCCCGACACCGACCCGGTGCTGGACGAACCGGGCCTGGTGGAGATGCTCAAGCACCGCGCCCGCAACCTCGACCAGGCCAATGTGCACCCGCTGGGCGCGCTGACCATGGGCCTGAAGGGCCAGGCCCTCACTGAAATGGCCGAACTGACCGAAGCCGGCTGCATCGGCTTCTCGCAGGCCGAGGAACCGGTGCTAGACACCACGGTGCTGCTGCGCGCCATGCAGTACGCGAAAACCTTCGGCTACACGGTGTGGCTGCGCCCGCAGGACGCGCATATCGGCCGCGGCGGCGTGGCCCACAGCGGCCCGCTGGCGTCGCGCCTGGGGCTGTCGGGCGTGCCGGTCATGTCCGAGACCATCGCGCTGCACACGATCTTCGAACTGATGCGCGCCAGCGGCGCCCGCGTGCACCTGTGCCGCATGTCGTCCGCCGCCGGCCTGGCGCTGGTGGCCGCCGCCAAGAAGGAAGGCTTGCCGCTCACCTGCGACGTCGGCGTGCACCACCTGCACATGACCGACGCCGACATCGGCTTCTTCGACCCCAATGCGCGCTTCAACCCGCCGCTGCGCAGCGGGCGCGACCGCGACGCCATCCGCGCGGCCCTGCTGGACGGCACCGTGGATGCGGTCTGCTCCGACCACACGCCGGTGGACGACGACGAGAAGCTGCTGCCCTTCGCCGAAGCCTCGCCCGGCGCGACCGGCCTGGAACTGCTGCTGTCCCTGGTGCTCAAGTGGGCCGAAGACCAGCACGAGATGGATGCGCTGCCGCGGGCGCTGGCCAAGGTGACGGCCAACGCGGCCCGCATCGCCGGCCTGCCGGCGGGCACGCTGTCGGTGGGCGCGGCGGCCGACGTGGTGCTGTTCGACCTTGATGCGCGCTGGAAGGTCGAGCGCAAGGCGCTCGCCAGCCAGGGCAAGCACACGCCTTTCCTCGGCTACGAACTGGCCGGGCAGGTGCGTGCGACGGTGGTGCGCGGCCGCCTTGCGTTCCAGCGCTAAAGCACACGCGGACGGCGCCCGCCGTCCGTTACTCTCTCCTGACGGCATGAAGAAGTGAAGATCCGGCTCGCCCTGCGCCTTGCGCGCGTCATGGTCCACCTGGTGGCGGGCCTGGCCACCTGCGCCCTCGCATTCCCGCTGGTGTCGCGCGGCGGGCGCGAGCGCCTCACGCGGCGCTGGTCGCGCAAGCTGCTGGCGCTGTGCCGCGTGACGGTCGAGCAGCTGCCCGGCGCGCCGGTGCTGGAGCACGCGCTGATCGTCGCCAACCACGTCTCCTGGCTCGACATTTTCGTGATCAACGCGCTGCATCCCTGCCGCTTCGTGGCCAAGGCCGAAATCCGCGCCTGGCCGGTGCTGGGCTGGCTGGCCGCCGGCGCCGGCACCGTCTTCATCGCGCGCGGCAACCGGCGCGAGCTGCGCCACATCTTCAAGGGCCTGGTGCTGGTGCTGGAGCAGGGCGAGCGGGTGGCGCTGTTCCCGGAAGGGACCACGGCGCGCCAGGGCGAGGTGCTGCCCTTCCACGCCAACCTGTTCGAGGCCGCGATCGATGCGAAAGTGGCCGTGCAGCCCTACGCGCTGTCGTACGTGGACGCGGCCGGGGGCTACCACGCCTCGGTCGACTACACCGGCGACACCAGCTTCGTGGACAGCCTGTTCACCATCCTGCAAGGCGATCCGGTGCGCGCGCGCCTGCGGCCGCTGGCCCCGATCGCAGGGGAGGGCGCGCACCGGCGCGAGCTGGCCCAGGCGGCCGAGGACGCCGTGGCCGGGGCCTTGCGCGCTTGAGCCCGTCTGTGATTCGTAAAATGAATCACAGAACGATGAATCATATATTGGACAACTCACAGGCGAGAGGGCACGCTGGTGCCCTTGCATATTCGCCAGCTTGAGGAGACCGCCATGCCAGTTTATCGTTCCCACACCACCACCCAGGGCCGCAACATGGCCGGCGCCCGGGCGCTGTGGCGCGCCACCGGCATGAAGGACGGCGACTTCGACAAGCCGATCATCGCCGTGGTCAATTCCTTCACCCAGTTCGTGCCGGGCCACGTGCACCTGAAGGACCTGGGCCAGCTGGTTGCGCGCGAAATCGAGGCGGCCGGCGGCGTGGCCAAGGAATTCAACACCATCGCGGTCGACGACGGCATCGCCATGGGCCACGGCGGCATGCTGTACTCGCTGCCCTCGCGTGACCTGATCGCCGACTCGGTCGAGTACATGGTCAACGCCCACTGCGCCGACGCCATGGTGTGCATCTCGAACTGCGACAAGATCACCCCCGGCATGCTGATGGCCGCGATGCGCCTGAACATCCCGGTGGTGTTCGTCTCGGGCGGCCCGATGGAAGCCGGCAAGGTCATCAAGACCGTCGGCACCGGCCAGAAAATCATCAAGCTGGACCTGGTCGACGCCATGATCAAGGCCGGCGACAGCAGCGTGTCGGACGCCGACGTGGCCGAAATCGAGCGCTCCGCCTGCCCGACCTGCGGTTCGTGCTCGGGCATGTTCACCGCCAATTCGATGAACTGCCTGACCGAGGCGCTCGGCCTGGCGCTGCCGGGCAACGGCACCGTGCTGGCCACCCATTCCGATCGCAAGGAGCTGTTCCTGCGCGCCGGCCGCCTGATCGTGGACGTGGCCAAGCGCCACTACGAGCAGGACGATTACTCGGTGCTGCCGCGCTCCATCGCGTCCAAGGCCGCGTTCGAGAACGCGATGGCGCTGGACGTCTCGATGGGCGGCTCCACCAACACCGTGCTGCACCTGCTGGCGGCCGCGCACGAGGCGCAGGTGGACTTCACCATGGCCGACATCGACCGCATCTCGCGCAAGGTGCCCTGCCTGTGCAAGGTGGCGCCGATGACCGACAAGTACCACATCGAGGACGTGCACCGCGCCGGCGGCATCTTCTCGATCCTGGGCGAGCTGGCGCGCGGCGGCCTGCTCGACACCTCGCTGCCGACCGTGCACAGCCCCACCATGGGCGAGGCGATCGAGAAGTACGACATCAAGCGCAGCGACGACCCGGCCGTGCACCAGCTGTTCCGCGCCGCGCCCGGCGGCGTGCCGACCCAGGTCGCGTTCTCGCAGTCCGAGCGCTTCGCCGCCAATGACCTCGACCGCAGCCTGGGCTGCATCCGCGACCGCGCGCACGCCTATTCGCAGGATGGCGGCCTGGCGGTCCTGTACGGGAACATCGCCGAGAAGGGCTGCATCGTCAAGACCGCCGGGGTGGACGAGAGCATCCTGAAGTTCTCCGGCAAGGCGCGCGTGTTCGAGAGCCAGGACGCGGCGGTCGACGCGATCCTGGGCGACCTGGTCGCTGCCGGCGACGTCGTCATCATCCGCTACGAAGGGCCGAAAGGCGGCCCCGGCATGCAGGAGATGCTGTACCCGACCTCGTACATCAAATCCAAGGGCCTGGGCAAGGCCTGCGCGCTGTTCACGGACGGGCGCTTCTCGGGCGGCTCCTCGGGCCTGGTGATCGGCCACGCCTCGCCGGAAGCGGCCGAAGGCGGCGCGATCGGCCTGGTGGAAGAGGGCGACTTCATCGACATCGACATTCCGGAGCGCACCATCAACCTGCGCGCGACTTTCGAAGAGCTGGCGCACCGCCGCGGCAAGATGGAAGACCGCGGGCTCGATGCATGGAAGCCGGTGGGACGCGAGCGCTATGTGTCTCAGGCGCTGCAGGCGTATGCGGCGCTGACCACGTCGGCCGATCGCGGCGCGGTGCGCGACCTCAGTCAGCTCAAACGGTGACCCGCCGGGTGGCCGGCAAGCCGCCTCTCGTGGCCCGGGCCACCCTACTTTTTGCCGGAGTGCTCGCGGTACTCCGGACAATCCACCTGCAACAGCGAGCGGTCGTCCAGGCACACTGCCGTCAGCTTGCCGCCCCACACGCAGCCGCTGTCCAGCCCCACCAGGTTGGGCCGCAGCACCAGTCCCAGCGCCGACCAGTGCCCGAACACTACCGTCACGTCGCGCGTGGCGCGCTGCGGCAAGTCGAACCACGGCACCAGCCCCGATCCTTCCGGCCCGGCCTCGCTTTCCTTGTGCGCGAAATCCATGCTGCCGTCCGGCGCGCACAGGCGCATGCGGGTGAGGGCGTTGACGATGCAGCGCAGCCGCGCGATGCCGGTAAGGCTGTCGTCCCACGCGTTCGGCTCGTTGCCGTACATGTCGCGCAAGAAGCCGATCCAGCCATCGCCGCGCAGCACCGCTTCGACTTCGTGCGCCAGCGCCATCGCCTGCGCCGCAGTCCACGCGGGCGCGACGCCGGCGTGCACCAGCAGGTGCGCATCGACGAACATCGCCAGCGGCCGCTGGCGCAGCCACGCGACCAGTTCGTCGCGGTCGGGCGCGGCGAGGATTTCGTCGAGCGTGTCGGAGCGGCTGGCGCGCTGCGCGCCGACGGCCACCGCGATCAGGTGCAGGTCGTGGTTGCCCAGCAGCGCCTCGACGTGATCGGGGTGCGCGTCGGACAAGGCCTTCATGCGGCGCAGCGCGGTGAGCGAATCGGGACCGCGGTTGATCAGGTCGCCCACGAACAGGATGCGCGGCTGCGCGCTGCCGTGGCTGCGCGCATCGTCGACGATGCGTTCGATCAGGAGTTCGGCTTCGTGGGCACAGCCCTGCAGGTCGCCGATGGCGTAGGTTCTCATGTTGTTCTTATCGTGGTGGATGGTGCAAGGTGGGCGTAGTGCCGCGCATGCATTGGCCGATACTAAATGATTTCGCGGCGCGGCGCAGGCGAGCGCCGGATATAAGCGGCGCGTGATCGGCGGTGCCGCCGGCGCACTCGAAAGCGCGCCGATTTGATCCAGTCGAAACGCGCGGCACACAATCGCATTTGCATCCGGATGGCCTCGTCTATTCCGGTACAATGCAGCACCAATCCATCGATAAGAGTGCCGTGGTTTTTTCCGCGGAGTCGACTGCGGAAACGACTCACATAATTGCACCGAAAGAATAACAATGTTCTCCTTTTTCGTCAGTTTCGTATGCTGTGCGCTGCTGACCCTGTTCGTGATTAAGTATGCCAAGCGCAATGGTACGGCACTCGACGCGAATTACGGCAACGTGCAGAAGTTCCACTCGCATTCGGTGGCGCGTATCGGCGGCGTGCCGATCTTTCTCTCGGTGCTTATTACCAGCGTCATATCGTCTATCCGTGAACCGGCACTCGGTGCGTGGATCACGCCTTTGCTTGCATGCGCCTGCATTGCCATGGCCGGCGGTATCGTCGAAGACTATACCGGCCGCGTTTCACCGGCGCGCCGCCTGCTGCTCACGATGCTCGCGGCGCTGTTCGCGTATTACCTGCTCGGTGCAAAGCTGGTGCGCCTCGATTTACCCTGGGGCGTGCTGCCGCTGAAGCTCGACCTGGTGGTATTGCCGCTCACCGTGCTCGCCGTCGCGGGCATCGCCAACGCAGTCAATATCATCGATGGATTCAATGGCCTGGCCAGCATGGTCAGCATTTGCATGCTGATGTCGCTGGCCTATGTGGCGCTGCAGGTGGGCGACATGTTCGTGCTGGTGACCGCGCTGGTGGTGGCCGGCGCCACCGCCGGTTTCCTGATCTGGAATTATCCGGTCGGCCTGATTTTCCTTGGCGACGGCGGCGCTTACTTCATCGGCTTCATGCTCGGCGAACTGGCGCTGCTGCTGGTGATGCGCAATCCCGGCGTGTCCACCTGGTATGCGATGCTGCTGCTGATTTATCCCGCATTCGAAACGATATTCTCCGCTTACCGCCGCATGTTCGTGCGCGGTAAATCACCGGCCCTGCCCGATGGCATTCACCTGCATAGCCTGATATTCCGCCGCATCGTGCAATGGACCGTGGGCCCGCGCGAAGCGCGCTCCCTGATGAAACGGAACGCACGCACCTCGCCTTACTTATGGCTGTTTTCCCTGATGGCCGTGATTCCCGCAACGGTGTTCTGGAAAAACACCGCAGTGCTCATCTTCTTCAGTTTGTTGTTTATAATCAGTTACCTGTGGTTATATGCGCGTATTGTTCGATTTAAGTCGCCACGCTGGCTTTTCGTACACAAGAAAAACCGGAAATAAGATATTAATGTTAGTATGCTGCGACATTTGGTGAGTATCTCGCCTTGGCTGTTTCAACCTTAACTAACGAGGGAACGAAGATGGATCTGTCTAATATGTCGGTAGGCGATTTGCGCAACCTGCAAGAACAAATCAAGCAGGAGATGAAAAAGCGCGAAGTCCAGGAAGTGCAAAAGGCGCGCGAGCAAATCCTGGCGATCGCACAGAGCGTTGGCGTGCCCCTCAAAGACCTGATGGCCGCCACTGGCCGTAGCAGCTCGACCAAAGGCAATTCGGTCGCGGTGCGTTATCGTCACCCAGACAATGCCCAGCAACAGTGGACTGGCCGTGGACGCCAGCCGAAATGGGTCAAGGAATGGGTCGAAGGCGGCAAGTCGCTCGACAAGCTGCGCGTCTAAGCCTCGTTTCCGTATTACCTGCCAGCCGGTTCCGCCGGCCGTGGCACAAGGCGCAAGCGGGCCGTCCGATTCCCCAAGGACGCCGCTTGCCGCTACAATAGCGCTCATTTGTCATTCCCCCAAGTTGCATTCCCGATAATCCGGCGTCGACGCTTTTCCGTCCGGCTGCTATTGCCTGCCCACGCCCCCCAGCTATTCCAAGGACATCATGGTTGCTCTCTCCAAAACGATCTTCAAGGCCTATGACATTCGCGGCGTCATCGACAAGACGCTCGACGAAGGCATCGCGCGCCACATCGGCCGCGCATTCGGCGCCGCCGCACTGGCCAAGGGAGAGCGCAAGGTCGTGATCGGCCGCGACGGCCGCCTGTCGGGCCCTGGCCTCACCGCGGCGCTGGGCGAAGGCCTGCGCGACGCCGGCGTGGACGTGATCGACCTGGGCATGGTCGCCACCCCGATGGTCTACTACGCCACCAACCTGCTCGACACCCGCTCGGGCATCATGGTCACCGGCAGCCACAATCCGCCGGACTACAACGGCTTCAAGATGGTGCTGGCGGGCGAGGCGATCCATGGCGAATCGATCACCGCGCTGCACGACAGCATCGCGGCCTACGACGGCGCCATCGGCCCGCAGCGCGGCAGCTACGCCACTCACGACATCCGCGCCGCCTACCTCGAGCGCATCGTTCAGGACGTGAAGATCGCGCGCCCCATCAAGATCGCGGTCGACTGCGGCAACGGCGTGGCCGGCGCCTTCGCGGGCGACCTGTACCGCGGCATGGGCTGCGAGGTGGTCGAGCTGTTCTGCGACGTCGACGGCACCTTCCCGAACCACCATCCCGACCCGGCGCACCCGGAAAACCTGCAGGACCTGGTCAAGGCCCTGCAGGACACCGACGCCGAGATCGGCCTTGCCTTCGATGGCGACGGCGACCGCCTCGGCATCGTCACCAAGGACGGCCAGATCATCTTCCCGGACCGCCAGATGATGCTGTTCGCCAGCGACGTCCTGTCGCGCAATCCCGGCGCCGAGATCCTCTACGACGTCAAGTGCACGCGCCACCTCGCTCCCTGGATCGAGCAGGCGGGCGGGCGTCCCCTGATGTGGAAGACCGGCCACTCGCTGGTGAAAGCCAAGCTGAAGGAAACCGGTTCGCCGCTGGGCGGCGAGATGAGCGGCCACATCTTCTTCAAGGACCGCTGGTATGGCTTCGACGACGGCCTGTACGCCGGCGCCCGCATGCTCGAGATCCTGACCAAGGAGGCCGACCCGTCGGCCCTGCTCAACAGCCTGCCGATCGCCAGCAGCACTCCGGAGCTGCACCTGCACCTGAAAGAAGGCGAGAACTTCACCCTGATCGACAGCCTGCGCGCCAACGCGCGCTTCCCGACGTCCACCAGCATCAACGGCATCGACGGGCTGCGCGTGGAATACCCGGACGGCTTCGGCCTGGCGCGTTCCTCGAACACGACCCCGGTCGTGGTGCTGCGCTTCGAAGGCGAGAACCCGGAAGCCCTGGCGCGCATCCAGGCCGAATTCAAGACGGTGATCCTGGCGGCCAAGCCGGACGCCGAGCTGCCTTTCTGAGCACGCGCCCGTGAAGATCCTGCTGGTGCGCGTCTCGTCGCTGGGCGACGTGCTGCACAACCTGCCGATGGTGGCCGACCTGCTGCGCCAGTATCCCGGCGCGACCATCGACTGGGTGGTGGAAGAGGGCTACACCAGCCTGGTGCGCCTGAACCCGCAGGTACGGAAAATCATCCCGTGGGCGCTGCGGCGCTGGCGCAAGAGCCTCGGCAAGGCGCAGACGCGGGCCGAGATCAAGGGCTTCTTCCGCGCCTTGCGCGAGGAAGAATACGACTATGTGTTCGACACCCAGGGCCTGCTCAAGACCGGCATCATCATGGGCGCCGCCCGCGTGCGCCGGGGCGGCAAGAAGGTCGGCCTGGCCAACGGCAGCGAAGGCTCGGGCTACGAGGGCGTCTCGCGCGTGTTCCACACCGACAGCATCCCCTTGAACCCGCGCACCCATGCGGTGGCGCGCGGACGCCTGGTGGCCGCTGCGGCGCTGGGCTATGCGGTCACGACGCCGCCCGACTTCGGCCTGCCGGCGCCGAGCGCATCCACGCGCCCGGCCTTCCTGCCGCCGGATGATTACGCGGTGTTCTTCCACGGTACGGCGCGCGACGCCAAGAAGTGGTCGCGCGAGAACTGGATCGCCCTCGGCAACGCGCTGGCGCCGATGCCGGTGCTGCTGCCCTGGGGCTCCCCGTCGGAATTGGCGGAAGCGCAAGCGCTGGCCGCCGGCCTGCCGCACGCACGCGTGCTACCCAAGCTGTCGATGATGGACGCCGTCTCGGTGGCCCAGCATGCGCGCATCGCGGTCGGTGTCGACACCGGCCTGACCCACATCGCCGCCGCCTTCGTGCGCCCGACGGTGGAGATCTACTGCGATTCGCCGAAGTGGAAGACCGAGGGCAACTGGTCCGATCGCATCGTCAACCTGGGCGACCTGGGCGCGCCGCCATCGGCGCCGGACGTCATCGCCGCCGCGCGCCGGCTGCTGGGGCCGGTGTGATCCGTGCGCTGTACTCGCTCGCGTGGTGGCTGGCGCTGCCGCTCGTGCTGGCGCGCCTGTGGTGGCGCGGGCGCAAGGAGCCCGGCTACCGCGCGCATTGGGCCGAGCGCCTCGGTTTCCCCGACGCCGCCCCCTCCACGCGGCTGACGCTGTGGGTGCACGCCGTGTCGGTGGGCGAGACCCGCGCCGCCGAGCCGCTGGTCGAGGCGCTGTTGCTGGCCTATCCCGATTCGCGCATCCTGCTCACCCACATGACGCCGACCGGGCGCGCCACCGGGGCCGCGCTGTTCGGCCACCATGGCGAGCGCGTGCTGCAGTCCTACCTGCCCTACGACACCGGCTTCATGGTGGCGCGCTTCCTGCGCCGGTTCACGCCGCGGGTGTGCATCCTGATGGAGACCGAGGTGTGGCCGAACCTGATTGCCGGCTGCGCCCGCGCCGGCGTGCCGGTCGCGCTGGTGAACGCCCGCCTGTCGGAACGCTCGCTGCGGCGCGGCCGCAAGATGGGCGCGCTGATGACGGACGCCGCGCGCGCCATCACGCTGGTGGCGGCGCAGACGGAAGGCGACGCCGAGCGCGTGCGCTCGCTCGGCGCGCCCACGGTCGCCGTCACCGGCAGCATCAAGTTCGACGTCGTGCCGCCGGCCAGCGCGCTCGAGAAGGGCGCCTGGCTGCGTGAACGCGTCAAGCGCCGCCCGGTGTTCCTGTGCGCCAGCACGCGCGAAGGCGAGGAAGCCCTGGTGCTGGACGCCTGGCAGCGCGCGCCGGACAAGCCGCAGGACGCATTGCTCGCGATCGTGCCGCGCCATCCGCAGCGCTTCGACGAGGTCGAGAAGATGATCGCGGCGCGCGGCCTGTCCGTCACCCGGCGCTCGACCCTCGACGGGGGCGCGCTGCAGGCCGACGTCCTGCTGGGCGACTCGATGGGCGAGATGTTCGCCTATTTCGCCGCCTGCGACTGTACGTTCATCGGCGGCAGCCTGATGCCGCTGGGCGGCCAGAACCTGATCGAGGCCTGCGCGCTCGGCAAGCCGGTGCTGGTGGGCGAGCACACCTTCAATTTCGCGCAAGCCACCGATGAAGCGGTGCAGGACGGCGCGGCGCTGCGCGTGGCGGACGCCGACGCGCTCATCGCCGCCGCCCTGCGCCTGCTGGAAGACGATGCGGCGCGCGCCGCCATGGGCGCGCACGCGCTGGCCTTCGCCGGCCGCCACCGCGGCGCCACCCTGCGCACTGTTGAACTCTTGCGACAACTAATTGGATAGCTTTTGCTACCATGCCGGATCGAGCTCGGAATAATAACCAGGGGATGCGCAATGTTGTCGTTTAATCACCCGAGGCCGGTCAAGGACGGGAGACCCGTCGCCATGCTGGTCCAGCAACAGGCAGATGACAAGCTGCTGCACCTGCACCTCGATGCCGGCGCGGCCGACGTCTCGGCGCCGCCGCCTGCCGCCGCGTCGCCCGTCCCTTTATCCGAACTGCATTTCTTCGTGCGCTACACGCTCGGCGAATACCTCAGCTTCATGTGGGAGCACGGCGGCTTCCTGATCCGCCGCCGCCGCATCCGCTGGCCGGCCAGCCTCTACCTGCGCCTGAAAAGCACGCTGAGCGCGGCGCTGCATTTCATCCTGCTCGGCCGCGGCCGCCGCACCTACGAATTCACCATCGACCAGCACGGCATCGTGCGCACCAGCGGGGGCGTCACGCTCATCGGGTGGGAAGACGTGGTGGGTGTGCGCACTTACTCGCGCGGCTTCATGATGGTGCTCAAGCGCGGGACGCTGCCGATTCCGTTCCGGAGCTTGTCGGATGCCCAGCTGGCGGCGATGAAGGAACTGGCCACCGCCAGGAGAGACGCGCTGTTGTAACGTACGGTGACCATCACCCCTGGCGTGTGCACGTCGTCCCGGCGCAGGCCGGGACCCAAGTTCTCTTGCAGACCCGCCGGCCCCGGCGACTCCGGACCAGAAATGGGATTCCGGCCTGCGCCGGAATGACGGCTCAAAGCCAGCGGATCAATCCGCGAACAACACCGGCATCTCGTGCGAGCGCTTCTTGAGCGCCAGCCGCGCCCCGTCATAATCCGGGAACGCCTGCGCCACCGTGGCCCAGAACGCCGGGCTGTGGTTCATCTCGCGCAGGTGGGCCAGTTCGTGCACCACGACGTAGTCGACCAGCGCCGGCGCGTAGTGCACCAGGCGCCAGTTCAGCCGGATATTCCCCTCCACCGTGCACGAGCCCCAACGGGTGCCGGCCGACGACAGCGCAAAGGCCTGGTAGGACACCCCCAGCTGCGGCGCGAAGTGGTCCAGCCTGGCCTTGAACAGCGTGCTGGCCTCGGCCTGGAACCACAGCTTGATGCGTTCCTTGAGCTGCCACTCCGACAGCCCCGGCACCACGCCGATCCACAGTTCGCCAGTGGCCGCATCGAACCGGCAGTGGCTGCGCGCCGCCTCTTCGAGGCGCAGGGTGATCTCGCCGCCCAGGTAGGGCAGGCGCGCGCCGTCCTTCCATTCGATGGGGGCTGCTTCCAGTCGCTGGGCGCGGCGCTCGCCGCGTTCGAGCAGCTTGGTGAGGATCCAGCGCTGCTTGGCGCGGATGGCGTTGTCGACATCGAGCTGGGAGCAGCGGCGCGGCGCGGTCACGCGCAGGCCGTCGTCGTCGATCATGAAGCCGATCGAGCGGCGCGCCGAGCGGCGCAGGGCGTAGTCGATGGTGTGGGCGCCCAGCACGATGCGCTTGAGCGGCGGCTCGCCCGCGGCCACCGGCGGGGCCGGGATGAGCCTGCGCGGCGCCGGGGGCGGCGTCTTGAAAAGGGGCTGCGAAGGCGGCGCCGCCTTATCGGAAGGCTTGAGCGCCGCGAAGAATTCCTGGGCAAAGAGTTCGAGCTGGTTGGCGTCGATCCTGGAGGTCATAAGTTGCTGCGGCCTTGAATTCCTGATCTGGGTGCTGACGTCGCTCAGCCACCTCTGTAGGCGTGGGGCGAAATAACGCGCATTTCCGATTCTATCCAATTTTCGACCTCTTGCATCATGCTGTCGGGGGTGTGGTTGTCTGGCGAAATCGGTTTGCCGATCGAGACGGTGATCAGTCCCGGGCGCTTGATGAACGAATTTTTCGGCCAGCACTCACCTGAATTATGCGCGATCGGGACCACGACTGTTTGGGTTTCGACAGCAAGCCGCGTACCGCCGCTTTTGTACTTGCCTTTCTGGCCCACCGGGATGCGCGTCCCCTCCGGGAACATGATGATCCACTGGCCGTCGGCCAGGCGCCGCTTGCCGTGGCGGACCACGTGGGCGAAGGCGTTCTTGCCCTGCTTGCGGTCGATCGGGATCATGCGCAGCAGCGCCATCGCCCAGCCGAAGAAGGGAATGTAGAGGATCTCTTTCTTGAACACGAACACCAGCGGGCGCGTGAGGTTCGGCAGAAGGAAGATGGTCTCCCATGCCGACTGGTGCTTGGACAGCACCACCGCCGGCGCGTCCGGCAGGTTCTCGTAGCCCTTGAACTGGTAGCGGATCCCGCAGATCGTCTTTGCGCACCAGATCATGAAGACGTTCCAGCGCGAGGTGACCCAGAAGCGCTTGTTGTAGGGCAGCGGCGCGGCCAGGAAGCAGACGCAGGCCCAGACGACGGTGGCCACGATCATCACGATTGTAAACAGCAGGGAACGCAGGAACAGGCTGAAGGTATGCAAAGGGGCTCCGGACGGATTTCTTGGGGGTGTTGTGGTTATTCTGGCCGCTGTGCCGCGGTCTTGAGGAAGGCGCTGACCATGCTGGCCAGGTCGGGGAAGACCTGGGTGCCGGGCGGCAGACCGCCGGTCTCGTGGGTCTTCTCGCCCTTGCCGGTCAGGACCAGGTAGGGCGCGCAGCCCATCTTGAAACCGGCCTGCAGGTCGCGCAGCGAGTCGCCCACCGTCGGCACGCCTTTCAGGCTCACCTTGAAGCGCTTGCTGATTTCCTCGAACATGCCGGCCTTGGGCTTGCGGCAGTCGCAGTTGTCGATCGCCGCGTGCGGGCAGAAGAAGATGGCGTCGATATCGGCGCCGGCCTGCTGGGCGCTGGCGTGCAGTTTCTGGTGGATCGCGTTGAGGGTCGTGATGTCGAACAGTTCGCGCGCGATGCCCGACTGGTTCGAGGCGATCACGACCCGGTAGCCCGCCTGGTTCAGGCGGGCGATCGCTTCCAGCGAGCCGGGAATCGGGATCCACTCCGCCGGCGACTTGATGAAGTCCGGCGAATCATGGTTGATGACCCCATCCCGGTCGAGGATGATGAGTTTCATAAGACTACCTTACAGGGATCAGGCCGCCAGCTTCGAAATATCGGCGACGCCGTTCATCATGCCGTGCAGCTGCGACAGCAGCGCCAGGCGGTTGTTGCGCAGGGCCAGGTCGTCGGCCATCACCATCACGTCGTTGAAGAAGGCGTCGACGTCGTCGCGCAGCTGGGCCAGGGTCTTGAGCGTGCCGGTGAAGTCGCCGCGCGCAAAGGCCGCGTCCACGTCCGGGCGCACGCGCGCGATCGCGGCGGCCAGGTTCTTTTCGGCCTGTTCCTGCAGCAGCTCCGGCTTGACCTCGCCAATGGCGGCCTCGGTCTTCTTCAGGATGTTGGTGATGCGCTTGTTGGCGGCGGCCAGCGATGCGGACTCCGGCAGGGCGGCGAAGGCCTGCACGGCTTCCAGGCGCTGCACCACGTCGTCGACGCGGTCCGGGTTCTGGGCCAGCACGGCTTCGACTTCGTTCGGCGAGAAGCCGCGCTCGCGCAGCATGCCGCGCAGGCGGTCCAGCATGAAGACTGTCACGTCCGCGCGCGGATCCCGCAGTTCCTTTACCTTGGCTGCCTGGCCTTCGAACACCGAGGCCGCTTCGGCCAGCAGGTCGGAAATCGCCAGCGGCAGGCGCTTCTCCACCAGCATGCGCATCACGCCCAGGGCGTGGCGGCGCAGCGCGAACGGGTCTTTCTCGCCGGTCGGCTGCAGGCCGATGGCCCAGATGCCGACCAGGGTTTCCAGCTTGTCGGCCAGGGCTGCGGCCAGGCCGGTATTGGTGGTGGGCAGCAGGTCACCGGCGAAGCGCGGCTGGTAGTGCTCGGAGGCGGCCAGCGCGACTTCCTCGTGCTCGCCGTCGTGGCGCGCGTAATAGGTGCCCATGATGCCCTGCAGCTCGGGGAACTCGCCCACCATGTCGGTCAGCAGGTCGGCCTTGGCCAGGCGCGCACCGCGTTCGGCCAGCGGTACGTCGTAGCCCAGGCGGCGCGCGATGCTGCTGGCCAGGGTGGTGACGCGCTCGGTGCGGTCCAGCTGGGTACCCAGCTTGTTGTGGTAGACCACGCTCGCCAGCAGCGGCAGGCGCGATTCCAGCGTCTTCTTCTTGTCCTGCTCGAAGAAGAACTTGGCGTCCGACAGGCGCGGGCGCACCACGCGCTCGTTGCCGCCGACGATCGCCGTCGGGTCGTCGGTTGCGATGTTCGACACGATCAGGAAGCGCGAGCGCAGCTTGCCGGCGCTGTCGGTCAGCGCGAAGTATTTCTGGTTGGTCTGCATGGTGAGGATCAGGCATTCCTGCGGCACGGCCAGGAACTCTTCCTCGAAGCGGCATTCATAGACCACCGGCCATTCGACCAGCGCCGCCACTTCATCGAGCAGCGACTCCGGCATCAGCACCTGGTCAGCGCCGGCCTTGGCCAGCAGCTGGCTGCGGATGCTTTCCTTGCGCGCTTCGGCACTGGAAATCACCTTGCCTTCGTTTTCCAGCACCGACGCATACTGGTCGGCGTGCGGGATGGCGATGCTGCCGCCGTGTGACAGGAAGCGGTGGCCCATGGTCTGGCGGCCGGCGTCCAGGCCCAGCAGCGTGAGCGGCAGCACCTGTTCGCCGTACAGCGCGAGCAACAGGTGCACCGGGCGCACGAACTGCACGGTGGCGCCGTCGGGGCGCTGGTAGCTCATGAGCTTCGGGATCGGCAGCTTGGCCACCGCGTCAAGCAGCACCTCCTGCAGGCCGCCGGCCAGCGCGCTGCCGGCCGCGGTGTAGGTGTAGAAGAAGGATTCGGCCTTGCCGTCCTGGGCCCGTTCGAGGGCGCTCACATCCAGGCCGGCGAAGCCGAGGGCCGCCAGCTTCTTGGCCAGCGGTGCGGACGGGTTGCCGTCCTTGTCCAGCGCGACCGACACCGGCAGCACCTTCTCGCGGATGGTTTTATCGGGCGAGGTGGCGCGGACATTGGTGATGGTGACGGCGAGGCGGCGCGGCGTGGCGTGCGGCGTGACGACGCTGTCGGCGTCCAAAAAGTCGCGCGCTTTCAGGCCATTGGCGATGCCGCTGGCGAACGCGGCGCCGAGCTTGACGAGCGCCTTCGGCGGCAGTTCTTCGGTCTGGATTTCGACGAGGAGAGTCTGGTTCATGGTCTGTTCTGTTCTGGTCAGGCTGCGGCCTTGGCGGCGCCGGGGAGCATCGGGAAGCCGAGCTTCTCGCGCGAGTCGTAATAGGCCTGGGCCACGAGGCGCGACAGCGTGCGCACCCGGCCGATGTAGGCGGCGCGCTCGGTCACGGAAATGGCGCCGCGCGCGTCGAGCATGTTGAAGCTGTGCGAAGCCTTCATGATCTGCTCGTAGGCCGGCAGGGTGAGCGCCAGCTCGACCAGGCGCTTGGCCTCGGCTTCGTGGTTGCCGAAGGCCTGGAACAGCAGCTCGGTGTTGGCGTGTTCGAAATTGTAGGTCGACTGCTCGACTTCGTTCTGGTGGAACACGTCGCCGTACTTCAGCGTTTTCGTCTCGCCGTTCTCCTGCCACGTGGTCCAGACCAGGTCGTACACGTTCTCGACGCCCTGCAGGTACATCGCCAGGCGCTCGACGCCATAGGTGATCTCGCCCAGCACCGGCTTGCAATCGAGGCCGCCGACCTGCTGGAAGTAGGTGAACTGGGTCACTTCCATGCCATTGAGCCAGACTTCCCAGCCCAGGCCCCAGGCGCCCAGGGTCGGGCTTTCCCAGTCGTCTTCCACGAAACGCACGTCGTTCTTCTTCAGGTCCAGGCCCAGCGCCTCGAGCGAGCCGAGGTAGAGGTCGAGGATGTTTTCCGGCGCGGGTTTGAGCACCACCTGGTACTGGTAGTAGTGCTGCAGGCGGTTCGGGTTCTCGCCATAGCGGCCGTCCTTCGGGCGGCGCGACGGCTGCACATAGGCGGCGCGCCAGGGTTCAGGACCGATCGCGCGCAGGAAGGTACCGGTGTGGAAGGTGCCCGCGCCGACTTCCATGTCGTAGGGCTGCAGCAGTGCGCAACCCTGCTTGTCCCAGTAGGTCTGCAGGGTGAGGATGATTTGTTGGAATGTGAGCATCTTGTAGGGGCGGCGCGGAGTTGAGGCCGCAGACACGGTAAGTTTGCCAAATGACCAATTCTACTGAATTTTCACGGCCCTCTGGGGCCGGATTCAACTCAGCCATTGGAATAAGTGGGTTTGTAGGGTGGTCGGCTACGCCGACCGCGCGTTCAGCCAGGGCATGCACTGCCTGAACGCATCCGTCAGCTGGACGCGCGGTCGGCAGAGCCGACCACCCTACGCGTTGGATTTCCGGTTCCGCAAACGGCGGCCGGCGAACCAGGCGCCCAGCAGCATGAAAGCCCCCAGCAGCAGGAAGCCCCCGTTGCCGAAGCGGATATACGGCGTGAACCCGGCCATGCCGCGCACGCTGGCCGCCAGCACGCCGCGCTCGTAAAAGGGCAGCTGCTGCACGATCCTGCCGCGGCCGTCGATGATGGCGGTGGCGCCGTTGTTGGTCGAGCGCAGCATCGGGCGGCCGGTCTCGATCGAGCGCATCTGCGAGATCTGCAGGTGCTGCGGGATCGCCACCGATTCGCCATACCAGGCCAGGTTCGACACGTTCAGCAGCAGCGTCGCCGGCTTCGGTGCGTTGCGCAGCTGGGCCGCGATCTCTTCGCCGAACGCGTCTTCGTAGCAGATATTCGGCAGCACCAGCTGGTCCTTGACCGGGAACGGCGCCTGCAGCGCCTTGCCGCGGGTCTGGTCGCCCAGCGGAATGTGCATCAGGTCGGTGAACCAGCGGAAGCCCGGCGGGATGAATTCGCCGAAGGGCACCAGGTGGTGCTTGTCGTAGCGGTAGGCCGGCGCGCCGGGCGCCGATGCCGGGCCGGTGGCGATGACGCTGTTCGAATACTGGGTCGGGCTGTCGGCGGTCGGGATGCCGATCATCAGGTGGCTGCCGGTCCGCCTGGCGAAGTCATTCAACTCGGCGAGGTAGCCGCCGGGGAGCTGCTGCGGCGTGACGGGAATCGCGGTTTCCGGCGTGGCGATCAGGTCGCTTGGTGCGGCCGTGATCATGGCCTGGTAGCGATTGAGGATGTCGAGCAGGTAGGCGGTGTCGAATTTCTGGTCCTGCTTCACGTCGCCCTGCAGCAGGCGCACCGTCAAGGGCTGGCCCACTTCGTGGGTCCACGCAATTTGCTTGAGGCCGAAGCCGGCGGCCAGTACGGCGACCAGGATAGCGATGTGGCGCCAGCGCCTTTTCGGCTGGGTCAGCATGGCCAGGCAGCCCGCGCACACGGCGGCCAGCATGCCGACGCCGTACACGCCGACCAGCGGCGCGTAGCCGCCCAGCGGCGAGACGTTATGGGCGTAGCCGGCCGAGGCCCACGGGAAGCCCGTGAAGACCCAGCCGCGCAGCCATTCCGACAGGCCCCAGGCGACCGGCAGCACCAGCAGCACGAAGGCGGGCACCGGCAAGGACCACTTGCGGCGCACCCAGCTCGCCGCGCCGCCGGCAAAGGCCCCGAACAGGCCCATGTACACGCCCAGCAGGGCGATCGCGATCGCGCCCAGGATCGCGGGCAGGCCGCCGAAGCGGGTAATGGCGATGTACAGCCAGTGCATGCCGGCCACCGACCAGCCGAAGCCGAAGGCCCAGCCCAGCAGCAGGCCATAGCGCGGCGAGTTCTTCACGCCGACCTGGTAGAAGAAGTAGGCCAGCGAGAGGAACTGCAGCGGCCACCAGCCGAAGGGCTCGAACGAGAACAGGGACAGGGCGCCGGCCAGCGCCGCCAGCACCAGGGCGAGCGGCGACGGGCGGGTGACGGCGGCCGCCGGCTTGGCGGCGGCGGCAGGGGTACGGCGGCGCAGCATCAGTCGTGGTCGTCTTCAGCCAGGGGCAGCTTTTCGACCAGCAGCACGTGGATCTGGCGCGCATCGGCGCGCAGCACTTCGAAGCGCAGGTTTTCCAGGTCGAAGACCTCGCCCTTGTGCGGCATGCGCCCCAGGTGGCTGGCCACCAGGCCGCCGATGGTGTCGGCGTCGATCTCGGGCAGGTCGGCCCCGACTTCTTCGTTGAACTGCTCGATCTCGGTGAGCGCCTTGACGCGCCAGCGCGGGCCCAGTTGCCCTTCCTTGATCGACAGGACGTTGTCTTCTTCTTCGTCGAAGTCGTATTCGTCCTCGATGTCGCCGACGATCTGCTCGAGCACGTCCTCGATGGTGATCAGGCCGGCCACGCCGCTGTACTCGTCAACCACGATCGCCATGTGGTTGTGGTTGGCGCGGAAGTCGCGCAGCAGCACGTTCAGGCGCTTCGATTCGGGGATGAAGATCGGCGGGCGCAGCATGGCGCGCACGTCGAAGGATTCTTCGGCGTAGTAGCGCAGCAGGTCCTTGGCCAGCAGGATGCCGACCACCTTGTCGCGCTCGCCCTCGATGGCGGGGAAGCGCGAGTGCTGGGTCTCCAGGACGATCGGCAGCCATTCCTCGATGGGTTTGGAAATGTCGACCACGTCCATTTGCGAGCGCGGCACCATGATGTCGCGCACCGACAGGTCGGAAACCTGGAACACACCTTCGATCATCGACAGCGCGTCGGCGTCGATCAGCTTGCGTTCGTGGGCTTCGTGCAGCACTTCGAGGAGTTCTGCGCGGTTTTCAGGCTCGGGGGAGATCAGTGCGGTCAGCCGTTCGAACAGCGACCGGTGGGGTTTGGCGTCCGATCGGACGTCAGTGGGATACTCGGGCATAGTTGGCGTGAAGCCGTTGTTGCGATGGGTATAGGATACACGAAAAGGGCAGTTAGCCCACAATGGACGGCGTTCGCAGCGTGGCTGGGATGCTTTCAGGCAATACCTCGGCACCCCGCCGCCGCATCAATCCTCGTACGGGTCCGGGTAGCCCAGCACTTCCATGATGTCGCGCTCGAACTGCTCCATCTCGTCGGCTTCCTCGTCGTGCTCGTGGTCGTAGCCCTGGGCATGCAGCACCCCGTGCACCACCAGGTGGGCCGCGTGTTCCTCGACCGTCTTGTTCTGCTCCTCGGCCTCGCGCTGCAGCACGTCGGTGCACAGGATGATGTCGGCCTGGGTCGGGTCGTCGGCGCCGAGTTCCTCGCCTTCGTTGTAGGCGAAGGTGAGCACGTTGGTGGCGTAGTCCTTGCCGCGGTAGGTGCGGTTCAGGGTCTGGCCTTCTTCGAGGTCGACGAAGCGGATCGAGAGCTCGGCCGGGCCGAGCAGGGCGGCCTGCACCCAGCGCTCCAGCATCGCTTCGGTGATGTCCTGTTCCAGCCGCGGGTCGGCGTACTGGACCTCGAGATCGAGGCTATGTTTTTTTTCTTGCATTTTTGGTGGGCAGCGGTTTGGGGAGGGCGGCCAGTTCCTCGATCGAGGAATTGGATTCGTAGGCGTCGATGATGCGTCCCACCAGCGGGTGGCGCACCACGTCGACGCTGGAAAACTGCGTGAACTTGATGCCGCGGACATTCCTGAGCACGTGGATCGCGTCCACCAGGCCGGAACGCTGGGCCTTGTGCAGGTCGACCTGGGTCACGTCGCCGGTGATCACGGCCTTGCTGCCGAAACCGATCCGGGTCAGGAACATCTTCATCTGTTCGACGGTCGTGTTCTGGGCTTCGTCCAGGATGACAAAGGCGTGGTTCAGGGTGCGGCCGCGCATATAGGCCAGCGGCGCGATCTCGATGACCTGCTTCTCGAACATCTTCTGGGTGCGGTCGAAGCCGAGCAGGTCGTACAGCGCGTCGTACAGCGGGCGCAGGTAGGGATCGACTTTCTGGCTCATGTCGCCGGGCAGGAAGCCGAGGCGCTCGCCCGCTTCCACCGCCGGGCGGGTCAGGATGATGCGCTTGACGGCGTCGCGCTCGAGCGCGTCCACCGCGCAGGCCACCGCCAGGTAGGTCTTGCCGGTGCCGGCCGGGCCGACGCCGAAGCTGATGTCGTGTTCCAGCACCGCGTTCAGGTATTCGATCTGGTGCGGCGTGCGGCCGCGCAGGTCGCTGCGGCGGGTCTTGAGCGTGGGGCTGACCAGGCTGGACTCGCTAGCCGGTTCCGGCGCGTCGCTGGCCCGCTCGAGGGCGCTGACGGTCTTGCCCGCGGGGGCGTCGGATGCCGCGCTACTGCGCGGCTGTTGCATGCCGACGCGCTGCTCCACCAGCGCCAGCTGCACTTCCTCGATCGGCACGATCTTGTTGGCCACCGCATAGAAGCGTTCCAGCAGTTCGACCGCGCGGTCGGCGTTGGCGCCGCTGACGATGAATTTCTCGCCGCGCCGGAATATGGTGACGTCCAGCGCGGCCGAGATCTGGCGCAGGTTCTCGTCCAGCGGGCCGCACAGGTGGGCAAGCCGCGTGTTGTCGAGCGGCTCGGGAATGAAGTAGGAAGGCTGGGTAGGTGTGTTTTTCAACTGGCTTTGGCTAGCGTATCGAGGTTGGCGACGAGTTCGCCGCGTAAATAGTAATCATGGCTGGCGGCGATCCGCACGTCGACCAGCTGGCCGACCAGGGAAGGCGCGCCGGCGTCGAACCCGAAGTGGACCACGCGGTTGTTCTCGCAGCGGCCCTGCAGCTGCGCGGGGTCTTTCCTGGACGGGCCTTCGACCAGCACGCGCTGGACGCTGCCGACCATGTCCGCGCTGTACTTGCGGTTATTGGCGTCGATCAGGGCCTGCAGGCGCTGCAGGCGGCCCAGCTTGACCTCGTGCGGGGTGTCGTCCTCGAGGTTGGCGGCCGGGGTGCCGGGGCGCTTGCTGAAGATGAAGCTGAAACTGTTGTCGAAGCCGACGTCCTCGACCAGTTTCATCATCGCCTCGAAATCGGCCTCGGTTTCGCCGGGAAAACCCACGATGAAGTCGGACGAGAAGGCCATGTTCGGGCGCACCGCGCGGATGCGGCGGATGATCGACTTGTACTCCAGCGCCGTGTAGCCGCGCTTCATCGCGCCCAGGATGCGGTCGGAACCGTGCTGGACCGGCAGGTAGATCTGGTTCACCAGCTGCGGGATGCGCGCATAGGCGTCGATCAGGCGCTGGTTGAATTCCTTCGGGTGGCTGGTCACGTAGCGCAGGCGCTCGATGCCGGGGATATCGGCGATGTATTCCAGCAGCAGGGCGAAGTCGGCCACCTCGTCGCCGGCCATGCCGCCGCGGTAGGCGTTCACGTTCTGGCCCAGCAGCATGATTTCCTTCACTCCCTGGGCGGCCAGGCCGGCGCATTCGACCAGCACGTCGTCGAAGGGGCGCGAGACTTCCTCGCCGCGGGTATACGGCACCACGCAGTAGCTGCAATATTTACTGCAGCCTTCCATGATCGACACATAGGCCACCACGCCGTCCACCTTGGCGGGCGGCAGGTGGTCGAATTTTTCGATTTCGGGAAAGCTGATGTCGACCTGGGCGTTGCCGCTGCTGCGCCGGTCGCGGATCAATTGCGGCAGGCGGTGCAGGGTCTGGGGGCCGAACACCACGTCCACGTGGGGGGCGCGCTTGACGATGGCTTGCCCTTCCTGCGAGGCGACGCAACCGCCCACGCCGATCACGAGCTCGGGCTTGTTGCGCTTGAGCGCCTTGAAACGGCCCAGGTCGGAAAACACTTTCTCTTGCGATTTCTCGCGGATGGAGCAGGTGTTGAGCAGGATGACGTCGGCGTCTTCGGGCGTGTCGGTACGGACCAGTCCATCGGACGCGCCGAGGACGTCCGCCATCTTGTCCGAATCATATTCGTTCATCTGGCAGCCGAAGGTCTTGATGAATACTTTTTTCTGCATGGGGTAATTCTGAAAAGGGGGAGCTGGGGCAATGGCCAACCAGGGCGTCAGTTTATCGTAAATCCCATTCCGGTCCCGAAACCGGCACGTGCGGGGCAGGCGCACGCACTATTTTGGTGCTGCATGGAACGAACAATTTCTTAACCTAAAGTAATTGCAAAGCTGCTCAGATTGTTAAATGTGCGCCGGCTAACTGTCCCGGCTTTATTCTTGTGAGAATCTCTCAGCATCAAACTATTTCTTCTTGTAAATCAACGGCTTCCCCCCAACTTTTGATTGGGAAAATTTATTAAGGAAATCTCTTGCGTGCGCCACAAATAATCCCCATGTGCTGAAATGACTATGTGACAAGCTTTCCGCACGATAGCTTGATTTCTAACAATGAGTCACATGCGCCGCTAGGATGTACTGACGACGTATAACCCTGATAATTTGTTTGAAAGACAAGTGCGCATGTGGGAAGAGCACGTGGGGGCATGCGGTCCGGTACGTTTCTTAAGGGGATCTTCAGGCGCGACCTGTTTAATTTCTCAAAGGTAGTCCGGGAACCTTTGTTAACGAGAAGTAGTCTTTAACAAAAGTTCGTAAGGGAACTATTTTAACCAAACCAAAGAGGTAATCATCATGGCACAACAGCATCATGCTCTGTCTTCGCAAGAAAGCTACAACCCCAACCATCTGCTCGACATCCTGCTTGGCAAGATGCAGCTGAAGAATGACGCAGCGCTGTCGCGTATGCTCGAAGTTGCGCCGCCCGTCATCAGCAAGATCCGCCACCACCGCCTGCCAGTCGGCGCTTCGCTGCTGATCCGCATGCATGAAGTGACGGGCATGAGCATCCGCGACCTGCGCGACCTGATGGGCGATCGCCGGACCAAATACCGCCTGTCGGACGCACAAGGCCGCCCGAAACCAGAAGAGAAGGCAGCCCAGGCAGCCGCCGCAGCGGCAGCACAGCAACAGCAGCAGCCGCAATCGCAGTCCAACGACACCAATCCGTCGACCGGCAATTATGCCCACTGACGCCGTGGGCATGACAGCCGCGACTGTCATGCCTTCGGTGGCAGCGGGTGGCGGCGCCGCGCCCCTGGCGCTGTGCCGCTCCGCTGGCCGGCCCGTCCCGGCGGCCTAGCGTTGGCGGCGTCCCCCGGGGCGTTCGCGTTGTTTTTCCTCAGGCCATCAGAATGGCCGTCATTTCCTCGTACTGCAGCTCCGTTTCATGGAACGCCTGCAGCCATGCTTGTTCCGTCATGCCCAGCGCCGTCCAGGCCACCGCGGACACGCGCGGCGCCAGGTCGTCCGGATTTCCCGCCAGGTCGAGCGCATGCACGACCGCGCTCGCGACGTGCACGATCGTCGCCAGGAAACCCGCACCCGCCGCTTCCGGCGTGTGGTGGAAGGCAATCGCCTGGCGCATGGTGTCCGAAAAATTCCAGTGCGCGGCCAGCGCCACGCCGGCATCCACGTGGTCCACGCCCAGCAGCTCGCGTTCAGCCTCGATCAGCTCGCAATCCTTCTTGTCGCGCAGCGACAGCACCGCCTGGTAGCGGTCGGGGAAGCGCGCTACCAGCACCAGGCGCCCGATGTCGTGCAGCAGGCCGGCCGTGAAGGCATAGTCTGGGTTGAAGCGCACGCGCCGCGCCAGCACCCGCGCGCAGGCCGCGGTGGCGATCGAGTGGCGCCAGAAGGCCTTGTCGTTGAAGCCGGGGCAGCGCCCGGCCGGGAAGCAGCCGGTCAGCGCCGCCGCCGTGATCAGGTTGCGCGTGGCCTGGAAGCCGAGGAAGGTCATGGCCTGCTGGATCGTGGTCGCCTTGACCTGCAGGCCGAAGGCCGAGGAATTGGCCAGGCGCAAGGTCTTGGCGGTCAGGGCCGGGTCGTTCGACACCTTTTTTGCCAGCACGCCGATGTCGATGTCTTCCTGGTCGATGCTGCCCAGCAGTTCCATCACGACGGCGGGGAGCGAGGGCAGGTCGTCGACGCCGCCGAGGATGTCGTCCACCGGTACGCCGTTCATGCCGCGTCTCCGGCCGCGACACCGCGCTTGAGGCGGTAATCCTCGACGTAGCGGCGCAGCAGGCCGGTAGCCCAGTCGCCATGGTCGTCACGGTCATTGTGGCGGAACAGGTGGTCGAGCCGGGCCTGGATCGTGGCCGGTTCCGGCGTGGCCAGGGGAACCGCGCGCGAGATCGGCGCCGCGCTGATGCCATGCCGGGCCAGCGACAGGATGGTTGCCTCGCTCAGCACCGCACCCTCGGCCAGCAGCACGTGCCCGTGCGCATCGAGCAGCGCATCGGCCAGCACCATGCCCGGGAACAGGTGCGCCAGGGGCAGCAGCTCGTAGGTATCGCTCATAGTTCCTCCAGTTAATTACCACGCGATCTTATCATCCGCCCCTTTGGCCCGGCCAAGCTGCGACAGGAACTGTGGCATTCCGGCAGCGGCCTCTCGAAATGTTGTACGCTTGCAATGCCGCGGTCCCGGCCGCACCATTTTTCAAAGGAACTCCATGAAACTGTATGTCAGCCCGGGCGCCTGTTCCCTGGCGCCGCACATTGCCCTGGCCGCCGCCGGCCTGCCATTCTCGGTCGAGCGCGTGAGCCTGAAGACCAAGGCCATCGCCAGCGGCGGCGATTTCCGCGACATCAACGACAAGGGCTCGGTCCCGGCGCTGCAGCTGGACGATGGCAAGGTCTTGACGGAAGCGGCCGTGATCCTGCAATACATCGCCGACCAGGCGCCGGCGGCGCAGCTGGCCCCCGCGGCCGGCACGTTCGAGCGCTACCAGCTCATGGAAAGCCTGAACTACATCGCCACCGAACTGCACAAGCGCTTCACCCCGATCTTCACGCCGGGCTGCAGCGAGGAAGGCCGCAACGCTGCCTGGGCCGCGCTGGCGCGCCCGCTGACTTATCTCGCCGGCAAGCTGGAAGGCGGTCGATTCCTGGGCGGCAGCGGGTTCAGCATCGCCGACGCCTACCTGTTTACGGTGCTGAACTGGGCCGGCTTCGCCAGGTTCAGCCTGGCCGACTGGCCGCAGCTGGTGGCCTACCAGGCGCGCGTGGCCGCCCTGCCGGCGGTGCAGGAAGCGATGCGCGCCGAAGGCCTGGCCTGATCCACGGCTGCGCCGCGCCCCACATGCCTGAGATAGGATCGCCGCCATGAACAAGCGGTGTTACGTCGCCCTGGTGCGAGGAATCAATGTTGGGCGTGCCAAGCGGATCGCCATGGCCGACCTGCGCGCGCTGGTCGAGAGCCTGGGCTACAGCGGGGTACGCAGCCTGCTCAACAGCGGCAACGTCGTGTTCCAGGCCGCCGGCACCACGGCGCCTGCGGCGGCCGCCGCGATCGAGGAGGCGCTCGTGCTCAAGCTGGGCGTGGCGGCGCGGGTGTTCGTGCTCGAGCATGGGGAGCTGGCGGCGGTCATCGCGGCCAACCCGCTGCTGGGCGTCGCGCTTGATCATTCGCGCCTGATCGTGTTTTTCCTAGGCGAGGCTGCCCAGCGCGCGCAGCTGGCGGCGCTCGACGGCCAGGACTGGGGCTGCGAGCGGCTGGCCTTGGGCGAGCGCGCGGCCTATGTCTGGTGTCCGGAAGGCATGCTCGACAGCGCGCCGGCCAAGGCGCTGGGGAAACTGCTCGGGGATGGGACGACGTCCAGGAACTGGAGTACGCTCATGAAGCTGCACGCCCTGTGCAGTGAAGGCTGACGCGGGCGCCAGCTCGCGGACCTTACCTGAACTTCTCGTTGCTGCTGCCGCCGCGTCCAGCCTTGTAGCCGATCAGCACCAGGCCGAGCAGCATCATCGCGAACACTTCCGGTTCGGGAAGTTCCGACATGTTTGCCGGCGGGGTCACGATGCCCTGGCGCTGGGTAACCGACAGGTTGCGCACCGGTTGCTGCACGCGGACCGCAGGGTGGTTGGTTGACGCGAGATCGATCAGGGCGGCTTGCGCGGGACCGCCGAGGCAGGCCGCCAATGCGGCTGCCATTGCGTATCTTTTCATGGCACTTACCTCATATTGTTGCGCTTGCGAATACCTGCCAGCCAGCTTGGAATCCGCCACGCCGACCTTATCTGTCATGCCGGATGCACCGGATTGCCTGAATCAGCATACCAAAAACGCGATAAGTGGCTGCGCGCAATTGAACAGATGAGTTGCTTAAAGAAGTCATCAGTTTGTTGACAGATCGATGCATGTTGCGATCAGTCAAGGATTCCTGACCTGTCGCGAATTAGCTGCGGAAGCTGCTGTCAATATGGCAATCCGATATCAGGATAAGCATGCTAATTTAATAAATAATCGCGATTCATTTACTTGTTCGATAATGTTTGCTGCCAGTGTGGCAAGTTA
Organism: Massilia yuzhufengensis; assembly: GCF_900112225.1. GTDB lineage: Bacteria > Pseudomonadota > Gammaproteobacteria > Burkholderiales > Burkholderiaceae_D > Telluria > Telluria yuzhufengensis. The sequence goes on along the minus strand of NZ_FOLD01000031.1, from coordinate 15,007 downwards.
TTCCGTTATCGTTGTTTCCATTATCGGGATAATCGTCATTTTTTTCGACACACGGTATACACGCCGGTTTTTTTTACAGGTATAGTCTCCTTATCCCATTGCCTTCGGGCATCAAAACAATACCAAACGCGCACGTTTGGAAACATGAAGCGGCCGTCACGCGCCGCAGCCGATCCCGCGAGACCACGCCGGCACGGCACCCGAGCAGTACCGCTGTCCGTCCCAAACCTTTGCAAGAGATCAGACAATGCCGAATTTCGCCCGACTCCAGATTGCTTTCAAGAATGTTTACGTGCGCATCGCCATCGCGGCGCTGCTCGGCGTGATCGCGGCCATCGCCATCTGGAAATCGAATGTCCCCCAGGACCCGACGCCGGTGGTGCATTCGCAGAACATCGCCGAGATCACCGAACTGGCCGCGCAGAAAGCGCGCCTGGAATACCTGTTGATTGCCAAGCCGCTGTCGGAGTCGCCGCGCTATGTCTACAAGTTCAAGGACGGCGCCTCGGTGCACGTGGTGAAGGTGCCGAGCACCTCCCATCTGTCGCTCGAGCGCGAAGTGCTGCTCAAGAACGCGATTCCGTATTCGATCGCCAAGGACGACTACCTGGCCAGCCACAAGGCGGTCATGGACGAAGGCGAGACCGGCTGGGAAAAGACCGGCAGCTTCCTCAAGAGCTATGGCCTGAACATCGGCATCGTGCTGCTGGTCCTGTACCTGCTGAAATTCGGCGTGCCCGGCATGGGCATGAGCGCCTCGGTCATCAGCCCGGACAAGCTCAAGGGCAGCATGGACGACCTGATCGGCATGGACGACATCAAGCAGGAAGTGCTGCACCTGGAAGACATGATCCGCAACCGCGCGGAATACCAGTCGCACAACATCGACAAGCCCTTCAACGTGATGCTGACCGGCCCTGCCGGCACCGGCAAGACCAAGCTGGTCGGTTACCTGGCCAAGCGCCTGAACTTGCCGCTGATTTCGGCATCGGGCTCGGCGCTGGAATCGGGCTACGTGGGCGGCGGCTCCAAGGCCCTGAACGCCCTGTACCGCAAGGCTTGCGCCAAGGGCAAGTGCATCATCTTCCTGGATGAGGCGCAGTCGCTGTTCATGCCGCGCGGCCGCAGCGAAAAGAAATGGGAAGACGACACCGCCAACACGCTGCTGGGCCTGCTGGACGGCGTGAAGAGCGACAAGGGCCAGGGCGTGATCTGGGTGGTCGCGTCGAACTTCGACGATGCGTCCACCGACATGGACGAAGCGATGCTGCGCCGCTTCTCGGTGAAAATCAATTTCCGCCTGCCGAACAAGCTCGAGCGCAAGGAACTGCTGCGCAGCTTCCTGTCGCGCAAGAAGGATGGCCTGGTCGACTGGGCCGACACCAACCTGGACCAGGTGGCGGAAATCACCCAGAACCTGAGCCCGGCGCTGCTGGAAACCGTGGTCGAGCGCGCCAGCATGCTGTCGATCCAGGAAAAAACGATCATCAACACCAACCTGCTGTTCCGTGCCTATGAACGCGCCACCATCGGCATCACCGACCGCGCCACCACGCTTGACAAGACCAAGCAGCGCGAACGCATCGCCCTGCACGAACTGGGTCACTTCTTCATGCAGATCGATCCTTTCCTGCGCGCCGGCATGAGCCTGGCCGAAGTGAAGGAAAAGTCGCACCTGCTCAAGATCAGCACCGAGGCGGTGTCGAAGATCGGCGCGCTGGGCTATGTGCTGCAGTCGGGCGAAGACATGTCGCTGCGCACGCTCGAAGAGCTGGAGCGCGATGTCGTCGGCCTGTACGGCGGCGTGGCGGCGGAAGAACTGTTCTACGGCGCGCGCGGCATCTCGGTGGGCAGCCAGAACGACATCGAGAAGATCACCAAGATGCTCAACCTGATGGTCAGCCGCCTGTCGATGTACTCGCGCTCCAAGCTCGACTACAGCCAGCTGAACCAGGACGTGGGCGGCGAGCACACCATCCGACTGGTGGAAGAAAAGGCCGACGAGCTCTACAGCTACACCCTGGGCGCGATCCGCGACTACAAGCTGGTGATCGAGTCGCTCAAGGACACCTTGATGGAAGAGTATGTGCTGTCGAAGGACGCGGTGTTCGCGCTGCTGGAAGAGCGCAGCGAGATGATCACCTCGCAGCTGCATGGGCGGCATGCGAACCTCAAGCTGTGTGTCGAGGAAGTCGCGGCGTGATGTGAAAGTTTTACCGCTTGTAAAAAAACCCGCAGGGCGCAAGCCGGCGGGTTTTTTTTATGGGGTGGTTGAGTTGAGAGCGGGCGACTCGGTCCACGAATTATTGCCCCTAGCCTCAAGACCGTCATTCCGGCGAAGGCCGGAATCCAAGTTCGTTCTGCCGCCCGCAGCGCGTGCTGCATGCGTGAGCGGTACGCACACAAAATTGGGTCCCGGCCTTCGCCGGGACGACGTTGGTGGGGGTGGGGTTGAGCAGAGGGGAGCGGCTTCGGCATCGCCGTCGCCCAACCACCGCTTCACTCAATGCGCCACCGCCCGCTCCCTCAAGGTTTCCATCACATGCCGCGTCATGCTCGCCGCCAGCTCCTGCTCGCCGACGAAGACCTTGCCGCCGGTTTCCTCGCGCAGCAGGGCCGCCTCGCTCTCGTTATGCGAGCGCACCACGACCTGGATCGACGGGTTGAGCATGCGGGCGATTTCCACCATCCGGCGCACGTGGAAGGTATCGGGCGTGGCGATCACCAGCAAGGCGGCGTGCGTGATGTGGGCCTGGATCAGTACCGCCGGCTCCGACGCGTCGCCCGCCACCGCCGGGATGCCCTCGGTGCGCAGGCGCTCGACCACTTCGCGGTTCTGTTCTGCCACCACGAAGTGCACGCCGCGCGTGCTCAGGTCGCCGGCGATGCGGCGGCCCACGCGGCCGTAGCCGACCAGCACTACCTGGCCGCTCAGCTTTTCATGCGCCGTTTCCATCGGCAAGGTGGCCAGCGGGTCGTCGCGGCTTTCCAGCTTGCGCGCCAGCTCCGAGCGCTCGCGCATCCAGCGCTGCAGCGGCTCGATCGCCGTGAACAGCAGCGGGTTGACCGCGATCGAGATGATGGCGCCGGCCAGGATCAGGTTCTGTCCCAGGGGCGGCAGCAGTCCCAGCGACATGCCCAGCGCGGCCAGAATGAAAGAGAATTCGCCGATCTGCGCCAGGCTGGCCGAGACCGTGAGCGCGGTATTGAGCGGGTAGCGCAGCACCAGCACCAGCACGAAGGCGGCCAGCGACTTGCCGAACACGATGATGGCCACGGTCGCCAGCACTTCCAGCGGGTACTCCACCACCACCATCGGGTCGAACAGCATGCCGACCGAGACAAAGAACAGCACCGAGAACGCGTCGCGCAGCGGCAGCGATTCTTCGGCCGCGCGGTGGCTCAGTTCCGACTCGCGCAGCACCATGCCGGCGAAGAAGGCGCCCAGCGCGAACGAGACGCCGAACAGCGCCGAGGAGCCGTAGGCGATGCCGACCGCCGCCGCGATCACGGCCAGCGTGAACAGCTCGCGCGAGCCGGTCTTGGCGACCCGCCACAGGAACCAGGGGAAGATCTTGCGGCCGATGACCAGCATGAAGGCGATGAAGGCGCCGACCTGCAGCAGGGTCTTGCCCAGCGCCGGCAGCAGCTCGGTGCCGGCGTCGCCCTTGCCGCCCAGCGCGCCGCTGACGGCCGGCAGCATCACCAGCACCAGCACCATCACCAGGTCTTCGACCACCAGCCAGCCCACCGCGATGCGCCCGTTCATCGAATCGAGCACACCGCGCGACTCGAGCGCGCGCAGCAGCACCACGGTACTGGCCACCGACAACGCCAGCCCGAACACCAGTCCCGCACCCAGGCTCCAGCCCAGCATATGGGCCATGCCGATACCCATCGCCGTCGCCACCCCGATCTGCAGCAGCGCGCCGGGCAGGGCGATGCCCTTGACCTCGAGCAGGTCGCGCATCGAGAAGTGCAGGCCGACGCCGAACATCAGCAGCATCACCCCGATCTCGGCCAGTTGCGAGGCCAGCGCCACATCGGCGACGAAGCCCGGGGTGGCCGAGCCGATCAGGACGCCGGCGGCAAGGTAGCCGACCAGCGCAGGCAGTTTCAGGCGAATGGCGAGCATGCCGAACAAGAGGCCGAAGCCCAGTGCGGCAGCGATGGTGGTGATCAGGCTGAGTTCATGGTGCATCCGTGCGGCCTCCGTGACAGGTTATTAACCTTGGGAGTATAAGCGACGGGTGGGCCCGTAGTCCGAATTAAATTTGGGTTTTATGCAGATCAGGCGGAGTTCACGGCACGGTTGCGAGCGTTAGCAGCACTTTGTGCACCGATGCGCGCACGGACTCGAATTGCGCGGGACGCGCGTGGCGGTCCAGGCGAAACAGCATCAGTCCCTCGACCTGGGCCACGATGAGGACCGCGCGCTCCATGTAGGCATCGTCGGGAATGGCCGGGTTCAGGCCCTGGATCAGTCCATGCACCGCCTTGCGCTCGCGCCCCATCATCTTGCCCATCAAGTCCGAGGCGAACGGGTGGCGCGACGCCAGCGCCCAGATCTCGAAGAAGATCGCATGCGTGACCGGCTCGGTGATCTCGTCGAGGAACATGTCGATGGTGGAGAGGAAGCGCTCGACCTGCGGCCGTCCGGCCATGGCCACCGCGATGCGGTCCATCTTGGCCTGGAACTCGTCCATGGTGTAGAGCAGCAGCGCTTCCAGCAACTGCTCCTTGCTGCCATAGTAGTGCTGCACGTTCGACAGGCTCATGCCCGCCTGCTGCGCCACCCGCCGCATCGTCAGCCCGGCATAGCCCTGCGCCGCCAGCACCCCGCGCGCCGCCAGCAGGATCGCCTGCGCCCGCCCCATGCCTTTTTCGGTGGTGGTGGAGAGCTTGTTGCGCAGCGCGCTGTCGAGCGCATTGTCGTGCGCATTGTTCTGGTTCGATGTCATGGCAGGATGGCGGCGGCGTACAAAAATTAGGTCGTCTGACCTATAATCGACTGATAGTCGGTCGCGGTCTCATCGAGAATACAGGAGTCGGAATGAACAAGGTATATATCAGCGGCGTCGGGATGATCCCCTTCGCCAAGCCGGGCGCCGGCAGCCCCTATCACGAGATGGGCGCGCAGGCCGCCAGGCGCGCGCTGGACGACGCGGGACTATCGTATGACCTGGTCGAGCAGGCCTATGCCGGCTACGTCTACGGCGACTCCACCAGCGGCCAGAAGGCCTTGTACGCGGTCGGCATGACCGGCATCCCGATCGTCAACGTCAACAACAACTGCTCCACCGGTTCCACCGCGCTGTTCCTGGGCCGCCAGGCGATCGCCAGCGGCGCCGCCGAGTGCGTGCTGGTGCTCGGCTTCGAGCAGATGAGCCCCGGCGCGCTCGGCTCGGTCTTCACCGACCGCCCGACCCCGTTCCACGACTTCGACGCCGTCACCGACCGCCTGGTCGGCATGCCCGGGATCCCGCTGGCGCTGCGCTACTTCGGCGGCGCCGGCCTGGCCCACATGGACAAGTACGGCACGCCGCTCGCGGCATTTGCCCGCATCCGCGCCAAGGCCAGCCGCCACGCTGTCAACAACCCGCTGGCGCTGTTTCGCAAGGAAGTCAGCACGCAGGACGTGCTCGATGCACCCGAAATCTGGCCCGGCGTGATGACGCGCCTGATGGCCTGCCCGCCGACCTGCGGCGCGGCCGCGGCCCTCCTGGTGTCGGAAGAATTCGCCAAGCGCCACGGCCTGCGCCGCGACGTCCACATCGCCGCCCAGGCGATGACGACCGACCGCCGCGGCACCTTCGACTCGGGCGACATGATGCGCCTGGTCGGCTACGACATGAGCCGCGCCGCTGCGCAGAAAGTCTACGAGCAGTCGGGCCTGGGACCGGAAGACCTCGACGTTGTCGAGCTGCACGACTGCTTCGCGCACAACGAGCTGATTACCTACGAAGCCCTGGGCCTGTGCCCGGAAGGCGGCGCCGACAAGTTCATCCTGGAGGGCGACAACACCTATGGCGGCCGGGTGGTCACCAACCCGTCCGGCGGCCTGCTGTCCAAGGGCCACCCGCTGGGCGCCACCGGCCTGGCCCAGTGCTACGAGCTGACCCACCAGCTGCGCGGCAGTGCCGATGCGCGCCAGGTGGCGGGCGCGCGCGTGGCGCTGCAACACAACCTGGGCCTGGGCGGCGCCTGCGTCGTCACCATGTACCGCAACGGCTGAAGGAGGGCGCATGGAATCGACCTCGCCCTGGATGGATGAAGAACTCGGCGCCTTCCGCGACGCCGTACGGCGCTTCGTGGCCGGCGAAATCACGCCGCACCAGGACGCCTGGCGCCGGCAGCAGCACGTCGACCGCGCGCTGTGGCGCCAGGCCGGCGCCATGGGCCTGCTGCTGGCCGATATCCCCGACGACTACGGCGGCGCCGGCGGCAGCTTCGCCCACATGGCGGTGGTGTTCGAAGAACTGTCATACGCCGGCGACACGTCCTTCGGCATCCACGTGCACGCCATCGTCGCCCACTACCTGCTCAACCAGGGCACCGAAGAACAGAAGCGCCGCTACCTGCCGCGCCTGGCCAGCGGCGAGATGGTCGCGGCGATCGCCATGAGCGAGCCAGGCGCCGGCTCGGACCTCAAGGGCATCCGCACGGTCGCCGTGCGCGGCCCGGACGGCTACCGCGTGAGCGGCTCGAAGACCTTCATTTCGAACGGCTACCTGGCCGACCTGGTGCTGGTGGTGGCCAAGACCGACCCGGCGGCGGGCGCCAGGGGCGTGTCGCTGATGCTGCTCGAGACGAAAGACAACCCGGGCTTCCGGGTCGGCCGCATCCTCGACAAGGTGGGCCAGAAGGGCCAGGACACCTGCGAGCTGTTTTTCGATGACGCCCACGTGCCGCTGGAGAACGTGCTGGGCGGCGAGGAGGGCAGGGGCTTCGCCCAGCTGATGACCGAGCTGCCCTACGAACGCACCATCCTGGGGGTGTGCGGGGTGGCGGCGATCGAGCGCGCGCTGCAGCTCACCGTCGAGCACACGCGCACCCGCAAGGCTTTCGGCCAGGCCCTGATCGACATGCAGAACACCCGCTTCGTGCTGGCCGAGATCAAGACCGAAGCGACGGTCGCGCGCATCTTCATCGACCGCTGCGTCGAGGACATGCTGGCCGGGCGCATGGACACGGTGCGCGCCTCGATGGCCAAGTACTGGATCTCGGACCTGCAGTGCAAGGTCGTGGACCAGTGCGTGCAGCTGTTCGGCGGCTACGGCTACATGCTGGAATACCCGATCGCCCAGATGTACGTCGATGCGCGCGTGCAGCGCATCTACGGCGGCGCCAACGAAATCATGAAAGAGATCATCGCCCGCTCGCTGTAGCGCGGCGCATCGACGAAAGGGGAGGCGGGATGGCAGGACCGTTATCAGGAGTGCGGGTGGTCGAGATGGTGGGCATCGGCCCGTGCCCGTTCGCCGCGATGATGCTGGCGGACATGGGGGCGGAAGTGATCCGCATCGACCGCAAGGCCAAGCCCGGCGAGGACCATCCCTACCCGGTGCTCGGCACGCGCCACGACGTGACGGCGCGCGGGCGCCGCTCGCTGGCGCTGGACATCAAGCAGCCAGCTGGCCGCCTGGCCGTGCTGCGCCTGCTGGAAAGCGCCGACGTGCTGCTGGAAGGCTTCCGCCCGGGCGTGATGGAGCGCCTCGGCCTGGGGCCGGACGCCTGCCTGGAGCGCAACCCGAAGCTGGTGGTCGGCCGCGTCACCGGCTGGGGCCAGGCCGGGCCGCTGTCCCAGGCGGCCGGCCACGACATCAACTACGTCGCGCTGTCCGGCATGCTGCATGCGATGGGCCGGGCCGATAGCCCGCCGGCGCCGCCGCTGAACCTGGTGGGCGACTTCGGCGGCGGCGGCATGATGCTGGCGTTCGGCGTCGTGTGCGCGGTGCTCGAGGCGCGCACGTCCGGCAAGGGCCAGGTGGTGGACGCGGCCATGACCGAAGGCGCGGCGCTGCTGGGCGCCATGATGTACGGCCTGCGCGGCGCCGGCAGCTGGAGCGACGGGCGCGAAGCCAACCTGCTCGACGGCGGCGCGCCCTTCTACGACAGCTACGCCTGCCTGGACGGCAAGTTCATCTCGATCGGCGCGATCGAACCGCAATTCTATGCCCAGCTGCTGGCGCTGCTCAAGGTCGAGGACCCCGTGTTCACCAAGCGCTGGAGCAAGGCCTACTGGCCCGACCTGAAGGCCAAGTTCGGCGCGCTGTTCGCCACCCGCAGCCGCGACGACTGGTGCCGCCTGCTGGAAGGCACCGACGTCTGCTTCGCGCCGGTGCTCGACATGGCCGAGGCGCCGAAGCACCCGCACAATGCCGCGCGCCGCAGCTTCGTCGACATCGACGGCGTCAGCCAGCCGGCGCCGGCGCCGCGCTTTTCCCGTACCGCGCCCGCCACCCCGCTGGCGCCGTCGGCGCCGGGCGCGGACAGCGCGGCGATCCTGGCCGACTGGGGCTTTACGGAAGAGTCAATCGAAGCGCTGAGGTCGCGCGAAGTCATATAGCATCGCAGGGTGCTCAAGACCAAAGAAACCGAACTGCGTAATGCGAAAAAGCTGGCGCTGGCCTTCCTGGCCGGCGCCGCCTCGCTGTTCGTGCTCACGCTGTTCCTGCCCCAGAACTGGTGGACCGGCCTGCTGCGCGCCTTTTCCGAAGCCGCGATGGTGGGCGCGCTGGCCGACTGGTTCGCCGTGGTCGCGCTGTTCAGGCGCGTGCCGATCCCGATCGTCTCGCGCCACACCGAGATCATCCCCAAGAACAAGGAGCGCATCGCCGACAACCTGGCGCGCTTCGTGCACGAGAAGTTCCTCGACACCGAATCGATCCTGGGCCTGATCCGGCGCCACGACCCGGTGCAGAAGGTGGCCGACTGGCTGGTGAAACCCGCCAACACCGAGCTGCTGGGCCAGCACCTGGTACGGGTCGGCGTCTTCATGCTCGACTTCATCGAGGATGCGGCGGTGCAGGGCTTCATCCGGCGCGCCGTGCACGCCATGGTGAACAGCGTCGACCTGTCGAAATCGGCCGGCACCATCCTGGAAAGCCTCACCCGCGACGGCCGCCACCAGGAGCTGCTCAATGAAGGCATCGTGCAGCTGGCGCACCTGCTCGACAACGCCGACACCCAGGCCACCATCTCGCAGGGCATCGTCGACTGGCTCAAGGAGGACTACGCCTTCATCGAGCGGGTGCTGCCGTCGGAACTCATCGGGCGCAAGGGCGCCGACCTGGCGGTAAGGCTGGCATCCGGCATCCTGAATAAAGTAGCCAGCGACCCCCACCACCCGCTGCGCCAGCGCTTCGACGTATTCACCCAGGAGTTCATCGAGCGTCTCAAGGCCGACCCCTCGTTCGCCGGCCGGGCGGAAGAAATCAAGGCCTACCTGCTGGGCGACGAGACCCTGAATGGCTACCTGGCCAGCCTGTGGGGCGAGCTGAAAGGCTGGCTCAAGCGCGACCTGCACAGCGCAGACTCGGCCCTGCGGCGGCGCCTGGTGGCCACCGGCGCCTGGGTCGGCAAGGTGCTGGCCGAAGACCCGCAGCTGCGCGCCTCGCTCCAGGACAACCTGGAATCGGCCGCGCGCGGCATCGCGCCGGAATTCGCGGGCTTCCTCACGCGCCACATCGCCGACACCGTCAAGCAGTGGGACGACCGCGAGATGTCGGCGCAGATCGAACTGAACATCGGCAAGGACCTGCAGTACATCCGCATCAACGGCACCATTGTCGGCGGACTGATTGGCGTGACTCTGTATTTGCTGTCGCAGCTGCCCGGGGTGTGGCACTGAGCGTAAGATGGTCCGACTTGGCAGTATTCATGAGCAGGAGGGGTAAATGGAACAACTCGCACTCAACGCGTGGCTCACGGCCAACCCGGACGTCGTCCAGCTCCCTGGCCGCGACCTGTTCGTCATCGCCAAGTACCTGATCCCGATGGAGGCCAGCCTGGCCCAGGGTTGCCTGGTTGCCGCCGGCATTCCCGCGGTGCTGGCCGACGCCCACCTGATGCAGGCCGACCTGCTGCTGGCGCCCGCGCTGGGCGGCGTGCGCGTCCTGGTGCCGTCCGAATTCCTGCAGCCGGCGGCCGAGGTGCTGGCGGGCCTGGCGCGCGGCGACTACGCGCTGGACGAGAACTCCCCGGTCGACGGCTGAGCAGATCGCGCGCCTGTGTGAAGTGGCGAACATTCCGCACGCAGGCACGAGGGTAGCCTGTCAAGCGTGAGCATCCACCATTGAAAGGAGAATCATCATGCCTCAAGGGGATAAATCGTCGTACACGGACAAGCAGAAGCGCCAGGCCAAGCACATCGAGCAGGGTTACGAAAAGAAGGGCGTGTCGAAAGACGAAGCCAAGCGGCGCGCCTGGGCTACCGAGAACAAGATCTCGGGCGGCGGCAAGAAGCATTGACGGCCGCGCAAAGAAAAATGGCCCGGTTCGCGAGAACCGGGCCATTTCTTTTCCTGGTGGTGATAGGTGGAATCGCACCGATCATCTTCATGAATGCATAACTACTTGATTTATAAGCAGTTACTCTAGCGCTTGGTGTCGAGATTGAGTCAATGTGTATCACCTGGCTGATGCACTCCCGGACAGCAGAAAGTCAGTGTATGCAAAATCTGTAGCGTCCGCTAGAGCGCGGCATTGGCGCGGCGTCGGCGGTTACTGGATCGGCAGTTCAAGTCCACTTTGAGGACTTGAACTGCCGACCTGATTGACTCACAAAGCTTTCTGTAGATGAGCCGAGTATCAGGCTTGCTCAATCAATTCGGGCCAGTCATCATCATGTCGTAGTGAGCATCTTGATTGCTCTTCACGAAGACCTGCTTGAAGATTTCCATGTAGGTGTCGATCGAAGCTTGGTCGAAGGTGTAGAAGGCATCGTCGTGCGAGAAGTGCGAGCCATCATTGACCCAAGCGAACAGGGACCGGCACATTGCCTTCTGCTGACCATCGAACTGATCGCAAATCTTGTCGAAGTCCATCCGCCCCAGAATCTTGAAATAGTTCTCCAAAATGCGCCGCATGGTGTTCTGCACGGTCAGCGGGGATTTCTCCGGACGGCGCAATTCCTCCCACAGCAAATCGTATGAGGTCTTGATCGGGTTCGACTTGTGATGCTCGACTGTGGCGCCGCCCAGGCCTTTTCTGATGGTCCAGTAGCTACGTTCGCCGGCTTTGGTGTCGTCTCCCTTGTCTGAGGTGTAGGTGACCTCTTTGTGGAAGTAGACGTTGTGGGTCAGCACGAAAATCTGTTTGATGCCGCCCGCGTTTTTCCGCAACGGGTCGAACAGCGATTTGATAAGGCTGCTGACGATGAACAGGACGTCGCTGTCCATGCTTGACACAGGATCATCGAACACCACGACGCGGTCGGTGGTCATGCCGCTTGCGCTTTCGCTGCCTTTGAGCAAGTGGAAGAAGTAAAGGAAGGTGACAAACGAGCGCTCACCCTCGCTGAGCGAGTCCTTTGCGTCGCTTCCATCTCCCCTAACCAGCTTGTAGAACGGACCGTCTTCGGCCTTGGCGATAGTGAAATTTCGGAAGCCGAACGATTTCAACAAGCTATTGATGCCTTCAATCGTCGGCTCGATGCTCGTAGCGGAATTCTCTAACTCATTTATCTCCTTCGCCTTGGCCACTTTCGACGCGTTGGCTCCTTGAATTTGGCCGTTCAGTTTGGTGATCGCCGCATTGAGGCCCGCGCGCTTCCCCGCGTAGGTGGTCAATTCGGCCTTCAGCTCCACCTCTAAAATGTGCTTCCACACTTGCGCAGTCAGATCCGCCCGCTCTTTGGTGATGTTTTTCGCGATCTCATTGTGGGCTGCTACCGCCGCGTTAGCGTCCGCGACCAGCTTGGAGGCGGTGGCGATCATTTCAGACATCGGCTCGATTTGGATAGGGAGACTCGGCTCCTTGGCTTTGTTTGCCAGCAGCAGCGAGTTGGTCGTGAGACGGGCCTCAATGGCTGAGCGCTCAGCATCGAATGCATCCATGCTCATGAATCGGGAACCTCCATCCACGACGGCCTTCAACCTGGCACGCAGAGCGTCGGCGTCGCGGGTATATGCGCTTTGCAGGTCAGCGATGGCCTTGGTGTCCGTTGCAAACGTCTCGTCGAAGTAGCTCGACAAGCTATCCTCGAAGCTATCCTTGACCTTCTGTTGGCAGAACGGGCAAGTGGGCCTGCTTTGCTCGTAGAGCGCTTGTCCTTGTTTGACCCAGTCGCTGTTGCTCAGCCGCTGGATCAGCTCGGCGATGTCCACGTCTTCCTTGCCGATCACCTTCTTGGTAAGAATGGGGTTCGACTCGTGGATGGCGATGTCTGCAGGGCCGAGATCTGGGACGGACGCCTCGATGATGGGCGTCGCCCCGAACACCGTCTTGGCCTTGTCCCTGAGGTATTCCAAGGTTTTCAACTCGGCGGTGTTGGACGCCGACTCCGTCAGCACGCGCTCCTTGAACCTTTCCGAGCTGTTTCGAGCGCCGGTGAACGCATGCTTGAAAGCCTCGTCGTGCTTCTGCTTCTGGTCCCAGCACTTGTCCTTGATGTGGGCATCCAGGTCGGCAAGTTCGCCTTTCTTCCCCGTGTTCTGATCCTGTCCTTGCAGCGTGTTGGTCAATTGCTCGATGGTTCGGATAATGCCATCGAATTCGGACTTCTTCGCTGCGATGGCTTCCAAGTTGGCGATGTCCTGCTCGCCCAGGGTAAAAATTCCTTTGAGGCGAGGGGCAGCGTTGAAGTTACGCTCGACGAAATCGCGGTTGTAGACCATCGGCTCCAATGGCGTCCCCTTCTTCCAAACGAGGGTGCAATGCGGGTGCGCGGCGGCATTGGCGATGACTTTGGTGATGGTGGTCTTACCGGCGCCATTGGTGCCGAAAAGGAAATTGAACCGCGCGAGGCGGTCGAGGACTTGCGGTTGGATGCCATAGGTCGCGGTCTTCGCGATGCTCAAAGTTTCAATCATGGCCAGCTTATCCCTTTCGTTTCAAACAGAAGGACAATTGGCAATATTACATCGGAAATCACACTCAGAATTGACTTTCTGAAACAACGCTTTGACGCTTTTGAGAGCCGCGCCCAGATTCTGGGAGTGAAGCCACATCCGGGGGGGACATGAAAAAACCGCTGATGAATCAGTGGTTTAGTGAATCTTAGTGGAGGCGGAGTCTACTGAGTTTAGAGCTGAAACCGCATGGATTCTAGGTTGGAATGCGTTGGTGTGGATGAGTTACCCCCAAAGATACCCCCGCATGTAAGGTGCTTCTCATCTATTCGCCAAGTTTTGGCCTTGCAACGCTGGGGAAATGCGCGCCGTTCACACCGCTGCTTCTCTGGTTAGCTTGACCGGGCGCCCAACATCATTCCGCCATACGAGGCGTCGCGTTCGAGCTGAGCCATGTACTCTTGCACATGGCGATTAAAGACCAGCAACTGAAGCGAGGGCTCCTGCTTGGCCGCTGGGCAAGGAGTTTCACCCCTTGGTCTGGATCTTATTCGCTCGGCGGGTTTGTCAATGGACCAACGACATCGCGTATAGCGTCCTCCAGTTCTGATTCCAGGCCCAGCGCGGCATTCAGGCTGCTGGCCGACAAGAGGTTCAGTCCAGCCTCATAGCGATGAATCCTGGCGTTGACTTTTCTGTGGTGCTCGATGACAAAGCCCGCATGGTCCGCAACTTCACGCCATTTCTCAACGCTGAAAATGTCAGGCCCTGGGGTGTCATCGTCCTCAGGTGGACGCGACGGTGCGCCATGGACAAAGGCGAGTTCGTCTAAGGCAAAAGCAACTGGGTGAAACATCTGGCGCACTAGCGCTGCGGCACCTCTCCGTTGGCTCGCCGCCTGACGTTCGGCTACCCACAGCGCGCCAGCGATACCAGCCCATGCGTCAAGTGCGCTACCCCAAAGAGAGGCGACTGGCTCCAGCAGTTTGGCTGCAAAAAACTGGGCCACGATAGGGAAGGTAATCAATGCGCCGACGCCGACGCAGGCTAGCAGCAGCCACTTGACGTCCTTAGGCAGTTTGAATTTTTCGAAGATAGGGGATCAAGGGGCAGCGCACTCGGACTTAGCTTTGCTCACATTCGAAGACAACCGCTCCGTTTGGGCGGATTTCGGCCACCTTGGCTTTTCGGGCAGCGTTCTGTGCTTCGCCGGCGGTGGGGAACCTGCCGAGCTGAGGCAGGTCACGAAGGGCGGTGCCGGTCTTTCCGTCCGGGTGCGCGAACACGACTCGGGCCGATGGAATCCATCCATTTCCACGGTTCGACGCACTGCCGAACACGTGGTAGCACGGGCCCGGTGGTTGTAGATGGTGGCCACCGATGCTCGCCACGACTTGGGCACCGGGGAATTCGTGTGCGAAGTCGGCAACGTCACCCGGGTGGTTTGCAATCCAGGCGGCCGCAACTTGAACAGCTTCTTCGCTTCCTAGGTCGTAGATGCAGCCCTGTAGCGGAACAGTCTGACTCATGAAAGTTTCCCTGTTTGAGTGTGTGATGGAACTCTACAGGGCCGCTGCAAAATTGTCATTACGCGAATTTGATGCATGAGCTGTCCGCAGCGCTGAAGCTCAGTCTGGGTCTGAGGTACCCTGACTTTTTCGGACACTCCTGTTTGGTAAGCTTCACCAACTGGAGAATTTATGAAACGCCAAAAAACATACACGCCGGAGCTTCGTGAGGAAGCGGTCAAGCTGGTTCTGACGCAGGGGCTGACGCTGGACGATGCTTCCCATCGCCTGACGATACCCAAGGGAACGCTGGCCAATTGGGTGGCCGCCGCAAAGCGTGGCACAGCGCCCAAAGCGGCACCTGGTAGCCGTACCGTGCCGGAGCTGGAGGCGGAAGTGACGAAGCTCCGTAAAGAGCTGGCAGAAGCCCGTATGGAGCGAGATATCATAAAAAAAGCGGCAGCGTACTTTGCGCAGGAGTCGCTG
>NZ_FOLD01000022.1 GCF_900112225.1 Massilia yuzhufengensis | reverse complement strand
AACCCAACTTTGGCATACGGATCCGCTTTTTCTCTGCGCGGAATTGGTCGTTTGTTACACTGAAACGATCGTTGATGCCTTTGTGCCTGAACACTGGATACCCGGCGCGATGCGCAAGAAATGATCAAAGGCTTGCCCGAGTTGGATGATCGCCATCTGTGGCGCGTTCTTCGTTACTTCCAGCATCCAGGGGAACTGCTCGCGCTTGATGGTGTTCAGCTCGCGGCGTAAAGCCGCCTCGTTCGGCTTCGGTCGTGCCGGATCGGCTAAGCTTGCCTGGTACAGCTCCTGCCACCGCGCCAGCGCCCAGTTGTAGGCAAAGCGAGCCGTGCCTGCCGCCTTGGCAAAATAGGTGGCTTGCATTGTTGGGTGCGAGCCGGATTTTGTGGGCTAGGAACATGGCGTTTCCTGCACGACCAGGCACACGCCGGTTGTGATAAGTCGCGGCTCCGTTACACTTCCCCCACCTGGCTCGATGATCATGCCCTGGACCTCCCTACCCTCAGACAGGAAAAAACCGCAGGCGTTCTCCGCCAGCGAGCCGTTCGGGTCGTATTCAAGGCATTCTTGTGTGGCTCGACCTGGGAGCAGGAAACTTGCTCATTTTGGGCAGAAATGGGCAAAATTTTATAAGTTCTATGAGAACTGTAAAAACCCTGAAAACCGTCGTACCCGCGAAGGCGGGTACCCAATTGTTGCGGACCACCGATGGCTTGATTTCCTTGGCGGCGCTGGGCCAAGGGCGGCCATCAGCCGCGCCTTAGCGCCCCAGTTGCGCGATCGCCGGTTCCGGACCCAGTTCCGGCATGCCTTCGACGTGGGTCGCCTTCGCGCCGGCGACGGTTTCCACGCTGCGCACCATGTCGCGGATGGTCTTGTTGACCCACTCCTCGGGCGTGCCGACCAGCTTGTGCGCAAGGTCGCGCGAGATCTGTTCGAGGCCGCCCTCCGTCTTCTGGAACACCGCATAGGTATCGAGATGGTAGCCCTGGCGGTATTTGTAGAGGCAGGCATGCAGGGTCAGGCTGTTGGAGCCGCTGATGTTACGCACCGCGCGCGCGGTCCAGGCCGCGCCCTCGCAGTTGGCCATCTTCATGCCGCTGCCGCCGTTCTGCATTGAGGCGATCTGCATCAGCTGGCCCATGCCGGTATTGCCCAGTTTGGCGCCAAGATCGGTGATCGTGAAACGGCCCGGCTTCGCGGGAACTTCCACGCCGATCTGCAGCGGCATGTTGGTGTTCACGCTATTGGTATTGCGGCCCAGCCCATCGCTGGCGGCGCGCGCGATCGCCGCCGTCGGCGCCGAGGTCTTGACGTCGAAGATGTGGTACATCTCGATGGTGCTGCTCTTGTTGGCCAGGTAGTTGTTGGTGGTGCCGCAGCCGCTGGCAAGGACGGCCAGGGGCAGGAGGAGCAGGGCGGTTTTCTTCATGATGATCCTTTCATTGGTTGGAACGCCCGGCCAGTGCCGAACGAATGAAAGAATTGTATTTGGGAAACTTTGGCCCGCCCATGGGTCGTGCGACCGGTGCGGCGATTGGCGGAATGGATGGGCGAATTCGGGGAATTCGCCCGTTGGCCAGGCTTAGCGCGCGCGGCGGCGGCGGCGCGCCCCGGCCAGGCCCAGCAGGCCGGCGCCGAGCGTGAGCAGCGTGGCCGGCTCCGGTACTGCGGCGCGGGTGATGTCGACGCTCAGCTCGGAGCGGGCGAATACCACGTCCTGGCTGAGCAGGCAGCCCCGGCGCCCATTGAGGTAGCAGCCGACGTTGATGGTGAAGCTCAGCAGGCCGTCGTCGAGCAGGGAAGTGCCGATGTCGTAGTGGTAGTTCTGGCCGGCGAAGGCGATGTTGGTCTCGGTCTCCGGCAAGCCGCCGTCGAAGCGCAAGGTGACGGTTTCGGGGAAGATGCTGAGCGGATCCGTGATGTCGTACAGGTAGATGTCGAGCTTGGCCCAGTTGATTGCCGCGCCAGGCAAGCCTTGCGGGCGCATGTCGTGCGTGTAGGTGAACGGCGAACCAGCGGTGATGTACACGAACAGGGGGGTGTAGGTGTCCTTGATGAGCTCTGCAGCAGCATTGCCGCAGAGTCCCAGTGCGAGCGCGGCTGCGCCAAGAATGCGTTTGAGTGCCTTCATCGTGCTTCTCCCAGGAGTGTTTCGGAATGCTTTCTCGTAACTGCCGGAAAGTTAAAAACGATATAAGCAAAGCACGTGCCTGAGAAAGATAGTGAATCTTTTCAATGGCTTAGCCAAGGAGCTTGATTCAAATCAAGCCGAGTGTAAGGTGCAGCGACAAGGCATGCCGCGCCAGCAGTGAAATAATATTTCGTCGAAAATCGTTCAATGAAAGAAAATTTCACTCCTTCCGCCTGGCTTACCGTGTTGGCACCCTTCTTGAGTTAACGTTAATATTTTGCTATGGAACTCTGTTCCTTAGCAGATCAGCAGGAAAGCGACGTGCTCATTCGCGGCGCTTTTGATCTGAATCATTGGCCCCTCGCGCCCGGACCAGAATGCTCGTATCATGGTTTCGTGCGCTTCACGACAAGGTAGAGACCATGCGCCCCATCGTCATCGTCCCAGCATGCACGCGTGATTTCGGCGAACATCCTTATCACGCCGCGCAGTACAAATACGTGGACGCGGTCGTCCTCGGCGCCGACTGCGCGCCCATGATCCTGCCTTCGCTCGGCCCGGCGCTCGACCTCGACACCATGCTCGCGCTATGCGACGGCATCATGCTTACCGGCTCGGCCTCGAACGTCCATCCCAGCTACTACTCCGAAGAAGTGCTCGATCCTTCGCTGCCGCAGGACCCGGCGCGCGACCAGACCACCTTGCCGCTGATCCGCGAGGCGGTGAAACGCGGCATCCCGATCATCGCCATCTGCCGCGGCTTCCAGGAGATGAACGTGGCCCTGGGCGGCAGCCTGCACCAGGCGGTGCAGTCGGTGGCCGGCAAGTTCGACCACCGCGAAAACCCGGAACTGGGCATGGACGAGCAGTACGGCGACGCCCACAATGTCACCATCGTGCCCGGCGGCTGCCTGGAACGCATGCTGGGCATGCCCGAGATCCCGGTCAACTCGCTGCACGGCCAGGGCGTCAACGAACTCGGGCCCGGCTTGCGGGTCGAAGCGGTAGCGGAAGACGGCCTGGTCGAAGCCTTCTCGGTCGCGACCGCGCCCGGCTTCACGCTGGCGCTGCAGTGGCACCCCGAATGGCGCATCCAGCACAACCCGTATTCGATGAAGATGTTCGGCGCCTTCGGCCAGGCCTGCCGCGACTACCAGGCCCAGAAACACGCCCGCCAGCGAGGTTCCGCATGACCGCATGTGCCAAATGGGCGGCCTTCGCCGTCCCCTAGCTTTCCTGCCTGACGCAAGCAGCCCGCCCGGCCACGCCGTGTGCGCGCAAGGTATCCGACACAGACAGAGAGGCAATCATGGCAATCCGCGACAATTTTTCTTACACCGACATGGAGGAGTGGCTCAACGCCAAGCGAGTCACCGAAATCGAATGCCTGGTCCCCGACTTGACCGGCGTTGCCCGCGGCAAGATCCTGCCGCGCGCGAAGTTCACCGAAGACCGCGGCATGCGCATCCCGGAAGTGGTGCTGGGCATGACCGTCACCGGCAACACCCCCGAGCGCGACGATTCGTATAACAGCGCCATCGCCGTCACCGACCGCGACATGATCCTCAAGGCCGACCCCACCACCATCACCATGGTGCCGTGGGCGGTCGACCCCACCGCGCAGGTGATCCACGACTGCTATTTCGCCGACGGTTCGCTGGTCGACTTCGCGCCGCGCAGCGTGCTGCGGCGGGTGCTCAAGCTGTATGCCGACAAGGGCTGGAAACCGGTAGTGGCGCCGGAACTGGAGTTCTACCTCACCGCCAAGAACATCGATCCCAATTTGCCGCTGTGCGCGCCGGTGGGCCGCAGCGGCCGCGCCGAGACCAGCCGCCAGGTCTACAGCATCGACGCGGTCAACGAGTTCGATCCGCTGTTCGAGGACATCTACGACTACTGCGAGCTGATGAACCTCGACGTCGATACGCTCATCCACGAGATCGGCGCCGGCCAGATGGAGATCAACTTCCTGCATGGCGATCCGCTCGGCCTGGCCGACAAGGTGTTCTATTTCAAGCGCACCCTGCGCGAGGCCGCCCTCAAGCACGAGATGTACGCCACCTTCATGGCCAAGCCGATGGCCGACGAACCCGGATCGGCCATGCACGTGCACCAGAGCGTGGTGGACCTCGACACCGGCCGCAACATCTTCAGCACGCCCGATGGCGGCCCGTCGCCGCACTTCCACCACTACATCGGCGGCCTGCAGCGCTACATGCCGTCGGCGATGGCGATCATCGCGCCCTACGTGAACTCCTACCGCCGCATCGTGCGCCATTCGGCCGCGCCGATCAACCTGCAGTGGGGCATGGACAACCGCACCGTGGGCTTCCGGGTGCCGGTGTCGGGCGCGCAAGACCGGCGCGTGGAGAACCGCGTGATCGGCGCCGACGCCAATCCCTACCTGGCGCTGGCGGTCACGCTGGCCTGCGGCTACCTTGGCATGACCGAGCAGCGCGAGCCGAGCTCCATGGTCGAAGGCAGCGCCTACGACATGCCGGTCGAGCTGCCGGGCGGACTGTCCGAGGCCATCACCCAGCTGCGCCGCGAAGAGCGCCTGCGCGACGTCCTTGGCGAGCGCTTCATCGACGTGTACTCTGCAGTAAAGGATCTCGAGCACCAGGAATTCATGCGGGTCATCAGCCCGTGGGAGCGCGAACACCTGTTACTGCACGTCTGATCCACACCAATCCAATCGATGGGAGCCGATCATGACGACCAATCCGCCACTCGCCAGCCTGCCCGCCGTGGCAGCCGCCGCGGCCCCGGAGGGCCTTTCTACCTGCGCCCTGCAGCAGCTCGACAGCGCGCACTATCTGCATCCGTTCACTGACCACGCCGCGCTGCGCGAACGCGGCGCCCGCGTGATCGTGCGCGGCGACGGCGTCTACCTGTGGGATTCAGAAGGCAACAAGATCATCGACGGCATGGCCGGCCTGTGGTGCGTGAACGCCGGCTACGGCCGCACCAGCATCGCCGACGCCGTGCACGCGCAAATGAGCACGCTGCCCTTCTACAACAGCTTCTTCAACACCACCAACGTGCCGGCCGTGCAGCTGGCCGCGCTGCTGGCCGCCGTCTCGCCGCCCCAGTTCCAGCACGTGTTCTACACCAGCAGCGGCTCGGAAGCCAACGACACCATCGTGCGCATGGTGCGGCGCTACTGGCAGCTGGCCGGCCGGCCGGAACGCGAAGTCATCATCAGCCGCCGCAACGCCTACCACGGCAGTACCATGGCCGGGGCCTCGCTGGGCGGCATGGCCGGCATGCATGCGCAAGGCAGCCTGCCGATCCCCGGCATCGTCCACATCGGCCAGCCCCATTACGCCGAGGGTGGACGCGGCATGAGCGAGGCCGAATTCGGGCTGGAAGCGGCCGGCTGGCTGGAAGCGAAGATCCTCGAAGTGGGGCCCGACAAGGTGGCCGCCTTCATCGGCGAACCGGTGCAGGGTGCGGGCGGCGTGATCATCCCCCCCAGCACCTACTGGCCCGAAATCCAGCGCATCTGCGACAAGTACGACATCCTGCTGGTGTCCGACGAAGTGATCTGCGGCTTCGGCCGCCTGGGCACCTGGTTCGGCTGCGAGCTGATGGGCTTCCGGCCCGACCTGATCGCTTTTGCAAAGGGCGTCACCTCGGGCTACGTGCCGCTGGGCGGGGTGCTGGTGGGTGGGCGCGTGGCGCACACGCTGATCGACAAGGGGGGCGACTTCAACCACGGCTTCACGTATTCCGGCCACCCCTCGGCCTGCGCGGCGGCGCTGGAAAACATCCGCATCCTGCAAACCGAACTGCTGGTGGAAAGGGTGGCGCTGGAGACCGGGCCGCATTTAAAAGCCTGTTTCGCGGCGCTGGTGGCGCATCCGCTGGTCGGGCATGCCGAGACCTGCGGGCTGGCAGGCGGTTTGAATCTCGTGCGGCGCAAGGGGGCTTCGGTGCATGACTGCGAAGCGTTCGCGTCGACCCATGCGGTGGGGATGCTGTGCCGGAAGCATATGTTCGACAATGGCGTGATCATGCGGGCGGTGGGGGACCGGATGATTGTTGCGCCGCCGCTGTCGATGACGGTGGCGCAGATCGATGAGATGGTGGAGCGGATTGGGTACTGTCTGGATTTGACCTTGGCGGAGGTTCAGGCGCGCGGGTGGATGGAGTAGTTAGGGGTGTGCGGCGAACTTGGGTTCCGGCCTGCGCCGGAAGTCGTAGCCGCCAGTGGCGGGTACGACGGTTCAACAGCTAACGCATGAATATCGCTAACGTACTTCCTCCGTTAGCTTAAAAACCGTCATCCCGGCGAAGGCCGGGATCCAATTTCGTCGCGCCGCGTTAGCTTAAACCACCCACAATATGCTTCGCCGGCTCACTCCGATTCTGCAACACCTGCGGCGCCAGCGACCCCACGAACATCCCGATAAACGCCGCCACCAGCCCCGCCAGCTGCCCCGGGAAATGCTCGCCCCAGGTCGTAATCTGCGGGAAGAACAGCAGCCACACCACGATGCCCGCGCCGATCGACAGGATCGCCCCCTGCGTGGTCGCGCGCTTCCAGTACAGGCCCATCACCAGCGGCACGAAGGCACCCACCAGGGTCACCTGGTAGGCGCTCGACACCAGCTCATAGATCGAGGTGCCCTCCATCGCGATCGCATACAGCAGCACGGTCGCGGCGAAGATCACGATCGTCACGCGCATGGCCAGCAACTTGTCCTTGTCCTTCATGCCGGGACGCAGGTTGAGCAGGATGTTCTCTACAAAACTGGTCGACGGCGCCAGCAGCGTGGCCGACGAGGTGCTCTTGATGGCCGAGAGCAGCGCGCCGAAGAACAGGATCTGCATCACCAGCGGCATCTTGGTCATGATGAAGGTCGGCAGCAGGCGCTGGTAGTCGTTCTTGGCGATGTCCATGGCCGAGTCGCCCATCACCACCACGGCCGCGGCCACGATGAACATCGGCACGAAGGCGAACAGGATGTAGCTGGCGCCGCCGATGACCGCGCCGGTGCGGGCAGTGGGGGCGTCCTTGGCCGACATCACGCGCTGGAACACGTCCTGCTGCGGGATCGAGCCGAACATCATGGTGATGGCCGCGCCGATGAAGAACATGATGTCGGTGAAGCTCGGCTCCGGCAGCACGCGCCACAGGTCGGCCTGCTGCGCCATCGCCAGCACCTTGTCCGGGCCGCCGGCCAGGTCGGCCGCGAAGAAGGCGATGATGGTCATGCCCACCACCAGTACGATCATCTGGATGAAGTCGGTGATGGCCACGGCCAGGAAGCCGCCCACCACCACGTAGATCAGCACCGCCATGGTGCCGACGAACATGCCCATCGCAGGCGACATGGCGCCGCCCGTGAGCACCGTGAACACCAGGCCCAGCGCCGTGATCTGCGCCGCCACCCAGCCCAGGTAGCTCAGGATGATCGCCACCGAGCAGAAGATCTCGATGCCCTTGCCGTAGCGCTGGCGGTAATAGTCGCCGATGGTCAGCAGGTTCAGTTTGTACAGCCTGGAGGCGAAGAACAGGCCGACCAGGATCAGGCACATGCCGGCGCCGAACGGGTCTTCGATGACGGCGTTCAGGCCGCCCTGCACGAACTTGGCCGGCACGCCCATCACGGTCTCGGCGCCGAACCAGGTGGCGAAGGTCGTGGTGATCACCATGATCAGTGGCAGGCTGCGCCCGGCCACCGCGAAGTCGCTGGTATTCTTGATCCGCGTGCCCGCCCATACCCCGATTGCCAGCGTGCCGAGCAGGTAAAGCGCGACGAAAACGATGAGGGTGGTATTCATGCGATCAAGGCTCCGGGGGAGGAAAATTAACGGGCGGAAAATCCGCGATTATAAAGGCAGAATCTGGCCGTTGGATCAACTTTGCTAGTATTTGGCATCGAGTGTTGCTCAACCGTGAAGGAAACTGGCATGTCCACCACAAACTGGCATGAACGCGCCGCCGCGCTGGCCATCGACGGCCGCGCATTCATCGACGGGTTCCGGGTCAAGGCCCGCTCCGGCGCCCGTTTTGACTGCCTGTCGCCGGTCGATGGCCGAAAGCTGGCCGAGGTCGCCCGCTGCGACGCGCCCGACGCCGATGCCGCCGTGGCCAGCGCCCGCAGCGCATTCGAAGACCGCCGCTGGGCCGGCATGGCCCCGGCCAAGCGCAAGCGCGTGCTGCTGCGCTTCGCCGACCTGATGCTGGAACAGCGCGACGAGCTGGCGCTGCTGGAAACCCTCGACATGGGCAAGCCGATCCGCTACAGCCTGAGCGTGGACGTGCAGCTGGCCCAGAACTGCATCCGCTGGTACGCCGAAGCCATCGACAAGATCTACGACCAGGTCGCGCCCACGGGTGAGGACAGCCTGGCCCTCATCACGCGCGAGCCGGTGGGCGTGGTGGCCGCCGTCATCCCCTGGAACTACCCGATGCTGATGGCCGCGTGGAAGATCGCTCCGGCGCTTGCCGCCGGCGACAGCGTGATCCTGAAACCCTCCGAAAAGGCGCCGCTGACCTCCCTGCGGCTGGCCGAACTGGCCCTCGAGGCGGGCCTGCCGCCCGGCGTATTCAACGTGCTGCCCGGCTACGGCAACGAAGTGGGCAGCGCGCTGGCGCTGCACATGGACATCGACTGCATCGGCTTCACCGGCTCCACCCGCACCGGCAAGCAGATCCTGCAGATGGCCGGCCAGTCCAACCTCAAGCGCGCCTGGACGGAACTGGGCGGCAAGTCGGCCAACATCGTCTGCGCCGACTGCCCCGACCTGGACGCCGCCGTGGAGGGCGCGATCGGTTCCATCTATTTCAACCAGGGAGAAAGCTGCAACGCGCCTTCGCGCCTGTTCGTGGAGGCCTCGATCAAGGAGGCGTTTTTAGAAAAGGCGCTGGCCCTGCTGCCGCGCCACATGCCGGGCGACCCGCTGAATGAGGAGACCGTGATGGGCGCCATCGTCGACACTATCCAGATGAAAACGGTGCTCGGCTATATCGACGACGGCAAGCTGGAAGGCGCACGCCTGCTCGCGGGCGGCCGCGCGGCGCGCCAGGACAGCGGCGGCCTGTTCATCGAGCCCACCCTGTTCGACGGCGTGGACGCCAGCATGCGGATCGCGCGCGAAGAGATCTTCGGCCCGGTGCTGTCGGTGCTGTCGTTCACCGACCTCGACGAGGCGGTGCGCCAGGCCAATGCCACGCCCTACGGCCTGGCCGCGGGCGTGTGGACCGCCGACATGAGCAAGGCGATCCGCACCGCGCGCGCCCTGCGCGCCGGCACCGTGCACGTGAACCAGTACGACAACGACGACATCACCGTGCCCTTCGGCGGCTACAAGCAGTCGGGCAATGGGCGCGACAAGTCATTGCATGCCTTTGACAAGTACACGGAGCTGAAGACGACCTGGATCCGGGTCTGAACCTTAACGTCGCTCAGATCGCCATGTCGCGCAGTAGCTTGGAGGCGTCGCGGTTCGCCCCCAGTACGGTCCCGTCGCGCATGTGGATCTGCAACTGCGACTGCTCGTCGGCGCGCATCGACTCCACGAAATCCAGGTTCACCAGCGTGGAGCGGTGGATGCGCACGAAGCGCGCCGGATCGAGCTGGGCTTCGAGTTCCGAAATCCCGATGCGCACCAGGAAGTTCTGGCCGCGCGCGGTGATCACCGTGTATTTCGAATCCGACTTCATGTATTCGATCTCGCCTACCGCGAGCGGGAAGATGCGGCCGCGATCGCGCACGAGGATGCGCTCCAGCCGCGCCGGCGCATTCGTCGCGGCGGCAAGCGCGAGGCCGAGGGTGTCGCGCTCGTGGATGGGGCCCTCCAGCAGCCGCCCCACCGCAGCGGCGAAGCGCGCCTGGGTGAAGGGCTTGAGCAGGTAGTCCACCGCATTGAGCTCGAAGGCCGTCACCGCGTACTGGTCGTAGGCCGTGGTGAAGACGATCTGCGGCAGGTAGTCGAGCCGGCGCAGCACCTCCAGCCCGGTCATCTCCGGCATCTGGATGTCCATGAACACCACCTCGGGACGCAGGCGTTCGATCCGCTCCAGCGCGCTGGCGCCGTCCGCCGCTTCGCCCACCAGGCGCAGCGACGGGTGGGCGTAGATGGCGTCGCGCAGCACGTCGCGCGCCAGCGGTTCGTCTTCGGCGAAAAACGCCGTCTTCATGTTCATGCGTAGCTCTCCTGGCGTGCCGCGGGAATGGTGACGGTGACGGCAAAGCCCTGGCCTGGCGCCGACTGCACCCGCAGGGCGGCGCGGCTGCCGTAGTCGAGCTGCAGGCGCCGTTCCACCGTGCGCAGTCCCAGGCCGGGCGACGCGGCGATGGCCGCCGGATCGGCGCCGGGGCCGGTGTCGCGCACCGTCATGCTCAGGGCGCCGGTGGCGGCGTCGCGGCGGGTGCGGATCTGCAGGATGCCGGGCCGGCTGTGCGGGTTGAACGCATGCTTGATGCTGTTCTCCACCAGCGGCTGCAGCGACAGCGCCGGCAGCGGGTGGTCCCCCGCGTCTTGGTCGAGGTCCCATTCCACATGCAGGCGCTCGCCCAGGCGCAGCTGTTCCAGCTCCAGGTAGTCGCGCACGAAATCGAGCTCCGCGTCGAGCGTGACGCGGTCGGTGCCGCTGCGTTCCGTGTCGAGCACATAGCGCAGCATGTCCGAGAACTGGAACAGCGCGGTCTCGGCAGCGGCCGGATTGCGCTGGGTGAGCGCGATGATCGAGTGCAGCGTGTTGAACAGGAAGTGCGGGTTGAGCTTGTTGCGCAGCGCGGATAGTTCGGACGCGATCAGGAGGTTCTGCGCGTCCTTCATGGCCAGCGCCTGGCGGTGCGCGGCCTTGTTGGCGCGCACCAGGTGGAAAATGCCGGCGCCGAGCAGGTAGGTCATGGCGTGGTAGAGCAGCGGCCAGACGTACCAGGTGAATGACCTGCCGGTCGGGAACAGCATCCAGAACGGTCCCTGCGACACCAGCGCGAAGATGGGCGCGGCCAGGAAGTGGATGAAAACGATGGCGGGCAGCCGGGTGTGGCGGCGTTCGAGCGCACCTGTCAGCGGCCACACGAGCGCCAGCAGCAGGGCGGACGGCAGCAGGCTGACGAAGGTCAGCACCGCGCGGTCCGGGTCGAAGCGCCCGCCGGTCAGGCGGTCGAGCTGGTCGGCGAGCGACAGGAAGATTCCGTAGACCAGCCAGACCAGGATGTAGATCCTCCACATCAGGGTATTGGCTGCGGCAGGCGAGGGCGAAGTAGTCATGCTCGCAGTATGGCGCGAGGAGCGGCGCGGCGGGCCGCCCATGTCGCCAGTTGCAGGATTCGTTGCGCGGATTGCGGGAAGTCGGCCACGCAGCCCGGCCTTACGGGCAGGGCAGGGTAACCGTCAGGCGCGTGCGGCCGTGGCCCGTGTCCATGCTGACGCTGCCGCCCTGGACCTCGGCCATCAGGCGCACCGAATAGGTCCCCAGCCCGTTGCCGCCGATCTTGTTCGAGGGCGCGTACTTCTCGAAGAAGTGCTCGCGCGCGGCCGCCGGCACTTCGCCGGCGTTGTCGACCATGACGTGCAGGTTGCCGTAGCCCGGTGCGATGTTCACGCTCACCTTGCCGCCGGGCGGCGAAGCCTCGATGGCGTTCTTCAGCACGTTGTTGAACAGGGAATAGCACAGCAGCGGCTCACCCAGGCACATCACGTCTTCCGGCTGCTCAAAGCCGATCGTGACGTCGTTGCTGTCGAAGGTGAAGCTGGCCTGCCGGCAGACCTTGCCCAGCATGTCGCCCAGGTCGAATATCTGCAGCGCGGGCTGGTAGCTGCCCTGCTCCATCTTGTAGACGTCGAGGGTGCGGTTGATCATCTCGAGCGCGTTCTCGGCGGCCGTCTCGATCATGTGCGCATGCTCGCGCTGGGTCGGCGTGAGCGGGCTGACCAGCAGCGCCTGGGTGCCGTGCAGCGCCACCGCGATCGGGCTTTTCAGGTCGTGGCGCGTGATGCGCTCGACGTCCTCGCGCAGGCGCGCGTTGTCGATCAGCAGTTCGTTCTGGCGCTTGATGTCCTGCATCGCGGTGGCCAGCAGCAGGTGGGCCGACAGGCGCGCCTTCAGGATGGTGGGGTCGGCCGGCTTGGACACGTAGTCCACCGCGCCCAGGCGCAGGCCCGCCACCACGTCCTCGGTGCCGTCGCGCGCCGACAGGAAGATGATCGGGATGCCCGCCGTCTTCGGGTTGGCCTTGAGCTGGCGGCAGGTCTCGAAGCCGTCCATCAGCGGCATCATGATGTCGAGCAGGATCAGGTCGATGTGGAAGGCGTCGGCGATCTCCAGCGCCTTCTTGCCGCTGATGGCGACCTTGATCGCGTAGTCGTCCTTCAGCACGCCGGCCAGCACTTCGATGTTGGTCGGGATGTCGTCCACGATCAGCACCGTGCATTTTTTTACGCGCTCGCCGATCGGGCGTTCCAGGCCGATGACGTTCGATGCGGGCAGCACTGCGGGCGCCGGCGCCGGGGTGGGCGCAGGGGGTGCAGCGGGGGCGGCGGGCGTGGGCGCCGCCGTCGGCCGCGGTACTGCCGCCGCCAGGCCGGCGCGCGAGAACGGCAGCGCCGGGCTGGTTTCGAGCTGCACGCCCAGCATGCCCATGAACTTGCAGGCGAAGCTGTGCACGGTGAACGGCTTGATCATGTACGCGTTCACGCCGGCCTGCAGCGCCGTGCGCACCGATTGCGGATTGGCCTCGGCGGTGAGCATCATGAACGGCGTGCTCACGTAGCGGTGGTCGCTGCGCATCCACTTGAGCAGGTCGATCCCGCTCATGATCGGCATGCCCCAGTCGCCCACGACGATGTCGATCGGTTGCTTGCGCATGAGGTCCTGCGCGGTCTTGCCGTTATCGGCCTGGAACACGTTCAGGAAACCGAGTTCGGCCAGCACCTGGCGCACGTGGGTGCGGATCAGGAGGTAATCGTCGACGATGAGAATGGCAGCGGACTTGTCCATGATGTTCTCTTACTAAAGTTGATGAAGTTTAACAACTTCTCGCGGGGCCGCCTATGCGGAAGGAGGGAGATGTTGTATGCACGACAGTGCATCGAATGCGTGGTTTGCCGCGTTTTTGCGTTAACTTGCGGATATTTGCTTGTTTGGCTAAAGTGAGGCTACCGATCAGGAGAACAGCATGCAGCTTGCAGAAGAACGCCGCCAGACCATCCTCGACGCCGTCGAGCGCGAGGGCCGGGTGCTGGCAACCGAACTGGCCCAGCGCCTCGACACCTCCGACGATACGGTCCGGCGCGACCTGCGCGAGCTCGACGCGGCCGGGCTGCTGCGCCGCGTGCACGGGGGGGCGGTACGGCGCACCCGCAGCGCCAGCTTCGGGGAACGGATCGACGCCGACGTCGCCCGCAAGGCCGCGCTGGCGCAGGCGCTGCGCGACTGCATCCGGCCCGGCGACACGGTGCTGGTCGACGCCGGTTCCACCAACCTGGCGGTGGCGCGCCTGCTGGAGGACGGCCAGGCCGCCGCCATCGTCACCAACAGCCCGCAGCTGGCGCTGGCGCTGGGCGACTTGCGCAGCACCCGCATCGTGCTGCTGGGCGGGACCTACCACGCGGCCTGCGGCGCGGTGCTCGGCGCCCGCACCCTGGCCGACCTGCAGCAGCTGCGCGCCGACCTGTGCATCGTCGGCATCTGCGCGCTCGATCCGGAGCGCGGCCTGGCGGCATCGGACGCCGAGGAAGCGGCCATCAAGGCCGCCATGCTGGCCGGCAGCACGCGGCGCGCGGCGGCGGTGCTCAACGAACGCCTGGTCGACAGCGCGCCGTTCGCCTTCGGCGCGCTGGCCGAACTCGACTACCTGGTACTGGAAGCCGACGCGCCCCCGGCCACCATCGCCCGCCTGCGCGAAGCGCATCCGGCCCTCGAGCTGCGCATCGCGGCAAAGGCCAGGACATGAGCCACACTACTGCTTCGCTCGCGGCCGCACGCTGGTCGATCTCCACCGTCTTCCTGCTCAACGGCGCCGGCATCGGCCTGTGGGCCGCGCACGTGCCGGTGGTGCAGGCGCGCACCGGCATCGACACCGGCACCTTGAGCATGGTGCTGCTCACCATCGCCGCCGGCGCGCTGCTGGCGATGCCGCTGATGGGCGGCTTCACCGCGCGCTGGGGCACGCGCCGCATGACGCTGCTGTCCGGCTTCGCCTTCGCCGCGCTGCTGGCCGTGATCATGGGGATCAGCGACCTGCGCCTGCTGTTCCTGGCGGCCTTTGCCTTCGGCGTGAGCAACGGCGCGCTGGACGTGGCCATGAATGCGAATGCGAGCGAGGTCGAAACCGCGCGCGGCGTGCCGACCATGTCTTCGTTCCACGGATTCTTCAGCCTCGGCGGCCTGCTCGGCGCAGGGCTGGGCGGCATCTTCATCGGCCAGGGCTGGGGCGACGGCCAGGGCGCCCTGGCGATGGGGGTGCTCACTGCGATGGCGCTGGCGGCGGCCGCCCCGCGCGTGCTGGCTTTCGCGCCCAGCCACGAAGGCGGCAGCCACTTCCAGCTGCCGCGTGGCGCCGCCCTGGGCCTCGGGCTGCTGGCGCTGCTGTGCTTTGCGGTGGAAGGCGCGCTGGTCGACTGGAGCGCGCTGCTGATGCAGGAGCGTACCGGCGCCTTGCCGGCCACCGCCGCCCTGGCCTATTCGGCCTTCTCGATCGCGATGGCAGCCTGCCGCTTCGCCGGCGACCGCATGATCCTGCGCTTCGGCGCGCTGCGCGTGATGGTGCTGGGAGGGCTGGCGATGTTCGCCGGCCTGGCCACCGCGGTCATGAGCACCCACTTCCTGCTGTCGGCGGCCGGCTTCGCCCTGATCGGCATTGGCGCCGCCAACGTGGTCCCGCTGCTGTTCGGCGCCGCCTCGCGCATCCCCGGCATGAGCGCCGGGGCGGGCGTGGCGGCGGTGGCGACGCTGGGCTACGGCGGCCTGCTGCTGGCGCCACCGGTGCTGGGCTACATCGCCTCGCAGGCCAGCATCATGGTGGCGCTGGGCGCGCTGTCGCTGTCCGGCCTCGTCATCGCCATGAGCGCCCGCATCATCCAGCGCCACACCTGAAACCTTCGGGGTCAGGTCTGACAATCGGACACGAGCTCGACCGTAGCTTGCGCCTACAGCCGGGGCCGTGTCCAAATGTCAGACCTGACCCCGAAGTGCGAAGTGAGCGAAATGAGGATCAGAAGATGAAGTCGCTCATCACCGGGATCGCGGTGTTGCCGTACATGCTGAAGATCATGTCGGTGCCGCTGGTGTAGTCGCCGTCGCCGTTGACGTCGACCAGCATCCAGCCGTCGTCGACGCCGTACATGGCGAAGGCGATCGAGCGCATCGTGCCGTTGTCGTTGAACACGCCGACCCCGTCCTTGAGTGTGGATTGCAGGATGTGGTCGGTGTTCGACGCCAGCTTGATCGTGGCGAAGCCGTCGCGGTTGGTGCCGGCCGCCAGGTGCAAGGCGGACAGGTCGATCTTGTCGACCCCGACCTGGAAGTCATAGATCGTGTCCCAGCCGTTGACTTGCGCCTTGCCCTGCGAAGCCCAGACCAGCTGCGAGTCGCTGGCATCGGTGAACTTGATGATGTCCTTCACCTGTTCGTAGCGGTACAGCAGCACGGTGTCCTTGCCGTCGTTGCCCTGGAAGACGACGCCCGACTTGGTCGACTGGAAGTAATCCATGCCCTGGCTGCCGATGTAGTTCAGCGCCGTATCCGGCACGCCGGCCTTGCGGGTGACGCCGTCGAAGTTCACGTTGCCGGTCGAGGCGGAAGCGTCGAAGTTGGTGAGGGTGTCGGAGATGGCCGTCAGCAAGCGCATGCTGGCGTCCCCGGTCACCAGGATCGTCTTGCTGCCCTGGGCGTACAGGTAGGAGAAACCGTTCACGTAGTCGGCGGCGGTGCGCGCTTCGTTGGTGCCGGTCGCCGGGTTGTCGGGTTCGAGCTTGTTGGCGCTCGAATGCAGGGTGATCGTTTCGATGCCGCTGGTTTCGATGATGTTGCCCTGGACCAGGCCATTGGTGCGGCCGTCGGCCTGCGCATCGTTCGCGGTCATGCTGATGGTGAGCTTGTCGTTGGCGCCGGAAGCGTCTTTCAGCGTGAACTTGACGGTCGCACCGATGGTGTGCTGCTCGGTGGCCTTCCCGCTCAGGTCGAGATTGGTGTCCAGGCTGGCGAACTCGATGGTGGAGTTGGCGCGGCCGTTGGTGAATTCGACTACGTCGCGCAGCCGCGCATGGCTGTGCAGGGTGGTGACGCTGCCGGCGCGGTCGAGGTCATACACCCCTTTTCCGCTCGAGAAATCGAGGGTCTCGAAATTGCTGTAGACGACGTTGCTGGTCACGCCGAACAGGGCGGCGTCGTTGGCGACGATGGTGTCGACGCCTGCGCCGCCGTCGACCCGGGCGCCGCTCAGTGCGGTGCGGGTGAATTCGTAGCGGTCGTTGCCGGCGCCCAGTTCGACCACTGCATTCCCCGCCAGGAAGCCGGCCATCGAGACTTTGTCCACGCCCGAGCCACCCTTGAGCACCAGGCCCGCCGTGCTGGTGGCGGAGACGGTGTTGGCGCCGCTGGATTGCGAGGCGTCGAAGGTGTTCAAGGATGCGATGCCGGAGACGTCGGCGCTGAAGCTGCCGGCGCCCCTCAAGGTCATGGTGGCCAGCTTGTCGTCCGCGGCCAGCGCGGTGGTGGTGAGCTGGAAGGCGGTGGCGTTGTCGATATTCAGGGCGGTGGCCTTGGCGGCGGCCAGGTTGATGTGCGAACCAGCGCCGCCCTGCGCCGCATTGACCTGCAGGTTGATGGTCTTGGCCGTGGCGTCGGTCACTGTCGCGCCGTTGCCCACATTGGTCAAGCCCAGGGACAGCAGGTGGTCGATGGTGGCGTTGTCGATGGTCGCGGCCTGGCTGGTGTTGGCCAGGTTGACCGAGGCGAGCAAATTGCCGCTCAGGTTGGCCGCGCCCGTGTTGCCGGTCACCGAGACCGAACGGCCGCCGCTGGTGGTAACGGCGCCGGCGCTGGTCCCGACGACCAGGTCGACGGCATCGGCGACCTTCACGTTGACGGCGCCGGCGGCGCTGATGTCCACCACCTGCAGGCCCGCGAAGCCCGACATGTCATAGGCCGCGGCGTTGCCCACGCCGCCCTTGGTGCTCATGGTGATGTGCTGGACGTTGGTCACCGACGCCCCGGCCGGGGCGGTGGTCGCCAGCGCACTGCCGTTGTCGATGACGAACAGGGTATTGACGCCGCCGCCGCCGTGGATGCTGTCGCCGGCCGAGAAAGTGGCAGCGGTGGCGTTGAAGGTGTCGTTGCCGCCGCCGCCCTTGAAGGCGACGCCGGCGTCGGCGTTGGCGCTCAGGGTGAACACGATCGGCGCCTTGCTGGCCGCCACGAACGCGGCGGTCGAGGCATCCAGGCCGGCGGTCGCCGTCGCCAGCGAGGCGTCGGTGGTGACGGCCGACGTCAGCTGCTTGGCGTAGGCCAGGGCTTCGCTGCCGTTGTACGCGGCTTTCTCAGGATGCAGGTCGAGCGCGCTGGTGAAGCTGGTGGCGAACTTGACCTTGTTGGCGTAGGCGACCAGGTCATCGTTGCGGGCGCCGCCTGCGATGGCAGTCACCACGCCGTCGACCGTGATCAGGCGCGCATCGAGCGCCTTGGCCCAGTAATCCAGGCCCGCCGGCTCGCCGTCGCGGCCGAACAGGTTGCGGTAGACGGTGTTGACCACGGTGCGGTTGTCCTTGCCGCCGTAGTTTGCGATGTACTCGGCCGACGAAGCAAAGGCGGCGCAGACCGCGGACGTGTCGCCGCCCTGGGCCTCGACCACGCCATGCCAGAACGCCAGGCCGGCAGGATCGCCGGGACGGTTGTAGTAGGCGACGTAGAGTTGTTGGATCGCGTTTTCGTAGTTAGCCATGCTGTGCTCCAGAATGATGATTCGTCCAGGGGCGACTGTCTCATGCAGTCGACCGATGGGAAACATTCTGGCATGGCCTTTTGGGAGATACAGCCCCCTCCCGAGGGGGAAAGAAACGCCGCACTTCGGGGTCAGGTCTGACATTTGGACACAAGCTGGACGGTAGATCGAGGCTGGCGGAACTGGAGCGCAGCAACGCGCCTACGCAAGCGATGTCGGCTTCGGCATCGAAACCATGCCAAGGATGAGCCCGTGTCCAAATGTCAGACCTGACCCCGAAGTTTGATTGTTTGGACACAAGCTGGACGGTAGATCGACGCTGGCGGAACTGGAGCGCAGCAACGCGCCTACGCACGCGATGTGGGCTTCGGCATCGAAACCATGCCAAGGATGAGCCCGTGTCCAAGTGTCAGACCTGACCCCGAGTTTGATTGCGCGAAGTTACATCGCGCAGCTACGGAAGCCGGCAAAAATGTCGTCGCGCCCGGGCGTATAGAAATTGCGGAACTGCGGCGAGTGCAGCCGCGCCGGCGTGGCGAACGAGGCGCCGCGCAAGACCTGGCGGCTGCCAAACCAGGGCGCCGAGTATTCGCGATAGCGGTCGGCGGCAAAGCCGGGGTAGGGGAGGAAGGGTGAATCGGTCCACTCCCACAGCTGGCCCCAGGCAAAGCGGGGATCGCCCCCGGCCGCCGCGAACTCCCATTCCTCTTCACGCGGCAGGCGCCTGCCGGCCCATGCACAATATGCCTGCGCTTCATGCAGGTTCACGTGGCGCACCGGCGCCGCGGGATCCAGTCCTGCCCTGCGTCCAAAGCGCAGGTCGTGCCATTCGCTCGCCCGGCCGTCGCGCCGCCAGTAGCGCGGCGCTGCGCGCTTCGTGTGGGCCAGCCATGCGCGGCCGGCTTCGCTCCAGTAGCCGTGGCGCTGGTAGCCGCCGTCGCGCACGAAGGCGAGATAGGCCGCGTTCGAGACCAGGCCCGCGTCGATCGCGAACGGAGCGATATCGCAGCGTGCGGCCAGCTTTTCGTTATCGAACACGAAGCCGCGCGACTGGTCGCCGCCGAGCAGCAGCTCACCGCCAGCGAAGGCGATCTCGCCGGGCCTGCAGGCATCGTCCACCTCGCCGGCGGCGCCTGCACGCGGCTCGGGCGGCGCCGCGCCGAGCGTCTGCAAGGTGTAGAGCAGGGCTTCGCCGTGCATGTCTTCGTGCGCCAGCACCAGGCGATAGGGGTAGAGCGCCGCGTCGTCATCCAGCGTGCGCGCCAGCTGCTCCCGTACCTGCTCCAGCACGTCGCGGCAGTAGGCCTTGAGGGCGCCGGGCTCGGGCAGGTCGAGCGCCCAGCGCGCGTCGTGCGCCACCGTGTTCGAGTCGAACCAGCGGTCGCCCTGCGCCAGCAGCGAAGGGCCGATGGCGTCACCCGGCCCGCTGCCGGCGGCCTGGCGCAGCACGAACCATTCGGCGAACCAGGCGAGGTGCCCGAGCTCCCACAGCGGCGGGTTCACGATGGCAAGGCGTGGCACGCGGGCCGCCTGCGCGTGGCCGGCGGCGGCATGGGCATCGAACAGGGCGAGCGTGCGCTGCCGCGACGCCTGCAGCGCGGCGTCCAGGTCGCCCGGTCCCATCCGGCGAAAGTCGGTGTGGTCGCTTGTCATGCTGCGATTGTAAAGGCGGATAAGCCCATGCTGTTGCTGGATCCGCCGTGTCCCTATCCGACAACAAAGTGAATGCCACGCACTTTGCTTTTCAGTGACAGGAAAATGCATGCTAGGCTCGTCGTGTTTGTTAAATTGAAACTTTTCGGGGAGGGTATATGAAGCTTGCTGTGATGTCGAAAGCGATCGGCGCCGCCACATTGGCGTTTGCAATCGTGGCGCCGGTACAGGCGGCCACCAAGGCTGCGACGGCCATCCAGGCGCAGGCTGCCCCGGCCATGCAGCTCAAGCGCCTGGCCGATGACTACTACATGAGCAAGGCGCGCTTCGACCCCACCTACGCCAGCTTCTTCGGCGACACCCGTTTCGACGACCAGATCGGCATGAGCATCGGCCCGGCCGAGCGCGCGCGCCGCCAGGCCGACTTCAGGCAATTCGCGCAGCGCCTGCGCGCGATCGATCCATCGAAGCTGGAGCGCGACGACCGCATCAGCTACAAGATCCTGGACCATGAATTCAAGGCCGGGCTGGAAAACCTGCGCTTTCCCGACCACCTGCTGCCGATCGACCAGATGATGTTCACCATGCCGATGCTGCTGGCGAACCTGGCCAATGGCAAGTCCTTCCAAAGCATCGAGACACCGGCGCAGTACCGGGCTTTCCTGAGCCGGATCAAGCAGCTGACGCCGTGGATCGACCAGGCCATCGCGAACATGCGCGAAGGGGTCAAGACCGGGATCGTGCTGCCCAAGTCGCTGATCGTGGCGGCCTTGCCGCAGTACCAGGCCCTCATCAGCAAGACCGCCGGCGCCAGCCCGTTCTATGCAGCGATTCCCGCGCTGCCGGCCGGCTTGGCCGATGCCGACAAGCGCCGGCTGGCCGCGGACTATGCCGCCGAGATCGACCAGCGCCTCAATCCGGCGCTGGCGCGCCTGGTCCGCTTCCTGGAACAGGACTACCTGCCGGCAGGGCGCGCTACGTCGGGTATCGGGGCCTTGCCGAACGGCGCCGCATGGTACCGGGCCAAGGTCGCCGACAACACCACGACCACGCTGGCGCCGGAGGCCATCCATGCGATCGGCCTGGCCGAAGTGGCGCGCATCCAGGCACTGCTGGCCGCGGTCGGCCCGAAACTGGGCTACGACGGCCCTGCTGCGGGCCTGCCGAAGTGGGTGGGCGAACAGCCCAGGTACAAGCCGTTCAAGGACGACCAGGAAATCCTGGATGCCTACCGCAAGCTCGATACCGTGCTGTCGGCCAGGCTGCCGGCCTTCTTCACGCTGGTGCCCAGGGCCGCGCTGGAACAGCGCCTCGAACCTGAACTGACGCGGGCGACGGCTTCCGACCACTACACGGGACCGAGCATCGACGGCAAGCGTCCCGGCATCTTCTGGTCGGTCGTCAACGGCGCAAGCACCTACGACAGCACCAAGATGACCAGCCTGTACATGCACGAAGGGCGTCCTGGCCACCACTTCCAGATTGCCCTGCAACTGGAAAAGTCCCTGCCGGACTTCCGCCGCTTCGGCGGCAACAACGCCTATATCGAGGGCTGGGCGCTGTATGCCGAAACCCTGGGGGTGGAAATGGGCGTGTTCGACGACCCGGCCCAGTACTTCGGCCACCTCAACTCGGAACTGCTGCGGGCCGCGCGCCTGGTGGTCGATACCGGCCTGCACGCCAAAGGCTGGAGCCGCGAACAAGCGATCGCCTACCTGCGCGAGACCAACGGCTACAGCGAAGCGGTGGCCAGGAACGCCATCGAGCGCTACATGGCCTGGCCGGGCCAGGCGCTCGGCTACAAGGTCGGGGCGCTGAAGATTGCCGAGCTGCGCCAGCGGGCCAGCGCTGCGCTGGGCCCGAAATTCGACCTGCCGTCCTTCCACGCCGTGGTGCTGGGCGACGGCACCCTGCCGCTGGCCGTGCTGGAGGAAAACGTGGACCGCTGGATCGCCGCGTCGAAGAAGTGAATCCTGGCCGCTGTACTCAGGTGTAGCTGCGCAGTACCGTGTACACGCTGTTCTTCGATTCCACCAGCGCATAGCCGCTCACTTCCCAGGAAACGGGTGGCCGCGTCGTGGGCACGGTAGCCCCGGTGGCCCGCCGCGCCATCGTCGCATGCGGGCGATAGCGGCGCGCTTCCGGCGGCAGGCCAAGCGCAAGCAATGCTTCACCCAGGCGCACGTGCAGCGCTTCCAGCGCCGGCGGCGTGGCCTGCGGCTCGAGCACCGCGATCCCGTTATGCCACACCACGGCGCGGTCGAGAACGAGCTGGAAGGGGTCGAAGGGCACGGCAAAGCCGTCGAGGAAGTCGGGCAGGCGTTCACTTGGCTGGCTGCCGAGGAAGTGCAGGGTGACGTGCAGCTGGTCGGCCGCCACCGGCGTGGCGCCGCGCGGCCAGTGCCAGGCGTCGCGCCACTGCGTCAACAAGTGGCGCACGGCCGGATCGGGCCACAGGGCCAGGAACAGACGGGTGGTCGCGCTCTGCCCGTCCATCATCAAGCCTTAGAAGCAGTGCTCCGGGCCGGGGAAGCTGCCGTCCTTCACGGCCGCCACGTAGGCGGTGACGGCGGCGTCGATGCTGGTCTGGCCTTCCATGAAGTTCTTCACGAAGCGCGCCTTGCGGCCCGGGAAAACGCCCAGCAGATCGTGCATCACCAGCACCTGGCCGGAGCAGTCCGGGCCCGCGCCAATGCCGATGGTCGGCATGGCCAGCAGTTCCGTCACTTCCTTGCCCAGCGCCGCGGGAATCGCTTCCAGCACCACCATCGAGGCGCCGGCCGCCTGCAGCGCCAGGCCGTCGGCCTTGAGCTGTTCGGCCGCCGCGTCGGTCTTGCCCTGTACCTTGAAGCCGCCGAACGCATGCACGAATTGCGGCGTGAGGCCAATGTGGGCGCATACCGGGATGCCGCGCTCGACCAGGAAGCGCACGGTCTCGGCGAGCCAGGCGCCGCCCTCGATCTTGACCATCTGGGCGCCGGCGCGCATCAGGATCACGGCGTTGTTGTAGGCCTCCACCGGCGTGGTGTAGCTGCCGAAGGGCATATCGGCCAGCACCAGCGCCAGCTTGTTCCCGCGCGCCACCGAGGCGGTGTGGTAGGCCACGTCCGCCACCGTCACCGGCAGGGTCGAATCGTAGCCGGCGCACACCATACCGAGCGAATCGCCGATCAGCAGCACGTCCACGGCGCAGCGGTCCATCAGCGAGGCGAAGCTGGCGTCGTAGGCGGTGAGCATGGCGATGCGCTCGCCCGCGGCGCGCATGGCCAGCAGCGAAGGCGCGGTCACGGCCTTGCGCACCGGCTTTGGTGCATCGTTGGCGGCGGGGTCCTGGCCCTGCAGGTAAGCGCTCATGGGGTTCCTTTTAAAACGATCGTTCGACAAGACGCGTAGTGTAATGCGGCGGCCGCAAACGTGCAGGAAGTACTCAGGACCGGAAAATGAAGTACACCGCGCCCACCAGGCACAGTGCCGCCCACACGTAATCGAGCTTGAACGGCTGGTCCATGTAGAACATCGCGAAGGGCACGAACACGCTCAGCGTGATTGCCTCCTGCATGATCTTGAGCTGGGCCAGGCTGAACTGGGTGTGGCCGATGCGGTTGGCCGGCACCTGCAGCAGGTATTCGAACAGCGCGATGCCCCAGCTGATCAGGGCCGCGACATACCAGGCGCGGTGGTTGAGGCTCTTCAGGTGGCCGTACCACGCGAAGGTCATGAAGATGTTCGACAGCGCCAGCAGGCCGGCGGTCTGGAACCAGATGGGCAGCTGCATGCTCATGCAATCTTGTCGACACCCTGGCGCGCAATCAGCGGCAGGAAGTCGTGGATCGGGCCGCGGCCCGGGATGACGAGGTCGGGCGCGATCTCGGCCAGCGGCGCCAGCACGAAGGCCCGCTCGTGCATGCGCGGGTGCGGGACGCTCAGCGATTCGGTATCGATCAGCTGGTCGCCATACAGCAGGAGGTCGAGGTCGAGCGTGCGCGGCGCGTTGCGGTAGGGCCGCTCGCGGCCGTGCGCCAGTTCGATGGCCTGCAGCGCCGCCAGCAGTTCATGCGGATCAAAGCTGGTGTCGATGCAGGCCACCGCGTTGACGTAGTCCGGGCCGCTGGAATCGATCGGCGCCGTGCGGTACAGGCCCGAGGTTTCGACCACCATGGTGCCGTCCAGCAGGGCCAGGCGGCGCACGGCGTCGAGCACATTGGCCTGGGCGTCGCCCAGGTTGGCGCCGATGCCGATCCAGGCGATCATTCCTCGCCGCCGCCTTGTGGCGCCGGCGCGCCTTCGC
The DNA here is from genome assembly GCF_900112225.1 of Massilia yuzhufengensis. Classification (GTDB taxonomy): domain Bacteria; phylum Pseudomonadota; class Gammaproteobacteria; order Burkholderiales; family Burkholderiaceae_D; genus Telluria; species Telluria yuzhufengensis. The sequence goes on along the minus strand of NZ_FOLD01000022.1, from coordinate 72,759 downwards.
CGCCGCCGCCCTTGCGCGGGCCACGGCGCGGCGCGCGCTTGCGCTTGGCCGGCTCGCCACTGCGGCCAGCTTCGCCACGGCTGTTGGCCGCGGCCAGCAGCTGTTCGCGCTCGCCGCCTTCGGCGTCGTAGAACGCGGTCCACCATTCGCCGATCTCGCCCGGCAGCTCGCCCGATTCGCAGCGCAGCAGCAGGAAGTCATAGCCGGCGCGGAAGCGCGGGTGTTCCAGCAGCTTGAACGGCGCCTTGCCGGTGCGGCGCTCGAAGCGCGGCTGCATGGCCCAGATGTCGCGCATGTCGGTGGCGATGCGGCGCTGCAGGGCCAGGTTCTCGGTTTGGGTGTCCAGCACGTCGTCGGCGGCCAGGTGCAGGGCCGGGATCGGCGCTTCGCCGGCGGCGCGGTAGGCGTTCCACTTTTCCAGCACCTGGTGCCACAGGAGCGAAGCAAACAGGAAGCCGGGCGAGACACCCTTGCCGGCCTTGACGCGGCTGTCGGTCGATTCCAGGGCTAGCGTCACGAACTTCATGCCGATCGGCTGCTCCAGAACGACGTCGAGCAGCGGCAGCAGGCCGTGGTGCAGGCCGGCCGAGCGCAGCTCTTTCAGGCAGGCCAGCGCGTGGCCCGACAGCAGGAGTTTCAGCATCTCGTCGAACACGCGGGCGGCCGGCACATTGTCGATGAGGGGCGCCATCACGGGGATCGGCGCGCGCGTGGTCGGCTCGATGGTAAAGCCCAGCTTGGCCGCGAAGCGCACCACGCGCAGCATGCGAACCGGGTCTTCGCGGTAGCGCGCTTCCGGCATGCCGATGATGCGCAGCAGCTTGGCGCGGATGTCCTCGATGCCGCCGTGGTAGTCGAGCACCGTTTGCGTCGCCGGGTCGTAGTACATGGCGTTGATGGTGAAGTCGCGGCGCGCCGCGTCTTCGTGCTGCGGGCCGAAGTTATTGTCGCGCAGGACGCGGCCGTGTTCATCTTTCGGCGCGTTGTCGCTGCCGTTGCCGCGGAAGGTGGTCACCTCCAGCAGGTCCTGGCCGAACATCACGTGCACGATCTGGAAGCGGCGGCCGATGATGAAGGCGCGCCGGAACAGGCGTTTCACTTGCTCGGGGGTGGCGTTGGTGGCGATGTCGAAGTCTTTTGGCTTCACGCCCAGCAGCAGGTCGCGCACGGCGCCGCCCACCACGAAGGCCTCGAATCCGGCTTCCTGCAGCGTTTGGGTGACCTTGATCGCGTTGCTGGAGACCAGGCGCGGATCGATCTTGTGCTCGTCGGGCCCGAGGATCACGGCCTGGGTCGGGTCGCGGCCGTCGTCCTTGACGCCCAGGATCTTGCGGATGAATTTCTTAATCATTGAATAGGTGGAGAGTTGGCCAACCCTGCTCGCGCGCATGGGTTGCGAGCACGGCGCTCGGGTTGGTGGCGACCGGATGGGTAACGATCGAGAGCAGCGGCAGGTCGTTGTGCGAATCGCTGTAGAAGTGGCTGCGCTCGAACGAGTCGAACGGGCGGCCCAGGCGTTCCAGCCAGGCGTGCATGTGGGTGATCTTGCCCGGCCCGGAGGTGGGCGTGCCGAGCAGCCGGCCGGTGAGCTGGCCGGCGCCGTCGTACTCCGGCATCGCGCCGATATGGTGCTCGACCCCGAAGCGGGCCGCGATCGGCGCGGTGATGTGGTAGTTGGTGGCGGTGATGATCGCCACCAGGTCGCCCGCTTCCTGGTGCTCGCGCACCAGTGCCAGCGCGCGCGGCCGGATGGCCGGCTCGATCACCTCGCGCATATAGCGCGCGTACAGGGCGTCCAGTTCGGCGCGCGGGAAGCGCGCCAGGGTGCCGAGGGCGAATTCGAGGTATTCGACCGGATCGAGGACGCCGGCCTGGTATTGGGCGAAGAACGCGTCGTTGCGGCCGCGGAAGGCGGTTTCGTCCACCGCGCCAACGCGGACCAGGAACTCACCCCATTCATAGTCCGAATCGATCGGCAGCAGGGTGTGGTCGAGGTCGAACAGCGCAAGGTTTGTCATTCTTTGGATTCCGACTGCTGGTTTTCTTGAAGCAACAAATCGCGCAGCAGCGGCAGGGTGACGGGGCGCTGGGTCTCGAGCGAATACTGGTCGAGCGCGTCCAGCATCGTCGCCAGCGACCGCATGTCGCGCTTGAAGTGAGACAACAAATAGGGTAACACGCTGGCCGACAGCGTCAAACCGCGCGCTTCGGCAGCCTGGGTGAGGGCGGCGATCTTCTCGTCGTCCGACAGGCCCTTGATCTGGTACACCAGGCCCCAGCCCATGCGGGTGCGCAGGTCCTCGCGCACGCCCAGCACGCCCGGCGGCACCGGACCGGTGCTGACCATGTAGGTGCCGTGCTCGCGGATCTGGTTGAACAGCGCAAAGGCGTCGATCTGGCGCTGCGGCGACAGGCGGTCGCAGTCGTCGAGCAGGTAGAGCGAGACGTCGTCGGCGTGCACGAACTGGTCTTCCGCTGCGTCGAAGGGGATGTAGCGCGCGCCGGGGCTGGCGGCGAGGGCCTGCAGCAGGTGGGTCTTGCCGGCGCCGCTGTCGCCCCACAGGTAGGCGAAGTGCTCGCGCGATGCACGCTGCGCGAACTGGTGCATCAGGTGCGCCAGTTCGGCATTCTCGCCCACCTGGAAGGTGTCGAGGCTGTGCGCCGGCTCGGCGCCTAAATCGAGCACCAGCTGTTTCATGGTGTCGGGCTCATGGATGTGTCGGGTGCGGGATCATGGGATGCTTCGCTGCTCCCGGCATTATAAAAGCTGCTGCGCAGGTAGTGGTTTTTCAGGTGGCGGAAGCCCACCATCAGCACCGCCGATGCCGGCAGGGCCAGCAGCACGCCGGCAAAGCCGAACAGCTCGCCGAAGGCCATCAGCGAGAAGATCACCGCCAGCGGGTGCAGGCCGATGCGCTCGCCCACCAGGCGCGGGGTCAGGATGAAGCTCTCGATCAGCTGGCCGGCCGTATAGATGGCCACTACCCAGGCCAGGCCGGCCCAGCCGGAAAACTGCAGCAGGGCCGCCACCAGCGCCAGCAGCATGCCGAGGCCAAAACCCAGGTAGGGTACGAAGCCCAGCAGGCCCGTGAGCACGCCTACCGGCAGCGCCACGTCCAGGCCGACGAAGGCCAGCGCCGCCGAGTAATACACGGCCAGCACGATCATTACCAAGAGCTGGCCGCGCAGGTACTGGGCCAGCAGCACGTCCGATTCCACCGCCATGCTGGTGGTCTTGGCGGCCCAGCGGCGCGGGATGGCGCCTTCGATGCGGGCCAGCAGCGCATGCCAGTCCAGCAGCAGGTAGAACAGCACCACCGGCACCAGGGTCAGGGTGGCGATCCAGCCCAGCACCGCGCTGCCGCCCACCCGCACCTTGGCCAGCACCGAGGTCCACATGTCGTCGCCGCCGGCCGCCACTTGCTGCTCGAGCAGCTGGCGCAGGCCCGCGCTGTCGAGTTTCACGTGGATGCCGTAGCCGGCCAGCCAGGGCGCCACGAAGGTGTCGAGCCAGGTGAAGAAGGCCGGCACCTTGGCCTGCAACAGCGGGATTTCGGCGCGCAGCACCGGCACCACGGTCAGGAACAGGGCCACCACGGCGGTGCAGAAGGCGGTCAGCACCAGCGAGACGGCGATCACGCGCGGCATGCGGCGCTTGCCAGGATGCCCGCCTTCGAGCTTGTCGACCGCGCCGCCCAGCATGTAGGCTAGGATGGCGGCGGCGATGAAGGGCGACAGGATCGGCCCCAGCGCGTACAGCAACAGCGCCACCGCCAGCCAGAGCGCCAACCAGAACGTGGACTGTTTTTGCTCGGACGTGAGGGAAAATGGCATGTAATTGTTGTTGTGTTTGCTGGAAGGCTGGAAAACGGGGAGCGGGAAGGGCCGTTTTGCTAATGTTAAAATACCGGATTGACCCCGGTCAGGGTCTGCCGCCTTCTATTTTACCGCCTCCGCTGCCAAATACCATGAGCCAACCATCTAATGTTTCCCTCTCCTACCGCGACGCCGGTGTCGATATCGACGCTGGCGACGCCCTGGTCGAAGCGATCAAGCCGCTTGCCAAGCGCACCATGCGCGAAGGCGTACTGGGCGGCATCGGCGGTTTCGGCGGCCTGTTCGAGATCAGCAAGAAGTTCAAGGAACCGGTCCTGGTCTCGGGCACCGACGGCGTCGGCACCAAGCTGAAACTCGCTTTCGAGCTGAACCGCCACGACACGGTCGGCATCGACCTGGTGGCCATGAGCGTGAACGACATCCTGGTGCAGGGCGCCGAGCCGCTGTTCTTCCTCGACTACTTCGCCTGCGGCAAGCTCGATGTGGCCACCGCCACCGCCGTGGTCTCGGGCATCGCCAAGGGCTGCGAGCAGTCCGGCTGCGCGCTGCTGGGCGGCGAAACCGCCGAAATGCCGGGCATGTACCCGGACGGCGAATACGACCTGGCCGGCTTCGCCGTCGGCGCGGTGGAAAAATCCCAGCTCATCGACGGCAGCAAGATCGTGCCGGGCGACGTGGTGCTGGGCCTGGCCTCGTCGGGCATCCACTCCAACGGCTACTCGCTGGTGCGCAAGATCATCGACGTCGCCAAGCCGGACCTGGAAGCCGACTTCCACGGCCGCAAGCTGTCCGACGTGCTGATGGCGCCGACCCGCATCTACGTCAAGCCGCTGCTGGCGCTGATGGCCTCGATGGAAGTCAAGGGCATGGTGCACATCACCGGCGGCGGCCTGGTGGAAAACATCCCGCGCGTGCTGCAGGAGAACGTGACCGCCGTGCTGGACGCGTCGTCGTGGACCATGCCGCCGCTGTTCCAGTGGCTGCAGCAGCATGGCGGCGTGGCCGACGCCGAAATGCACCGCGTGTTCAATTGCGGCATCGGCATGACCGTCATCGTCTCGCAAGACAATGCCGACGCCGCCATGGCGCAGCTGCAGGCGGCCGGCGAAACCGTGTACCGCATCGGCGAGATCCGCGCCCGCGAACAAGGCCAGGCCCAGACCATCGTGCAGTAAGCCGATTGGTCTTCATGAGAAACGGGCGCCGCGGCGCCCGTTTTTTTATTTCGCGGCGCCAGCCCCGATATGCCTTCCCAGGAAGGCCTCGACCCGCTTCCAGAAATCGAAGCGCGTCTCCGGCCGGGTCCAGCCGTGGCCTTCGTCCTGATACACCACCCATTCGACCTGCTGGTTGTGGCTGGCCACCGCCTCGCGGAACTTGTTGCCGTGGTAGAGCGGCACGCGGCGGTCGACGGCGCCATAGGCCAGCAGCAGCGGCTGGGTGATCCTGGCCGCCTGCTCGATCGGCGAGGTGGCCTTGAGCTGGGCCGCGTCCTTGACCTGGTCGCCCACCAGCACCGGCATGCCGTGCACCTTCCAGTCTTCGCCCAGGTCGGAGTCGAAGCTCCAGTGGCCGTCGTACAGCAGGTTGATGTCGGTGACGCCCACCCAGTTGACCGCGCACTTGTACAGCGCAGGATCCTTCACCAGCCCGATCAGCGCGGCGTAGCCGCCGTAGCTGGCGCCGGCGATGCAGATGCGCTGCGGGTCGGCATGGCCCTGGGCCACCGCCCAGTGCGCCGCGTCGGCCATGTCGTCCTGCATCTTCAGGCCCCACTGCTTCCAGCCGGCCTGGTAATGCGCGGTGCCGTAGCCGGTGCTGCCGCGGAAGTCCGGCGCGATCACCGCATAGCCGCGCGACGCGAGGAACTGGGTTTGCGCCTCCCAGCCCCAGTGGTTCCCGCGCACATACGGGCCGCCATGCACCAGCACCACCAGCGGCAGCTTCTTGCCCGCGCCCCCGGCCGGCAAGGTGAGCAGGGCCGGGATCTCGCGGCCGTCGCGCGCCTTGATGCGCACCGGGTCCTGGCGGCCCATGCGGGCCGGGTCGATGCCTTCGCGGCTGCTGCCGACTGGATTGAGCTTGCCGGTGCCCGGGCTGTACAGGTGGTAAGCCAGCGGGCGCACGTCGGAAAACGAACGCACCAGCACCCAGGGGGCATCGGCGCGCGCCGCCGTCGACAGCAGGTTGACGGTGCCCGGCAGCAGGGCGTCGACCTTGTGCTGCAAGGCCTGCATCTCCGGGTCGAACCAGACGATGGCGGCGGCGTCGGTTTCGACGATCGCCCCGAGCAGCTTGCCGCGCCGGGTGACCAGTCCGCCGTCGAAGTCGTAGCCTGGCGTGACCAGCACCGGCTTCGAGTTGATCTTGCCGGTGGCCAGGTCCAGCGTGTGCAGCGCGGCCGTGTCCTGGCCCAGGTAGGCGCGCACATACAGGCTGCCGTCGGCGCCGAAACCCACCGGCGCGAACGTGTCCCGGCCTTCCTTGTAGGTGGAGAAGCTGGCGAGCTTGCGCCACTTGCCACTGGCCGGATCGAGGTAGTGCAGGATCGTGGTGCCGCGTTCGGAGCGCACCGCCAGCCGCGGCTGGCCCGCGTTATCCAGCATCCAGCTGTCCACCGGGCCCGGGCGCTGCACCACCTGGGTCAGGCCGGTGACGGTATCGAGGCGCAGCAGGTTCACGGTGGCCAGGCTGCCGTCGTTGTCGTTCCATTCGTAGACGTTCACATACGCCGCGTTCGAATCCTGGGCGCCGCGCTGCGCCAGCATGGCGGTGCGCGCGGGCAGCAGGCCGCGGCTGGCGTGGGAGCCGCCGCCGGTGCCCGGACCGCTGCGGGCCGCGAGCTGGCGCATGCCGCCGCCGTCGCGGTCGACCGCATACAGCCCGCTGCCCTGGTAGCGCCCGCCGGGCCCGACCTGCTTGTCGCTGACATTGAACATCAGGCGCTCGTCGTTCACCCACTGGAACTGCAATACGTCCACCTCCTTGTAGCCGGCCACCGTGGTCGCCTTGTTTTCCTGCAGGTCGACCACCACCAGCACGTCGCGGCGGCCGGGCGCGCCCGAGATGGCGGCCAGGTAGCGCCCGCTGGGCGAGAGCTCGGCGTCGTCCAGCAGCGGATTGGAGAAGAAGGCCTCGACCGGCGGCGGGGCGCCCTGGCCGGCGGCCGGCAGGGCGCAGGCCAGGCCAAGCAAGAGGGCGCACAGGAAGCGGGCGGCAGGGGCGGGCATGGGAAGTCCTTTTGGTCAGCCGGCGCAAGCCGCCGGCCCGCGCAGCGTACCAGCCCGGGCCCGCCGCGACGAGCGCACAGACCGTGCCGCGCGCAGATTATGCCGGCCGCATGGCGTGCGCCGGCACGCCTACGGCTTGCCCGGCGGGTCTTCCGGTGCGCGGATGTAGTCGACCATCCCCAGGCTGGTCTGGCTCGGCGGGGCGCTGAGCAGGCTGCCTACCACGGTGGCCAGCAGCCCGGCCGGCACGCCGAACACGCCGGCCGCCAGTGGCTGGATGCCCAGCCAGGAGGCATCCACGCTGCCGCCCAGGGTCGGGCTGGCGCGCAGCATGTACCACAGGCAGACCGCGAAGCCGGTAACCATGCCGGTGATCGCCCCGGTGTGGTTGGCGCGTTTCCAGAAGACGCCCAGCACCAGCACCGGGAACAGGGTCGACCCGGCCAGCGAGAAGGCCGCGCCCACCAGCGACAGGATATCGGCCGGCTTCTGCGAGGCCGCATAGGCGGCAATAAAAGCTACGGCCAGCAGCAGCAGCTTGGAAATGGTCACCCGCTTCTGGGTCGAGGCGCCCGGGTCGACCATCTTGTACCAGACGTCGTGCGACAGCGCGTTGGAGATCGCCAGCAGCAGGCCGTCGGCGGTGGACAGCGCCGCCGCCAGGCCGCCGGCCGCCACCAGGCCCGAGATCACGTAGGGCAGGCCGCCAATTTCCGGCGTGGCCAGCACCAGCACGTCGGCGTCGATCACCAGTTCGGCCAGCTGCACCACGCCGTCGCCATTGATGTCGGCCACGCTCACCAGCGGATTGACCTTGTCGACGTTGGCCCAGTACGAGATCCAGGTGGGCAGCGCGCTGAAGTCGCTGCCCACCAGCGAGGTATAGATGTCGTACTTGGCCAGCACCGCCAGCGCGGGGATGGTCAGGTAGATCAAGAGGATGAAGAACAGGGTCCAGAACACCGAGACCCGGGTTTCGTCGACCGAGGGCGTGGTGTAGGCGCGCATCAGGATGTGGGGCAGGGCCGCGGTGCCGAACATCAGGCAGAACACCACCGCCAGGAAGTTGTTGCGGCGCTTGTCCGATTCTGCTTCGGTGGCGCCGGGGAAGGGCGTGGCGTGCGGCTCCAGCGGGCGAGCGCGCTCCAGGTTTGCCTCGCGCAGCTCGGTCCACAACGCCTGCGCTTCCTCGGCGGATTCAGGATAGGCATTCAGGGCGCGCTCGGCCTGGCGCACTTCGCCCAGCGAGGCATTGCGCGAGCGTACCGCGCTAAGTGCGCGCTGGGCTTCCAGCTTGCCCGCCTCCCACGACGCCGGCAGCGCCGCCAGGCGCGCGCCGTATTCGTCGGCGCGGCGCTTGAACTCGGCGCGCACCTGCAGCTCGCGCGGGTCGTTCTGCAACTGGTGCTCGCGCGCGGCCAGCTTGGGCAGCAGAGAGCCGTAGGCCACCTGCGGCACCGGGTTGTCCGCATGTTTGGCCGACAGCCAGATGGTCGGGATCAGGAAGGCCACCAGCAGGATGATGTACTGCGCCACCTGGGTCCAGGTGATGCCGCGCATCCCGCCCAGGAAGGAGCACACCAGGATGCTCGCCAGGCCCAGGAAGATGCCGACCGAGAAATCGACGCCGGTGAAACGCGAGGCGATCAGGCCGACCGCGTATATCTGCGCCACCACGTAGGTGAACGAGACCAGGATGGTGGCGCCCACCGCCAGCGCGCGCACCGGCCCGCCGCGCCCGCCCGCACCGCCGCCGTAGCGCGCCGCCAGGAAGTCGGGCACGGTGTACTGGGCAAACTTGCGCAGGTAGGGCGCGATCAGGAGGGCCACCAGCACGAAGCCGCAGGTCCAGCCCATGATGTAGGCCAGGCCGTCGAAGCCGTACAGGTAGAGGCCACCGGCCAGGCTGACGAAGCTGGCCGCCGAAATCCAGTCGGCCGCGGTGGCCATGCCGTTGAACAGGGCCGGCACGCGCCGTCCCGCCACGTAGTACTCGGTGACGTTGGAGGTGCGCGCCACCACGCCGATGGTGGCATACAGCGCGATGGTGGCGAACATGAAGATGTAGCCGATCCACAGGCGCGGCATGCCTTCCTGCTCGAGCAGGGCGAGCGCCACCAGGAACAGCGCGAAGCAGGCGGTGTACCAGAGATAGTAGCGCGACAGCTTGCGGAAATAGGGCGGCTTGGCGCCGCTCATGGCCTGGCTCCCGGCGCGTGGCGCTGGTCGAGCCGGCGCATGCGCCAGGCGTAGATGGCGATCAGCAGCAGCGACACCAGCGAGGCGCCCTGCGCCGCCATGTAGAACGACAGCGGCCAGTCGAACAGGTAGAAGCGCGCCAGCTCGCGCGCAAAGAACACGGCGCCGAAGCTGGTGGCCAGCCACAGCGCCAGCAGCAGCGCGGTCAGCCTGGACGTGCCCTGCCAGTGCGCCGCGCGCGCGGCGGCCAGTTGCTCCCGCTGGAGTGGCGGCTGGGGCGTGGGTTCAGTCGGCATCGTCGGGCTCGTGGACAGGTGGCGGGAAGGTCAGGCGGAACAGGCTGCCCGGAAACTTGGGGGAGTGGCTGCGCGGGTTGTTGAAGATGTCGATCTCGGCGCCGTGCTGCTGGGCGATCTCGCGCACGATCGCCAGCCCCAGGCCGCTGCCCTGCACGTTGGTGCCCAGGATGCGGTAGAAGCGCTCGAATACGTGGGCGCGTTCGGCCGGCGCGATGCCGGGGCCGGTGTCCTCGACCTCGAGCAGCGCATGCGCGCCGTCGCGCCGCACCCGCACCGTCACGCTGCCGCCCCGCGGGGTGTAGCGCAGCGCGTTGTCGATCAGGTTCGACAGCAGCTCGCGCAGCATCAGCGCATTGCCGGCGATGAGCAGGTCGTCCGGCGGTCCGTTGGGCGACTCGTACCCCAGGTCGATGCCGTGGGCAAACGACGCCTGCACCCAGTCCTGCACGGTGGCGCGCGCCAGCTGGACCAGGTCGAGCTCTTCGAAGGCCAGGCCGGCGTGCGGCTGGTTCTCGGCGCGCGCCAGCGCCAGCAGCTGGTTGACCAGGCGGGTGGCCGACTCCGAGCTCTTGGCCAGCTGCTCGAGCGACCGGTGGATTTCATCCGGGTCGACCTGGCGCAGCGCCAGCTCGGACTGCATGCGCATGCCGGCCAGCGGGGTCTTCATCTGGTGCGCGGCGTCGGCGATGAAGCGCTTTTGCATCTCGACCGTCTGGGCCAGGCGCTCGAGCATGTCGTTGAACGAGCCGACCAGCGGCGAAATCTCTTCCGGCACCTGGCGCGGGTCGATCGGCGACAGGTCGTCCTGGGGCCGCGCACGGATGCGCTGCTGCAGCTCGGCCAGCGGCGACAGCCCGCGCGAGAGGGCAAACCAGACCAGGGCCAGGATCACCGGCAGGATGATGAACTGGGGCAGGATCACGCCCTTGATGATTTCGTTGGCGAGGTGGGCGCGCTTGTCGAGGGTCTCGGCGACCTGCACCAGGGCCAGTCCGGGGACCGCCCCGCGCTCGCGCAGCGGGTCCAGGTTGACATACGAATAGGCGACCCGCACCGGCGCGCCGTGGATGCTGTCGTTGCGAAACAGCACGGCGCCGCTGCGGCCGCGCTCTTCGAGGTCGCCATCGCGCGGACGCGGCAGGTCGCGGTCGCCGTCGATATGCTGGCCGGCGGGGTCGCTGATCTGGAAGTAGACGCTGTCGACGTCGTCGGCGCGCAGCACGTCGCGCGCGCTGCCGGGCAGCTGCACCACCGGCTGGCCGGCCACGGTGCGGATCTGCTGCGACAGCACGGTGACCCGGTCTTCGAGCGCGTCGTCGAAGGGCTGGTTGGCGATCGATTTGGCCACCAGGTAGGTGATCGCGATGCTCATCGGCCACAGCAGCAGGAGCGGGGCCAGCATCCAGTCGAGGATTTCGCCGAACAGCGAATGGCGGATGTTTTCGTCGGGCTCGGGATTGGGCGGGACGTAGGGCTCGGACTGCCAGGGCTGGAACAGCGCCGGCGCTGCCGGTTCCTGGCCCGGCGGAAGGTCCAGCCTGGCGCTGCGTTCGCTCACTTGCTGTCGGCGGCCGCGCCGCGCGGGGCGTCGGAGAATTTCTCCAGGCAGTAGCCGAGGCCGCGCACGGTGGCGATGCGCACGCCGCCCACCTCGATCTTCTTGCGCAGGCGGTGCACGTAGACCTCGATGGCGTTGTTCGACACTTCCTCGCCCCATTCGCACAGGTGGTCGACCAATTGTTCCTTGGAGACCAGGCGCCCGGTGCGCGCCAGCAGTACTTCCAGCAGGCCCAGTTCGCGCGCCGACAGGTCGAGCATCTGGTCGTTGATGTAGGCGCTGCGTCCCACCTGGTCGTAGGCCAGCGGGCCGTGGCGCACCACGGCCGGGCCGCCGCCGGCGCCGCGCCGGGTAAGCGCGCGCACCCGCGCCTCGAGCTCGGACAGCGCGAAGGGCTTGGCCATGTAGTCGTCGGCGCCGAGGTCGAGGCCCTCGACCCGCTGCTCGACCGAATCGGCCGCGGTGAGGATGAGCACCGGCAGCAGCGAGGAACGGGCGCGCAGGCGGCGCAGCACTTCCAGCCCCGGCATCTTCGGCAGGCCGAGGTCGAGGATGAGCAGGTCGAACTCCTGGGTGGACAGGGCCGTGTCGGCATCCTGGCCGTTCTTGACACAATCGATGGCGTAGCCGGACTGGCGCAGGGAGCGCGTTAATCCATCGGCAAGTACGCTATCATCTTCGGCGAGCAGAATTCGCATGGGGGCACCTGTGAAACGTTAGACCTTCGACAGGCCCTATTGTGTTTGATTTATCGCAACAATGCGAGCCTCCGCTATAACAACACCGCGGATTTTTTCGCTTGCGTAAACTACTGGATTTATATACAGTAGTGGCTTGATTTCGCTTGCAAGAACCACTGAGTTTTTATACAGTAGTGACCTTGATTTGCGCGGTAGCGCCCCTACCTTGCCTACTCCACAGCTGAAAGTACACCATGGACGACAAAAAAACCGCAGTAAACGCCGCTGAAAAGGGCAAGGCGCTGGCCGCTGCCCTGGCGCAAATTGAAAAGCAGTTCGGCAAAGGCTCGGTGATGCGCATGGATGCGAATACGCCGGTCGAGGAAGTGCAAACTGTTTCCACCGGCTCGCTGGGGCTGGACATCGCGCTGGGCGTCGGTGGCCTGCCGCGCGGCCGTATCGTCGAGATCTACGGTCCTGAATCGTCGGGCAAGACCACGCTCACGCTGCAGACCATCGCGCAAATGCAAAAGCTGGGCGGCACCTGCGCCTTCATCGACGCCGAGCACGCGCTCGACGTCGGCTACGCGCAAAAGCTGGGCATCAACCTGTCCGAGCTGCTGATCTCGCAGCCGGACACCGGCGAACAGGCCCTCGAAATCACCGACGCCCTGGTGCGTTCGGGTTCGGTCGACCTGGTGGTCATCGACTCGGTGGCGGCACTGACCCCGCGCGCCGAGATCGAAGGCGACATGGGCGACTCGCTCCCGGGCCTGCAGGCACGCCTGATGTCCCAGGCGCTGCGCAAGCTCACCGGCTCGATCAACCGCACCAATACCCTGGTCATCTTCATCAACCAGATCCGCATGAAAATCGGCGTGATGTTCGGCAGCCCGGAAACCACGACCGGCGGTAACGCGCTGAAGTTCTACGCCTCCGTGCGCCTGGACATCCGCCGTACCGGTTCGATCAAGTCGGGTGACGAAGTCATCGGTAACGAAACCAAGGTCAAGGTCGTCAAGAACAAGATCGCTCCGCCATTCAAGGAAGCGCACTTCGACATCCTTTATGGAGAAGGCACGTCGCGCGAAGGCGAAATCCTGGACCTGGGCGCCGACAACAAGATCGTCGAGAAGTCGGGCTCGTGGTACAGCTATAACGGCGAGCGCATCGGCCAGGGCAAGGATAACGCCCGCCAGTTCCTCAAGGACCGTCCGGCACTGGCGCGCGAAATCGAGAACAAGGTCCGTAGCGCCCTGGGCGTGCGTGAATTGCCGCCAGCACTGGTCGTTGCCGGCGAAGACGGCGGCAAGCCGAAGCTGCAGGCCGTCGGCGAGTAATCGCTAGCACATGCGGGCACCCCAGCTCAGCCTGAAAGGACGCGCGCTTCGCTATCTGTCGATGCGCGAACACAGCCGGCTCGAGCTGGGCCGCAAGCTGGGCCGTTATGCCGAGGAGGGCGACGACGTGGAAGCCCTCCTGGATTTCCTTGAAAAGAACAACTGGCTGTCGCAGGAACGGTTTGCCGAGTCGCTCGTCAACCGGCGCGCCGCACGCTTCGGCAACAGCCGTGTGATGGCCGAGCTGCAAAGCCACGGCCTCAAAGGTGAAGCGCTGGACGACATCAAAGCAAGCCTGAGCGACAGTGAAATCGCTCGCGCCACCGAAGTCTGGCAGCGCAAGTTCGGCGCCGTGGCGCTGGACGCCGCCGAGCGTGCCAAGCAGATGCGTTTCCTGCTGCAGCGCGGCTTTTCGCAGCGCGCCGCCCGGGTGGCCATGAAGGGCGGCCCGGACGACGACGAGTTCTGAGGCCTGGCGGTCGTGGTCCGGCCAAGACGGTCGTGTATGAATGGTATTGTTGTCAAGCCTGCCATCCGGCAGGCTGCTCCGGCGCCAGCGCGGAGCGTCATCCCCGATATGCTTCGGCATATTCCTCAACGGGCGATGGCGCTGCGCGCTGGCGCTGTCCGTTTACCGCCACCTGATGATGGGCGGGCAGCGTCAATATGCGATTGGAATATTGACCACTTGGTAAGAATCCCTCGCCGATCACTCCCTGGCTCCCCAAAATAGGCCATGTTGCAGTGCAACCGACAACCCGCTGTGCTAAACTTTCACGGTTTAAGCAGCGCCGCATGAGCGGTTGTTGTCGTAGAAGCTACGGCAACGTGCATACAGCACACTGGCTGCACCACTAACCGCCGCGCAAGCGGCATTGGTTTTTATGCCCCTGTCTCCTCCCGTATCGCGCTCGCTCCGGCATACGCGCGCCATCACCGTCGAAGCCTTCGCGCGCGATGATGGCCTGTGGGATCTGGACGCCAGTATCCGCGACGTCAAAACCCGTGACATCCCGCTCGCCTCCGGCCTCCGCGCCGGTGGCCTCCCGGTGCACGACCTCAAGCTGCGCGTCACCATCGACCGCCAGCTGACGATCGTGGACGCCGAAGCCGCGTCCGATGCCGTTCCGTATCCCGGTTTTTGTGAGACGATAGTCCCAGCCTACAAGAAGCTGGTCGGTCTGTCACTGATGAAGCATTTCCGGCTGCACCTCAAGGACCGCCTGTCCGGCGTGCTTGGGTGTACCCACCTGACCGAATTGGCCCAGGTGCTGCCCACCGCAGCGCTGCAAGCCTTCGCCGACGACGTGTTCGACGACCGCGGCAATGCCGACGCGAATGACCATGCCCGCTCGGTCGAACGGCCCTTCGAGCTCGACCGTTGCCATGCATTGCGCAGCGACGGACCGGCCGTGGCCACTTACTATCCCCGCTGGTCGATCAAAGCCGTCGCGGGTTAGCATTCGTTGTTTTGTCTATTTTGCAGTTCAATCGTTTCTAATTCAGTCATAGAAGAAGGGAAGCCAGCATGAAAATCCATGAGTATCAGGGCAAAGAAATCCTCCGAAAATTCGGAGTGACCGTTCCGCGCGGCATTCCGTGCATGTCGGTCGACGAAGCGGTCAAGGCCGCTGAAGAGCTGGGCGGCCCGGTCTGGGTCGTCAAGGCGCAGATCCATGCTGGCGGTCGCGGCAAAGGCGGCGGCGTGAAGGTTGCCAAGTCGCTGGAGCAAGTGCGCGAATACGCAGAACAGATCATGGGCATGCAGCTCATCACGCACCAGACTGGTCCTGAGGGCCAGAAAGTGCGCCGCCTGCTGGTCGAAGAAGGCGCGGACATCAAGAAAGAACTGTACGTCTCGATGGTCACCGACCGCATCTCGCAGCGCGTCGTGCTGATGGCCTCGTCGGAAGGCGGCATGGACATCGAAGAAGTCGCACACAGCAACCCGGAAAAAATCCACTCGATCGCGATCGATCCGGCCGTCGGCCTGACCGACGCCGAAGCGGACGACATCTCGACCAAGATCGGCGTGCCTGCCGAATCGCTGGCCGACGCCCGCACCCAACTGAAAGGCCTGTACAAGGCATACTGGGAAACCGATTCGTCGCTGGCTGAAATCAACCCGCTGATCCTGACCGGTTCGGGCAAGGTCATCGCCCTCGACGCGAAGTTCAACTTCGACTCGAACGCGCTGTACCGCCAGCCAGAAATCGTCGCCTACCGCGACCTGGACGAAGAAGATCCAGCCGAAGTCGAAGCATCGAAGTTCGACCTCGCCTACATCTCGCTGGACGGCAACATCGGCTGCCTCGTGAACGGCGCCGGCCTGGCCATGGCCACCATGGACACCATCAAGCTGTTCGGCGGCGAGCCGGCCAACTTCCTGGACGTGGGCGGCGGTGCGACGGCTGAGAAAGTCACCGAAGCATTCAAGATCATGCTGAAGAACCCTGGCCTGAAAGCCATCCTGGTCAACATCTTCGGCGGCATCATGCGCTGCGACGTGATCGCCGAAGGCGTGATCACCGCATCGAAGGCCGTGTCGCTGCAGGTGCCGCTGGTCGTGCGCATGAAGGGCACCAACGAAGACCTGGGCAAGAAGATGCTGGCCGACTCCGGCCTGCCGATCATCGCCGCCGATACGATGGAAGATGCAGCCAAGGCCGTCGTCGCCGCTGCAGCTGGTCAAGCCTAATTAAGGAATAAACAAATGTCGATCCTGATCAACAAAGATACTAAAGTCATCACCCAGGGTATCACCGGCAAGACCGGTCAGTTCCATACCCGTATGTGCCGCGACTACGCGAACGGCAAAGCTGCCTTCGTCGCAGGCGTGAACCCGAAGAAGGCCGGCGAAGATTTCGAAGGCATCCCGATCTACGCCAACGTCACGGAAGCCAAGGCCGCTACCGGCGCCAACGTGTCGGTGATCTACGTGCCGCCGGCAGGCGCAGCCGCCGCAATCTGGGAAGCTGTCGAAGCCGACCTGGACCTGGCGATCTGCATCACCGAAGGCATTCCAGTCCGCGACATGATGGCCCTGAAGGACCGCATGGCCAAAGCCGGCTCGAAGACCCTGCTGCTGGGCCCGAACTGCCCAGGCCTGATCACCCCGGACGAAATCAAGATCGGCATCATGCCGGGCCACATCCACAAGAAGGGCCGTATCGGCGTCGTGTCGCGTTCGGGCACCCTGACCTATGAAGCAGTCGGCCAGCTGACCGCACTGGGCCTGGGCCAATCGTCGGCAGTGGGCATCGGCGGCGACCCGATCAACGGCCTGAAGCACATCGACGTCATGAAGATGTTCAACGACGATCCTGATACCGACGCGGTCATCATGATCGGCGAAATCGGCGGTCCGGACGAAGGCAATGCTGCCTATTGGATCAAGGACAACATGAAGAAGCCGGTGGTTTGCTTCATCGCTGGTGTCACCGCTCCACCGGGCAAGCGCATGGGCCACGCCGGCGCGCTGATCTCGGGCGGCGCAGATACCGCGCAAGCCAAGCTGGACATCATGGAAGAGTGCGGCATCAAGGCCACCAAGAACCCGTCGGAAATGGCACGCCTGCTCAAGGCCATGCTGTAATACTGGCGATCTGGTAGTGAGGGAGAAGGGGAGCCGAGGCTCCCCTTTTTTCGTCTGGACATATCGCATGCCAGCGCCAGGTCGGCACTTTTCGTCCGCACCTGACAAATTGCGTTACGTAAACTATTCGCCTGACAAAATTTGCTGGTCTCCAGTGACAAATTTTGTCACCAATCAAGCCGAAACTTGTCCTGGCACGCCGTTTTGTTAGCTCCGCACTAATAAAATCAGCATTTTTGGGGCTGGCACACCGCTTGCATATAAGAAAGCGTGGCAACAAGCAGTAACCCAATCACCCCCGACTACCACCTGGAGAGACAAAATGAACTTCAAGCAAATGCAAACCAAAAAAGCCCAAGGCGGCTTCACCCTGATCGAACTGATGATCGTCGTCGCCATCATCGGTATCCTGGCTGCTGTCGCCATCCCGGCGTACCAGGATTACATCGCCAAGACCAAGGCTGGCGCTGCTTACGGCGAGATCGCTTCGGGCAAGACCGGTTACGAAATGGCTGTGGTCGAAGGCAAGACGACTGATGCCGCTGAATACCTGACCAAGTCGGGCCTGGCTGCCGACACCGCCAACTGCGAAGTCGCAGCCGCTGTCCCAGGCGAAGACACCGCCGTCCTGACCTGCACCATCAAGAATCCAGGCCGCCTGGGCGACGCTCCGACCATCGCCCTGCACCGCGCAGCCGCCGGCACCTACCGCTGCGTCGCTACCGGCTTCAACGAGGACGACAAGTTCATGCCAACCGGTTGCACCGCTGAATAATAGCAGCACCGCGTCAGTAAAAAGAGACCGCCAAGGCGGTCTCTTTTGCTTTGCTGGTCCGGAACGCCCCGCTGCCGCGGGGCGTTTGCATTATTGCTTCGTGTGGCGATCGAGCCAGTCGATCACGGTGTGATGCCACTGCAGCGAATTGGCCGGCTTGAGCACCCAGTGATTCTCGTCCGGGAACACCAGGAGCTGGCTGTCGATGCCCTTGCGCTGCAGCGCGGTGAAGGTCGACAGGGCCTGCGCGGTCGGGATGCGGAAATCGAGGTCGCCCTGGATCACCAGCATCGGCGTCTTCCACTTGTTCACGTGGTGGACCGGGTTGAACTTCTCGTGGTTGTTCGGCACCGCGAAATAGGCGCCGCCGTTTTCCCAGTCGGTGAACCACTGTTCCTCGGTCGAGTAGGCCATGCCGCGCGAATCGAACACGCCGTCATGGTTCACCAGGCAGCGGAAGCCGTCGTTCCAGTTGCCCGCGATCCAGTTCATCATGTAGCCGCCGTAGGAGGCGCCGAGGGCGCAGCTGCGGCCGCGGTCGAGCCACGGGAATTTCTTCACCGCCGCATCCAGGCCCTTGCGCAAGTCTTCGAGCGGCTTGCCGCCCCAGTCGCCGCTGATCGAATCGGTGAACTTCTGGCCGTAGCCGGTCGAGCCATGGAAATCGATGAACACGGTGGCATAGCCGGCGCCCGCATACACCTGCGGATTCCAGCGGTAGCTCCAGCCGTTGCCGAAGCTGCCCTGCGGGCCGCCGTGCACCAGGAAGGCGACCGGGTATTTCTTGCCCGGTTCGGCATTCCAGGGCTGCATCACGTGGCCGTACACGGTGTCGCCATTGGCGCCCTTGAAGCTGAACTGCTCGTACTGGCCCCAGCGCACGTCGGCCAGGCGTTCGGCGTTCAGGTTGGTCAGTTGCGCGGCCTGGCCGCCCAGTTTCTGCGAGAACAGCTGCGCGCCGGAGGCCAGGTTGGCCAGGGTATAGGCGACGGTATCGCCGCGCACATCGAACGCGCCGATCGCGCCCTTGTCGGTCAGCGCCGCCACCTTGCCGCTGGCGACGTCGATCGAGAACAGGCGGTGCTGGCCCAGGTCTTCCGCATCGACGATCAGCACCTTGCCGTCGGCGCGCCACTGCAGGCTGCCGGCCGAGCGGTCCCAGTCGGCCGCCAGCTTGCGCTTTTGCCCGCTTGCCACGTCCATCAGCATGATCTGGAAGCGGTCGGCCTCGAAGCCGGGACGCGCCATCGCCAGGTAGGCCAGGGTGCGGCCGTCTGGCGAGTACACGCCCTTGGTGTCCCAGGCCGCATTGTCCGTCGTCAGGTTGCGCGGCGCCGCGCCGCCTGCGGCCGGCACCGTGTACAGGTCGAAGTTGGTCGACCAGGCTTCGGTCTTGCCCGCAATGCGCGCCGAGAACACGATGCTCTTGCCGTCCGGGCTGAAGCGGAACTCCTCGCGGTCGCCGAAGGGCTTCGAGGGCACGTCGCCGTCGAGCGTGCCGGACAGGCTGACCGGCGCGCCGAGCTTGCCGCTGGCGTCCAGCGGCGCCGAGAACAGCACATTGTTGCGGTGGTCGTTCCAGGTATCCCAGTGGCGCACGAACAGGCGGTTGTACAGCTTGCCGCTGGCCTTGTCCTTTTCCTTTGCCTCCGCGCGCTGTTTCGTGCAGGCGAGGTCGGCGCAGTCGCGGAACACCGACAGGCTCATCGCCACCCGGTCACCGCTCGGGGAAACGCGGAAGCTTTCCACGTCCAGCGGCAAGTCGGTCACCTTGACCGGCTCGCCATCGGCCTTGCCGCCGGCGAGCGGCAGGCGCCACACCTGCGACGAGCCCGAGCGGGTCGACAGGAAATAGATGGCGTCGCCCGAGGCCGACCATTCCGGTTCGGTGCTGCTGGTGCTGTGGCTGGTGAGCCGCTGCGGCACCGGCTTGGCCGCGCGCAAATCGACCATCCACAACTGGGTATTGCCACGGTTCTTTTCCATGTCCGTGCTGCGCACCGTATACACGACGCGGCTCGCGTCCGGCGACACGGCCGGGCTGCCCACCCGTTCCATGTTCACCAGGTCTTCCACCGTGAACCCGCGCGGCGCGGCCATGGCAGTGGTGGCAGCCAGGGTCGCGGCAACCAGAGGTAACAAACTCAGCAAACGACTGTTCATTCTCCATCCTCGATATCTTGTCGGCACGCGGCAGGAGCGCCGCGCACGCAGGCCAGCAATTTACCATGCACCCCACCTTCGGGGTCAGGTCTGACATTTGGACACGGCCTCGGCTTTAGCTGCGGAAAACATGGCATAACGGCGACCTAGAGGCGTTGCGGTCAGGTGCTTGCAGCGGAGAATTGGGAATGTGGCCGGCAACCGGCTGGCGGCCGGGCTGGCGCTTGCAATCGGGCGCGAGCGGTGCAAAACCTCTCGTTACGGCTAAGCTCGTGTCCAAATGTCAGACCTGACCCCGAAGTTGGAAGTTGGGCGTGGGGCGGCAGCTAGACACGCGCAGTGGCGATGCGTTACAGGTCGGCGGTCCAGTCGCCGCTCTTGCCGCCATGCTTTTCCAGTACCCGCACATTGGTCATCACCATGCCGCGGTCGACCGCCTTGCACATGTCGTACACCGTCAGCAGGCCGACCTGCACCGCAGTGAGTGCTTCCATTTCCACACCGGTCTTGCCGATAGTTTCCACCTGCGCGCGGCAATGCACGCTGCAGGCCGGCGCGTCGAGCTCGAAATCGACCGTGACGCGGGTGATCGGCAGCGGGTGGCATAGCGGCACCAGGTCGCTGGTGCGCTTGGCGGCCATGATCGCGGCGATGCGGGCAATGCCGATCACGTCGCCTTTCTTCGCGTTGCCTGACTGGATCAGCGCCAGGGTTTCCGGCTTCATGCGGATGGTGCCGGCGGCGACGGCGATGCGGTGGGTGTCCTGCTTGGCGCCGACGTCGACCATGTGGGCCTGGCCAGTGGCGTCGAAGTGGGTCAGGTGGTCTGGTGTGCTCATTGTGCTGTCGAATGGGTGGGGTAACAAAGTGTTTCGCCCGGCTGCAAGCCGGCTGCGGATAGGGTTATCATAGCATCGTGAAACCCGCCTCCCGCCCAGCATCGGCGCGCCGCTGGCGCCCTGCCTTGACCGCCATTGCCCTGTGCACGGCGGCCGCCTGCGCCATGGCCGCGCCCGACGCGCCGCTGCGCAAACCCGACAGCACCCGCCTGCCCACGCTCGGCGACGCCGCGCGGGGCGACCTGTCGCCCATCGTCGAGCGCAAACTGGGCGAGGAGATCATGCGCGACGTGCGGCGCGACCCCGCCTACCTCGACGATGACCCGATCATCGAGTACCTGAACAACTTCGGCAGCGCTCTCGTCACGGCGGTGCCCGGCGCGCGCGGCGAGACCAATTCCGATTTCTTCTTTTTTGCGATGCGCGACACGGCCCTGAATGCGTTCGCGCTGCCGGGCGGCTTCATCGGCGCGCACACCGGCCTGATGGTGGCGGCCCAGACCGAATCCGAACTGGCCGGCGTGATGTCGCACGAGATCGGCCACGTCTCGCAGCGCCACATCGCGCGCATGCTCGGGCAGCAGAAGCAGGACGTGCTGCTGCCGCTGGCGGCAATGATCCTGGCGGCGCTGGCCGCCAAGGCCAGTCCCGATGCGGCGATGGGCGTGCTGATGGGCGGGCAGGGCCTGGCCGTGCAGCGCCAGCTGAACTTCAGCCGCGAAGCCGAGCGCGAGGCCGACCGGGTCGGTTTCCAGATCATGAGCGCGGGCGGCTACGACACCACCGGCATGGTGGGATTCTTCAAGCGCCTGCAAAGCGCCAGCAAGCTGTATGGCGACATCCCGGCCCACATGGCCAGCCTCAGCAGCCACCCGCTGACGGCCGAGCGCATCACCGATATGCAGGCGCGCATCCGCGAGATCCCGCGCAAGCCGCGCGTGGACAATGTCGACTTCCAGCTGGTGCGCGCCCGCGCCCGCATCCTGCAGGATGAAACCGTCAGCGGCCGGCGCGACGCGAAAAACGCCTTCGAGACCCAGCTGAAGGAAACCCACCGCCACCAGCAGGCCGGGGCCCAGTACGGACTGGCCTTCCTGGCGCTGCGCCAGGGGAATGTGGCCGACGCCCAAAGCTGGCTCGAGAAGGCGCGCGCCACCATGAAGCCGAAGGAGGGCGTGTTTTCCATCGAAGCCGGCGCGGGCGATGGCGCCCTGCTGTTCGACGGCCTGGCGATCGAGATCAAGCTCGCGCCCGGCCAGCCGGCGGCCGTGGTGGAGCAGGCCGTGAAGGACGCCGATGCGGCGCGCCAGCGCTATCCGCTGTCGCGCGCCATCGCCCGCCAGTACGGCGAGGCGCTGATCGCGTCGGGCAAAGTCGAGGAAGCCACGCGCTACCTGCGCGAGCAGACCCAGCTCTATCGCGAAGAACCGAAGCTGCACGACATGCTGGCGCAGGCCTATGCGAAGCAGGGCAGGATCGCCCTGCAGCACATGGCGCTGGCCGAATCCTACGTGGTGGCCGGCGCGCTGCCGGCGGCCGTGGCCCAGCTGGACCTGGCGCGCAAGGCCAATGACGTGTCGTTCTACGACCAGGCCGTCATCGATGCGCGCGAGCGCGAGCTGAAGGCGCGCCAGAAGCTCGAGAAGGAAGAAGAGAAGGAGCGGTGAACGTGCGTTACAGCCCCGGCGCGGGCACGTAGCCGAAGCGGCGCGGCAGCGCGTCCGCAGCCAGCCGTTCCACCACGACGCGCGCCCCGTCCGTCACCAGCGCCAGTTCTTCCGCATCGTCTTCCAGCCACGCCATGATGGCCTCGATCGAGGCCGGGTGCCCATCGAATTCCATGCGTGCCAGCACCGAGGCCACGTCGCGGTCGTCGAGCTGGGCGACGATGTCGCCGGCCTGCAGCACCAGCGCGCCGGCGTCGGTCATGAAGACGCCCTCCAGCGGCCCCATGGCCTGGCCGGTCTGCACCACGAAGCCCTGCGCCGGATCGGTGCGCGCGATGAAGGGCGTGCTTTCCAGGTTCACGTACACGCGCTGCGGCCCGTTCTGGAAGTACCAGCGGCCCTTGTCGTCGTGCCCGTAGTTGCGGTTGATGAAGCCGGCCAGCTTGGTATTGGCCAGCTTGTCGCCGGGCGCACCCGCCTGCTGCGCCGCTTCGTCGCGCATGCGCCAGTTGCCGCGCGCGTCCAGTCCCAGCCAGCCGTAGCAGTGCGGAACGTTGGGCCACTTGGCCATGGCCTGTTTTACGATGTCGTCCATGTCTTCCCTTGTTTCATGAAGCTTCGCATGCTACCTGCGCGCCGGGCGCACGGGTCGCCGGGCAGGCGCCGTCGAAGAAGTGCAGGATGCGGCGCGGCAGCCAGTCGTTCCGGCCCGGGAACGGGCCCACGGAAAAGCCGACATGGCCACCTTCGTCAGGATACTCCAGCGTCACCGCGCGCGCCGCGGCCAGCGGCAGATGCTCGCCCGGCAGGAAGGGGTCGTTGCGCGCGTTGAGCACCAGGGTGGGCACGGTGATCGCGCCCAGCACGTGGCGCGCGCTGGCGCGGTGCCAGTAGTCGTCGGTGTCGCGGTAGCCGTGCAGCGGCGCGGTAACCACGTTATCGAAGGCGTACAGGTCGCGCGCGCGCAGCAAGGCGTCGCGGTCGAACAGGCCGGGGTAGCGTTCCAGCTTGGCCAGGCACTTGGGCTTGAGCGTCTGCAGGAACATGCGGGTATACAGCAGGTTGAAGCCCGCGCCGAGCGCGGCGCCCCCGCGCGCCAGGTCGAGCGGGGCCGATACTGCGCACGCCGCCTGCACGAAGCCGGCGCCGTGCCCGGATTCGCCGAGCCAGCGCAGCAGCACATTGCCGCCCAGGGATACGCCGGCCGCGAACAGCGGGCCGGGCGCACGCGCATGGAGCCGGCGCACGATCCAGTCGACTTCCGCCGCGTCGCCGGAATGGTAGAAGCGCGGCGCCAGGTTCGGCTCGCCCGAGCAGCCGCGAAAGTGCGGCACCGCGCCCGACCAGCCGCGCGCCTGCAGCGCCGCCATCAGCGCGCGTGCGTAATGGCTGTCCGAGGAGCCTTCCAGCCCATGGAACAGCACCACCAGTGGCTTGCCCGGGTCGCCGTCGACGAAATCGACATCGACGAAATCGCCGTCGCTGCTGCTCCAGCGCTCGCGCCGATAGGCGACCGGGGGCCTGGCGACGCAGGTCGCCGGATAGATGGTCTGGAGGTGGCCGCCAGGCAGCCACGCGGGCGCACGGTATTGCATGGGGCAGGGGGCGCGGCCGGGGACCGCGCCCATGACAATCAGTGGTGCTTGAGCTCGACGCCGGCGGCCAGGCGGTACTGGGTGCCGCAGTACGGGCACTTGGCGTCGCCATGGTGGTCAAAGTCGAGGAAGACGCGCGGGTGCGAGGACCACAGCGGCATTGCCGGATTCGGGCAGTGTGCCGGCAGGTCTTTGGCCTCGAGTTCCACCACAGGCATCGTCTTTTGGTTCATCAGGTTCTCCGTCTAGCGAATTGGGACAAAGACAGGATTCTACCGGATTCACCATGCATACCGAAATGATCGGTAGAATAACGAACTGATCATAATCGAGCCCGGGACGCAGCGCTTGCCAGCCCGGCGCCGCTGTTCGGAACACCTTTGGCACACCTTTACATGCGTTTCATGCCCGACCGTTTCAAGCCCGTCGCCGCATCCGCCCGAAACGGCCGTTGCAGGAAAACCACATGAACGGGGCCGCGCCGCCGGAGCAGCATCGCCCTGCCGGAGTGGATGCGCTGGACGCCCCCGACCCGGACGCCTGGCGCGAAGGGTTCAAGACCGGCCTGCCGACCCTGTTCGGTATCGCCGCCTGGGGCCTGGTGGTCGGCATCGCGATGGTGAAAACCGGCCTGACGGCCATGCAGGCCACCGGCATGACCCTGCTGGTGTTTGCCGGCTCTGCCCAGCTCGCTTCCCTTCCGCTGATCGCGGCCGCCGCGCCGATCTGGGTCATCTTCGCCACCGCGCTGGTGGTCAACCTGCGCTTCGTGATCTTTTCGGCCCTGCTCGGCCCGCACTTCTCCCACCTGCCCTGGAAGCAGCGCTTCCTGCTCGGCTATGTGTCGGGCGACCTGACCGTGGCCATGTTCCTGCAGCGCTTCCCCACCGCCGAACGGGTCGCCGGCAAGCTATCCTACCTGAAGGGGCTGATGTACCCGAACTGGTTCGCCTGGCAGGCCGGTTCGCTCACCGGCATCTTCCTGGGCAGCGCGATTCCGGCCGAATGGGGCCTGGGCTTCGCCGGCACCCTGGCCATCCTCTGCATTACCGTCCCCCTGATCATCAACAATGCCGCCCTGTGCGGCGTGCTGGTGGCGGGCGCCATCTCGGTGCTGGCCTATGGCCTGCCGTACAAGCTGGGCCTGCTGCTGGCGGTCGTGGTCGGCATGGTCACCGCGATGGTCGTCGAAGAAACCATCGCCAAGCGAAAGGGCAAGCATGTCTGACTGGGAAATCTGGGCCGTCATCGGCGTGTTGTGCGTCGCCACCGCCGCCACCCGCAGCTCGTTCTGGCTGATCGGCCACATGGTGACGATCCCGCCGCGCATGCAGGAGGTGCTGCGCTACGCCCCGGCCTGCGCGCTGGCGGCCATCATCGGGCCGGATTTGCTGGTCGACGTGCGCGGCGACGCCCAGCTCACGCTGGCCAACCCGAAGCTGCTGGCCGCACTGGCCGCGCTGGCCTTTTACCTGTGGCGGCGCAGCATGCTGTTGACCATCCTGTTCGGCATGGCGGTCTTTACACTGTTGCGCGTCTTGCACGTTTTTGGCGCCGCTGCCTAATGTACAATGACGGTCTTTCACTATTTCACTGTTGACTAGCCAATGGATGACGTTCTGAGTTTCACCCGCTTGCAAGACCTGATCGACCGCGATGCGCTGAAAAACAAGCGCGTCTTCATCCGCGCCGACCTGAATGTTCCGCAGGATGACGCTGGCAATATCACCGAAGACACCCGTGTCCGCGCCTCCGTGCCTGCGATCCAGGCCGCGCTGAAGGCGGGCGCCGCCGTGATGGTCACCTCGCACCTGGGCCGCCCGACCGAAGGCGAATTCAAGCCGCAAGACAGCCTGGCGCCGGTCGCCGCGCGCCTGTCCGAGCTGCTCGACCAGCCGGTGGAACTGAAACAGGACTGGGTCGATGGCGTCGAGGTCGCGCCGGGCGCGGTCGTGTTGCTGGAAAACTGCCGCGTCAACAAGGGCGAAAAGAAGAACGACGACGCGCTGGCGCAGAAAATGGCCAAGCTGTGCGACATCTACGTGAACGACGCCTTCGGCACCGCGCACCGCGCGGAAGCCACCACCCACGGCATCGCGAAATACGCGCCCGTGGTCGCCGCCGGCCCGCTGCTGGCGGCCGAACTCGACGCGCTCGGCAAGGCCCTCGGCCAGCCGGCCCGCCCGCTGCTGGCCATCGTCGCCGGCTCGAAGGTCTCGAGCAAGCTGAGCATCCTGCAAAGCCTGGCCGGCAAGGTCGACAACCTGATCGTCGGCGGCGGCATCGCCAACACCTTCATGAAGGCCGTCGGCCTGAACATCGGCAAGTCGCTGGTCGAGAACGACCTGGTCGCTGAAGCCAAGCAGATCATCGACATGATGGCCGCGCGGGGCGCCTCGGTGCCAATCCCCGTGGACGTCGTGTGCGCGAAAGAGTTCTCGCCAACCGCCGCCGCCACCGTCAAGGACGTGGCGGACGTGGCGGATGACGACATGATCCTGGACATCGGCCCGAAGACCGCCGCCATGCTGGCCGAACAGGTCGCCAAGGCCGGCACCATCGTCTGGAATGGCCCGGTCGGCGTGTTCGAGTTCGACCAGTTCGCCGAAGGCACCAAGACGCTGGCGCTGGCGATTGCCCAGTCGAAAGGCTTCTCGATCGCCGGCGGTGGCGACACCCTGGCCGCGATCGCCAAGTACGACATCGGCGACCGGATCGGCTACATCTCCACTGGCGGCGGCGCCTTCCTCGAGTTCCTCGAAGGGAAGACCCTGCCGGCAGTCGACATCCTGCTCCAGCGTAACGCCAAATAAGACAGTGCCAGCGCAGCTTCGAAAGCTGCGCTTCTCTTTTCAGAACCGAGGATTCCAACCCATGCAAGCTGCGCGCCCCCTGTACAACGCCACCAAGATCGTCGCCACCATCGGTCCTGCATCGACCGACTTCGACATCCTCGTGAAAATGATCCGCGCGGGCGTCGACGTCGTGCGCCTGAACTTCTCGCACGGCAAGGCCCAGGACCACATCGACCGCGCCACGCTGGTGCGCCGCGCCGCCGCCGAATGCGGCGTCGAAGTGGCGATCATGGCCGACATGCAGGGACCGAAGATCCGCGTTGGTAAGTTTGAAGAGGGCAAGATCTTCCTGAACAATGGCGAGAAGTTCATCCTGGACGCCAAGTGGGGCGACAACGGCGAGCTGGGCAACCAGGATCGCGTCGGCCTCGACTACAAGGCATTGCCGCGCGACGTCAAGCCGGGCGACAAGCTGCTGCTCAACGACGGCCTGATCGTGCTGGTCGTCGACAAGGTCGTGGGCCACGAGATCTGCACCACGGTCAAGGTGGGCGGCGAACTGTCGAACAACAAGGGCATCAACCGCCAGGGCGGCGGCCTGACCGCGCCGGCCCTGACCGCCAAGGACATGGAAGACATCAAGACCGCGATGAGCTTCCAGGCCGACTACCTGGCGATCTCGTTCCCGAAGAACGCCACCGACATGGAGATGGCGCGCCAGCTGGCCAACATCGCCGGCGAAGCCTATGGCCACAAGCCGATGATGATCGCCAAGATCGAGCGCGCCGAAGCTATCCCGGTGCTGCAGGAAATCCTGGACGCGTCGGACGGCATCATGGTCGCCCGCGGCGACCTGGCGGTGGAAGTGGGCAACGCGGCCGTGCCGGCGCTGCAAAAGCGCATGATCCGCATGGCGCGCGCCTCGAATAAATTGGCGATTACCGCGACCCAGATGATGGAGTCGATGATCGTCAACGCCGTGCCGACCCGCGCCGAAGTGTCCGACGTGGCCAACGCCGTGCTGGACGGCACCGACGCCGTGATGACCTCGGCCGAGACCGCATCGGGCAAGTACCCGGTGGAGACGGTTGAGATGATGGCCGCCATCTGCCTGGAAGCCGAGAATTCGGAATACAACAAGCAGGATGCCGATTTCCTGAACGTCCAGTTCACCCGCATCGACCAATCCATTGCCTACGGCACCCTGTTCACCGCCCACCACCTGAAGGTGAAGGCGATCGTTGCGCTCACCGAATCGGGCTCGACCGCCCTGTGGATGAGCCGCCATTCGATTGACACCCCGATCTTTGCCCTGACCCCGCTGCAGACGACGCAGCGCAAGGCGTCGCTGTACCGGAACGTGCGAGCATTCCACCTGCTGCAGGAAGGTGGCAGCCACGCGGTGCTGCGCAAGGCCGAAGAAGTCCTGATCAACGAAGGCATGGTGCGCAAGGGCGACCTGATCGTCGTGACCTGGGGCTCGCCGATGGGCCAGGCCGGCGGCACCAATGCGCTCAAGATCGTGCGCGTTGGCGAGCTGGACGAAAAAGTTTCTTAATTGTTTGGAGTAATCAACCATGGCACTCGTATCGATGCGTCAACTGCTGGACCATGCCGCCGAACACGGCTACGGCCTGCCGGCGTTTAACGTCAACAACCTGGAGCAGGTGCAGGCCATCATGGCCGCCGCCGACGCGGTCAACGCGCCGGTGATCATGCAGGCCTCGGCCGGCGCCCGCAAGTACGCCGGCGAAGCCTTCCTGCGCCACCTGATCGACGCCGCCGTCGAAGCCTATCCGCACATCCCGGTCGTCATGCACCAGGACCACGGCCAGTCGCCGGCGGTCTGCATGGCCGCGATCCGTTCGGGCTTCACCTCGGTGATGATGGACGGTTCGCTCGAAGCCGACGGCAAGTCGGTGGCGTCCTATGAATACAACGTCGACGTCTCGAAAGAAGTGGTCAAGTTCGCGCACTCGATCGGCGTGACGGTTGAAGCGGAACTGGGCGTGCTCGGTTCGCTTGAAACCATGATGGGCGACAAGGAAGATGGCCACGGCGCCGACGGCGCCATGACCCGCGAGCAGCTGCTGACCGACGTCGCGCAAGCCGCCGACTTCGTCGCCCGCACCCAGTGCGACGCCCTGGCCATCGCCATCGGCACCTCGCACGGCGCCTATAAATTCACCCGCAAGCCGACCGGCGACATCCTGGCCATCGACCGCATCAAGGAAATCCACCAGCGCATCCCGAACACCCACCTGGTGATGCACGGCTCGTCGTCGGTGCCGCAGGAACTGCTGGCGATCATCCGCGAATTCGGCGGCGACATGAAAGAGACCTACGGCGTGCCGGTCGAAGAGATCCAGGAAGGCATCAAGCACGGCGTCCGCAAGATCAACATCGACACCGACATCCGCCTGGCCATGACCGCGGCGATCCGCAAATACATGTTCCAGAACCCGGGCAAGTTCGATCCGCGCGATTACCTCAAGCCTGCGCGCGAGGCGGCCACCGAGATCTGCAAGGCGCGCTACCTGTCCTTCGGCTGCGAAGGCATGGCGGCCAAGATCAAGCCGATGCCACTGGACAAAATGGCCGAGCGCTACAAGGCGGGCGAGCTGTCGCAGATCGTGCAGTAATTTGGCAATAGGTGAAGCTGGCTGCGCGGCAGGAGTCGCGCAGCCAGCTTCACCTACGTCCCTTAGCAACGTCGTCCCGGCGCAGCCCGGGACCCAATTTCTTCACCGCAGTTGGTAACGTTAGCGCAGTCGTAACGCACACAAACTTGGGTTCCGGCCTTCGCCGGAACGACGGTTTTTAGTGTGGTAGCTGGAGCGTACTGAGTCGGCTTTTTAAACAAAATTGGGTTCCCGCCTTCGCGGGAAGTCGTAGCGCCAGTGACGCTACGACGGTGCTGGCTTCGGCGGCGCATCGTGAATTGACGTAAAATTACGCACCGGCCCAGGCCACCCCCAGACCTGACCCACCCGACCGGCGACAAACCCCGGTTCCGTTTCCCTGATATCCCATCTATGAACAGCCTCTACCAATCCACTATCAAGTCCCTGCCACTGCTCGGCCACGGCAAGGTACGCGACAACTACGCTGTCGGCGACGACAAGATCCTGATCGTCACCACCGACCGCCTGTCGGCCTTCGACGTGGTCATGAACGAGCCGATCCCCGGCAAGGGCATGGTGCTGAACCAGATGAGCGACTTCTGGTTCGAGAAGCTCGGCCACATCGTGCCGAACCACCTGACCGGCGTGGCGCCTGAGAGCGTTGTGGCGCCAGATGAGGTAGAACAGGTCCGCGGCCGCGCCGTGGTGGCCAAGCGGCTCAAGCCGATCATGGTCGAGGCGGTCGTGCGCGGCTACATTATCGGGTCGGGCTGGAAGGATTACCAGGCCAGCGGCGCCATCTGCGGCATCGAACTCCCAAGCGGCCTGCGCCAGGCCGACAAGCTGCCGCAGCCGCTGTTCACGCCGGCCGCCAAGGCCGACCTGGGCGAGCATGACGAGAACATCTCGTTCGAGGACATGGAAAACCGCATCGGCAAGGAACTGGCCGCCAAGATGCGCGACGTCAGCATCCAGCTCTATACCGCCGCCGCCGAATATGCGGCCACGCGCGGCATCATCATCGCCGACACCAAGTTCGAATTCGGCCTGGACGACAACGGCGTGATGCACCTGATGGACGAAGTGCTCACCGCCGATTCCTCGCGCTTCTGGCCTGCCGACTCGTACGCGCCGGGCATGTCGCCGCCATCGTTCGACAAGCAGTTCGTGCGCGACTACCTGGAAACGCTGACCGACTGGGGCAAGACCGCGCCGGCGCCGGCGCTGCCGGCGGACGTCATCGAAAAAACCCAGGCCAAGTATTTCGAAGCCATCGAACGCCTGACCGGCGAAAAGCTGAAGGCGTGACGATGACCGAGCAAGCAAAACCGCTGGTGGGCGTCATCATGGGGTCCTCGTCCGACTGGGACGTGATGCAGCACGCGGTCGCCATCCTGAAGCAGTTCGGTGTGCCTTTTGAAGCCTCGGTAATCTCGGCGCACCGCATGCCCGACGAGATGTTCACGTATGCCGAGACCGCGCGCGCACGCGGCCTGCGCGCCATTATCGCCGGGGCAGGGGGCGCCGCCCACCTGCCGGGCATGGTGGCCGCCAAGACCATCGTGCCGGTGCTGGGCGTGCCGGTGCCGTCCAAGTACCTGCGCGGCGAGGATTCGCTGCTGTCCATCGTGCAGATGCCGAAAGGCGTGCCGGTTGCCACCTTCGCCATCGGCGAAGCGGGCGCCGCCAACGCGGCCCTGACCGCGGTGGCGCTGCTGGCCGCGAACGACGAGGACCTGGCCCAGCGCCTGGTCGCGTTCCGTACGGAGCAAACCGCGGCCGCCCAGGCCATGACCCTTCCCGTCTGAATCGCATGAGTGACTCCTTCCTACCCACCGCCCAACCGTCCGCCTGGCTGGGCGTGATGGGCGGCGGCCAGCTTGGCCGCATGTTCGCCCACGCTGCCCAAGCCATGGGCTTCAAGGTCGCCGTACTCGAGCCGTCGCAGGACTGCCCGGCAGGGCAGGTGGCCGAGCGCCTGATCCCGGGCGCCTACACCGACGCTGCGGCCCTCGCCGAACTGGCGAACGCCTGCGTGGCCATCACCACCGAATTCGAGAACGTCCCGGCCGACAGCATGGCCTGGCTGGGCGAGCGCAGCTTCGTCGCACCGAACGCCGCCTGCGTGTCGATCGCGCAGGACCGCATCGCGGAAAAGCGCTTTTTCGTCGACTGCGCGCCAAGCTCCGGCGTGATGCCGGCGCCGCACAAGACCATCGCTTCATACGCCGACATCGACGCCATCGATGACGACCTGCTGCCGGGGATCCTGAAGACCGTGCGCATGGGCTACGACGGCAAGGGCCAGGTGCGGGTGAAGTCGCGCGAGGACGTGCGCGCCGCGTTCGACGCCATGAACGGCGTGACCTGCCTGCTGGAGAAGATGCTGCCGCTGGCCTATGAAGTCTCGGTGCTGACCGCGCGCGGCGCGGATGGCGCCTCGGTGGTCTACCCGATCGCCGAGAACGTGCACCGCGACGGCATCCTGTTCACGACCACGGTGCCGGGACCGAACGTCTCGAGCGCCTGCGCGAAACAGGCGCAGGAAGCGGCGCGCGCCATCGTGGCCCAATTGGGCTACGTGGGCGTGCTGTGCATCGAATTCTTCGTGCTGGAAGATGGCACGCTGGTGGTCAACGAAATGGCGCCGCGTCCGCACAACAGCGGCCACTACACGATGGACGCCTGCATCACCAGCCAGTTCGCGCAGCAGGTCCGCGCGATGGCGCGCCTGCCGCTGGGCGACGTGCGCCAGCATTCGCCCGCCGTCATGCTCAACATCCTGGGCGATGTCTGGTTCGAGCCAGGCAGCGACACCGCGCGCGAACCGGCCTGGGACCGCGTGCTGGCGCTGCCGGGCGCGAACCTGCACCTGTACGGCAAGGACGACCCGCGCCGCGCGCGCAAGATGGGCCACATCACCTTCGTGGCGCCGACGCTGCTTGAAGCCCGGGCCAGCCTGGCCCAGGCCTGCGCGATCCTCGGTATCGCCGAATGAGTAGCGTTAGCCAGGACCTCGACCCGCAAGCCATCGCCGCCGCCGCGCGCGCGCTGGAAGCGGGCGCGCTGGTCGCCTTCCCGACCGAGACCGTGTACGGCCTTGGCGCCGACGCCGAGAACCCGGCGGCGGTGGCCGCCATCTACGCGGCCAAGGGCAGGCCCCAAGACCACCCGGTGATCGTGCACCTGGCCCCCGACGCGCCGCTCGATTACTGGGCCACCGACATCCCGCAAGAGGCGCATGCCCTGGCCGAAGCCTTCTGGCCCGGCCCGCTGACGATGATCCTGAAGCGTGCCCCGAACATCCCGGCCGCCGTCAGCGGCGGCCAGGACACGGTCGGCCTGCGCTGCCCGTCGCACCCGGTGGCGATCGCGCTGCTGCGCGCCTTCAAGGGCGGCAGGGGCGGCGTCGCGGCGCCCTCGGCCAACAAGTTCGGCGCCGTCAGCCCCACCCTGGCCCAGCACGTGCGCGACGAATTCGACGCCGACGGTACGGTTGCCATGGTGCTCGACGGCGGCGCCTCGCAGGTGGGTATCGAATCGACCATCGTCGACCTGTCGCGCCTGGCCACGCATGGCCCGGTGCTGCTGCGTCCGGGGCATATCAGCAGCGAGGCCATCGCCGCCGTGATCGACCAGGCGCCGGCCAGCCCCGACGCGGCCGCGCCGCGCGCCTCCGGCACGCTCGAATCGCACTACGCGCCGCATACCCCGGTGGCGATGCAGGACAGCGAACAGCTGCGCCAGACCCTGGCCAGCCTGGCTGGCGCCGGGCGCAAGGTCGCCCTGATCCATTATTCCAGCATGCCGCCCACCCACGCCGCGCTGCGCCTGCCGGCCACGCCGGACGGCTTCGCCCACGCCCTCTATGCCGCCCTGCGCGCGATGGACGGCCACGGCGCCGACGTGATCCTGGTCGAAGCGCCCCCGTCGGGCGGCGACTGGCTTGGCGTCAACGACCGCTTGCGCCGCGCCGCCCATGGCTCCACCGGCATCGTGCACGGTCTGCTCAACCAGGTCCCGCTGGCCTGAGCTCATCCGCCAGACCGCCCGTCTTTACTGGCGGTCTGCAAAACCACGCTGTTCAACAACCACTTCTGCCGGGCTCGAGAGCGGGGCTATAATCGGCACCCGATCCGGTTGTCAGTTGTCACTAAAAACTGACATATTGGCAACCGTTTTCCTATACAAGTAAGTTGAACACTGGCATATTATTCATAGACACGAATAGCACGGGCGTTCGTTTCAGAATAAAACCAACTTAGGAGACACAATGCGTCAAACCAAACTCGCGCTTGCCCTGTTGACGGCAGCGGTGCTGGCAGCTTGCGGCGGAACCAGCCCAGGCGGTGGCGACCAAACGCAGAAACTCAAGTTTTCCCAGCAGGTGTCGTTCGGCGACAGCCTGTCCGACGTCGGCACCTATGCCGTCGGCGCGGTCAAGGCCGCGGGTGGCGGCAAGTTCACGATCAATGGCGACGGCACGTCGAAAAATCCTGAGTTGAACGGCAAGATCTGGCTCGACTTCATGGCGGCCGAACTGAAACTGCCGGTGCCTTGCGCCGCCCAGACCGGCCTGATTGGCGACGCCGCGCGCGGCTTCTCCGTACCCGTCGTGCAGAACCTGAACTGCTTCAATTACGCCCAGGGTGGATCGCGCGTGACCAACCCGATCGGCCCGGGCAATCCAGGCACTGGCTCGCCGATTGGCGAAACTACCGTGCCGCTGGTCACCCAGATCGCCAACCACCTGGGCCGCAACGGCAACAAGTTCAGCGGCACCGAGCTGGTGACCCTCCTGTCGGGCGGCAACGACGTGCTGATGCAACTGAGCGTCCTGTCGACCGCCGCCACCGCTGCCGGCGCCGCCGCCGGCGCGCAGACCTTCGCCACCTCACTGACCATGCAACTGGCCGCCGGCGCCACCAACCCGCAGACCGCCGCGCAGGCGATCGGCGTGGCCATCGCCACCGAAAACGCGCGTCCGGGCAAGACCGACCAGACCGTGGTCGCCGCCGCCGTCGGCGCCGCCGCGCGCCAGCCGGGCAACGCCGCCGTGGCCCAGGCTTCGGTGTACGGCCCGATGGTCGCCAAGGCCCAGGCTGACGCTACCGCGGCCGGCACCAAGGCCGGCAACGACTACGCCGCCGCCAACGGTCCGAAACTGGTCGCCGAACTGGGCACCGCCGGCGCCCAAATGGCTGCGCTCGTGAAGAACGAGGTCGTGGCCAAGGGCGCCAAGTATGTCGTCGTGGCCAACCTGCCGGACGTGGCCAGCACCCCGGCCTCGAAGTCGAAATCGGCCGACATCCAGGCCCTGACCGCCGCCATGGTCAATGCCTTCAACACCCAGCTCAAAGCCGGACTGGGCACCGACGACCGCATCCTGTACGTCGACCTGTACACCGTCAGCAACGACCAGGTGAAGAATCCGGCCCCTTACGGCCTGACCAACACCTCGTCCCCGGCCTGCGGCGCCAATGCACTGGGCACCACGTCCCTGATCTGCACCAACGCCAACACGGTAGCCGGCGACGTCAGCCACTACATGTTCGCCGACGACATCCACCCGACGCCGTTCGAGAACAACCTGATTGCGCGCTACGTCCTCAAGGACATGGCGATCAAGGGCTGGCTGTAAGAACGGGCAGGCCTGCTCCCGGGAGCGGGCCTCGACAAATGAATTCAGGAGAAAAGATGAAACAAGGTTTCAATTGCCTCGTCAAAGTGCTGGGTGTGGCCGCCGCGCTGGCCTGCGCCTCGACGGCATCGGCCCAGTCGGCCGGCCAACTCACCGCCAAGATCGGCCTCAACCAGCTGACCCCGAAGGTCGAAAGCGGCGACATCAGCGCGCCGGCACTGCCGGGCTCCAAGGCGGACGTCGAGAAGGACACCCAGCCGGTACTGATCTTCGCCTACGGCCTGACCGATAACATTTCGCTGGAAGCGGCGATCGGCACGCCCTACAAGCACAAGATCTACGGCGCGGGCGCCATCGCCGGCACCGGCCAGCTCGGCACCGTGGAAGCGCTGCCGCCGACCGTGTTTGCCCAGTACCGCTTCTTCGCCCCGACCTCGCTGTTCCGCCCCTACGTGGGCATCGGAGCGACCTATGCCTACTTCATGAAGGAACGCGGTTCGGCCCGGATGACCGCGGTTACCAACCCAGGCAGCGGCGTGCCGACCACCTTCAGCATCGACAACAAGCTGACCTACACGGCGCAGGTCGGCCTGGCGATGAACATCGGCGAGCGCTGGTTCGCGGACGTGACCGCCAACAAGACCAAGCTGCGGACCGACGTGCATTTTTCGACCGGCCAGACCCAGCGGATGAAGCTCGATCCGGTGGCGGTGGTGGTGGCGGTGGGGTACAAGTTCTGACAAGCGCTGCGCTTGCAACCGAGGCCCGCCGCGTGCGGGCCTTTTTCTTGGATTTCAAGGCAACCCCGGGGTCAGGTCTGACATTCGGACACGAACTCTGCCGTACGATGTCGGTTGATGGCTTACGACTGGCGAAATCGTGTAACAACAAGTGGCGTGCCATGGTTACAGATCAGGCCGTGTCCAAATGTCAGACCTGACCCTGAAGTTTTTCACGCGCCCCGCCAAAAAAAAGCCCGCGAGATCGCGGGCTGAAGTCACAGCAGGAGTCGATCAGAACTTGTAGCGCAGCCCCGCCAGGAACTCGCGGCCGGTAACGTTGTTCACCACCACGCTGTTACGCGCACGGCTGATGAACTGGTCGTTCGCTTCGTTGGTCAGGTTCACGCCTTCCAGGGTGAATTCCAGGTGCTCGTTCCACTTGTACGACAGCGACACGTCCACGTTGAAGGTTTCGTTCTTGCCTTCGACGTCGTTGTTGTTCTGCCCTGGTACGCGGGTGATGAAGGACGAGCGCTTGGCGCCCGACAGGCGTGCGCTGAACTTGCCGTCGTCGTAATAGACGGTGGCGTTCCACGATTTCGGCGACAAATTCAGCAGGTCGTCGACGATGCGCTCGTTGCTGGTCGGCGATACCGCGTATTCGATCTTCGAGCTCACCTTGGTGTAGTTCAGCAGGGTGCCGAAGTTCTTGCCCCAGCCCGGCAGGAAGGTGAAGGGCTGCTGGTAGTTCAGCTCGACGCCTTTCAGCTTGCCGCCATCGGTATTGATCGGCGCCGTGACCTGGAACACTTCCTCGCCGCTGAAGTTGGCCGGCAGCAGCGACAGCGGCAGGCCGGTCTCGCGGAAGGGCACGTTGGTGCGCAGCGACTGGATGTAGGTGTCGATGTTCTTCTGGAACAGCCCGATGCCGACGAAAGCCTTGTTGGCGAAGTAGTACTCGAAACTCGAATCGAAGGTCTTGGCGCGGAAAGGTTTGAGCAGCGGGTTGCCGGTGGTGATGGTCAGGGTCCCGGTGGTGGCGATGGTGCCGCCCGGCGACAGGAAGCCCAGCTGTGGACGGGTCATCACCTTGGCGGCGCCGAAGCGGACGATGAAGTCGCGCGTCAGGTTGGCGGCCAGGTTGAACGAGGGCAGGGTGTCCTTGTACTCGTGGTTCACCTTCACCGCGGTACCGCCGCCGGCGGCCTGGTAGCCGATCGCTTCCAGTTCGGTCTTCACGTGGCGGGCGCCGAAGTTGCCGCGCACCGGGATGTCCCACAAATCGTACTTGAACTCGCCCATCAGGTAGAAGCCGCTGTCGCGCTCGGTGACGGTGCGGTTGTTGCCGCGCGCGTTGCCGTTGGTGATCGAGGACAGCGTGAAGTCGCCCGGGCCGCCCGCAGGGCCGGCCTTGATGCAGTTGCAGTAGATGTCGTAGGCAGCGGCGATGGCGTTCAGGTTCGGGATCACCCAGCCGGTCACGTTACCGTTCGGCATATCGAGGCCCTTGCCGAAGCCGGTCACGGTGCTGGTCAGGCCGGTCGCGCCTGCGCTTGGTGCGAAGATCGTGTCGTTCTGGTTCACGCGGCGGAATTCATACGTGTCCGACGAGTATTTCTTCTTGTTGACGCCACCCTTGAAGGTCAGGCCCTCGGCCGCTTCCCAGGCCAGGTCGAGCTGGCCGACGTCGTTGACGTTGGTCGCGCCCTGCGGACGGATGCGGATCTCGCTGGTGGTGGTGTTGGCGACCGTGGTCGGCTGGGTGCCGGTGGCCACCTGCGGCACGCCGATGATGCCCAGCGCGCCATTGGCGGCCATCGGGTCGAACGGGTAGGTGATGATGGCGTTGCGGTCGCCGTTGCGGAAGTCGAGGGTGTAGCCGTTGACGTTGAGCGCGTCGAGCGTGACCGTGGTCTGCACCGGGTTGCGGAACTTCGAATTCGCGCGGCCCACCTTGGCGCTCATGCTCAGGGTGTCGCTGATCTTGTGTTCCAGGGTCAGGGTCGGCTGGGTGAAGGTGGTGGTCAGCTCGTCGAAGCGCGACTCGGAGCGGATGTCCACGCCGTTGTACTTGCCGTACAGGAGGGCGCCGTTGGGCGCGTACTGCGCCTCGACCACGCTGATCTGCGGCTTGCCGCCCTGGGTGGCGCTGCGGCTGAACGAGATCGCCTCCAGGAAGTCTTCCTGGCGCGTGGCGTCGAGCTTCGAGTACAGCATGTCGAAGGTCAAGAGGGTGCCGCGCTGCGGGCGCCATTGCACCGACGCGGTCAGGCCCAGGCGGTCCTGGTCGTGGGTCAGGCGGCCATAGCGCGGCAGGCGCGGATGGAAGTTGTTGATGTTGCTGGCGGCGTTGTAGGCATCGGTGGCGGCCCGGGAAGCCGGCAGGCGCGGCACGCCCTGCGCGGCCGGGCCGCAGGTGGTGGCGGTGGAGGTGGCCGGGTTGTTGGCCACGCCCATCGGCGCGCACCAGCCGCCGGACGACGGGCCGTTATCCCAGCGCACGGTGGAGAAGCCGTCTTCCAGCACGCGCCGTTTCGAGAACGCGCCCGAGACCAGCACGCCCAGCGTGCGGTCCATGAAGGTATTCGACAGCATGAAGGCCAGGCGCGGATCGATCTTCTCGGAGCCGTCGTTGTACTTTCCCTTGGCCGCGATGGTGGCGTTGAAGCCTTTCAGGTCGAAGGGGCGCAGGGTCTGCAGGTCGACGGTGGCGCCGAGCGAGCCTTCGTCGACATCGGCCGAGGAGCTCTTGCGCACCGTGAGTGAGCTGAACAGTTCGGAGGCGAACACGTTGAAGTCGAAGCCGCGGCCGCGGTTGGTGCCGCCCGAGCTGTCGGTGCCGCCGGTGGTGGCCAGGCCCTCGATGCCGTTGATGCGCACGCGCGTAAAGTCCTGGCCCAGGCCGCGCACGGTGATATTGCGGCCTTCGCCGGCGTCGCGGTCGATCACCACGCCCGGCACGCGCTGCAGCGATTCGGCCAGGTTCGTATCCGGGAACTTGCCCATGTCTTCGGACTTGATGACATCGACGATGCCGTTGTCGGTGCGCTTGGCGTTCAGTGCGCTCTCGAGTGAGGCGCGCAGGCCGGTCACCTGGACCGTCTGCAGCTGCTGGGTTTCTTGTGGCGGGGTCTCGGCCGCGGTCTGGGCGTAGGCAACGCCGATCGAGAGGGCGGACACCGAGGCTGTGCCGAGCAGGCACATGGTGAGTTGGCGTAAAACTGCACTCTGGTACTGTTTTTTCATGCTGTCTCCATGCGTTTTTATCCAGGCGGGTGCAAGTCTGGTGCCCACCACAGCGGCTTTTATAATTTGGTCAGGCCGGTTTCTGGATTTTAAGGCAATATTGCGCTTTCTGGTCAGTCCAATTTAAATAAATATGTAAATTGGTCTGCCCACGCAGGGGGAGGTAGTACTTAAGGAAGAGATGGACAGACCCGGGCATGGCGCCCGGGTCTGGGGTGTTTACTGCTGTCGCGCCAGCGACACACGCACCGGATTGCCCGCACGCGCCGCCGTGTCCTGCGCCAGGCGCTGCCACTGCTCGAGCGTGGTGATCTCGCCACCGCGGCTCCAGGCGCCGCCGGCGTAGTAGCGCAGCGGCTTGCCGGAAGAAGCCTTGGCCAGCACCAGCTCATTGAGCGCGTCCTGGGTGAAGCCTTCCGCGCCCGGCAGCACCACCGCCGTGCCGAAGGCGCCGTTGCTCTTCTGCTCGACCCACTGCAGCAGCACCGCGCCTTCGCGCTTGACCGTGATCGACGGGTTCTGGCCCTTGTCGCTCGGGGTCTTGTTCAGGCCCACGGCCACCGTGATCGGGGCGTCGCCCGCGTACTGGAAGGTAGAGTCGATGCGGTCGAGGTAGTGGCCGGCGTCGACGGTGAAGCGCTTGATCTCGCTCACTGGCGTGCCGGCCGCGTCCCAGCTGGCGTAATGCAGCTCGAACACCGCGCGCACCGGGCCGTTGGCCAGCACCTTCCACGACGCGTAGTTCACGCTCGTGTAGAGCTGCTTGCCGTCCCACACGCCGGTGCCGCCCGCCCCGCGCGACTTGCCGACGTTGTACATGTCCATGCCTTCGCCTTCGTCATGGTGGTAGTGGTCGTGGCCCTTGTTGTACCAGCGGTCGACGATCGGGTAGGGCACCCGCTTGAACCACAGGTCCAGGCCACTGGTGACCAGCACTTCCTTTTTCACGTCCGGCGGCGACGGTGCGGCCAGCGCCGGCCCGTAGGTACGGTGCGCGACCTTGTCGTTCTCCCAGGCGAAATCGTCGAGGCGTTCCGGCACGTAGCGCGCGAAGGACTTCGGTGCGAACACCGGCGCCACCGTGTCGATCTTCTCGACCGTGAAGCTGGCGCTCTTCTCGCCCGCTGCGAAGCTGTGCTGGAACAGCAGTTCGCCGTAGGCGGCGCCCACGCCCTGCGGGTCCTTGGCCAGCGGGGCGACGTTGGTCACCTGGTAGGGCAGCACGCGGCCCTTGGCGTCCTTGATCGCGATCTTCTGGATCAGCGCGCCCGGCAGGGCGGCGTTGACCTCGCTCCACGGGATCGTGATGGTCTCCGAGGCGCGCGCGGTCGGCAGGTCGTGCTGGACGGTCACGGCCAGGCGCTCGGCAGCCTGTGCGCCGAACGCGGTGGCTAATGCAGCTGCAAGGATCAGTGGTTTCATGTTCACCTTAATGATGTTCGCGGTAGTCGGTCTGGCCGCCTTTGGGCATGTAATGATACGTGCGAACCTTGTGCTGCACCTCGAAAGCCGGGTTGGTCACCAGCTTGATGATCTCGGCGCCGGCCATCAGGGTCGGGCCGTAGCCGTGCAGCGCCTCGGCGCTGGTGGGGCGATGGTAGTAATAGACCATGTCGCCGGCCAGCGTGGTGCCGACGCAGGTGCCTTCCACTTGTCCCTTGGCGGTGATGCGGGTCGACAGCCCCGCCCAGCCGGCCTGCGCGATCGAGCCGTAGGTGGTCGGGCTGACCCAGCCCTGGTTGACCGCGTGCGCGATCACGTAGGTGAACATGGCGCTGGCCGAGGTCTCGAGGTAGGAGTCGTTCCGGTCGAGCATCTGGTGCCACAGGCCGCTGCCGGACTGGCGTTCGGCGATGCCCTTGATCGATGCGCGCAGCTGCGCCAGCACCTTCGGGTAGCCCGGATGGTCTTTCGGCAGCACGTCGAGCAGGTCGGACATCGCCAGCACCGCCCAGCCATTGGCGCGCGCCCAGTAGAAGCGCGGCGCGTCCGGCAGGTTGGCGTGCCAGCCGTGGGTGTACAGGCCCAGCTCGGCGTTGAACATGCGGCTCGACATGCCCATCACATTGTTCACGGCGTCGTCGAAGTGCTTGCGGTTGCCGGTCAGGCGGCCCATCTCTGCCAGCGCCGGGATGCTCATGTACATGTCGTCGGCCCACAGCGAGACTTCCTGCGGACGCTTGCGCGCCATGGTGCCGTCGCCCAGGCGGAACTGCTTGTTGATCACCCAGTCGCTGCAGGTGTCGATCATGGCCTTCAGGTCCGGGCCCACCTTGGCAAGGCGCGCGCGAATCAATGCCGCGCACATCGAGCCCGAATCGTCGAGCGAGCGCGGGTCGAGGAAGCGCGAGAAGCTGTTGGCGCGCTCGAGGTGGAACTTCTGTTCCTGGGCGCGGAAGTAAGGCAGGGTTTGTGCGAAGAAGCCGAAGTGGCGCTGGGTCATGGCGGTGAAGCTTTGGTCGCCGGTCGCTTCCGCTGCCTTGAGCAGGCCGGAATGGACCACGCCCATCTCATAGACCTGGATGCCATAGTCGCCGTCGCTGGGCTCGAAGATGGCGTCGGCGTTCGGGGTCTTCAGGTCGGTGATCGGCTGTTTGGTGCGCTTGCTGATGATGCGGGTCGGCGTGGTGGCGTCCATGTGGGCGCGGATCGCCTTCAGCTGGGCGGTTACCTCGGCCACCACCGGCTTCTTGTAAGGGACCGGATAAGTACCTTCGCCCTTGTCCTTGGGGTTGGTGTTGTCGGGATTGCGGTATTGGCCTTCGGCCAGGGCAGGGCCGCAAGCAAGCGCGCAACCCAGTAAGGCAGCAACCGAGGCTGCCAGCAGTGTCGTCTTCATGTGTCTCCGTCGTCGTTGTTGTACAGCCGCGTATTGGTCAGGCCATTCTAATTTGGTCAGGCCAAAATCGCAAGGTGGACTAGCCGATTTGAGAAGTTGTATGGCATACTGAAAAAGACCCCACCGAAAGGCACTACAACATGAACACCCAAGTTCCGCGCACCATCCGTATGCAGGCCAGCGACAATGTCGCGATCGTCGTCAACGACGGCGGATTGCCCGCGGGCACCGTCTTCCCCGACGGCCTGGTCCTGCTCGAAGCCGTGCCCCAGGGGCACAAGGTGTCGCTGACCGACCTGGCCGAAGGCGAGGCCGTGATCCGCTACGGCGTGACGATCGGCTATGCCAACGGGGCGATCCCGCGCGGCTGCTGGGTGTCCGAGCGCGTGCTGCGCATGCCGGAGGCGCGTTCGCTGGACAACCTGCCAATTGGAACCCGCGCCATCGCCGCGGTGCACGACCTCGAAGGCTATACCTTCGAAGGTTACCGTAACAAGGACGGTTCGGTGGGAACCCGCAACATGATGGCCATCACCAGCACGGTGCAGTGCGTCTCGGGCGTGATCGACTACGCGGTCAAGCGTATCCGCGAAGAGCTGCTGCCGCGCTACCCGAACGTCGAAGACGTCGTCGCGCTCGAACACGTATACGGATGCGGCGTCGCGATCGACGCGCCGGGCGCCGAGATCCCGATCAAGACCATCCGCAACCTGTCGCGCAACCCGAACTTCGGCGACAGCGTGATGGTCGTGAGCCTGGGCTGCGAAAAGCTGCCGCCGGCGCGCCTGTTCCCGGCCGGCGCCATCCCGATCGGCAATGCCGAACCGTCGGTCGTGACCCTGCAGGACCAGCAGCACGTGGGCTTCATGTCGATGATCGATTCGCTCATGTCCACCGCCGAGAAGCACCTGCAGGAACTCAATGCGCGCCAGCGCGTCACCTGCCCGGCCTCAAGCCTGGTGGTGGGCGTGCAGTGCGGCGGCAGCGATGCCTTCTCCGGCGTGACCGCCAACCCGGCGGTGGGCTTTGCCACCGACC
Source organism: Massilia yuzhufengensis (assembly GCF_900112225.1). Lineage (GTDB taxonomy): Bacteria > Pseudomonadota > Gammaproteobacteria > Burkholderiales > Burkholderiaceae_D > Telluria > Telluria yuzhufengensis. The sequence goes on along the minus strand of NZ_FOLD01000022.1, from coordinate 30,077 downwards.
TCCTGGTGCGCGCCGGCGCGGCCGTGATGTTCTCGGAAGTGACCGAAGTGCGCGACGGGATCGACCAGCTGACCGCGCGCGCCGCCACCCCGGAAATCGCCGCGGCGATGGTGCGCGAGATGCAGTGGTACGACGATTACCTGGTGCGCGGCGGCGTCGACCGCAGCGCCAACACCACGCCCGGCAACAAGAAGGGCGGCCTGTCGAACATCGTCGAAAAAGCCATGGGCTCGATCGTCAAGTCGGGCACCACGGCGATCACCGGCGTGCTCTCGCCAGGCGAGAAGCTCCAGCAGAAGGGCCTGATCTACGCCGCCACCCCGGCCAGCGATTTCATCTGCGGCACCCTGCAGATGGCAGCCGGGATGAACGTGCACATCTTCACCACCGGCCGCGGCACGCCCTACGGCCTGGCCGCGGTCCCGGTCATCAAGGTGGCCACGCGCACCGAGCTGGCCAACCGCTGGCATGACCTGATGGACGTGAATGCCGGCCGCATCGCCAGCGGAGAGGCTACTATTGAGGATGTGGGCTGGGAGATGTTCCGCCTGATCCTCGAGGTGGCGAGCGGGCGCAAGACCTGGGCCGAACACTGGAAACTGCATAATGCGCTGGCGCTGTTCAATCCTGCGCCAGTGACCTGATGAATATTTGTAGGGTGGCCGGCTTCGCCGGCCGCGCGTTCAACGTACCGATGCAAGCCTTGGGAGCGGGCCGGGAGACGTGATCCGAACGCGCGGTCGGCATAGCCGACCACCCTACGCAAACAAGGAGTCCTGAATGACCGAAGCTGCAAAGGGTAAACCGTTCAAACGCATCCTGCTGACCGGCGCGGCCGGCGGCCTGGGCAAGGTGCTGCGTGAGCGCATCAAGCCATGGGCCGACGTGGTGCGCCTGTCTGACGTCGCCGACATGGGCGAGGCCGGCCCGGGCGAGGAAATCGTCCAGTGCGACCTGGCGGACAAGGAAGCGGTGCTCAAGCTGCTCGAGGGCGTGGACGCGGTGCTGCACTTCGGCGGCATCTCCACCGAAAAGCCGTTCGAGCCCATCATGCAGGCCAACATCCTGGGCGTGGCCAACCTGTATGAAGCCCTGCACAAGGCCGGCACCAAGCGCGTGATCTTCGCCAGCTCGAACCACGCGATCGGCTACCACCATGTGAACACGGTGCTCGACGCGAATTCGCCGACCCGCCCGGACAGCTACTACGGACTGTCGAAGGTCTTCGGCGAGCAGATCGCCCGCTACTATTTCGACCGCTTCGGCGTCGAGACCGTGTGCGTGCGCATCGGCTCGAGCTTCCCGGAGCCGGCCAACAAGCGCATGATGAGCACGTGGTTTTCGTATGACGACCTGGTCGAGCTGCTGCGCTGCTCGCTGTTCGCGCCGCGCGTGGGCCACACCATCGTCTACGGCATGTCCGACAACGACAGCGTCTGGTGGGACAACCGCCTGGCGGCGCACCTGGGCTACAAGCCGAAGGACAGCTCCGCGCAGTTCGCCCACCTGTTCCCGGATTCGTCCGAGTTCCCGGCCAAGGACGACGTCACCACCATCTACCAGGGCGGCAAGTTCCTGCTCGACGGGCCGCAGTACTGACCGATGTTGGAACGGCTCGCGCTGCGTAATAGCAGCCTGCTCGCCGAGGTCCTGCCGCAGGTCGGCGGCGGCCTGGCGCGGCTGGACTGGTTGGGCGAGGGTGGGCAAGCCCCCCTGCTGCGCGGCCTGCCGCACGATGTGGCGGACCTGCCCATCCCCTCGCAACTGGCCTGCTTCCCGCTGCTGCCCTGGTCGAACCGGATGGCGCCTTCCGGCTTCCAGTTCGAGGGCCGGCGCCACGTGCCGGCGCCGAACCGGGCAGGGGAGCCCTGCCCGATCCATGGCGACGCCTGGCAGCAGCCGTGGCAGGTAGCGTCCCATTTCGACACTTCGCTGGTCCTGACGCTCGACCGCACCAGCGCCGCTCCCTTCGCCTACAGCGCCGAACTGTGCTACACCCTCGTCGACGATGCGCTGGTGCTGGAGCTGGCCGTGTGCAATGCGGGCGAAGTCGCGCTGCCCTTCGGGATCGGCCTGCACCCCTGGCTGCCCGACCCGCAGGGAGCCCGGCTCACGGCCGGCGCCAACAGCGTCTGGATGGCCGGTCCCGACAAGCTGCCCGTAGTGCGCCAGGATATTCCGTCCCACTGGCGTTTCAACGTGCCGGCGCCGCTGCCCCAGGACGGCGTCGATCATGTCTTCGAAGGCTGGCATGGCGCCGCCCGGATAGCCTGGCCGGCGCGCGGCCTGGCGCTGGAACTGCAGGCGGACATGGATTACTTCATCCTCTACGTTCCGCCGGGCCGCGATTTCTTTTGCTTCGAGCCGGTGGACCATCCCATCAATGCGCACAACCTGCCCGGCTATCCGGGCTTGACGGTGCTGGCGCCCGGCGCCACGCTGCGGCGGCGCTGCGCCTTCCGGGGCATGGCGCTGTGAAGCGGCTGTCATGGAGCCTGCTGCTGGCGCTGGCCGCGCTGCCGGCGGCTGCGCAGTCGACCTACAACGCCGACACCACCTACCGCAAGCTGGTCGCCCAGTACCCGTTCATCCGCATCGCCAGCAGCGACGCGGCGGCGCCGGTACAAGTGCGCAAGGACCTGGTGTACCTGCAGCGCGACGCCGTCTCGCTGGCGCTCGACCTCTACCTGCCCGGTCCTGCCGGCGCGCCGGCGCCGCTGGTCGTGCTGGTGCATGGCGGCGGCTGGGGCAGCGGCGAGCGGACCAATATGGCGCCGCTGGCAGCGCGCCTGGCCGCACGCGGCTATGCGGCGGCGACGGTCAGCTACCGGCTGTCCGGCCAGGCGCGGTATCCGGCCGCGATCCACGATGTGAAGGAAGCAGTGCGCTGGCTGCGATCGCATGCCGCCAGCTTCGGCATCGATCCCGCGCGGGTAGCGATCGCGGGCGGCTCGGCCGGCGGCCAGATCGCCGCGCTGGTGGGCATGCTTGATCCGCAGGCGATTCGCGCCGTGGTCAATATCGACGGCCTGTCCGACTTCACCTCGCTTGAAGCGCGCAAGCACGAGGACGATCCGGCCAAGAACCCCTCCGCCGCCGGCGCCTGGTTCGGCGGCCGGTATGCCGAGAAGGAAGCGCTGTGGCGCGATGCCTCGCCCATCACCCATGCCGGCAAGGGCAGCCCGCCGGTGCTGTTCATCGTGAGTGGCGTGCCGCGTTTTTCGGTCGGCCGCGAGGCGATGGCCGCGAAGCTCGCCACGCATGGCATCCAGACCGACACGGTGGCGCTACCCGGCACCCCGCATTCGTTCTGGCTGTTCGACCCGTGGCTGGCGCCGACGGTGGATGCGATGGACGCCTTCCTCCAACAGATATTCAAGACACACCGGCGCGCCGGCTAAGGTAGGCATCGTCCTGCCGGCGTGGCTGCCTGAGGTCTGATTCGCAGCAACGCGGCGTTCAAGAGTAGAATCCGGTCTCGATACTACAAGGACGAGCAATGAAAAAGACTGACCTGGCAAAGAGCGACGCCAAGAAACTGATGAACCAGATGGGCAAGGGCGCGGCCATCGGCGCCCCCGGCAAGAGCGCCGCCCCGGACCGCCGCGAACAGCGCGAACGCGAACGCGCCCTCGGCCTGGTGCCGTTCGCCGTCAAGCTCAACGGCGACCTGGTGCAGCAACTGCACGCGCAAGCCAAGGAACGCGGCGTCGAGCTCAACGAGCTGGTTGCCGAGCTGCTGCAAAAAGGCCTGTCCGCCTGAACTGCGAACTTCGGGGTCAGGTCTGACATTTGGACACGACCTCGGCTGTAACACCCGCCACGGCCACGATGGGGATGCGATGACAAGCGGACAATGCCTTAAAATCATTGCCCTGTGTGTGGGAATGTGGGAGGCGCTGCCGGCCACTGCGCAAGCCCCTCAAGTTGCCGGGCGCGTCGAGCGCCTGCTGACAAAGTCGCCCGTGATCGACGCCCACAACGACCTGCTGTGGGAGCTGCGCGACCGCTACGGCAGCGACCTGGCAAAAATCGATCTGCAGTCGGATACCTCGCGCCTTCCGCCCACCCCAGGCGTGCCGGTGGACCTGCCGCCCCTGATGACCGACCTCCCGCGCCTGCGCGCCGGCCACGTGGGCGGGCAGTTCTGGTCCGTGTGGATTCCCGGCAGCGTCACCGGGCCTGCCGCCGTCAAGATGACGCTCGAGCAGATCGACCTGGCCAAGCGCATGGTGCAGCGCTATCCCGAACACCTGGGCATGGCCTACACGGCCGACGATATCGAGCGCGCCGGCAAGGCGGGGCGGATCGCTTCGCTGCTGGGCATCGAAGGCGGCCACCAGATCGACAATTCGCTGCCGATGCTGCGCCAGCTGTACGCGCTGGGCGCGCGCTACCTGACGCTCACGCACACCTCCAACAACGCCTGGGCCGATGCCGGCACCGACAATCCGGTCCACAAGGGTTTGAGCCCGTTCGGCCTGGCCGTGATCCAGGAGATGAACCGGCTCGGCATGGTCGTCGACCTGAGCCACGTCTCCAGGGCGACGATGCTGGCGGCATTGAGCGCCAGCCAGGCGCCGGTGATGTTCTCGCACTCCAACGCCCGCGCCCTGGTCGATCACCCGCGTGGCGTGGACGACGAGGTACTGGCGCTGGTGGCGAAGAACCGGGGCATCGTGATGGTCAACTTCAATCCCGGCTACGTGTCGCAAGCCGTGGCTACCTACGAGGCCGCGCTGGCGGCGGAGCAGCGCCGCTATAACGCGCCGCCCTATGCGGGCCTGTACATCGGGCAGCCGGAACGCGCGGCCGCCGCGCTCGAAGAGTGGAAGCGCAACAACCCCGCGCCGCGCGCCACCCTGGCGATGGTGGCCGACCACATGGATCACATCCGCAAGGTGGCGGGCGCGGACAGCGTCGGTATCGGCGGCGACCTCGATGGCATCAATGACACCCCCGACGGGCTGGATGGCGTAGACAAGTATCCGCGCCTGTTCGACGAGCTGGCCCGGCGCGGCTGGAGCGACGCCGACCTGGCCAAGGCGGCGCGCGGGAATATCCTGCGCGTGCTGCGCCGGAACGAGGAAGTGGCGAGGCAGCTGCAGGCGAAGCCGGCGCCGCCAGACGCCGTCTTCACCCCTTGACTGTCGAGGCCGTGTCCAAATGTCAGACCTGACCCCGAAGTTGGTTTACGCGGACAGGGTGGCGTTGTGGACCTTGCCGGCGATGGTCACGTTGCTCAGCTTGACGTTGCGGACGTTGTAGAGGTACCAGGGCTGGGCGGCGTTGACCGGGGTGCCGAAGTCGCAGTCGGTGATGGTGACGTCGCGAATCGGGAAGATCTCGGCTGGCTGGGGGCCGTTGTAGTCGAAGGCGACCGGGCCCAGCAGCAGAATCGCCTGGTAGCACGAGCGCGGGCCGTCCTTGGTCGCGACGTTCCCCACTTTCACGCCCGAGATGTGGATGTTCTCCACCGCCGGCGGACGGGTGCGCACATTGTCGGCGTTCGGGTCGTAGTCGCAGTCGATGGTGACCACGGCGCCGGCCGACGAGCCGACCGATTTCTGCGGGATGGGCGAGCCGGGCAGGGGCTTGTAGAACTGGGGCTTGAGGTTGACGCCGTTCGGCATGGTCACGTTGCGCACGTAGAAGTGGCGCAGGAAGCCGCCGCGGTTCATGTTGGTCTTCATGCGGATCGCGGTGTTGAGCGGGTCGGTGGCCCAGTTCGCGTTGCGGAACTCGATGTTCTGCGCATACACGTGCTGGATGCCGCCCGACATTTCGCTGCCCAGGGTCACGCCCCCGTGGCCGCTGTTCATGATGCAGTTCTGGATCACCACGTTCTGGGTCGGGCCGTATTGCGTGTCGCGGTTCTTGCCGGCCTTGATCGCGATGCAGTCGTCGCCGCTATTGAAGGTGCAGCCGTCCACCAGGACCGTGTTGCAGGCTTCCGGATCGAAGCCGTCGCTGTTCGGGCCCATGCTGTCCAGGTGCACGTTGCGGAACTCGACCTTGTTGCAGTTGACCGGGTGGTGCAGCCAGAATGGCGCCTGGTTGATCTGGTAGCCCTGCATCAGCACGTCCGTGCAACTGATGAATTCGACCATGCACGGGCGCAGGTAGTGGCCGCGCCCGAAAATGCGCTTGGCGACCGGGACGCCCGCTTCCGACAGGGTCGGCAGGAAGACTTCGTCGGTACGCCACCTGTCGCTGGTCCCTTCCAGCAGCGCGACCTGCGCCGGCGTCAGGCCGGGGACGATGTCCTTGATCGAGGCCGGAGTGCGCGGGTTGACGACGGTCTGGGCCTGGTGCTGGTTCGGGCCCGCCTTGCGCTTGCCCTTCCAGTCCCACCAGGTGTCGCCGTTCGCCTGCGGGACGCCGCCCTGGCCGTCGAGGATACTGGTCCAGTCTTCGCCGGTGAGGGCGATATTGGTCTGGTTGTAGGCATAGACCATCGGCGAATAGTTCAGGCAGTCGTTGGCCTGCCAGCGCGAGATCACCAGCTTGCCGCTCGCGCCGCAATCGAACTCGCCATACTTGGCGAAGTCGTCGGGGTCGTTGCTGAAGTAGACGTGGGCGCCCTTGGCCAGGTGCACGTTGACGTTTGACTTGAGCACGATCGGGCCCTTCACCAGCCAGCTGCCGGCCGGGATGACCACGCGGCCGCCGCCGGCGGCGCTGCAGGCCGCGATGGCCGCGGCGATCGCGGCGTAGCAGTCCTTCGCGCCCGGCGCCGGGGTGCTGACCTGGCCAAGCTCGTGGTGGGCCACGAAGCCCTCGACCATGATCGCCTTGCACGGCTCGGCGCCGTAGGCGGTAACCAGGAAGTCCTGCTTGCGGAATACCAGCGGCTTCTTGAACTGGTCCATGATGCCCTGGGCGCGCGCCCAGGCCTGCTCGATTGCGGTGCTTGCGGTGGCGCCGGCGGCCAGCGCCTGCGGGCCCACGGCGAGGCCTGCCACCGATGCCGAAGCGGCGCGCAGCAGCGAGCGGCGTTGCGGGTTGGGGTGCCTTGTCGTCATATCGTCTCCATCAGCTAGTTGAATTCGTCGACCGGCTCGTCGTCCGGTGCTGGTATCGCCAACTCTACAGAAAAACAGGGTGGACGGGAGATCCCGGCCACCCTGAGTCCTGTCACGCTCTACATGCGCTTAGAACGCGTAGTCCGCGCGTACCGTGAAGGTACGGCCGATCGGCTTGGCGACGTTACGTGCGAACACGACGCGCGAGCTGAGGCGCTGGTTCGACAGCGGCGGGTCTTCGTCGAACAGGTTGTTCACGCCGGCGCCGACCTTGAGCTGCTTGTTGACCTTCCAGCTGGTCGACAGGTTGTAGACGCGGTACGGCGCGATCACGTTGAAGAACGGCTGGCCCGGCTTCTGGGTCGCCAGCGCGTTGGTGTCTTCGTAGCTCGACGAGTACTGCTGCGTCAGCTGGGCGAAGAAGGGACCGTAGGCCCAGTTCACGCGCGCCTGGTGCTTCCACTTGTACACATAGGTATTGGAGGAAGTGGCGCCGGTGGCGAGCGCGCCGTTCTTGCCCACGCTGTCGGTCCAGGCGCCGCCGGCTTCGTTCTGGCCCTCGTACTTGTCGGTATAGGTCCCGTCGAGCGAGAAACCGAAGCGGCCGTAGCTGGCGGTCGGCAGCGAATAGTTCAGGGCGATGTCCACGCCCTGGGTACGCAGGCCGCCCATGTTCAGGCGCGTCTTGGTGATGTAGGCCAGGGTGCCGTTGGCGTTACGCACGAACAGGTCCTGGTACTGGCCCAGGTTGTTGAAGATCGTATCTTCGGCCACTTGGGCGATGGTGCCTTCCATCTCGATCTTCCAGAAGTCGACGGTGGCCACGAAGTTCTTGACCGGCTCGATGACGACGCCGACGGTGAAGGTCTTCGACTTTTCCGGTTCCAGGTCCGGGTTGGCGCCGGTGAGCGTGGTCAGGCGGGTGTTGCAGACGCGGCTCGCGTCCAGGCCCAGGCCGGCGTAGCGCGGGTCGGTGGTCAGGGTGCCGGTACCCGGCACGCCTGGGGTGGCGCTTGGGCACAGCAGCGGGTCATCCCAGTTCGAGGTCGACGGGGTCAAGGTGCGCGGGGTGCCATACAGTTCCGGCAGGGTCGGCGCGCGGAAGCCCTTGCTCACGGTACCGCGGAACATCAACTCCTTCATCGGCTGGTAGCGGAAGCTGGCCTTCGGGTTGACGGTCGAACCGAAGTCGCTGAAATGGTCGGCGCGCACGGCGAAGTTCAGGTCCAGCGTCTTGGTCACCGGCGCATCGAGTTCGGCGTACATGCCGGCTACCCGGCGCGAGCCGCTCGGGTTGCGGCCCGGGGTGCCCGAGACCTTGTAGACGACTTGGTCGCCCAGCATGTTCATGTTTTCTTCGAAGGTCTCGCGGTGCCAGTCGGCGCCCACGGCCAGGCCCAGTGCGCCGCCGCCGAGGTCCATCAAGGTGCGCGACAGGTTGACGTCGGCGCCGTAGTAGCGCACGTCGGCGCTGCGGTATTCGAGGCCGTCGGCCGAGATGCTGTCCAGGTAGGCGCGGCCGGCAGTGTCCTGCGGGCCGAACGGGTTCAGGGTGCCGTTGGCGACCCCGGCGTACAGGCCCGGGGTGCGCACGAAGTTGTCCTTGAAGCCGATGTTGCGCTTGCTGTAGGCGTAGGACAGGCCGCCGCGGTAGTCCCAGCCCTTGAACTGGCCTTCGTCGGCGACCACCAGGCGGTGGTTGAGCTGCTCGTCGTGGGTGGTCACGGCGCCCAGTTCGTCCAGGCTCCAGGTCAGCGCCAGGTCTTCGCCGTTCAGGCCGGCCACGGCCGGCACGCCGCCGCTGCCGCCCGGGTACCACTTGCTGGCGCGGGTGATCATCAGCGGCACGCGCGACGCGGTCAGGCGGTCGTAGTCGGTGTTGGCGCCGAAAGGCTGGGGCGCGTCGGACGCATCGATATAGGACTTCGACAGGTTCAGTTCCACGCTCAGCAGCCCGCCGTCGCCGTGCGCCAGGCTGCCGCGGGTGAACAGGGTGGTCTGCTGCGCTTCCGGCAGCAGTTCCGGGTAGATGGTCGGGTCGGTGATGCAGGTCTTGGCGCCGTTGGCGTTGGTGCGGGTCGACGGCAGCGTGGTCTGGTTCGCCAATGGGCTCACGCAGCCGGCCGCGAAATACGGGTTGCCGGTGATGTTGGCGCTGCGGCCGTTACGGTAGATCGTGAAGTTGGCCGGCGACGAGGCGCCGCCCGAGGTGTTCGCGGTGAACGGCGTGCCGCCCAGTTGCGCGATCAGGGCCGGGTCGGTGATGTTCGGGCGGTCGCGCTGCAGCAGCGAATCGCGGCGCTGGGTGTCGAAGGCGGTATAGATGTTCCAGCCGTCGGTGGCCAGGTCGCCCTTGCCGGCCACGAAGCCGGCGCGGCGCTGGGCGCCCCCGCCCGACTGTTCCGGCTGCACGGTGCTGGCGCTGACGGTCACGCCGGTGATCGATTTCTTGGTGATGAAGTTGACCACGCCGGCGATCGCATCGGTGCCGTACAGGGCCGAGGCGCCGTCGCGCAGCACTTCCACGCGCTCCATGGCGGCCATCGGGATCACGTCGACGTTCACCGAGCTGTCGCCCAGCGCTTCGTTGGCCAGGCGGCGGCCATTGAGCAGCACCAGCGTGCGGTTGGTGTTCAGGCCGCGCATATTGATCATGGTGCCGCTGCCGCCGCCACCCACCGGTTCGTTGGTCGAGGCGACCGTCAGGGCCACGGCGACTTCCGACATCGTGGTCAGGCCGCGCACCAGCAGCTCTTCGGCCTTGATGGTGGTGACGGGCAGGGCGTTTTCGGTGGCGAGGCGCTTGATCGAGGAACCGGTCACTTCCACCCGCTGCATCGACGCATCCTGCGCGGCTGCAGCGTTGGTCAGGGCCAGTACTGCGACGGCGACTGCCGAGAGCAGGAAGCGTGGTTGGGCCAGGCGTTGCCCGGTAATGCTGTTCTGGTGTTTCACTGATGTCTCCTGCGTGTGATCGTGCGTGCGTCCGGGTGTGAGCCCCTGGATCGAACGAATGGATACCCGTGCAAAGTGCGGTCGCCCGTGCAAGCCGGGTCGTGTGTGACGGCCCGGCAGGCGATTGGTATGAATTTGATTGTACTTTGGTCCGACCAGTTCTGCAATCTGGACGAGCCAGTTATTTTTCTGGTACGAACGCATTGCCAAGCATGCAAGCTTGCGGGGAGGCGAGAGGGCGATCGGGACCAGGCGCCGACCGGCGCCGTGCTGGAAAGGAGAGGGCCGGGCGGACGCCCGGCCAGCGGAAGATCAGCCGCGCGAGAAGGTGCGCGTGACGCGGTCGAGGTGGGCGCGCATGGCGGTGCGGGCGCCGGCGACGTCGTGCGAGGCGATCGCCGCGAAGATGTTGCGGTGGTCGATCAGGGTCTGCTGGCGCAGTTCCTCGGTCTGGAAGTGCTCCTTGAGCTTGTGCCAGAGCGAGCCGCGCTGGCTCCACAGGTATTCGATCACGCCCACCATCGCGCTGTTGCCGGTGGCGCGGGCGATCGCCAGGTGGAAGTTGCGGTCGGCCGACTCGTTGCCGCTGCGCTCTTCGTGGTGCTGTTCCATCTCTTCGACGGCGCGCAGGATGGCGTCGATGGCCGAATCGCTGGCGTGCTTGGCGGCCAGGGCGGCGACTTCGACTTCGATCAGGCGGCGCGCGGCCAGCACTTCGAAGGGGCCGGGACCGGCCGTGGGCACATCGGCCTGGGGCGTGGCCTGTTCGCTCACATACACCCCCGAGCCGCCGCGCACCTCGACCTTGCCGCCCAGTTCCAGGGCGATCAGGGCTTCGCGCAGCGAGGTGCGGCTCACGCCGAGCTTGGTCGCCAGCTCGCGTTCGGCCGGCAGGCGTTCGCCCGGCTGGATACTCTCGGCGCGGATCAGTTCCTCGATCCTGGCCGAGACCACCCGGTACAGCCGTGGCTCGTTGACGCTGGTTTCGTTCAGCGCAGGGGGTTTCTTCATGGGTGCTTCGTCCTGATTAATTGGTAGCCGGTACCAAAACTAGGGAATCTTAGTTTGGTATGGTTAATGTTGCAAGTGGACTAACCAATTAATTGTAAACGGCTGCCCTCAAGGCTGGGGCGTAACGATCATCGCCATGCTGATGGCCCCGTCGCCGTCGCCGACCCGGAGGCTGGCACGCTCGCCGACTTGTACCAGCAGCTTCGGCGTGGTCACCAGCGCCGCGCCCTTGAACAGCTTGCCGTCCAGCCAGACCTTGTCCGGCGTGGCGGCCGGATTCACCACCATGTCGAGACGCCATTCGCCCGTGCTGATGCTGAATTTCTCGCCGGCGGGGGTGACCACGCGCGGGATGGCTTGCTTGCCGCTTGTTTCGAAGCCTTCCGCCTTCAGTTCGAAGGTCACCGGCGCCGGGCGCCCTTCGGCGATGGCGATCGACACCGAATAGCGGGCCACGCTGGCGGCGTGTTCGGCGCGCACGCCCAGCGTGGCGCCGCACGCGGCCACGGCCAGCAGGGCAAGGATGCGGCGGCCGGCGAGGCGGCGAAGGGGGCCGGGCGAGGTGTGCTGCAGGCTCATGATGCGTTCCTTGGTGGGGTGGGGGGATTGCCAGTGGCAGTGGATCCCGGTCGCGGCGACGGCGCCGCTATGGGATTTGAGCAGGGCTGCGGCATAGGTGCGGCGCTGCTGCAGGTAGTGCCGCATGACGCTGGCGTCGCAGGCCAGTTCCTGGTCATGGCGCAAGCGCCGTGCGCCCAGGTGGGCAAGGGGATTGAACCAGAATACGCATTGGAACAAGGCCACCAGCAGGTTGATACGGGCGTCGCCACGGTCGATGTGGGTCTGCTCGTGGGCGATCACCAGGGCCTGCTCGGAGGGCGGAGCGGCACCAGCAGCCAGGCCTGGTAGGCGAGGGCGGCGCCGAGCCAGCGCCGCAGCGGCCTGCCCAGGGCCAGCAGCACCAGGATCGCCAGGCCCGTGCACAGCGCCGCGCGCAGGATGAGGGCCATCACTTCACTTGCCATCATCGAGCTCGTCGATCACCTTGCGCAGTTCCTGGATATCGGCCTGCGACAGCTTGCGCTGGCTGCCGAAGTGGGCGACCAGCGGCGCGATGCGTCCGCCGAACAGGCGCTGCACCAGGCTTTCGCTTTCGCGGGCGAGCCAGGCTTCGCGCGGCAGCACGGCGCAATACAGGAAGCGCCGCCCGTCCTTTTCGGCGGCGATCGCACCTTTTTTCAGCAGGCGGTTGAGCAGGGTCTTGACGGTGGCGCTCTGCCAGTGCTGGCTTTCATGAAGGGCGACCACGACCTGCTCGGCCACGATCGGGCCGGGCGCACGCCACAGTATTTCCATGACGTGGGATTCGGCGTCGCTGATGTTGACCGGTGCGGGTGTTGGCATGGCAGTTCCGTTTACATGTGTAATCTTCGCTCATGATTACAACTGTAAACGCAAATGTCAAGTGCTGTGTCAGGGCTGCGGGTTCCAGCCGCGCGCTGCGAATACCGCTGCGCGGCTGCCCAGGCGCGCCGCCTCGCTGCTGTCGAGCTGGGTGCCGCCGAAACCGCGTGCACTGCCATCCTCGGCCTTGTTGCCGTATTCGCGCCAGCCGCCCTGCAGGGGATGGGGCAGCGGCTTGCGGTACCAGGCATCATGCGCGATGTGCGGCCCTACACTGCACTCGATGAAGGCCACGTGGTCCCAGGTGTTGGCGGTGCCCGGCGAGCGCGCGAAATAGGTGGCGCCGTCGGGCGGGAGGTTGCCGGCAGGGCCAGGCCCGCGCGTGAGGCGCGAGCGCAGGAAGATGAAGCCCGGGTCTTCCTGCGCCACGGTGCGCGCCTGCACCAGGTAGCCGCCGCTTTCCGGGTTGGCGCTGTCGCCGAGGGTGCGGATCTCGCTGTCCTCGAACAGGGCGGCGCGGTTGTTCCCCCAGATGAAGTCGACGTTGCCTTCGATGAGGGACTTGTGGAACCAGGCGTAGCCGGTCAGCTGCAGGGTGTCCTGTTCGCTGATGAAGTGGGCGTTGCGCACCTGCAGGCGGCCCTGGTCGCTGCTGAAGAAGATGGTCTCGGCCTGGGCCGAGTGGCCGTCGCTGCGGCGGGTGCTGTTGTGCAGGGCGATGTCGCGGATCTCCAGCAGGTCGCTGTCCTGGGCCAGGAACAGCGCGCGCCCGCCGAGGATGCCGGCCGAGCCTTGCGGCTGGCCGGTGCCGGAGCCCGGGTTGCGGGTCTCGCTGTTGGCGGCGCGGATGATGGTCGCTTCGCGGCTCTGGCCGCGCAGGCTCACGTTGTCCTTGTCGCGCAGGTAGAGCAGTTCGGGATAGACGCCGTCGCGCACGTTGACCGTCACCGCCTGCGCACGCGGCAAGCCCATGGCGTGATCGAGCGCGCCCTGTACGGTGCGGAAGTCGGCGCGGCCGTCGTCGTCCACCGTGATGCTGTCGCCCACCGGCCGGTAAGCCGTGGTGCGGAAGGACCAGCGTGCGCCCTTGAAGCCGCGGGCGGCAACCAGGCGGGCTTCAAACACGGCATCGTAGTCGGTGCCGTAGTCCAGCAAGCGTGGCAGCTGGATGCGCACTTCCTTGCCGCTGGCCGTGATGTGGTGCTGGCGCACCAGGCGCTGGCGTTCGCGCGGGCCGAGCGCGGTGACGGCTTCGCCCGGACGGACGACGGCCACCAGCGCCCGGTCGCGCTTGCGGTAGACCCGCACGCTGCCCTGGCCGCTCAGTACCGCGTCCTGCGCCAGCACCAGTCGCAAGGGCGTATCCGGCGGCACGCCGCGCTCGCCCCGCGCCGGGTAGGTGGTGGCGTGCACCAGCGCGCCGGGCGCCGCGAATGGGGCGCCGACTTCCACCATGAAGACCGCTTGCGCCCATGGATCGTCGAGGCTGCGCACGGTGATGGCGGTGCGCCCAGGCGCGTGCGGCGTGAGGCGCAGGCCGTCGCCTGCCGCTTCGACCGAGACCAGGCGCGGATCGGCCGCGCTGGCTTCGAACCGCGCCGCGCCACCGACACGCACCGTTTCCGGCGCGTCGCCGGCCTGCAGCAGCAGGCGGTCCGCCGCTACGTGCACGGTCACGCGTTCGGGTGCGCCGGCCGGGCCGCTGCGCAGGTCGAGCAGGGTGCTGGCGCCGGCGTCCCAGGCCACCGGCTGCAGCGCCGGCAGCGCTGGGGCCACCAGCCAGGTGGCGCGCTCGCCGTCCACCGAGACGTTCAGCATGCCGCCCTGCGGTCCCGGTTCGGCAGCAAAGCGCAGCACCACCGGTACGCCCGGCAGGCCGGCATTGCGGCGCACCTGCTTGATGCGGCGGGTCTCGCCGCCGCGCGACTCCAGCAGTTCCACCACCAGCAACTTGCCGCCTTCGCGCAGCGCGATGGAGGCGCCCTGCCAGTCGCCGCCAGCGTCCTGGCGTGCGCGCAGCACGAAGGGCGCGCCGACGCGCGGCAGGACGCGGGCCTCGGCATAGCCGTCCGCTCCGCCCTGCAGGGGACGCGGGCCGGCGTTGTCGAGGACGTGGCGCGCCACATCGCCGGCCGGCATGGGCGTGAGCGCATAGGGCAGGCGCGCGCCGGTGTCGCCGCCGAAGGGGCAGTCCGCCAGCGGCGCGCCGTTCAGGAGCGAGCCGGTGTCCGCGAACACGCCCGGGCTCGAGGATGGGTCGCGCACCACCTGCCTGCAGGTCTTGGCGCCGGCGATGTCGAACACGTTCGCATGCGAGACGATGTGCGAGGCGTGGGCCACGCCGACGCTGTAGCCGTGGCCGTACACCGGGTGCTTGCGGTCGCCCACGTAGTAGTTGTTGAGCAGGTGCACCTGGCCGTAGCGCACGCGCGGCGCGCGCTCGGCCACATGCTCGAACAAATTGGCCTTGAGCGTGATGCGCAGGTGGCCCGCGTCGCCGGTGGCGCGGTCGCCGGCGCCGACCAGCATGTTCTTCTCGTGCTGCGCGAAGCGGTTGTAGGTGACGCTGACGAAGTCCGAGCCCTGGGTGATATCGAGCGCGCCGTCGTGGCATTGCTTGCGCATGCCGTTCTCCAGCGCCGCCCGGTCGTCGGTGTCGGGCGCATCGGTGAAGCTGTTGTGGTCGATCCACACGTGGTGCGAGCCGGTGATGCTGATGGCGTCGAACGAGGAGTTCCAGTTGCCCTTGGCGCCGTCCTTCGGATCCCAGCGCGGGCCGACGTCGCACGGATTGCGGATGGCGAGGTTGCGGATCACCACCTGCGAAGCGTTGGCCACGGCCAGGCTGCCGTTCACGAAACCCGCGCCCGGCGCACTGCCAACCAGCGTGGTGTTGGACGGGATGCGCACCACGCCGCGTTTGGCCTGGTCGGCGCTGTCGCTGAAGGCGCGGCCTTCGCTCATGTCGATGCTTGCCGCCACGCGCACGATGCGGGCGGCGGCCGGTGCGCTCAAGGCCGCGAGCAGCTGGGCGCGGTCGCGTACGGTGTAGACGTGGGCGGGAGCGGCGAGGGCGCCGCCGCGGGTGCCGCCTTCCTGCGCGGCCCAGCCGTCGGGCGGTGCGTGCTGGCGTTCGGCCAGCGGGACGGCCAGCGTGCCGGCCGCCGCGAGGGCGATCGCCGCGATGGTCGCGCTCACGGTGCACCCCGCACGGCGGCCGCCAATGCCGGTACCGCGCGCACCAGTTCCTGCGCGACGATGCCGGAGAAGCGCTCGGCGCCGAGCGGCCCCAGGTGGGTGTAGTCGAAGTTGGCGCCGGTGCGCGCCATGGTGTCGGCTTCCTTCGGCCCCATCGCCTGTACTGCCGCCAGCGACAGCGCATTCAGGTCCACCAGCGGCACTTTGCTGCTGCGCGCGATGCCGCGCACCGTTGCTGCCCAGGGCGCCAGGTCATTGTGGACGTAGCCGTCCTTGAAGCTGCGGCGCGTCAGCGGCGTCACCAGCACCGGCACGGCGCCGAGCGCGCGCGCCTCTTCCACGTAGCGCGTCATGTTCGCTGGGAAGCCGGTGACGTAGTCGGTGGAGCGGCCTGGCTTGCCCGGCTGGTCGTTATGGCCGAACTGGATCAGCACATAGGTGGTGCGAAAGCCCGCGCCGTCGCCCAGCAGCTTGCTCACTTCATCCCAGCGGCCCTCGGCCCGGAAGCTGCCCGAACTGCGCCCGCCGCGCGCCAGGTTGATGCAGGCCGTCTCCGGCGTGAGGCGGGCGCACAGGGCGTCGCCATAGCCGGTGCTGCTGGCCATGGTGGAGTCGCCGACCAGGATCACGCGGTCCGGCAGGGCCGGGGCGGCGGCGGCGCCGAAGGAGGCTGCGCACAGCAGCGTGGCGAGGATGGCGGGGGTGAAGCGGGAAGGGCGCGGCATGGGCAAACTCCTGATGGTTTGCCTGATTCTATTTTGGTCTGACCAATTTATCAAGCGGTCAGGCCATTAAGGGCATCATCCGCGCGAGAAGGTCCTGGTCACCCGCTCGAGGTGGGAACGCATCGCGGCGCGCGCGCCGGCCACGTCGTGGGCCGCGATCGCCGCCACGATGTTGCGGTGGTCGATCAGGGTCTGCTTGCGCAGATCTTCGGTCTGGAAGTGTTCCTTGAGCCGGTGCCACAGGCTGCCGCGCTGCTTCCACAGGTAGTCGACCGCGCCCACCAGCGCCGTGTTGCCGGTGGCGCGCGCCAGCGCCAGGTGGAAGTTGCGGTCGGCCTGCTCGTTGCTGGCGCGGTCCTCGTGCTGGCGTTCCATCTCTTCCACCGCCGCCAGGATCGCGTCGATGGCCGAATCGGTGGCGTTCTTCGCGGCCATGGCGGCCACTTCGGATTCGATCAGGCGCCGCGCAGCCAATACCTCGAACGGACCGGGGCCGGCTTCGGGGACGTCGGCCGGCGCCGCGGCTTTCTCGCTCACGTATACGCCCGAGCCGCTGCGCACGTCGACGATGCCGGACAGCTCCAGCACGATCAGTGCTTCACGCAAGGACGCGCGGCTGACGGCAAGCTTGGCGGCCAGCTCGCGTTCGGCGGGCAGGCGGGTGCCGGCCGCGAGCTGTTCATTGCGGATCAGTTCCTGGATGCGGGCGGCCACCACGCGGTACAGGCGGGGTTCGGCGTGGGTTGGTTCTGCGGCAGGCGTCATTCTTATTCTCGTTGTGGGAACCATCCGCAGATTCTAGTTTGGTCAGTCCAATATCGCAAGGCGGACCAACCAATGTTCCGAAAAAAGACATCATGTCATAAGATGTCGTACAACAGAACTTGGGATATAATCAGCGCTTTCCTGACCTGTTCCACCTCTCACTCCATGATTCCAGCGCAGCGCAAACCCCGCAATCTCGCCCAGGGCGTGGTCGAACAGATCAGCAGCAGCATCCGCCAGGGCCTGCTCAAGCCGGGCGAGAAACTGCCGACCGAGTCGTCGATGATGTCCCTGCATGGTGTCAGCCGCACCGTCGTGCGCGAGGCGATTTCGCACCTGCAGGCCTCGGGACTGGTGGCGACCCGGCACGGCATCGGCACCTTCGTCCTGGAGCGCCAGCAGGCCGGCCTGGGCATCGATGCGGAAAGCATCCTGACCCTGCGCGACGTGCTGGCGATCCTGGAACTGCGCATCGGCGTGGAGACCGAAACGGCGGGCCTGGCCGCAGCGCGCCGCAGCGACGAACAGGTGGCGGACCTGGGCGCGGCGCTGGGCGAGATGCACGCCGCGATGGCCGAAGGCCGCTCGGCGGTGGAGGCCGACAAGCGCTTCCACCTGCTCATTGCGCAAGCCACCGGCAACCGCTATTTCGTCGACATCCTGGGCCAGCTCGGCAACGCGATCATCCCGCGGGCGCGCCTCAATACGGTGGAGCTGGAGCAGGACAAGCCGGCCAATTTCAACGAGCGCGTGAGCCGCGAGCACGATGACATCTACCGCGCCATCGAACGGCGCGACCCGGAAGCGGCGCGCGCCGCAATGCGCACCCACCTGTCCAACAGCCGCGAACGGCTGGTGCAGGCGCAGCGCCGCCTCGAATCCCAGGTGAACTGAAACATTCCTGCATTTTGTGCTTGCCGCATCATGGTTTAGGTTGTACGATGACCTACAACTGATCGGCAAACGCAGCACAACGATCTGAAGCCACGCCTCATGCGACAACGACACCTTTTCTCCTGGAGACCCGAATGCACCCGTTAGAGCTCAAAAAAATCCTGTCCCACGGCCTGCTGTCCTTCCCGATCACCGACTTCGACGAGCAGGGCGATTTCAACCCGGCCGGGTACGCCAAGCGCCTCGAATGGCTGGCCCCGTACGGCGCGACCGCGCTGTTCGCCGCCGGCGGCACCGGTGAATACTTCTCGCTGCACGGCGAAGAGTACGGCCAGATCATCAAGACCGCGGTCGACACCTGCGCCGGCGTGGTGCCGATCCTGGCCGGTTGCGGCGGCCCGACCCGCACCGCGATCGCCCATGCACAGGAAGCCGAGCGCCAGGGCGCCAAGGGCCTGCTGCTGCTGCCGCACTACC
Organism: Massilia yuzhufengensis; assembly: GCF_900112225.1. GTDB lineage: Bacteria > Pseudomonadota > Gammaproteobacteria > Burkholderiales > Burkholderiaceae_D > Telluria > Telluria yuzhufengensis. The sequence continues at coordinate 11,623 of NZ_FOLD01000022.1, read as the reverse complement.
TGACCGAAGCCAGCCAGGATGGCCTGGTCGCCCACGTGGAAGCGGTGTGCCGCGCGGTGGATATCGGCGTGGTGGTCTACAACCGCGCCGCCTGCCGCCTGACCCCGGATTCGCTCGAACGCCTGGCAGAACGCTGCCCTAACCTGATCGGCTTCAAGGACGGCAACGGCGACATCGAACTGATGGTCGCAATCTGGCGCCGCATGGGCGACCGCTTCAGCTACCTGGGCGGCCTGCCGACCGCGGAAGTGTATGCCGGCGCCTATAAAGCGCTGGGCACCCCGGTCTACTCGTCGGCCGTGTTCAACTTCGTGCCGCAACTGGCGATGGACTTCTACCATGCCACCGCCGCCGGCGACACCGCCACCACCAACCGCCTGCTGGACGAGTTCTTCCTGCCTTACCTGGAGATCCGCAACCGCAAGGCCGGCTACGCCGTCAGTATCGTCAAGGCCGGCGCCCGCCTGGTCGGCCATGGCGCGGGTCCTGTGCGTCCGCCGCTGACCGACCTGACCGCGGAAGAAGACCAGATGCTGCTGGCCCTGATCCAGAAACAATCGAACCCGGTATAAACCATGCAGATCACTGGTGACATGATCATCGGCAGCCAGCTGGTCCGCGGCAACGCGGGCCAGCAGCAGGCCTACAACCCTTCCACGAAAGCCCAACTGGACCCGGGCTTCGGCCTGGCCTCCAGCGCCGACGTGGAGCGCGCCTGCGAACTCGCTGCCGCCGCCTTCGACCCTTACCGCGCCCTGCCGCTGGAGCAGCGCGCCGCCTTCCTGGAAGCGATCGCCGAACAGGTGCTGGCCATCGGCCCGGCCCTGATCGAACGCGCCCAGCTGGAAACCGGCCTGCCGCAAGCCCGCCTGGAAGGCGAGCGCATGCGCACCGTCACCCAGCTGCGCCTGTTCGCCAAAGTGGTCCGCGACGGCCGCTTCCTCGGCGCCACCATCGACAGCGCGCTGCCGGACCGTGCGCCGCCGCGCCCCGACCTGCGCCTGGCGAAAATCGGCCTGGGCCCGGTCGCCGTCTTCGGCGCCAGTAACTTCCCGCTGGCCTTCTCGGTGGCGGGCGGCGATACCGCGTCCGCCCTGGCCGCCGGTTGCCCGGTGGTGGTGAAGGCCCATACCGCCCACCTCGGCACTTCGGAGCTGGTCGGCCGCGCCGTCCAGCGTGCGGCGCTGGATTGCGGGCTGCCGGAAGGCGTGTTCTCGATGGTCTACGGCGACGGCCGCAGCATCGGCCAGCAGCTGGTCGGCCACCCGGCCATCAAGGCGGTCGGCTTCACCGGTTCGCGCCAGGGCGGCACCGCGCTGATGCGCACCGCAGCAAGCCGTCCGGAACCAATCCCGGTCTACGCCGAAATGAGCAGCGTGAACCCGGTGTTCCTGCTGCCTGCGGGCCTCGCGGCTGGCGGCGCCACCCTGGCGCAGGGCTTCGTCGATTCGCTGACCATGGGCGTGGGCCAGTTCTGCACCAACCCGGGCCTGGTGTTCGGCCTGGCCAGCGCGGAGCTGGACGGCTTCGTCGCGGCCAGCACCGAAGCACTGGCTGCCAAAGGCGCCGGCACCATGCTGACCGCCGGCATCCACGAGGCCTACAACAGCGGCATCGCGCGCTTCGGCTCCACCACCGGCCTGACCCAGGTCGCCCGTGGCGGCGAGCAGGGCGTGGGCTGCGCGGCCCAGGCGGCGCTGTACCTGTGCGACGCCGAGACCTTCATCGGCAACCCGGACCTGCAGGACGAGGTCTTCGGCCCGGCCGCCATCGTGGTGCGCTTCAGCGACGAGCAGCAACTGCTGCGCGCCGCCGAAGGCCTGCACGGCCAGCTGACCGCCACCGTGCATGCCCAGGCGGCCGACCAGGCGATTGCGGCGAAACTGCTGCCAATCCTGGAGCGCAAGGCGGGCCGGGTGCTGTTCAACGGCTTCCCGACCGGCGTCGAAGTGGCGCATGCGATGGTCCACGGCGGCCCGTTCCCGGCCACCAGCGACAGCCGCAGCACCTCGGTGGGCGCGACCGCGATCGACCGCTTCCTGCGTCCGGTCTGCTACCAGAACGTGCCGGAGGGCTTGCTGCCGGAGGCGCTTCGCGACGACAATCCCCTGCGCCTTGCACGCGTGCAGGACGGGGAATTGAAAACCGCTTGATTTTGATTGTTGCACCAGCCGGCGGAGACTCCGGCTGTTTTCATTTTAGAGAACTGATCATATGAATCAGCAAGCAATGAGCTTCAAACCGGACCAGGTGCCGGACCAGGCCTCCACCGTGGGCAAGTACCGCTGGACCATCTGCGCCCTCCTGTTCTTCGCCACCACCATCAATTATCTCGACCGCCAGGTACTGAGCCTGCTGGCCCCCTTGCTGACCAAGGAGTTCGGCTGGACCAATACCGACTACGCCAACATCACCGCCACCTTCCAGTTCGTGTACGCGATCTCGATGCTGTTCGCAGGCCGCGTGATCGACCGCATGGGCACCAAGCGCGCCTTCGTGCTGGCCATCGTCGTGTGGTCGCTGGGCGCCATCGCGCATGCCTACGCGATCGGCATCGGCACCGCCGTCAACAGTGTTTTCACCACCCTCGGCCTGGCCGCGGTGCCGGTGTCGATCGTCGGCTTCATGGTGGGCCGCGCGGTGCTGGCGATCGGCGAGGCGGGTAACTTCCCGGCCGCGATCAAGGCCACCGCCGAGTACTTCCCCAAGCGCGAGCGCTCGTTTGCCACCGGTATCTTCAACTCCGGCGCCAACGTCGGCGCCATCCTGGCGCCGCTGTCGGTGCCGCTGATCGCCGAGTACTGGGGCTGGCAGGCGGCCTTCATCGCGGTCGGCGCGGTGGGCTTCATCTGGATGGGCATGTGGATCTGGCTGTACGACACGCCGGAACGCCAGCGTCGCCTGAGCGCCGGCGAACTGGCCTACATCAACAGCGACACCGTGGCCGCGCCGGCCGCAACGACCGCCGCCGCGCCGAAAGCGTCGTGGTTCAAGCTGCTCGGCTACCGCCAGACCTGGGCCTTCGCCTTCGGCAAGTTCATGACCGACGGCGTGTGGTGGTTCTTCCTGTTCTGGCTGCCCAAGTACATGTCGGCCCAGTACGGCCTGTCCGGTCCCGACATGGTCGTGCCGCTGGCGGTCCTGTACAGCATGACGATGATCGGCAGCGTCGGCGGCGGCTGGTTCCCGACCTGGTTCATCGACCGCGGCCACAGCATCTACCAGGGCCGCATGCGCGCCATGTTCACCATCGCCCTGTTCCCGCTGGTGGTGCTGGCGGCCCAGCCGCTGGGCTACATGGGCTACTGGATCCCGGTGATCCTGATCGGCATCGGCGCCTCGGCCCACCAGGCCTGGTCGGCCAACCTGTTCACCACCGTGTCCGACATGTTCCCGAAACACAGCGTCGGTTCGGTGGTGGGCATCGGCGGCATGGCCGGCGGCCTGGGCGGCGTGCTGCTCACCAAGCTGGGCGGCGCCCTGTTCGACCACTACGGCGCCCTCGGCCATCTGGAAACCGGCTACATGATCATGTTCTCGATCTGCGCGGTGGCCTACCTGGTCGCGTGGTGCGTGATGAAGGCCCTGGTGCCTGCGCACCGCGAGATCACCGACCTGTGATGGCGGCCATGGACATCACCCGTATCGAGGGCGTGCACTGCGCCACCGGCGAAAGCCCGCTGTGGCACGCGGCGCAATCCGCGTGGTACTGGGTCGACATCCCGGCGCGGCGCGTCTGGCGCATGGAGCATGCCAGCGGCGCGCTGCGCCACTGGGATGCGCCGGAAATGGTGGCCTGCATCGCAGCAGCCGACGATGGCGGCCTGGTGGCCGGCATGGAAACCGGCATCTTCCACCTGGCCCTGCAGGACGACGGCCAGGCCCGGGCCACGCGCCTGGCCGCGCCCCCAGGCGCGGAACTGGGCGAGGGCATGCGCTTCAACGACGGGCGCTGCGACCGCCAGGGCCGTTTCTGGAGCGGCACCATGTTCATGGACATGGGTGCGGCGCGCGCCGTCGGTGGCCTGTACCGCTACAGCCGCGCCGGCGGCCTGCATGGGCCGGTGGTGTCGAACATGCTGACGCAAAACGGCCTGGCCTGGTCTCCCGATGGCCGCACCATGTACCTGTCGGATTCGCATCCGCAGCGGCGCATGGTGTGGGCCTTCGACTACGACACCGACGAAGGACTGCCGCACGAACAGCGCGTGTTCCTCGACCTGACTGGCCAGAAGGGCCGGCCGGACGGCGCCGCGGTGGACGCGGACGGCTGCTACTGGACCTGCGCCAACGATGCCGGCCTGGTGCAGCGCTTTACGCCGGCAGGAAAGCTGGACCGTGAGATCGCACTGCCGATGGCCAAGCCGTCGATGTGCGCGTTCGGCGGGCCGGGGTTGGACACCTTGCTGGTGACCTCGATCGATCCGGGCACCGGGGGCGATGCGGGTTCGGTGGTGATGCTGCGGCCTGGTGTGACTGGGGTGGCGGAAACCTCGTTTTCTGCTTAATGCACCATGCGCGCGTACTGCGTGAAATGCTCGGCGCTCAGCGCGTGCTGGTATAAGAAGCCCTGGTAGATGAAGCAGCCGGCGTCGGACAGGAACTGGCGCTGGCCCGGGGTTTCCACGCCTTCCGCAATCACCTGCAGTCCCAGGCTGTCGCCCAGTGCGATGATCGAGCGCACGATCGAGGCGTCGTTCTGGTCGGTCAGCACGTCGCGCATGAAGGACTGGTCGATCTTGAGCTGGTCCAGCGGCAGCTTGCGCAGGTAGGCCAGCGACGAGTAGCCGGTGCCGAAATCGTCGAGCGAGAAGCTGATGCCGCGCTGCTTGAGCATGCCCATCGTGCGCGCGGTCTGGGTGAAGTCGCTCACCACCAGGCTCTCGGTCAGTTCCAGCTTCAGGCCCGAGGGCTGGACCCCGGTCTGCTCGAAAATCTGCTGCAGCATCGGCACGAAATCCGGTTCGATGAACTGGCTGGCGCTGACGTTCACCGACAGGGTCAGGCCGGCCGTATCCGGATAGCGCTGCCAGCGCGCCAGCTCGGCGCAGGCGGTGCGCAGCACCCAGCGGCCCATCTCGATGATCAGCCCACTTTCCTCGGCGGCATGGATGAACTCCGCCGGGTACAGCAGCTTGCCGTCCGGGAGGCGCCAGCGCAGCAGCGCCTCGGCGCCGATCACCCGCGTGCTGCGGTCCAGCTGCGGCTGGTAGTGGAGCACGAATTCGTCGTCGCGCAGCGCGCGCCGCATCGCGTTTTCCAGCTCGGCCCGGGCCGACCACGCGGCCTGCGCCGCCGGGTCGTGGAAGCGGTAGGTGTTGCGCCCGCAGGCCTTGGCCTCGTACATCGCGGCGTCGGCCTGGCGCAGCGTCGATTCCACCGTGTCCACCGTGCCGCACATCGTGGTCACGCCGACGCTGACCGATACCGAATACGACATCTCGGCCAGCTGGAACGGCGCGGCCATCGCCGCCACCACCTTGGCCGCCACCGTCTCGGCCTGCGTCGCGGCGCCTTCGCGCGTGTCTTCCACAGGCTGGATCAGGATCACGAATTCGTCGCCGCCCAGGCGCGCCACCATGTCGGCTTCGCGCACGCAGTGCTCGAGGCGGCGCGCGACCGCCTGCAGCAGCATGTCGCCGGCCGCGTGGCCCTGGGAATCGTTGAGGTACTTGAAGTTGTCGAGGTCGCAGAACATCAGGGCGCCGCACTTGCGCGTGCGCGCGCTGCCCAGCAGGGCGCGGCGCAGGTGATCGAGCAGGCTGGCGCGGTTCGGCAGGTCGGTGAGGGCGTCGAAGAAGGCGAGGTGGTAGATCTTCGCTTCGCTGTGCTTGCGCTCGCTGATATCGGTGCTGATGACCAGGATCTTCTGCGGCGCGCCGAGCGCTTCGTCGGCCTCGATCAGGGTCCAGCGGGTGTCGGTCTCGATCGCCACCCCGTCGCGCCGGACATGGGCCAGTTCGCCCGACCATTCGCCATTGCTGAGTGTCGCCTCGCAGGCTGCGTGGTAGGCAGGCAGGTTGCCGCACAGCAGCTCGCTGAATTTGCGGCCGCGCACTTCCGCGGCATTCCACCCGTAGAGCCGTTCGGCGCCGTTGTTCCAGTAGGTGATGCGTGAATTGATGTCGATCGCGACGATGCCGTCGCGCGCGCGCTGCAGGTAGGACGCCTGTTCGTGGACCAGCATGTCGGCGTTACGCACCCGGGTGAAATCGAACAGCAGTCCTTCCAGGACCTTACCCGATGCCGCGACCGAGCCTTGCTCGCAAATCCACTTGATGGCGCCATTGGCGCAGCGGATGCGGTAGGTGAGCTGGAAGGCGCGGTGTTCTTCGATTGCCAGTGCAATGCCGCGCTCGACCGCGATCCGGTCTTCAGGGACGATGACGCTGGCAAAGGGGATGCCGGGCCTGGCCATGAATGCGGCAGGCGGATAGCCGCAGAGTTTTTCGATACCGTCGCTGACGAATTCCATCGTCCACACGCCATCGTTCAGGCAACGGTAAGCCGCCCCTGGAAGATTCTGCAGCAAAAGTTCGAGCGACAGCGCGGGCGCGCCGTCGACATGAGCGTCGGCAATATGCGTATCCCCGCCTGCAGGCATTTGCGGTTCGTCAAGGGCGCTCATCGTGCCTCTCGGAGTGGTCTGTGTTACGTATAGTTATGCACTGCTGGTAACTATCCTAACGCAAACGGCACTACATTGACACAGCGCGATTGAAATCTGAAAAGTTTGTTGCGTAACAGTATGCCGGCGTGTTTCACCCCTGCAAGGTGAAGCGTTTCCAACCGACGGCGGCCCGTACCGGCAGGCGGTACGGGCGCGGGGGACCTAGAACGCGGCAATGCCGGTCTGGGCGCGGCCCAGGATCAGCGCGTGGATGTCATGCGTGCCTTCATAGGTGTTGACCACCTCGAGGTTGACCATGTGGCGCACGATGCCGAACTCGTCCGAAATACCGTTGCCGCCGAGCATGTCGCGGGCGACGCGGGCGATGTCCAGCGACTTGCCGCAGGAATTGCGCTTCATGATCGAGGTGATCTCGACGGCGGCCGTGCCTTCGTCCTTCATGCGGCCCAGGCGCAGGCAGCCCTGCAGGCCGAGGGTGATTTCGGTCTGCATGTCGGCCAGTTTCTTCTGCACCAGCTGGTTGGCGGCGAGCGGCTTGCCGAACTGGTGGCGGTCCATCACATACTGGCGCGCGGTGTGCCAGCAGTCTTCGGCCGCGCCCAGCGCGCCCCAGGCGATGCCGTAGCGCGCCGAGTTCAGGCAAGTGAACGGGCCCTTCAGGCCGCGCACGTCCGGGAAGGCGTTTTCTTCCGGGCAGAACACGTTGTCCATCACGATTTCGCCGGTGACCGAGGCGCGCAGGCCGAACTTGCCGTGAATGGCCGGAGCCGACAGGCCTTTCCAGTCCTTTTCCAGCACGAAGCCGCGGATCGCGCCTTCGTCGTCCTTGGCCCAGACCACGAACACGTCGGCGACCGGCGAGTTGGTGATCCACATCTTGGAGCCGGTGAGCGAATAGCCGCCCTCGACCTTGCGGGCGCGGGTGACCATCGAGCCGGGGTCGGAACCGTGGTTCGGCTCGGTCAGGCCGAAGCAGCCGATCCATTCGCCGGTGGCCAGTTTCGGCAGGTATTTCTGCTTCGTCTCTTCGTTGCCGAATTCATAGATCGGAACCATGACCAGCGAAGACTGCACGCTCATCATCGAGCGGTAGCCCGAATCGACGCGCTCGACTTCACGCGCGATCAGGCCATAGGCGACGTAGTTCATGCCCGGGCCGCCGTACTGTTCCGGAATGGTCGGGCCGAGCAGGCCGAGCTCGCCCATCTCGCGGAAGATCGAGTTGTCCATGCGCTCGTGGCGGAAGGCCTCGAGGATGCGCGGCTTGAGCTTGTCCTGGCTGTAGGCGGCGGCGGCGTCGCGCACCATGCGCTCTTCGTCGGTCAGCTGGCTGTTCAGCAACAGCGGGTCATCCCAGTGGAAAGAGGCTTTGCGTTGCGAATCGGAATGGCTCATGGATCTTCCTGTCTCGGTAGGTTCTTGTACGACGGCGCGCCCCTCCCGGGAAGGGCGCCCAACCTGGCCATTATAGGGAATGCCGCGCCGCCGCATCTTTTGAAACTGCGACAGCCATTTTCATTTTTGCCCGAAGAATACCGGCGGGTAGGCCTAATATTGTTGCGAAAACGACACGGCTTGCTCCAGTCCGGCGCTGCGCAGGCGCAGCATGTCGCGGCTCGGGGCGGTTCCGAAGTGGCGCGCATATTCCCGGCTGAACTGCGACGCGCTCACATAGCCGACGCGCTGGCTGGCCACGCCCGCATCGATGCCGCTGGCCAGCATCAGCCGGCGCGCTTCCTGCAAGGGCAGGGCCTTCTGGAACTGCAGCGGGCTCATCGAGGTGAGCGACTTGAAGTGTTCGTGCAGCGACGAGCTGCTCATGTGCGCCAGCTCGGCCAGCTCCTCGATGCGCAGTGCCTGGTCGAAATGGCTGCGGATCCAGGCTACCACCTTGCCGATCCGGTGCGATTCGATCCGGCCCAGCTGCGCCAGGCGGGCGCCGAAGGGCCCGCGCAGCAGGCGCAGGACGATCTCGTCCTTGACCAGCGGCGCCAGCAGGGCGGCATCTTCCGGCTGGCTCGCCAGCGCCAGCAGGCGCGCGGCGGCGTCGGTCACGGCCTCGCCGGCCTGCGCCACGTAGACCGCGCGGCTCTCGCGCAGCAGCGGCACGCCGTCCGGCCAGGCCTTCAGGATGAGTTCGGCCAGGCGCTCCTGGTCGAAATCGAAGCGGAACGAGAGGTAGGGCGCGGCCACGCTGGCCTGGCGGATCATGGCGGCAATCGGCAGGTCGAGCGAGAAGATCATCATGCGCGACGGATCGTACTCGTAGGATTCGTCGCCCAGCATCACGGTCTTGGCGCCTTGCGCAACGATGCACAGGGCAGGGCGGTGCAGCCCGTGCACCAGCTCGGCGCTGGCGCTGGAGGCGCGGACCGCATGCACGCCCGGGATGCAGGTCGCGAACGAGCCGTCATGGGGCGCGTTGGCGGCGAGCAGGCCCGCCAGGCGCGCAAGCGGCGCCGCGGCGGCTTGTGTGGCTGGGGCGGCAGGTGGCGGGGAGGTCGATGTCATGGCGTGTCGATGGCAGGATACACCAGGCCATCGGCGCAGGATCAGGCGGCGTGGTCGGTCGAGCGCGACAGTTCCGCCATGCCGGCCAGCTCGCCCATGCGGGCGTCGATCGTGGTATTGGCCATGGCCAGGGCGTCGCTGCCGGCCAGGAACTGCTTCGGCGGATGCGCCATCGCCGCGATGCGCACGACGGCGGCGGCGAGCCGGGCCGGATCGCCCAGCTGCTTGCCGTGGTAGGCGCCGTAGGCGTGGGCCACCGAGCCATGGGCAGCGTAATCGTCGATCACCTTGGCGCCGTAGCGTACCGAGCTCTGGTCCAGGAAATCGGTGCGGAAGAAACCCGGCTCCACGCTGGTGACCTTGATGCCGAACTTGTCCAGTTCCAGCGCCAGCGAGGCGGACAGGCCTTCGATCGCATACTTGGTGGCGCAGTAGACCGAGGCGCCGTCGAAGCCGGTGACGCCGGCGATCGAGCTGATATTGATGACATGGCCGGCGCGCTGGCCGCGCAGCACCGGCAGCGCCGCGCGCAGCACGTGCATGACGCCGTACACGTTGACGCTGAATTGCTGTTCGATGTCGTGCGGGCTCAGTTCTTCGAAGTTGCCCAGCAGGCCGTACGCGGCATTATTGACGAGCACGTCGATCCGGCCGAAGCGTGCCACGGCGGCCTGGACGGCGGCCACGGCCTGGGCTTCCCGGGCAACGTCGAGCTCGACCAGGGCGAGCTGGGCCGGGTCGACGCCGTCGAAGGTGGATGTCAGTTGGGCCAGGCTGCGGCCCGCTGCGACGACGTGGTCGCCGGCGGCAATGGCCGCATGGGCGATGTGTGCACCGATACCGCGGCCGGCGCCCGTGATGAACCAGGTTTTACGCATGATGTTTCCTCTTCAAGGTGTGCCGCGCGGGGCGGCGTTGGGATGAAGAGCATGGTAGGGCCGGGTGCGGCGGCGAACTTGCCTGAAACTCCGGACTGCTGGCGCAATCCTAGCCGGTGACGCCGAAGCGGCCGCCGTGGAACAGCAGGGCCGGCTGCGGATGGACCGCGCATTCCTCGACTTCGCCCACGAAGATGACGTGGTCGCCTTCCGGGTAGCGGCTGCGGTTGTGGCATTCGAACCAGGCGGTGACCCCTTTGAGGATCGGCTGGCCGGTGCGCGAGAGCTCATACTCGACGCCCTCGAACGGGTTGTCGCTGCGGCGCGAGAAGCGCATCGCCAGGTCTTCCTGGCCGGCGGCCAGGATGTTGATGACGTAATGCGAGTTGCCGCTGAAGATGGGCAGGCTGTTGGCGCCGGCGCCCAGGCTCCACAGGACGAGCGGAGGCTCGAGCGAGACCGAGTTGAAGGAACTGGCGGTCAGGCCGCGAAACGACCCGTCGGCAAGACGGGTGGTGATGACGGTGACACCGGTGGCGAATTGCGACAGCGCATGGCGAAAATGCGACGAATCGAAAACGCGGGCGGCGGCGCGGGGAGCACGTGTATTCATTGGACCGCCATTATGCCACTGTCGGGCGATCCGCCGCTTCCGCATCCCGGCCGCACTGCACAAATGCCTGCTTTGCGTTACATTAAGAACCATCAAAACTGACAAAACCAAGGTGTGCGATGAGCCAGCAAACTACCGAAGTTGCCATCCTGGGCGGCGGCTGCTTCTGGTGCCTGGAAGCGGTCTACCTGGAGGCGCGTGGGGTGACGCGCGTCGAATCGGGCTATATGGGCGGGCACGTGGTGAACCCCAGCTACGAGCAGGTATGCGCGGCCACCACCGGCCACGCCGAGGTGGTGCGGGTGGAATTCGACCCGGCCGTCATCATCTACCGCGACTTGCTCGAGGTCTTCTTCACCATCCACGACCCGACCACCCAGGACCGCCAGGGCAATGACGTGGGCCCGCAATACCGTTCGGTGATCTTCACCACCTCGCCGGAGCAGGAAGCGACCGCACGCAAGGTGATGGCCGAAATGGCCTCGGTGTGGGACGCGCCGCTGGTGACCCAGCTGCTGCCGCAGGAGACCTGGTACAAGGCCGAGGACTATCACCAGAATTACTTTGCCCAGCATCCGCTGCAGGGATATTGCGCGTTCGTGGTGGCGCCGAAGGTGGCGAAGTTTCGCAAGACCTTTTCGGAGCGCCTTGTAAAGTAGACAGAATGTATTGACCTACCAACCTCAACAAGCGCGGGTTACGCTGAGGGTTGGTGAACCTTTCGGCGCAGAGCCGCAATTGAGGAGGTAGGTCATGAACGAGTTTAGCAAATATGTTGGCTTGGATGTCCATAAGGCGACGATCGCGGTGTCAATTGCGGATAGCGCTGGTGGTGAGCCTCGTTTCTATGGAGAGATCACGAACACGCCGGTCGCGATAGCGAAGCTGATGGCGCAGTTGGCCAAAGGCGGTGCAAAGCTGTCCGTGTGCTACGAGGCAGGTTGCTGCGGGTACGTGATCTATCGCCAGCTGACCAAGTTGGGTCACTTT
>NZ_FOLD01000029.1 GCF_900112225.1 Massilia yuzhufengensis | reverse complement strand
GCTGCCGCTTTTTTTATGATATCTCGCTCCATACGGGCTTCTGCCAGCTCTTTACGGAGCTTCGTCACTTCCGCCTCCAGCTCCGGCACGGTACGGCTACCAGGTGCCGCTTTGGGCGCTGTGCCACGCTTTGCGGCGGCCACCCAATTGGCCAGCGTTCCCTTGGGTATCGTCAGGCGATGGGAAGCATCGTCCAGCGTCAGCCCCTGCGTCAGTACCAGCTTGACCGCTTCCTCACGAAGCTCCGGCGTGTATGTTTTTTGGCGTTTCATAAATTCTCCAGTTGGTGAAGCTTACCAAACAGGAGTGTCCGAAAAAGTCAGGGTACCTCACCCTACCGACTACTTGGACCTAGTGGTCCACCCACCTGCGGCCCCTCGCGCGCTCGGGCAACCAGCGACAGCCGGCGCTCAACCTGGCGGTTTCGCGGTCCCTTGGACTCACCTCCCTCCCCATCTGCCGGCAAGCCGGCAGCGGGGGCCCGGGTCGGTGCCTGTCTGTCCCTGGTTGCCCGAGTGCCTCGGGGCCGTGGTGCTATCGCACCCCCAAAATCAGGTCGGCGTTAGGACGCCTGGCGGTCGGGGACCGCCACCTGATTCTGGCTCCCCCTGATGGCATGCCGGGCCGTGGGCGGCCCGGCACCACTCCGCGCGAGAGCGCTCCGTGTCCCTTCGGGTGCTGTGCTTCGGCGCTAGGGCGCCTGCGCGTGCCCAGGCCTTTGGCCAGGCACTTGCGCTCCTCCTGTCAGTGTCTCCGCAGTCCTGGCGGGAATGCGATTGGCCTAGGCGGCCTGCAGGTCGCTCATACTGTTGCATCATTTGGTTGGGCGTCGTATGAAGCTCTCGGCAGCTCTCCGGAGAGTTGTCGCTGCGGGCATACCGAAGATTGGAGACGTGTTCGCGTTGTCCTGCGGGACTTCTTGATATTTCGCCGCAACGTGTACGCCATCGCTACTCCGAGCTGACCGCTTCTTTATTGCCCGGCGGGCTGACCAGCGTGTGTACGCAAGCGAGGTTACATGCTTGACAAGTAGCAGCATTGCTGATTAACGGCTACCCCGGTAGCGCTTCAATGGCCTGCGACTGCAGCCTTCCTGGCATAAAAAGCAGACACTGCCTCGATTTCCTCAACAGTCATAAGTCGTGCGACGTTGCGCATTTGCTGTTGTCCGTCATTGCGGCGATGTCCTTCTTTGAAGGCTTGCAGCTGCTGAACGAGATATTGCTTGGGCATCCCCTCAAGCCAAGGGGCTCCCAGTTTCTGGTCGACTCCCCCGTGGCACGAGATACATGGCGCGATGTTTCGCATTGGGTCGCCAACTCGTACGAGTGCCGGCAGGGTCTCGTCATATGTCGTAGGTGCCGTGCGCGCCTTTGGTAAGCTCGCGTAATAGGCTGCCAAGTCGCTCATATCCTGGTCCGACAGGTTCTTCGACAAGGCAACCATAATTGGGTTGGCCCGGTTACCGTTTTTGTAATCGAGGAGCTGCTTGCGGATGACTTCGGGATACTGACCAGCAAGGTTCGGCGCGTCGGACCTACTCATGCCTTGTGCACCGTGGCACATCGTACAGTTCAGTGCAAGGGTTGCACCGCGGCCGACCGAGGCCGACGACGCTTGTTTTGCCATCTCGGGCAGGAGCACGACGTTTGTGGAAATGACGGGAGCCTTCTGGTCGGTGCTATCAAGCCACTTGCTGGGAACCCCAGCAGCTCGGCAAATGCTGTCCCATAGACCCTGGGCCCGGAAGTCAGCTTGGGCTGACGGAAGTAGCCCAAAACCTATAAGGATAGATGCGGCAGTCAGGGCAACGAGCGCAACGACGCTCACCCACGTCCACCTGTTCTTTCGGGAGAAAAATCCGTGGTCTCGCATTACCGTTCTCCGACAGGGACAATAGGAACTGAAGCTTCTGGAGTTAGCGCGAGCTGTACGATAGGGTAACCGTAGTTGACGACCGTAAGCGCTATCATCATCGCGACCCATAGACCCAAGCTGTTGAGAACGGCAGGGGGTTTCGTTCCTGGATGGACTGCTTTGCTAAACGCGAATTCTGGCACAAGGGCAGACTGTCGCTTAGCCGTGGCAAGGATGTACAAGAACATCGCCGCGGAGATAACCAGGAGGAGCCCGCCGAACGTGGAAATCGTGACCGTTATCGCTTGGGGCTCAAGGGCCGGATGGGTGTAATCGTAATAGGCCATGCGGCGAGGTGCACCCAGCAGACCAACAAGGTGCCAAGGCATCGTTAGAATCATCATCCCTACGAACCAGAGCCACAGCTGCGTCCGCACGAGCCTTGCAGACAATGGCCCCGAGTTGCGTAGCTGAGGCCAGAGCTCGTACGCCACCATGAAGTACATGATTACGATAGCTCCGGCAAAAATCAGGTGGAAGTGACCCGTGACCCACTGCGTGTTATGGATGGATTCATTGAGCTGGTAGCTCATGTTGATAATGCCACCGGCGCCGCCAAATCCCAGCATGATGAAAGCGAACGTCACCGCGAGCATCATCGGGTTATCCCAAGGCAGCGCCCTCACCCAGCCGAACGGCCCTTTTCCACCTCGAAGGCGGCCCACGACCTCGGCCGAGGCAACAATCGTAAACACTGTCAACAAAGTTGGTATCGACACCATGGCCGTCATCGCCGCGTGCACGAATTTGAATCCGGCACCCACCTGCGGGTCAGCGAAAAGGTGGTGGATGCCAATTGGCATCGAAAAGACTAGGAAAAGTGCGAAGGCTACCCGGCCCATCGTATCGCTGTAGAGCCGTCCGCCAATGGCTCGCGGGAAGAGTGTATAGAAAGCGATGTATGCCGGCATGAGCCAGAAGTAGACGATGGCATGCAGTGTCCAGGAGAAGAACACGCGTGCCAGGCCAGCGTTGATTGTGTCCGTAAATCCTAGAGACGCCGGCAAAATGAGCGTCAGGATTTCAACAGCTGCGCCAACCGAGGTCCAGGCCCACAGATAGGCGCCCGCTACATTGCCGTACATGGCTAACGGCACTGTGGCGCCAGGGTTGGCTTTTTTCCAGGTGTACAGGTTCACCGACATCAGCGCGACCCAAATCCAAGAACCGACGACGACTAGCACGATACCCAGGTAGTAGAAGCTGCTTGCAATCATTGGGGGGTAGAAGGTGTACAGCACAGACGACTTGCCCAAGGCAGTCGTGATAGCCGCCATGAGCGTCCCAGCAATAACAAGCCAGAAGCCTGCCCAGGCCCACCGCACGCCTTTGAGCGGCTGTTTCAAAGACAACTCGGAGATAGCATACCCAAAGCCCATGGCGACCAAAGTGGGGAGCACATATCCCATCACAGTGCCGTGAGCAGTCACTGAACGATAGTAATGCTCAGGGTTGTTTACCCATGGAGACAAGGGGCTGCGGACGTACATCTGCCACTCGCCCAGCAGGATGGCGGCAAAGAAAGCGATAAACGCTACCCAGAAGTGCGCTAACACCAGTCTCTTAGCGAGGTACACAGCTCAACCTTTCTGCCGCTTTTGCTTTGGCAAAGAACTCGTCGGGAGGAATGACCTGAACCTTGGCCCACATAGCTTCGTGTCCAGTGCCGCAGTATTCGTGACAAGGCATGAGCTGCTCGCCGGTCTTCGGGAAGGACGTTGTAAACGTCGATACAAAACCAGGAATGAGCATTGTGTTGGCGTTCGTACGGCCAACGACAAACCCATGAATTGCGTCCGTGCTGGTTCCCCGGAAGGTGACCGATATACCAGCCGGGACAACGATACATTGCGGCGAGAATGAGTATTGCTGAGCGATAAGCCTTACGATGACACGGCCATCCTTTTCTATCGATGTCCCAAGGTTGTTCTCAACAAACTCGCCCTTAAGGTGGAGGGTTTTTACGTCCACCGTCTCCACGCGCGAAGGCGGCATGGACGACCAGTAAACCCCGGTGAAAACCATCATCGCTATCAGTGAAAGAATGATGAGACCAACGATGATGGCCCAGCGATGCTCGGCTGAGTTGGCAACAGTTTCTGATGCGTGAGGCCCATCCCCATGCGGGTCAACTGACTTAGATGACGTCATTGCACTGTGCCCCGAGGAAGGTAAACAACGAAATAGAAGATGAAAAACATGGCGACGACGATGGCTGTCGCAACGCCAGCTACCGCGAAGGCACCGGACGGACCTTGGCTGACAATGTCGTCTATTCTTCGCTCGAGCTCGATTTCATTCTCGTCTGTTGGCGTCATAGATTTTCCTTATTCCGGCAGTAAGGTGCGCAAATCATTGACCTGCTTGGCATTGACAGGAGTACCCGTGTTACCCCAGGCAACGCGAATATAAGTTGTTACCGCTGCAACTTCATCGTCATTCAGGATGTGCGAGAACGGTGGCATACCATGCGGACGCGGGTTCTTCTTGGTGCCCGGAGGATAGCCCCCGTTCAGGACCATTCGAATTGAGTTGACCGGTGTTTCCATCGTGATTGATTGGTTTCCTGCCAAAGGTGGATACGCTGGAGGCTGGCCACGACCATCTTCGCTGTGACACATCGCGCATTGGGCGACATAAACCTTTCTTCCCAACTCCATGGTTTCTGGGCTGACAAGGCGGGCCTGGCTAGTCGGCGGGGGAGAGTTGTCTTTTTGTGGCAAGGCCTTTAGATAGACTGCCATCGCTTTCGCATCCTCGTCAGTCATATACTGCAGACTATTGAAAACAACCTCAGCCATGGGGCCATATACAGTGCCGCGATGAGAGCCCCCTGACTGCAGCAAGTCAGTGATTTCTTTGATGGTCCAGTTACCCAATCCGGCTTCCCTGTTTGACGTGAGCGACGGGGCGTACCAGTTCTGATTCGGAATCATCCCACCTTCGAAAGCTTTCGCCTCGCTTGAGCCACCAAGTGCGTTTACGGCGGTATGACACATGGCGCAATGACCCAGCCCTTTGACGAGATAGGCACCGCGATTCCACTCTACGGACTGTTTAGGGTCAGGCTGGAATTCGCCCTCCTTGAAGTACAGTGTTCGCCAACCAACCAGGAGGTCGCGATTGTTATAGGGGAATCGTAGTTCGTGTTCTCGGTTTTTCTGCTTGACGGGTGCAATGGACATTAAATATGCATAAATCGCATCTGAGTCTTCACGAGTAACCTGCGTGTATTGAGGGTAAGGCATTGCTGGGTAAAGCAGGTCGCCCGTGCGTGAGATGCCCGAGTGCATCGTTCGATAGAATTCGTCGGATGTCCAAAGGCCAATACCTGTTTCATCGTCCGGCGTAATGTTAGGGACGTAGAGAGCCCCAAACGGGGTAGGCATTGCCCGTCCACCCGCGAATGGGACACCGTTTGGCTGAGTGTGACAGGCTATGCAGTCCCCAACACGGGCCAGGTATTCACCTTTGTTGATAAGCTGAGTCGACGCATTTAGTTGCGGAGCCGCATCGTTTTGAGGGAGCATCCCCGGACGCAGAAAGTAATAACCCCCTGCGGCAGCAATAGCAATGGCGCCTACTGTTAAAGCGATACGTGCACTTTTACGCATAGATACCTACCGTTGACTGCCACATGCAAATGGCATTCTAACCAAGTTGGAGGGCTCCGGCGACGCGTTAGTCGCGGGCGTTTGAAGGGCAAGGTAGCCAGCCACTGCGGAAATGTCCTCGTCCGTAAGACGGTTGGCAATCCTCTTCATGCAGTCCGGTTCAGCCGCGTGACGCTCCCCGACTCTCCATCTGGTGAGCTGGCCGACAACATAGGCAGGCCGCAGGCCGGCTAAGCCAGGAATCCCTGGCTCCATTCCCATGAGGTTTGCGCCATGACAGGCAATACACGCGGGCAAACCTTTCTTCGGGTCGCCGGCAGTGACCAGCATTTGCCCACGTGCTACGGCTGCTGCGCTCAGTACAGGGCGCTCTTGAGGGCTATAGGCCGGCCTCTGCGCCGCGAAATGCTCTGCCATCTCTTTGAGATAAGCGTCGGGAAGATATGCCACCAGGTAGTTCATCGGCGGATAATGCCGAGTGCCATTCCGAAAGGCGATGAGCTGATTGTAGAGATACCCGGCGGGTTTTCCTGCGATTCGTGGAAAGTACCCATTCGCGGTCCCCTGGCCCTGTTGTCCATGACAGGTAACACAACCTTGGACACGAGCCTCGACTGAGTCGAGCTTTCTAAAAGCCGGAGTAGCATCTGCCGCTTGGCTCTGTGCCTCAACTGGTACAACCGCACAAAAAAGAATCGCCCCAAGCAAGGGCGTGGTGACAAATTTCATAAATATGCTCGCAATTTATGCTGCACCTTACTCAACCCAGCGATAAGTTCATACAATTTGACGAATTCAACGATATAGTGGTCAAAAAATGTATGAAACCGAAGAATTTTGATAATCGTATATTAAAGACATTACTGTTCTACGTACGCACAATTGGCTTTACTGCAATGTTAGACAGAAATTCACGTCGATGAAGTTGAGGCGAGTTCTCAAGTGAGATTCATTTGCGGTAGCAGTCCCAGTTGCGGCCCAAGCGTGGCCGGCTTGCCGGGGGGCCAAGCGAGGATGAGCACCGGCAAGCCGGTAATTCAGCGCAATGAGCGCCAGAAGCTATTGGAAGCAGGCTGGCAGCGGGCGCTGCAAACCCTGTCGGATGCCGAGCATGCGACAGGACTAGCCAGGATAGTCGCTGCCTTTGACAGCAAGGTGGACCACCTGGTTGCAATGGAACGCATGCTGCACCAGTATGCGGTGCTGGGAACGCCTGAAATCGACAATGGCAAGTCGGTGCGGTTCATCAATACCGACTGGCGTCTGGGCAACAGTGGCGCGGCAACCTTCTACATGCAGATGGCGTTGGGTGTCATGGGCAGCTACATAGAAGGCGGCCCATCGGCCGGCATCAACCTGCACGACCCTGCAGCCAAGTAAGAAAACCGGGCGCTTCGCAACAAGCCGCCCGGTTTCTTAGCGGCAGAGCCGCGCTGTTTGCAGTCCTCTAATGATTAACTTCCGGTCGATGGGGCAAGTATGCGCAAGTTGCAGGCTTGCGTAAGACGATGGCATCGACACGCGCGCACGGAGAAACCGCAGGCGCGCCTCCGCGGGGGTGAGAGTGCCCAAGTTAGTCGTAACGTTTGAACTGACCTATGTATTGGTATAGCTGATATGAGGCCCATGCAAACCTCTCTCCTGGTTGCCTACCTACCTTTCCGAGGCGTGCAGACCCAGTTGCGGCCAGACTGTTGCGCTATGACTGGGAAGACATTGCAGGAGTCAACAGACATCCCTACTGCTCGGACCGGGAAGACGGCGTACCTGCTTCGCGGCTCCTGTGATAGACTCGCGGAAAGGTTCTACACAACAATACTCCACATTGCTGTGTAGAAGTCTTAAAATGCCCAGTAAGGTAAGGGAATTTTGAGGTGGCGATTTGAATCCCCCTCTCTCCGCCAGGAAACAAAGAAAAGGCCACCCATCGGGTGGCCTTTTTTTGTTGCCTCGCGGAGAGAAGCAGGGCCCCTGCGGGCCCTGCGTGGGGCATTCGAAGGGCTGGGCGTACTCGCCCAGCCCTCTCCGAATCGCCACTTTGCTGTCGCCGTAGGCGACAGCACCGCGCGCGGAGGGCGCGCCTTGCATGCCCGTTGGCTATTGAAGTTTGGCACGTTCGTCTATTGTCGAGGTAGTGATTGTATTGTTGAGGTCGTGTCTGAATGTCAGATCTGACCCTGACTTCCCGCGGCAACTTCCTTCCTTTCCTCCTTGTTCGACTTGCACTCATGGAGGTAGTGCTGAGCAATTCTCTGATAGAGAATCTGCTCCTGTCACGGTATACAACCTACCAACCTTCGCTTACACTGTTTCCAAATTGAAAACTTGGGAACTGTTGTGGAAAAACGCTATCAAGTATTTATCAGTTCAACATTTACTGATCTTAAGGATGAGCGGCAAGCGGTCCTCAAGTCGATCCTAGAACTTAATCACATGCCTGCCGGGATGGAACTCTTTCCAGCTACGGACGATACTGCATGGGAGCTTATCGAAGATATTATCGAGAGTTCGGATTATTACATCCTTATCGTCGGCGGTCGGTATGGCTCACTTGACGAAAAGGGGATCGGATTCACCGAGAAAGAATACGATTACGCATTGTCATTAAAAACGCCTGTTATTCCTGTGTTGCATGAGAACCCCGATAACCTTCCTCGGGATAAAACAGAAACAGACTCTGCTGCATGGGACCGGCTTAAAAAGTTTCGGGCGAAAGTCGAGAAGAAGCATACGTGCGTCTATTGGAAGACAGCCGATGAACTAAAGGCCAAGGTCATTATTGGCCTTACGGCGGCGGTAAAACGTCACCCTGCGGTGGGGTGGGTCCGGGCAGACAATATTGCCAGTGAGGCTACGCTACTAGAAATTCTTGCATTAAAGAATAGAGTGGCCGAACTTGAAAGGGAGGCTGCCGCCCAGGGCGAACGTCCGCCAGAAGGAATTGAGGACCTATCTCAAGGGGAAGACGAGTTTAATCTTCGTCTCCGATTTAACACGAAGAACCGTATTACCCGCGATGAGATTCAGTACACTGCGACAATAGCACCCACATGGAATTCAATATTTGCAGCAGTTGCGCCAAATATGATTCACGAAGCACCAGAGAGGGTGCTGAAGCACGCGCTTCAATCCTTCGTAATTGCTGAGGCTAAGAGAAGGTTTGAGAAGCAGAAGCAATTTAAGGATGCGACTTTCAGTAGCTTTGTAATTAATCAGGAGGATATGGATACCTGTATCATTCAGCTGCGCGCGTTGGGTTTAATTAAGCCAAACGATAAGAAGCGCAGCGTGCACGACAAAGGTATCTACTGGACCCTGACGCAGTACGGAAATAAGCTCATGGTTCAATTACGTGCTATTCGTAAGGAGCCTGTCGAGTCAGAGGTATTTGGTGAGGTTGAAGTCAATGCGGATAAGGGGCATTCTGAGGATGACGATTGGGGTTAGAATACGGGGCCTCGTATTTCGTTGCTGAGTCAAACAAGATGGAAGAATGCACGGAAGGTTGTCTGAAGATGAGGGTTTACATATGAATACCAAAAAGGATCAGCACGTAGTGCCTATGGGAGTTAAATGGGCCGTGCGCAGTACGGGAGCCGACCGCTCATCAAAAGTGTTCGATTCAAAAGAACTAGCTGTTAAACACGCGCGTACCCTGGCCCGAAGTGCGCAAACAGGGGTGTACGTCCATGGTAAAGATGGCTTGGTAACGTCAAAAGCCAGTTATGCGCCAAGCAATACTGGAGACAAAAGAAACGAGGTTCTTCATATTGTGCGAACTGGACCAAAAGCTTTTGCGGTAAAAGGATTGGCTTCGGTTACGGGTGGTAAAGGGAGGAAGTGATGACCTTTGAAACTAACGTCTTTGTCAACTGTCCCTTCGACGACGCATATAAGCCACTTCTGCGCCCATTACTATTCACTCTGCTTTTTCTTGGGCTGAAGCCACGCATTGCCACAGAGAGAGTCGATACAGGTGAGCAGCGCATTACAAAAATCATTGGTTTGATTCATGAGTCAAAATATGCCATTCATGATTTATCGCGTATAAAAGCTCAGAAGAAAGGCGAAATGTTCCGTCTGAACATGCCATTTGAGCTTGGCATCGATGTTGGTTGCAGACAGTTTGGTGCGCCACCGTTAGATAGCAAACGATTCCTTGTTCTGGCAGCGGAACGTTATGAGTATCAGGCCGCCATATCGGATATATCTGGCTCGGATATTGGTGTGCATAATAACGATGCAAACCAAGTCGTTAAGGTCGTTCGTGCTTGGATTGCAAATCAAACGGGTATAAGTGTAGGCCCTGCAGCAATATGGGCAGCATTCAATGACTGTATGGCAAAGCTTTCCGATGATTTCGAGGCAGAAGGATTTGACCTAAGTGATATTAAAGATTTGCCGGTCCCAGAACTGATCAAGTATATGGAGCGTTGGATTTTAATCCACAACGCAAAGAAGGCGATTTTGAGTGTTGGAGCTTCAGGAAAACATAAGGGAACCAGTGGAGATCGCATATTTGAATCACTGAGTAGCTGGAGAATGTCTTAATGGAAGAACGCTTCAGGTCGTTGCTCATAGCTAATTAATAAGCTTTTCCTTCTGTTCTTGAGAACGGTTTTTCAACAGGTTCATTTCCCCTATTCGGTTATTATATTAGAATGCCGTGGAAAGCGCTCCTTCTCATTAGCGACTTAATCAATGTCTCTTGTCTATGTCGAGCCAAACTTTCCGCGAATTTAAAATCCCTATTCTAGTCGTAATTGGGTTAATGACTGTCGCCGTAGCATTAGTGCTCGGAGTGGTTATTGGCACTCTTTTACCGAAAACCGCTGCGGCCGCCCCTGATTCGCTCTCAGGCTGGATAACGACAGTAGCAACCGTTGTCATTTGTGTTCTCACAATTGTTTTGGCTGTTGAAACGTGGCGACTTCGCGCAACTCAAGCGCAGCAGATTCGTGAATTTATGCTCGATAGTATTAGACCAAATGTTAGTGTCGAGTTAAGTGGAAGTCACGCTGGGATGAGTTTTATGAACGTGAGGGTTCATAATTCCGGAAAAGGTATTGCCAGGAAAATTCGATTTGAGTTCCTAGATCGAAACGATCAGGCCGCGTCCGTGGAAGATGAGCCGATTATCAAGGTGTTTCATAAATTAACAATGTTTCGTGCTGGGATTCAATCACTTGGAATCAATCAAGAGCTGAAAAGTTTTATGTTCAGCTTCTATGAGCTGCAAAAACAGTTAAACGCTGACATTTTCTCCCCTTACGTCAATATCCGCATCAGATTCGAGGATACAGAAGGTAATGAATATGTTAATGCTTTCGTTATCGATTTTTCTCAGTACCAAGGCTTTAGTGAAATAGGCGGTAATCCATTAAGCAAGCTTGCCGATGAGGTCGAAAAAATTAGGAAAGAGATGGCAAAAATGGTTTCTGGAAATAGCCGTCTAGGTGTTGATGTTTACTCTAGTGAAGACAGGGCCGCGGAGAGTACAGAATTGAGGGTTAGATGGGCGCGAGAACGGGAAGAGCGTCAAGCGACAGAGTGATTGGAGGAAGTTGGCTCAGGTAGTCAAATTTGACTCAGATTAAACGCTTGACTACCTGTGCCTCGGAGTATGGTAATTTCAGAAATCGGTTGATTCCTGTTGCTCTTCAACGTGGTAGTCCTCGGGGTCAATTCCATGCTTAAAGAGGAAGTAATCGATTAGGTTGCTATCGTATTTAAGGGTATAAATCTAAGTAACGTCCGTTTCGCAATTTTATACCCATCAGCGCCAGTCGGAAAGGGGAGCGCAAGAAAGGAAGGAGTATAGCGGAATGGGGACTTCGCGATCAGTCGCGTCAGTCATCGTTCCGCGGAAGTGGATAACGGCCCTTTTGATGCCGAGGTCAGACTTCGTCAACATCGCCAGTTCCTAAATACGTGCCCCGAGTGTAAAGGCCCAACGTGATCAAACAAGGGAAGTTGACGATCGTTCTGCGTCACTGAAGCGCAAAGGAACCTAACCACTTCCTTCGGGTTGATGGAAGCACGACTACAGCCGCCGCAGCCTGCAGGCACTGCGCAACGAAACTGGAATCACCTATCACCACCTCGAAAAAGGCATCCTGCATTTCTATACCGACCATCAGGAATTCGACCGCGCCTGCCGCGCCGTGGCGGCAATGCGCGAGCTCGGCTGCCCGCGCATGACCATCGACGCCGACGAGGTCGTCCGCATCGAGCCCGCGTTAAACGGAGTGCGTGCACAGCTTGTCGGCGGCGACTTCACCGCCAGCGACGAATCCGGCGACGTCCACCAGTTCACGACCCAACTGGCAGGGAAGGGCGAAGCCGCCGGCATCCGCTTCCACTACAACACCACCGCAACACGCTTGCTGCACGAAGCGGGCCAGGTGAACGCAGTCGAAGTCATCGACGCCGAAGGCAGGCACCAACTGCTACACGCCGACGCCTTCGTCGTGGCCCTCGGCAGCTTCTCCACCGCCTTGCTGGCGCCGCTCGGCGTCAAGCTGTCGATCTACCCCGGCAAAGGCTACTCGGCCACGTACCCCATCATCAACCCGACCCAAGCGCCCATGGTCTCGCTCACCGACGACGGCCACAAGCTGGTGTTCTCACGCCTGGGCGCACGCCTGCGCGTGGCCGGCACCTGCGAATTGAATGGATACACGCGCGACCTGAACCCGGTGCGCTGCGAAGCGATCACGCGCCGCGTGCGCGAGTTGTTCCCCGACGCCTGCGACTACAACCGCGCGAGCTACTGGGCGGGCCTGCGGCCACTGACGCCCTCGAACTTCCCTTACATCGGCAAGACGCGCTTCCCGAACCTGTTCCTCAATACCGGCCACGGCACACTGGGCTGGACCATGGCCTGCGGCTCAGGAAGGGCGCTGGCCGGCCTGATCTCGGGCGTACGCCCGGAGCCCAGCTTCGCATTTTCCGCGAACGCAGCCTGACAAACGACCCGCCCATGTCACACATTTGTACCGCTAAGCAACAATTTCATTCGTGCGCGAGTTATCAGCTCGTCCATATTAGGATATGGACATTACTCACCCACGAAAGCCGCTCCATGAAGAAACTGTCCCTGCGCCTCGCCGCCACGTCTCTGATGCTGTGCGCATCGTTTGCCGCCTCGGCTGGCACGCTGGTCACCAAGACGCTTGAAATCACCGGCGTCGTGCAAGAGGTCGTGGGCCCGTCGCTGCGCTGCCCATCGAAAATCGGTGGCACCATCGTCGGCCATGGCGACAGCGCGCTGGTCGGCAAGGTTGCTTTCATCGGCAGCGATTGCATCACCCCAAGCGGGGTGCTGTACAACTTCAGCAACGGCCGGATCATCATCATGACCCAGACCGGCGAACAGATTTACGCCAACTACAGCGGCCAGTTCGTCCCGACGGGTGAAGGCACCAAGTTCGTCTTCAGCAATGCCACCTTCCAGATCACCGGCGGCACCGGCAAATACTTCCGCGCCACTGGCGGTGGTGGGTTCACCGGCGGCGAAGACATGGCCACCGGCGCCGGCACCATCAAGCTGACCGGTCGCGTCACCTACAAGCAGTAATCCCACCGCGCACAGGTGCTGCCCAGGGCAGCACCTGCACCAAACTACATGTCGTAACGCGCCTCCAGCACATACGTGCGCTGCGAATACGGGTGGAAGTTCCAGTACTGGTAGTTGTTCAGGTTATCCACCCCCAGCGCCACGCTCCACTGCTTCGCCAGCTTCCACGTCACGCGCGCATCGGCCGTGAAGTAGCGGCTCGCGCCCTGGTAGGCAAAGCCGTTCGGATCCGAATTGTCCAGCGTCGAGAACTGCTTGCCCGAATAGCGCGCGGCCAGCGTGAACGCCAGCTTCTCGCTGGTGCGGTAGCTCGCCACTCCGGTCGCACGCCAGCGCGGAATGCGCGGCTGCCATTTGCCGACGCTGGCCGGGAACCTGTCGTTGCGCGTGATTTCCGAATCGGTCCACGTCACGCTGGACTGCAGGTCGAGTCCATCCACCGCCACGTCCACCGCGCTGTACGCGGCCTCCAGCCCCTTGGTTTCGATCCGCCCGACGTTCTGCACATTGGTCACGTTCGGCGTAACCAGCACATTGGTCTGCGAATACAGTGCATCCGACGTGCGCTCGCCGAAAGCGGTGAGCCGCAGCGTGCCTTTCTCCAGCTGGCGCTCGGCGCTCAGTTCACCGGTCCATGAACGTTCCGGCTGCAGGTTCGGATCGTTGTTGACCAGCGTTCCGCTGCCGCTGATGCCGCCCTGGTACAGCTCCGACACCGTCGGCATGCGCACCGCGCGTCCCACCGAGGCCTTGAGCACCCAGCTTGGCGCCGCCTGCCAGGCCAGCGCGGCTTTCGGCGACACATGGGTGTCGTCTCGGCCGCCATGCGCGATGGTGGTGGTGGCGTTCGACGTGCGTCCGTCCTTTGCGCGCCAGCGTTCCACGCGCACGCCCAGCACGGTCTTCCACGCGGGCGCGAAACGCCACGTGTCCTGCGCCCACAAGGACTGGGTCGCGGTGCGGCCCGAAAACGCCTGGTTGCGCGCGCCTGGCAGGCCGCTGATCCAGTTGCTGCTGGCGCGCTCGATGCTGGCGAGCTGGTAGGCTTCGCGCTGGTAGCCGAATTCGACGATGTGCGCACCCGCCACGCCATCGGGACGCCAGATGCCCTTGGCGGCGAAGGTGTTCCAGCCGGTGCCCGACATGTCCACGATTCGCCCGGCGCCGCCATCCAGGGCGGCGGGGAGGGCGGTGGCCGGTGCGCGCAGCGTGTCGTCGTCGTAGTCGTACAGGCTCGCGGCCAGTTCCCAGTCGAACACGCCCTTGCCGTGGCTCTTCACCGACAGGCCGTGCATCAGGTGCCGCAGGTCTTCGTTCGAGGCATTGAAATCGGTCGCGCCCAGGGTGTAGAGCGCACCATTGATGTCGACGCGGCCGCTGTACACCGGACGGCCAGCGCTGTCGCGCAGGTAGGAGGTCGGGCGCCCTTCGGACGCATTCTGCCAGATGCCCAGCGTGTAGCTGGCGCGCAGGGTCGGCGTGATGTCATAGGCCAGCTTCGCTTTCACGTGGTCCTGCACCGTGTCGTACTGCGTGCCTGCACCCAGCAGGTACCAGGCGCGGTTGGTCCGGTCCTGCCCAAGGACGGCGCCGGTCACCGGAACGCCGCCCGGGGCCGCGCCGGCACTGAGGTAGCGGGTCGGGAAGGTCAGCGGCTGGCCTTCGTTGTCGCTGCGGTTCACGTCGATGAACCACGACCAGCGGCCGGCCCGGTCGCCCAGCGAGATGCTGGCCTGCCGGCCCTGGTAGCGGTCGTGCGTGCCGTACAGGTCGAAATGTTGGTGCGTGAAGCCGAACTTCGCATGCGCTTCGAATTTCGTCGGCATGCGCGTCACATAGTCGACCACGGCGCCCACCGAGTTGCCGCCATAGGCCGCCGAAAAGGGCCCGTACAGCACGTCCACGCGCTCGATTTCCTCGGGCGTGACCATGCCCCAGCGCGGCGCGAAGGTGGCGCCGTTGCCGAGGTAGTTCGACAGCAGGATGCCGTCCGCGTACACCATCGAACGGGCGCTGTTGCCGGTGCCCGAGGCGCGCGTGGAGAGCACGGCGTGGTTGTAGTCGCCGATGTAGCGCTTGCGTACCAGCAGGCTGGGCAGGTATTTCAGCGCGTCTTCCGAATCGGTCGCATTGATGGTGCGCGCGATTTCCGCCTTGGTGATGCCTTCGATGGTGGTCGGGATCTGCGTCGGCAGCGACGTTGGCCGGCTGCCGGTGATGGTGACGGTGCCGATTTCCTTGACTGGACTTTGCACGCCGTCCAGGGCCTGCGCGAGCACGGCGGGCGAAGCCGCGGCCAGCAGGGTGATTCCAAACTTCTTCATTTCCGTTTCCTTTGCGCGTGAGGACGCCAGCATGGCGTCACGCGCGATAGCGATTCAGCCGGCGTCGAGAGCCGGTAGCTGGGGGAGAGCGGTTAGACGAAGCTGGCGGGCGGCGCGCGCGACTGCGCCGGCGTCCACGCGAATTGCGGGGAAGGGGATTGGTAGAAGAGGGTGGGGTAGGTGTCGCGTGCCCGTACGAGCAGCAGGGGCAGGGCGGGCGGGGGCGGCAATAGCACGGGGGCCTGGTGCGAGCAGCACACGTCGCAGTGGGTCATGCCGGGCACGGCGCCAGCGTCCTGGCCAGGGTTGTCGGCCACCGGCAGCATCACCATGCCGGCCGCGGTACAGATTTCGCTCTGCATAGTGAACGCTTGCGGCGCGAAGGCATGCGACAAGCTCGGGGCGAACAGGCTGAACACGAATGCCACGAGGGCGATCCATGCGCGCAAGACCTGTCTGGACGATGAGCGGGGCATGCCAGGATTATAACCAGCATGGGCGAAGGGCGCGCCCGTGTGCCCGCGGCCAATATTTGCTATCATTTCCGCACATTCCAATTTACGAGGGTTCGTCCAATGCGCCATTGATGCCGCCGTCTGCTTGACGGCCAGTTCTCCACTTTCCCGCGAAAGCAGGGAGTCCCGGCATCCTTGGAGGTTTCATGACGCACCCTTACCTGGCGCTCGACAGCGCATCCTTTCTTCTTCCCGACAGCAGGCTGCTCCTGTCCGGCCTCACCGAACAGTTCGACACACGGCATACCGGCCTGGTTGGCCGCAACGGCGTTGGTAAGAGCGTGCTGGCGCGGCTGCTGGCGGGCGAGCTTGCGCCGTCTTCCGGACGCGTCCTGCGCGCGGGCAGGGTGTGTTACCTATCGCAGCAGGTGGAGCACATCGGCGTGGGAACGGTGGCGTCGCTCGCCGGCGTGCAGCCGGTCCTGGGCGCCCTCGCGCGCATCGACGCCGGCAGCATCGCGGAAGCTGACTTTGAACTGGTCGGCGACCGCTGGGACCTGCCGGCCCGCCTGCACCATGCACTCGAGCAGGCGGGCCTGGGCCACATCGACGCCGCCACGCCCGCGGCGCGGCTCAGCGGCGGCGAGGCAATGCGTGTGGCGCTGCTGGGCGCCATGCTGTCGGAAGCCGACTTCCTGATCCTGGACGAGCCCACCAACCATCTCGACGCACCCAGCCGCGCCGCGCTGGGCGCGCAGCTGCGCCAGTGGAAGCGGGGCCTGCTCGTTGTCAGCCATGACCGCGCGCTGCTCGCGCAGATGGAGCGCATCGTCGAGCTGTCGCCCCAGGGCCTGCGCAGCTACGGCGGCAACTACGCTTTCTACACCGAGGCGCGCGCGCTCGAACAGGGCAGCGCCGTGCGCGAGCTCGATCATGCGCGGCAGGCGCTGCAGCGCGAAGACCGCGCCATGCGCGAGCAGCGCGAGCGCCAGCAGCGCCGCCAGGCCCAGGGTGCGCGCGAAGGCAAGAGCGCCAACCAGGCCAGGATCCTGCTGGGACGGCAAAAGGAGCGCAGCGAAAACAGCAGCGGCCGATTGCGGCAGCGGCATGACGAAGCGCGCCAGCAGCAGCAGCAGCGCGTGCGCGACGCCGCGCAAGGCGTGCGCGAGGACAGCACCATCCGCCTGCATGCCACCGCCGTCGCCGCAGCCGCGCAGCGCCGGGTGGCCGAGCTGGAGGACGTCGAATTGCCCTTCGCCGCGCCGCCCTTTAATCGGCTCAGCCTCGTCGTCACCGGCCAGATGAGGCTCGGCGTCACGGGACCGAACGGCAGCGGCAAGTCGACCCTGTTGAAAGTGATCGCGGGCGAGCTGGCCCCGTTGGCGGGAGACGCCAGCCGCGACCCGGCCTGCGCCTGGCTCGACCAGGGCCTGGCCACGCTCGACCCGCAGCGCAGCACCATAGCCCAGCTGCTGGAAGTGAACCGCAGCACCGGCCAGGACCGCCTGCGCACCTACCTGGCCCAGCTTGGCCTGGACGCGCAGAAGGTGGCCCTGCCCGCCGGCCTGCTCAGCGGTGGCGAGCGCCTGAAGGCGGCGCTGGCCTGCGCCCTGTACGCCGACCCGCCGGCGCGCCTGCTGCTGCTGGACGAGCCGGGCAACCACCTCGACCTGGCCTCGAACGAGGCGCTCGAGGCGATGTTGAACGCGTATGCCGGCGCACTGGTCGTGGTCTCGCACGACGAGGTCTTCCTGGAGCGCATAGGACTGACCCACCGGCTGGAAGCGGGCCGCGCCGGCTGGCGGCTGCGATTGCTATAATCGCGGATCACGAATGCAGGACCCGGACGAAAGACCCATGTTGCGCACGCTTGTCATTTCCCCCAACTGGATCGGCGACGCCGTCATGGCGCAGCCGCTGCTGCGCCGCCTGCGCGAACAGCATCCCGACCGCCCGATCGACGTGGTCGCGCCCACCTGGGTGGCGCCCGTGTGGCGCGCGATGCGCGAGGTCGACACCGTCATCGAATCGCCCTTCAAGCATGGCTCGCTGCAGTGGGCCGAGCGGCGCGCGTTCGCCAAGGTGCTCAAGGCGCGCGGCTATGCGGACTCCTACGTGCTGCCCAACACCCTCAAGTTCGCGCTGATCCCCTGGCTGGCCGGCATCCCGCGGCGCGTCGGCTACAAGGGCGAGATGCGCTATGGCCTGGTCAACGTCATGCACCACGACGACAAGGCCGCGCCGCGGCCGATGGCACAGTTCTATGCGGCGCTGGCCGACCAGCCTGTGCGCAACCTGCCGCGTCCCGAGCAGCTGCCCGAGCCCGAGATGTCCGTCGCGCCGCAGGCGGCCGACGCCGCCATCGCCCGCCTTGGCCTGCCGCCGGGTACCTACGTGGCCTTCGCACCCGGCGCCGAATTCGGCCCGGCCAAGCGCTGGCCGGCGTCCTACTTCGCCGAGCTGGCGCAAACCATCCGCGCCAACCGCCCGGACGCGCAGATCCTGCTGCTTGGCTCACCAAAAGACCGGGCCGTCTGCGACGAGATCGTCGCACTGGTTCCGCAGGCGCACAACCTGGCCGGCTCCACGTCGCTGAGCGAAGCGATCGCGCTGATCTCGCGCGCCGCCGCGGTGGTGACCAACGACTCCGGCCTGATGCACATCGGCGCCGCGCTGCGCCGCCCGGTGGTGGCCATCTACGGCCCCACCGACCCGCGCCATACGCCGCCGCTGTCAAGCCTGGCCAAGGTGCTGTGGCTGCACATCGAGTGCTCGCCCTGCCAGCAGCGCGAGTGCCCGCTGGGCCACCAGAACTGCATGAAACAGATCCTGCCGGGCGACGCCTGGCAGCCGCTGCAGCCGATGCTGGCCGCAGCCTGACGCAACGAAAAGACAAAGAGGTTGAAAATGATACTGGTCACAGGCGCAGCAGGCTTCATCGGGGCCAACCTGGTTCATGCGCTCTCGAAGCGCAAGCCGTTCAGCGTGTTCGCGGTCGATAACATGTCGCGCCCGGAGAAGTTCGTCAACATCGTCGATGCCGAAGTGGCCGACTACCTCGACAAGGAAGACTTCATTGTGCGCCTGAAGGCCGGTGAATTCGACGGCAAGTTCAGCGCCGTGCTGCACCAGGGCGCCTGCTCCAACACCATGGAGACGGATGGCCGCTACATGATGAAGAATAACTACGAATACACCATCGCGCTGTTCGAGTTCTGCCAGCGCGAGCGTATTCCCTTCATCTACGCCTCGTCGGCGGCGGTGTATGGCGGCGGTACCGTGTTCAAGGAGGAGCGCGAGCACGAGCGCCCGCTGAACGTCTACGGCTATTCCAAATTCCTGTTCGACCAGTATCTGCGCCGCCACTGGCTGCATCATGGCATCCGCGAAGGCAGCCAGGTAGTCGGCCTGCGCTACTTCAACGTCTACGGACCGCTGGAAGGCCACAAGGGCAGCATGGCCTCGGTGCCTTTCCACCAGTTCCACCAGTTCCAGAAAGAGGGCAAGGTCAAGCTGTTCGGCGCCAACGAGGGCTACGAGGCCGGCACCCAGATGCGCGACTTCATCTATGTGGAAGACGTGGTGAAGGTGAACCTGTTCTTCCTCGACCACCCGGACAAGCGCGGCATCTTCAACCTCGGCACCGGCCGCGCGCAGCCCTTCAACGACCTGGCGGTGGCCACGGCCAACGCGCTGGCCAACGAAGGCGGCGCGCCGCTGTCGCTCGAGCAGATCGTCGACCAGGGCTTGCTGGAGTACCTGCCGTTCCCGGACAAGCTCAAAGGCAAATACCAGAGCTTCACCCAGGCCGACATCAGCGCCCTGCGCGCGGCGGGCTACACCGAGCCGTTTACCGACGTGGCCCATGGCGTGGCGAAGTACATGGATTACCTGAAGCGCAACAAGGCCTGATACACGGCGTTTACGCCATCGGCCCGGGAATTTACGCCGTTTTTACACCCGCAGCACTAGGCTTTCACCTGCACCTCGTCAGCGGTCAATGCCGGCACCGTCGCCGCATTCCGCTGACCTGGCTCCCACGCAGGAAACCATGAAAGCACTGACACCAGCCATCTTCGCCGCCCTGGCCATGTCCGCCGGCGCGGCCCATGCCGACACCAGTTTCAACCTTGCCGCCACCAGCGACTACCGTTACCGCGGCATCTCCCAGACCCGCCTCCAGCCGGCCTTGCAGGGCGGCGCCGACCATGCCCACGCCTCCGGCTGGTACCTGGGCGCCTGGGCATCGACCATCAAGTGGGTGGAAGACGCGGGCGGCGACGGCAAGCTCGAACTTGACCTCTATGGCGGCAAGCGCGGCCAGCTGGGGGCTGGCCTCGGCTATGACGTCGGCGTGCTGCGCTACCTCTACGCCGGCAACGGCCTGGGCGCCGTGCCGGGCTTCGCCAACGCCGATACCACCGAGATCTATGGCCAGCTCGGCTACGGTCCGGCCTATATCAAGTACTCGCACGCCACCACCAACCTGTTCGGTTTCGTCGACAGCAAGGACAGCGGCTACCTCGACATCGGCGCCAATATCGACGCCGGCCATGGCGTCACGCTGCTGCTGCATGCGGGCCGCCAGCGCGTGGCGCGCAACGGCCTGGCCAGCTATACCGACTGGAAGATCGGCGCCAGCCGCAGCCATGGCCGCGCCACCCTCACGCTGGCCGCGATCGGCGCCAATGCCGACAGGCGCGCCTATGCCTCGCCCGCCAACGGCAAATTCATGGGCAAGGCTGCCTTGCAGCTGAGCGTCGCCGCCACCTTCTGAGGCCCGCGCGTTTACACCGCGTTTACGCGGCCGCCGCGGCTTTTTACGCCTTGTTTCGCGCGCCGCGCCTACGCTCCATCCAACGACAACCACGCTGAAAGCAACTGTGTATGGACTTCCTTTTCCTCGGCGCCTTCCTGCTGTTCTTCGCGCTGACCTGCTTGCTGGTGGCCGCCTGCCACCGCCTGGGAGGCGCGCAATGAACGCCTTCTACCTGATCGGCGGCCTGGTCGCCGCCGGGCTGCTGGCTTACCTGCTGGCGGCCCTGTTCAACGCGGAGGACCTGTAATCATGTTCACCGACTTCCTGCCGCTGCTGGCGGTCTTCCTTGTGGTCTTGCTGCTGCTCGGCTACCCCCTCGGCCTGTTCATGGCGCGCGTCGCCGATGCGGGCGCCGTGCCGGGCATGCGCTGGCTGGCCAGGGGCGAGGCGCTGTTCTACCGCGCGGCCGGCGAGGGCAGTACCGCCGCGCAGGGCTGGAAAGCCTACGCGCTGGCGCTGGTCGCCTTCAATGCGGTGGGCGCGCTGGCCGTCTACCTGCTGCAGCGGGTGCAGGGCTGGCTGCCGCTCAATCCGGCGAACCTGCCCAATGTGGGCGCCGACTCCTCGTTCAACACCGCAGTGAGCTTCGTGGCCAATACCAACTGGCAGGGCTATAGCGGCGAGCAGACCATGAGCATCCTGACCCAGATGCTGGCGCTGGCGGGCCAGAACTTCTTTCCCGCCGCCACCGGCATCGCCGTCGCATTCGCACTGATCCGCGGCTTCGCGTCCCGTTCCAGCAAGTCGATCGGCAACTTCTGGGTCGACCTGACCCGTTCCACGCTCTACATCCTGCTGCCGCTGTCGCTCGTGTGGGCGGTCTTCTTCGCCAGCCAGGGCGTGGTGCAGAACTTTTCCGGCCAGGTCGAGGCGCAAGTGCTCGACCCCACCAGCTACACGCTTCCCGACGGCGGCGCCGCGCGCGCCACGATCCAGGTCATCCCGATGGGACCGGTGGCCTCGCAGGAAGCCATCAAGCTGCTGGGCACCAACGGCGGCGGCTACTTCAACGCCAACTCGGCCCATCCCTTCGAGAACCCGAACGCGCTGACGAACTTCGTGCAGACGGTGGGCATCTTCCTGATCCCGGCCGGCCTGTGCTTCAGCTTCGGGCGCATGGTGGGCGACATGCGCCAGGGCTGGGCGGTGCTGGCCACCATGAGCATCCTGTTTGTCGCCGCCGCCACGCTGGCCTACGCCGCCGAGCAGCAGGCCAACCCGGTGCTGGCCGCGCTGGGCGTCGATGCGTCAGGCGGCAACATGGAAGGCAAGGAGACCCGCTTCGGCATCGCCGCTTCCAGCCTGTTCGCGGCTGTCACTACGGCCGCGTCCTGCGGCGCGGTGAACGCCATGCACGATTCCTTCATGCCGCTGGGCGGCATGGTGCCGATGGTGCTGATGCAGTTGGGCGAAGGTATCGATTTCATCGGCGACGTGCGCAAGTGGTCGGCGGTCCCGATCATCGTGCTCTCGGCCCGCACCATGGAAAGCGAGAAGATCCGTGCACTCGACGCCGGCGCCGACGACTATCTCGCCAAGCCCTTCGGCACCGGCGAGCTGCTGGCGCGCGTGCGTGCCACGCTGCGGCGCCAGCGCCAGCCGGCCGAGCGCGGGGACGGCAGCGTGCGTTTCGGCGCCGTCTCCGTGCATCCCCACGAGCGCACTGTCACGCGCGACGGCAAGCACGTCCATTTGACGCCGACCGAGTACCGGCTGCTGGCGGTCCTGGCCGGCAACGCCGGCCGGGTAATGACCAACCCGCAGCTGCTGCGCGCGGTCTGGGGGCCCGGCCATGCGGAAAGCGGCCATTACCTGCGCATCTACATGGGGCACCTGCGCCACAAGCTCGAAGAAGATCCGGCCCAGCCGCGCCACCTGCTGACCGAGACCGGGGTCGGCTACCGCCTCTGGCTGGGCCAGTAGCGGCGCGGGAATCCATCCTTGCGCCACCCGGCAACACCGTCGTGTAGACTGCTTTACGTTCTTTTTTGACAACGCGACTGCGGGCTCCCACGGCATGAATGCAAACCTGACCGGGCACCTGTCCCCGGACGATCCTGACTTGTCGCCCGTTACACGCGCGATGCTCGCCCTGCGCACGCCGCTCCTCGCCGCCTGGATGGACGAGGTGCGCGGCTCGGTGCCGCAGGCGAAGGACTTGCCGCTCCCGATCCTGGAAAACACGCTGCCGGCCTACTTCGATACGCTGGCGTCGCTGCTCACGCCGGGCCACTCGGCGCGCATCCTCACCGACATCGGCGCGGTGGCCAGCGAACATGGCGGCGAGCGCGCGCGCATGACGATGTACGACGCCACCGCCCTGATCCACGAGCTGCAGATCTTCCGCGACGTGCTGTTCCGCGAACTCAAACACCACGGCGTGGAACTCGACGAAGCCCAGCGCACCACGCTGTTCGCCCACATCGACGCGACCATCCGCGAGAGCACCAACGCCTTCATCGTGGTGCAGGCCGCGCTGCGCGAGCAGTTCTTCGCCTCGATGGCGCACGACCTGCGCACGCCGCTGTCCACCGCGCAGATGGCGGCCGAGATGATCGGCCACACGTCGGACGACCCCAGTGTGCGCCGCTTCGCCGAGAAGATCGTCGCCAGCACCCAGCGCATCGACGGCATGACGCGCGAGCTGCTCGACCGCATTACCTTCTGCAAGACCGGGGCGGTGCAGCTGGTCATCGAGCGCATGGACCTGACGGCGCTGGTGCGCGACGTGGCGCAGTGGGCCGAACACTTCCACTCGGTGGAACTGGAGGTGGAAGCCGAGCCGATCGAAGGTTACTGGAGCCGCGAGGCGATCCATCGGGCCATCGAGAACCTGGTGAACAATGCGATCAAGTACGGTGCGCGCGATCCAGCGATCCGGCTCACGCTGTCCACCACCATCGAGCGGGTGCAGCTAATGGTGCATAACCATGGCACGCCGATCGCTCCGGAAGACAGCGAAAGCATCTTCCAGCTCTACCGCCGCGCGGGCAGGCAACACCCGGGCAGCGGCTGGGGCGTGGGCCTGCCGTATGTGCGGCGCGTGGCCGAGGCGCATGGCGGCAGCGTGCTGATGTCGAGCTCCCGGGAAGACGGCACCGCCTTCGTGATCGACCTGCCGACCGATGCGCGGCCTTTTGCCGGCGCGCCCACGGCCGCCTGAGGGTAGGGTGTTCGGCTCGGCCGAACGCGCGTCCAACGCACACATGCCGCCACTGTGCCGGCATTAGTCGAACGCGCGGTCGGCGAAGCCGACCACCCTACGAGACCGAACTGCTCTTTGCCATCATGCCGTGCCCGCCCACCGGCTCGGTCTCGAAGCGTTCGCCGAAGCCCGCGATCAGCGGACGGCCCTTGGCAATCGCGGCCTGCACCGACGGCAGCGACAGCGACGCCTTGTGGCTGGCCTGGCTGTCCCAGGTTTCGGTGATCCAGATCGCGTCGGCTTCCAGCTTGTCGCGGGCGATGCCGTAGCTCAGGCAGCCCGGCATCGCGGTGGTCCCCTCCAGCAGGATGGCGATGAGGGCGTCGCGCTGTCCCGGCTGGGCGCGCATTTTTCCGATCAATCCGTACATGGGTGGGGCTTCCTTCCTGTCTGGGGTGGCATGGGCACAGAGGGGCAGCGCGGCCAGGGCGGCAACTGCGGTGCGGCGGGTAATGGTCATCGCGTGTCCCTGTCAAGCAAACAGCAAGTATAGGCCGGGTCGCGCCATGCGGGCAATCACGGATGCACACCCTATGGTGGCTGGGTTAAGATAGTCGATTGCCAAGCTGGCCACACCCGACTGGACATTTCGATGCAACCGACCCGCCTTGCCCTTGCCGTTTTCCTCAGCCTGTCCGGCACCGCCTTCGCCCAGCAGGCGCCGAGCGTGTCCGAACCGGTGCTGCGCGGCCACCTGGCCTTCCTGGCCGACGACTTGTTCGAAGGCCGCGGCACCGGCCAGCGCGGCGGCGACCTGGCGGTGCGCTACCTCGAGACCCAGGCCGCCATCATGGGGCTCAAGCCGATCCCGGGCGGCGGCTACCGCCAGAAGGTCGAGATCGAGGGCACGAAACTGCTGCCCGGCAGCTCGGTGAGCTTCCAGGCCGGCGCCAAGCGCTTCAGCCCGGAGATCGGCAAGGGCATCGTGTTCGGCACCAGCAGCGGGCGCACCCAGCTGGCCTTCGACGCGCCGCTGGTGTTCGTGGGCTACGGCGTCTCCGCACCCGAAGAAAAATGGGACGACTACAAGGGCGCCGACGTGAAGGGCAAGATCCTCGTCATGATGGTCAACGACCCGCAGCCTACCGCGGATGAGCCGAAGCGCTTCGCCGGCAAGGCCTACACCTGGTACGGCCGCTGGCTCTACAAGTTCGAAGAGGCGGTGCGCAAGGGCGCGGCCGGCGTGCTGCTGATCCACACGCTGCCGTCCTCGTCCTACCCGTGGAGCGTGCCGGCCAACGGCTTCTCGCACGAGCGCTTCCACCTCGCGGGCGCGGGCAACCCGGTCGAAGGCTGGCTGCACGAAGACACCGCGCGCGAACTGTTCGCCGCCGGCGGCTTCGACCTCGACACCCTGCGCGCGCAGGCCGAACGGCGCGACTTCCGCCCGGTGGACCTCAAGGTCGCGGCGAAGGTCGAGCTGAAATCCAGCATCCGCCAGGTCGAGCAGTTCAACGTGGTGGGCATCGTGCCCGGCACCGACCCGAAGCTCAAGCAGCAGGCGGTCGTGTATTCCTCGCACTGGGACCACATGGGCATCGACGAAGGTCCGGCCGACGGCAAGAAGGACCGCATCTACAACGGCGCCATCGACAACGCCTCCGGCACCGCCGCCTTGCTGGCGATGGCCGCGCAAGCCGTGAAGAAGCCGGCCCGCCGCACCCAGGTCTTCCTGTGGCCGGCCGCCGAAGAGCAGGGCCTGCTGGGCAGCGCCGCCTACGTGAAGAACCCGGTGGTGCCGCTGGCGCACACCGCGGCCGACCTGAACCTGGACAGCCTGAACTTCGTCGGCGTCACCCGCGACATCGGCGTGGCCGGGGCCGAGCGCAGCACCCTGTACGACACCGCCGCGGGCGTGGCGAAGCAAATGGGCCTGAAGCTCGCCCCCACCATCCCCGACCTGTCCGGCGCCTTCTTCCGCGCCGACCACTTCAACTTCGCCAAGGCGGGCGTCCCGGCCTTCAACGTCGGCTCGGCCGTGTTCTCCGGCGACGGCCACTTCGAGTTCGCGCACGAGCATGGCGCGTCGAGCGAGAAGATGAAGGGCTTCAAGAAGGATTACCACCAGGTCAGCGACGAGTACCGCGCCGACTGGGATTTGTCGGGCATGGTGCAGCAGGCGCAGTTCACGCTGAACCTGGGCTATGCGGTGGCGAACGCGCCGGGGATGCCGGCGTGGAAGAAGGGGGATGCATTCGGGAGTGTCAAGCGCTGAACGAGCAACGGCTCTCGCACGGCAGTCCCGCACCCGCAGCACCGTCGTACCGGCGAAGGCCGGTACCCAATTCCGTCGCGCTGCCACGTACTTCACACGTAGCCACGGTGCATGCAAACTTGGGTACCGGCCTGCGCCGGTACGACGGTCTTGCGGCTAACAATTAGCGTGGCGTCAGCCTACATTCAGCTTACGCCGCCACCACACCCGCCAGGATCCTCTCCAGGCTCTCCATATCCACCGGTTTGACCAGGTGGTGATCGAACCCCGCCGCCTTGCTGTCGCGCCGGTCCTGGTCCTGGCCGTAGCCGGTGACCGCGACCAGGGTGGCGTGGGCGGTGGCGGGGTTGCGGCGCAGGCGGCGGGCCAGTTCGTAGCCGTCCATCTCGGGCAGCCCGATATCGAGCAGGCAGACGTCGGGCGCGAAGCCCGGCGCGCGCGCCAGCGCCTCGGGCGAGCCGTGTTCGACCAGCACCTCGTGCCCGTGGGCGCCGACCACCATCGCCAGCACCCGGGCCGCATCGACGTTGTCGTCCACCACCAGCACCTTCAGGTGGTTGCCACGGCCTGCGACGTCGACGGGGGCGCTGTCGTCGGGCCGGTGTTCCATGCAGCGCGGCAGGCGCACCGTCAGGCTGGTGCCCATGCCCTGGCCGGCGCTGGCCACGCCCACGCTGCCGCCGTGCAGCTGCACCAGGCTGCGCACCAGCGCCAGGCCGATCCCCAGCCCGCCAAGCGTGCGGTCGGGCGTGCGCTCGCCCTGGACGAACATGTCGAAGGCGCGCTCCAGTTCCGCCGGCAGCATGCCGATGCCGTTATCGCGCACTTCCAGCCGGACGTTGTCGCCATCGAGCGCCACCAGCAGGTCGATCTGGCCGCCGTCCTCGGTGAACTTGGCGGCGTTGTGCAGCAGGTTGCCGACCACCTGCACCAGGCGCTTGCGGTCGCCCGACACGAAGCAGGGCTGGGGCAGCAGCTGCAGGTCGAGGCGGTGGCGCTTGTCGCGCACCAGCGACTGCACCTGCTCGGCCGCCTCCAGCACCACGGCATTGATGTCGATGCGTTCCTTGGCCAGCACCACCAGCCCGCGCGTGACGCGCGAGACGTCGAGCAGGTCGTCCACCAGCCCGGCCATATGGCGCGCCTGGCGCCCGATGATGGCGCTGATCTGCCTGGTGCGCGCCGGGTCCAGGCCGCCCTGCCCCAGCAGCTGGGCGCCGGAGGTGATCGGGGCCAGCGGGTTGCGCAGCTCGTGCCCCAGCATGGCCAGGAATTCGTTCTTGCGCTGGTCGGCCTGGCGCAGCGCTTCTTCGGCGCGCACGCGCTCGGTGATGTCCTGCATGGTGCCGCGCAGCGCCGTCACGCGGCCATCCGGCCCGTGCACGCTTTCGCAGCGGTAGTCGAGCCAGATGTGGTGGCCTTCGGCATGCACGGCCTGCAGCTGCAGCTTGCCGCTGCCGCCGCTGCGCGCCAGTTCGCCGGTGAGCTGCTGGACTTCCTGCCAGGATGCCTCGGTCAGCATGCTGCCGCGCTGCTGGTCGAACGGCGGCACCGGCCGGCCGAAGATGTAGGGCACCGAATCGGAAGTCGCGATGCTGTCCGCGCCCAGCTTCCAGTGCCAGGTGCCGAAGCGAGCCAGCTGGTGGGCTTCGCGCAGCGCCGATTCCTTCTCGGCCAGCTCGCGCGAGCGCTCGTCGAGCAGCGCCGCCGCGTCGCCGATCGCGGCGGCAATGTCGGCGGCTTCGCGCACATGCATCTCGGCGAACGGCGGCAGCGCGTCGCGGCGACCGCCCTTGCCCAGCGCCAGGGCCGGCCCGGTGAGGGCCTGCAGCGAGCGCGCCATGCGCCCGCCGATGATCCAGGCCAGGCACAGGCCGATGGCGAACAGCACCGCCACGCCGGCGGCCAGCATGGCGAGCTGGCCAAGCAGCTCGGTGCGCAGGGTCTCGCGCGGGATGCCGATGGCGACGCCCCAGCCGGTGAGGGCGGAGCGCGAGAACGAGGTCACCAGCGGCCGGCCTTCGCGCGAGCGCGAATCGATCGTGCCTTCGTTGCTGGCGGCGGCGGCGTTTCTCAGCAGCGGGTTGACCGGCTTGCCGACCGACTGGGCCGGATTGAT
Source organism: Massilia yuzhufengensis (assembly GCF_900112225.1). Taxonomy (GTDB): domain Bacteria; phylum Pseudomonadota; class Gammaproteobacteria; order Burkholderiales; family Burkholderiaceae_D; genus Telluria; species Telluria yuzhufengensis. The sequence continues at coordinate 39,993 of NZ_FOLD01000029.1, read as the reverse complement.
GTTGCGGCTGAAGATCACACCCTTGCGGTCGAACAGCGAGGCCACCGCGCCCTCGGGCACGGACTTGGGCGTGAGGATATCGGCGAAGTATTCGGGACGCATGCCGATGCTCAGCACGTAGCGGCGCTCGCCGCGCACCGTCACCGGCACGTCGATCCGGGCGGTGGGGCGCTTGCGCAGCGGGCCGATGAACACATCCGACACGCTTGCCTTGCCGGTCGCAAAGACCCGGTCCAGCTGGGGCGAGCGGTCGAGCGGCAGCCTGCTGCCGTAAGCTGCGCCGGTATTGACGATCTGCTGGCCGCTGCGGTCGCGCAGGACCAGGTTCATGCCGCCGCCGGCCAGTGCCAGCGCTTCGCTGGCCTGGCGGTGTACCTGGGAGAAATCCTCGGCCGCGAGCGCGTCGATGGTCGACAGGGTCTGGGCGATGGCCTGGCCCTGCATCAGTTTATTGTCGACGCTGTGCACCAGTGCGCGTACCGTCTGAAGGGTGTTCTTTTCGAACTGCGCGCGCGCCTTCTGGTACTGGTGGACGAACAGCAGCGACGCGCCGACGACGCCCGGCAGCAAGGTCGCCAGGACCAGCCAGAGCAGGTAGGCCCGCAGGGGCCTGCGGACGATCGATGGGGTGGTGCCGGTCACGGTGTTTTTGTATGCGCTGGGAAAGTCCTGATTCTACGTGACATTCCGGAGGCGCATCGCCCAGTTCGCCCGCTCCCGGGCTAGAGCGGCAGGCCCACCCCGGCCGTTCCCGCGCCCAGCGCGACCGCGATGGCGATCGCCAGCGGCAGCACGCCCTGGCGCCGGCGCAGCGCGCCCCAGGCCAGCAGCGCCAGGATCGCCACGCCGATGGCCAGCGGCGCCCAGGCGTGGTCGAATACCCCATGGCCGGGCGGGGCGTCATGGCCCGGATGGGCCAGGGCCGACGCGCAGCTGAGCAACATGGCAAGGACAAACAAGATTTTCATGCGGGTTCTCCGAGGCGGTGGTCGAGCAGTCCCTGCGCGCGGATGAAGGCGACGACCTCCGCCACGCCTTCGCCGCTGCGCAAGTTGGTAAAGATAAAAGGGCGGTCGCCGCGCTGGCGGCGCGCATCGGTGGCCATCACCCCGAGGTCGGCGCCGACATGGGGCGCGAGGTCGGTCTTGTTGATGATCAGGAGGTCCGAGCGGGTGATGCCCGGCCCGCCCTTGCGCGGGATCTTCTCGCCGCCGGCCACGTCGATGACGTACAGGGTCAGGTCGGACAGTTCCGGGCTGAAGGTGGCGGCCAGGTTGTCGCCGCCGGACTCCACCAGCACCAGTTCCAGGGCCGGGAATTCGGCCTGCAGGCGCGCGATCGCTTCCAGGTTGATGGAAGCATCCTCGCGGATCGCGGTGTGCGGGCAGCCGCCCGTTTCCACGCCCATCAGGCGCTCGGGCGCCAGGGCATTCGCGCGCAGCAGGATTTCCATGTCTTCGCGGGTGTAGATGTCGTTGGTCACCACCGCCATGTCGTAGTGCGCGCGCATGGCCTTGCACAGGTGTTCGCACAGGGCGGTCTTGCCGGAGCCGACCGGGCCGCCGATGCCGACCCGCAGGGGATTCGATGTGGTCATGGGTTCCTTCATGAGCGGTAAAGCCGGCCGTGCTGCACTTCGTGCCGCATCGACAGCATGGACAGGCCGGGCGACCAGTTCGACAGCGCGTCGTCGGCCACGCCGCGCGCATGCACGGCGGCGCGCTCCAGTTCCGGGCCGAGGGCCAGCAGCAGGCGTTGGCCGGCCACCTGGCCTAGCGGCACCGATTTCACGCATACCAGCACCTGGTTCTCCAGCCACGAAAACAGCATCGCCAGCAGCGCTTCCTCATGCGGGATGCCGAGCGCGTCGACCGCGCAGGCAAAGGCGGCCGGCAGCGAGATCTCGGCGCCGTCGGGGGCCGGGTCGGCCACGCCGAGTTCGGCCAGCAGGCGCGCCAGCGAATAGCCCATCTGCACGGTCTCTGCGCGCAATTCAAAGGTGTCGCGCGACGCCAGGTAGCATTCGCCCAGGTAGGCCGTGGCCGCATCGTCGCGCACGGCCCGCGCCTGCAGCATGCGCCAGAACAGCGGCGCGTCCCATTGCGCCACCACCTCGTGCAGGTGGCGCGCGATCCAGTCCTGCGCGCTGGCGGCGTCCGTCACCAGGCCTTGCTCGAGCGCCGCTTCCAGCCCTTGCGAATAGCTGTAGCCGCCGATCGGCAGCGCGGGGCTGGCGAACTGCAGCAGGTGGAGCAGGGCGGCGGCCTTCATGCGCCGTCCACGTCCATCGGGCGGTGGATCTTCTGGCGCAGCGGCACCGGGGCCAGCGGCGACGCCGTGCCGTGGCCGTGGCCGGCGGCGGCATAGGCGCCGGCCTCGGGCTCGAACGCGGCCAGCTCTTCCTCCACCTTGGCGCCCAGCCCCAGCACCATGTCGCGCAATACCGGATCGGCGCGCATGCGCAGGCCCCAGTTGCATACCTGCAGCTGGGTGTGGCGGTTGCCAAGATGGTAGGCGCAGCGCGCCAGGGCCAGCGGGTCGCCGCAGCGCACCGCATAGGTAGGCTCGGGCGCGGCGACGACCCGCACCACGCGGCCATCGTCGCCGCGCAGCAGGTCGCCATGGCGCAGCGCCGCGCCGCGCGGCAGGAACAGCGCCACTTCCTCGCCCGAGGCCAGCGCGGCGCGCATGCGGCAGCGCTCGCGCCTTTCCCACGGCAGCACCAGGGTATCGTGGACCTGGGTGGCGGCGTCGATGCGGGTATTCAGGGTTAACATGGGCACTCCTCAGAACAGGAAATAACGCTGCGCCATCGGCAGCACGGTGGCGGCTTCGCACACCAGCAGCTCGCCGTCGGCGCGCACTTCATAGGTTTCGGGATCGACTTCCATGCGCGGCGTGGCGCCGTTGTGCACCATGTCGGCCTTGCGCAGGCCGCGCATGCCGCGCGCCACCGCGATGGTTTTACTCAAGCCCAGCCGGGCGGGCACGCCGGCATCGAAGGCCGCCTGCGAAACGAAAGTAAGCGACTTGCGCAGGCCGCCCCCGAAGGCGCCGAACATGGGCCGGTAATGCACCGGCTGCGGTGTCGGGATCGACGCGTTGGGGTCGCCCATCAGGCCAGCCGCGATCATCCCGCCTTTCAGGATCATCGAGGGCTTGACGCCGAAGAAGGCCGGCCGCCACAGCACCAGGTCGGCCAGCTTGCCCACTTCGAGCGAACCGACTTCGTGGCTGATGCCATGGGCGATGGCCGGGTTGATGGTGTACTTGGCAACGTAGCGGCGCACCCGGAAGTTGTCGTTGCGCTGCGTATCCGGATCCAGCGGGCCGCGCTGGACCTTCATCTTGTGCGCCGTCTGCCAGGTGCGCAGGATGGTCTCGCCCACCCGGCCCATGGCCTGCGAGTCGGAGGACATCATCGAGATCGCGCCCAGGTCGTGCAGGATGTCCTCGGCGGCGATGGTCTCGCGCCGAATGCGCGACTCGGCGAAGGCGATGTCCTCGGCGATCGCCGGGTCGAGGTGGTGGCACACCATCAGCATGTCGAGGTGTTCGTCGAGCGTGTTGACGGTGAAGGGGCGGGTGGGGTTGGTGGACGAGGGCAGCACGTTGGGCTGGCCCACGGCCGCGATGATGTCCGGCGCGTGCCCGCCGCCGGCGCCTTCGGTGTGGAAGGTGTGTATGGTGCGGCCCTTGAAGGCGGCCAAGGTGCTTTCCAGGAAGCCGGCCTCGTTCAGGGTATCGGAATGCAGCGCTACCTGCACATCCATGCGCTCGGCCACGGCCAGGCAGTTGTCGATGGCGGCGGGGGTGCTGCCCCAGTCCTCATGCAGTTTCAGGCCGATGGCGCCGGCCTCCACCTGTTCCACCAGGGGACCGGGCAGGCTGACGTTGCCCTTGCCGAAGAAGCCCAGGTTCATCGGGAAGGCATCGGCTGCCTGCAACATGGCGTGGATGTGCCAGGGCCCGGGCGTGCAGGTGGTGGCGGCCGTGCCCACCGCCGGGCCGGTGCCGCCGCCCAGCATGGTGGTGATGCCGCTCGCCAGGGCTTCCTCGATCTGCTGCGGGCAGATGAAATGGATGTGGGTGTCGACCCCGCCGGCGGTGACGATCATGCCTTCGCCGGCGATGATCTCGGTGGCCGCGCCGATCGGCACCGTCACGCCGGGCTGGATGTCGGGGTTGCCGGCCTTGCCGATGGCGGCGATGCGGCCGTCCTTCAGGCCGATGTCGGCCTTGACGATGCCCCAGTGGTCGACGATGACGGCGTTGGTGACCACGGTATCCATCACGCCCGCGTGCGGCAGCTGCGACTGGCCCATGCCGTCGCGGATCACTTTGCCGCCGCCGAATTTCACTTCTTCGCCGTAGATGGCGTGGTCATGCTCGATCTCGATGAACAGTTCGGTGTCGGCCAGGCGGATCCGGTCGCCGGTGGTGGGGCCGTACATGTCGGCATAGGCGCGGCGCGAAATGCTCGTCATCGTCAAGCCTTCGGAAGGGGGCCGGACACCAGCCCGGTGAAACCATGGACGATGCGCGCACCATCCAGCGCCACCAGCGCGACGGTGCGGCGCTGGCCCGGCTCGAAGCGCACCGCGGTGCCGGCCGCGATATCCAGGCGCATGCCGAGCGCCGCAGCGCGGTCGAACTGCAGGGCGCTGTTGGTTTCCGCGAAATGGTAGTGCGAGCCCACCTGCACCGGTCGGTCGCCGCCATTGGCCACGCTAAGGACCAGGCCCGCGCGGCCTTCGTTGAGGACGATCTCGCCGTCTTCCAGCAGGTATTCGCCGGGGATCAATGGCGCCTCCGCGCAAACAGGGTCTTGTAGTAGATGGCGCTCGGGCGCCAGTGGCCGTTCGGGCTGCAGCTGTAGTCCGGCAGTTCGCCGGCGCGGGTGTAGCCGGCCTTGATGACCAGCTGCTCGGCGCCGGAGCCGGCTTCGGTGTCGAGCAGCAGCAGGCCGCGCCGCAGCGCCAGCGCCTCGATCTCGGCCGCCGCCAGCAGGGCGGCGCCGACGCCGCGCCGGCGCTGGGTGCAATGCACCAGCATCTTTTCCAGCCCGGCCCGGTTGCTGCCGTTGGGCTCCAGGCACAGCGCCAGCTGCACCGCGCCGACCAGGATGCCGTTGCGCTCGGCCGCCAGCAGCACGCGCGCGCCGCGCGCCACCTCGGCTTCGACACCGGCCCAGTAGGCGTCGAGCTGCTCGTCGTCCAGGCCCGCCAGGAAGCCAAGCGAATGGCCGTCGGCCACGGCGTCGAGCAGCAGGGTGGCGAGCTGGGTGCGGACTTCCCGGATGGCGCGCGGGTCGAGCCTGCGAATGATCATGGGCTGCCTCGTCAAGGGATCGGGTGATGGACGGTGACCAGCTTGGTCCCGTCGGGGAAGGTGGCTTCGACCTGGATCTCGGGGATCATCTCGGGCACGCCGTCCATCACGTCCGCGCGCGACAGCAGGGTGGCGCCTTCGGACATCAGCGCGGCCACGCTGCGGCCGTCGCGCGCGCCTTCCATGATGGTGGCGCTGATCAGGGCCACCGCTTCCGGATAATTGAGCCTGAGGCCGCGCGCACGGCGGCGTTCGGCCAGCAGGGCGGCGGTGAACAGCAGCAGCTTGTCCTTTTCGCGCGGGGTCAGGTCCATGGCAGGCCTCTCAGGTGTTCCAGATGCGTGGGGCCCGCGCTTCCAGGCCGAGCAGGTGCGGGCGCAGCGCGGTCCACACCCGCGCCATCGCGTGGCGCGCGGCTTCGCTGTCGTCGCACAGGTAGCGCGCCACGAACACCGACTTGAGCTGGGTGACGCCAAGCGCGGCGTCGCCGGCGCGCAGGCTGGCCAGCAGGGCCGCCGGGGCCGGGCGGCCGACCCCGACCAGGGTGGCGCAGACGTGGCGCCCGCCCAGCGCCAGCGGGCTGTCCAGCGCGGCGCCGCCGGCCAGCCGTCCCTGCTCATGCCACACCAGGCGGCCGCCGTGGCGGATGCGGGTGCGCTGGCGCAGGGCGCCGCGGGTGAAGCGCTCGCCCGAGGCGGCGCGGCCGAAGCACAGGATCTCGCTGCCGATGTAGGTGGCGTCCAGCCCCAGGTCGACTTCGTGCTCGAGCGTGACATCGGCGCCGTCGTACAGGATGGTTTCCTGCGGCAGCCACTCGATGCTGGCGCCGCTGAGGGCGTCCAGGCGCACCTGCTGGCGCGCCGGGCGGCCATTGGCGCGGTACCACTTGGCCGCGCCCGGGGAGGTCAGCAGGGTGCGCGCCCCGGGCCCGGCCTGCACGCCGATATCGAGCACGTCGCCGCCGGCCACGCCGCCGGGCGGATGCACGAGCACCGCGTGGCACACCCCGGGCCCCTCCGGGTACAGCGCCTTCTGGACCCGCAGCGGCCCCTCGTGGCGGCGTTCGACCAGCCGGGTGGTGTCGCCGTCGCGGGCGAAGCGCAGCCGCATGCTGGCGTGCCAGCCCGGCTGGACGATGGAAGGGGAGAGGAGGCAGTCGCGCATGCCATGCTGGAATGCAGGATACGTGCCAGCACGTATTCGGCAACGCGATGAAGGACGAACGACCGTGCAATTTGTTTTCTCAAGGACAAATACTTGTCAATACATCAGGCTGGGACGTTGCAAGCGCGCCATACCCCGCACCAAATTGGAAGAAATTTCCCTGTTTTTGCTACTTCACCATCGAATCCGCACCCGATTGGACGTAAGGTATCTTGCGCACGGGCAATTACGCCTATCAACATATCAAACAGAACAACACAAAACCCATGGATACCTCGACTACCCCCCAAGATAACGAAGTCCTGTCCTTCCGCCTGGCGAAGGAAGAGTATGCGATCAGCATCCTGAAGGTGCAGGAGATCCGCGGCTACGAAGAGCCGACCCTGCTGCCCAGCGCCCCGGCCTGCATCAAGGGTATCCAGAACCTGCGCGGCTCGATCGTCCCGATCGTGGACATGCGCATCCTGTTCAATCTCGGCGAGCCGGTGTACGACCAGTTCACCGTCGTCATCGTCCTGAACATCAAGAACCACGTGATCGGCATGGTGGTCGACAGCGTGTCTGACGTGGTTACCCTGGCCGACGACCAGGTGCGTCCGGCGCCCGAGATGGGCAGCACCGGCGACGGCGACTACATCACGGGCCTGGGCACGGTTGGCGAACGCATGCTGATCCTGCTCGACATCGACCGCCTGATGAGCTCCGAGCAGCTCGGCCTGATCACCAATACCCAGAAGGCCGCCTGACGGCTTCGCTTGAACCTGAAAGAGAAACGATGAACTTCGCAAACCTCAACATTGGCAAGCGCCTTGGCTTCGGCTTTGGCGTCATTTGCACCATGCTCGTCTGCATGATCGCGACCAGCAACCTCATGCTGGGCCAGGTCAAGGACGGCACCGATGAAATCGTCAACAACCGGATGCCCCGCATCGAGTCGACCACGGACTTGCTCGCGGAAATCAACGACATCGCCATCGCACTGCGTAACATGCTGCTCAATGAAGAGCGTTCCGACCGCACGCGCCAGACCGAGGAAATTCTCGCCTCGCGCAAGGAAATCGACCGCCTGCTCGCCGACCTCGACAAGACCCTCCAGCACCCGACCGCGCGCAAGCTGCTAGCGGAAAAGCAGCAGTACATCAGCCGCTATGTCGTCGGCCAGGACAAGATCATCAAGCTGGTCAACGAGGGGCTTCCCGAGGAAGCGAACCAGTACCTGGTGGATGAACTGCGGCCCCTGCTGGTCGGCCTGAAGAAGGCCGTGCATGAACAGGCCGAGCTGCAAAAACGCATCGCCATCGACAAAGCCGAGGAAGCGCAGCGCACCTACGACAACACGGTCGGCCTGATGTGGACCCTGGGCGCACTGGCGCTGGGCCTGGCCGCGCTGGTGGCCTGGTGGATCACGCGCTCGATCACCCGCCCGGTGCAGCGCGCGCTGCAAGTGGCGAACACCGTCGCCGCCGGCGACCTGACCAGCCAGATCGAGGTCACCACCCGCGACGAGGCCGGCCAGCTGCTGCAGGCCCTGAAGACCATGAACGAGAACCTGGCGCGCACCGTCGGCACCGTGCGCACCAGTACCGACACCATCACCGTGGCCGCGGCCGAAGTGGCGGCCGGCAGCCTGGACTTGTCGAGCCGCACCGAACAACAGGCCAGCTCGCTGGAAGAAACCGCCTCGTCGATGGAAGAACTCACGTCCACCGTCAAGCAGAACGCCGACAACGCACGCCAGGCCAATGTGCTGGCCGAAGCGGCCTCGCAGGTAGCCCAGCGCGGCGGCGCCGTGATCGGCCAGGTGGTCGGCACCATGACCGAGATCGACGCTTCGGCCGGCAAGATCAACGACATCATCGGCGTGATCGACAGCATCGCCTTCCAGACCAATATCCTGGCGCTGAATGCGGCCGTGGAAGCGGCCAGGGCTGGCGAGCAGGGCCGCGGCTTCGCGGTGGTGGCCTCCGAAGTGCGCAACCTGGCGCAGCGTTCGGCGGCGGCGGCCAAGGAGATCAAGGGCCTGATCAGCGATTCGTCCAGCAAGGTCGCCAGCGGCAGCAAGCTGGTCGGCGAAGCCGGCGCCACGATGCAGGAGATCGTCGACAGCGTGCGCCGCGTGACCGACATCATGGGCGAGATCAGCTCGGCCAGCCAGGAGCAGACCGCGGGCATCGAGCAGATCAACCAGGCCGTGGTCGAGATGGACCACGTGACCCAGCAGAACGCCGCGCTGGTGGAAGAGGCGGCCGCCGCGGCCGAAGCGATGAAGGACCAGGCGGCGAACCTGACCGCGGCGATGGCGGTATTCCGGATCGACGGCGGCGCAGCGGTGCAGCAGCCGGCGCGGGGGCCGCAGCGCCAGGCCCAGGCCTTGCTGGCCTAAGCGGCGAATCCGCCCTCGAAAAAAAACGGCAAGCCGCGAGGCTTGCCGTTTTTGCTTGGTACGACGAGGTGCTTAGAACGAGTGACGCACACCCACGTTGAACACCGATGGATCGGCGCCCAGGGCGGTGACTGGCGGAGCGAAGGTGCCGCCCGCCGAGCTCAGCCCGAAGTTGCCACGCGAATTGTTGCGCACGCGGCCGTAGCTGCTGTACACGTTGGTGCGCTTGGACAGGGTGTAGGCATAGGCCAGCGAGAAGCCGTTGCCCTTGCCGCCGGTTTCGATCTTCTGCTGGTGCACCGAAGCGAAGAACTTGTTGGCGCCGGCGGTGTACGAAGCACCCACGGTAGCGAACTTGAACTCGTTGTTCGGGCCGGTCAGGTCGGCGACCACGTAGCTGCCGCGGACATCGAAGGCGCCGAAATTGTAGCCTGCGCCGAACGCGTATTCCTTGTCGTCGCCGGTGGCCAGGCGCTCGACGTTGTGGTAGCCGGCGCCCAGGTTGAGCGGGCCGTTCTTGTACTCGACCGACACGCCGACCAGGCTGCCCGACGGGTCATTGGTCTGGCGCTCGCCGGCGCTGTAGGCGGCCTGTACGGTGAAGCCGCTCAGTGCCTCGCTCTTGTAGTTGACCGAGTTCGACAGGCGGCGGGTGGCGCGGTTGGTGCCGAAGCTGCCCAGGTTGGAACCGTAGTAGCCATGGCCCAGCGGGTCGCTCGACTGCACGACGGCAGCGATCGGGCTGTATTCACGGCCCACGGTGATGGTGCCGAACGTGCCTTGCAGGCCGACGACGGCGCGGCGCTGGAACAGGCCGGCGGCGTCCTGGGCGCCGGTGTCGAGGGTGTAGCCAGCCTCGATGTTGAAGAGTGCCTTCAGGCCGTTGCCGAGGTCTTCAGTGCCACGGAAGCCGATGCGGCTGGTGGACTGGGTACCCGAGCTGATCACCGTGCGGCTGTCTTCGCCCGGTGCATCCGTGTCTTCGATGCCGATCGACGCATCGGCAATACCGTAGACGACGACACTCGTCTGCGCATGGGCAGCGAACGGCAGGATGGATAACAGGGCGATAGCCAGGCTCTTCTTTTTCATTGATGATCTCCGGTGGTTGAGGTGGGGTTTCCGAACGCCGTTCTCAGTGTCTGATGATGACAAACGTGCAGTTGCAAAAAGCTAAAGTTACCAGTGCAGTGGAAATGATGCCACGATTCATTAGCTCTTTGCTTATTCGGTTTCCCCGAAGCATGTCCGCGTGGCCAAAAAGCCGCACGATCCAACGCAAACTACGGGTTATCACGTAGTTTGCTGTTGTATATATGTAACGCTTCACCCGGATCGCCTGCAGCCGGCAGCGTGCGCGAGGCCGTTTGCGGGGCATGTTAGGATCGTTCATCCGCGGCCCCGCCGGCCGCTTTTCCCCGACAAGGACGACTCCAACGTGCGCAACGGTATCACCCAAGCACCCTTCGGCCAGCTGCCGGGCGGCGAGAGCATCACCCAGTTCACCCTTGCCAATGCCACGGGCATGGTGGTGAAGATCATCGATTTCGGCGGCGTCATCACCGAAATCCACGCCCCCGACCGCGACGGCCGCATGGCCGACGTGGTGCTGGGCTTCGACACCCTCGCGCCCTACCAGGCCGACAGCCCCTATTTCGGCGCCTTGATCGGGCGCTACGGCAACCGCATCGCCCGGGGCAGGTTCACGCTCGACGGCCGGGAAATCGTGCTGCCCACGAATAACGGCAACAACCACCTGCATGGCGGCGCGCCCGGCTTCGACAAGCGGAAGTGGACCGCCGTCGCCCATGACGACAGCCTGCAGCTGACCTACCGCAGCCGCGACGGCGAGCAGGGCTACCCCGGCAACCTCGATGCCACCGTCGTCTATACGCTCACCGACGACAACGAGCTGATCGTGCGCTTCCACGCCGTGACCGACCAGGCCACGCCGGTCAACCTGACCCAGCACAGCTACTTCAACCTGGCCGGCCAGGGCGACATCCTGGGCCACGTGCTGACGCTGGACGCCGACCGTGTCGTGGCCATCGACGACGAATCGATCCCGACCGGCGAGCTCGCCCCCGTGGCGGGCACACCCTTCGATTTCCGCACACCGCGCCCGATCGGCAGCCGCATCATGGAAGACGACGTCCAGCTGCGCCATGGCCTGGGCTACGACCACAACTTTGCGCTCAACAAGCCGCAAGGCAAGACGATGACGCGCGCCGCCCATGTGCGCGAGCCGGTGTCGGGCCGGGTGCTGGAACTGTTCACCGAAGAGCCGGGCGTGCAGTTCTACAGCGGGAATTTCCTCGACGGCTCGCTGGCGGGGAAGGGGCGGGCCTATGCCCACCGCAGCGGCTTCTGCCTGGAGCCGCAGCATTTTCCCGACTCACCCAACCAGCCGCAGTTCCCCAACGTGATCCTGCGTCCGGGCGAGGTCTACCAGACCGAGTCGCGCTTCCGCTTTTCCGTCGAGCGATAAGCACCGATGGAGCCGTTCACCGGCGAGCGGCACGCACGCAAAACTAGCTTCCTGCCTGCGCCGGGGGGCGTAGGCGCCAGTGGCACGTACGACGGTGCAGAGAGTACAAACGACGTGTGATTCGTCGTTCCGGCGAAGGCCGGAACCCAAGTTCGTCGCGTATCGACGGCCTTCGAAACCGGCGCATGTTCTGAACCGACACAGCCGATCGAGACCATCACGGTCTCGGGCAAGGACGGCCACAGCACGATCCGGCGTGCTGTACAGTCAGCACCCTGATCAGACCGGGCCCGGTTTTTGCATTAGCATGGTGGAACCTGCGCCGGCCGTCGCCGGCGTCCACCAGACTACGGACCCCGCCATGGATACCGCCACGCCGCACGCCCCCACGCGCCCTGCAAGCCCGCCTGTGCACCCGGCGCACCAGAATCTCGCATCCCTGAGCCACCCGCTGCGCGTGCCGCTGGCGGCCGAACTGCATTCGCGGCCCTTCCTGCGCCTGGACGGGCAGGAGGCGATCACCCACCTGGCAGTGTGGCGCGGCGACCAGCATGCGCTGCTGGCGGGCCTGTGCGCGCACTTCGGCGTGCCGGCCCCGGTGGCGGGCGCCAGCCACTTCTTCCATGACTTCGGGCGCTTCCGCCTCAAGTGGGAGTGCCATACCGAGTTCGCCTCGTACACCTTCACCGCACGCCTGCTTGACAACGCGACGCTCGCCGGCGCCTTCGGCCACGTCCCGCTCGGCCACATCCCCGCAGCCTGGCTGCATGGCCTCGATGGGCGCCTGATGGCGGCGGCCCATGTGGTGCTGGTCGATGGCGCCGTCGATGCGTCGGCTTTGCCGGAGGTGTTCGAGCGCAGCCTGCTGGCCGGCTCGCAGGTGATGCAGGGCGCGGAATTGTGGAGCGACTTCGCGATCCAGGCCGATGGCTTCAGCCGCTTCGTCATCCGCGACATCGGCATGCGCCACCTGCAGGCGGGGCGCCTGGTGCAGCGCGTGCTCGAAATCGAGACCTACCGCATGATGGCGCTGCTCGGCCTGCCCGCGGCGCGCCAGGTGGGGGCGGAACTGGACCGCATCGAGGCCGAGCTGGCCGAGGTGGCGGGAGCGATGGTGGCGCTGGACAGTGCGCTGGTAGAGAAGCAGGAGGAGCAGGGCGGCGAACAGCGCCTGCTCGAACGCATCACGCGGCTGGCCGCGCGCATGGACAAGCTGGCCCTCGACAACGGTTACCGCTTCACGGCCTCGCGCGCCTATTTCCGGCTGGTGCAGGCGCGCATCGACGAGCTGCGCGAACAGCGCATCGAAGGCACGCCGACGGTGGAAGAATTCATGGAGCGCCGCCTGGCGCCCGCGATGAACACCTGCGAGTCCACCGCCGCGCGCCAGGAAGCGCTGGGGCGGCGCATTGCCGCATCCAACGACCTGCTGCGCACCCGCGTGGGCATCGTGCAGGAGCAGCAGAACCGCCGCATCCTGCAATCGATGAACGCACGCGCGGCCCAGCAGCTGCGGCTGCAGATGGCGGTGGAGGGGTTGTCGGTGGCGGCCATCTCGTATTACCTGGTCGGCCTGCTCGGCTACGCGGGCAAGGCCGGCAAGGCGCTCGGGCTGCCGCTCAACCCGGATCTGGCGCTGGGCCTGCTGGTGCCGGTGGTGGCGGTGGCTGTCTGGCTGGGCCAGCGCCGCATGCACCGCAAGCTCGGCAAGGCGCATTGATCTGGGCGGAAACGTAACGGGCGCGGCTCATCCGGATAGCTGGTTATAATCCCCCGATTATAAAAGTTAGCGGCGAGACAACAAACCAACGGCGACAGGTTTTCCCTACCTGCGACCGGTGGCCGCGCGGAACCGAACTGGGTCAAATCCTGATGAGCATCCAAAGCAGTCCCTCCCTTCTGCCTGAAGGCGGCGCGACGCTGCACGACCAGGCCACGCCGCCGGCCTGTCCTGTTTTCCCCACCGTCAAACCAGACAATTGGCCGGAAGGCATGCAGGCCATTGCCGACCTGATCGTGGCTTCCCACTTCCCGATGTTCATCGCCTGGGGCCCGGAATTGCGGCTGTTCTACAACGATGCCTATGCCGAGTTGCTCGGTGATAAGCATCCAGCGGCCATGGGCCAGCCCTTCCCGCTGGTGCGCCCCGAGTTGTGGCCCCAGCTCCAGCCCTATGTGCTGGAAGCGATGGCCGGCCGCCCGGTGCAGTTCGACAACGCCCAGCTGGAGCTACTGCGCAACGACCGCATCGAGCGGCGCTATTTTTCCGCCTCGATCGCGCCGGTGCGCCACCACGGCGACCTGATCGGCATTTACTTCGTGCTGTCCGAGACCACGGCGCGCGTGCTGGCCGAACAGCGCCACGCCTTCCAGACGAGGCTGGGCGAGACCCTGCGCCCGCTGCTCGATGCGGTGCAGATCATGGAAGCGGCCAGCAGCCTGACCGGACAGCACCTCGGCGCCGGCCGTGTCGGCTATGGCGAGATCGACGTGGCGGCGCGCACCGTCAGCGTGGACCGCGACTGGACCGACGGCAGCATCGCCAGCCTGGCCGGCCAATCGCGCCCGCTCGCCATCTTCGGCCCCGCCATCAATGCGCAGCTGCGCCACGGCCGCACCCTGGTCCTTGACGATATCGCCCAGGACCCGCGCGCCGCCCCCTATGCCGCAGGCTATGCCGGCATCGGCGTGCGTTCGATGATCATCGTGCCGCTGATCGAGCAAGGCCACCTGGCCGCGATCTTCTACCTGCACGAGCAGCAGCCGCGCCACTGGAGCGATGAAGAAGTGGCGCTGGCCGAGGACGTGGCGCGCCATACCCGCGAAGCGGTGCGCCGCGCGCGCGTGGAAGAGTCGCTGCGCGACGAGAAGCGCGTGCTCGAGATGCTCAACCGCACCGGCCAGGTGCTGGCCTCGACGCTCGACCTGAACACGCTGCTGCAGGCGATCACCGACGCCGCCACCGAGCTGGCCGGGGCCCGCTTCGGCGGCTTCTTCTACAACGCGCAGGACGAACGGGGCGACCGGCTGCACCTGTACACCCTGTCCGGCGCCTCGCGCGAGGACTTCGAGCAGCTGGGCCAGCCGCGTCCCACCGAGCTGCTGCGTCCCACCTTCCAGGGTGAAGCGCCGGTGCGCAGCAAGGACATCGCGCGCGACCCGCGCTATGCGGCGCTGGGCCCGGGCAGCGGCATGCCGCAGGGCCACCTGGCGGTGCGCAGCTACCTGGCGGTGCCGGTGGTGTCGCGCTCCGGCGAAGTGCTGGGCGGGCTGCTGTTCGGCCACCCGGACCCCGGCGTGTTCACCGAGCGCACCGAACGCATCATCGCCGGCGTGGCGGCGCAGGCGGCCATCGCGATGGACAACGCGCGCCTGTACGACGTGGCGCAAAAGTCGGCGCTCGAACGCGACTCGCTGCTGCAGAGCGAGCGCGCGGCGCGGGTGCAGGCCGAGCGCCTGAGCCACACCAAGGACGAATTCCTGGCGATGCTGGCGCACGAGCTGCGCAACCCGCTGGCGCCGATCAGCAGTTCGGCCAGCCTGCTGTCGATGCAGTTCAAGGACGAGCCGCGCATCCGCCAGGCCAGCACCATCATCAGCCGCCAGGTCCGGCACATGAGCCGCCTGATCGACGACCTGCTGGACGTCTCGCGCGTCACGCGCGGCCTGGTCAAGCTCAAGCTGGGCATCATCGACTTCCGCGACATCGTCTCGGGCGCGCTCGACCAGGCCCGCCCGCTGGTGGCGGAAAAAGGGCACGAGGTCGAGGTGACGCTGCCGCCGCATCCGGTATGGGTGCGTGGCGACCAGACCCGCCTGGTGCAGAGCGTGGCGAACATCCTGAACAACGCCGCCAAGTACACACCCCGGGCGGGGCGCATCGCGCTGTCGCTGCACGCGCTGGACGGCAAGATGCGGCTCACCGTCAGCGACAACGGTTCCGGCATGCCGGCCGAGCTGCTGCCCAATGTGTTCGACCTGTTCACGCAGGGTGCGCGCACGCTGGCCCGCTCGCAGGGCGGGCTGGGACTGGGCCTGACCCTGGTCAAGCGCCTGGTCGAACTGCACGAGGGCGAAGTGAGCGCGCACAGCGACGGCGTCGGGCAAGGCAGCAGATTTACGCTCACGCTCTCCTGCGTGGATGCGGCCGGCGACACGAGCGGCGCTGCCGCGGCGCCGGAGGAGGGCGCGAGCGCGCCGCTGGCGCGGCCGCTGCGCCTGGTCCTGGTCGACGACAATGCCGACGCCGCCGACAGCCTGTCGATGCTGTTGAACGTGCAGGGATATCGCACGGCGGTCGAATACGACGCGCGCTCGGCCCTGCGCCGCGCCCGCGCCGAGCGGCCGGACGCCATGCTGGTCGACATCGGCCTGCCCGACATCGACGGCTACCAGCTCGCCGGACAGCTGCGCGCGATGCCGGAGATGCAGGGCACGGTGCTGGTGGCGATCACCGGCTACGGCCAGGCCAGGGACCGCGAGCGCGCCATCGAGGCCGGCTTCGCGCACCACCTGGTCAAGCCGGTCGACATGACGGCGCTGGTGCGCATCCTGGAGTCGGTGGGCGCCGCCGCGGCGCGCGCGCAGGCGCCCGCCAGCGCCGCCTGACGCGGCGGCGACGGCGCGGTTATCATGGGCGTCCAGCCCATGAAAGGAGCAGCATGTCCAGTTACGTCATCAGCGCGCCCGCCCTGCCTTCGCTGGCGGTGGCCGGGACCGAAGAGCGCTTCCCGATCCGCCGCGTGTTCTGCGTCGGCCGCAACTACGGCGCCCATGCGCGCGAAATGGGGAGCGACCCCAACCGCGAACCGCCATTCTTCTTCACCAAGCCAGCCGACGCCGTGGTGCCAGCCAGCGGCGCCGTGCCGTATCCGCCCGCAACAAAGGACCTGCACCACGAAGTCGAGCTGGTGGTGGCGCTCGGCACTGGTGGCGCCAATATCGCCCCGCAGGATGCATTGGCGCTGGTGTGGGGCTATGGCGTGGGCCTGGACCTGACCCGGCGCGACCTGCAGTCGGTAGCCAAGGACGCCGGCCGCCCGTGGGACATGGCCAAGGGCTTCGATGCGTCGGCGCCGTGCAGCCCGCTGGTCCCGGCGACCCTGCTCGGCCACCCGCAGGATGCGCGCATCTGGCTCGAGGTGAACGGGGCGCTGCGCCAGGAGGGGAACCTGAACGAGATGATCTGGCCGATCGCGGACGTCATCAGCCTGTTGTCGCAGCTGGTCACGCTGGCGCCGGGAGACCTGATCTATACCGGTACGCCGGCTGGCGTGGCGGCGTTGAAACCCGGCGACCAGCTGCGCGGCGGCGTCGATGGCGTCACGGAGTTCGCCCTGAGTATCGCGTAGGGTAAGCGGGTTCCCCGCCCGCGCGTTCAAGCCGATGTCGACCAGATGCGCGGCTAACCGTCAGCCGCGTGAACGCGCGCCCGGCGCAGGCGGCCACCCTGCCAGACCATCCATGTGCGCCAGCAGCGCTTCCCTGGCCGCATCGATGTGCGCCCCGTTCGTCTTGCCCGACAGCGCAGCCCTGTCCTTGCGCCCCAGGAAGTACGCGACGCGTTCCGCATTCGCCCCCGACGGATGCGGCAGGCCGTGCAGGATCTGCCCGGCCTTGATCACGCCTTCTTCCGCCAGCCAGTCCAGCACATCCCCCACGCTGCCGCCCATCGGTATGTAGAGCGCATCGGGCAGCAGCCGCGCTTCCTCCGCGAACCAGCGCAGCACCTGCGCGCGCAGGAAGGCGCTCCGCATGGCCGGGGGCGAGCCGCTGTAGTTCTTGCCGTCGACGAAGACCGGGTGGCGCAGGATGGCGCTCACCTGCACCAGGCCGGCGTGCGCGCCGAACAGCGTGGCGCAGCTGGCGATGCCGAGCCAGCGCTGCACGCCGATCGCGTCGAGCAGGGCGACGAAGTTGGGCCGGATCGCGCCGCTGAAGGCGCCGGCCAGGCGCGCCGCGCGCAGCACCGCGCCATCATCTGCGCCGGCCGCGAGCTGCAGCTGCGCTTCGCGCATCGCATTCTTCCACTGCGCAAAGCCCGGCGTGATGCCGGCGACGACGATGCGCGCCTGCGGGTGCACCGACTCGAAAGGAATGTAGTAGGTGCTGTAGCGGCCTTCACGGCCGAGCATGAAGGTGTCGGGAATATCCGCGGGCGAGGTCACCGACGCCAGGTCGAGGCTGCGGATCGCGTCGCGGTAGCGGCTGAATAATAGCTCTGGCATGGAAGTGTGGAGGTGGCTGGAAACTCCATGGTAGCGCACGCCGCAAAGCCTGCGCGGAGGCATGCGCGCGCAGGAAAAATGGTAGGCTGTCCGCATCAGGTAAGCGGCCGCCACGACGGCCGGAACAAGGGGAGGGTGCCATGGCCGAGGTAGCGTTCATCACGGTGCACGGGATGGGGGAAACCCCGCCGACGTATGCGGACGGCTTGATGGAGCGCCTGCGCGGCAAGCTCGGCGCGCTGGCGGGGCAGGTGGTGATGCGCTCCGTGTACTACCAAAAAATCTTGCAGGACAACCAGAACTATGTCTGGGAGCGCACCCGCGAGCATGCCACGGTGCGCTATGGCGACCTGCGCAAGTTCGTGCTGTTCGGTTTCGGCGATGCGGCCGGGCTCGAGAACCGCAAGGAGATCCCCGGCTCGGTGTACGAATTGGCGCAGGGCGAGATCGCGAAAGCGCTGCTGTCGGCGCACGCGGTGCGTCCCGGCATGCCGGTGGTGTTCGCGGCGCAGTCGCTCGGCTGCCAGGTGCTGTCGAGCTACATCTACGATGCGCAGAAAGCGGCCAAGGGCTTGCCGGTGGGCGCCGGCATCTGGCGCAACATCGACGCCTGGGCCGAAACGGCGATCGGGCGCGCGCTCACCGCCAGCGAAAGGAATTTCCTGGGCGCCGGCACCTGCGCCGCGCTGGTCACGACCGGCTGCAACATCCCGATCTTCGTGGCCGCGCACAAGATCATGCACATCGTCCCGATCGCCCCGCCGACCTCGCTGTTCAAGTGGGTCAACTTCTACGATCCGGACGACGTGCTGGGCTGGCCGCTGCAGCCGCTGCCGGGCGGCTACCGCGAGCTGGTGGAAGACCGCGTCGTCAACGCCAGCGGCGGTGTGGTCAACCTGCTGCTGCGCAGCTGGAACCCGTTCGCGCACAACAGCTACTGGGACGACGTCGAGGTGGTCGATACCATCGCGGCCATGCTGCGGCGGCTGTCGGCGTAGGCGTTCACCCCGCCGCGGCAAGCGTGAACAGCGGACGGATATCGCCCGCCACCGTCCCGCGCGCATTGCGGATCTCGGGCTGGCGGTACTGCTCGATCAGCGCACGTCCCTGTTCATCCAGTCCCTTCAACAGGCCAAGCTGATCGAGCACGCTGTACACCGCCGGGTGCAGCGCGCGGTTATTGCCGTCCGCGATCTTGATCGCGATACCGAGGCCGGCCGAGCGGACGCCGATGGCCTGCACCGCGTCGGCGCCGATCTTCGCCACCCAGTCGCCGCCGCCCGCGCCCATCCAGGCCAGGTCGGTGCGCGCCGTGCCCGACACCATGTCCGGGCGGGCTGTCATGGCATCGAACAGGTCGCCCATGGCGCCGCCCAGCTGCGGGTCGGCCGCGCCCTGCGCCAGCCGTGCATACAGGTGGGCCAGGCTGGAGAGCGGCATCGCGTAGTTGGGCGCCGAGCAGCCGTCGATCCCGACCGGCATGCGTTCGACCGGCATCCCGACGGCATCGGCCAGCGCGGCGCGGATGGCCTGCTGCAGCGGGTGGCTGCGCTCGACGTAGCCGGCGGTCGGCGCGCCGTGCAGGCGGCACCAGGCGAGGAAGCCGCTGTGCTTGCCCGAACAGTTGTGCTGCAGCGGGGTCCAGGTGCGGTCCGTCGGCAGCGGCTGGCCGGTGAACTCGTAGAACAGCGGCGCCGCGCAGCCGCACTCGAGGTGGCCGGGGTCGAGCCCGATCTTGCCGAGGATGGACTGCACGCCCTCGAGGTGCATCGCTTCGCCCGAGTGGCTGGCGCACAGCAGCGCCACTTCGCCCTGCGTGAGGCCGAAACGCGCGGGCCCGCCCGAGAGCATGAACGGCAGCGCCTGGAAGGGCTTGAGGGCCGAACGCGTAAACGTGGGGTAGTGCGGGTCGCCGGCCGAGAACAGGACGCGGCCGTGCACGTCGACGACGGCGATGGAGCCGGTGTGGATGTTCTCGACGGTGTTGCCGCTGTCGGGATAGCCGCGCGTGGTGGCGGCGAGGGGAGTGGGGTGCATGGGCGCTTGGCGTTAGTGTAGAGAGAGCCCTACTGTAAGCCATTCGCGCGCATCCAGACGCACGCTCCGGCCGCGTTTTCCAGCATATCGACGAGCCCGTTTCGACACATCTGTACGGCGTGCAGACATCGAAGGCGCGCGCGAATATGCACCTCCCGCCTGGTCCCGGTTTTACGCAGTTCGTCGCGCCAAATCCGCGTTTCGGCGCTTGCCGCTTGAGCCTGCGCGGCGCTTCGCTACACTTCTCATATCGCCAGACAAACCCTGATAAACGCTGGCGAAACTGACCATGTGGACCGCGCGGAACGAGCACCAACACCGCACAGGTCCGACCTCAATTCGACCTGAAAGGAAGTACCCATCATGCGCACCAAACTCCTGCTGGCCGCCGCCGCCACCTTGTTCACCCTGACCGCAACCGCAGGCCCGCAAGGCGCCGGCACCGAACGCGTCACCGTCGTCGGCGCCCAGCCGCAACAGGCCCGGATGGCGCCCTTCATGTTCGACAACGTGCAGGGCCGCTACGAGCTCGACGACGGCCGCATGCTGACCGTCACCGGCAAGGTCGATGGCCGCGCGCGCACCCTGTACGCCGACCTCGGCGATGGTCCGACCGAAATCATCCACATCGGCAAGAACCGCTTCGTCGCGATGGGCAAGGACCTGCGCTTCGCCTTCGAGCGCCCGAACAGCCGCCGCCTGCCGGACACCGTGCGCATCAGCAGCCTGGCCGGCCGCCAGCTGGCACTAGCCCAGCGTTGAGCCGAAGCGGCCGGCCTGGTAGTCGCTGATGGCCTGCGCGATTTCTTCGCGGGTCGTCATGACGAAGGGGCCATGCGACACGACCGGTTCCCGGATCGGGTCGGCATGGCCGAACACCAGCAGCGCGTCCTGGCGCGCGTGGATCTCGAGCGTGTCGCCGCTGTCGTCCAGCTCCACCAGGTGCATCTGGCTCACCAGGTCGTCATGGTTGCCCACCTGGACCACGCCGCGCGCGACATACAGGAACACGCTGCGTCCTTCCAGCCCCGTCACGCGGAGGCTGCCTCCCGGCTGCATCCGCAGCGTGGACATGAACACGCCGGTCAGCGACTGCACCGGCCCCTGCCTGCCTTCCCATTGCCCCGCAATCAGGTCGAGCTCCACCTTGCCGCCGTCGAGGCTCAAGGCGGGGATATCCTCGCGCTGCAGCCCCGTGTAGGCAGGCTCGCTCATCTTCAGGCGCGACGGCAGGTTGACCCACAGCTGCAGGATCTCGATCGGGCCGCCTTGTTCGAGGAAGTCGCGCGGCGAGACTTCCGCATGCACGATGCCGCGCCCGGCCGTCATCCATTGCACGCCGCCGGCGTGGATGATGCTTTCGTGGCCCGCATTGTCGCGGTGCGCCAGCATGCCTTCCAGGATGAAGGTGACGGTCTCGAAACCGCGGTGCGGATGCGGCCCGAAGGGCAGGCCGCGGTTGTGCGGCGGGTAGGTCTGCGGCCCGTGGTGGTTCAGGAAGAGGAAGGGATCGACCTGCTCGACGTGGCGGCCCGGCAGCGGGCGCTGCGTGACCAGGTCGCCGATATCGTCGCGCATGGCCGGGTGCAGGCGGTGGACACTTCTGGCGCTCATGGGGAAACTCCTGGTGGGTGATCGTGGTCCCTACTGTACCCGTGCTAGACTCGTTGCGCTCTTGCAATCTAAAACAACGCAATCGGAGACGGCCCCCATGATTCGACAGACCCTCCTTGCCAGCCTGCTGCTGGCGTCCTTTGCCAGCACGGCCATGACGCCGGCGCTGGCGGCCAGCGTCCCGGGCGAGACCGCCGTCAAGACCGCCAAGTATGCGGTGACCACCTACCGCAAGGACCTGATCGACACGCTGGGCAAGCTGGTGAGTTTCAATACGGTGGCCGACAAGGCCATCCCGTCCGACCAGAACCCGGTCCACATCGCCTTCAAGGAAGCGCTGAAGCAGGAAGCGGCGCGCCTGGGCCTGGACTATGCCGACCATGGCTGGACCGTGATCATTGGCCTGGGCCAGGGCGAGCAGCGGGTCGGCGTCATCACCCACGGCGACGTGCAGCCGGTGGATGCGAGCAAGTGGAAGAAGTCGCCCTTCGTGCTGGACCGCACCAGCGAGCCGGGGCGGTTGCTGGCGCGCGGCGCCGAAGACGACAAGGGGCCGATCGCCACCGCCCTGTACGCGATGAAGTCGATCCGCGACAAGGGCGTGCCGCTGTCCAAGCGCATCGAGCTCTATGTGTACATGGGCGAGGAATCCGACTGGGGCCCGCTGACCGAATTCCTGAAAACCCACCAGCCGCCGCAGGTGAACATCACGCTCGACGCCGAGTACCCGGCGGTGACGGCCGAGAAGGGTTCCGGCACGGTGGCCGTCACGGTGCCCAAGGCCGGCAGCGTCACGCCGCCCGAAGGCGAGCCATACCTGGCCGCATTCGGCGGGGGCTTCTTCCGCAGCCAGATTCCGGAGGACGCCACCGCGCTCATCGCCAACGCCACGCCGGAGATCGAACAGCAGGTGCGTGCGCGCGGCGCCCGGCAGGAAGGCATGCAGTACGGCTTCACCTGGGAGGGTAACAACCTGGCGGTGAAGGCCAAGGGCGTCTCGGCCCACTCGTCCAAGCCGGAACACGGCACCAACGCCGTGAGCATGCTGGCAGATGCGCTGGCGGTGCGCCCGTGGGCCAATACCACGGCCGGCGGCGTGGTGAACTTCCTGAACGACCTGGTGGGCACCGGCATCCATGGCGAGAAGTTCGGCAAGGTCGCCTACCGCGACGGCTTCATGGGCCCGATGACCTTCGCGCCCACCGTGATCACCCAGCGCGACGATGGCATCGAGGTGTCGATCAACCTGCGCCGCCCGCAGGGCAAGAGCAGCGAGCAGCTGACCGCCGAAGTGAACGCCGCGCTGGCCGATTGGCAGGCGCGCCGCCTGCCGCTGGCCAACGTCGCGGTGCGCATCGGCGAACCGTGGGTGCAGAAGGGCGCGCCGCACTTGCCCACCCTGATGGGCGTGTTCTCGTACTTCACGGGCATGAAGGACCCGAAGCCGGTGGCGATCGGCGGTGGCACCAATTCGCGCCTGTTCCCGGGTGCGGTGAGCTTCGGCCCGGCCATGCCCGGCAAGGTCTATACCGGCCACTCGGAGCACGAGTTCATCACCGAGAAGCAGCTGCTGCTGAACCTGCAGATGTACACGGCGGTGCTGGTCGAGCTGGCGAAGTAATACCGGCCTGGACGCCCCACGAGCCCCGGCATCGACCGGGGCTTTTTGTTGCGCGTGCAGCATCGCTCACTGGCGTGATCATGTTGCACCCCTAGGCGCCTTGCTCGCCGAAATGTGTAAAAATTTCTCATGATGATGTCGGAATAGGCTTACAGAAGCCTGCCAAGCCCAACAGTGCATGCGTGGTTTCCCTCGCAGCGGCGGGGCAGGCTGCGCCCTGCGCTTTCGCCCTGGGCGCGCATTGCGTTGATGCCCGGAAAATACCTCCGTGCTAGAGGGAAAGTGTGGCCGAAACAGCATGATAGGATCGTTTTTCAGGCCGCAAGCGCCCCGGTTCATGCCGGTGCGTACTCGCGCGTATTCGCTGAACATCAGCCCGACAATTTTTTGGATGCCATGCACAGCAAAGATCTCAAGAAGCCGGACGGACGCAACATTACCTTGTACAGCAACCATCCGATCCCGGAAGGAATCGCTGCGCCCAGCCCCTTCCCCGATCCGCAGCATGCCAACCCCCACCTGCGCTGGCACCCGCTGCGCGGGGAGTGGGTGACCTACGCCGCATTCCGCCAGAACCGCACCTACCAGCCGCCGCCGCAGTACAACCCGCTGGCGCCGGTCAGCGACCCCGAGCACCCCACCGAGATGCCGGCCGGCGACTACGAGATCGCCGTGTTCGACAATCGCTTCCCGTCGCTGGCGCTGGATTCGCACGACCCGCCGTCGCTGACGGTGCCCACCGCTCCGGCCAATGGCCACTGCGAGGTGGTGGTGTTCACGCAAGACCCGCATGCCTCGCTCGCTTCGCTCCCGCTGTCGCGCATCGAACTGCTGCTGGCTGCCTGGGGCGACCGCACCGAGCGCATCGGCAGCCACCAGAACATCCACTACGTATTGCCGTTCGAGAACCGCGGCGCCGAAGTGGGCGTGACCCTGCACCATCCGCACGGCCAGATCTATGCCTACCCCTTCGTGCCGGCGGTGCCGGCGCGCATGCTGGCGCAGGAGCGCGAGTACTTCCTGCAGCACGGCGCCAGCCTGCTGTGCGACATGGCGCGCGACGAAGCGGCCGATGGCAAGCGCGTGCTGTACCAGGACGAGCATGCGATCGCCTTCGTGCCGGCCTGCGCGCGCTACCCCTACGAGGTGTGGGTGATGCCGACTGCGCCCTGCAAGGATTTCGCCGCCCTCGCGCCCGAGGCGCGCGCCGCCCTGGCGCGCGCGCTCAAGACCGTGCTGCTCAAGTTCGAGGCGCTGTGGAACCGGCCCTTCCCCTACCTGATGGCCTGGTACCAGGCGCCCACCGACGGCGCCGCGCATCCGGAAACCCAGCTGCACGCGCAGTTCTACCCGCCATACCGTACCCGCGACCGCCTGAAATACCTGGCCGGGACCGAACTGGCCGCCGGCATGTTCGCGATGGACGTGCTGCCCGAGACCACCGCCTACGAACTGCAGCAGGTGGAGGTGAGCCTGGAGGCCACGCCGGAGAGGCCGGCATGACGGGACTCCAGCAGCGCGCGGCCGAGGTCGCCGACAAGCTGGCGATACTGCGCGCCCACCTGAAGCAGGCGAGCGCCGGCGCCTTCCGCCTGCGCGGCGTCGACTGGTTCGCCTGGGTCACTGCGGGCGGCTCCAGCGCCGTGCTGCACACCACCGATCACGGCGTGGCCGAAGTGCTGGTCACACCCGAGGAAGCCTGCATCCTGACCGACGCCATCGAGGGCGAGCGCCTGCGCGCCGAAGAGATCCCGGAAGGCTTCACCTTTCACATCGAGCCCTGGGCCGAGCCGGAACTGCGCGAGCGCTATGTGCTCAATGCGGCGAGCGGGCGCAGCATCCTGTCGGACCGGCCCGCGCCGTCGGCCGGCCACGGCGAACAGCCGCTGCCCTATGCGCTGCGCCAGCGCCGCCTGGTGCTGGGCGCCGACGAGTGCGAGCGCTACCGCGCGCTGGGGCGCGAAGCGTCGGAGGCGATGGGCGAAGTGCTGCGCATGGCGCGCCCCGACTGGACCGAATACCAGCTGGCCGGGGCCGGCGCCGAAGCGCTGTGGCGGCGCGGCATCCATCCGGCGCTGGTGCTGGCCGCCGGTGAACGGCGCCTGCCGGCCTACCGTCACGCCACGCCCTCGAATGAAGCGATCGGCGCGCGTGCGATGCTGGTGTTCTGCGCCCGCCGCCACGGCCTGTACGCCAACCTGACGCGCTTCGTGAGCTTCGGCCCCGCGCCGCTGGACCAGCAGCGCGCGCTGATGGAGGTCGAGGCGACCGGCCTGGCGGCAGTTCAGGCGGGCAAGTCGCTGGCGGCGGTGTACCATGCGCTGGAGGCGGCCTACCGGCATGCCGACCGCGAAGCGGCGATCCGCGAGCACCACCAGGGCGGCATCACCGGCTACCGGGCACGCGAGATCGTCGCCAGCCCGAGCACCGCGACCTTGCTGGAAGAGGGCATGGCGTTCGCGTTCAACCCGAGCTTCGCGGGCGTGAAAATCGAAGACACTTTCCTGCTCGGCCCGGACGGGCTCGAGAATCTCACGTTCGACCCCGGCTGGCCGGCGGTGGACGTACATGGCCGCAAGCGGCCCCTTTGGCTGGAGCAGCAAACATGGTAAATACCGACAACTTCTTCGGCGGGGCGCCGGAAGTGAACGCGTCGGCGCCCGGGCGCGTCAACCTGCTTGGCGAGCATACCGACTACAACGATGGTTTCATGCTGCCGGTGGCGACCCCGCAGCGCACGCTGGTGGCGATGAGCCGCAGCGGCGACGACCACTTCCATTTCTATTCGCCCACGTTCGACAGCACCGTGACCTTCGCGTCCGGCAGCAGTGCGCCGCAGGGCTTCGGCAGCTACATCGAGGGCTGCATCCGGCTGGTGCAGGCCGAGGGCATCGAGGTGCCGCCGCTGCGCGTGTATGTCACCACCGACTTGCCGGTGGGCTCGGGCCTGTCGTCGTCGGCCGCGCTCGAGGTGGCTACCTTGCGGGCCATGCGCGCGCTGCTCGGTTTCGAGCTCGACGACGTCAAGCTGGCCCGCATCGCCCAGCGCGCGGAAATCGAATACGCGCACGTGAACTGCGGGATCATGGACCAGATGGCGTCCAGCCTGGCTGACGAAACCAATATGCTGTTCATCGACGCCCGCACGCTGGAACACCACCTGGTCAAGATGCCTCCCGATACTGAACTGATCGTGGTCGATTCCGGCATCGCGCGCAAGCTGGCGGCCAGCAAGTACAACGAGCGCCGCGCCGAGTGCGAGGACGCGTCGCGCCGGCTTGGCGTGCAGGCGCTGCGCGACGTGACCGACCCGGCCGCGGTGGAAGGCCTGCCGTCGCCGCAACGCGAGCGCGCGCGCCACGTGGTGCTGGAAAACCTGCGCGTACTGGAAGCGGCGCAGGGCGTGAGCGCCGAACGCTTCGGCGAGCTGATGAACGCATCGCACTTCAGCCTGCGCGACGACTATGAAGTATCGATCCCCGAACTCGACGAACTGTGCGAACACCTGCGCGCAGCCCCCGGCGTGCTCGGGGCGCGCCTGACCGGCGCCGGCTTTGGCGGCGCCTGCGTGGCGTTGTGCCGGGCAGGACAGGCACAGGAAGCTGCCGCCACCGCGCTGGCGGCCTATAACAGGCAAGGACGACAGGGCCGGATACTTGTTCCGGTTCCGACTGAACAGAAAGGACAACAATGAATCAGTTTGAATATCCCCGTCCCCAGCTGGTGCGCGACAACTGGATCAACCTCAACGGAACATGGCGCTTCTGCTTCGACGATGACCTGGTGTACCGGCTGCCCGACAGCGCCCCCGAATGGACCCACGAGATCAAGGTGCCGTTCGCCGTCGAGACTGAACTGAGCGGCATCCAGGACACGGGCTTCCACCGCGCCGTCTGGTATGAACGCGAGTTCGAGCTGGCCCCCAACGGCAAGCGCACCATCCTGCACTTCGGCGCGGTCGACTACGCCGCCCGGGTGTGGGTGAACGGCCGCCTGGTGGCCGAGCACGAGGGCGGCCATACGCCGTTCCAGGCCGACATCACCGGCGTCATGCGCGAAGACGGCAAGCAGGTCGTCACGGTGTTCGTGGAAGACGATCCGGCCGACCTGGCCAAGCCGCGCGGCAAGCAGGACTGGCTGCTCGAACCGCACTCGATCTGGTACCCGCGCACCACGGGCATCTGGCAGACGGTGTGGGTGGAGCAGGTGGAAGACACCTACATCGCCTCGCTGCGCTGGACGCCGATCTTCGAAACCTACGAGATCGGCTGCGAGGTGTTTGCCGCCGGCCACACCCAGCAGGAACTGTTCGTCGAGGTCAAGATATGGCACGGCGAACAGCTGCTGGCCGACGACTACTACAAGCTGCTGGCCGGCGAGGCCAACCGCAAGATCGCGCTGTCCGACCCCGGCATCGACGACTCGCGCAATGAAATCCTGTGGAGCCCGGAGCGCCCGACCTTGCTGGACGCCGAAGTCACGCTGCGCTGCGGCGACCGCGTGCTCGACCGCATCCGCTCGTACACGGCGCTGCGCTCGGTCTCCATCAACCGCGACCGCTTCATGCTCAATGGCCGCCCCTACCAGCTGCGCCTGGTGCTGGACCAGGGCTACTGGCCGGAATCGTTCATGACGGCGCCGTCGGACGAGCACCTGAAGCGCGACGTCGAGCTGGTCAAGCTGATGGGCTTCAACGGCGTGCGCAAGCACCAGAAGATCGAGGACCCGCGCTTCCTGTACTGGGCCGACCGGCTCGGGCTGCTGGTGTGGGAAGAGATGCCATCGGCCTACCGCTTCAGCTCGCGGGCCATCACGCGCATGGTGCGCGAGTGGACCGAGGCGATCCAGCGCGACTACAGCCACCCCTGCATCATCGTATGGGTGGCCTTCAACGAGTCGTGGGGCGTGCCGAACCTGACGCTGACGCAGGCGCACCGCAACGCGGTGGAGGCGCTGTACCACCTGACCCGCACGCTCGATTCGACCCGGCCGGTAATCGGCAACGATGGCTGGGAAGCCTCGGCCACCGACATCCTGGGCATCCACGACTACGACTGCGACCCGGAAAAGGTGATGGCGCGCTACGCGGTGACCGACCCGGTGCGGACCCTGTTCGACCAGCGGCGTCCGGGCGGGCGCATCCTGACACTCGATGGTTTCCCGCACCGCGGCCAGCCGATCGTGCTGACCGAATTCGGCGGCATCGCCTACGATCCGAAGCAGGATCCGGACGCGGACAAGACCACCTGGGGTTATTCGCGCGCGCACTCGGCCGATAGCTACCTGTCGCTGTACCGCAGGCTGCTGCAGGTGGTGAACGAAACCTTCATGTTCAGTGGTTTCTGCTACACGCAGTTCACCGACACCTTCCAGGAGGCCAACGGCCTGCTGAACGCCGACCGCACGCCGAAGCTGCCGTTCGACGTGATCAGCGCCGCCACGCGCAACGTGCCGCTGCAAAAGAAGGACATCGAAACGGAAGGGGACGGCATCCCGGGTGGAACCGGCATGCCGTAAGCAGCCGGCCGCAAGGCAGGCACAAGGCGCGCACCGGGGAACGGTGCGCGTCTTTTTTTACGCCCGCGCGACGGTGTGGCTAGTGCTGGATGGCGCCGGCCGTGACGTTGACCCGGTCGCCGCTGCGGAAGTCGGGCGTGGTGTCCTGGGTGATGACCTGGGTGCTGCCGTCGTCCTTGCGCACCGTAACGCGGTAGGCGTTGGCGCTGCCGGTGGCGCCGGCGAACCCGCTGGACCCGGTGCTGCCGGTGGCGCCGGAGCTGCCCGAGCTGCCCGAGCTGGCGCGCGGCACGACTTCGATCGCCAGCACCGTGCTGTTCGGGCTGGAGCTGGCGCTGGTAGAGGCGCCGGCCTGGGCGCCCGCGGTGCTGGAACCGGTGCTGCCGCTCGCCCCCGTGCTGCCGGACTGGTCCCAGCCGGACGCGCTGCTGGAACCGGTGCTGCCGGCGCTGCCAGAGCTGCCCGAGGAGGCCGAAGTGCCCGCGGCGCCCATGCTGCTGCCGCTGCTCGTGCTGCCGCTGCTGCCGGCGGGGTTGCCGGAGGCATCGGTAGCGCTGCCCGCGCCGTAGCTGCCGGACCCGCCCGTGCCGGTGGTGCCGGTGGCGCTACTGCTGCCCGAGGTGGCGCCGCTGGTTCCGCTGGACGACTCGCTGTCGCCGCGCATGCCGGCACACCCGGTCAGGCCCAGCGCCACAGCAAGCAAGCCCGCCAGGATCATGCTCTGGTGTTTTTGCTTCATGATCAACTCCTTATGGTGGATGTTTTGTTGGATGCGTGACGATGCAGCCTGCCACTTCAAGTAAGAGGCAGGAAGCGCGCCAGCGTTCCAGCTGACCCGGGTTGAAGCTGAGCTGTATCAAAGTGGCCGCGGCGGGCCAATGTTTCAGGAAGGAAGGATCAGCGCTGACGCGCGCTGTCCTGCTGCGGCACGACCATGGCCAGCAGGCTGCTGGCGACGATCGCGGCGCTCACGTCGACCATCCAGTCGCGCACGTCGCCGCTGCGGTAGGGCAGGAAGCTCTGGATGAGCTCGTCGCCAGCGCCCATCAGGGCGATCGCCAGCACCGCCTTGGCGGCGCGCAGGGGGCCGCTGCCGGCGCTGCCGAGGAACCACAGCATGGCGAGGAAGGCATAAGTGAGGCCATGCAGCACCACGCCGGGCGCATATTCGCCCAGTTCGGCGCGCGCGCCCGGGATCGAGCCGGCGACCAGGATGCCGGCATACAGCACGAGGGCCAGCCCGAGGCGGACAGGGCGCAGGCGGGGATCGAGGAGCATCAGCGTCAGGAAAGCGGGCATGGCGGTACGTCGTCGGGGAAACGCCAACGATACCATGCGACCCTGCCGGCCGGCCACCCTTCTGCCTCAGATGCTCAGCGCCGGCCTGCCGTTGGTGTAGTGGGCGTCGAAACAGCTTTCGCAGTCGGCGCAGAACAGGTGCGCCACGCGCACGCTGTTCTGTCGCAGCACGAGCTTCAGGTGGGTCTGCCGGCACTTGGGGCAGAGTTCGCGGACGCTGCCGAAGGTCAGCAGGTTCAGCGGGATGCTGTCGTCGTCGAGCTGGTCGACGACGGCCAAGGGGTTCAGCTCGCTTAATACCAGGCTGCCGTCAAGCTGGTGGCGGCGCCGCGAAGTCGCGGGCTCGGGCGGATGCGCGTAGGACTCGGATACACGTAAATTCATAGGACAGGCTCCCATTATCGTGTTGTGTCGCCGCAGCCCCATGGACGATTCATGGGGCGGAGCTTCATCATAGCCAATTCCCGCGCCGCTTCAAGCGTTACAGGAAGATTTTTGCTGATATGTTGTCAACGTAAGGAAAAAAATGCCCGCCAGGGACTGACGGGCACAACCCAAGATCGGGCCAAGAGACGCATGTTCGGTTAGGTGTGTTGCACGCGGTGCAGCACACCTGCTGCAACCACGCATATCGGTTGCGTGTATCGCAGGTGATTCAAAGTATACGGGCTGATTGTGACCACGGTGTGACCCTGGTCAAACGTGGGCCTGTGAACTCGAACCGGGCGGGACGTTCGTGATCTCAACAATATCGCGCAGGACGCGCAAAAAAAAGCCCGCTCAGGGCGGGCTTAAAACTATTTTCTTGGAGGAGAATAGTGGAGACAGGTGTAATTATGCTGCTCCGCAAAATATATGTCTAATTTAGTATTCGGATACCAGACATTGATTTAACGCATATCTCCGCGATTTACGCGCGCACGGGAACTGTATAGTTAAGCGCCATGCGCCCGCCATCCGCATACAGGGTCTGGCCGGTCATGTACGAGGCGTCGTCGCTCGCCAGGAAGGCGGCGATCCCCGCTACTTCTTCCGGCTCGCCGCAGCGGCCGAGGGGCGTGCGCGACAGGATGGTATGGCGCGCTTCCGGGCTGCCGAGCACGGCTTTCTTGGCCAGTTCCGTCAAGATCGTGCCCGGGCCGATGGCATTCACGCGAATGCCGTGTTCGGCCAGGCTGATCGCCGCGACGCGGGTCAGCTGGTTGACGCCGCCTTTCGATACCACATACGGCACCTGGTTCGGGATGGTCAGCTCGGCATTGACGCTCGACATATTGATGATGCAGCCGCTCTGGCGCTTGACCATCTCGCGCGCCGCCGCCTGGCTGCACAGGAACATCGATTTCAGGTTAATACGCAGCACCCGGTCGAAATCGTCTTCGGCCAGGTCGAGGAAGTCGGCAGCGTGGGTCACGCCGGCATTGTTGATGAGGATATCGATCTGGCCGAAGGCGGCCAGGGTGGCGGCGATCATCGCGTCGACATCCGGCTTCAGGCTGACGTCGGCGTGGCAGTAGCGCGCCATCTCGCCCAGGGCCGCGGCGGCGTCGGCGCCCTCCGGACGAATATCCACGAGCATCACGCGCGCGCCTTCCTGCGCAAGGCGCTGGGCGCAGGCAAGGCCGATGCCCTGGCTGGCGCCGGTAACGATCGCGATTTTGTTGGCTAGTCTCATGGCGGGCTTTCAAGAAAATTCGAAACCGCGATTGTAACCAGAGCCGATGCCGGCCAGTGGCCGGCGTTGAAACCGCAGCGCCTTACAGCATCAGCGGCTGGTCCGGCAGCTCGTTGGCGCGCGCGCCGTCGGCCGGGAAGTGCTGCTGCAGCAAAGCGTTCACCTGGCCGATGGCGGCCAGGGTGGCATCGTGAAACTGGCCGGCGCGGAAGCCCTCGGTCATGGTCCGGCACACGGCCTGCCAGGTGCTGCTGTCGATCTTGCGGTCGATCCCGCGGTCCGCCACGATATCGACCTTGTGCTCGGCCAGGTTGATGTAGATGAGCACGCCGCAATTGTCTTCGGTGTCCCACACGCCGTAGTCGGCGAACAGGGCCAGCGCGCGCTGGCGGTTGCTCACGCCGTCCCAGGCCTCGTCGAAGGGCAGGGCCTTCTCGACGATCAGGCGCACTTCGCCGCGGTGGGTCTGCTCGCCGGCGGTGATGGCGGCGCTGATGGCCGCCAGGGTTGGTTCAGGAAACGCGCGCCTGGCGTCGCCGTTGCTGCTGCCGAGGTGGCGCCATGCGCGCCGGATGCGCTGTCCCATGCCAATGTCCATGCTCATTACCAGTCTCCCGAGGCGCCGCCGCCGTCAAAGCTGCCGCCACCGCCGGAAAAGCCGCCGCCACCGAATCCGCCTCCACCTCCACCGAAGCCGCCCCCACCGCCGCGGCCAATGCCGCCGATGAGGTTGCCGAGGATGATGCCGGTGGCAACATTGCCCAGGCCACTGCTGCTGCGGCCCCAATGATTCGGGGACAGGCGGCTGCGGCGTGGTTTGAAGATCGAACGCAGCATGGTGAAGCCGATGACCAGCGCCAGGATGCCGAAGATCGAGAAGCCGCCCCCGCCGCTGTCTTGCGCGGCCTGGCGCTGCGGCGCCTGCTGCTGGGCCGGGGCAGGGAAGCTTTCCTTGTTGAGCAGGGTGGCGATGGCGCCGACGCCGGCCACCAGGCCTTCGTAATAATGGTTCTGGCGGAAGTGCGGTGCGATCACATCCTGCAGGATGCGTTTCGACTGGGCGTCGGTCAGCACGCCCTGCACGCCGCGCCCGGACTCGATGCGCAGCCTGCGCAGCGCACTCGGGTTGTCGCGCGCCACCATCAGCAGCACGCCATCGTCGACGCCCTTGCGGCCGAGCTTCCAGGCATCGGTGACGCGGATGCTGTACTGCTCGATCGCTTCAGGCTCGGTCGATTTCACCAGCAGC
This sequence comes from Massilia yuzhufengensis, assembly GCF_900112225.1. Classification (GTDB taxonomy): domain Bacteria; phylum Pseudomonadota; class Gammaproteobacteria; order Burkholderiales; family Burkholderiaceae_D; genus Telluria; species Telluria yuzhufengensis. Next base: position 7,388 of record NZ_FOLD01000029.1, on the reverse strand, counting down.
ACCGCGATCTGGCTGCCGGTGCGGGCTTCGTAGTCGGCCAGCACCGCCGTGAGGCGCTCGCGCTGGCTGGCGTCGAGCATGCCGGCTTCGTCGACCACGCGGCCGCTCAGCGCGGGCACCGGCTTGAGCTGGGCGAAGGCCGGCGTGGCCAGCACGCATGCCAGCAGCAGGGCCCACAGCGAATGCAGGAAGCTGGCCTTGGTGAACGCGCGCATTGTTTATTTGCCGAAGTTGACCGTCGGTGCGGTCGAAATCGCTTTTTCGTTCTCGACCGTGAACGAGGGCTTGGTTTCGTAGCCGAAGACCATGGCGGTCAGGTTGGTCGGGAACTTGCGCACGGTGACGTTGTAGTCCTGCACCGCCGCGATGTAGCGCTGGCGTGCGACCGTGATGCGGTTCTCGGTGCCTTCCAGCTGCGACTGCAGGTCGCGGAAACTGGTGTCGGCTTTGAGGTCTGGATATTTCTCGGACACGACCATCAGACGTGACAGCGCGCCGGACAGCTCGCCCTGCACTTGCTGGAATTTCTGGAACGCTTCAGGATTGTTCAGCACTTCCGGCGTGATCTGGAAACTGGTGGCCGCGGCGCGCGCACGGGTCACGGCCTCGAGCGTTTCGCGCTCGTGCGAGGCGTAGCCCTTGACGGTATTGACCAGGTTGGGGATCAGGTCGGCACGGCGCTGGTACTGGTTAACCACTTCACCCCAGGCGGCCTTGGTCGCCTCGTCCTTGGATTGGAAATCGTTGTAGCCGCAGCCGGACAGGAGCGAAGCAAAAATGGCGAGCACCAGGGTACCGGTCCAGCGCGCGAAGAAGGTAGAAGTCATGATTGTCGTATCCACGGCAAGTTGTCGAATGGTCAAAATATACATGATGTAAAGATCTTCTGGCGCATCATCGCGGAGCGCCCGGCGACGGGCCATGGCTGGCGGGTACAATATGGGGGTTTGCAATCAGAAATAACAAGGGGCCCAACGTGACTTTCATCGACAAGCTTTCCGCGGCATGGACCCGCAATAACTCGCTGCTGTGTGTCGGGCTCGACCCCGACCTGGCGCGCTTCCCGGCCCACCTGGCCGGCCAGCCGGACGCCATCGTCCAGTTCTGCCGGGCGATCATCGACGCCACCGCCGACCTGGCCTGCGCCTTCAAGCCGCAGATCGCCTACTTCGCGGCGCTGGGCGCCGAAGCGCAGCTGGAGCAGATCTGCACCTACCTGCGCACCAGCTACCCGCACATCCCGCTGGTGCTCGACGCCAAGCGCGGCGACATCGGCGCCACCGCCCACCAGTATGCGCGCGAAGCTTTTGACCGCTACGGCGCCGACGCGGTGACGGTCAGCCCGTATATGGGCTTCGATTCGGTCGAGCCCTACCTGGAATGGGCTGACCGCGGCGTGATCGTGCTTTGCCGCACCTCGAATGCGGGCGGGTCGGACCTGCAATTCCTCGATGTCGGCGGCCGCCCGCTGTACCAGCATGTGGCCCAGCTGGTGGCGGAGAAATGGAACCGCAACGGCCAGCTGGCGCTGGTGGTGGGGGCGACCTTCCCGGACGAGATTGCGCAGGTGCGCAAGCTGGTGGGGGACATGCCGCTGTTGATTCCCGGGGTGGGCGCGCAGGGCGGGGATGTGGAGGCGACCGTGCGGGCGGGACGCACGGCTAGCGGGACGGGGATGATGATCAATTCGTCGCGGGCGATCCTGTATGCGGCGCCGCTGGAGGGGGAAGATTTTGCGGCGGCGGCGCGCAGGGTGGCGCGCGAGACCCGTGATGCGATCAATGGGGCGCGGGGGTAAGGAATCGTTCGTGGCGTGCTTATAACTTGGGTTCCGGCCTGCGCCGGAACGACGTGCTGGTTGTAGTGTCCGAAAATCTGCTAACAGTGTTTTCCAGCTAACCGCGAAACCGTCGTCCCGGCGAAGGCGGGAACAATGCCACTGGCATTGTCCCCCCCAATTTCGTCACACAGCCGCGCGCTCACGCAGCGCGCGCAGCGCGAACCAACAGCAACTCAATGCTGACTAGGCGCAATCATCTCCACATAGTCATACAACGCCGCCAGGATCTCCTCGGCCCGCTCATCCGCCGTCTCCTGCAGCGCATCGATCTCCCCAAACAGCTGGTCCACCGTCCGTGCTCCGCCAGCCCCGTCGAACAGGCGCGCGGCGCGGTGGTCTTCCCATTGCTGCATTTCTTCCGGCGACAAAGTCTGCGGGAAGTTGCGCGCACGGTAGCGGAAGAACAGCTCGCCCAGGCGCTCATCCTCGAAGGATGGCCGCATGCCGGCCAGCGCCGCGGGTTTTTCATGGCGCAGCGATTCGAGCTTGCGGCGGTCGCCGTTGCTGACGAAACCGCCATACAGGTCTTCGTCCACGTCCACTTCTACGCTGGACGCCGGCTTCTGGAACACCTGCGCCCAGATCGCCGTCATGTTGCGCCCGGCCGCGGCCAGCGCCGCGTGCGCGCGGCCGCGCTCCAGGTCGATGTCCCAGCGCGTGGCCATGGCCGGCTGCAGGGTCTTGAGGTTCCCGACCAGCATCGGCGACTTGTTCAGGTGGACGCTCTTGATCGGCAGCCGCGTCATCCCTTCGGGCATGTCCGCGCTCCTGGTGAACATGCGCTGGCGGATCGTGTCGACGTCCAGTGCAAACAGTTCGGACGGATCGTGGCGGCAGTCCCACACCAGGATTTCGTTCTTGTTGGTCGGGTGCTGGGCCAGCGGCCACACCAGGCCCATGCAGCCGTACTCGACCGGGAACATTCCCGAGACATGCAGGAAGGGCTGGCGCTGGCCCGGCTCCAGGTGCAGGCCCATCTCGGCGGCCACACGGTCCTTGCGGCGCAGCTCCAGGCAGAAATCGAACAGCTTCGGCTGCTTCTGGCGGATCAGGCGCGCCAGCGCGATGGTGGCGCGCACGTCCGACAGCGCGTCGTGGGCGGCGTCGTGCGCCAGGCCATTGGCGGCGCTCAAGTGTTCCAGGCGGAAGCTCGGCTTGCCGTCCTCGCGGATGGGCCACTCGATGCCGTCCGGGCGCAGCGCGTAAGTCATGCGGACCACGTCCAGCAGGTCCCAGCGGCCGCAGCCGTTTTGCCATTCGCGCGCGTACGGGTCGATCAGGCTGCGCCAGAACAGGTGGCGCGTCACTTCGTCGTCGAAGCGGATGGTGTTGTAGCCCACGCCGATGGTGCCTGGCTCGCTGAAGGCGGCCTCGATCTGGCGCGCGAATTCGTGCTCGGGCACGCCCCGTTCCAGGCAATGCTGGGGCGTGATGCCGGTGATCAGGCAGGATTGCGGGTCGGGCAGGAAGTCCGGCGCCGGCTGGCAGTACAGCATGACCGGTTCGCCGATCTCGTTGAGTTCGGCGTCGGTGCGGATGGCGGCGAACTGGGCCGGGCGGTCACGGCGCGGGATCGCGCCGAAGGTTTCGTAGTCGTGCCAGAGGAAGGTATGCGTGCTCATGTCTTGTTATCGTGTCGCCACTCGGCGGGCAGGCGCCATGGTGGCACAGAATGGGCGCGGCGTCAGCCTCGCCGCTCAGACGCTGACGCGATCGCGTCCGGCTTCCTTGGCGCGGTACAGCGCGGTGTCGGCGGCCGCCACCAGCGCATGCTCGTCGCCGCCCGCTTCCAGGCAGGCGACCCCGAAGGAGCCCGTGATGTGGGGGAGCGGAAGGCGCATGTCGGGGAACACCATGGCGGTGCGCAGCCGTTCGGCCAGGCGCTCGGCGACGATGCCGGCCAGGTCGAGGTGGGTATCCGGCAGCACGGCCAGCAATTCTTCGCCGCCATAGCGCACCGCGAAGTCGGACGGGCGCAGCGAATCGCGGATCACGCCCGCCGCGGCCGACAGGGCGGCATCGCCGGCGATGTGGCCGTGGGTGTCGTTGAAGCGCTTGAAATGGTCGAGGTCGATCATGATGACCGACAGCGGGCTGCCGTCCTGCAGGGCGCGCGCCGCCAGCTTGGGCAGCATTTCGTTGAGCCAGGCCCGGTTGTAGAGCCCGGTCAGTCCGTCGTTGAGCGACAATTGGCGGTAGAACTCGCCCAGCTTCTGGCGGCGTTTCAGTTGCGCATTGGCGGCGCGCACGCGGAAAGAGAGCAGGCGCAGCAGGTTACGCGCCAGTACGTTCGAGCGGTCAATCAATTGCCACACGAGTTCCGGTTCGATCACCAGCAACTCGCAATCTTCGAGCGCCGTCATCGCGGCCAGGTTCACGGCGTCGTCCAGCACCGCTTGCTCGCCCACGCTTTCGCCGGGGAAGACCCGGGTGACGCCGCCGTCGTCGTTGCCGCTGTGGGCGTCCGGCGCCACTTCCAGCGTGCCGGACAGCACGATATACAGGCGCGCCCGCAAGCCATCCTCGACCTGCTGGCCAGCGGCCAGGCGCACCACCGCGCACGGGGCGAGCGCGGCCGTGACGGCCGGGTCTTCGGCGTCGCGGAACAGCTGCAGCTCGCCCATGGCGTAGCGGGATGCACCGAAGGTGCCAATCTGGTTCAAGGGAGGTCTCTTGCGGGAAATGTCCTTACGTCTTGGAATGATAACCCATTGCAACTGATGAGCGCGCGCTGGCGTTCCATAAACAACAGTGGTCCAATAGCGGCCATGACTTTCCATCCTGACCACCTGATCGACGCCCTTGGCCACCAGCATGTGCCGGCGCCCGGCGCCCGCATCGTGTCGCTGGTGCCATCGATTACCGAATTATTATGCGATCTCGGGCTCGGGCCCCAGCTCGTCGGGCGCACCGGCTTCTGCATCCACCCCCGCGACACCGTCGAACACATCCCCAAGGTCGGCGGCACCAAGGACGTGAACATCGAGAAGATCCGCAAGCTCGCGCCCACTCACCTGGTGGTCAATATCGACGAGAACGAAAAGCCCACGGTGGAGGAGTTGGCGCAGTTCGTGCCCAACATCGTGGTGACGCACCCGCTGGTTCCCCGCGATAACCTGGCGCTGGCGCGGCTGATGGGCGGGATCTTCGGCGTGGACACCGCGGCGCAGCAGTGGTGCGGCGCGTTCGAAGCGGAATATGCGGCCCTGAAGGCGCTGCCCCCGGCGCCGGCGCGCACCGTCCTGTACTGCATCTGGCAGGATCCGTGGATGAGCGTGTCGGGCGAGACCTATATCGCGGCCATGCTGGCGGAGCTGGGCTGGCGGGTGCCGCGGCTGGGCGAGGCGCGCTATCCGCGCTTCGACTGGTCGGAACAGATCGTGGGCCAGCTCGACGCGGTGCTGCTCTCGACCGAACCCTACCGCTTTACGGAAGCGCATGCGGACACGCTCGAGAAGCAGCTGGGCATTCCGGTACTGCTGGTCGATGGGGAGATGATGTCGTGGTACGGCAGCCGCGCGCTGGCGGGCCTGCGCTATCTGCGTGAACTGAGGGCGATGCTGGAAGGCGGCTCCTGACCAGGCATCGACCGGATCAGGAGCCGCCCACCTTTGGGAAATCAGGAATCGGTCAGGTGCTTGTCCGACAGCGGATCGATGTCGCCATCGAGGTCCGTCGCCACCGCGGCAACCGACACGTGCTTGTTCTTGTCCGCCAGGCGTCCCAGTGCGCTGTCGAGGGCACGGGCGAGTTTGCCGCCGGCGTTCTTGATCGACTGGTGCAGTTCGGTCGCGTGCTCATGCACGACGATTGGCTGGTAGCCGCTCACGCGCGCTTCCATCATGCAGGAATTGCCGCCGTCGGCATGCTTTTCCTTGTTGTCGTCGCTCAGGTGGACGTCGACGCGGGTGACTTGTTCGCCGAAACGGCCGATCGAACCCTGGATCACGGTTTCCACGTGTTCATCCAGGCCTTGGTGTTTTTGAATGGTACGGTCGGTGTTGACGTTGATTTGCATAAGATTGCTCCTTGTGACATAACATCTTCATCTTACCCGCGGCGTCGATTTTGCCGCGTCCTGTTATGTCACGTGGGGCCGGTCCGGCAGCTTGCAAGACCGGCATCATGACAATCAAGCCACTTTTTCCGCCGCTTCCTTCTCGTGGTGGGGGAAACGGTCCATGCGCGAGAGTACCGGGAACAGCACCGCCCACAGCCCGGTCACGGCCAGCGTAGCCGCGCCGCCCAGCAGGATCGCGCGCACCAGCCCCAGCCAGCCGGCGGTCACGCCCGATTCGAATTCGCCCAGTTCGTTCGAAGCGCCGATGAACACCGAGTTCACCGCACTCACGCGCCCGCGGATGTCGTCCGGCGTCTCGTACTGCACCAGCAGATGGCGGATATACACGCTCACCATGTCGCCCGCGCCCAGGATGAACAGGGCGGCCAGGGCCACCGGGAAGCTGCTGGTCAGGCCCATCACCAGCGTGCACAGGCCGAACACGGCGACGCCGCCGAACATCCACAGCCCGACCCGGCGCGTGATCGGATAAAACGCCAGCAGGATCGAACACAGCGCGGCGCCGAGGCCCGGCGCGGTGCGCAGCAGGCCCAGCGCCTGCGGCCCGGCATGCAGCACGTCGTGGGCATAGGCGGGGAGCAGGGCGGTGGCGCCGCCGAACAGCACCGCGAACAGGTCGAGCGAGATCGCGCCCAGCACGATCGGGCGCGACTTCACGAACTTCAGGCCCTCGAGCAGCGACTGCCAGCTCACCGGCCCCTGGCTGCGCGCCTGCCTGGCCGCGCGCGTGCCCGACATGCACAGCACCGCGGTGGCCAGCAGGCAGGCCGCGACCACGTGCACGGTCATCGGACCGAAGGCATACAGCAGGCCGCCGATGATCGGGCCCGCGATCACGGCCACGTGGAAGGTCGACGAACTCAGGGCCACGGCCTGGCTGAAGGCGTGGTCGGGCACCAGGTTTTTCAGTACCGCCTGCGAGGCCGGCATCATGAAGGCGCGGGCGGAGCCGAACAGCACCAGGATCGCGAACACCGGCCACACGATGCTGCTGCCGCTGGCCGTGAAGCCCACCAGCAGCAGGCTGCACAGCAGCTGCGTGGCCATGCACAGCAGGACGATGTTGCGGCGGTTGTGGCGGTCGGCCACGTGGCCGGCCCACAGGATCAGTACCAGGAAGGGCGCGAACTGCGCCAGGCCGATCAGGCCGAGGTCGAACAGGCTGCCGGTGATCTGGTACACCTGCCAGCCGATGGCGACGCTCTGCATCTGCACGGCGAGGGTGCCGAGGAAGCGGGCGGAAAGGTAGAAGGCGAGGTTACGGTTGCGCAGGACGGCCAGGCCGCTGGACGGGGACAGCAGGGACATGAAAGGCTTTCTGGGATGATGCTTAAGCTGGTCAGCCCGTCATTCTGCCCGAAACAGGGATTCTACGTAGACAGAATGTATTGACCTACCAACCTCAACAAGCGCGGGTTACGCTGAGGGTTGGTGAACCTTTCGGCGCAGAGCCGCAATTGAGGAGGT
>NZ_FOLD01000064.1 GCF_900112225.1 Massilia yuzhufengensis | reverse complement strand
GCTAATGACGGTACCTGAAGAATAAGCACCGGCTAACTACGTGCCAGCAGCCGCGGTAATACGTAGGGTGCAAGCGTTAATCGGAATTACTGGGCGTAAAGCGTGCGCAGGCGGTTTTGTAAGTCTGTCGTGAAAGCCCCGGGCTCAACCTGGGAATTGCGATGGAGACTGCAAGGCTTGAATCTGGCAGAGGGGGGTAGAATTCCACGTGTAGCAGTGAAATGCGTAGAGATGTGGAGGAACACCGATGGCGAAGGCAGCCCCCTGGGTCAAGATTGACGCTCATGCACGAAAGCGTGGGGAGCAAACAGGATTAGATACCCTGGTAGTCCACGCCCTAAACGATGTCTACTAGTTGTCGGGTTTTAATTAACTTGGTAACGCAGCTAACGCGTGAAGTAGACCGCCTGGGGAGTACGGTCGCAAGATTAAAACTCAAAGGAATTGACGGGGACCCGCACAAGCGGTGGATGATGTGGATTAATTCGATGCAACGCGAAAAACCTTACCTACCCTTGACATGGAAGGAAGTCCGGAGAGATCTGGATGTGCCCGAAAGGGAACCTTCACACAGGTGCTGCATGGCTGTCGTCAGCTCGTGTCGTGAGATGTTGGGTTAAGTCCCGCAACGAGCGCAACCCTTGTCATTAGTTGCTACATTTAGTTGAGCACTCTAATGAGACTGCCGGTGACAAACCGGAGGAAGGTGGGGATGACGTCAAGTCCTCATGGCCCTTATGGGTAGGGCTTCACACGTCATACAATGGTACATACAGAGGGCCGCCAACCCGCGAGGGGGAGCTAATCCCAGAAAGTGTATCGTAGTCCGGATTGTAGTCTGCAACTCGACTACATGAAGTTGGAATCGCTAGTAATCGCGGATCAGCATGTCGCGGTGAATACGTTCCCGGGTCTTGTACACACCGCCCGTCACACCATGGGAGCGGGTTTTACCAGAAGTAGGTAGCTTAACCGCAAGGGGGGCGCTTACCACGGTAGGATTCGTGACTGGGGTGAAGTCGTAACAAGGTAGCCGTATCGGAAGGTGCGGCTGGATCACCTCCTTTCTAGAGTAGCACCGGGTCTTGAACCCAGTCACCAAACGCTCACACTTATCGGCTGTTGTCAGAAGAAGAACAGTGTATGTCGGGGCTGTAGCTCAGCTGGTTAGAGCACCGTGTTGATAACGCGGGGGTCGTTGGTTCGAGTCCAACCAGCCCTACCAGGTTATTGGCGCACCCAATCGGGGGATTAGCTCAGCTGGGAGAGCACCTGCTTTGCAAGCAGGGGGTCGTCGGTTCGATCCCGTCATCCTCCACCA
>NZ_FOLD01000027.1 GCF_900112225.1 Massilia yuzhufengensis | reverse complement strand
CAATAACCTGGCAAAAGTGACCCAACTTGGTCAGCTGGCGATAGATCACGTACCCGCAGCAACCTGCCTCGTAGCACACGGACAGCTTTGCACCGCCTTTGGCCAACTGCGCCATCAGCTTCGCTATCGCGACCGGCGTGTTCGTGATCTCTCCATAGAAACGAGGCTCACCACCAGCGCTATCCGCAATTGACACCGCGATCGTCGCCTTATGGACATCCAAGCCAACATATTTGCTAAACTCGTTCATGACCTACCTCCTCAATTGCGGCTCTGCGCCGAAAGGTTCACCAACCCTCAGCGTAACCCGCGCTTGTTGAGGTTGGTAGGTCAATACATTCTGTCTACGACAAGCGATTCGTCCCCGTCACGCCGCAGGCAAACTCATCTCCACCAGCCGCACCCAATAACTCGCCCCAATCGGCAGCAAATTGTCATTGAAGTCATAACTCGTGTTATGCAATTGGCACGGCCCCAGCCCGTGCCCGCCGGCCCGGTGCGCGCCTTCGCCATTGCCGATGAACACATAGCACCCCGGCTTTTCCTGCAGCATGAACGCGAAGTCTTCCGCGCCCATGGTCGGCTCGACATTCGTATCCACCCGCTGCGCCCCCACCACCGCCCGCATCGCCTCGACCGCGAAAGCGGTCTGCTGGGGATGGTTGATCAGCGGCGGGTAATTGCGCTTGAAATGAAAATCGACCGAGGCATTGAAGGCCGCCGCCACGCCGGTGGCCATTTCTTCCATGCGGCGCTGGATCAGGTCCAGCACCGCGGTCGAGAAGGTGCGCACCGTCCCGACCAGCTCGGCTTCATCGGGAATGACGTTGGTCGCGCTGCCGGCATGGATTTGCGTAATCGACAGCACCGCCGACTCCAGCGGATTCTTTTCGCGCGACACGATGGTCTGCCAGGCCTGCGCGACCTGCACCGCCACCATCACCGGATCGATGCCACGGTGGGGTTGCGCCGCGTGGCAGCCCTTGCCGCGCACGACCACGCGGAACTCGTTACTGGAGGCCATCATCGGCCCCGGCACGACGCCGAAGTGACCCTCAGGGATGCCCGGCCAGTTGTGCATCCCGTACACCGCCTCCATCGGGAACTGCTCGAACAGGCCGTCCTGCATCATGCGGCGCGCGCCGCCGCCGCCTTCTTCGGCCGGCTGGAAGATCAGGTAGACGGTGCCGTCGAAGTTGCGGTGCTGCGCCAGGTAGTGGGCGGCGCCGAGCAGCATGGCGGTGTGGCCGTCATGGCCGCACGCATGCATCTTGCCCGGATGGCGCGAGGCATGGGCGAAGGCATTGGTTTCCTGCATCGGCAGCGCGTCCATGTCGGCGCGCAGGCCAATGGCGCGGTTCGAGGTGCCGTTCTTGATGATGCCGACAACCCCGGTCACGCCCAGGCCGCGCACGATGGGGATGCCCCATTCTTCGAGGCGCGCCGCCACCACGTCGGCGGTGCGCACTTCTTCGTAGCACAGCTCCGGGTGCGCATGCAGGTCGCGCCGGATCTCTTGCAGTTGAGGTTGAAAGGCAAGGAGTGGTTCCACGAGCTTCATCTGTCTCTCCGTATTTGTCATGCTTGCATTGCACGTCTTGAATCATTGTAGCCTGCCTCAAACAATGGATGAAAGAGGGGGGCGCAGGGAGCCCGGTAATCGTATAAAGTATTGGTTTCACGAAGCATTCCTGCCCGCTCCCACGCCCCATGCCAGTCACACAAGTCCGCGCCGCCTGTCCCCACGATTGCCCCGATACCTGCGCCATCCTCGTCACCGTCGACAACGGCGTGGCGACGGAAGTGAAGGGCGATCCGGAGCATCCGACGACCGCGGGCGTGCTCTGCACCAAGGTGGCGCGCTATGTGGAACGCACCTACCACCCTGACCGCGTGCTGTACCCGATGCGCCGCGTCGGCCGCAAGGGCGAAGGAAAATTCGAACGCATCGGCTGGGACGAAGCGATTGGCGAAATCGCCACGCGCCTGGGCGCCATCGCCGCGCGCGACCCCGAAGCCATCCTTCCCTACAGCTATGCCGGCACCATGGGACTGGTGCAGGGCGACTCGATGTCTTTGCGCTTCTTTAACAAACTGGGCGCCTCCCTGCTGGACCGTACCATCTGCGCCACAGCCGGCGCCACCGGCTACAAGTACACCATCGGCGCCTCGATGGGCACCGACATCGAACAGTTCCAGGATGCGAAACTGATCCTCATCTGGGGCGGCAACCCGATCGCCTCCAACCTGCATTTCTGGATGCGCGTGCAGGAAGCCAAGCGCCGCGGCGCGACGCTGGTCGCGATCGATCCCTACCGCTCGCTGACGGCCGAGAAGTGTCACCAGCACATTGCCCTGCTGCCCGGTACGGACGCCGCGCTGGCGCTGGGCATGATGCACGTGCTCATTGCAGAAGACCTGATCGACCAGGATTACGTGGCGCGCTACACGCTCGGTTACGACGAACTGAAGGCCCGCGCCCTGGAATGGACGCCGCAGCGCACCGCCGAGACCTGCGGCATCACTGCGGCCGAAGTCGTCGATCTGGCGCGCCTGTACGGCCAGGCCGCAAGGCGCGGCGAAGGCGTGGCGATCCGCATGAACTATGGCCTGCAGCGCGTGCGCGGGGGCGGCATGGCCGTGCGCAACATCGCCTGCCTGCCGGCGCTGGTGGGCGCCTGGCGCCACAAGGCCGGCGGCGTGCAGCTGTCGACCTCGGGCTCCTTCCCGGCCAACCGCCCGGCGCTGCAGCGCCCCGACCTCTTGGGCGGCCGCACCCCGCGCACCATCAACATGACCACCATCGGCGACGACCTTTTACAAGACGCCTCGCCCGAGTTCGGACCGAAGATCGAAGCGGTCATCGTCTACAACGCCAACCCGCTGGCGATCGCGCCCGAGTCAAGCAAGGTACAACAAGGCTTCGAGCGCGACGACCTGTTCACGGTGGTGCTCGAGCATTTTTATACCGACAGCGCCGACTACGCCGACATCGTCCTGCCGGCCACCACCCAGCTCGAACACGTCGACGCCCACCTGGCCTACGGCCACCTGTACATGATGGCGAATAACGCCGCCATTGCACCGGTAGGCGAAGCCAAGCCGAACACCGAATTCTTCCGCCTGCTGGCCGCGCGCATGGGCTTCGACGACCCCTGCTTCAGCGAGACCGACGACCAGCTGGCCGCGCAAGCCTTCGACAAGAAGCACGAGCGCGCGATCCACTTCGACTGGGAGTCGCTGAAACAAAAGGGCTGGCAGAAGCTGAACATGCCGGACGCACCGTTTGCCGAAGGCGGCTTCCCGACCCCGTCGGGCAAGTGCGAATTCTATTCCAGCAGCATGGCGCGCGACGGGCTCGACCCGCTGCCCACCTATATCCCGCCGTATGAGTCGGCCGCCTCCAACCCGGAGCTGGCACGCAAGTATCCGCTGGCGATGATCTCGCCGCCGGCCCGCAATTTCCTGAACTCGACGTTCGTGAACGTGCAGAGTTTGCGCGCAACCGAGGGCGAGCCGCACCTCGACATCCACCCCAACGACGCCGCCCGCCGCGGCATCGCGCACGGTGAGATGGCCCGCATTTTTAACGACCGCGGCTCATTCGTCGCCCGTGCACGCGTTACCGACAAGGCGCGCGAAGGGCTGGTGGTGGGCTTGTCGATCTGGTGGAAGAAACTCGCCAGCGACGGCAAGAACGCCAATGAAGTCACCAGCCAGCGATTGACCGACATGGGCCGGGCGCCCACCTTCTACGACACCCTGGTGCAGGTTGAAAAAGCCGCGCCTTCAACGCGAGATGAAACCCTCTAGACTTTCCCTGGCCTTCAAGCCATTCATGGCGGCCGCAGCTGCCGCCCTGATGTTGTCAAGCTGCTCATCCCTCTCCTACTACTCCCAGGCCGCCCAGGGCCAGCTCGAACTGCTGACGGATTCCCGTCCGATCGATGACTGGCTGGCCGACCCCGCCACCAACGCCAAGCTGCGCCACCGCCTGGAAGCTGCGCGCCAGATCCGGCGCTACGCGATCCAGGAACTCAAGCTCCCCGACAACGGCAGCTACACCAACTTCACCAACATCCAGCGCCCCTACGTGCTGTGGAACGTGGTGGCCACGCCCGAACTGTCGCTGAAACCGATGCAGTGGTGCTTCCCGGTGGCCGGCTGCGTGAACTACCGCGGCTACTACAGCAAGGGCGAAGCCCAGGCCTATGCGAAGGAACTGCGCCGCCAGGGCCACGACGTCGAAGTGGGCGGCGTGAGCGCCTATTCCACGCTGGGCTGGTTCAGCGACCCGCTGATCTCCACCTTCATCAACTACCCGGACGCTGAGCTGGCGCGCCTGATCTTCCACGAACTGGCGCACCAGGTGGTGTACGTGCCGGGCGACTCGAAGTTCAACGAGTCCTTCGCCAGCGCGGTGGAAGCGGCCGGGGTCGAAGGCTGGCTGGAGCGCTTCGGCAACCCGATGATGGTGGACGCGTTCGAGCGCTACAGCGTGCGCAAGAAGGACTTCATGGCGCTGCTGGTGCGCTACCGCGGCGAACTGGAAAAGACCTATGCGAGCGGCCTGGGCAAGGAAGACAAGCGCGCGACCAAGGCGCGCCTGTTCCTGGCGCTGAAGGACGACTACCAGGTGCTGAAGGCGAACTGGGGCGGCTATGCCGGCTACGACCGCTTCTTCGCCGAGCCGCTGTCGAACGCCCACCTGGCCTCGATCGCCACCTACAACGACTTCGTGCCCGCCTTCCGCGCGCTGCTGCGCAAGGAGCGGTCCTGGCCCGCCTTCTACAAGTCGGTCAACCAGCTGGCCAAGCTGGACAAGTCGGAGCGCCATCGCGTGCTCAGGAGCCTGGCCGCTCCCGCGCCGACGGCCCCGCTGGTGGTGCAACGCACCATGGGTGCGGGCAAGATAGAGGACGGGTTCCAAAAGCCCTAAAAGAGCTTGCGCGCATGGTCGCTGCCCGATAGCATCACATCAGGCGATAGCAAAGGCGCAAGCTTCGCGTGGGTACGCAGAAGGCATAGACCTTCGTCCCGCCGCGGCCGCTCGGACCACAACGATAACTATTTCGAGACAGAGGGCATCCGATGGAAAAAAATTGGCTGAAGTCGTACCCACCGAACGTACCGGGAGAGATCAATCCGGACCAGTACCCATCGCTGGTGCACATGCTGGAAGAATCCTTCAGCAAGTACGCCGCCCGCAACGCCTACGTCTGCATGGACAAGTTCCTGACCTACGGCGAGCTCGACGCGTACTCGAAGAAGCTGGCCGCCTGGCTGCAGAGCCGCGGCATGGAGCGCGGCGCGCGCGTGGCGATCATGATGCCAAACGTGCTGCAGTATCCGGTCGCGATCGCGGCCGTGCTGCGCGCCGGCTTCACGGTGGTCAACGTGAACCCGCTGTACACCCCGCGCGAGCTGGAGCACCAGATTAAGGACTCGGGCAGCGAAGCGATCATCGTGCTCGAGAACTTCGCGCACACCGTGCAGCAGGTGATGGGCAAGACCCCGCTCAAGCACGTGGTGGTGGCGAGCATGGGCGAGATGCTGGGCGGCGCCAAGGGCATGCTGGTCAATTTCGTGGTCCGCAACGTCAAGAAGATGGTGCCGGAATACTCGCTGCCGAACATGGTGCGCTTCAAGGAAACCCTGGCGCAGGGCGCGAAGATGCCGTTCTCGAAGGTGGAGCCCACCTCCTCGGACGTCGCCTTCCTGCAGTACACCGGCGGCACCACCGGCGTGTCGAAAGGCGCCACGCTCACCCACCGCAACGTGATCGCCAACGTGCTGCAGACCGAAGCCTGGTCCAAGCCGGCGATGGGCGAAGCGAGCAGCAGCGAGCAGACCGTGATCGTGTGCGCACTGCCGCTGTACCACATCTTCGCGCTGACGGCCTGCGCCATGTGGGGCATGCGCACCGGCGCGCTGAACATCCTGATCGTGAACCCGCGCGACATCCCGGGCTTCATCAAGGAGCTGGGCAAGTACAAGATCAACATGCTGCCGGCGGTGAACACGCTGTACAACGCGCTGGTCAACCACCCGGATATCGGCAGCGTCGATTTCTCGGGCCTGAAGATCGCCAACGGCGGCGGCATGGCGGTGCAGAAGGCCGTCAACGACAAGTGGAAGCAGGTCACCGGCACCAGCATCATCGAAGGCTACGGCCTGTCGGAGACGTCCCCGGTGGCCACCTGCAACCGCGCCGACGTCAAGGAATTCACCGGCACCATCGGCCTGCCGATCCCGTCTACGGATATCGCGATCCTGGACGATGAAGGTAAACCGATGGCCATCGGCGAAATCGGCGAGATCGCCATCCGCGGCCCGCAGGTCATGGCGGGCTACTGGAACCGTCCGGACGAAACGGCCAAGGTCATGACGCCGGACGGCTTCTTCAAGTCGGGCGACGTCGGCATCATGGACGAAAACGGCTACGTCAAGATCGTCGACCGCAAGAAGGACATGATCCTGGTCTCGGGTTTCAACGTCTACCCGAACGAACTCGAAGGCGTGATCGCCGGCCACCCGGGCGTGCTCGAATGCGCGGTCATCGGCGTGCCGGACGAGCATTCCGGCGAAGCGGTGAAGGTCTTCGTGGTCAAGAAAGACCCGAACCTGAGCGCCGAGCAGCTGATGGACTACTGCAAGCAGCAGTTCACCGGCTACAAGAAACCGAAGTACATCGAGTTCCGCGACGAGCTGCCGAAGACCAACGTCGGCAAGATCCTGCGGCGCGCGCTGAGGGACGAGAAGCAGCCGGAAACCGCGGCGCACTAGGTAGCACAGCGGCCGGCGCCTTGCGCCGGCTGGCAGAAGCCGCCCGTGTCCCGGGCGGCTTCGCATTTTATGCAGGCCGTGCGCCCCTTTGCGGTGCGCGGCACAACAGTTCAGATAACAGAAGGTGAGGCACGGATGGACAAGTTTTGGCTCAAGTCGTATGAGGAAGGCGTACCTGCGGAGATCGACCCGACCCAGTACCGTTCCCTGACGCACCTGCTGGAGGAGGCGTTCCGCAAGTACGCCGACCGCAAGGCCTATGCGTGCATGGGCAAGTCCCTCACTTTCGCCGAACTGGATCGCCTGTCGAACCGCATGGCGGCCTGGCTGCAGGGCCGCGGCCTGAAGCCCGGCGCGCGCGTGGCCATCATGCTGCCGAACGTGCTGCAGTACCCGGTGGCGATGGCCGCCGTGCTGCGCGCCGGCTACGTGATCGTCAACGTCAACCCGCTCTACACGCCGCGCGAGCTGCAGCACCAGCTCAAGGATTCGGGCGCCGAAGCCATCGTGGTGCTGGAGAATTTCGCGCACACGCTGGAACAGGTGATCGGTAACACGGCGGTCGAGCACGTGGTGGTGGCCACCATGGGCGACCTGCTCGGTGGCCTGAAGGGCACCATCGTCAACCTGGTGGTGCGCAAGATGAAGAAGATGGTGCCGGCCTATTCGCTGCCGGGCGCGATCGGCTTCAAGCGCATGCTGGCCGACAGCGCCAGCGCCACGCTCAAGCCGGTCACCATCGGTCACGACGACGTCGCCTTCCTGCAGTACACCGGCGGCACCACGGGGGTGTCGAAAGGCGCGGTCCTGCTGCACAAGCATGTGATCGCCAACGTGCTGCAGAACGAAGCCTGGTTCGCGCCGACGCTCGGTAAGATCAAACCGGGCGAGCAGGCGCAGTTCGTGTGCGCGCTGCCGCTGTACCACATCTATGCGCTGACCGTGTGCGCGCTGCTGGGCCTGCGCGTGGGCGGTATGAACCTGCTGATCCCGAACCCGCGCGACATCGCCGGCTTCATCAAGGAACTGAAGGACTACCGCATCAACATCTTCCCGGCCGTGAACACGCTGTACAACGGCCTGGTGAACAACCCCGAATTCGCCAAGCTCGATTTCTCGGGCTATATGGTGTGCCCTGGCGGCGGCATGGCCGTGCAAAAAGCCGTGGCCGACAAGTGGCTGGCGATCACCGGCACCCCGATCGTGGAAGGCTACGGCTTGTCCGAGACCTCGCCCGTGGTGGCGGCCAACCGCTGCGACATTACCGGGTTCACCGGCACCATCGGCCTGCCGCTGCCATCGACCGAACTGCGCATCCTGGACGACGCCGGCAACGAGTGCCCGTTCGGCACCGCCGGCGAGATCGCCGTGCGCGGCCCGCAGGTGATGGCCGGCTACTGGCAGCGCGACGACGAAACCGCCAAGGTCATGACCCCGGACGGCTTCTTCAAGACCGGCGACATCGGCATCATGAACGAAGAGGGCTATACCCGCATCGTCGACCGCAAGAAGGACATGATCCTGGTGTCGGGCTTCAATGTGTACCCGAACGAGATCGAAGGCGTGGTCGCGGCCATGCCGGGCGTGCTGGAAGTGGCCTGCGTGGGCGTGCCGGACAAGAACTCGGGCGAGGCGGTGAAGCTGTATATCGTGAAGAAGGATGCTTCCCTGACCAGCGAGGACGTGATCGCCTACTGCAAGGAGCAGTTCACGGGCTACAAGCGGCCCAAGTACGTCGAGTTCCGCGAGACGCTGCCGAAGACGAATGTCGGCAAGATCCTGCGGCGCGAGCTGCGCGACGAGAAGGCGTCGGCATGAAGACGTCCACCAAGGCCCGTGACTTGGGGCTGATGGCGCTGGCATCCGCGGTCGGTGTGTTCATCGGGCTGGGGATCGCCGAGGTGCTGTTGGCGCTCCTGGCGCAGGCCGGGTATGCGCCAGGCGCCGGCGAGACGCCGTGGCTGCGGATTATCGTGCTGGCGCTGTGCGTGGGGACGGTGCAGCGGGTTGCGATGCGGCGCTTTGGGATCAAGATGTAAGCTAACGGCGTTTGTGCAACTTGGGTTCCCGCGCAGGCGGGAACCCAAGTTGGCCGCCCCGCGTCAACCCAACCGCTCCGCGCCAGCGACCCCCTCGCGCACCCGAAACGCCGCCACCTCCGCTATCCCCGACTTCGCGCTGTGCACATCCTCCAGCCCCATGCAGTGCGTCAGCACCTCCTTTGGCCGGATCTCCAGCAACATATACCCCCGCTTGTCGCTGCGCCCATACAGCATGTGCGGATTCTTCCCCACATGCTCCAGCGTTTTCTCCTGCGAGCGTGAGCTTGATGTCACCGACGTCCCCACGAACTCCGTCGCCACCACCGGATTCTGCTTCGATACCGGCCGTGAAAAATCCGGCCGCAGCGAGGTGGTATAAAAGCCGTGCACGTCCCCGCCCAGCACCAGCGGGTTGTGCGCCCCCTGCCGCACGATGCTGTCCAGCAGCCGCTTGCGCGCCGCCGGATACCCATCCCAGCCATCGGTCCAGAAGCGCCCGTCGTCGGGCTTGATGATCGGCACGCTGCTCGACTGCGCCATCAGTGTCTGCTGCGCCAGGATGTTCCAGGTCGCGCGCGAGGTGGCCAGGCCTGCCTCCAGCCATGCTTCCTGCTCCCCTCCCAGCATGGTACGGCGCGGATCGCGCAGCGCTTCGCAGGCGCGCGCGAACACCGCATTGGAGCCGCCGCGCGTGCTTGATTTGGCGCAGGCCTGGGGCGAGCGGTACTGGCGGTCGTCGAGCACGTGGAAGCGCGCCAGCCGTCCCCAGTCGTAGCGCTGGAACAGCGGGACCGAGGCGAAGCCGTCGCGCCGCACGGAGGGCAGGCGCAGCGGCATGTGTTCATAGAAGGCCTGGTAGGCCGCGGCGCGGCGCGTGGCGAAATCGGCGGCCAGGCGTTCGTCGCGCAGGCCGCTGTAGTCGTTGCCCACCTCGTGGTCGTCCCAGGTCACGATCCAGGGCGCCGCGTGGTGCGCCGCCTGCAGGTCGGGGTCGCTCTTGTACTGGGCGTAGCGCTTGCGGTAATCAAGCAGCGTGAACGATTCATCGGTGCGCACCGCGCGCGCCGGGTGGCGCAGCTGGTAGGGGCCCCACTCGTAGATGTAGTCGCCGAGGAAGGCGACCAGGTCGGGTGCGGCGTTGGCGATGTGGAGGTGCGCGGCGTAGCTGCCGAACTCCCAGTGCTGGCAGGAGGCGACCGCCAGTTTCAGCTGGCCCGGCATCTCGTCGCGCGCCGGCGCCGTGCGCGTGCGGCCGACGGGGCTGGCGGCGTCGCCCAGCATGAAACGGTACCAGTACCAGCGGCCGGGCGCCAGGCCCTTCACGTCCACGTGGACGCTGTGGGCCAGCTCCGGTACGGCCGGCGCCGCGCCTTTCGCGACGATGTTGCGGAAGGCTTCGTCGCTGGCGACTTCCCAGCGCACGCTCATCGCGACCGGCGGCGTGGATTCGGCCTTGAGCGGGTCG
The DNA here is from genome assembly GCF_900112225.1 of Massilia yuzhufengensis. Lineage (GTDB taxonomy): Bacteria > Pseudomonadota > Gammaproteobacteria > Burkholderiales > Burkholderiaceae_D > Telluria > Telluria yuzhufengensis. The sequence continues at coordinate 59,848 of NZ_FOLD01000027.1, read as the reverse complement.
CTCAGGATGCGCGTCCACAGGATGACCGAATCGGGCAAGGGCGAACCCGAGGCGACGCCGAGGCTGAACGGGTAGGGGCCCCTGGACGAGGACGCGCAGGCCGCCAGCGAGACGCTCGACAAGGCGGCCGACAGCCGCGCCGCATCGAGCAGGAACAGCCGGCGCGGGGGCAGCATGCGGCTAGCCTTGGGAGATCAGCGAATCCAGTGGCGGCAGCTGGCGCGGCTTGCGGTCCGGGCCGGTGGCGACGTAGGTCAGCTGGGCTTCGGTGACTTTCACGACATCGGCCTGCAGGCGGTTGCGCTCGGCGTAGACTTCGACGCACACGGTGATCGAGGTATTGCCGACCTTGACGATGTTGGCGTAGAAGGACAGCAGGTCGCCCACGAAGACCGGCTGCTTGAAGACGAAGGAATTGACGGCGATGGTGGCTACGCGGCCGTTCGCGCGGCGGGTGGCCGGCAGCGAACCGGCGACGTCGACCTGTGCCATGATCCAGCCGCCGAACACGTCGCCGTACACGTTGGCGTCGGACGGCGCAGGCATCACGCGCAGTTCCGGCATCTTGCCTTCTGGCAGACGCGTGTGGGTGACGGACGGGGTGTTTTGTGGCGTGGTCATCTTGTTTTTCCGGTAAAAGCTACAATCGTCACGAATTGAACCATAAATCCCGAAGCCCTGCCATGCGACGCACTCCCGCCAGCTCTGTTCCCCTGCCGCCCGATTCCAAGGGCGTGCCCCGCAACGACTGGGCGACGCTGCGCACCCTGTTCCCCTACCTGTGGGTCTACAAGTGGCGCGTACTGGCCGCCCTCGGCGCGCTGATCGGCGCCAAGATGGCCAACGTCGGCGTGCCGCTGGTGCTCAAGCAGCTCATCGACCAGCTGGCCATCGACCCGGCCAATCCCAAGGCGCTGCTGGTGCTGCCGCTCGGCGCGCTGGTCGCCTACGGCCTGCTGCGCCTGTCCACCACGCTGTTCACCGAGCTGCGCGAGTTCCTGTTCGCGCGCGTGACCCAGCGCGCGGTGCGCACCATCGCGCTGAAAGTGTTCCGCCACCTGCATGCGCTGTCGCTGCGCTTCCACCTGAACCGGCAAACCGGCGGCATGACGCGCGATATCGAACGCGGCACGCGCGGCGTGAATTCGCTGATCTCGTATTCGCTCTTCAACGTGCTCCCGACCCTGGTCGAGATCACCCTGGTGCTGGGCTACCTGGTGCTCAACTACGACATCTGGTTCACCATCATCACGGCGGTGGCGCTGGCGAGCTATATCGCCTTCACGGTCATCGTGACCGAGTGGCGCACCCACTTCCGCCGCACCATGAACGACCTCGATTCCAAGGCCAATACCAAGGCCATCGATTCGCTCATCAACTACGAGACGGTGAAATACTTCGGCAACGAAGACTACGAAGCCAGGCGCTACGACCAGGGCCTGCAGAGCTACGAGAACGCGGCCGTGCGCTCGCAGACCTCGCTGTCCTTCCTCAACACCGGCCAGTCGCTGATCATCGCTACCGCCGTCACGCTGATCCTGTGGCGCGCCACCGAAGGCGTGATCGCCGGCACCATGACCCTGGGCGACCTGGTGCTGGTCAACTCCTTCATGATCCAGCTGTACATCCCGCTGAATTTTTTGGGCGTGATCTACCGCGAGATCAAGCAGAGCCTGGCCGACATGGAACGCCTGTTCTCGCTGCTCGACCAGAACCGCGAAGTGGCCGACAGCGCGGGCGCGCAGCCTTTGGTCACGCATGGCGCCCAGGTCGAGTTCTCGCACGTGGAATTCAGCTACGAGACCAAGCGCCAGATCCTGTTCGATGTCGACTTCACGATTCCGGCCGGGACCACGACGGCGGTGGTGGGGCATAGCGGTTCGGGCAAGTCGACCTTGTCGCGGCTGCTGTTCCGCTTCTACGACGTGAACGGCGGCGGCATCCGCATCGACGGCCAGGACCTGCGCCACATCACCCAGCAGTCGCTGCGCGCCGCGATCGGCATCGTGCCGCAGGATACGGTGCTGTTCAACGACAGCATCGAATACAACATCGCCTACGGCAAGCCAGGGGCCTCGCACGAGGACATCATGGCGGCGGCAAGGGCGGCGTCGATCCACGATTTCATCGAGAGCCTGCCGGATGGGTACAAGACCATGGTGGGGGAGCGCGGGCTGAAGCTGTCCGGGGGCGAGAAGCAGCGGGTGGCGATTGCGCGCACCTTATTGAAAGACCCGGCGATCCTGATTTTCGACGAGGCGACATCGGCGCTGGATTCGAAAGCCGAACAGGTGATCCAGGCGCAGCTGAAGGAGATCGCCAAGGACCGCACCACCCTGGTCATTGCGCACCGGCTGTCGACGATCGCGGATGCGCAGCAGATCATCGTGCTGGATCATGGGCGGATCGTGGAGCGGGGAACGCACCAGTCACTGCTTGCGGCGCGGGGCTTGTACCAGCAGATGTGGGAAAGACAGCTGGCGCGGCCGGATGAGGAGCTGGCGTCGCCGCCGCTGGAGTTGGCGAAGTAGTGGCCACTGCGGTCGGGGCGCAATCCGTGACTTCGCTATCACCGCTACGCTAAAAACCGTCGTACGCGCCACTGGCGCCTACGACTACCGGCGAAGGCCGGTACCCAAGTTGCGTGCGTGCCGGTACAGCCTGCGTTAACACTGCGCTACGGAATTGGGTCCCGGCCTGCGCCGGGAGGACGGTTCTGGGGACAATGACTTCGGTGGATCAGTAGGTATAAAACATCCGCTGGATGTCCTTCGTATCGCTGGTCTTGGTCAACGCCAGCATCAACAAGATCCGTGCCTTCTGCGGGCTCAGTGTATCCGACACGACAAAATCCAGCTGGTCGTCATTCGCCTCGCCATTGCGCGCCACGATGCCCTGGCCGACGCGCGCCGAGCGTACGATGACAACACCCTTCTCACGCGCTGCCACCAGTGCCGGCTTGGTCTTGGCAGGCAGGCTGCCATTGCCCACGCCCGCGTGCACCAGCCCCTTGGCGCCGGCCGCCACCAGCGCCTTCACCGCGACATCGCCCACGTTCGCATACGCATACGCCACGTCCACCTGCGGCAGCACGTCCAGCTTCGATACGTCGAATTCGGTCTCCACCGTATGCTTGCGCGTCACGTCGCGGTAGAAGAAGGGCTTGCCGCCCTGGAGGTAGCCGACCATGCCCAGCTCCGCCGTGCGGAAGGTGTCAGCGGTGGTCGTGTTGGACTTGGTGACGTCGCGCGCGGCGTGGATCTGGTCGTTCATCGCCACCAGCACGCCGCGGCCGACGGCCGCCTGGCTGCCGGCCAGCTGCACCGCGTTGTACAGGTTGATCGGGCCGTCGGCCGACAGCGCCGTGGACGGGCGCATCGAGCCCACCACCACCACCGGCTTCCTGCTCTTGACGACCAGGTTCAGGAAGTAGGCGGTTTCTTCCAGCGTGTCGGTGCCGTGGGTGATCACGATGCCGTCGACATTGGGCTGGGACAGCAGCACGTTGACGCGCTTGGCGAGGGTCAGCCAGTGCTCGTTGCTCATGTTTTCGCTGGCGATCTGGAACACCTGTTCGCCACTGACGTTGGCCACCTTGGTAATTTCAGGCACGGCCTGGATCAGCGCCTGCACGCCCACCGTGGCGGCGGTGTAGCCGACGGTGGTGGTGCTGGTGGCGCCGGTGCCGGCGATGGTGCCGCCGGTGGCCAGGATGGTCACGTTCGGCAGTTTCACTGCCTGCGCCTGCACCGCGCCCGCGAGCGCGAACAGGAATACGAACAACGTGTGCTTGGATTTCTGGAACAGCATGGTCTTCTCCATTGGGTAAAACATTACGGCTTCTTGTAGACGACGCCTTCTTTCATCACGAACTTCACCTGCTCGAGCAGCTTCACGTCGCGCAGCGGGTCGCCTTCGACGGCGATGATGTCGGCAGCGAAGCCCGCTTCCACCGATCCGAGGCGTTTCGACTGGTCGAGCAGGTTCGCCGCATGCACGGTGGCCGCGCGGATCGCTTCCACCGGCGACATGCCCGCTTCCACCATGTAGCCGAACTCCTTGGCGTTTTCGCCGTGCGGGAACACGCCGGCGTCGGTGCCGAAGGCGATCTTCACCCCGGCCTTGTGGGCGCGCGCGAAGGTAGCCTGCAGCTGCGGGCCGATGGCGGCCGCTTTCGGCTGCACCAGCGCCGAGTAGTAGCCGTCGATCTTGGCCTTGTCGGCCACGTAGCGGCCGGCCGAGATGGTCGGCACGTACCAGTGGCCGGTCTTCTTGAACAGGGCGATGGTCTCGTCGTCCATCAGGGTGCCGTGCTCGATCGAGTCGACGCCGGCGCGCAGCGCGCGCTTCATGCCTTCGGCGCCGTGGGCGTGGGCCGCGACGCGGAAGCCGTAGTCCTTGGCGGTGTCGACGATGGCTTTCAGTTCGTCCTCGGTGTACTGCGAGTTGTGGCCGTTGGCGGCCTGGCTCAGCACGCCGCCGGTGGCGGTGATCTTGATCAGGTCCGCGCCTTCCTTGTAGCGTGCGCGCACGGCCTGGCGGCCCTGTTCGGGGCTGTCGATGACGCCTTGCTCCGGCCCCGGCGTGCCGATTTTCTCGCCCAGGAAATGCGACAGGTTATTGGTCGGGTCGGCGTGCCCGCCGGTGGTGGCGATCGATTTCCCGGCGGTGTACATGCGCGGGCCCGGCACGTCGCCTGCGGCAATGGCGCGCTTCAGGGACACGTTCAGGCCATCCTGGGCGCCGAGGTCGCGCACCGTGGTGAAGCCGGCCAGCAGGGTGCGCTGGGCGTACTTGATGGAGCGGTAGGCCAGGTCGGAGGTATCGGCGGTGAGGCGGTCGCGGTAGGAGTCCACCACCGGCTGGGTTTCGCCGGTCAGGTGCACGTGCATGTCGATCAGGCCGGGCAGGCAGGCGTGGCGCGACAGGTCGATGTTGCCGGGCGCCTGCGTCATCGGGCCCACCGATTTCACGACGCCGTTCTCGACGACGATGCTGACGCGCTCGCGCCAGGCGCCGCTTTTCACGTCCAGCAGGCGGCCGCAGTCGACGGTCTGGGTGGCGGCGTGGGCGCCGGTCATGGCAAGCATCAGTCCCGCTGCATACAGCTGTTTCATGTCTGTCTCCTGTTATCGTTATTGTGAAAAAGGCCTTCCATCGCTGGAAGGCCTTCGGTTTTCAATCTGCTGGCGTCAGCGCAGCGGCGCCACGGTGACATCCTTCACCGGCTCCCCGAGCTCGCCCTCCCACTTGGCGACCACCGCGGTGGCGATGCCGTTGCCGATGACGTTGGTGGCCGAGCGGGCCATGTCGAGGAAGTGGTCGATGCCCAGCAGGAGCAGCAGGCCCGCTTCCGGGATGTTGAACTGGGCCAGGGTGGCGGCGATCACCACCAGCGAGGCGCGCGGCACGCCGGCCATGCCCTTGGAGGTCAGCATCAGCACCAGCATCATGGTCAGCTGGGTGGAGATGTCCAGCTCGATGCCATAGGCCTGTGCGATGAACACGGCCGCGAAGGTGCAGTACATCATCGAGCCGTCGAGGTTGAACGAGTAACCGATCGGCAGCACGAAGGCGGCCAGGCGGTTCTTGACGCCGAAGCGCTCCAGGCCTTCCAGGGTTTTCGGGAACGCCGCTTCCGACGAGGCGCAGGAGAAGGCCAGCAGGGTCGGTTCCTTCAGTTCGGAGATCAGGCGCAGCACGCGCGGGCCGAGGAAGGCCATCCCGATCAGGATCAGCACCACCCACAGCAGCACGATGCCGAGGTAGAACTCGGCCATGAAGATGCCGTAGGTCGACAGCACGCCCAGGCCGCTCTTGGCGATGATGCCGGCGACGGCTGCGAACACGGCGATCGGCGCGAAGTTCATCACGTAGCCGGTCAGCTTGAGCATGATGTGCGCGATGCCGTCGACCGCGTCGATCAGCGGGGTGGCGCGCGCGCCCACGGCTGCTGCCGCGGTGCCGAAGAAGATCGAGAACACGACGATCTGCAGGATTTCGTTCCTGGCCATGCCGTCGACGATCGAGGACGGCACCAGGTGGGTGATGAATTCCTTGAGCGTCAGGCCGGTGGTGACGATGCCGCTCGAGGTGCCGACCGGCGGCAGCGCGCCCGACAGGGCCATCGCGTCGCCCGGACGGAACAGGTTCACCAGGACCAGGCCGAGCGACAGCGAGATGATCGAGGCAATCACGAACCAGCCCAGCGCCTTGACGCCGATGCGGCCGACTTCCTTGGCGTCGCCCATCTTGGCAATGCCCACCACCAGGGTCGAGAACACCAGCGGCGCGATGATCATCTTGATCAGGCGGAGGAACAGGGTCGTGACGAGCGCCATGGCGTCGGCGAAGCCGGTCGGGTCCGCGAGATTGGCGTTCGCGAAGTAGCCGACGACGATCCCGAGGGCGAGGCCGATCAGGATATAAGTGGTCAGGCGGTTTCGATTATTCATAAAGCTTCCTGTCTCGTGGACCTGTGCAAAGCCGGCGACAAGGGGTTGCGCTGTCGCTGGTGGAATTATTGGGGCAAAATACCTGGCGTTGTGAAGGCGAACGGCCAGTTCGTTCTGTAGATTATGGCAAGTTCCGCAGTATCCTAGGCGCTGGAAATGCTGTCAAGCATGCTTACACAGACACAACAGCCCACGCAATAAGCCTTGTAAATAGGCGCACATACAGGCACCAGATGATCGAAATCGAGAATGTCAGCAAATGGTACGGCGCCTTCCAGGTGCTGCGCGAATGTAGCACGCAGGTGGCGCGCGGCGACGTCGTGGTGGTGTGCGGGCCCTCCGGCTCGGGCAAGTCGACCCTGATCAAGACCGTCAACGGGCTCGAACCCTTCCAGCAAGGCGTGGTGCGGGTCGACGGTATCTCGGTGGGCGACCCGAAGACCAAATTGCCGCAGCTGCGCGCCCGCATCGGCATGGTGTTCCAGAACTTCGAGCTGTTCCCGCACCTGTCGGTACGCGAAAACCTGACGCTGGCCCAGGTCAAGGTGCTCGGCCGCGGCAAGGACGAGGCGCTCGAGCGTGGCCTGAAGGTGCTCGACCGGGTCGGCCTGCTGGCGCACAAGGACAAGTTCCCGAGCCAGCTGTCGGGCGGCCAGCAGCAGCGCGTGGCAATCGCCCGCGCGCTGGCGATGGACCCGATGGCCATGCTGTTCGACGAACCGACGTCCGCGCTCGACCCCGAAATGATCGGCGAGGTGCTGGATGTAATGGTGGGACTGGCCCAGGAAGGCATGACCATGATGGTGGTCACCCACGAGATGGGTTTTGCGCGCAAGGTGGCCGATCGCATCGTCTTCATGGACCACGGCAGCATCGTCGAGGACAGCCCCAAGGACGAGTTCTTCGGCGCCCCGCGCTCGGAGCGGGCGCGCGAATTCCTGGCTCGTATTATTCATTAGACAATCCAGTCGCCGCGGAACCGCCCGAGGCGCGCTGCCCGGGCGGCGCTGCGGGTAAAATGTCGGCATCCGCAATCCGAGAGCCGCCATGTCCCCCATCGAGACCCCCGACAGCATCACCATCACCCGCCCCGACGACTGGCACCTGCACCTGCGCGACGGCGCGGCGCTGGCCGACGTCCTGCCGCACACCGCGCGCCAGTTCGCGCGGGCGATCGTGATGCCCAACCTCAAACCCCCGGTCACCACGACCGCAGCCGCCGCCGCCTACCGCGAGCGCATCCTGGCCGCTCTCCCGCAGGGCATGTCGTTCGAGCCGCTGATGACGCTCTACCTGACCAATAACACCGATCCGGACGAGATCCGGCGCGCCATGGATTCGGGCTTCATCCACGCCGTGAAACTCTACCCGGCCGGCGCCACCACCAATTCCGACGCCGGCGTGACCGACCTGCGCAACTGCTACAAGGTGCTGGAGGTGATGCAGGAAGTCGGCATGCCGCTGCTGCTGCACGGCGAAGTGACCGACGGCGACATCGACCTGTTCGACCGCGAAGCCGTGTTCATCGAACGCGTCATGCGCCCGCTGCGCAGCGCCATGCCGGTCTTGAAGGTGGTCTTCGAACACATCACCACCAAGGAAGCGGCCCAGTACGTGGCCGAAGCCGAAGGCCCGATCGCGGCCACCATCACGGCCCACCACCTGCTCTACAACCGCAACGAGATCTTCAAGGGCGGCATCCGCCCGCACTATTACTGCCTGCCGGTGCTCAAGCGCGAAGAACACCGCCTGGCGCTGGTCACCGCCGCCACCAGCGGCGACGAACGCTTCTTCCTGGGCACCGATTCGGCGCCGCACGCCGTGCACACCAAGTACGCCGCCTGCGGCTGCGCCGGCTGCTACACCGCGCTGCACGCAATGGAGATGTACACCGAAGCCTTCGCCCAGGCCGGCGCGCTCGACAAGCTGGAAGCCTTCGCCAGCCTGAACGGCCCGGCCTTCTACGACCTGCCGGTCAACGAGGGAACCATCACGCTCAAGCGCGAAAGCTGGACCCTGCCGGAAACCCTCCCGTTCGGCGAGCACCAGCTGGTGCCGCTCAACGCCGGCGAGACCATCAACTGGAAGATGGTCTAAGCCGGGCATGCTGCCGCAGATCGACTGGTCGCACCCGTGGTACGACTCGGTGCGGCCGGCGTTCGCGCGGCTGGCGCTGGGCGGCCCCGATTTTATCGCGGCGTTCAACCGCAGCGCGCTGGCCCTTGGCTTGTGCAACCACGAGGGCCTGCCGCTACGCTTCGTGCCGCAGGCGGCCCTGCCGGAAGGGACGGCCTACGAAGAATTCATCGGCGCCACCGGCCAGGTCCCGACCCGCGACAACCTGCACGACTTCTTCAATGGCCTGGTGTGGCAGAGCTTCCCGCTCATCAAGCGCCAATTGAACGCTCTGCAGGCGGCGCAGATCGCGCAGGCCGGCATCGGCAAGTCGCGCGGGCCGGCGCGCGACGCCGCCACCATCTTCGACGAGAACGCCGCGCTGCTGGTGGTGCGCGCCAACAGCGCCGGGCGCGCGCTGGTGGACGAGTTGCGCGGGCACTGCTGGCTCGCCGCGCTGTTCGACAAGCGCGCCATGTTCGGCCCTGACGCGCAAGTCTGGCTGTTCGGCCACGCGCTGATGGAAAAGCTGGTCGCGCCACGCAAGGCGATCACCGCGCATACGCGTGTCATCTTCGTAGGCGATGATTACTTCCTGCTGGCGCCCGAGGCGCAGCAGGCCTGGCTGGATCGCCATGTGGCGGTCCAGCTGGCGGGCGAAGGCCTGCACACCTCCGGCTTCACGCCGCTGCCGGTGCTGGGCGTTCCCGGCTGGTGGCCGGGGCAGGACCAGGACTTCTACCTCGATGCGACGGTCTTCCGTCCCAAACGGCAGCACCAGGCATCACACTGAAAGGAAGGCCGATGGCCAACGCAGTACGCTGGGGAATCCTCGGCACGGGCAAGATCGCCCGTGCCTTCGCAAGCGCGCTGGCCGACGTGCCGGGCGCCGTGCTGGCGGCGGTCGCCTCGCGCAGCCTGGACAAGGCGCAAGCCTTCGCCCGGGACTTCGGCGGCCTCGCCTTCAGCTCCTACCAGGCCCTGGCCGACGCGGCCGATATCGACCTGGTCTACGTCGCCACGCCGCATACCGAGCATGTCGGCAACGCCCTGATGGCGCTGCGCGCCGGCAAGGGCGTGCTGGTCGAGAAAGCCTTCACGATGAACCTGCGCGAAGCCGAGCAGGTGGTGACCCTGGCGCGCACGCGCCGCCTGTTCCTGATGGAAGCGATGTGGACGCGCTACCTGCCGGCCTTCGCCGAAGTCCAGCGCATCATCGCCTCCGGCCAGATTGGGCAGGTGCGCCAGGTGGTGGCCGACTTCGGCGTCACCCCGCCCTTCGGCCCGGAACACCGCATCTTTAATGCGGCGCTGGGCGGCGGCGCGCTGCTCGACCTGGGGATCTATCCGCTCTCGCTCGCCGCGGCGCTGCTGGGCCCCGTGACCGATATCCGGGCCCAGGCCATCATGGGCGAGACCGGCGTCGATGTGCAGACCGCCTTCACCCTCAAGCATGCGGACGGCGGCATGTCTGTGTGCAGCTGCTCCTTCCTGGCGCGCTCGCCATGCGAGCTGACGGTGTCCGGCACGCTTGGCCACGTGCGCATGAACACCATGTTCCACCGCGCGACCAGCGTGACGCTGGCGCTCGCGGACGGCAGCACGCAGACCATCGAAACCCCTTACCTTGGCAACGGCTACGTGCACGAAGTGATGGAAGCGCAGCGCTGCTTCCTGGCCGGCCTCACCGAGAGCCCGGCGATGAAGCTGTCGGATACGCTGGCGCTGATGGGCGTGATGGATGAAATCCGGCGCCAGGTCGGCCTGGCTTACGACAGCGACCGCTAAAGGCATGCAGGCCGGGTTGACTTTGGCGGGCAGTGTGCGAATACTGGGCTTGCGCCGATCAACCCGATTCCCATGGAGCCCATATGCATAGTCTTCGTCCCCTCCTTCTTGCTGGCGGCCTGCTGTTCAGCGCCGCTGCCTGGGCTGATCCGGTCCCGGCCGACAAGATGGCCTATGTCGGCAGCTGGAGCGGCAAGGACATGCACCTGGCGCTGTCCAAGGAAGGCAAGGTCAAATACAAGCGCAAGCAGCCGGGCAAGAATCTCGACCTCAGCATCGACCTGCTGGGTTTCAGCGGGAATAACTTCGACGTCGGCTATGGCATCGTGCGTTCCACCTTCGTGGTCAGCCAGCCGCCGCACCGCGAAGGCAAGCAGTGGAAGATGACGGTGGATGGGGTCGAACTGACGAAGGATGAATAAGGTGGAGCTGCGCACCGTCACCCCCATCCTGCGCAGCTTCGATGAAGCGAAGGCCCGCGAATTCTATGTGGACTTCCTGGGCTTCCGGGTCGACTGGGAACACCGCTTCGAACCCGATCTTCCGCTCTACCTCCAGGTGTCGCGCGACGGCTGCGTGCTGCACCTGAGCGAGCACCACGGCGACTGCTGCCCCGGCGCAGCCATGCGCATCGAAGTGGACGACATCGATGCCTACCATGCGGAGCTCACGGCCAAGCAGTACGGCTACTCGCGGCCCGGCATCGAGGACACCCCATGGGGTTCGCGCGACATGTCGATCAAGGATCCGTTCGGGAACCGGCTGACGTTTACGAGCGCGATCAGTACTTGATTTGCTGACTGGTAGGGTGGTCGGCAGAGCCGACCATCCTACGTCTGGGATCCTGGGCGCGCGTTTGAGGCGGCATCCAGCCGCCGGAACAATTCATGATGCAAGTCCAGCGTGTGCTTGGCCATGTGCCGCCGCGCGTGGGCGATTTCCGCCAGCTCGCGCTGCGCCGCCGCCTCGTTGCGGTGGGCGAGCGCCCACAATGCCAGCTCCACCCGCGCCTCGATACTGCCGAAGCGTTCCACCACCATCGAGAACTGGGCAGCCGCTTCGTCCGGCCGTCCCAGCGCGGCACAGGCGCGGCCCAGCGCCAGGCCGACTTCCTGCGGGCGGTAGGCTGGCTGCTTCGATTGCAGCGGCGCCAGCAGGGCGACTGCCGCCGCGTGCTCGCCGTTCGCGGCCCGTGCGCGGGCGGCGCCGAGGATGACTTCGGCGTCGCCGGCGAACGGGCCTTGCAGGCAGGCGTCGTACTGCGCCACCGCTTCGGCGGCCTGGCCTGCCTCGAGCAGGGCGGCGGCCAGGCGCATCCGGTTGTGGGCGGTGGGTGTCAGGTCGAACAGCTGGCGGGCGTCGCGCACATCGCGGCCCGGGTCCAGGGTCTTCTGGATGGCGCGTCCGGCCTGGCGTGCCTGGCGCTCGATGCGCGAGTGGGGCAGGAACACCACGCCGAAGTACACCAGGCTGCCGAGCAGGGGGAAGGAAAAGAGGATCAGGAGCCAGTACAGCGGCCGTCCGGTGCGCACAGCGTGGATGGCGAAGAAGATGGCAACGATCAGGTGGAGACCGAGTCCGAGGATGGGCATGGCGTGTCGTGGGCGGGTGGAGGGAGGGGCTGGGGGTACGATATCCTGTTCTGTGGCCTGAATGTCTATCGGATTGTCACGGGTGGGGGATGCGGGGTGGGTGTGCGACGGAATTGGGTACCGGCCTTCGCCGGTACGACGGTGCTGGAGTTCGTGGCCGTTGCGCGGGACGGCAGGAATGCAAACGCTACACCCTCAGGAACTCTTCGCGCCCGCCCAGCCAGCGGGTCAGGTGGGCGTCGATGATCGCCATGTATTCGGGACGCTCGCTGTTGTCGAGCAGGTACTGGGCGACCTCCCTGGCCTTGTCGACGATCCACTGGTCCGCTTCCAGGTCGGCGAAGCGCAGCATGGCTTCGCCGGACTGGCGGGCGCCGAGGAATTCGCCGGGGCCGCGGATTTCCAGGTCGCGCCGGGCGATCTCGAAGCCGTCGGTGGTTTCGCGCATGGTCAGCAGGCGCTGCTTGGCGACCTGGCCTAGTGGGCTCTGGTAAAGAAGTAAGCACACGCTCGCAGCCGAGCCCCGGCCGACGCGGCCGCGCAGCTGGTGCAGCTGCGACAGGCCGAAGCGTTCGGCATGCTCGATCACCATCAGCGAGGCGTTCGGCACGTCGACGCCGACTTCGATCACGGTGGTCGCCACCAGCACGTGCACGTCGCCGGCCGTGAAGGCGTCCATGATCGCCTGCTTTTCCAGCGGCTTCATGCGGCCGTGCACCAGGCCCACCACCAGGTCGGGCAGGGCCTCGGCCAGGGTCTCGAAGGTTTCGGTGGCGGTCTGCAGCTGCAGCACTTCGGATTCCTCGATCAGCGGGCAGACCCAGTAGACCTGGCGGCCTTCCTGCGCGGCGGCGTGCACCCGCTCGATCACTTCGTCGCGCCGGTTCTGGTCGATGGCGCGCGTGACGATGGGGCTGCGCCCCGGGGGCAGTTCGTCGATGACCGATACTTCCAGGTCGGCGTAGTAGGTCATGGCCAGGGTGCGCGGGATCGGCGTGGCCGACATCATGAGCTGGTGCGGCACCAGGCCGTCGCTGCCCTTGTTGCGCAGGGTGAGGCGCTGGCCGACGCCGAAGCGGTGCTGCTCGTCGACGATCACCAGGCCCAGTTTCGCGAACTGCACCGTGTCCTGGATCAGGGCGTGGGTGCCGATCACCAGGTGCGCTTCGCCCGACTCGATCACTTCCTTGGCCGCGTCCTTGTCCTTCTTTTTCAGGCTGCCCGTCAGCCACGCAACCCGCACGCCGAGCGGCTCCATCCACGCAGCGATCTTGCGGAAGTGCTGCTCGGCCAGGATCTCGGTAGGCGCCATCAGCGCGGCCTGGTAGCCGGAGTCGATGGCCTGGGCGGCGGCCAGCGCCGACACCACGGTCTTGCCGCTGCCGACGTCGCCCTGCAGCAGGCGCTGCATCGGGAAGCCTTCGACCAGGTCGGCGCGGATCTCCTTCACCACGCGCTGTTGGGCGCCGGTGAGGGCGAAGGGCAGGGCGCCCAGGAAGGCGTCGGACAACGCGCCGACCGCGCGCAGCTGGGGCGCACCTTTTTCGCGGCGGGCACGCTGGGCGCGCTTGAGCGACAACTGCTGCGCCAGCAGCTCGTCGAACTTCATGCGGGTCCAGGCCGGGTGGCTGCGCTCGGTGAGCGCGTATTCGTCGACGTCCGCCGGCGGGTAGTGCAGCAGGCGCACCGACGGTTCGAAGTCCCACAGCTGCAGGCGCGACAGGAAAGCGTTGGGCAGGGTGTCGCGCCAGTCGATGCGCTTCATGGCGTCGGTGACGGCGCGCCGCAGGATGGTTTGCGACAGGCCCTCGCCCGACGGGTAGACCGGGGTGAGCGCGGTGGGCAGCGGCGCGCCTTCGTTGATGACTTTATAGGCCGGGTGGACCATCTCGGCGCCGAAGAAGCCGTGTTTGAGCTCGCCCCGCGCTCGGATGCGCACGCCTTCGGCCATCTGCTTGACCTGGCTGCCGTAGTAGTTCATGAAGCGCAGCTGCAGTTCGCCGGACTCGTCGGCAATCTGCACCAGCAGCTGGCGCCGCGGCTTGTAGGTGATCTCGTTTTTCACCACCACGCCTTCGACCTGCCAGGTTTGCAGGCCGCGCAGGCAGGCGTCGCGGATCGAGACCACTTTGGTCTCGTCCTCGTAGCGCATCGGCAGGTGCAGCACCAGGTCCATGTCGGTGCGCAGGCCCAGCCGGGCGAGCTTGGATTCGATGGTTTTAGGTGCGGATGTGGTCTTGGTGGCGGGCATATTGCGGCATTTCGGGCTTTGCTGGCGTAAAATAGAGGGTTCGCCGCACGCACTGTAGCCTCTATTGTAAGGCTGTCAGCACCCATTTTCCCAGAATTGACAACAATGTACTCGCTTTCCGATTTCGATTTCGACCTGCCGCCAGAGCGGATCGCGCAGCTGCCGCTGCCAGACCGGAGCGCGTCGCGCCTGCTGCAGCTCGATGGCGACCGCATCACGGACCGCCATTTCGCCGACATCGTCGACCAGCTCCAGCCGGGCGACCTGCTGGTGATGAACAATACGCGCGTGCTCAAGGCGCGCTTCTTCGGCGTCAAGGAAACCGGCGGCCAGGTGGAAGTGCTGGTCGAGCGCGTGCTGGACAACCGCACCGTGCTGGCCCAGGTGCGCGCCTCCAAGTCGCCCAAACCCGGCAACCGCATCCGCCTGGCCAACGCCTTCGATGTGGTCACTGGCGAGCGCGCCGGCGAATTCTTCACGCTGCATTTGGAAGGCGACGTGTTCGACCTGATCGAGGCCCATGGCCGCCTGCCGCTGCCGCCCTACATCGAGCACAGCGCGGACGAATTCGACGAGCAGCGCTACCAGACCGTCTATTCGAAAGAGCCGGGCGCCGTAGCCGCACCCACCGCCGGCCTGCACTTCGACCAGCCGCTGCTGGACCGCCTGGCGGCCAAGGGCGTCCAGTTCGCGTACGTGACGCTGCACGTCGGCGCCGGCACCTTCCAGCCGGTGCGGGTCGAGGATTTGTCGGCGCACCAGATGCATACCGAGTGGTACACCATCCCGCAGGAGACGGTCGATGCGGTGCGCGCGGCCAAGCTTGCCGGCCGCGAGGTGGTGGCGGTGGGCACGACGTCCCTGCGCGCGCTGGAGTCGGGCTCGCAGACGGGGGAGCTCTTGGCCGGCAGCGCCGACACCGCGCTGTTCATCACGCCGGGCTATACCTTCAAGACGGTCACCCGCCTGGTGACCAACTTCCACCTGCCCAAGTCGACCCTGCTGATGCTGGTGTCGGCCTTTGCCGGCTATGAGGCCATCCGCAAGGCCTATGCCCATGCGATCGCCAACGAATACCGCTTCTTCAGCTACGGCGACGCCATGCTGCTGACCACGACCTCACGTTAATAGTAGATACCCGATGCTCGAATTTACCCTGCTTAAAAAAGACACCAGCGGCCTGTCGCACGCGCGCCGCGGCCGCCTGAAGCTCAACCACGGCACCATCGAAACCCCGATCTTCATGCCGGTCGGTACCTATGGCTCGGTCAAGGCGATGGACCCGACCGAACTGAAGGACGTGGGCTCGCAGATCATCCTGGGTAACACCTTCCACCTGTGGCTGCGCCCGGGCACCAAGGTGCTCGATAAATTCGGCGGCCTGCACAAGTTCATGGGCTGGGATGGCCCCATCCTGACCGACTCGGGCGGCTTCCAGGTGTTTTCGCTGGGCGCGATGCGCAAGATCACCGAAGAGGGCGTGAAGTTCGCCTCGCCCATCGACGGCTCGCGCCTGTTCCTGTCGCCCGAAATCTCGATGCAGATCCAGCGTTCGCTGAATTCGGACATCGTGATGCAGTTCGACGAATGCACGCCGTATGAAATCGACGGCCGTCCGGCGACGGCCGACGAAGCGGCGAAATCGATGCGCATGTCGCTGCGCTGGGCCCAGCGCTCGATGAATGAATTCAAGGGCGGCGAGAACCCGAACGCGCTGTTCGGCATCGTCCAGGGCGGCATGTACGAGCACCTGCGCGACGAATCGCTGGCCGGGCTGGAAGACATCGACTTCCCGGGCCTGGCCATCGGCGGCCTGTCGGTGGGCGAGCCGAAGGAAGACATGAAGCGCATCCTGGCCCACGTCGGCCCGCGCCTGCCGGAAAACAAGCCGCACTACCTGATGGGTGTCGGCACGCCGGAAGACCTGGTGGACGGCGTGGCCAATGGCGTCGACATGTTCGACTGCGTCATGCCAACCCGGAACGCCCGCAACGGCTGGCTGTTCACGCGCTTCGGCGACGTGAAGATCAAGAATGCGCGCTACAAGGAAGACACGGCGCCGCTGGACGAGTCCTGCGACTGCTACTGCTGCAAGAACTTCACGCGCGCTTACCTGCATCACTTGCACCGCTCGAACGAGATCCTGGGGGCGCGGCTCAATACGATCCACAACCTGCATTACTACCTGAAGCTGATGCAGGAGATGCGCGATGCGATCGATGCGGATGGGTTTAACGCGTTTCGGATCAGGTTTGCGGCGGACCGGGGTCGTGGGGTGTGAGTGAACGCTAACTTGCAGCGTGCAAATTTGGGTCCCGGCCTGCGCCGGGACGACGTGCTGGCGTAGGTGGTCGAAAAAGAGACATCGTTCTCTGCGCTAGCCTCAAAACCGTCGTTCCGGCGCAGGCCGGAACCCAAGTTCTTCGCAACCCACCAACCCACGTAAACACCCCCACCTTATTTTTCCGCCAACATCTTGCAATTAGGAATTGCAAACCTACATACCTCCAGATTGGCTCGCGCCGCACTGCCGGTGCTAGAATACACCGCTTATTTTTTTAATCTCACAATCGGAGTTCTTGTGTTCATTTCCAACGCGTACGCGCAAACCACGACTGCGGCTGACCCTGGCATCCTGGGTAGCATGACGACTTTCCTGCCGCTGATCCTGATGTTCGTGGTCATGTACTTCCTCATGATCCGCCCTCAGCAGAAGCGGCAGCGTGAAGCGAAAGCGATGATGGACGCGCTGGCCAAGGGCGACGAAGTGGCGACCGCCGGCGGCATCCTGGGCCGCGTCACCAAGGTGGCCGACACCTATGTGACCCTGGAAGTGGCAACCGGTACCGAAATCGTGGTCCAGAAGAATGCAGTGACGACCCTGCTGCCGAAAGGCACCCTGAAAGGCCTGTAAGCAGTTAGCACAATGCGGCGGCCCCCCGGGGCCGCACCGTGCTCAACATTGAACGCTGGAACACTATGAACCGCTATCCCGTCTGGAAATATCTACTGATCGCCGTCGCGCTCCTGCTGGGCGCGCTGTACACGGCGCCGAACTACTTCGGCGAATCGCCGGCACTGCAGGTCACCACCGGTAAATCGACGGTCAATATCACCAGCGCCACTACCGGCCTGGTCGCGGATGCGCTCAAGCGCGCCGGCGTTCCCGCCACCGGGGTCTCCCTCGAAGGCAGCGGCAACAGCACCTCGGTGCGCGCGCGCTTCGCCAGCACCGACGCCCAGTTCAAGGCCAAGCTGGCGCTGGAACGCGACCTCAACCGCGACCACGACAATCCCGATTACATCGTCACCGTCAACCTGGTGAAGAACACCCCCGCATGGATGCAGGCGATCAACGCCAAGCCCATGAACCTGGGCCTGGACTTGCGCGGCGGCGTGCACTTCCTGCTGCAGGTCGATGGCAAGGCCGTGCTCGACACCAAGGTCAAGGGCATCCAGGCCAGCGTGCGCAGCCACCTGCGCGACAAGAACATCCGCCACGCCGGCATCGACCGCGCCGGCAACAGCATCGAAGTGCGCTTCCGCGACGCCGCTACCCGTAGCGCCGCGCGCAATGCGCTGGCCTCGCAGATGCCCGACCTGGCCTTTGCCGATGCCGCCGATGGCACCGACCTGAAGCTGGTCGTCACCCTCAAGGCCGAAGCGCTGCGCCGCACCGTCGAAGACGGCGTCAAGCAGAACATCGCCACCCTGTCCAAGCGTATCAACGAACTGGGCACCACCGAGCCGCTGATCCAGCAGCAGGGCGCCGACCGCATCATCGTCCAGCTGCCGGGCGTTCAGGACGTGGCGCGCGCCAAGGACATCATCGGCCGCACCGCCACCCTAGAACTGCGCATGGTCGACAGCACCGTGACGCCTGGCACCGAACAGTCGGCCGCCATCCCGCTGAACTCGGAACTCTTCCTCGAGGGCCGCGGCGCCCCGATCGTGGTGTCGAAAGACATCATCCTGACCGGCGACTATATTTCCAGCGCCGTCGCCAGCTTCGATTCGAACCAGCAGCCTGCCGTCTCGCTCGACCTGAACGGCGACGGCGGCCGCCGCATCCGCCAGGCCACCCGCGAAAACGTCGGCAAGCGCATGGCGATCCTGCTGAAGGAAAAGGGCAAGTACAGCGTGCTGTCGGCCCCGACCATCCAGAGCGAACTCGGTTCGACCTTCCAGATCACCAATATGGGTACCTCGGAAGACGCGAACGAACTGGCGCTGCTGCTGCGCTCGGGCGCGCTGTCGGCGCCGATGGAATTCATCGAAGAACGCGTGATCGGCCCCCAGCTGGGCGCCGAGAACATCGAGCGCGGCCTGCATTCCACGGTGTGGGGCTTCGTGGCGATCGCCATCTTCATGATTTTGTATTACCACCTGGTGGGCTTCTTCAGTGCGCTGGCGCTGGCGGCCAACGTGCTGTTCCTGCTGGCCCTGCTGTCGATGATGCAGATCACCCTGACCCTGCCGGGTATCGCGGCAATCGCGCTGGCGCTGGGCATGGCGATCGACGCCAACGTGCTGATCAACGAGCGTATCCGCGAAGAACTGCGTGCCGGCGCCGCGCCGCAGACTGCCATCAGCGCCGGCTTCAAGCACGCCTGGGATACCATTTTCGATTCCAACGTCACCACCCTGATCGTCGGCCTGGCGCTGCTGATCTTCGGTTCGGGCGCGATCCGCGGCTTCGCCGTGGTGCACTGCCTCGGCATCCTGACCTCGATGTTCTCGGCCGTGTTCGTGGCCCGTGGCTTCCTCAATCTCTGGTACGGCCGCAAGAAGAAGCTCACGAGCATCTCGATCGGCACGGTCTGGAAAGAAGGCTTCACGCCTAACAAGCAAAACGTACCTCAGGAATAACGATGGAATTTTTCAAGATCAAACGGGACATCCCGTTCATGCGCCATGCCTTGATCCTCAATGTGATCTCGGCGGTGACCTTCCTGGCGGCGGTGTTCTTCCTGGTGACCAAGAACCTGCATTATTCGGTGGAATTCACCGGCGGCACCGTGATGGAACTGCACTACCCGCATGCCGCGGACCAGGAGAAGATCCGTACCACGCTGCGCGGCGTCGGCTACGAAGCGCCTGAAGTGACCAGCTTCGGCACCGCGCAGGCCGTCCTGCTGCGCCTGCCGATCGTCGAGGGCCAGGCCCAGGCCGGCACCTCGGACAAGGCCTTCAACGCCGTCTGCGTGTCCGAACAGGGCACGCCGAAGGTGACGCAAGTGACCACCGAAAAGGGCGAAACGGTCAACCGCACCAGCTGCGTCAACGCCGCCGGCCAGGAAGTGGTGAGCCTGCAACGGGTCGAATACGTTGGCCCGGCGGTCGGCGAAGAGCTGGCCCAGAACGGCCTGAACGCGCTGCTGATGGTGATCGTCGGCGTGGTCGCCTACCTGGCGATCCGCTTCGAGTGGAAGTTCGCGGTCGCCGCGATCATCGCCAACCTGCACGACGTCGTCATCATCCTCGGCTTCTTCGCTTTCTTCGAACTGGAATTCTCGCTGACGGTGCTGGCCGCGATCCTGGCGGTGCTGGGCTACTCGGTCAACGAATCGGTGGTCATCTTCGACAGGATCCGTGAAATGTTCCGCAAGCAGCGCAAGATGACGGTGCCGGAAGTGATCGACCACGCGATTACCAGCACCATCTCGCGTACCATCATCACCCACGGTTCGACCCAGCTGATGGTGCTGTCGATGCTGTTCTTCGGCGGCCACGCCCTGCACAACTTCGCGATTGCGCTGACCATCGGCATCTGCTTCGGTATCTACTCGTCGGTGTTCGTTGCCGCCGCGCTGGCCATGTGGCTGGGCGTCAAGCGCGAAGACCTGGTCAAGCCGGTCAAGGAAAAGGACGAGACCGACGGCGCCGTGGTCTGATTCCACCCCGTTGAAGAAAGCCGCCCCGGCCCTGCCGCGGCGGCTTTTTTACATTTAATCAAACCCGATGTGACAAAATCGGCGATTTCGTGCGGTAACGCACAGAGGTAGGGTAGGACGATCCTTATAGTGGAACTGTCTCTTTCAGGACATCCCTAGTTTTGGACTTCAACCCGCTCCCTTACCGGTGCGGGTTTTTTTTGCCTGCTTTAAATGTCCAACAGATACGTCGTCCACAACTCGTTGGAGAACCTGCCTGCCGGGTCGACCTGGCGCTTGAGCGCCAGCCGCCCGGCTCCAGCCATGGCGTGGACGAGGAAGCGGCGGCGCGGTGGAGACATGGTTGTCATGGGAAGGGAAGAGCCTGTATGGCAAAACCCGAGCTTCGCGCAACAGTGATCTGGCTGGCAAAGCAATCCTGTGGCGGTAGCGTGGGCTACTACCCTGCGTATCGTTCCGGCACACATTGGCCAGCAGAAACCTTGGTGCCACGGTTAAGTGGCGCACCGAGTGCGTCAGCCCGACGGCCTATAGTGGACCTGTCTCTTTCAGGACATCCCTAGTTTTGGACTTCACCCGCTCGGTTCGAGCGGGTTTTTTTTGGCCTCCAGCATGGGCGCCGACCTCGCCCTTGCCAGGGGTCAGACGAAGCCGAGATTGCGCACCCCGGCATCGAAGTTGGACAGTCCGGGCAGCATGGCCAGCAGTTCGCTATCGGACACGCCCAGCCATTTCCCCAGGGTCGCGGCAAACTGGTCGACCGACGTGGTCGGCAACAGCCGGCCCTGGCCCACGTCGTCGGGGCCGCCGTTGGCGACGACCGGGGCCTTGCCATAGAAGCGCTTGCCCTTGACGGCGCCGCCGAGCACGAAGTGCA
The DNA here is from genome assembly GCF_900112225.1 of Massilia yuzhufengensis. Classification (GTDB taxonomy): domain Bacteria; phylum Pseudomonadota; class Gammaproteobacteria; order Burkholderiales; family Burkholderiaceae_D; genus Telluria; species Telluria yuzhufengensis. The sequence continues at coordinate 38,876 of NZ_FOLD01000027.1, read as the reverse complement.
TGCTCCCCCAGCCGTGATCGGAGCCATCGCTGTTGCCCGCCATCGTGCGGCCGAAATCCGATGCCGTGAACGTCGTGACTTGCTCGCTCATGCCCAGTTCGACGGTGGCGGCCTGGAACGAAGCGAGCGCCGAAGCGAGGTTCGACAGCAGGCCCGGATGCGTGCCAAGCAGGTTGTCGTGTGTATCGAAGCCACCCATCGAGACAAAAAACACTTGCCGCTTCGCGCCCAGCTTGGGTGCGGCGGAGATCATCCGCGCCACCATGCTCAGCTGGCTGGCCAGGCTGTTGCCCGCTGCGAAAGGCGTGGCCAGCGCCGGCGACGAGGCCAGTGCGCCGGTCAGGATGCTGTCGGCGTCGATCGAACGCTTCGTCACGCGCGTGTATTCGTTCTCCAGCAGGTGGGCGCGCGGCTGGCTCACCAGTGTCGCCAGGGCAGTGCTGGCGGCAGCCGATCCGAACAGCGGCGACTTGATACCGGCCAGCGGCACTGAACCGGTGCTCGAGACCTGGTATTGCACCGCCGACTTTCCCGACATGAAGATGGCATTGCCGGACACGTTAACGCACGTAAAGGTTGCGTTGCCATTGCCGGCTTCGAACAGGTCGCCCATGCGTCCGCCCCAGCCGGAGCTTGCACCCTCTGGCGATGACGATTGCCAGACCGACTGCTGGTCGTTGTGCGAGAACAGCTTGGGAGGCAGCTTGACCGAACGGTTGAGGTATTGCTGCTTGGATGTTGGTTGTATCAGGGTGCCAACGTTGAGCATGACTGCCATATTGCCGGCATTGAAGTGCGGTAGCAGCGGCGCCAGTTCCGGCGCCAGCGCATACTGGTGCGCGACACCGCTGCTGTCCAGCGGCGCGGTGGCCGATTGCAGCACGTTTGCATCGAGGCTGGCGCGGGCGTAGGCAAAACCGGGGCGCATCTGCTGGTAGGCCGTGTGACTGGCCAGGTCGTAGGGCACAAGGGTGTTGGCGTAATCGTTGCCTCCGTACAAGAACACGCAAACAAGTGCCTTGTAGTCCCCGGCTGTGGCGGCCGATGCCTCCGCCATCGCGGCCAGGTTGAGCGCCCAGGGAGCGGCCACGCCGGCCACCGACAGGGCCGAGGCCCGTTTCAGGAAGGCACGGCGCGACGCAGGATGTTGGTGCTTGATGGCCATGGCTGCTTCCTATTTTTGAATGATGAATTCGGGCGCTGCCATGACCAGCGTGAGCGCCGCATGGATGCGGTTGGACCGCGCTGCATCGGTCCCGGCCGGCATGCCGTCGATGGCTCCCTTGAGCAGCGACACCGTGGTTGTCGACAACTGCCCTGCGGCCAAGACGAGATTGAGTTCGTCCAGCAGTTGCTGGGCGCTGTCGGCCAGCGGCAGCAGGCTTGCATAATCGCCCTTGACGTCGCCCACCCCGCGGCTGACCACACCCTGCATGAAGTTGATGTAGCCGACCACGCTCGACTCGTTGGTCAGCTGGAATTCCGGCGCCACCATGCCGGCGCTGGCGACGGCGCTGTTGGGCGGCATGTAACCGGGACGGAAGAAGTTGAAGACACTGGCCGCGCGCAGCGGGCTCTGGCCAAGGCGCGTAGCGGGGTCCGAGGTGTTTCCGATGGCCCAGGCATCGCTGGCGGAGCCAGCCTTGAAGGCGCGCGCCCAGGCCGCCAGCCGGAGGATGGGCTCGCGCTGCTTGCCGAAGCGCAGGTCGGACACCAGCGGCGACGAGCGCGCCTCGCTGTCGAGCAGGATCGCCTTGACGACGGCTGCCAGGTTGCCCTTCACCCCGGCGCCGTCGTTGTTGAACACCGTCGCCACCCGGGTGACGTAGGCCGGGGAAGGGTTGCTGCAGACCAGGCGCATGATCAGCTGGCGGCTGACGAACGGCGCCACGTTGGCATGCCCGAAGATCGTGTCGAGCGCCTGCTTGAGGCTCTCTTCGCCGCTGGTGCCGGCCGCGATCGTCTTGCCCAGGAAAATCTTGGTTCCCGTTTCATGGGCGCTGGCATTCACCGTCATGGGGCGGCGCTTGTAGTCGGGAGTGTCGGTATTGGCGCCGGCCAGGTCGTAGTTCCAGCCGGTGAACACCCGCGCCAGGCCGGCGATGTCGTCCAGCCCGTAGGTTTCTTCCTGTTGGCCGCCCACGAGCTTGGGCGTGCCGTCCAGGTTCAGCGTGACCAGGCCGATGGTGAATAGCTGCATCAGCTCGCGTGCATAGTTCTCGTCCGGCAGCGCGCCGGTGCTGGCCCGGAACTTGACGCTGCCGCGGTAGGTCAGGTATTCGCCCATCGCCGCGCTGGTCGAAACCTTGTCGAGCAGGCGACGGTAATTGCCGAAGGCTTCCGCCTCCATCAGGTCCAGGAAGGCGGCAGCGGTAAAGGCCTTCCATCCGCCGCTCAAGCCGGAAATCGACGTCACCAGGATTTCCGACAAGGCAAAGGTGATCCGTTGGCGCAGGGTGTCGGGAGAAGACAGCAACTTGCGCCAGATCGCCGCGTCGGCGCCGGCTTCGCCATTCTTGTTGGCCGGTCCATTCAAGCCCCGCGCCACCAGGTAGTCCCAGCGCGTCGGGGAGGCGGGGTGCGCGATCTGTTCGTCGAGCCACGCGGCATAGCCGAGCGACTGGACCCGGGCGATCTGTTCCCGGGTGGCGCCCATCGAGGCCTGGGACAGGAAACGCGACGCTTCCGCAGCGGTAGGTCCGGCCACCGGAGGGGGCGGCGGCGGCGTCGACCCTGATGGCGGCGCCGACACAGGCGGGGAAGTGGCGCCGCCGCCGCAGGCCGAAAGTAGAGCCAGCGGCAGGGCGGTCGCCGCGGCCGCAGGTGCTGTCGAGACGGCGTGATCGCTGCCTGCGATGGTGGAGTCGGAGTGGGCCATGGTGTCGGGGTTGGCTATCGGAAAGTATTTACGATCCTAAGCAATTTTCCGCCATGCAGCAACGAGAAAGTCGTAACTGATGTTACGTGGTCCGGAAGCGCCCGCTGGCGCTGAACGATTGCTAACAGTTAATTGGCGACATAAGTGAGTCAGCGCACCGATGCGCCAGCGCAGGGGAAATATAGTGGAACTGTCTCTTTCAGGACATCCCTAGTTTTGGACTTTGCCCGCTCTTTCAAGCGGGCATTTTTTTTGTCCGTTCAGAGCAGGGCGGTGGTCAGGCTCTTCACTTCCTCGGCCGATTCGGCGAGGATCTGCGCCAGGGTGCCATGGCCGGTGGTGAAGTCGATGGTGGCGGCGCTGGCCTGGGTGGTGGCGCCCGGGCGCTGGTGCAGCGGGGAAGGGAAGGGCGCCAGGTCATTGGCCAGCAGCAGGGTGTCGCCCAGGGTTTCCGGCGGCAGCGCGCGCATGCCGTTCCACAGTGCCTCGATCGCGCCCATGACGGGCACCGGCACGCCCAGCTTGAGCAGCACGCCGCGGCCAATCGCCACTTCGCCATGCTCGATCCATTCGTCGGCGCCGCCCTCGACCAGGTCGGGGAATTCCTCGGCGCGCGAGAGCAGGTAGAAGCCGCCCACTTCGTGCACGATGCCCGCGAACATCGCGGTTTCCGGGTCGACGAAGGAGACGCGGCGCGCGATCACCTGGGCCAGCGCGGCCACGTGGGCCGAGTGGATCCACAGCTGGTCGGCCTTGGCGCGCAGGCCGGGGTCGCTGATCTCGCTGGCCAGCTGGCGCACGATGACCGAGGCCGCCAGCGCCCCCAGGGTGCGGAAGCCGACCCGTTGCACTGCTGCGCGCACATTGGTGACGTCGTGGCCGGCGCGGTTGTAGGCGACCGAGTTGGCGATGGCGACGGTACGCGCCGCCAGCAGCGGTTCGGCCTGCACCAGGCGCGCCGCCATCTCGGTGTGGCAGTCGGGCTCGCCCAAGGCGCGCTGCAGCCTGAGCGTGGCGTCGACATTGGTCGGAAAGCTGAGGTCGCCGCGGCTAGCCTCGGCGGCAATGCTCTTGAGGGCAGAGAGTCGGTCCATCGAAAAATTATACCCCTAATGCATTGCCGGGTTGCAGAGATTGCCTTGCGGCATCAAGCCTCGCCGAAGATGGCGTCGCAGCCTTCTTTTTGCTCTTCGGTATCCTGCAGCTCGTCTTCCAGGCCCAGGTCGAGCAGTTCCTCGACCGCGTTCATGAAGCTGTTGAGCTTGGTTGCGCCAATCAGGCGGTAGATCTCGCCGGCTTCGTTGCGCACGCCGATCAGCATCGCTTCCTCTTTCACTTCTGCCAGGGGTGCAACGTCCAGCAGGATGTTGCCGATGATGTGGGTGTCGAAATGGGCGGGCTTCTTGCCGTCGATCAGGGAAGTTTTCAAGGCGATTCCTTTGCTTGTGATGGATGAGGGGGGACGCCGCCGGCGGCGACCTGGTCGCGAAGTTTGCCCAGCGCGGCGTCGAGGGCATCGAATTCGGCGTCGCCGTAGCCGGTGAACAGCCGCTTGCCATGCGCCACCACCTTGGGGAACACATCGCCGAACATCTGCTCGCCGGCTGGGGTGAGGCGCACGAAGAACGAGCGCTTGTCGTCATTGCTGCGTTCGCGCACCACGAGGCCTTTCTGTTCCAGGCGCTCGATGACCCCGGTCAGCGTGCCCTTGGTGATCAGGGTGCGCTCGCCCAGTTCCTTGTAGCTCATGCCGGCCGTATTGCCCAGCGTGGCAATGATATCGAACTGCGCGTGGGTCAGCCCGTGCTGGCGCACCGATTCGCCGGAAAAACGCTCGAAGCCTTGCATGCACTCGGCCAGCAACCGCACGCTCTTTAAATATCGTTCCCCCATGGGGCAGGATTATAGCTGCCTGCCAAGGCTTTTCCGACAAACGCATGCGAACGGCGGCTTGGCCCGCCCCCCAAGTCTGCGCATTTGTTCTCCGGTATGATAGCGGCGATGCGACCCACCGGGCCAAGCCCGACCTCAGAATGACACCGCCCGCCCGTTCCGATGCACCCTGCTGACCTGTCCCCGCTGGCACAGGAAAAGCCCTTGCGCGTGCTGCTGGTGAATGCGGGCGAGCCGGACATGCTGACCTGGTCCGGCCTGGTCCAGCCGCTGCGGCTGGCGGCCAAGCTGCTGGGCCCGGAACTGCTGCACGTCGACGTGCGCAGCCCCGACAAGTTCATGGCCGACGCCCAGCGCCACTGGCACCTGGTGCTGCTGGTGGCCGACGAGGCCGAGGCTGCACTGAAGCCGGCCAACTCCCGCGCCCTCGTCGAACGCTGCCGCGCCGCGCCCTTCTGGGGCGGGGTCGGCGCCGGCGTGCTGTGGCTGGCCGACGCCGGCGCCCTGCACGGCATCCGCACCGCGCTGCCCTGGGCCCTGTATCCCGACACCAATGCGCTGGCCGAGCAGGCCCTGTTCACACCCAATTTGTTCGAATTCGACCGCAACCGCCTGACCTGCTGCGGCGGCGCCGCCAGCATCGACTTCGCGCTGACCCTGGTCGAGATGCTGTTCGGCGGGGTAGTGCAGGCCCAGGTCAAGGAAATCCTGTGCGTCGACCGCGTGCGCGGCAAGGACGAGCGCCAGCGGGTGGCGCTGCAGGCCCGTTTCGGCACCCTGCAGCCCAAGCTGACCGAAGCAGTGGCGCTGATGGAGGCCAATATCGAAGAGCCCTTGTCGACCGACGATATCGCCCAGCTGTCGGGCATTTCGCGGCGCCAGCTGGAACGCCTGTTCAAGCAATACCTGGGCAGTCTGCCTTCGCGCTACTACCTGGAACTGCGCCTGCAACGGGCGCGCAAGTTGCTGCTGGAAACCAATAATTCGATCGTGCAGGTGGGGCTGATGTGCGGGTTTTCATCGGGCTCGCATTTTTCGACGGCGTTCGGGGCTTTGTTTGGGAATACGCCGAGGGAGGAGCGGCAGAGGAAGCTGGGGCAATAAGGTTTTGTCGCCCTATGTCGTACCCTGTCGCCGCACGCGGTATCGCCTCCTTCCACCCGTCCCTTCGATCCGTCGTACCGGCCTGCGCCGGTACGACGGGCTAACGGACGAGGCCGTCTCCCTGTCAGCGAGGTGCTGGCCATGCATCAACCCACCCCTTATCATTCCCACAATCTTTCTCCGACTAAAAACGAAAAACCCTGTCGCACTTCTGCAAGAACTTGTCAGGTGGCCTTCCTATAATGGCTCGAACCTGCGCGGACCTCCTGCCGCGCACAACCGACTATTGATGAGGAAGAAGCCATGAACGCAAAGCTTGATTCGGGTGTCACCACGCGGCCTGTCACTCGGCAGACCTTCGACGAAGTCCTCGTCCCGACCTACGCTCCGGCCGCCATGGTGCCGGTGCGCGCGGCGGGCCTGGAAGTGTGGGACCAGGAAGGCAAGCGTTACCTCGACTTCACCTCCGGCATCGCCGTCTCCAGCCTGGGCCACTGCAACCCGGCCCTGGTCGAGGCGGTGACCAAGCAGGTCAACACCCTTTGGCACCTCGGTAACGGCTACACCAACGAGCCGGTACTGCGCCTGGGTAGCGCGCTGACCGAAGCCACCTTCGCCGACCGCGCCTTCTTCTGCAACTCGGGCGCCGAAGCCAATGAAGCGGCCCTGAAGCTGGCGCGTAAATATGCGCACACCAAGTTCGGCCCGCACAAGTCGCGCATCGTGTCCTGCCTGTCGTCCTTCCACGGCCGCACCCTGTTCACCGTATCGGTCGGCGGCCAGCCGAAGTACACCGAAGGCTTCGAGCCGCTGCCGCAGGAAATCAACCACATCCCGTACAACGACATCGAGGCCGCGCGCGCCGCGATCACTGACGACGTCGCGGCCGTGATCGTCGAGCCGATCCAGGGCGAAGGCGGCGTGATCCCGGGCGACAAGGAATTCCTGAAAGCGCTGCGCGAACTGTGCGACGCCACCGGCGCGCTGCTGGTGTTCGACGAAGTGCAGTCGGGCGTGGGCCGCACCGGCGCCTTCTACGCCTACATGGACACCGGCGTGACCCCGGACGTCCTGACCTCGGCCAAGGCCCTGGGCAACGGCTACCCGATCGGCGCCATGCTCACCACCGAAGAGATTGCCCAGCACTTCGGCGTCGGCTCGCACGGCACCACCTACGGCGGCAACCCGCTGGCGGCCACCGTCGGCCTGAAGGTCGTCGAGACCATCAACACCCCAGCCTTCCTGGGCCGCGTCAAGGAAGCCAGCGCCAAGATCTTCGCCAACCTCGAGAAGCTCTCGAGCGAGTACCCGCAGGTGTTCGGCAAGGCGCGTGGCCAGGGCCTGCTGATCGGCCTGCCGATGGCGGGCGACTTCAAGGGCCGTGCCAAGGACTACACCAAGCTGGCCGAGAAGATGGGCCTGATGCTGCTGATCGCCGGTCCCGACGTGGTGCGCCTGGCGCCGGCACTGATCGTGTCGGACGAGCACATCGCGGAAGCCGACCGCGTGATGCGCGCGGCCGTCGAGGCCTTCATCGCCGCCTGATGCATGCCTGGCCGCGGCCGGCCCGCCCGACAGGGTGGGGCCGGCTGCGCCGTTTGAGTTCGAGTACGCTTTCCAGGAGTCCGCATGTATGTAGTCCGACCGGTTGAACGTGGGGATATCGGCGCCCTCGAGGCGCTGGGGGCGGTGTCGCTCCCCGGCATCCACACGCTGCCGCGCACGCGCGAAGCCATCAATGCGGCGGTCGAGCGTTCCATCGCTTCGTTCGCCGCCCACGTCGACATCCCGAGCGAGGAGTCCTACCAGTTCGTGCTGGAAGACCTGCGCACGCGCGAGGTGGTGGGCACCTCGTCGATCCATGCGTCGGCCGGATCGAACGGCACTTATTTCGCGTTTCGCAACGACGTGATCCAGCAGGTCTCGCGCGACCTGAACATCAGCCACAGCGTGCACGCCCTGACGCTGTGCTCCGAACTGACGGCCTACTCGCACCTGTCGGGCTTTTATATCCGCAACCGCGACAGCGCGGGCAGCGAGGCGGCCCTGCTGTCGCGCGCGCGCCTGCTGTACGCGGTGCTGGCGCCGCAGCGCTTCGGCGACCGCTTCTTCGTGCCGCTGGCCGGCGTCACCGACCAGGACGGCCAGTCGGCGTTCTGGAATGCGCTGGGCCGCAAGTTCTTCAAGATGGACTTCCTCGAGGCCGAGCGCGTCATCGAGGGCGCCCGCAACCGCACCCTGATCGTCGAGCTGATGCCGCACTACCCGGTCTACGTGCCGCTGCTGCCCGGCGACGCCCAGGCCGCGCTGGGCCAGATCCACCCGAGCGGCGAGCTGGCCTTCAAGCTGCTGACCCAGGAAGGCTTCGAAGCCGACGAATACATCGACATCTTCGACGGCGGCCCGATCCTGCAGGCCCACAAGAATTCGCTGCGCTCCTTCAACGGCTCGCACCTGCGCCAGGTGGAAAACGCCGGGCGCGCCGCCGGCAGCGACGAACTGGTAACGTACGCGGTCGCCAGCACCGAACAGAACTTCCGCGCCGTCATCGCCGCCTGCCCATCGGCCGACTCCGCCCAGGCCATCTGCCTGTCGCGCGACGCCCAGCAGGCGCTGGGCGTATCCGTGGGTGACAGCGTCACCTGCGTGCGCATCTGAGAGAGGACTCCATGCTCGTTATCCGTGCAGTACAAACTTCCGACCTGGACGCCCTGATCGAGATGGCGCGCCAGGCCGGCAGTGGCATGACCACCCTCAAGCCCGACCGCAAGATGCTGGGCGACCGCGTCGATACCGCGGTGGCCTCGTTCAATGAAACCATCCCGCCCGAGCAGCGCGACTACATGTTCGTGCTCGAGCATACGGCCAATGGCGAAGAAGCCGCCAGCATCGCCGGCGTATGCGCCATCAAGGGCGCGGTCGGCCTCACCGAGCCGTTCTACAACTACCGCATCGGCACCCTGGTGCACTGCAGCCGCGAACTCGACGTGTTCACGCGCATGGAGACGCTGTACCTGTCGAACGACCTCACCGGCTCGACCGAACTGTGCTCGCTGTTCCTGCTGCCCCAGTACCGCGCGGGCTTCAACGGCAAGTGGCTGTCCAAGAGCCGCTTCCTGTTCATCGCCCAGTTCCAGCAGATGTTCACCGAGAAGATCATCGCCGAGATGCGCGGCTACCAGGACGAGAACGGCGTCTCGCCCTTCTACGAAGGCCTGGGCCGCCACTTCTTCAAGATGGACTTCAACCATGTGGACGGCCTCACCGCCATCGGCAAGAAATCCTTCATCGCCGAACTGATGCCGCGCCAGCCCCTATATGTCGACTACCTGCCGGAATCGGCGCGCGACGTGATCGGCCAGGTCCATACCTCGACCCAGCCGGCGCGCAAGCTGCTGGAACGCGAAGGCATGCACTACGAAGGCTACGTCGACATCTTCGACGCCGGCCCGGTGCTGCAGGGCCGCGTGTCCGAGCTGCGCGCGGTGCGCGACAGCGTACTGGCGGTCGCCTCCGAAGGCGTGCCGGAAGGCGAGACCGAGCACCTGCTGGTATCGAACACCAAGCTGGCCGATTTCCGGATGATCCTCACCCGCGCCGTACCCGGCGCCAAGCACGTCGCGCTGTCGGCCCAGGAGCTGTCGCAGCTGCACGTGCAGGCCGGCGACGACGTACGAACGCTGCCCCTCAACGTAAGGAAGAATGCGCATGCCTAACCTGTCGAACTACATCGCCGGCGAGTGGCTCGCCGGCAGCGGCGCCGAGCTGGCCACCATCGACCCGTCGACCGGCCGCCAGACCTGGACCAGCAACGGCTCCACCGCGGACGATGTCGCGCGTGCGGCGAACGCGGCGCGCGGCGCCTTCGAAGCCTGGGCCTTGACGCCGCTGGAAGAACGCATCGCCATCGCCACGCGCTTTCGCGACCTGCTCAAGGAGCACGCCGAAGAGCTGGCCGCCATCATCGCCGAGGAAGTGGGCAAGCCCTTGTGGGAAGCGCGCACGGAAGTGGCGACCATGGCCGCCAAGATCGACATCTCGGTGCAGTCCTACGGCGCGCGTACCGGCGAGGCCAGCAACAAGGTCGCCGACGGCAACGCCGTGCTGCGCCACCGCCCGCATGGCGTGTTCGCCGTGTACGGGCCCTACAACTTCCCCGGCCACCTGCCCAACGGCCACATCGTGCCGGCCCTCATCGCCGGGAACACCGTGGTGTTCAAGCCGAGCGAATACGCGCCGCGCACTGCGGTGAAAACCGTGCAGCTGTGGGAACAGGCCGGCCTGCCGAAGGGCGTGCTGAACCTGGTGAACGGCGGCCGCGAGACCGGCATCGTGCTGGGCCAGGAAGCGCAGATCGACGGCGTGCTGTTCACCGGCAGCAGCCAGACCGGCGCCGCCCTGCACAAGCAGTTCGGCGGCCAGCCGGGCAAGATGCTGGCGCTGGAAATGGGCGGCAACAACCCGCTGGTGGTGTGGGACCTCAACGACACCCCCCAGGATATCGACGCCGCCGTGCACCACGCGGTGATGTCGGCCTTCATCTCGGCCGGCCAGCGCTGCACCTGCGCGCGCCGCCTGGTCATCCAGGACAGCCCGCAAGGGCAGGCGTTTCTTGACCGTTTGGTAAAAATCGCAGCGACCCTGCAGGTGGGCCCGTCGAACGCCGAGCCGCAGCCCTTCATGGGCCCTGTCGTATCGAGCGCCGTCGCCGCGCGCCTGGTGCAGGCGCAGGCCGACATGGCCGCCAAGGGCGGCAAGGTGCTGCTGCAGATGAAGCAGCCCGACCCGAACGCCGGTTTCGTCACCGCCGGCATCGTCGACACCACGGGCGTGCAGGGCATTGCCGACGAAGAGTGGTTCGGCCCCCTGCTGCAGGTGATCCGCGTAAAAGACTTCGACGAAGCGCTGCGGGTGGCCAATGCCACCGAATACGGCCTGGCAGCGGCGCTGCTGTCGCCGTCCGAAGAACTGTGGAAGCGCTTCTCGGTGCGCGCCCGCGCCGGCATCGTCAACTGGAATCGCCCGACCACGGGCGCGGCCAGCTCGGCGCCGTTCGGCGGCGTCGGCAAATCGGGCAACCACCGCCCGAGCGCGTATTACGCGGCCGACTACTGCGCCTACCCGGTCGCCTCGATCGAGACGGCCGCCCTCGAGATGCCGGCCAAGCTGTCGCCGGGACTGAGCTTCTAACGTATGCGTACCGCTCGCGAATTCAACTTCGACGGCCTGGTTGGCCCATCCCACAACTATGCCGGGCTCTCGTTCGGCAACGTCGCCTCGTTCAGCAATGTGCGCAGCAGCGCCAACCCGCGCCAGGCTGCCCTGCAGGGCCTGGCCAAGATGCGGGCATTGGAAGCACGCGGCTTTGCCCAGGCCGTGATGCCGCCGCAGGCGCGCCCTAACTTCCGGCTGCTGCGCCGCCTCGGTTTTTCCGGCACCGACGCCGACGTGCTGGCGCGCGCCTTCCGCGAGGCGCCCGTGGTGCTGGCCTGCGCCTGGTCGGCCGCGCCGATGTGGACCGCCAACGCGGCCACCGTCAGCCCCTCGGCCGACTCGCAGGACGGCCGCGTGCACTTCACGGCGGCGAACTTGAACAACAAGCTGCACCGCTCGGAAGAACACGTGCAGGCCACCCGCACGCTGCGCGCCATCTTTGGCGACGCCAGCCGCTTCGTGGTGCACGACGCGCTGCCGCCGGTGCCGGCCTTCGGCGACGAGGGCGCGGCCAACCACACCCGCTTCGCCGCCTCGCACGGCGCGGCCGGCGTCGAGTTCTTCGTGTATGGGCGGGTGGAGTTCGACCCCTCGGCGCCAAGCCCTAAAAAATACCCGGCGCGCCAGACCCTGGAAGCCTCGCAGGCGGTGGCCCGCCTGCACGGCCTGGACCCGGCGCGCACCGTGTTCGCGTCGCAGAACCCGGACGTGATCGACCAGGGCGTGTTCCACAATGACGTGATCGCGGTCGGCAACGGCAACGTGCTGTTCTACCACGAGCAGGCCTTCGCCGATGAAGCTGCCACCGTCGACGCGCTGCGCCGCGCGCTGGCCGGCGTCGACACCGACCTGGCGCCGGTACGGGTGGCCACCAGCCAGGTGCCGGTGGGCGATGCGGTGGCCAGCTACCTGTTCAACAGCCAGCTGCTCACCAAGCCGGACGGCCGCATGGCGCTGGTGGTGCCGCACGAATGCCGCGAGAACGCCGCCGTGTCGCGCTACCTGGAAAGCCTGGTGGCCGGCGGCGGCCCGATCGACGAGCTGGTGGAATTCGACCTGCGCCAGAGCATGCGCAATGGCGGCGGGCCGGCCTGCCTGCGCCTGCGCGTGGCCCTCACCGACGACGAAGCAAGCGCCATGCACCAGGGCGTGATCATGACGGAAACGCTGTACGCACAACTGGCGGCCTGGGTCGAAAAAACCTACCGCGACCGGGTCGAGCCGAAGGACCTGGCCGACCCGCAGCTGGCGCTCGAATGCACCGCGGCGCTCGAGGAACTCGAACGCATCCTCGGCCTGCCCGGCCTGTACGACCTTGCATGAACGGGGCCGTGCGCGACGGGGTGACCTGGCCCGCACGGCATGTTCTAATAACGGATTGGCGCGCCCGGATTGAAAAGGCGCCCACGGAATTCGGACGGGACACCCCCGTCCATATAAGTGCAGGGCGGCGCGAAGCCACAAGCCAGGCGCGCCCCCGGCACACAACTTTGGAGAAGCAACATGAAAGACATGCCTCAAGATTTGCGCAACCAGACGCTCGCGCTGGTGAATGCAAACCAGTCCGCCGCAGGCGCCCCGACGCAGGTGGGCTCCTTGATCAGCGCGTGGCTCGGATCGCTCGATGACGAAGACCTGGCCGGCACCGCGCCCGAGAGCCTGGCGCCGGTGCTGTGGGAAGGTTTCTCGCAGCTGGCCCAGCGCACCGGCCCTGGCTGCCAGATCGCGCAGATGAAGTATTCCGACGGACGTGGCGGCATGGCCACCGCACTGCTGATCCTGAACGACGACATGCCTTACCTGGTCGATTCCTTCGTCATGGCCCTGCGCAAGGAGCGCCAGACGGCGGCCGGCGTGATGAACGCCGTGCTGGCCGTGCGCCGCGACGCCAATGGCCTGGCCAGCGCGGTCGGCGAAGCCGGCGCGCCGCTGGAATCGATCGTGCTGATCCTCATGAGCGACGAACTCGAATTCGCCGAACTTGACGCGCTGACCGCGCGCATCCGCATGGTGGCCAACGACGCCGCCGTGGTGCACCGCGACGCCGTGAAAATGGCCGACCGCATGACGGCGGTTGCCGCAGCGGCGTCCCAGGCCGCCACGCCGGAAGGCCAGGAAGCCGCCGCCTTCCTCGAGTGGGCCAAGAACGAAGGCTTCGAGCCCTTCGGCTACGCCTACTACGCAGTCAAGGAAGGCGTGCGCGAACTCGAACGCGACATCCCAAGCCGCATCGGCGTGCTGGCCGACACCGCGCACCCGGTCTACGGCACCTGCCTGGCCAACATCCCGGGCGACTTCGAAACCCTGTCGCGCCGCGCCGATACCCTCTCGATCGTCAAGGCCGACGTCGAAGGCACCCTGCACCGCGACCAGCCGCTGGACTTCATCGGCGTGCGCAACACCGACGCCCAAGGCAAGATCCTGGGCGAGCACTGCTTCGTCGGCCTGCTGACCCGCGCCGCCACCACCACCCCGCTGGCGCGGCTGCCGTTCGCGCGCGGCCGCGTGGCCAAGGTGCTGTCGATCGCCGGCGTGCGCCAGGAAGGCTTCCGCGCCGAGAAGTTCGTCGAGATCCTCGAATCGCTGCCGCGCACCGAAGCGCTGGAAGCCGATCCGGAATGGCTGGCCCAGGTGTGCAGCTCGGTCGTGTCGATGTACAAGCAGCCGCGCCCGAAAGTCTTCGCGCGCCGCGACGTGTATGCGCGCCACCTGAACGTGCTGGTCTACCTGCCGCGCGAGCGCTACAGCGCCGCCGTGGCCGCCGCCCTGGCCCAGGCCCTGAAACAAAGCTCGGGCGCGGTCGACGTGCGCGTGCAGACCCTGGTGGCCGACGGCCCACTGGCCCGCGTCTACCTGATCGCCCACGCCGCGCGCTATCCGCTCGACCTGGAAACCGATATCCAGCAGCCGTTGCTGGCGGTGCTGGACGGCTGGCATGACCGCTTCGCGGCCCTGACCAATGGCGTGGAAGACCACGCCCAGCGCAGCGCCGTGCGCAAGCTCGGCGCCAATCTGCCGGTGTCGTTTGTTACCGCCACCGCGCCTGAAATCGCCTTCCGCGACCTGGTCGCCATGATGAAGAACGGCCAGCCCGACCGCGTCGCCGTGCGCGTCGAGCCGGGTAGCGGCGAAGGCAATGCCGCGCGCGACGCCTCGATCCGCCTGTACTCGGGCGAAAACGTGCCATCGCTGTCGCGCATCCTTCCGGCGCTGGCCAACGCCGGCATCGCGGTCGACCGCGAGCAGACCTGGTCCTTCACCACCGCCGACGGCGTGCGCCACAACGTCACCGCACTGGCGGTGGACGACGAGAGCGGCGACAAGCTGGTCAAGCCGGGCATCATCGAAGTGGCCGAAGAACTGTTCACGGCGCTGTTCAACAACGACGCCGAAGACGGCCGCATGAACGGCCTGACCATCGAAGGCGGCCTGTCGATGCGCGAAGTGCAGCTGGTGCGCGCCTACATCAGCTACTGGCGCCAGCTCGGCTCCAAGTTCTCGGTGCGCTACATGGCCGAGACCCTGCGCACCCAGCCTGCGCTGGTCAAGGAATTCGTCACTGCCTTCGTGCTGCGCTTCGACCCGGCACTGGGCGAGTCCGAGCACGCCGCCGGCACCGCCAAGCTGGCCGCGCTCAAGGCCGGCGTGTCGACCCTGAACCACGCCGACACCGAAGAAATCATGGCCGCGCTGGTGGACCTGGCCCTGGCCACGGTGCGCACCAATTATTTCCAGAACGACGGCGAAAAGATGATTTTCAAGGTCGACACCAGCAACCTGGCGCTGGCCCCGGAACCGCGTCCTTACCGCGAGATCTATGTGTTCTCGCGCCGCTTCGAGGGCGTGCACCTGCGTGGCGGCCCGGTCGCCCGCGGCGGCCTGCGCTGGTCGGACCGCATGGAAGACTACCGTACCGAAGTGCTCGGCCTGGTCAAGGCCCAGATGGTGAAGAACGCCGTCATCGTGCCGGCCGGCTCCAAGGGCGGCTTCGTGTGCAAGCAGATGCCGACCGGCGCCGCGCGTGAAGTGATCGCGGCCGAGGGTGAATCGGTGTACCGCCTGTTCATTGCCAGCCTGCTGGAAGTGACCGACAACCGCGTGCGCGGCGCCATCGTCCCGCCGGAGAACACCGTGCGCTACGACCAGGACGACCCGTACCTGGTGGTGGCTGCCGACAAGGGCACCGCGACCTTCTCCGACATCGCCAACAGCATCGCCGTCAAGCGCGGCTTCTGGCTGGGCGACGCGTTTGCCTCGGGCGGCTCGAACGGCTACGACCACAAGAAGATGGGCATCACCGCAAAGGGCGCGTTCGAAGCGGTCAAGCGCCACTTCTACGAACTGGGCCACGACATGGGCACCACCCCGGTGACCATGGTCGGCGTGGGCGACATGTCGGGCGACGTGTTCGGCAACGGCGTGCTGCTGTCGCGCCAGCTGAAGGTGCTGGCCGCGTTCGACCACCGCCACATCTTCCTCGACCCGGCGCCGGACGTCGAAACCTCGTTCAAGGAACGCCAGCGCATGTTCGTGCTGCCACGCTCGTCGTGGGAAGACTACGACAAGGGCCTGATCTCGCAGGGCGGCGGCGTGTTCCCGCGCAGCGCGCGCTCGATCGAGCTGTCGCCGGAAATCCGGGCGGCGCTCGACATCAAGGAAACCGCGCTGGCGCCTGAAGAACTGATGCACCGCATCCTGCTCGCGCCGGTCGACCTGTTCTACAACGGCGGCATTGGAACCTATATCAAGGCCTCGACCGAGACCCACGCCCAGGTGAAGGACCGCGCCAACGACCGCATCCGCGTCAACGGCAACGAACTGCGCTGCAAGGTGGTGGCCGAAGGCGGCAACCTGGGCGCTACCCAGGCCGGCCGTATCGAGTTTGCACTGGCTGGCGGCCGCATCTTCACCGATGCGATCGACAACTCGGCCGGCGTGGACTGCTCCGACCATGAAGTGAACATCAAGATCTGGCTCGACACCGAAGTCAACGCTGGCAAGCTGTCGGAAGAAGACCGCAACCGCGTGCTCAACGAGATGACCGGCGCGGTGGAAGACCTGGTCCTGCGCGACAACACGCAGCAGACCCACCTCCTGACCCGCGAAGCACAAGCCCAGGCCACCGCATCCATCGTGGAGGGCTATGCGGCCCTGATCACGAACCTGGAGTCGGACGGTTCGGTCTCGCGCGAACTGGAACAGCTGCCGAGCGACACCGAGCTGACCCGCCGCAAGGCACTGGGCATGGGCTTGACGGCGCCGGAACTGGCGGTGGTCATCGCCAACGTCAAGAACCGCTTCAAGCGCACGCTGTCGGTGCTCGACCTCACGGGCGAATCGTGGGCCGACTCGCTGCTGCGCCCCTACTTCCCGGCCCAGCTGGTGGCCACGCGCGACCCGCTGGACCATCCGCTGGCCAACACCATCCTGGCGACCGTGCTGGCCAACGAAGCGGTCAACCGCTGCGGTCCGCTGATGCTGCGCGACCTGGCGGCCGAGCACCGTGTCGACGAGACCGAAGTGGTCAAGGCCTGGGCCCGCGCCTGGTCGGCGCTGCACCTGGCGCCGGTGTTCGACGCGCTCGACGCCGACGCGCTGAAGGTGCCGCGTGACGTCTCGATGGCGGTCGATGCGCGCACCCGTGCGCTGCTGCGCGCCGTGATCGAAGGCGTGCTGTCGCTGCCAGCCGGTACCGACGGCATGGCCGAGCTGTCCACGCTGTTCGGCCAGGCCGACCAGCTGCGCAGCCTGAGCCCGGCCCGTTCGGAAGCCGACGGCCACAGCGGCCTGCCGGCACCGTTCACCGGCGCCTGGAAGGCGGTCGAGACCATCGAGTCGCTGGCCACCTTCCTGTTCGCGGCCGTGTCGGTGCAGCGTCCAAACGGCATGAGCCTGGCCCAGTTCCTGCAGGTCGGCATGGCCCTGCGCCAGCAGGCCGGCATCGACACGCTCGAGCGCGGCCTGAAACTGCCGGCCCAGAGCAAGTCGCAGGAACAGCTGCGCAACTACGCGATGCAGGCACTGCGCCGCACCCAGCAGCGCCTGCTGCTGCAGGTGATCGAGCGTGTCGGCAAGGGCGGCGACCCGCTGGCAGCCGTGAAGGAAGTCACCGAGGCGCGCGGCCTCACCGGCTTCGCACAGCCAGTGGAGCTCGAGCAGGCCATGCTGGATGTGTGGGCCCTGTCGGAAGGCTCGAGCCCAGACCGCCTGGCTGCCTGAGGCGATGAGCGCAGCCGATAACCCTGCGCTGCCGGAAGCGGTGCGCGCGCTGGCTGGAGGAGACTTCAGCCAGGTCGCGCAGCGCTTCACGGAGGCTGGCTTCGCCGTCGGCCTGCCGGCGAGCGGCGTCATCACGGTGAAGGCGGCGCTTGCCGACCCGGCGCGCGCCAGCGTGCTGGTGTCGGTGGGCGTACATGGCGACGAGACCGGGCCGATCGAAATGGTCGCCCTGGTCATCGAAGCCCTGTCGCGCACCCCGCAAGCACTGGCGGTGGACCTGATGCTGTGCGTCGGGAACATCGACGCGATCGCCCAGGGCAAGCGTTTCATCGATGCGGACCTGAACCGCATGTTCCGCGCCGAGCGTGGTTCGCTGGCCGGCACCTTCGAAGCGGCGCGCGCCGACCGCCTGATTGCCGCGACGGTGGATTTCTTTGCCGGGGCAGGGCCGCAGCGCTGGCACCTGGACCTGCATACGGCAATCCGCCCTTCGCACTACCCGATGTTCGCGATCGTGCCGGAGCTGATTGCTGACCAAGCGCGCAAGGCGCTGATCGACTGGCTGGGGCAGGCGGCGATCGGGGCGGTGATCATGAACCCGAAGTCGGTGGGCACCTATAGTTACTATTCAAGCGAGCACCATGGCGCTGCCGGTACCACGGTGGAGCTGGGAAGGGTCGGCACGCTGGGGCAGAACGATTTGTCGCAATTTGCCGATGCGTCGGAGGCGCTGGACCGGCTGCTGCGCGGGCAGCCCGGGCTTGCCGCCAGGGCGGCGCCGCACGTGTTTGCCACGGCGCGCCAGGTGATCAAGCTGTCGGATGCCTTCACCATGTCGGTGGGGCGCGAGACCTGGAACTTCACGCCGATGAAGAAGGGCGATGTCATCGCGACCGACGGCGATACGGTGTATACCGTGGAGCATGAGGAGGAGCTGGTGGTGTTTCCGAATCCGGATGTGCGGGTTGGTTTGCGTGCGGGGTTGATGGTGACGCGGGTCGCGTGATCACACGAAATTAGGCTCCCGCCTGCGCGGGAGCGACGGTCTTGGGGCCAACAATATCAGCACGTCATTCCCGCGCAGGCGGGAATCCAAGTTCCCCACCGACGTCGCCAGCACCAAAACCACCACTGCACTAGACTGAAGCCTTTCCCGAAAAGACGCGGAGGCCTCATGAGCAGCATGCTTTTCTCCCCAGTCACCCTGGGCCCCCTGCAACTCCCCAACCGCATCGCCATCGCGCCGATGTGCCAGTATTCAGCCGTCGATGGCCTGCCCACCGACTGGCACATGATCCACCTCGGCGGCCTGGCCCTGTCCGGCGCCGGCCTGCTGATCCTCGAAGCGACCGCCGTCACGCCTGAAGGCCGCATTTCTCCCGACGACCTGGGCCTCTGGTCCGACGCGCACACGGACGCGCTGGCCCCGCTCATCCGGGCCATCCGCCGCCATTCCCCCATCAAGATCGCGATCCAGCTGGCCCACGCGGGCCGCAAGGCCTCGAGCGAGGTGCCGTGGGAAGGGGGCGCCAATATTCCCCCAGGCCAGCCGCGGGGCTGGCAAACGGTCGCCCCGTCCGCGGTACCGCATGCCGACGGCGAAACCGTGCCGCTGGCGCTGGACGACGCGGGCCTGGCGCGCGTAAAAGATGGCTTCGTGGCCGCAGCCCGGCGCGCCCACGCGCTGGGACTGGACGGCATCGAGCTGCACGGCGCCCACGGCTACCTGCTGCACCAGTTCCTGTCGCCGCTGTCGAACCGCCGCAGCGATGCCTACGGCGGCGCGCTGGAGAACCGCATGCGCTTCCCGCTGGAAGTCTTCGACGCGGTGCGCGCCGCGGTGCCACGGGAGATGGCGGTGGGCATGCGCATTTCGGCGACCGACTGGGTGGAGGGCGGCTGGGAGATCGAGCAGAGCGTGCGCTTCGCCCAGGAGCTGAAAGCGCGTGGCTGCGACTTCATGCATGTCTCCACCGGCGGCGTCTCGCCGCGGCAAGAGATTCCCCTGGGGCCGGGCTACCAGGTCGAGTTCGCGCAGCGCATCAAGGCGGAAACGGGCCTGGCCACCATCGGGGTGGGCTTGATCACGGAAGCGCAGCAGGCCGAAGACATCCTGCAGCAGGGCCAGGCCGACGTCATTGGCCTGGCGCGCGCCATGCTCTACGACCCGCGCTGGCCGTGGCATGCGGCGGCGACCCTGGGCGACCAGGTGTTCGCGCCGCCCCAGTACTGGCGCTCGCAGCCGCGCGAGCACAAGGCGCTGTTCGGCAGCACCCGCCTGGGCCAGCGCTGACGTTCGCGGCCCACGGCCGCAGCTCAGCATGCGATTCTTGCATCCTGTCGCAGGCGCCGGGCGGCAGGGGAGGGGGCTTGCTAGAGTCATGCCAAGTCAACAACCCCCATCAAGGACACCTGCCATGCGTACCCTCATCGCCCTCGCCGCCATTGCCGCCCTGAGCGGCTGCGCCATCATCGTCTCGCCCAACGATGACGACGTGCGCATGCGCACAGTGTTCAGCGACAGCGCCGTGGACGGCGACGGCATTCCGGCGCGCGACCAGCGCCAGGTGGGAACGCTCGGCCGGCTGGAAGTGAGCGGCGCGATGCAGGTCGAGGTGCGGGTCGGCCCCGCGCCCTCGCTGCTGGTGGAAGCCGACGGCAACCTGCTGCCCTTCATCCGCACCGAGCAACGCGGCGACACGCTGTACATCGCCAGCGAGCGCCAGCTGCGCAGCAAGGCGCCGGTGCGCATCGTCTACACCACGCCGCGCCTGAGCGACGTGCGGGCCTCGGGCTCGGGCCAGGTCACGGTCAGCAACCTCGATGGCGCGCCGCTGGACGTGCGCAAGAGCGGTTCGGGGCAGGTGCGGCTGGCCGGGAAGGTCGACAGCCTGAACGCCAGGGTGAGCGGCTCGGGCATCCTCGATGCGGGTGCGCTGCGCAGCGCCAGCGCGGACCTCAGCCTGTCGGGCTCGGGCCGCATGAACGTGGGAGAGATTCGCGGCGACTATGCGCGCGTCAGCGTGGATGGCTCGGGCGTGCTGCAGGCGGGCGGCGTGGTGCGCTCGCTGAACGCCCGCGTGGCCGGTTCCGGCAGCGTGGACCTGGCCAGCCTGTCGACCCAGGATGCCGACCTGGCCACGAATGGGTCGGGCGGCATCCGCGCCACCGTCAGGCAATCCCTGGTTGCCCACGGCGGCGGCTCGGGCGGGATCCGGGTGTACGGGCAGCCGGGCCAGCGCAACATCACCGGCAAGGGCGTGCACCTGCTGGATTGACGCCTGTCGCGATCGGCTTACAGCAGGTTATCCAGCAGGTCAGGGCCAAACACCTCGCGGTGCAGGCGGCCCGCCGGCGCGCCGGCTGCCAGCAGGGCGCTCCATTGCGCCTGCATGAACGGCAGCGGGCCGCACATATAGACATCGGTTTCGGTGCGTGGCCACGACGGCAGGCGCGCCAGGTCCATCTTGCCGGGCAGGGCGCCGGCCGCGTCGCCTTCTTCATGGAAGCTCACCACGTGCAGGTGCGGCATGCGCGCTCTTGCGGCGGCGACATCGACCTGGTGCGCGTGGTGGGCTGCGTTGCGGGCGGCGTGCGCGAAGATCACGCGGCGCTCCGGGTTCACCATCGCGATGCGGTTCAGCGCCGCGATCATCGGGGTGATGCCCACGCCGGCCGACAGCAGCACCACCGGCTCGTTCGATTCGGTATCGGGGAGGAAGTCGCCGAACGGGTGGGTCAGGTGCAAGATGTCGCCCACGCTCACGTTGTTGTGCAGCCAGGTCGAGACTTCGCCGGCCGGGTGGGCGCCGCCTTCCTCGCGCTTGACCGAGATCCGCAGCATGTCCTTGCCCGGCGCGTCCGACAAGCTGTACTGGCGCAGCTGGCGCCGGCCGTCCTTGAAGTCCACCGCCACGCTGACATACTGGCCGGCCTGGAACGGCGGCACAACGCCGCCGTCCAGTGGCGCCATGCGGATCGAGATCACGTTGTCGCTCTCGCGCGCCACTTCCGTCACCCGCATCGGGCGGGTCTGGCCCGGCGCCACGCCGGCTTGCGCGTACATCTTTTCTTCCGCTTCGATCAGCAGGCGCGCCAGCGAGGTATAGGCTTCTTCCCATGCGGCCAGCAGCGGTTCGGTAGCGGCTTCGCCCAGCACCGTCTTGATCGCTCCCAGCAGGTGGTGGCCGACGATCGGGTAGTGGTCGGCGCGGATGCCCACCGAGGCGTGCTTGTGCACGATGCGGCTCACCACGGGCCCGAGCGCGCCGGCATTGCCGATGTTGGCGGCGTACGCGAACACGGCCGACGCCAGCGACTGCTGCTGCGCGCCATTGGCCTGGTTGCCCATGTTGAACAGCTTGGTCAGCTCCGGATGGGCGGCGAACATGCTGGCGTAGAAGGTGGTCGTGATGGCAACGCCGTGTTCGCGCAGGACGGGAACGGAGGCATCGATGTAGGGACGGGAAGCGCTCGAGATCATGGTGGTTTCCTGATTGATGTATTGAGTATGAATGTTTAGGGCCAAAAAAATGGTCCAGACGGGATGGGGAAATCCGTGCGGACGCGCCCATTCTATCAAACATGCTCAAAGAATGCATCTTTAAGAAAACTATTTTGTTTGAGAAAACACAACTACCCTATAATCGCTCCTTTTGATTGCTGGCGGCCCCATGCCGCCGCTGAAGTCGCCTAACCAAAGGACATGCCGTGAATCTGACCCTGGGCCAAAAGCTGATCCGCACGAAAACAGCTGAGCATCCTCACGAGGATGGGGACAGCGCCGGCGGCGGGCTGCAACGGTCGCTCGGCCTGTTCCCGCTGACCATGATCGGCGTCGGCGCCACCATCGGCACCGGCATCTTCTTCACGATGGTCGAGGCGGTGCCAAAGGCCGGCCCGGCCGTGATCCTGTCCTTCCTGCTGGCCGCCGTCACCGCCGGCCTGACCGCGCTGTGCTACGCCGAACTGGCGGGCCGGGTGCCGGCCGCTGGGTCCTCGTATTCCTTCGCTTACGCGACCGTCGGCGAGTTCGCCGCCTTCATCGTGGCGGCCTGCCTGCTGCTCGAATACGGCCTGGCGGGAAGCGCGGTGGCGATCGGCTGGTCGGACTACCTGAATAACTTCCTGCAGAACGCCTTCGGCTGGGAGATCCCGGCCCACCTGCGCTCGCCGATGTTCGTATCGGACCACCACAACGTCCATTTCACGCCCGGTAACTTCAACCTGCCGCCGGTGCTCCTGATCGCCATGTGCTGCATCCTGCTGGTGCGCGGCACCAAGGAATCGGCCACCACCAACGCCGTCATGGTACTGGTCAAGCTGGCGATCCTGATCTTCTTCTGCGTGATCGCCTTTACCGGTTTCGACACCGCCAACTTCACGCCCTTCTTCAACCCCGACCGCGAGAGCGGCTACGTCGGCATGGCCGGCGTGACCGCCGCCGCCGGCACCGTGTTCTTCTCCTTTATTGGCCTGGACACCATCGCCACCGCCGGCGAAGAAGTGAACAACCCGCGCCGCAACGTGCCGATCGGGATCCTGTCGGCGCTGGCGATCGTGACCGTGTTCTACCTGCTGGTGGCGCTGGCTGCGATGGGCGCCCAGCCTTCGCACATGTTCGCGGGCCAGGAAGCCGGCCTGTCGGTGATCCTGCAGAACGTGACCGGCCAGGCCTGGCCGGCGCTGGTGCTGTCCGCGGGCGCCGTGGTCTCGGTGTTCTCGGTGACCCTGGTGACGATCTACGGCCAGACCCGCATCCTGTATGCGATCAGCCGCGATGGCCTGATCCCGAAGGTGTTCCAGAAGGTGAACAAGCGCACCCTGGCGCCCACCAACAATACCCTGATCGTGTGCGCCGTGGTGGCCGCGGTGGCCGGCCTGGTCGACGCGACCTTCTTGTGGGACATGGTGAGCATGGGAACGCTGACCGCCTTCATCGTGGTGTCGGTGGCGGTGCCCGTGATCCGCGCAAAGCAGGGCCGCGGCGAGCCGGGCGCCTTCCGCGTGCCCTTCGGCCCCTACCTGATCCCGGGCCTGTCGATCTTCGCCTGCCTGTACATCATGAAGGATTTGTCGGCGACCACCTTCCGCGTCTTCTTCATCTGGATGGCGGCGGCCGTGGCAACCTACTTCCTGTACAGCATGCGCCACAGCCGCCTGAACAAGGCTTCGTAAGTTGGAGAATTTCGAGCGCCGGCGCGACCGCTTCGCGCTGTTCGACGCCATGGACAGCGCGGCGGTCAACATCTGCTTCCCGCTCGCGCTGCCGGATTTCCGGCCGTGGTGCAAGGCGCAGGGCCTGGCGCCCTTCCACGTGCTGCTGTGCGCCGTGCTGCGTGCGGTCCTGAAGCTCGAGAACTTCCGCTACCGCCTGCTGGACGGCGAAGTCATCCGCATCGACCGCCTGATTCCATCCTTCACCGTGGTCAACCAGCACAATGACCTGAATTTCGCCCAGTTCGACTGGTCGGACGACCTGCACGAATTCGTCGCGCGCGGCATCGCGGCGCGCGAGCAGGCGAGCAGCATGGTGGCGCTGAACATGGAGTACGCGGCCCGCACGCCGCGCGAAGCGAGGGAACAGGTGTTCGTCACCTGCATCCCCTGGCTGGCCTTCACGTCGATCCAGCACCCGAGCTTCTCGCTGGCAGAGCCGGACATTCCGTCCTTCGCCTGGGGCAAGTTCAGGGAAAGCGCCAACGGCCGCCTCGAGCTGCCGTTCTCGGTGCAGGCCCACCACGGTTTCGTGGACGGCTTCCACATCCACCAGCTGGCGCAGCAGGTCGCGGCCGAGCTGGACGCAATGATGGCCTAGGCCTCGAGCATCGTCTTCAGGCGCACCAGCGCCTCGCCCCAGGCCTTGCGGTTTCTTTGTAATGACGCACGTGTGCCGGATTCGGGGAGCGCTGTGCTGGAAAAATCGCCAGCCTCACCAAGGTCATTCCCGCGCAGGCGGGAATCCAATCTTGCGTGCACGCCCGCACCGCTTGAAGGTTTAGGATCGCATCGAACTTGGGGGGAATAATGCCAGTGGCGTTATTCCCGCCTGCACGGGACGTCGTAGGCGCCAGTGGCGCGAACGACGTATCGCACTTTACCGAACCAGCGGCCGGACGAATTCGAGGAGGCTCACCAGGGTCTTGCCCGGCTCCTCCCACGGAATCATGTGCGCCGAGCGCTCGAACCACACCACGCGCTTGTACGGCGCGTCCACCTGCTCCATCCAGGCCACGGTCGGCGCCGCGGGCGTCGTGTAGTCGTGCCGGCCCACGAACATCACGACCGGGATCGGGAAGCGCTTCACAGCGGCGAAGGACACCTGGAGGAACTCCGGCAGTACCCGGCCCAGGGTCAGCACGCTGCCCTTGTCGATGTCCTTTACCTGGCCTGGGGTGTACTCGGGCGAGAGCAGCGGGCCGCGGAAGAAGTAGCCTGAATCGCTGCGGAAGGCCGACAGGCCGCCGTAGTGCTGCGGCCACTTGCGCGCGACGATGATGCGCTCGCGCGTGATCGGCTGGTCGCCGGGGTAGGGCGCGATCGTGCCCATTTCCTTCAGCGCTTCCGTGTTGTTCTCGCGTGTCGCGCGCGCCATGGCGTAGTCGAAGCTGATGCGCTCGTTCTCGCGCACGTCCAGCACCTGGCCGACGCCCACGTAGGCATGGAACAGGTCCGGGCGCTTGAGCGCGGCGCGCATGCCGATGATGGTGCCCCAGCTGTGGCCCATCAGGACCAGCTTGCGCTGGCCGTAGCGCGCCTTCAGGTGCTCGGCCACTTCGATGGCGTCGTCCACGTAGCGCTCGATGCGGATGGTCCCGGCCACCTTGTCCGGATCGGTCTCGCCGTAGCTCTTGCCCGCCCCGCGCTGGTCCCAGTTCGCCACCGTGAAGTATTCCTCGATCGGGCGCTGGAACTGCCACATGGTCGGCGTCACGGGCGAGGCCGGGCCGCCGTGCACGAACAGGATCATGGGATTGGCGCGGTCCTGGCCGCGCACACTGAGCCACTGATCGACGCCGCCGATGCGGGTCTTGTAGCTGTCCTGCACGCCCGTTGGCGCGGTGATGCGGCCCAGGTCCTCGACAATGGCGCGCGCCTTGGCGTACGGGTCAGGGAGTTCCTGCGCCGCGGCGCCGGAGCATGCCAGCACGAGCAGTGCGCCGCAGATCAGCCAGAGTTTTTTCATGCTTGTCTTCCCAGGGAGTGCGTTGATGGAGGAAGCATAGCGCCATGGCGCGATGCGTGCGCATGGGGCGCGACGAACTGCGCGATCGGTGGGGCGGGCGGGGTGGCGGGCGAAACAAGGAACGCAGTTGAGCATCCGCCAAAAACAAAAAGCCACGCAACATCGCAGTTGCGTGGCTTTTCACACGGCGCCTTGCAGCGCCACGCAACGAACGCTTATTGCACGTTCATTTCCTTCAGCAGGTTGTCGGCCTTGTCCACATGCTTCATGTTCCACAGCATGTAGCGGCTGTCGACCTGGATCGAGCGGGTCATGGCCTTGTTGAAGTCCCAGTCCGAGATGATCGAATCCAGGGTGCCGTCGAAGGCCAGGCCGATCAGTTCGCCCTTGGCGTTCAGTGCGGCCGAACCCGAGTTGCCGCCCGTGATGTCCAGCGTGGCCAGGTAGTTGACCGGCACGGTTTTCAGCTTCGGATCGACGTACTTGCCGAAGTCCTTGGCCTGGATCGCTGCCAGCTGCGCGGCTGGGGCGTTGAACTCGCCTTCGCCGGTGTGCTTGGCGACCACGCCCTTGGTGCTGGTGAAGGCGGTCCAGGAACCGGTGCCGTCGGCGCCGACGTCGCGGCCGGCGATCTTGCCGAAGGTAACGCGCAGGGTGCCGTTGGCGTCAGGGTAGACCGCTTGGCCTTTGCTGTTCATGTAGGCGATCTTGGCCTTCATGTAGTTGCCGTAGGCTTGCTGGATCTTGCCTGCCAGTTCTTCGTCCTTGGCTTCTTCCTTCATCGACGCGTCGTACATCGCGACCGCGGCCTTGATGAAGCTGTCGTTCGAGGCCTGGAACTCGGCCGGCGACTTCTTCAGCCAGGTGATGCGCTCGTCCTTGTTGGCCAGCTTGGAACCGGCGTAGATGCGGTCCAGGGCGGCCTTCAGTTCGGCTTCGCCCATGCCGGCGCGGATGCCGAGGGCAGCATCGAAAGCGGCGTCGTGCTCGGCGGCCGGCTGGGCGCTGTACTTGGTCAGGAAGTTCAGCACCAGCGCCTTGTCGACTTTTTCGTCGTAGGTGCGGTCCTGGCCGGTCACGACCGAGTTCCAGCGTGCCAGGTCGCGTTCCTGGAAGCCCGACTTGCG
The DNA here is from genome assembly GCF_900112225.1 of Massilia yuzhufengensis. GTDB lineage: Bacteria > Pseudomonadota > Gammaproteobacteria > Burkholderiales > Burkholderiaceae_D > Telluria > Telluria yuzhufengensis. Next base: position 12,256 of record NZ_FOLD01000027.1, on the reverse strand, counting down.
CTCGGCGTCCGGCTTGGTGCGTTCGTTGGCCAGGCGGTACAGCGAACGTGCCGACGACAGGAATTTCGGCTGCGCGTAGGCCAGGTAGAAGCCCTTCTTGGCGCCGGCGTCGCGTTCCGCGATCAGTTTTTCGGCCGTCTCGATGTCGGCGCCGAACTGGGCCTTGCGGGCCGGGGTCGCGTTAACCCAGGCTTTCAGGGCCGCGTGTTCGGCGGTCTTGCGCTGCAGGAAGTCGCTGCCCGCGTAGGACGTCAGCATGCCCTTGCGGTTCTTGTAGTAGTTGTTGACGCTGGCGATCTGGCCGGCGTACTTGAGCTTGGCGGCCGGGTCGGTCTTGGTCTCGCGCTCGATGATGGCCAGGGTTTCACCCGATGCTGCCACGAAGGCAGGGTAGTTCCAGTCGAAGGTCGACGACACTTCGGACGGCAGGCGGTGGCGGTTGGTGCGGCCGGGGTAGCCCAGCACCATGATGAAGTCGCCTTCCTTCGAGCCTTCCTTGGCGATCTTCAGCACGTGTTTCGGCTGGTAAGGCACGTTGTCCTTCGAGAACTCGGCGGCCTTGCCGTCCTTGCTCACATAGGCGCGGTAGAAGCCGTAGTCGCCGGTGTGGCGTGGCCACATCCAGTTGTCGGTGTCGCCGCCGAACTTGCCCACGCCGGCCGGTGGCGCGTGCACCAGGCGCACGTCGCGGATTTCGAGCTGTTTCAGGCGGTAGAACTCCAGGCCGCCGTAGTAGCTGGCCACGGTGCAGCGGTAGCCGGCGTCCTTTTCGCATTCGGCCACCAGTTTCTTCTGGTTCTTTTCGATGGCGTCGATGCGGGCCTTGCCGTTCAGCTTGGCGACTTCAGGGGTGATGATCTGGTCGGAAACGTTCGCCACTTCCTCGGTGACGTAGACGCGGCTGCCTGGCGCGGCCGGCAGTTCTTCGCCCAGGGTCTTGGCCAGGAAGCCGTTGGCGAGCAGGTCGCGTTCCGGGGTCGAGTTGACCGCGATGCTGTTGTACACGCAGTGGTGGTTGGTCACCACCAGGCCCTGCGGGGAGACGAACGAGGCCGAGCAACCGCCCAGGCTCACGATCGCGCCCATCGGGAATTCGGTCAGCTTGGTCAGGGCGGCCGGGTCCAGCTTGAGGCCGGCGGCTTTGAGTTGCTTGGCTACTTGTGGCAGCTGCTGCGGCATCCACATGCCTTCATCCGCGTGTGCGGCGAAGCTGGTGAGGATGGCCAGCGAGAGGAGAGTCTTTTTCATTCGCGTCGTCAGTCTTTTAGGAAGGGGATCACTCTTGGGGCTCCGCGGAGCATCCAAGAGTATCGGCAATACCTATCCCTACCGTCAACCGTTATTTCGACCGTATTTACAGCTGGGCCTTGACCAGCGATGCCACGCCGGTGGTCACGCGCTGCCACCAGGGGCGTTCGCGGAAGGCTTCCTTGGTGACTTCCTTGGCCAGGCGCCAGTCGGCCTCGAAGATGGCTTCCTGCTGGCGCGCGAATTCCGGATGCAGCACGTTCAGGTTGGCTTCGTCGTTGATGCTGAAGGAGCGGTTGTCGAAATTGGTCGACCCGACCGACACCAGCAGCGTGTCGACGATCAGCGCTTTCACGTGGTACATGGTGGGCTGGTACTCGGCCAGCTTGACGCCGGCGGCCAGCAACTGCGGCCAGCGTTCGCGCGAGGCCGCTTTCACCAGGTCGGAATCGATGTATTTGCCCGGCATGATGATGCGCACCCGCACGCCGCGCTTGGCCGCCTCCATCAGGGTGCGGATGGTCAGGTCGTCGGGCACGAAGTAGGCGGCCGACAGGTCGATCGTCTTGCGCGCCGAGGTGATGGCCATCAGGTACATCAGGTGCATCGATTCGCTGCCGCCGGTAGGCGAGCTGGAAAACACCTGGGCCGGCATGTCGCCCACCGGCGGCAGGGCCGGGAAATAATCGGGGCCATCGAGCACGGTGCCGGTGGCCTTGAGCCAGTTGTCGTTGAACACGGCCTGCATTTGCCCGACCGCCGGACCTTCGATGCGGAAATGGGTGTCGCGCCAGTGTTTCTCGTCCTGGGCCTTGCCGCGCCACTGGTCGGCAATGCCGACGCCGCCGGTAAAGCCCACCTTGCCGTCGATCACGAGCAGCTTGCGGTGGGTGCGGTTGTTCAGGCGCGCCAGTTTCCACCACACCGGCTTGTGGTAGCGCTGCACCAGCACGCCGGCTTTCTTGAGCGCGTCGATCTGGGCCAGGTCCATCTTCATGCTGCCCATGAAATCGAGCATCAGGTGCACCCTGACGCCGGCACGGGCGCGCTCGGCCAGGGCATCGGAAAATTCCTGTCCGATCGTCTCGGACCAATAGATGTAGGTTTCGAAGGTGATTGTCTTTTCAGCCGCGCGGATCGCTTCCAGCATCGACGGGAAGATCTCGTCGCCATTGAGCAGCACCTCGACCTTGTTGCCTTCGAGGATGGGTGGCCCGAGCAGCACGCCGAGCGAGCGGCGGAACTGGGGGTCGTTGGAATCGTAATGCCGGGTGAGGCGGGTCTCGATCTGCTTCTCGCCCGGCATGAAATTGAGCACGAGAATGCCTGCCACCAGGGTCAGGGCACTCGTTACCAGGATTATCCAGAACAATTTTGGGCTCATATGCTTATCAAGGCGAAAAAAAAACCAACGCACAAGGCGTTGGTTTTTCAGTAAATACTATCCACTGTGCCGATTAACGAACGCGGCCGCGACGCAGCAGGTTCACGATGGCCAGCAGGATGACGGCGCCCAGGAACGAGACCAGCAGCGACGAAACGCTGAAGTCGTCCGAGTTGATGGTGCCGGAACCGAACAGTGGAGACAGGAGCCAGCCGCCCAGGAAGGCGCCGATGATACCGACAACTACGTTCAGAATCATGCCCTGCTCTGCATCGGTTTTCATGACCATGCTGGCGAGCCAGCCCAGAATGCCACCGACAACGATCCAAATGATGAATAACATGGTGTACCTCCGTCAAAGTAAGAAAACATACCCCCAGGCCGATGAATTGCCGTGGCCATGTAGAAAAGTCTAAAGACCGCTCCCCTTCAAGTCGGTGCGGCAACGAACGTTAGACGGCGAATCTCATTTCCCGTTCTTTCAAACCGGTCGTTCTCGCGAAAAGATCGGGTAGGTGCGTCAGCGAACAGAAGAGGTGAGGCGCGGGGAATACTGTTTCATAACTTGCAACGACATACCTGTTTGCACGACCTCGCACCTGAACCTTTGAAAGGATTCGCCATGAGCAACTTCGATTCGAATAACAACCAGAATACCCGTATGGTGACCGGCCTGTTCCCTGACCGTGCCAGCGCCGAACGCGCTTACAGCTCGATCTCGACCCGCGGCTACACCAAGGACGACGTCAACCTGATGATGTCGGACGACGCACGCAAGACCCACTTCAACGACACCGATACCGACCTGGGCAGCAAAGCCGCCGAAGGTGCTGGCATCGGCGCCGGCATCGGCGGCACCATCGGCGCCGTGCTGGCGGGTATCGCCGCCGTCGGCACCACCCTCGTGCTGCCGGGCCTCGGCCTGGTCGTCGCTGGCCCACTGGCCGCGGCACTGGCCGGCGCCGGCGCCGGCGGCCTCACCGGCGGCCTGATCGGCGCGCTGATCGGCGCAGGCATTCCTGAAGACCGTGCTGCGCACTACGAAGAAGGCATCAAGCAGGGCGGCATCGTGATGGGCGTGAACGCCCGTTCGGACGAAGATGCACGCCACATCGAACAATCGTTTACCGACAACGGCGGTAGCCACGTGATCGGCGCCGGCATCGGCGCGGTCGGCGGCGCCATCGTCGGCGCAGGCATCGGTTCGGTGGCCGGCCCGATCGGCACCGTGGCGGGCGCCGCCATCGGCGCCGTGACCGGCGGCATGGCCGGCAAGGGCGTGGGCGAAGTGGTCAACCCGAAGGCCGGTGACGACCTGTCGGAACACTACCTGGCCAAGGGCACCGGCGCCGGTACCGGCGCGGCAGTCGGCGCCATGGCAGGCGCTGCCGCCGGCCCGATCGGCATGGCGGCTGGCGCGATCGTCGGCGGCCTGGCGGGCGGCGCAGCCGGCAAGGGTGCTGGCGAAGTCGTGAACCCGAAAGCAAGCGACGACCTGAATGACCACCACCTGGCGCAAGGCGTCGGCGGCGCCGGCGGCGCAGCGGTTGGCGCGGCGGTCGGCTCGGTGGCCGGCCCGATCGGCACCGCTGCGGGCGCCATCATCGGCGGCCTGGCAGGCGGCGCGGCCGGCCAAGGGACGGGCGAAGTCGTCAACCCGAAAGCGGGCGACGAACTCAATGACCACCACCTGGGCACCGGCGTCGGCGCAGCCGGCGGCGCGGCAGTCGGCGGCACCGTGATCGGCGCAGCCCTGGGCGGCCCGATCGGTGCGGTGGCTGGCGCCGGCATCGGCGCGGCCATCGGCGGCATGGCGGGCAAGGGCGTGGCCAAGATGGTCAACCCGGCCGAGGAAGACGCCCACTGGCGCACCCAGTACCAGACCCAGCCGTACTACACCCCTGGCTATACCTACGACGACTATGCACCGGCCTATGCGCTGGGCTACAACTCGGCCGGCCGCTATCCAGGCGGCTACGACATGCACGAAAACGAGCTGTCGAGCGAGTGGGACCGTACCAAGGGTGCTTCGCGCCTGAGCTGGGACCAGGCCAAGCACGCTTCGCGCGCCGCATGGCACAAGGTCGAACGCGCCATCCCTGGTGACCTGGACCGCGACGGCCGTTAATCCTCCCCCGCGCCGCCCCGCCGGGGCGGTGTACGGATGAAAAAAAGCCTCGCTGCCTTATGGCAGCGAGGCTTTTTCTATGGGAATGCCGATTACTGCTTGACGGCTTCCACCTGGATGGCCAGCTTCACTTCCGGCGCGAAGCGCGGCAGGGCGATGTTCACGCCGAAGTCGCCGCGGTTGAACACGGCGCTGGCGTCGGCGCCGCACACTTCGCGCTTGAGCTGGGCGTTCTCGACGCACTTGAACTTGTTGATGGTCAGGGTCAGCGGCTTGGTCACGCCGCGCAGGGTGAATTCGCCGTCGGCCGAGGTCGGTACATCGCCGGTGAACTTGATCGATTTTGCCTTGAAGGTGGCGGTCGGGAACTGGACGGCGTCGAGGATGTCGGCTTTCTTCGCGTGTGCGTTCATGCCGTCGTGGCCGAAGTCCACGCTGCTGGTATCGATGGTGATGTCGATGCTGCCGGTTTTCGCCGCGCGGTCCAGGGTCACGCTGCCTTCGGATTTCTTGAACTTGCCGCGCCAGACCGAGATGCCGTGGTCGGCTTCGAAGCTTGGGTAGGTGTGGTTCGGGTCGATCTTGTAGGTATCGGCAGCGAAGGCGACGCCGGCGCTCAGGGCGGCGATGGCCGCGATCATGTGTTTGATTTTCATCTGAATCTATCCTTGTTGACGTACGTGGTGATTACTGGCCCGCGGTGACGCGGAACTTGATGACAACTTCATCGGCGACCATGCTGGTGTCCTTCCACTCGCCTTCGCCGATATTGAAGGCCAGGCGCCTGATCGGCAGCTGGCCCTCGAATACCTGTTTCCCGCCTTCGGTTTTGGTCGTGAGGGGGAAGCTCACGTTGGCGCTGCGGCCCTTGATGCTCAGCTTGCCGCTGACGGTCAATTTGCCCGCGCCAGCCGGCACGATGCTCGAGGACACGAAGCTCGCTTTCGGGAACTGGGCCGCATTGAACCAGTCCTTGTTGGTCGCTTCCTTGTTCATGTCCGCGTCGCCCAGGTCGAAGCTGGCGGTCATGATGTCGACGCTGGCTTTCGACGCGGCCGGCTTGGCGGCGTCGTAGTCGATCTGCGCACTGAACTGCTTGAACTTCGCTTCGACCGGCACGCCCATCTGCTTGAACACAGCCGTGACGCTGCTCCTGGCGGGGTCGGCTTTCAGCGGGGCGGCGCCGGCGATGGCGCTGGCGAGCAGGGAGGCGAGCAGCAGGCCTGTGAATGGTTTCATCATCGTTCCTTACGGGTGGAAAAAGGCAGCATGCGTCCCATCACGCCGTCGCGGTCGACCAGCAGGTGCTTGAACGCGGCCGCCACGTGCAGGCCGACGAGGGCGGCCAGCAGCATGGTGAGCCAGTAGTGGACATCTTTCAGCACGGCCTTGAGCGCCGGGTCGGGCGCAATCAGCACCGGCAGCTCGGCGATACCGAACCATACCACCGGGATGCCCGAGGCCAGGCTGTAGAAATAGCCGGACAGCGGCACCGCGAACATCAGCGCATAGAGCAGCCAGTGCAGGCCATGTGAGGCGCCGCGCTGCCAGGCCGGCATGGGATCGGCATACGCGGGCGGCCGGCGCAGCAGGCGCCACAGCAGGCGCAGCGCGGCCAACGCCAGCACGGTCACGCCGGCCCACTTGTGCCAGGAGTAGTACTTGAGCTTGGTAGGCGTCAGGCCCGGGATGTCGGTCATCACGAGGCCGAGCGTGAAGGTGCCGACGATCAGCAAGGCGATCAGCCAGTGCAGGACGATGGCTGGAAGCGTGTAGCGATGCATAGTATTTTGGAAAGTTGTACGCATTAGGACTAACTATACCAGTGTTTACGGAAGCCCACTGCGGGTGCTTATTTCCGCTGGGTACACTAGCACGGTTCGGAAAAACTGCACAGCTGCCGCGTTCGGAATGTAAAATCCATCGCACTAGACATTTATTACAGATTGCTGGCGGCAATATAAGAGCCAGGGAGCACACCATGTCCGCCACCCGACGCCTGCCGTTCCACCCCACCCCGAGCCGCCTCGCCGTGGCCTGCCTGGCAGCCATGCTGGCGCTTCCCGCCACCGCCGCGTCCGAAGACCAGCTGGCTGCCGGCTCCGACGATTTCGCCGACCTGTCGATCGAAGAGCTGGCCAATATCCAGGTCACGTCGGTGTCGAAGAAGCCCGAGCGCCTGCTCGATGCGCCGGCCTCGGTGTTCGTGATTACCGCCGACGATATCCGCCGCGCCGGCGCGCGCAGCCTGCCGGAAGCGCTGCGCCTGGCGCCGAACCTGCACGTGGCGCAAGGTTCGAGCTACGGCTATGCCATCAGCGCGCGCGGCCTCAATGGCAGCAATAACAGCGCTCCCAATAAGCTGCTGGTGATGATCGACGGCCGCTCGGTGTATGCGCCGCTGTTCTCGGGCGTGTTCTGGGATATGCAGGACCTGATGCTGGAAGACGTCGAACGCATCGAAGTCATCAGCGGCCCGGGCGGCACCATGTGGGGCGTCAATGCCGTCAATGGCGTCATCAACATCACGACCCGCCCGGCCGGCGCGACCCAGGGCAGCCTGGCGGTGCTGCGCGCCGGCAGCGATGGCGGCGACGCCGCCTTCCGCCAGGGCGGGCGCAGCGGCGAGGCCAGCTGGCGCGTGCACGGCAAGCTGCTGCGCCATGCGCGCAGCGACACCGCCGCCGGCCTGCGTATCGAGGACGACTGGCGCCAGGCCCAGCTGGGCATGCGCGCCGACTGGGAACGCGGCGCGGACAGCTTCAGCGTCAACGGCAACGTGTTTCGCGGCACGCTCGGGCAGCCGGAGCCGGGCGCGATCTCGGTCACCGGCACCGCGCTGCGCCTGGGCGACATCGACACCGAAGGCGCCAACCTGAGCGCGCGCTGGGAACGCGCCCTGGACGACGGCGGGCGCCTCTCGGTGCAGGCCTACCTCGACCACACGCGGCGCGCGGTGCCGCCGACGTTTACCGAGTCGCTCCAGATTGCCGACCTTCAGCTCGAGCACACCCTGCCGGCCTGGGGCCGCCACAGCCTGATGTGGGGAGCCAACCTGCGCCACAGCTGGGACGAGGTGGACAACAGCGAAGTGATCGCCTTCCTGCCGGCGAGCGAAGAGCAGACCTGGGCCAGCCTGTACGCGCAGGACGAGATCGCCCTGCGCCCCGACCTGAGCCTGACGCTGGGCGCCCGGGTCGAGCGCAACGACTATACCGGCAACGAATTCCTGCCCACCGCGCGCCTGTCGTGGCGCCTGGCGCCGCGCCACGCGCTCTGGGCCGCGCTGTCGCGCACCGTGCGCGGGCCCACCCGGCTCGACGTCGACGCCTTCATCCCGGGCCGCCCGCCTTACCTGCTGCGCGGCGGGCCGCAGGTGCGCTCGGAAGTGGCGCGCGTGGCCGAACTGGGCTACCGCGGCCAGCCGTTTGCCGGGCTGTCCTATTCGGCGACGATGTTCCACAACCAGTACGACCACCTGCGCACCCAGGAAATCGATCCGACCCAGACCTTCCTCACCTTCGGCAGCCTGATGGAAGGGGAAGCCACCGGCATCGAGATGTGGGGCAGCTACCAGGCGTCAAGCGCGTGGCGCCTGTCGGCCGGCTTCACGGCGCTGCATCAGCGGCTGCGCCTGAAACCGGGCAGCAACGACGCCGCCGGCCCCGGCTCGACCGGCAAGGACCCGGAACACACGCTGCAGCTGCGTTCCCACTACGCTTTTGACGACCGGCGCGAGCTGGAAGTGGCGCTGCGCAAGGTGGCGGCGCTGGAGAATCCGGCGGTGCCGGGCTACTGGGCGCTGGACGCGCGCTTCGGCTGGCGCCTGGCGCGCAATCTGGAGCTGTCGGTGGTGGGACAGAACCTGAACGGCAGCCATGGCGAATACGGGCCGCGCGAGACGCGGGCCGAGATCGGCCGCCGGGTGGGAGTGAAGCTGGTGTGGACTAACTGACGATGCAATGCCGGGCGGGCGGCCATGCCACCCGCCCGGCAACGACATCAAATGGCTTTGGCCAGCTGCGCGGCGATGCCGGTGTAGTTCGCCGGCGTCATCGCCAGCAGCAGGTCCTTGGCTTCCTGCGGCACCGCCAGCTTGCCGATGAACTCCTGCAGCGCCTCTTTCGTGATGCCCTTGCCGCGGGTGAGTTCCTTGAGCTGCTCGTACGGGTTCTCGATGCCATAGCGGCGCATCACGGTCTGCACCGGCTCGGCCAGCACTTCCCAGCTCGCATCCAGGTCCGCTTCCAGGCGGGCAGCATTGACTTCCAGCTTGTTCAGGCCGCGCAGGCAGCTGTCGTAGGCCAGCAGGGTGTAGCCGAAGCCGACGCCGATATTGCGCAGCACGGTCGAATCGGTGAGGTCGCGCTGCATGCGCGAGACCGGCAGCTTCTCGGCCATGTGGCGCAGCACCGCATTGGCCAGGCCCAGGTTGCCTTCGGAGTTCTCGAAGTCGATCGGGTTGACCTTGTGCGGCATGGTCGACGAACCGATTTCGCCGGCGCGCAGCTTCTGCTTGAAGTAGCCCAGCGAGACGTAGGTCCAGATGTCGCGGTTCAGGTCGAGCAGGATGGTGTTGGCGCGGGCGAAGGCGTCGAACATCTCGGCCATGTAGTCGTGCGGCTCGATCTGGATGGTGTACGGGTTGAACACCAGGCCCAGGCGCTGCTCGATCACTTCTTTCGAGAAGGCCGGCCAGTCGAAGCCCGGGTAGGCCGACAAGTGCGCATTGTAGTTGCCGACCGCGCCGTTCATCTTGCCGAGGATCTCGACGCCGGCGATGCGTTCGATGGCGCGCTGCAGGCGCGCGACCACGTTGGCAAACTCCTTGCCCAGCGTCGTCGGGCTGGCGGTCTGGCCGTGGGTGCGCGAGAGCATCGGCAGGTCCGCGTTGGTGTGGGCGATCTCGGTGAGTTTGGCGATGATCGATTGCAGCATCGGCAGCATCACACCGTCGCGCGCGGCTTTGAGCATCATGCCGTGCGAGGTATTGTTGATGTCTTCCGAGGTGCAGCCGAAGTGGATGAACTCACTCGCCGCTACCAGTTCCGGCACGTCCTTCACCTGCTCCTTGAGCCAGTACTCCACCGCCTTGACGTCGTGGTTGGTGACCGCCTCGATCTCCTTGATGCGCGCCGCCTGTGCGTCGCCGAAGCTGGCGGCCATGCCTTCCAGGTGGGCGTTGGCCTCGCTGGAGAACGGCTTGATCTCCGGGAAACCGGCCTGCGACAGCGCCTGCAGCCACGCGATCTCGACCTTCACGCGGTGGTGCATGAAGCCCGCTTCCGACAGGATCGGGCGCAGCTTGTCGGTTTTCGACGCATAGCGGCCGTCCAGCGGGGACAGGGCCGACAGGGTAGGGGAGGGGACGGTAGAGGTCATGGCGGGCGGTCCGTGCAAAAACGTCGATTTTACCATCGGGCCGATTGTGCCGCCGCCGCCCGCCCCGCACCGGCGGCAGGCAAAACGGCGATGCTATACTGGCATCCAATCTTCTTACCCGGGCACTTATGAAACTCATCGGTTCAGTCACCAGTCCCTATGTACGCAAAGTCCGCGTCGTGATGGCGGAGAAAAAGCTCGATTTCACTCTGGTGCTGGAAAACGTCTGGGCCCCGGAGACCACCATCCAGGCGGTCAACCCGCTCGGCAAGATCCCCTGCCTGGTCATGGAAGACGGCTCCACGCTCTACGATTCGCGCGTCATCGTCGAATATCTCGACACCCTCACGCCGGTGTGCAAGCTGCTGCCGACCATCAAGCGCGAGCGCACCGAAGTGAAGGTGTGGGAAGCGCTGGCCGACGGCGTGATCGATGCCGCCATCACGGTCTTCCTGGAGCGCCGCGAACGCCCGCCGGAGCAGCAGAGCGCCAAATGGATCGAACGCCAGATGGGCAAGGTGCATGCGGGCCTGCGCGTGATGTCCGACAAGCTGGGCGAGTCGCCGCACTGCATGGGCGTGCACTACACGCTGGCCGACGTCGCCGTCGGCTGCACCCTGGGCTGGCTGGCGCTGCGCTTCCCCGAGATCGACTGGCGCGGCGAGTATCCGAACCTGGCGCGCCTGTTCGACAAACTGTCCGAGCGCGCGTCCTTCCGCGACACCGTGCCGTTCGCCGCATGAGCGCACTCCTCGCCACGGTCGTCTTCGGCGAAGCGCTGGTCGACGACTTCAGCACCGAGCAGGTGGTTGGCGGCGCGCCCTTCAACGTGGCGCGCCATCTGGCGGCCTTCATGGCCCCGCAGCTGATGATCACCCGGATCGGCAACGACCAGCCGGGCATGGCGGTGCGCGCCGAGTTCGAGCGCTTCGCGATGAGCGAAGCCGGGCTGCAGGTCGATGCCATCGAAGACACCGGCCGCGTGCTGGTCGAGCGCGGCGCGCGCGGCCACCGCTTCACGATCCTGCCCAACCAGGCCTATGATTTCATCGACCGCGCCCAGGCGCTCGGCGCGCTGGCATCTGTCGAGCCGGGCATCCTGTACTTCGGCACCCTGGCCCAGCGCAGCGAGCGCTCGCGCACCACGCTGGCCGCGCTGCTCGGCGCCACGGCGGTCCCGCGCTACCTCGACCTGAACCTGCGCGAAGGCCAGTACGACGAACGCTGCGTCACGCGCTCGCTGCAGGCGGCCTCCATCGCCAAGGTCAACGAGGAAGAACTGCAGGCGATGTTCCAGTGGTACTTCCAGATCGCGCCGGACGAGCGCGCGCTGGCGGCCGACGAAGTGCGCGCCTCGTGCCAGGCGCTGCTCCAGATGTTCTCGCTCGATGGCCTCATCGTCACGCTGGGCCACCGCGGCTCGGTCTACTTCAGCGCCGACGGCGGCGTGCTGCTCAACCGCGACAATCCGGCGCCGCCGTTTGTCATCGACACGGTGGGGGCGGGGGATGCGTTCTCGGCGATTTTCCTGCTGGGCAGGATGCGGGGGTGGGAGCTGGAGCTTAGCTTGGCGCGGGCCAACGAGTTCGCGGGGGCGATCTGCGCGATCCCGGGGGCGGTGCCGCGGGATTTGGGGTTTTATGATGGGTGGGTGAGGAAGTGGCGCTAGTGGCCTGAGCTAGAGGCTGTTCACGCAAGATTGGGTTCCCGCCTTCGCGGGAACGACGTGCTTAGTATGTTGGCCTAAAAACCGTCATCCCCGCGCAGGCGCACTGCTGTCCGGAATAATTCTGTTGACCTCTTCATCAGAATAGGCACCCCTGATTTTTGGCGTGCGTCTGCCATTCTCGTCGCCTTCGGACAGCAGCGGCTTCCGCGTCAGGACGTTGGAAAAGGGTGGCGCTGATCAGGCAGAGAAAGTCCCACAGCGAGTTGGTGGCTTGCCTTGAATGGTGCAGCAGAGCCACGAGCAAGTAAGTGATCAGGGCAGTCAGGATCTGGATTCTGACTGCATTTTCCGAGCGGCCCAGGAACGACTTGATCTTCAAATGCTGTTTGATCCACTTAAAGAACAGTTCGATGCCCCAGCGTTCCTTATAGCGCTGGGCGATTTC
>NZ_FOLD01000053.1 GCF_900112225.1 Massilia yuzhufengensis | reverse complement strand
TGAAGCCAGTTTCGAGGGCACGCAAACTCGGCGCTCCGCTGGCCTGCGCATACACCATCGCCGTCATGTGATTCCAAGGCTTGAAGTGCTTGGTGTATTTGGCGGCATTGTGGCGGGCGACTGCCTGATCGAAGGCAGCGCGGGGCAGCCCCTTCATTAATTCTTGAAATGTCGTTATGCTGTACATGGTTGCAGGTTTGGTTTTTAAGTTGGCAAACCGAGGTTAACCCTCGTAAACCAATGCCTGCAACCCCTCCTTGCTAAGTCAAGCAAATTATTCCGGACAGCAGTGGGCCTCCGCCGGAACGACGTGCATATTTCAACTTAACTGAACAGCATTACGGCCCAGCCGGCTTTACTTCGTCCCGTGCGCCGGCATCAATGCCCATGCTGGCGCTCGTACTCGTCCGCTTCCGCCTTGTTGGCGTGGATGATGCCGTCCGGGTGCTCGGGCGGCGTGTACAGGGTGTACAGGCGCATCGGCTCGGTCGTCGAGGTGTTGATGACGTTGTGCTCGGTGCCGGCCGGGATCACGACTGCGGTGCCGTCTTCCAGCGCGTGCTTCTCGCCATCCAGGATCGCCACGCCCTCGCCCGCTTCGACGCGGATGAACTGGTCGTGGCCTTCGTGGTGTTCCATGCCGATCTCTTCGCCCGGCTGCAGCGTCATGATCACGAGCTGGCTGCGCTTGGTGGTGTAGAGCACTTCGCGGAAATTATTACCGGCAAGGGTTTTCTCTTCGATGTTGATGCTGTAGCCCGACATTGTCTTCTCCTGATAAACGAAAGCATGCGGCCGTTGCCGCCTCGTCCACATTGTATAAGAGCCAAGCGAAACGCGCGCCGGACTGGTCTTCCGGCTAGGGCGCACCGAACAGGTCGTGGGCGTCGAGCAGCGCATACGCGATCTCGGGCCGCTCGTTGAGGCAGCGCCGCACGGCCGCCGGGATCGACTGGCGCGCCTTCTTGCACAGCCCGGGCTTTTCTTCCAGCACCACGATGATGCCGCGCACGGTGCGCACCTCGTTCGGTCCCGGTTCGATGCGCAGCGCGACGCCCAGGTTGCGGTGAATCACCGCCTGCACATGTTTCAGGTCTTCGTAGCTCTCGATGCGCTCGATGCGTTCGATGAGCTTCTGTTCCTGCAGGCGGTTGAGCGCCAGCGGCCGGTGGTCGGCCTGCGGGTCGGCCACGACACGGTCGTACTCGCACACGCAGGCGCCGGGCGGGCACGCGCTGCGAATCGGGAAGGGAAACGGCGAAACGGGTTCGGTCACGCTGTCACGCGGGGGAGTCTGGGAGTGGCGGCAATTCTACATCAGTGGAGGTGCGCGCCACGCCCTCGAGCAGCGTTCGCATGCGCTCATGATGCGAGCCGTTCCAGTAGACGCGGCAGCACTGGTCGCACGTCGTGAAGTCCTCATGGGTCGCGGCGACGCGCGGCGGCAGGCGATCGAGCACCTCCGCCTTGCTGGCCGGGCGCAGCGGCTGGTTGCAGTGCAGGCACAAGGAAAACGCCCGCACGTCGCCTGCCAGCCGCAGCCGTGCGAACAGTTCGCGCAACTGTGCTGGCGGATCGATCGCATGCAGGTAGCAGCCGAGCTCAACCGTGCGGCGCTTGAGCAGCTCGCGGTCCCGTGTCAGCAACACGCGGCCTTCCGCGCGCGCGACGCGTTCGATCTCGTCGTCGTGGTAGTGATTGTCGTAGAGCGTGTCGTACCCCGCCATGCGCAGCAGCCGCGCCAGGGCGCCCAGGTGGGCATCGGCGACAAAGCGCAAGCGCCCCGCAGGCCACACGCGCAGCTGCTGCAACGGTCCGTCCTCGGCGGTCCCGAAGGATGGATACACCCCCACGCGGTCGCCGTCATCCAACCGCTGGTCGAAGCCGGCCTGCTCCCCGTTCACCAGCAGCAGGCCGACTTCCGTATGGGGCACGCCCAGCGCTTCGATGATGTGCTTGACCGTGGCGTCGCGCGCGCAAGGCAGCGCGAACTCCTGCTGCCGCCGCTCGCGCGGCAGGAAGGCATTGAGCTGCGCATGGAAACGAAAGCTGGCGGTCACCATGGTGGCGACAGTATCGCCTTGTCGTCGAGCGCCTGTCCATCGGTCCCATGCAGCAGCTCCAGCGCATTGGCGACCGCTTCGCCAGAGGCGGTGTTATCGAAGATGCACCAGCAGGTACGGCCGGCCGCGACATGCCGGGCCAGGTCGCGCCGCACCGATTCGACATACTCGGGCGTATAGCGCGAATAGTAGATGCGCGGCGTGCCGTGCAGGCGCACGTAGACTGTCTCGGCACTGGTCGGCACGTGCGGTCCGGGCTGGCCGGCGGCCGGGTCGGCAATGACCCGGGTGACGCGGTGCTCGGCCAACAGCTCGGTCGCGGCCTCCGAAAACCAGCTCGGATGCCGCGCCTCGAACGCGACACTGCAGCCAAAGATCCGGTGCAGCTGGCCGAAGAAATCGCGCGCGGCCTGGTCGATGAAGCCGAACTTGGGCGGCAGCTGCACCAGCAGGCAGCCCAGCTTGTCGCCCAGCTCTCCCGCCTCATGGGCGAACTGCACCAGCAGCTGCTCGACATCGACCAGGCGGGCGTCGTGCGTGATGGCGCGCGGCACCTTGACCGCAAAGCGGAAATCCTCGGGGACCGAATCGGCCCAGCGCACATAGGTGGCCGGCCGGTGCGGGCGGTAGAAGGACGAGTTGATCTCCAGCGCGGGGAACACGGCGGCATAGCGTTCCAGGTGGCTGCCTTCGGCCGGAAAGGCGTCGGCGCTGGCCTTGGGCAGGCTGGAGCCGGCACAGCCGACCAGCAGGCGGCCCGTCGGTGTGGCTTTCTTGGTCATGGATGTGGCAAATGTGGCAATGCCACGATTCTACGCAATGGCCGCCGCCGGTGGCGCATCGCTGGCAACGTTCGCCTGCATGCGCGCGCCGATCGGCTTACAATCGGCCTGTCCAGGAAACCCGAGGAGCAGGAATGAGCGAACCGATCCATATCGTCTGCCCGCAATGCGAGGCCGTCAACCGGCTTGCGTTGGAGCGGCTGCGCGACGCGCCCGTGTGCGGCAAGTGCGCCCAGGCGCTGTTTACCGCCAAGCCGCTGGAAGCCGACAGCGCGCGCTTTGGCAAGCATATCGCCCGCAACGACATCCCGGTGCTGGTCGATTTCTGGGCCGAGTGGTGCGGGCCGTGCAAGATGATGGCGCCCCACTTCGCGCAGGCGGCCCAGCGCCTGGAACCACGGGTGCGGCTGCTGAAGGTCGATACCGAACGCAACCAGGACCTGGCGGCGCGCTTCGCCATCCGCAGCATTCCCACCCTGGCCCTGTTCCGCGGCGGCAGCGAAATCGCGCGCCAGGCGGGGGCCATGGACGCCGGCCGGCTGGTCGCCTGGGTCGAATCGCAACTAGGCCAGTCTTGAAGAACCCGGCCAGCGACCCTATGTTGGTAAAACAGCAGCACTCGCTGCTACAATGCGTCGCGTGCCGGGCGTTTCCGGTGGCCAACTGAGGAGAAAGCTGATGTCGCAAGACCTGGTAATGGATCGCGGAACCGAGGACGCCAAGCAGTTCGCGCGCCTCCTGTACATCGCACATGCGCTGACCTTCCTGTTCTCGGCCGGCCTGCTGTCGATCCTTGTCCTGATCGTCAACTACGTCAAGCGCCCCGAGACGCAAGGCACCATCGTGTATTCGCACCACTCCTGGATGATCGGGGCGTTCTGGTGGTACGTGGTGTGGTCGGCGGTGGCCTGGGTGCTGGCGGTGACCGTCATCGGCATCCCGCTTGCGCTGCTGGTGTGGGGCGCGGCCTGGCTGTGGGCAGCCTACCGCATCATCCGCGGCTTCCTGGACCTGAACAGCAACCGGGCCATGCCGGTGTAATCGCAGTTCGGTCTGGTAGGGTGGTCGGGTTCCCCGACCGCGCGTTCGACTCCGGCCCGCACCGTGGCGACACAGGCGCAGCTTGAACACGCGGTCGGCGGAGCCGACCACCCTACGCTAACAATTGTTCTAGCGCCTGTTCGATGTCGGCGATCAGATCCTGCGGGTCTTCCAGGCCGACATTGAAGCGCACCAGCATGCCCGCGTCCTGCCACCCGCTGCGGATCGCCCTGATCCGGTACGGCATCACCAGGCTGTTCGGACCACCCCAGCTGTAGCCAAGGCCGAACAAGCTCAAGGCATCGACGAAGCGATCGGTCTGCGCTTCGGTATAGCGCGGATCGAACAGCACCGAGAACAGGCCGCCGGCGCCGCTAAAATCGCGCTGCCAGTGGGCGTGTCCCGGGCAATCCTCGAAGGCCGGGTGCAGCACCTTGGTAATTTCCGGACGCGACTTGAACCAGGCCGCCAGCGTGCGCGCGCCGGCATCGTGGGCGTCGAAACGCAGCTTCATGGTCGGCAGGCCGCGCATCACGAGGTAGGCATCATCCGCGCCAACACCGAGGCCCAGACGCATGTGGGCCTGTGCCAACTGCTCGTTGAGCGCGGCCGCGCGCGTGATGACGGCGCCCATCAACAGGTCGGCCCCGCCGGACTGGTACTTGGTGAGCGCATGCATGACGATGTCGGCCCCCACGTCGAAGCCGCGCAGCGCCAGGCCCGCCGACCAGGTGTTGTCGAGGGCGACCGGAACGCCCTTCTCTTTCGCGGCGCGGCAGATCGCCGGCAGGTCCGGCACTTCCATCGACACCGATCCCGGCGCCTCCGCCCACACCAGCCTGGTCTCAGGCCGGATCAGGCCCGCGATGCCGGCGCCGATCATCGGGTCGTAGAAACGCGCGCTGACGCCATAGTCCTGCGCCAGCCAGCGTCCCAGTTCGCGGTTCGGGTTGTAGACGTTCTCGGGCAGCAGCACGTCGTCGCCGCTTTTCAGGAAGGCGAAGTTGATCATCGCGATCGCCGCCAGGCCGGACGGCGCCAGCAGGCAGTGCGCGCCGCCTTCGATGGCGGCCAGGCGCGCTTCCAGCGTGAACGTGGTGGGGGTGCCGTGCAGGCCGTAGGTGTAGCCGGTCTTGTCCTTCCACTGTCCCGAGCGCATCGCGGCGACATTCTCGAACAGGACGGTGGAAGCCCGGTGGGTGCCGGGTGGGAAGGCATCGAAGCCGCCGGGCGGGACGTAATCGCTGTGGATCAGGGAGGTCTCGACCGACTTCTTCATGCGCGCTCCTTCTGCGTGCTCAGGCGACGCTGGCCCACAGGTCGTGGGCGTCGGCCTTGGTGATCACGACGTCGATGAACTGGCCGACGGTCGGCTTGGCCTTGCCCGGCGTGAGCGAGCGCTTGATATGGACCACGCCGTCGATTTCCGGCGCATCGGCGGCGCTGCGGCCGATCGCTTCGCGCGCGCCCACTTCATCGACCAGCACGCGCATGGTGCGGCCGACCTTGGCCTGCATGCGCTTGAGCGAGATTTCTTCCTGCAGCAGCATGACGCGCGCGCGGCGCTCTTCGCGCACCGCTTCCGGCACCGGATTGGCCAGTTCGTTGGCGGTGGCGCCTTCGACCGGCGAATAAGCGAAACAGCCCAGGCGATCGATCTGCGCTTCGCGCAGGAAGTCCAGCAGGTATTCGAATTCTTCTTCGGTCTCGCCCGGGAAGCCGGCGATGAAGGTCGAGCGGATGGTGAGGTCCGGGTTCATCTTGCGCCACGCCAGGATGCGGTCGAGGTTCTTCTCGCCGCTGGCCGGGCGCTTCATGCGCTTCAACACGTCCGGGTGGGCGTGCTGCATCGGGATGTCGAGGTAAGGCAGCAGGTGGCCATCGCTCATCAGCGGGATCACCTGGTCGACGTGCGGGTACGGGTAGACGTAGTGCATGCGCACCCAGGCGCCGTGCTCGCGCGCCATCTCGCGCAGGGCTTCGGCCAGCTGCGTCATGTGGGTCTTGACCGGGCGGCCCTTCCAGAAGCCGAGCTTGAACTTGACGTCCACGCCGTAGGCGCTGGTGTCCTGCGAGATCACCAGCAGTTCCTTGACGCCGGCCTTGAACAGGTTCTCGGCTTCCTGCAGCACCTCGTGGATCGGGCGCGACACCAGGTCGCCGCGCATCGACGGGATGATGCAGAAGCTGCAGCGGTGGTTGCAGCCTTCGGAAATCTTGAGGTAGGCGTAGTGCTTGGGCGTGAGCTTGACGCCGGTATTGGGCACCAGGTCGAGGAAGGGGTTGTGCTCGGGCCGCGGCAGGTGCAGGTGGACCGACTCCATCACTTCCGTCACGGCGTGCGGGCCGGTCACGGCCAGCACCTTCGGGTGCACCTTGGTGATGATGTCGTCGCCCGCCGCATCTTTCTTGGCGCCCAGGCAACCGGTAACGATGACCTTGCCGTTTTCGGCCAGCGCTTCGCCGATCGCGTCGAGCGATTCCTGCACCGCGGCGTCGATGAAGCCGCAGGTGTTGACGATGACCAGGTCGGCGCCGTCATAGGAGTTGGCGGTCTGGTAGCCTTCCGCGCGCAGTTGCGTCAGGATCTGCTCGGAGTCGACCAGCGCCTTGGGGCAGCCGAGCGACACGAAGCCGACTTTCGGCGCAGCCACGCCTGCGGCCGGGCTCGGGATGACGAGCGCGGGCATGGCAGGAGCGACGGGGGCGGCAGCGTTGGCTGGGAGCGGATTGCGGCGGAGTTCGGTCATGAGCGGATGCAAAGTTTCTGGGCAATCCGCGATTGTACCCGAAGCGGGTCGCCAGAGGGAACCGGCGGGGAGCCGCGCCGGCCCTTGCAGGGGCCGGCGGGTGTCGCAAAAAGGCTACTTCTTGTCGGTTGGCGTGACGCCTGGGAAGGGGAAGGCGCCGAACATGGCCTTGGACTGGCTCTGCATCTGTTCCTGCATCTGCATGAACAGGCTCTTCGACTGGTCGATGTAGTTGTTCATCATGCCCTGCATCATCGGGCCCTGGACGTTCATGAACTGGGTCCACATTTCCGGGCTGAAGGGCTTGCCTTCGATGGCGCCGGCCGCGTTGCTGGTGAACTTGTTCTGGATGTCGGTGAAGGCCTGGACGTTCTTTTCCAGGTAAGAACCCATCATGCCCTGCATCGCGTGGCCGTAATACCGGATGATCTGGGACAGGACGGCGCTGGAGAACATCGGCGCGCCATTGGCTTCCTCTTCCAGGATGATCTGGAGCAGGATGCTGCGGGTCAGGTCTTCGTTGCTCTTGGCGTCGACGACGGTGAATTCGTCGGCATCGAGCACCAGCTGCTTTACGTCGGTCAGGGTGATATAGGAACTGGTCTGGGTATCGTACAGACGGCGGTTCGGGTATTTCTTGATCAAACGTTCAGCACTCTTTTTTGCACTACTCATCTCATGTCTCATCGTTGTGCGTTGCGGCAGCGTAGGCCGCCCGCTATTTTTCTTGATTGGTCACCAAAAAAGCCGGCCCGGGGGCCGTCCACGAGGCAGGATATTGCCTTGCGGGACGGAGAGTTTCACACCATACCACGACGCGCGCGCAGGTGCAGCAATTATTAGGATGCTCACTTCCGTGATGATTTTGGCATCGATCAATCAGCGCGGGCCTTGACGTAACGGCCCGGCGCCGCTTCGGTCGGCTGGTACTTGTCGTTGCCCGCCGCGCTAGGCGCCGGCACGTCCGCGCCGCCGTTCTGCGCCAGGAACTTGGCCCATTCCGGCCACCAGCTGCCCTTCTGCTCGGTCGCGCCGGCCATCCAGGCTGCGGCCGTCTTCGGACGCTGCTTGCCGCCCTTGTCATTGACCCAGTGGCTGCGCTTGTTCTTGGCCGCCGGGTTGATCACCCCGGCGATGTGGCCCGAGGCGCCCAGCACGTAGCGGTTGGCCTTGGCGTTCTTCGGGTTCAGCAGCGCCATCGAGGCGAACGCCGCTTCCCACGGCACGATGTGGTCTTCCTTCGATCCATACAGGAACACCGGGGCATCGATCTTGCCGAGGTCGACCGGTACGCCGGCGACCGTCAGCGCGCCCGGTTCGCGCAGCTTGTTTTCCAGGTAGGTGTTGCGCAGGTACCAGCAGAACATCGGGCCCGGCAGGTTGGTGCTGTCGGCATTCCAGTACAGCAGGTCGAAGGCCGGCGGTTCCTTGCCCTTGAGGTAGTTCTGCTGCACGTAGTTCCACACCAGGTCGTTCGGGCGCAGGGCCGAGAAGGTGGTGGCCAGGTCGCGCCCCGGCATCAGGCCGCCCTTGGCGAGCGACTGCTCGCGGTGCGCCACTTGCGCTTCATCGACGAACACCTCGAGCACGCCGGTGTCGCTGAAGTCCAGCAAGGTGGTCAGCAGCGACAGGCTGGCGGCCGGCTGCTGGCCACGGGCGGCGAGCACGGCCAGCGCGGTGGCGGCGATGGTGCCGCCTACGCAGAAGCCGAACACATGGGTCTTGTCCTGGCCGGTGATCTCGCGCACCACCTCGATCGCCTTGATGGCGCCCGTTTCCACGTAGTCGTCCCAGGTGGTATTGCCGAGCGTGCGGTCCGGGTTGCGCCACGAGACCATGAACACCGTATTGCCCTGCTCCACCACGTAGCGCACCAGGGAATTTTCCGGCTGCAGGTCGAGGATGTAGAACTTGTTGATGCACGGCGGGATCATCACCAGCGGCACCGCCTTCACGGTCGGGGTAGCCGGCGTGTACTGGATCAGCTGGAACAGTTCGTTCTCGAACACCACCTGGCCGCTCGAGGTGCCGACATTCTCGCCCACCACGAAGGCCGACTCGTCGGTCTGCGAGATGCGGCCCTTTTGGATGTCCGCCAGCATATTGCTCAAGCCCTTGGCCAGGCTCTCTCCCTTGGTCTCGATGAGTTTCTTTTGCGCTTCCGGGTTGGTGGCGAAGAAGTTCGCGGGCGACATGGCGTCGACCACTTGCTGGACCGTGAAGCGGATCTTCTGGCGCTCGCGCGGGGCGGCGTCGACGGCGTCGGCCAGGGCCAGCATGAATTCGGAATTGAGGAGATAGGACGCGGCCGAGAACGCCGACATCGGGTTGTCGCGCCATTCGGCAGCCGAGAAACGCTTGTCATGGAACTCGGCCGGCTTGCCACTGATAAAATCCTGCCACAGCGCGCCGGCCTTCTTGAGGTAGTCATCGCGAATCGCCTCGAGCTTCGCCGGAGCGATACCCACCCCGAAATCCTTGAGGATGCCGGCCAGCGGATTGGCGCCGCCCGCGGGCGGGGCCATGCCAGGCATCGCTTGCGGCAAGCTGGTCCAGCCCTGCCAGAGCGTCGGGTCGGCGAATTGGGTCATCCAGGAGGCGGCAAAAGCTTGGGGATCAGGCATATTCATGTCAACGTCCGTTATTTTAGTTTCGGTACATCAAGGAGAAAGCTCATGTGGATCGTCGCCGTAGCCTGGATTTATGTCGTGGTGCTGATGGCAGCGACCGAACCGACCATCGTGCATGGACTGATGACGTTCCTGTTCTATTGCGCCCTGCCATTATCCATTGTTTTCTATCTCACCGGGTCAAAACGCCGGCGCGCGCGGCGCGAAGCCCAGGCACGGAACAACGCGGCAGTAGCGCCGGCCGCCACCGGTATCGATGGCGACAGCGGCGCCCCGGGCAGCTGAGTATTCTCGCCCGGCGCACCGTGCCCTACTTGATCCAGATCAGGCTGGCCTGGCGGCCGGTGACGTGGTCGCGCCGGTAGGAATAAAAGCGTTCCGGCGCCGTGGCCGTGCAGACGCCGCCGCCGTGGATGCGGGTCACGCCATCGCGTTCCAGCATCAGGCGCGCCAGCATAAAAATGTCGGCCAAGAATTTTACCGGTTGGTCAAAGACTGGCGAAAAAGCGGCCAGCGTCGCCTCCCCCGGCATCGCCGCGGCAAAGGCGTCGCGCACCTCGGCGCCCACCTCGAAGGCGGTGGGGCCGATCGCCGGCCCCATCCATGCGGTGATGTCCCCGGCGCCTGCCGCGCGCATGGCGCGCACGGTCTCGCCCAGCACGCCGCCGGCCAGCCCGCGCCAGCCGGCATGGGCCGCACCCACCACCTTGCCGTCCAGGCTGGAGAACAGCACCGGCAGGCAGTCGGCGGTCATGATCGCGCACACCACGCCGGATTGCGTGGCGACGCTGGCGTCGCCCGTGCGCACCGGCTGCCCTGGGCCAACGGTGGCGGCGTCGACCACGGCGGCGCCATGCACCTGCGCGATCCAGGCCGGGCGGCCCGGCAGGCAAGCCTGCAGGCGCTCGCGGTTCACGCGCACGAGTTCGGGGTCGTCGCCGCAGTGCAGGCCAAGATTCAACCCGCCCCCACCCTTGCCGTCGTCGTAGGGCCCCTGGCTGACCCCGCCATCACGGCTGGTCGCAAGCGCGCCCACGGTGGCCGGCAGGTCGGGCCAGTGTGGCCATACGAGGCTGGACGCCTCCATCATGCTTCGATGTTGTCGTCGCCCGGTTCGGGGATGCCGGCTTTGGCGATGAGCTCGGCGAAGTCGTCGGCCAGCGGCACCGTCCATTCGCACTGCTCGCCGGTGGCCGGGTGCACCAGGCCGAGGCGGCGCGCCTGCAGGGCCTGGCGGTGGAAGACCGGGGTCAGGTGCTGCTTGCCATAGACCGAATCGCCGATGAGGGCGAAACCCAGGTGCTGCATGTGGACGCGGATCTGGTGGGTGCGCCCCGTTTCCAGGTTACAGCGCACCAGCGATACCGGGCGGCGGTCGAGCGAGCCGGTGGCGACCAGCTTGTAGTGGGTGATGGCCGGCTTGGAGAACGGGCTCGACGACACCGCCATCTTGACCCGGTCCTTCGGGTGGCGGCCCATGCCGGCATCGATGGTGCCGCGGATTTTCGGGGTGCCCCAGACCAGCGCGAAGTATTCGCGCTTGACGGTGCGCGCCTGCAGCTGGCGCACCAGGTCGGTCTGCGCCGCCAGGTTCTTGCCCACTACCATCAGGCCGCTCGTATCCTTGTCGAGGCGGTGCACGATGCCGGCGCGCGGCACGCCCACCAGTTGCGGGCAATGGTGCAGCAGGCCGTTGAGCAAGGTGCCGGTCCAGTTGCCGGCGCCCGGGTGCACGACCAGCCCGGCCGGCTTGTTGACCACCAAAATGTCGTCGTCCTCGTAGACGATGTCCAGGTCCATCGCTTCGGGCGTAAAGGCCGTGTCTTCCGGCGCGGCCTGCGGTTCGATGACCACGGTTTCGTCGCCGTAGGCGGTGCTCTTGCCCTTGGCCGGCTTGCCGTCCACCTTGACGAAGCCGGCTTCGAACCACAGCTGCAGGCGGGCGCGCGAGAACTGCGGCACCAGGCCGGCGACGACCTTGTCGATGCGCTGGCCGCAGACCTCGGGCGTCAGGTGCAGGGTGATCGGCGAGAAGTCGATGCCGGGCGCGGCCAGCTCGAAGCCGCCGTCCAGGTCATCGTCCAGGTGCGCATCTTCCGCATCCAGCTCAGGGTTGAAAGGCAATTCCGCCGAATTCGGCGCAGGAGTTAATATCACGTGAGTCCCATCGGCTATAATCAGCCGTTCGTTGAATCTAGGTAAAACTTTCTTGCAAAGAGCTATGCAAAAAAAATTGTCTGTGTTGGTCGCCGCTTGCGCCCTTGTCGGTCTGTCCGCTTGCAGCATGTTGCCTGAGCGTGCCGATGAAACCAAAAACTGGTCAGCGGAGAAATTATACGCTGAGGCGCGCGGGGAGATGAATTCCGGCTCCTACGAGGCAGCCATCAAGCTGTTCGAGCGCCTCGAATCGAACTATCCGTTCGGCACCTACGCCAACCAGGCGCAGATGGAAATCGCCTATGCGCACTACAAGGCGCAGGACCAGGCGGAAGCCCTGGCCGCGGTCGAGCGCTTCATCAAGCTGCACCCGAACCACGCCCAGGTCGATTATATGTATTACCTGCGCGGCCTGATCAACTTCAATGACCAGCTGGGTTTCCTGAGCTTTATCTACTCGCAGGACCCGACCGAGCGCGACCCGAAGGCAACGCGTGAAGCCTTTGCCGCGTTCAAGGTCCTGGTCGACAAGTTCCCGAACAGTAAATATGCGCCGGATTCGATCGCGCGCATGAACTACCTGGTCAACGCGATGGCGCAGTACGAAGTGCACGTGGCGAATTACTACTACCGCCGCGGCGCCTACCTGGCCGCCCTGAACCGGGCCCAGGTCGCCGTGCAGGAATACAGCGATGCCCCGGCGCGCGAAGAAGCGCTGTTCCTCATGATCCGCGCCTACGACAAGCTCGGCATGCCGGTGCTGCGCGACGACAGCCAGCGCGTGTTCGTCCTGAACTACCCAAACAGCCGCTTCCTGAACCCGAACGCGGTGGGCGACGCGCCATGGTGGAAGTTCTGGTCCAAGGGTGGCGCCAAGCCGTCCCCGAAAGACGCGACGCTGTAAGTACCCCGCCGCCGGCCCACGCCGGCGGCCTAGGCCTCCTGGCGGCGCCTGAATACCCAGTCGCGCTCGCTGGACGCCGCGCTGTCGAAGGCATAGCCGTCGACGTCGAATCCCTTGAGCTTGTTCGGGTCCTTGATGGCGTGCTGCGCCGCGTAGCGCGCCATCAGGCCGCGTGCGCGCTTGGCGAAGAACGAGATGATCTTGTACTTGCCATTCTTCCAGTCCTCGAAGACCGGGTTGATGACGGGCGCGGCGAGCAGTTTCGGCTTGACCGACTTGAAGTATTCTTCCGATGCCAGGTTGACCAGGGCCTTGGCCCTGGTCGCCGCGATCTGGTCGTTGAGCGCCTCGGTGACGGTGTCGCCCCAGAATGCGTACAGGTTGTTCCCGCGCGGGTTCTTCAGGCGCGTGCCCATTTCCAGGCGGTAGGGATGCATGCGGTCCAGCGGACGCAGCAGACCATACAGGCCGGACAGGATGCGCACGTGGCGCTGGGCGTAATCGATCTCCTTGGGTGCGAGCGTGCGCGCATCGAAGCCGCCATAGACATCGCCATTGAAGGACATGATCGCCTGGCGCGCCTTGGCGTGGTCCGCGTCCCAGTGCGCATAGCGCGACACGTTCAGCATGGCCAGCGTATCTGACAAGTCCATCAGTTCCGCCACCTGGGCCGGCGAATGGCCGCGCAGCACCTCGACCAGCTCGGCGGCTTGCGGGATGAAGTCAGGCAGGGAATGTTTCCTGGTGGTGCTTGGGGAATCGAGGTCGAGGGACTTGGCGGGCGACAGGACAATCAGCATCAGATGAATCACTAAGAAAATATTGCCCACATGATACCCGTTCCAGCCAAACCCATCGTCATCGACACCAATGTCTGCCTCGACCTGTTCGTGTTCCGGGACCCGCGCTGGGCGCCACTGCTGGCGGCCCTCGAATCGGGCGCCACCGTCGCCGTAACGCGCGCCGATTGCCGCGACGAATACCTGGCGGTGCTGCGCTACCCCCACCTGCCGCTCGATGACGCGTCGCGCGCGATTGCGGCGGCGCGCTTCGATGCGCTGCTGCGGGTGGTGGCGCCGGACGCGAAGCACGTGCGCCTGCCGGTCTGCACCGACCGCGACGACCAGAAGTTCCTGGAACTGGCGCGCGACGCCGGCGCCGAGGTGCTGGTGACCAAGGACAAGGCCCTGCTCAAGCTGAACCGCCGCACCGTGCGCGACGGGCTGTTCAAGATCATGCTCCCGGAAGCCTGGCTCAAGCTGAACGCCGCGCCCGCGCTAGAATAGGCGCATCATGTCCTTTCCCTGCCACGCCATGAGCACTCCCTCCCTGCGCACCCGCCTGCCCGCCGTGGGCACCACCGTCTTCACCCAGATGTCCCAGCTGGCCGCCGAGCATGGCGCCGTCAACCTGGGCCAGGGCTTCCCCGACTTCGGCTGCGACCCGCGACTGGTCGACCTGGTGAACGAGGCCATGCGCGCCGGCCACAACCAGTACCCCTTCATGACCGGTGTGCCGGCCCTGCGCAGCGCCATCGCGGCCAAGGTCGAGGCGCTGTACGGCCGCAGCTACGATGCGGCCAGCGAGATCACCGTCACCGCCGGCGCCACCCAGGCCATCATGACCGCGATCCTGTGCAGCGTGCACCCGGGCGACGAAGTGATCGTCATCGAGCCGGCCTACGACAGCTACCTGCCGTCGATCGCGCTGGCCGGCGGCGTGGCGGTGCCGGTATCGATGCGGGTGGGAGACCAGGGCTACAGCGTGCCCTGGGATGCCGTGGCGGGGGCCGTCACGCCGCGCACCCGCATGATCGTGGTGAACTCGCCGCACAACCCCACCGGTTCCGTGCTGCGCGCCGCCGACCTCGATGCGCTGGCCTGCATCGTGGAGGGCAGCGATATCCTGGTCTTGTCGGACGAGGTGTACGAGCACATGGTGTTCGATGGCCAGCAGCATGAGTCGGTCGCGCGCCACCCTGTGCTGGCCGAACGGGCCTTCCTGATCTCGAGCTTCGGCAAGACCTACCACGTCACCGGCTGGAAGGTCGGCTATGTGGCGGCGCCGGCTGCCTTGACGGCGGAGTTCCGCAAGGTCCACCAGTACAACGTGTTCACCGTGAATACGCCGATGCAGCATGGGATCGCCGGCTACATGGCCGATCCCTCGCCCTACCTGGACCTGCCGGCCTTCTACCAGAAGAAGCGCGACCTGTTCCGCGCCGGCCTGGCCGGCACGCGCTTCGAGCTGCTGCCGGCGGACGGCACGTATTTCCAGTGCGTGCGCTATGGCGCGATCTCGGACATGCCGGAAGCGGAGTTTGCGAAGTGGCTGACGGCCGAGGCGAAGGTGGCGGCGATCCCGGTGTCGGCGTTCTACAGCCGGCCGACCGAATCGGGCATCGTGCGCTTCTGTTTTGCGAAGAAGGATGAAACGCTCAAGGCGGCGCTGGAAAGCCTGTCGCGCTTGTAGGGTGGGCGGCTCTGCCGCCCGCGCGTTGAAACGGTCGGTGCGTCGAGCCGATGCGACTTGCAGCCGCTAGCCGAACGCGCGGCTGGCGAAGCCGGCCACCCTGATATGTATTGACCCGTCAAGCGTTTC
>NZ_FOLD01000028.1 GCF_900112225.1 Massilia yuzhufengensis | reverse complement strand
TTTGGAAATCGCCCAGCGCTATAAGGAACGCTGGGGCATCGAACTGTTCTTTAAGTGGATCAAACAGCATTTGAAGATCAAGTCGTTCCTGGGCCGCTCGGAAAATGCAGTCAGAATCCAGATCCTGACTGCCCTGATCACTTACTTGCTCGTGGCTCTGCTGCACCATTCAAGGCAAGCCACCAACTCGCTGTGGGACTTTCTCTGCCTGATCAGCGCCACCCTTTTCCAACGTCCTGACGCGGAAGCCGCTGCTGTCCGAAGGCGACGAGAATGGCAGACGCACGCCAAAAATCAGGGGTGCCTATTCTGATGAAGAGGTCAACAGAATTATTCCGGACAGCAGTGCGCGCAGGCGGGAATCCAAGTTCCTCAGCAGTACCGCAGGCGGTCACGACTCCGGCACAAAAATTGGGTTCCGGCCTGCGCCGGAACGACGTGCGAGGGGTGCGGGCAAGCGCTGCTGTCGGTGGATTGCCGCAGCACGCGGCGTCAGCGGTGCTGAAATCAAACCGCCGTAAACCCCCCATCCACCACCATCTCATGCCCATTCACATACGACGCCCCGTCCGACGCCAGCCACAGCGCGGCCTGGGCCACTTCCCCGGCTTCGGCGAAGCGCCCCATCGGGTGCGCCGCCCTGAGCTTCTTCTCGGCTGAGGGATCGCGCTCGGCGAAGCGCGCCAGCATCGGCGTCTTCACGCCGCCGGGGCACAGGACGTTGATGCGGATGCCGTCGCGCGCGTATTCGGCCGCCGCGCTCCTGGTCAGCCCCACCACCGCATGCTTGCTCGCGGCGTACACCGCGCGCCCCGGCGCCCCGACCAGGCCGGACACCGACGACACATTGACGATCGTCCCGCTGCCCTGCTTGAGCATCTGGCGCAGCTGGTACTTCATGCACAGCCACACGCCCTTGACGTTGGCCGCCATGATGCGGTCGAACTGTTCCTCGTCGCCGTCGGCCACGGGCGCGCTTTCCTCGTCGACGCCGGCGTTGTTGACGGCGATATCGAGGCGGCCGTAGTAATTGATGGCCTTTTCGACCAGGGCTTCGACCTCGCCCGCCCTGGCGATGTCGCTGCGGACGAACAGGGCCTTGCCGCCGGATTCGACGATCATGGCCGCGGTCGCGTGGCCGCCGTCCACCGCCGTGTCGGCGACGACGACGTGGGCGCCGGCCCGGCCGAAGGCAAGCGCCGTTGCGCGGCCGATGCCGCTGGCTGCGCCCGTCACGAGCGCCACTTTGCCGGCGAACGGTAAATCGTTCGCGGGCGGTATTTTGCTGATGCCTTTCATGCTACTCCTGATGCAACGCAACGAATGCTTCTCAAAGGAAACATTCTAACGCAGCACGGAGGCGCTGTCACAATCCAGGGCACCCTTTGTTGCGTCTACGGTGCGCCTTTGGCGCCTTCCTTCGCCTTGGCCTGGTCGCCGGCCATCACTACCGACAGTTTTGCCGGGTCGATCGCCTTGCGGAAGGCGGTGTTCAGTTGCGCCAGGCTGACCGCCGCCAGCTTGCGGTCGAACGCGGCCGACCATTCATAGGTGCGGTCGCGGTACAGGAAACCGGTCCAGCCCGAGGCCAGCACGCCATCGTCCGCGCGGTTCTGCAGGCGCTGCTGCATGAGACCCGATTTGGCCGCGGCCAGTTCCGCCGCCGTGAAGCCGTCCTTCGTCGCCCGCGCCAGTTCGGCGCGCACCGCCGCGTCGAGCTTGCGCAGGTTTTGCGGCGCGGCGATGGCGCTGACCATGAAGGCGCCGGCGCGATCGAGATCGCCCGGCGCGAGGTCCGAGCTGCCGCCATACGACAGGCCATCCTTCTGGCGGATGCGGTCCATCAGGCGCGACTTCAGGCCGCCCTCCCCGAAGATGTAGTTGGCCAGCATCAGCGCGGGATAGTCCGGGTCGT
Source organism: Massilia yuzhufengensis (assembly GCF_900112225.1). Lineage (GTDB taxonomy): Bacteria > Pseudomonadota > Gammaproteobacteria > Burkholderiales > Burkholderiaceae_D > Telluria > Telluria yuzhufengensis. Next base: position 66,524 of record NZ_FOLD01000028.1, on the reverse strand, counting down.
CCAGGTTCAGGTCGAGGTTGATACGCGCCACATAAAAGCCGTTTTCCTTGTCAGGCGTATCGAGCACCCGGCTGGCCGGCGCCACCTCGGCGTGTTTCGACAATACCGGCGCCACGTTGGCGGGCGACTTCCAGGCGCCGAACAGGCTGTCGACCAGCGGCAGGATTTCCTTCGGATCGAAGTCGCCCACGATCGCCATCTCGGCCGGGCTGGTGTTGTGAAATTCGCGGTGGTGGGCCGGCAACTGGTCCAGCGTCGCCGCCTTGACGTCCTCGATGTCTTCTTCAAGCGTGTTGGAGTGGCGTACGTCGCCGCGCGGGTACTGCTCGAAGTGGGTGGCCAGCGCGCGCGTGGCCACGCTCTGCGGTTCGGCGCGGCTCGCTTCCAGGCCGACCAGCATCTGCTTGCGCAGCTGCTCGAACTCGGCCGCCGGGAAGGCCGGCTCCTTGAGCACGTGGGCGGCCAGTTTCAATGCCTCCGCCAGGTGCTCGCGCGTGGTCTGGAAGTGGCGCGGGCCGCCCGTCATTTTCAGCTTGTCGAACGCGTCGGCCAGCTCGGCGCGGCTGTACCTGGTGGTGCCGCGCATCAGCATGGCCGAGGTCAGCGCGGGCACCGCGCCCTTGCCATACAGGTTCTTCTCGTCGCCGAAGTGCTGGCGCAGGTCCACCGTCACGGTCTCGCCGCGGTTTTTCTTGGGCAGCAGGGCCAGCTTGACGCCGCCCGCCGTCGTCAGCAGGGTGCGCTTCATGATGTTGGCCTGGCTCGGCTCGAAGTTCTCCGACACCAGGCTGCTGGCGGCCGGCTTGAAGTCCTTCATCACCGCCTCCACCGTGGGCGCCGCGGGAATGGCCGCGCGCACGGGCGCGTCTTCCGGGATGAAGGTGCCGCTCACGCGGTTGCTGCGCACGAAATAGCGCCCGCTAGTGGCGGCGACCTCCTCGGCCTTGACCAGCTTGAGGCGCTCGCGGCCCAGGAAGTACAGGCGCCAGTCGCCCAGCGCGATCATCTCGGACAGCGCCACGCCGATCGCCTGCGGGTCGTTCAGGCTGCGTTCGATGGTGTTCAGCCAGGAGCGGCGCACCCGCTCCATTTCGTCGACCGTGGGCGGCTTGCCGGCGAAGCCTTCCACCGCCGCGGTGAGCGCCTCGCGCACCGGCTCGATCGGCTCGCCCTTCTTCACCACCGCGCCGAAGAACTGCAGGCCCGGCGCGTAGCCGGTCTGGCCGAAGCTGAACACCTGGCTGGCCTTGCCCGATTCCACCAGGAGCTTGTGCAGGCGGCCGTTGGGCGCGTCGCCCAGGATCTCGGAGGCAAAGCCGAGCGACTCGGCATCGTCGTGCAGGTCGGACGGGATCTTGTAGCCCACCGCGACGATCTGCACATCGCCCCGGCGCCGCACGGCGAAGCTGCGTTCGCCGTCCTGGGTCGGCTCGACGGTCCAGAATTGCGGCAGCGCGCGCTTCGGTTTCGGGATCGCACCGAACAGGCGGTTGATGCTGGCCAGCGTAGGCTCGAGCGCGAACTTGCCGGCCACCAGCAGCACCGCATTGTCGGGCTGGTACCAGGTGCGGTAGAAGGCCTGCAGATTGGCGATCCGGACGTTCTCGATGTCGCTGCGGTTGCCGATGGTCGAGCGGCCATAGCTGTGCCAGTCGTAGGCCACGCTCTGCATGCGCTTGAACAGCACGTTGCCGGGCGAGTTCTCGCCGCTTTCGTACTCGTTGCGTACCACGGTCATCTCGGTGGCCAGGTCTTTCTGGGCCACGGGCGAGTTGACCATGCGGTCCGCTTCCATCTGCAGCGCCCAGTCCAGGTTCTCCTGGGAGGCCTGGAACACTTCGTAGTAGTTGGTGCGGTCGAGCGAGGTGGTGCCGTTGAAGTCCATGCCGCGGCTCGAGAACTGGCCGGTGATGTCGGCGTTCTTCTTCGTACCCTTGAACAGCAGGTGCTCGAGCAGGTGGGCCATGCCGGTTTCGCCATAGTTCTCGTGGCGCGAGCCGACCAGGTAGGTGACGTTCACGGTGATGGTCGGGCGCGAGGCGTCCGGGAACAGCAGCACCTTCAGGCCATTGGCCAGCCGGTATTCGGTGATGCCCTCGACCGAAGGGCCGAGGGTCACGCCCTTGGGCAGCGGCGCCGCCCAGGCGGCGCCGGCGACTACGAAGCCGAGCGTGCCGGCGGCGACCTGCGCGGCAAACCCGCGCTGCATGCAAATCCAGTCCATGGTATCCCGTCATCGCTGTTGAATGCGGGATGGTAGCAGACACGGGGCTGCTATTGGCGGGCGCGGCGCTCGTGGGCTTGCTGGTAGGGACTGATGCGCGACAGCTCGCCCATCTCTTCGGCCAGGAACTCGAGCAGGTCGTCGGCACTGACGATGCCCGCCAGGCTGCCGGCGGCATCGACCACCGGCACGCGCCGGATGCCGCGCAGGCGCATGCGTTCGATGGTCTCGTAGACGTCGTCGGTCTCGCGCGCGGTGAGCAGGTCGTCGGTCATGATGTCGCCCACCTGCAGGCTGTTGGGGTCGAGGCCGGGGGCGATGACGGAGACCACGATGTCGCGGTCGGTCAGGATGCCGACCGGGACCTTGGTGCCCTCCGTCTGGTCGACCACGATCACGTCACCGACGTGGTAGCGGCGCATCATGAGGGCGGCGCCCTGCACGGTTTCGTCGCGGGTGCAGTGAGTGGCTTCGCTGGTGCAGATTTCGGCGATGTGCATGGTGGTTCTCCCCGGTTTGGTGGGGTGTGGGCGGGCATTGGTGGTTTGCGTGGAACCTGGATTCCCGCCTGCGCGGCAATGACGTGCTTGAGTAGCAGGCCAAGTCACATTCCACCACCACTCTCGGCACCGTCGCTCCGGCGAAGGCCGGAGCCCAATTTTGCCCGCAACCCACTACCCCCACACAAACAAAAACTGGCCCTAGACTTTCATCATAGCGCCAGTTCCAGAATCCGAAAGCCCCAACTCTCAGCCTTGCACCGCCAATTACTTCTCGCCCGGCGGCGGCACGAAGCACGCATCCGCGACCTGCAAGTCATTGTCTTTGGCGAAGTTCAGCACGAAGTGATAGGCCAGCGGCTCGACCTTCTGCAGCTCGCGGCTGACGACCACGGCCTTGGTGCCGTTGACGACGGTCGGGTGGACCCAGGGGGAGAACTGGAGGTGGGAGTTGCGTCCGGCCGCGCCGGGGGCGAAGCACGACATGACGCCGCACAGGCGCTCTGCCCAATCGCTGGGGCGGAATTGCCTGCCGTTGCTCGTGATGCCCAAGATAAAGAACTCGTCCTTGAGCCCCTTATCCGTGGTGTGCGGTAACTCGGCCATAGTGCTGCGTGCTGAAACTGAAACCTGCGTGGATGAGAAGAACCTCAGCTCACTATTATATCTTATAGAAGACTCAGGGACGAGGCCCGCGGCACGATATGCGTCAGCCCAGCCACACGACGCTCGACAGGAGCAGCAGCAGGATCATCCACAGGATCAGCGCCCGCCACACCAGCCCGACCGTGCTCTGCATCGCGCGCAGGTTCGGCTCCTCGCCTGGCAGCATGTCGGTTTCGCTGTCGCCCAGGTCCACCGTGGCCGCGTCCGCCGGCAGCAGCTGGGGCGCGTTCTCGTTCGGCGTGCCCAGCCGTACACCCATCGCCCCGCCGCCCGCGGCCAGGATGATGCCCTTCGACTCGTCGGCCCAGCGGCGCGCGAAATTGCGCCAGGCGTAGATCGCGTCCTCGAAGTTGCCGACCACCGCGAAGGCCACCGCTGTCAGGCGCACCGGCATCCAGTCGATCCAATAAAAGGCCTTGGCGGCGAACTGGCCAAAGGCTTCGTTGCGCATGTGGTCGGGTTCGTTCCAGGCGCGCGCCAGGTACTCCGAGACGCGGTACATCACCGCGCCGGCAGGCCCGAGCGGCATCAGGAACCAGAAGAATACGCCGAATACGTTACGGTGCGTCGTCACGAGCGCCTTTTCCACGGCCACGCGGGCGATTTCGGTGGCGTCCATGCCGACCGTGTCGCTGCGGGTCCACTCGGCCAGCAACTGGCGCGCGGTGGCTTCGTCACCGGTGTTCAGGGCCAGCTGGATCGACGTGAAATAATGGCTGTAGTGGCGGAAACCCAGGGTCAGGTAGACGATCAGCACGTTCCAGGCGAAGGCCAGCAGCACCAGGTTGTAGCGCATGAAGAACCAGTAGACCAGCCAGGCCGGCAGCATCAGCGCCAGCATCATGAGGAACCAGCCCATCTGGCCATTCTTCTGCTCGCCTGCATTGAACCAGCCTTCGATGCGCATCGCGAAGCCCTTGATGCCACCATAGACCTGGTTGTCGGCGCGCAGCGGCTTGAGCTGCTCGATAATCAGCGCGACGAGGATGGAGAAAAATGTCATTCAGGAATCCTTTTTTGTTCTGGCAATACTGTGCTGCCGCTACGATAGCGGAGAAGCGTGCCGGAATCAAATTCGGGAATGGAATAAAGCTTCGGACGACGGCGTAGGGTGGTCGGCTTGCCGACCGCGCGTTCAACCCCCGCTGGCACCGTGGAAGCGCTCGCCATGGCTGGACGCGCGGTCGGCGGAGCCGACCGCCCTACGGAACATCGCCTGCTCAGGCGCGCAGGTAATGGTAGAGATTGCGCAGCATCGACGCGGTCGCGCCCCAGATGAAATATTCCTCGTACGGCATCGCATAGAAACTGCGCTTGCCGGCGCCATCGGGCAGCGCCACCGAGCGGCGCTGGTGGTTGGCGCCCGCCATCAGGAAGGCCAGCGGCACCTCGAAGATCCCGGCTACTTCGTTGGGGTCGGCGATCAGTTCGAACGGAGGCGTGACCAGCGCCACCACCGGAGTAACACGGTAGGCGCTGATGGTCACGTGCTCGGGCAGGATGCCGATGATTTCCACGTGCCTGCGGTGCAGGCCGATTTCTTCTTCCGATTCGCGCAGGGCGGTCTCGATCGGCGACGAGTCGAGTTCTTCGGCGCGCCCGCCGGGGAAGCTCACCTGGCCGGCGTGGCTCGACAAATGCTCGGTGCGCTTGGTCAGCAGCACCGTCAGGCCGCCGGGACGCTCGACCAGCGACACCAGCACGGCGGCGCGGCGCAGGCGCAGGGCCGGGTCGGCCATCCTGGCTTCGTCCGATATTTCCGGCTGCCACGGCAGCGTGCGTGCAAAGCGTGCGCGCACGGCGTCCGGGGTCAGGAGCGCGGGCGCGAGCGCTGCCTCGCCGGCGACGGCGTCGACGGGCATGGCGGTGGGATCGAAAACGAGCTTGGCCAAATCACATTCCAAAATGAAAAGAATAACCGGAAACGAAAAAAGGCATCCTTCCGGATGCCTTTTTCATGACACAGACGCTATTACTCAGCAGCAGCAGCTGGTGCGGCTTTGACTTTACGCTGTGGCAGCTTTTCTTTGATACGTGCCGACTTGCCCGAACGCTCGCGCAGGTAGTACAGCTTCGCACGACGCACGTCACCACGACGCTTGACTTCGATCGAAGCGATCAGCGGCGAGTACAGCTGGAACGTACGCTCGACGCCTTCGCCCGACGAGATCTTGCGAACGATGAAGTTCGAGTTCAGGCCGCGGTTACGACGCGAGATGACGACGCCTTCGTATGCCTGGGCGCGCTTGCGGTTGCCTTCGACGACGTTGACGCTGACGACAACGGTGTCGCCTGGTGCGAAATCAGGAATGGCGCGGCCGAGGCGCGCGATTTCTTCCTGTTCAAGTTGCTGAATCAGATTCATTTTTATGACTCCATAAACCATCTTGCTGGCGCTTGTGAAACGAGTGCGTTGCCCAGTAGAGGATGGGGTTGAACATGCGGGCAACATGCCCGCAGTTGCATGTATCGAGGAAAAAGCCCCTCGACCATTCTTACTCGGCAGATTTTGCTAACTCTGCCAAAAATTTCTCATCAGCCTTGGTGAACAAGCCGGCGTCGCGCGCCTTGCCTATCAGTTCCGGCCGTTTCTTCAGCGTCGCCTCCAGCATGCGCTGGCGGCGCCACTTCATGATTTCTGCATGGTTCCCGCCCATGAGCACCGGCGGTACCGTGTCGCCTTCGTAGTCTTCCGGGCGCGTGTAATGCGGCGAATCGAGCAGGCCGTTGACGAAACTGTCTTCGACCGCCGAGGCTTCGTCGCCCAGCACGCCGGGCAGCAGCCGCACCACGGCATCCATCAGCGCCATCGCCGGCAATTCGCCGCCCGAGAGCACGAAGTCGCCGAGCGAAATCTCTTCGTCGATGCAGCGGTCCAGCAAACGCTGGTCCACGCCTTCGTAGCGGCCGCACAACACGACCAGTCCCGGCTCGTCCTTCAGCGCCACCACCCGCTCATGCGTCAGCGGTTTGCCCTGCGGCGACATGAACACCACGCGCGGTGCGGGCAGGCCCAGGTCGAGCTGGCGCTGCTTGGCGGCATTGATGGCCGCTTCGAGCGGCTTCGCCATCATCACCATCCCGGGGCCGCCGCCGTAGGGGCGGTCGTCGACGGTACGGTGGCGGTCCTGCGTGAAATCGCGCGGATTCCAGAGGCTCAAGCCCCAGCGCTGCTGCTCGATGGCGCGCCGGGTCACCCCGGACTGCGTCAATGCGGCAAACATTTCTGGAAACAAGCTCACGACGTCAAACTGCATCGGGACCCCGCTTCACGTTGGACGGGTCAATAATCCAGGCCCCAGTCCAGGGTAATCAGTTTCGTGCCGAGGTCCACATTCTTGACGAACTGGTCCACAAACGGCACGAGGCGCTCCGGCACTTTCGCGTCGGGCGCATCTTGAGTCACAACCGGCGCAATACGAAGGATCGATTGCGCGCCGTTGTGCATCATGTCGGTCACCTTGCCGAGGGCTTCACCCTCGAGGTTCACGACATCCAGCCCGATCAGGTCGGACCAGTAGTATTCGTCGTCGTCGAGCTTCGGGAACTCGCTGCGCGGCACCAGCACCGCGGCGCCCTTGAGCGCCTCGGCATCGTTGCGGTCGCGCATGCCGGCCAGGGTGACGACCACGTCGCCACCATGCATCTTCGCGTTCCGTGCGATGACGGGACGCAGGGCCGGCTTGTCGAGCCACCAGGTCTTGATGCTCAGCAGCGCGTCCGCATCATTGGAGAAAGGGGTAACACGAAGTCCACCCACGATCCCGAATGCACCGGACACATAGCCAACCTGAACCAGGTCGTCGGGGGCTTCCACCCCGGCTGCTGCCGAATCGGTCAAAACCGGTAAAACCTTACTTAGGCTGCAGGCTGCTGGTTTGCGACCAGGCGAGCAACGGTTGGCGACAGTTGTGCGCCAACGCCTTGCCAGTGAGCCAGGCGGTCAGCAGCGATACGCAGGCCGACTTCGGCGCCCGATGCCATCGGGTTGTAGAAACCGATGCGCTCGATGAAACGGCCATCGCGACGGTTACGCGAATCGGTTGCGACGATGTTGAAGAACGGGCGCTTTTTTGCGCCGCCACGAGCCAAACGGATAACGACCATAATAATTCCAAAAAGTTGTACTGGACGGAGAAAGCCGACGATTATAGCGCGCAGCACCGCATCGCGGCAAGCGTTAATGACAACCCGGCGCGCAGCCCCGGCGAATTGAGCATTATCGCCGATTTCGCGCCACAAGGCCACCGTCCTTAAGCCTCATCCATCAACACCTTGAGCATGCGTGCCGGATTGGCCAGGAAATCGCGGGTAACGCGGTAGTGTTCGGTATCTTCGTAGGCGACCTGGCGGATGCCGTGCTCGCCGCACTCATAGATGATGGCGTTCGGGTAGGCCATCAGGATCGGCGAATGGGTGGCGATGACGAACTGGCTGCGCTGCTTGACGAGGTCATGCAGGCGGCTGAGCAGGGCCAGCTGGCGCTGCGGCGACAGGGCGGCTTCGGGCTCGTCGAGGACGTAGAAGCCTTCCCGGCCGAACCGATGCATGAACAGCGTCAGGAAGGCTTCCCCATGCGACTGGTCGTGCATCGGCGTGTCGCCATAATATTTTTGCACCCCGAGCCGCTCGATCTCGCTGCTGACGTTGTAGAAACTCTCGGCACGCAGGAAGAAGCCATCGCGCGGGCGCTGGACGCCACGCACCAGGCGCAGGTGCTCGTGCAGGGCCGAATGCGAAGCACGGGTGGCGAAGTTGAAATTGCGGCTGCCGCCTTCCGCATTGAAACCCATGCCCACGGCGATGGCTTCCAGCAGCGTGGACTTGCCGGAGCCGTTTTCGCCCACCAGGAAGGTGACGCCGGGATGCAGGGGCAGGCGCTGCAGGGCGCGCACGACCGGCAGGCTGAAGGGAAAGTCCGGCGAGTCCAGCGGCGCCGTGGGCTTGAGCTGGACTTCGGCGAGGAAGGGACGCGTCTTGATCATCGTTTCGTCACCACAGGGCATGTGTTTTGCACCATACTCGTGCTTTCCTGAACTTTTGGCAACGCTCATGGCTGTCCGGCACAAGAACAAGACCCTCACCACCCTGCTCGCCCTGCTGCTCGGCGGCTTCGGCGTGCACCGCTTCTACCTGAAAGGCGGCACCGACCGGCTCGGCCTGCTGCACCTGTGCAGCCTGCCGGTCACCGGCATCCTGTGGGGCGCGGTGCATCCGCATCCGTTCTACGTGATCTTGCCGATGCTGCTGTCGTATATCGTGGGCTTTGTCGAGGGGCTGGTCATTGGACTGACGCCGGACGATGCCTGGGATGCACTCCACAACAAAGGCAGCGGCAAGACCTCGCGCTCGAACTGGCTGCTCGCCTTGCTGCTGGTGCTGACCGTGGGCGTGGGCGCGATCGCGCTGATCGGGATGATTGCGCGGGTGTTTGATCTTTTGTATACGGGGGGGTCGTACGGCTGAAGGTACGCGTACTTCACTTGGATCCCGGCCTGCGCCGGGATGACTGTTCATCGGTTGACCACTAACCCATGAGCCGTCGTTCCGGCGAAGGCCGAAATGAAGCCACTGGCATCATTTCGCCCAAGTCCGCCGCCCCCCGACAGCTCAAAAAAAGGCAGCCCGCAGGCTGCCTTTCACGTTAACGCAAGCGCAGCTTAAAACTGCTCCACATCCAGCGCCAGCACCCCCGCCGCACCTTCCACGATCGCCGTACGCAGCCCCGGCGCCGTCGACAGCACATGGTCCGCAAAGAAGCGCGCCGTCGCGATCTTCGCGCGCAGGAAGGACGCGTCGCCCTCGCCTGCCGCCAGCAGCTTCTGCGCCGCCAGCGCCGCGCGCGCCATCTGCCAGCCGCCCAGCACGATGCCGGCCAGCTTCAGGTAGGTGACGCTGCCGGCGAACACCGCGCGCACGTCCGATTTGGCGTTGGCCACGACGTATTCCACCACCTCTTCCAGCGCCGCGCTGCCGAGCGCCAGCTGGCGGCGGATCGCCGCGAACTCGTCGCCCTGCACTTCTCCCAACTGCACCTCGACCGCGCGCACTTGCGCGATCAGGCCCTTGGCCACGGCGCCGCCGTCGCGCACGGTCTTGCGGCCCACCAGGTCGTTGGCCTGGATCGCGGTGGTGCCTTCGTAGATGGTCAGGATCTTGGCGTCGCGGTAGTGCTGGGCGGCGCCGGTTTCCTCGATGAAGCCCATGCCGCCATGCACCTGCACGCCGTCGCGCGCCACGTTCTCGCTCATCTCGGTGGACCAGCCCTTGATGACCGGGACCAGGTATTCGTAGACGGCCAGCCTGGCCTTGCGGGTGGCTTCGTCGGCGTGGCTGTGCGCGATGTCGGACAGCGCGGCGCCCACGTAGGCCAGCGCGCGCGCCGCTTCGGTCTGCGCGCGCATCGACATCAGCATGCGGCGCACGTCCGGATGGTTGATGATGGCCACCGGGCCGGGCGAGCCGGCCACTTCGCGCGACTGCACGCGGTCCTTGGCGAACGCCACCGCCTGCTGGTAGGCGCGCTCGGCCACGCCGACGCCCTGCATGCCGACGCCGAAGCGGGCCGCGTTCATCATGATGAACATGTACTCGAGACCGCGGTTCTCTTCGCCCACCAGGGTGCCGATGGCGCCGCCATGGTCGCCGAACTGCAGCACCGCCGTCGGCGAGGCCTTGATGCCCAGCTTGTGTTCGATCGAGACGCAGTGGGCGTCGTTGCGCGCGCCCAGCGAGCCGTCGCTATTGACCAGGAACTTCGGCACGATGAACAGCGAGATGCCCTTCACGCCCGCGGGTGCGTCCGGGGTGCGCGCCAGCACGAGGTGGATGATGTTCTCCGCCATGTCGTGCTCACCGTAGGTGATGAAGATCTTGGTGCCGAACACCTTGTAGGTGCCGTCGCCCTGCGGCTCGGCGCGGGTGCGCACGGCGGCCAGGTCGGAGCCGGCCTGCGGCTCGGTCAGGTTCATGGTGCCGGTCCACTTGCCGCTAATGAGCGGCTCGAGGAACAGCGCTTTCTGTTCATCGGAACCGGCGGTGAGCAGCGCTTCGATGGCGCCGTCGGTCAGCAGCGGGGCCAGCGCGAACGACAGGTTGGCCGCGTGCAGCATCTCGATGCAAGGCGTGGCCACCAGCTTGGGCAAGCCCTGGCCGCCGAATTCCTGCGGATGCTGGATACCCTGCCAGCCGCCCTGGCCGAAGGCGTGGAAGGCTTCCTTGAAGCCCTTGGAGGTGGTGACCTGGCCGTCGTGCCAGAAGCTCGGCTCCTTGTCGCCGGCGTGGTTCAGCGGGGCGATCACTTCGCTGCAGAACTTCGCGCTCTCGCCAAGCACGGCCGCGACGGTGTCTTCGGTCGCGTCTTCGCAGCCGGGCAGCTGGTTGATCTCGGCCAGGTCGGCCAGTTCGTGCAGCACGAACTGCATGTCTTTCAGCGGGGCTTGGTAGCTCACCTGTGTCTCCTGATGTAGTGCTATACGTGAAAACGTCGTTCCGGCGAAGGCCGGAACCCAGGTTTGCTCGCGCTGCCGATAGCGTCGAACGCTACAGGGTACGCACCAGAAATTGGGTTCCGGCCTGCGCCGGAAGTCGTAGGCGCCAGTGGCGCGTACGACGGTTCAAATGGTGATGGTGAAATCCACCGTTGGCGATTAGCCCAGTTCCTTGACCAGCTCCGGCACGACCTCGAACAGGTCGCCCACCAGGCCGTAATCGGCCACCGAGAAGATCGGCGCTTCCGGGTCCTTGTTGATGGCGACGATGGTCTTCGAGTCCTTCATGCCGGCCAGGTGCTGGATCGCGCCCGAGATGCCCACCGCGATGTACAGGGTCGGGGCGACGATCTTGCCGGTCTGGCCGACCTGCCAGTCGTTCGGCACGAAGCCGGCGTCGACCGCGGCGCGCGAGGCGCCCATGGCGGCGCCGAGCTTGTCGGCCAGCGGCTCGAGGATCTTGAAGTTCTCGGCCGAGCCGATACCGCGACCACCGGAGACGATGATCTTGGCCGCGGTCAGTTCCGGACGGCTCGAGACGGCCAGTTCGCGGCCGACAAAGGCCGACTTGCCGAAATCGGCCACGGCTGCGATCTGTTCGACGGCAGCCGTACCACCGCTGGCTGCCGAATCAAACGCCGTGCCGCGCACGGTGATGACCTTGACGCTGTCGCTCGACTGCACGGTGGCGATGGCGTTGCCGGCGTAGATCGGGCGCTCGAAGGTGTCGGGCGAATCGACCTTGGTGATTTCCGAGATCTGGGCCACGTCCAGGCGGGCGGCGACGCGCGGCAGGATGTTCTTGCCGTAGGCGGTAGCCGGGGCCAGGATGTGCGAGTAGCTGCCGGCGATCGCCAGCACCTGCTCGGCGACGTTCTCGGCCAGGCCGTCGGCGAAGTGCGGCGCGTCGGCGACCAGCACCTTGCTGACGCCGGCGATCTGCGCGGCGGCTTCGGCGGCGGCGCCGCAGCCCGAACCTGCAACCAGGATATGGACCTCGCCGCCGCATTGGGCGGCCGCGGTCACGGTGTGGTGGGTAGCGCCCTTGAGGGAGCCGTTGTCGTGTTCTGCAATGACGAGTGCGACCATGTTATTTCCTTGAATTGGGTCCGTGCTGCGATTAGATGACTTTGGCTTCAGTGCGCAGCTTCTGCACCAGGGTCGCCACGTCCGGCACCTTCACGCCGGCCGAGCGCTTGGCCGGCTCGACGACCCTCAATGTCTTCAGGCGCGGGGCCACGTCGACGCCCAGGTCTTCCGGCTTGACGGTTTCCAGCGGCTTCTTCTTGGCCTTCATGATGTTCGGCAGCGTCACGTAGCGCGGCTCGTTCAGGCGCAGGTCGGTGGTGATGATCGCCGGCAGGCTCAGCGACACGGTTTCCAGGCCGCCGTCGACTTCACGGGTCACGGTCACCTTGCCGTCTTCCAGCACGACCTTCGACGCAAACGTCGCCTGTGGCCAGCCCAGCAGGGCTGCCAGCATCTGGCCGGTCTGGTTCGAATCGTCGTCGATCGCCTGCTTGCCCAGGATGATCAGCTGCGGCTGCTCCTTGTCGGCCAGCGCCTTCATGATCTTGGCCACGGCCAGCGGTTCGGTCTCGCCGCTGGTTTCCACCAGGATGCCGCGGTCGGCGCCGATCGCCATGCCGGTACGCAGGGTTTCCTGGCACTGGGCCACGCCCACCGACACCGCCACCACTTCCGTGACCTTGCCCGACTCCTTGAGGCGGGTTGCTTCTTCCAGCGCGATCTCGTCGAACGGGTTCATCGACATCTTGACGTTGGCGATATCCACGCCGCTGCCGTCGGATTTGACGCGGACTTTGACGTTGTAGTCGACCACGCGTTTGACGGGTACCAGGACTTTCATAGGGTGCCTTTAGAAAATGGAATGGGTGACAGACGAAATGGCCTAGATTATATGAGAATTTCAGCTTCAGGTCGAAATTAAAGCACGATCGTGCGATTTTAGGCTAGAGGAATGCCCCTAATTTGCTTGGGCGCAGGTGCGGGGCCCGCCCCGCCGCGCTCTCATGGCGCGCCGCGCACGCCTTCTTCGGCGCGCGCCCAGCTGCTGTCGAGTTCGCGCTGCGCGGCGCCCGCGTCCTTGCCCTGGGCCGTCAAGGCCTTGCCCAGGCCTTGCAGCGCCCAGCCATTGCGCGGATGGCGCGCCAGGTCGGCGCGGTAGCTCTGCTCGGCCTGTGCGTAGCGGCGCGCGCGCAGCTGCATCTCGCCCAGGCGCAGGCGTGGACCGCTGGCCAGCATCGGCGGTTCGGTGCGGCCGGCGTCAAGCGCCGCCTCCACCGCCCCCTCCTGCAGCGCCAGCGCGGCATCGATGCGGCCTTCGGCGAAGGCCAGTTCGGCCGCCAGCTGCGGGGCGGCGCTGCCGGCCAGGGTGCGCATCATGCGCGCCATGTAGTCCTTGCCCGGATGTTTGGCCACCAGGGCGTCGGCCTGCGGCTGGGCCCGCGCCAGCGCCTTGCGCGCGCCATCCAGGTCGCCCGTTCGCACCATGGCGATCCCGCGCGCGCTCTCGCCCAGGACCGCGCCCAGGCCCTTGTCGCCCGCCGCCAGCGGCTCGGCCAGCAACGCGTCCCAGCGCTGCAGGTGCAGCAGGGTCAGGATCGGCAGGCTGCGCACGTACTCGCTGTACTCGGAGCTGCCCTTGGCGCGCCCGGAGGCGGCGCGCGCGGTGTCCAGCGCCAGCGCGGCGCGCCCTTCCATCAGCGCGCCATACCACTGGAAGTGGGTATTGTGGCCGCGCCAGTCGAAGGCCACGTCGAAGCCCTGGCGCTTGAGGTCCAGCATCAGGGCCTCATCGGCCGCCACCGCCTGCTGGTTGACGCGGGTGGCGTCGGCGTAGCGTCCCACGTGGGCGTAGGTATGCGAGGGCATGTGTAGCAGGTGCGGCGACTTTGGCGCCAGCCGGCCGAGCCGGTCGGCCGCGGGGACGGCGCGCCCGGCCACCGGCACCGCGTCGACGGCGTGGATCATGTAGTGATTCAGCCCGACGTGTCCGGGCGTGCGCGCCAGCGCCGCTTCGACAAGGTCGGCGACCTCGCCGATGCGGCCATTGGGCTTGCCGCTGGCCTCGTCCCACCAATCGCGCTCGGTCGCCACCAGCTCGGCTTCGGCGTACAGCGTGAGCACATCCGGATCCTGCGGGTAGCGCGCGACCAGCGCGCGCAATTCGGCGGCATAGGCGATGTCGAGCGGGTCGGCCGGCTCGCCGCGGCCGGGGGCGCGGCACACTTCGGCGACGGGAATGGCCGTGGCGACGGCGCCGGCATGGCCGTAGCGCAGCGCCAGCGACGCCACCAGGGCCTGGTCGCGCGCCGAAGCGTTCTGCTTGTTCTTGATGGCCAGCGCGACGTAGCGCTGCGCTTCGCCCAGGTCGCCGCGCTTGGGGTTGTTGATGTTCGGGCCCAGCTGCCAGGCCACGGCCCAGGCGCACATGCCGCAGCCAGGATCGCGCGCCAGCGCCGCCTTGAAGGCGCGGATGGCTTCGGGACGGTTGAAGGCGTAGGCCTGCGCCATGCCCTGGGCGAACAGGGCGCGCGCGGCCTCGTTGCCCTGCGAGGGAATCATGGTGACGCTGCCATAGCCATCGAGGGCGGGCGCCGTGGCAGCGGGGCCGGGCGGCGTCACGCTGCAGGCGCCAATGAGCGACAGGGACAGCGCAACCGTGCCGAGGCGCTGCGCGTGATGGAAACGAAAGAGTGTGCGCATGGGCCACCTGGCTGGGCATGGAGCGGCATACTACGCCGCCGACTTGCCGATTTTGCCACAGGCGCCCGCGCCGGGGAGAGGATTATTTACGGGCGGCCGGACCGGGGCCGGCGCCCGCTGCTGCGCAGCTTACTTGCGCTGCATCCAGAAGGTGAACTCGCCGTTTTCGGCGGTGTGCGCCAGCAAGGCATTGCCGGTCTGCTTGGCGAAGGCCTGGAAATCGCGGACGGAGCCGGTATCGGTGGCAACGATGCGCAGCACCTGCCCGCTCTCCATCTCGGCGAGTGCTTTCTTGGCTTTCAGGATCGGCAGCGGGCAATTCAGTCCGCGCGCATCCAGGTCTTTCTGGAATTCCATGGTGTCCATGTCGATAATGGTGACGCTCATCGCTTGCCCTACTCAGTGGTGATGCCGGAACTTGAATACTACTCCAATTTCGGGGCAATGACGCAGCGCACCAAAATAGTCACGCATTGTTGCAGGCCTGCAACCGAATGTCAAATACACCATGCCTGTGCACTTTATTGCAACACCAGCACACTAAAAGGCACAGCCGTGGTGCACGGCAGCAGGCGCCGGAGGCGGTAATGCCGTCCAGTTAGGCTGAACATATTCCTTCGTTAACGTAAAAACGTCGTTCCGGCGGAGGCCGGAACGACGTGCTTATTTCAACTCGACTGGCCAGCATTACGCCCGAAGGCGGCGTTGTTAGCCGAAGCAAGCAGGCTTACGCGCGCTCGCCCACCCAGGCCGCCACGCCGGCCAGCGCCGCCGGCAGGCCCGACGGGTCGGTACCGCCCGCCTGCGCCATGTCCGGACGGCCGCCGCCCTTGCCGCCCACCTGCTGGGCGACGAAGTTCACCAGTTCCCCCGCCTTCACCTTGCCGGTGGCGTCCTTGGTCACGCCCGCGATCAGGCTGACCTTGCCGTCGACGACGCTGGCCAGCACGATGGCGGCGGTCTGCAGCTTGTCCTTGAGCTTGTCCATGGTCTCGCGCAGCGCGGTGGCGTCGGCGCCTTCCATGGTCGCGGCCAGCACCTTGATGCCGTTGACGTCGATGGCCTTGGCCAGCAGCTCGTCGCCCTGCCCTGCGGCCAGCTTCGATTTCAGCGCGGCGACTTCCTTCTCGAGCAGTTTCACCTGGTCCTGCACGTGCGCGATGCGCGACGGCAGTTCGTCCGGGCTGGTTTTCAGCAAGCCGGCGGCTTCCTGCAGCTTGCGGTTGATCGACTGCACCAGCGCCAGCGCGCCTTCGCCGGTCACGGCTTCGACGCGGCGGATGCCGGCGGCGACGCCGCCTTCGGACACGATCTTGAACAGGCCGATGTCGCCGGTGCGGGTCACGTGGACGCCGCCGCACAGCTCTTTCGACGTGCCGATGTCGAGCACGCGCACGGTGTCGCCGTACTTCTCGCCGAACAGCGCCATGGCGCCATGCTTGAGGGCGTCGTCGAAGGACATATTGTGCGAGGCGGTCGCGTGGTTCTCGAGGATCTCGCGATTGACGATGGTCTCGACCTTGGCAATTTCTTCAGCGGTGAGCGGCGCGCCGTGGCTGAAGTCGAAGCGGGTCTTTTCGGCATCGACCAGCGAGCCTTTCTGCTGCACGTGGCTGCCCAGCACTTCTCGCAGGGCCTTGTGCATCAGGTGGGTCGCCGAGTGGTTGCGGATGGTACGCGCGCGCTTGACGGTGTCGACCTGGGCATCGACCGTGTCGCCGATTTTCAGCGACCCTGCGCGCAGCACGCCGTGGTGGCCGAACACGTCGGCCTGGATCTTGAGCGTGTCTTCGACTTCGAACACGCTGTCGCCCACGCGGATCTCACCCTGGTCGCCCACCTGGCCGCCCGATTCGGCGTAGAACGGGGTGGTGTCGAGCACCACGATGCCGTCCTGGCCGGCCTTGAGCTCGTCGACCTTCACGCCATCGGCGTACAGCGCCAGCACGTGGGTGTTGTGGGTGAGCGATTCGTAGCCGACGAACTTGGTCTTCTCGCCTGCGTACTCCACCTTGGCGGCCATCTTGAACTTGCCGGCGGCGCGCGCGGTTTTCTTCTGCTGCTCCATGGCGGCGGTGAAGCCTTCTTCGTCGAGCACGATGCCGCGCTCGCGGCAGATGTCGGCGGTGAGGTCGAGCGGGAAGCCGTAGGTGTCGTACAGCGTGAAGGCGGTGGCGCCGTCGAGCTGCTTCGCATCCTTGGTGAGCTGCGCTTCCAGGATCTTCATGCCGTTTTCCAGCGTCTCGCCGAAACGCTCTTCCTCGGTCTTGAGGGTCTGGGCGACGCGCGACGCGGCCTCGTGCAGTTCCGGATAGGCGCTGCCCATCTCGGCGTCGAGGTCGGCGACCAGCTTGTGGAAGAACGGCTTGGTCTGGCCCAGCTTGTGGCCGTGGCGCAGCGCGCGGCGGATGATGCGGCGCAGGACGTAGCCGTGGCCTTCGCTGCTTGGAATGATGCCGTCGACGATCATGAACGAGGCTGCGCGGATGTGGTCGGCGATGACCTTGAGCGAGTTGTTGTTCAGGTCGTCGGCGCCGGTTTCGCGCGCGGCGGCCTTGATCAGGGCCTGGAACAGGTCGATCTCGTAGTTGCTGTGCACGTGCTGCAGCACGGCGGCCAGGCGCTCCATGCCCATGCCGGTGTCGATCGACGGCTTCGGCAGCGGGGTGAGGGTGCCCGATTCGTCGCGGTTGAACTGCATGAACACGAGGTTCCAGATCTCGATGAAGCGGTCGCCGTCTTCCTCGGCCGAGCCGGGAGGGCCGCCCCAGATGTCGGCGCCGTGGTCGTAGAACACTTCGGTGCACGGGCCGCAAGGGCCGGTGTCGGCCATCTGCCAGAAGTTGTCGGATGCGTAGCGCGCGCCCTTGTTGTCGCCGATGCGGATGATGCGCTCTTTCGGCACGCCGATCTCGTTGGCCCAGATGTCGTAGGCTTCGTCGTCCTCGAAGTAGACGGTGACGGTGAGCTTTTCGGCGGGCAGCTGGTACACCTTGGTCAGCAGCTCCCAGCAGTAGTTGATGGCGTCGCGCTTGAAATAGTCGCCGAAGCTGAAGTTGCCCAGCATTTCAAAGAAGGTGTGGTGGCGCGCGGTATAGCCGACGTTTTCCAGGTCATTGTGCTTGCCGCCGGCGCGCACGCAGCGCTGCACGGTGGTGGCGCGCGAGTACGGGCGCGTATCCAGGCCCAGGAACACATCCTTGAACTGCACCATCCCGCTGTTCGTCAGCAGCATGGTCGGGTCGTTGCCCGGCACGAGTGGGCTGGAGCGGACGATGGCGTGGCCTTTGGACTCGAAGAACTTGAGGAACTTTTCGCGGATTTCGGAGGATTTCATGTCGTGGGGGCGGAATAAGGGAGCATGCGCTATAAAGAAACGATTATAGCCTAGCTGGTGGCGGGGTCATTCGCCAGGGCGATATCGATGGCGGCAGGCGCCGCTAGGCGATGCCGAAATCCGGCCCGATCAGGTCGACGCGGTCGGTGCAGAAGGCCTCGACACCCCAGCCCAGCAGCTCGCGCGCCCGCACCGGGTCGTTGACCGTGTAGCAGAACAGCCCGAAGCCGGCGTCGCGCACGACCTGCGCCAACTCCGGGCTCAGGTGGGTGTGGTTGGTATGGATCGCCACTGCCTCGACCGAGCGCGCCAGCGGCTCCCAGCCCGGCGGCAGCTCGCTCATCAGGCAGGCGCGCGGCAGGTCCGGGGCGGCGGCGCGCGCTGCGTCCAGGGCGGCCAGGCTGAACGAGGACAGCAGCGGCACCCGCGCCAGCGCGCCGCTGGCGATGTCGTCGGCGAACAGGGCGCGCGTGATGCGCGCCACCGTGTCGCCGGTTTCGCGGTCGAAGCCGCGCGCCGGCTTGATCTCGATATTCATCCAGATGCCGTGCGCCTTGCAGTACTGGGCGAACTCGACGAACAGAGGCACCGGCTCGCCGCGGTAGTCGGCCCCGTGCCAGCTGCCGGCGTCCATGCGCGCCAGTTCCAGTGCGTCGTAGTCGAATACATGGCCGGCGCCGCTCACCGTGCGGCCAAGATAAGGGTCGTGCATCACCACCGGCACCCCGTCGCGCGCCAGCATGACGTCGAATTCCACGGCGCGAAAACCGAAGTCCATGCCGCGTTTCAGGCCGGCGAAGGTGTTTTCAGGCGCCAGTGTGCCGCCGCCGCGATGGGCCAGGATCCGGGGGTAACGCCACATGCTCCACTCCTACAGGCAGGATACGGTGATGGAAAGGCATGCCCCGAGCTTACCCCGGCTCTTGTGAAGATGTCTACATGGAAAGTAAATACCGCTTTCAATGAGCCACGGTTGAATACCGAACAGAGAAACGCGGGCCTTCCCCCTACCCTCGATCTTTCACCATGCATAGCCGGGAGATTGAAATGGCATTTGACTTAGGGAATTTACTGACGCAATACCTCGGCGGCGCCGCCGGCGCCAACCACAACCAGGCCACGGACGATTTCGACCGCGTGGCGCAATCGGCCCCGCGCGACGCCCTGGCGCAAGGCGTGACCGGGGCCCTGCGCTCCGACCAGACCCCGCCCTTCCCGCAGATGGTCAGCCAGATGTTCGGCCAGAGTAACCCGAACCAGCGTGCGGGCATGCTCAACCAGCTGATCGCAACCCTTGGCCCGACGGTCATGGCATCGCTGTCCAATGGCGGACTGGGCAGCCTGTTCGGCGGCCGCACCCCAAGCCAGGTCACGCCCGAACAGGCGTCCCAGGTCTCGCCCGAGCAGGTGCGCGAGCTGGCCGAAAAGGCCGAACAGGAGAACCCGAGCATCGTCGACCGCATGGGCGACTTCTATGCCGAGAACCCGACCCTGGTCAAGGCCATTGGCGGCGCCGCGCTCGCCATCGCCCTCGGCCACATGGCGCAGAACATGCGCCGCTGATTTTCAACGCTGTATCCGACCAACCAACCGACAGAGAGAACCCCATGGGCATCCTGAGCAATATCTTCAGCAAGATCTTCCCGAAATCGCACGCCGCCAACAAGGGACCTGCCGCACCGGCCCCGGCGCCGGCCGCCCCGGCCCCGGCAGCACCCCAGGCCCAGCAGCCGGCTCCCGCCGCCGCCGCGCCGGCCCCGATGGACCAGGTGGACGTCGAGGAAATCCTGGCCGCCAAGCTGGCATCCTCGGGCCAGCAGCTGAACTGGCGCACCTCGATCGTCGACCTGCTCAAGCTGCTCGACATCGACAGCAGCCTGCAGGCGCGCAAGGAACTGGCTGCCGAGCTGCACTACAGCGGCGACACCAGCGACTCGGCCTCGATGAACATCTGGCTGCACAAGCAGGTCATGAACAAGCTGGCCGCGAACGGCGGCAAGGTGCCGGCCGACCTGCGCGACTGAGGTCCGCGCTTCAGTCGGCCAGCGTCGTATTGGCTGCCGTCCCGCACGAGAAGCAGAAGCGCGCAAAGGCGTTCTTGCGGCTCGTGCAGCAGGCGCAGCGATCGAACAGGCCGATGCCGCAGTGCGGGCAGAAGTCGACGCCGGTGTCCTTCAGGTCGACCGGCCGCTCGCAGCCCGGGCACACGCCCTTGCCCAGCCGGGCCAGGGCGGTGTCGTAGCGCAGCGTCTGGCGGCGCTGCACATCAGGCAGTGCTTCGGCTTCCCGTTGCCGCGCCAGGTAGCGCTGCAGCGAGACGATCGCGTAGCGGCCCACCAGCACCGTGACGGCGATGCCGACGAGGTAGCGCACGTAGCCGCCGTAGCTGGGCAGGTAAGGCACCAGCTCGAAGAAGAACGCAAACAGCGCAAAGATGATGAAGCCCCACACGAACGGCCAGTACTGGCCGCGGCGCTTGTGGGCGAACAGCCAGCCGGCCAGCACCAGCAAGGGCAAGGTCAGCGCCAGGCGGTAGGCAAACACCCGCAGTTCCTTGGCCGTCGATGCCTCCTCGAAGGCGTCGCGCGCCGGCCCGGCCAGGCGCTCCCAGCGCGCCTGGGCGCGCTCCAGAACGTGGTTCGCATCGAGCAGCACCTGCTGCTGGGCCTGGACCAGCGCCAGCGCGGCGCGCTCGCCGGCTTCAAGCTTGTCGAGCGCCCGGGTGCGCTCAATTAATTCAGGATCCTGGTCGGGCCTGGCCGTGGCGCGGCGCGTCGCCAGCCAGTTGTCAAAGGTCTCGCGCGCCGACCGTGTGTTGGCGCGCGCCACCTCGTGCTGCTGGGCCGCCTGCTCCAGGTCGAGCTGGGCCTTGTCGCGCCGCGCCCGCGCCGTCTCCTGCTCGGTGCGCAGCGCGGCCACCTGGGCCGGGTCCATGAACTGCTCGACGCTCAAGGGCTGCTCGACATCCCACAGGTTGGCGACGATCTTGCCGCCCAGGCCAATCAGAAAGGCGGCGAACGCGAACGCGACCAGCCACAGGGCGCGCTGCATCCATTTCTCGGTCAGGCGCAGGCCTTTGCTCATGGGGGATCCTCCAGTGACGACGAAGCGTGCACTGTGCCACGGGAGGTGCCTGCGATCCAGCGCGGATCGCAAGGGACGCAGGTGACGATACCGGGTGGCGCAGGCCACGGTACCGTCGGATGGCCGGTCAGAAGTAGGACAGGCCCAGCGCCTTGCGCACTTCGTCCGTCGTGGCGGCCGCCACTTCGCGTGCGCGCATCGTGCCTTCCTTCAGGATCTGCAGCACCTGGCCGCGGTCCTTGGCGAACTCTTCGCGGCGGGCGCGGATTGGCTCGAGCAGTTCCTGCAGGATGCCTTCCAGGCGCTTCTTCACCACGCTGTCGCCCAGCCCGCCGCGCGTGTAGTGCGCTTTCATCTCGGCCAGGCCTGCCTTGTCGGTGTCGAAGGCGTCGAGGTAGATGAAGGCCACGTTGCCTTCCAGGTGGCCAGGATCGGCCACCTTCAGGTGCAGCGGGTCGGTGTAGACCTGCTTGACCGCGGCGCGGATCTCGTCGGCGCTGGCGCCCAGGTTGATGGTATTGCCCAGCGACTTGCTCATCTTGGCGCGGCCGTCGATGCCCGGCAGGCGGCCCACTTCCGGCACGATCGCCTTGCACTCGACCAGGATCTCCTGGCCAACGTTGCGATTGAACTTGCGCACGATCTCGTTGCACTGCTCGATCATCGGGATCTGGTCGTCGCCGACCGGCACCACGGTGGCCTTGAAGGCGGTGATGTCGGCGGCCTGGCTGGCCGGATAGGTCAGGAAGCCGGCCGGGATGTCGCGCTCGAAACCGCGCAGGATGATCTCCTGCTTGACGGTCGGGTTGCGCTCGAGGCGGGCCACGGTCACCAGGTTCAGGTAGTAGAAGGTGAGCTCGGTCAGTTCCGGAATCTGGGACTGGATCAGGATGGTCGTGCGGGCCGGATCGATGCCCACGGCGAGGTAATCGAGCGCCACTTCGACCACGTTCCGGTGTACCTTACCGATGTCATCCATGTTGTCGGTCAGCGCCTGGGCGTCGGCGAGCATGACGAACTGGCGGTAGGTGTCCTGGTAAGCGACACGGTTGCGCAGGCTGCCCACGAAGTGACCCAGATGCAGCGGGCCGGTGGGACGGTCGCCGGTGAGGATGATTGGCGTGGAAGCGGAGGGGTTTTGCGAGCTCATCAAGTTTCCTTGTCTAGGCCCCGACCCTCCTGCGCTTGACAAAACAAAACGCCACCCGGATCGAGGCGGCGTTGTTTGAAATACACATCATTTCCCGTGGCCGCGCGCTGTCAGCGGCGCCACCAGGTAGGGAGAATGCGATGTGTTTTCGAAAAATTCATGGACGGCATGGTTGCAGGTTGACGCCGCGCTGTCAACCGATACCAGGCCGGATGCACCGGCAGGCGCGGCTCCCCCTCGGCACTTTCTTCACACGGGACGCCGGCTTGCCTTGATTTTGTTGTAAAAAAACTAATAAACTGGTGAAATTGATGAATCCAAAAAAGAGCACGAACAGCCACGCCCGTCCCCTCGAACTCTGGGGCGGCCTCGAATGCACGGTCAATCGCGTGCGCGACGACTACTTCAGCCAGCTCGATCGCAACGGGCACGCGGGACGCGCCTGCGACATCCGGCGCTTCGCCGCCACCGGCATCCGCGCCATCCGCTACCCCGTGCTGTGGGAACGGACCGCACCCGATGGCCTGGCCAGCGCCGACTGGAGCTGGGCCGACGAGCGCCTGAACGCGCTGCGCGACGAGGGCGTCACCCCGATCGCCGGCCTGGTGCACCACGGTAGCGGCCCGCGCCACACCAGCCTGGTCGATCCGCTGTTCGCCGAACAGCTGGCAGAGTACGCCGGCGCGGTGGCGGCGCGCTACCCGTGGATCGAGCACTACACCCCGGTCAACGAGCCCTGCACCACCGCCCGCTTCGCCGGCCTGTACGGCGTCTGGTACCCGCACGGCCGCGACGACCGCACCTTCATCGAAGCCCTGCTGGTGCAATGCCGCGCCACCGTGCTGGCCATGCGCGCGATCCGCGCCGTCAATCCACACGCCAAGCTGGTCCAGACCGACGACCTCGGCAAGACCTACAGCACCCCGGAACTCGGCCACGTCGCCGAGTTCTACAACGAGCGCCGCTGGCTGGCCTGGGACCTGTTGTGCGGCATGGTCGGGCCCGAGCACAAGCTGTGGAAGTACCTGATGAAAACCGGGATCGACGCCGCGCAATTCCTGTGGTTCCGCGAGAACCCTTGCCCACCCGACATCATCGGCGTCAATTACTACGTCACCTCCGAGCGCTGGCTCGACCACCGCCCGGATCGCTTCCCCGCCCACCACCGCGGCGTGGCCGACGGCATTCCCTGCGCCGACATCGAGGCTTCGCGCGTGCTGGCCACGCCGACGCCGGGCATCGCCCCCTTGCTCTCGGAAATCTGGGACCGCTACGGCATCCCGCTGGCCATCACCGAAGCCCACATCGACGCCAACCGCGAAGACCAGCTGCGCTGGCTGCTCGAAGTGTGGGAAGCGGCCCAGCAGTCGCAGCAGAACGGCGTCGACGTACGCGCCGTGACGGTCTGGTCGCTGCTCGGCTCCTTCGACTGGAACAGCCTGGTCACGCAGAACAAGGGCTATTACGAACCGGGCCCGTTCGACGTGCGCTCCCCGCTGCCGCGCCCCACCGCGCTGGCGAAGATGATGACAGAGCTGTCCTCCGGCGCGCCGCTGTCGCACCCGGTGCTGCGCGGCCAGGGCTGGTGGCGCCGCCCGGGCCGTTTCCTGTGCCATCCGCCGGTGGCCACGCCGGCCGCGCTCACCTCGATCTCGGCCGACGGCCACCGCCTGGTGGGCACCGGCGCCGCGCCCATCCTGATCCTGGGCGCCACCGGCACCCTGGGCCGCGCCTTCGCCCGCGTCTGCCGCAAGCGCAACCTCGCCTTCCGCCTGCTCTCGCGCCAGGACATGGACATCGCCGATGCCGCCTCGGTCGAACGCGCGCTGGCCGTCCACCAGCCCTGGGCCGTCATCAACACCTGCGGCTATGTGCGGGTGGACGAGGCCGAGCACGACGTGCAGCGCTGTCTGCGCGAGAACACCGCCGGCCCGGCCATCCTGGCAGCGGCCTGCGCCCGCCACGGCGTGCACCTGACCACCTTCTCGAGCGACCTGGTGTTCGACGGCCGCCAGGACCGCCCGTACGTGGAATCGGACCCGGTGGCCCCGCTCAATGTGTATGGCCGCAGCAAGGCCGAGGCCGAGGTGGCGGTACTGGACGAGCACCCGGACGCCCTGGTGGTGCGCACCAGCGCCTTCTTCGGGCCCTGGGACCAGTACAACTTCGTCACCCAGGCCTTGAAGGCCCTCGAACGGGGCGAGCCTTTTGTTGCGGCGAACGACCTGACCATCACCGCGACCTACGTGCCGGACCTGGTGCACGCCTGCCTGGACCTGGCGATCGACCGCGAGGCCGGGATCTGGCACCTGTCCAACGGCGGTGAGCTGACCTGGGCCGAACTGGCGCTGAAAGCGGCCGAGCGGGCCGGCGTGGACGCCAGCCGGCTGGAGGCGCGCGCCCTGTCCTTCCCGGCCGCGCGCCCGGCCTACTGCGCCTTGACCAGCGAGCGCGGCATCCTGCTGCCGCGCCTGGACCAGGCCCTGGACCGCTACCTCGAACTGCGCAACGTGGATGATCCGGAGATCGAGGAACTGCAACAAACCGCCGAAAGCCGCCAGCCGCTGGCCAGCGGGCACCGGCAGCAGGAGGAGACGCCGGTGGAGGCGGTGCAGGTGGGGAAGTGCTGACCGTATAACTTCAACTTGGGTACCGGCCTTCGCCGGTACGACGTGCTGAGGGAGCGGGCCGGATCGTATGTTTCGACCCCCATCCGTAGAACCGTCGTACCGGCGAAGGCCGGTACCTAATTTCGTTCCGCAGCCACCGACGCAACCGCCCGGCTCCCAAACACCACGCTACAATTGCCCGAACATCCACCCTTCAGGCGCCCCACCGTGCAAGAGCAACACGCCTTCCCCTTCCTCCGCGAGATCCTGCTCTTCCTGATCCTCTCCGGCATCCTGATCCCCACCCTGCAGCGCCTGCGCATCAACCAGGTGGTCGGTTTCCTGGCCGTCGGCACGCTGGTCGGGCCGTTCGGCCTCGGTTTGCTGGCCGGCGACATTCCGTGGCTGGCCTTCCTCACCTTCCCGCGCGACCAGGGCATCTCGATGCTGGCCGAGATCGGGGTGCTGTTCCTGATGTTCATGATCGGCCTCGAACTGTCGGCCGCGCGCCTGTGGGCGATGCGGCGCTGGGTGTTCGGCGCCGGCACCGCGCAGGTCATCCTCAGTGCGATCCTGGTCTGCACCGCGCTGCTGCTCGCCTCCAGCCTCGACACCCAGACCGCCATTATCCTCGGCCTGGTGCTCTCGCTCTCGTCCACCGCCGTCGTGATGCAGCTGCTGGCACAGCAGCAGGCCACCGGCAGCCCGCTGGGCCAGGCCACGTTTGCCATCCTGATGCTGCAAGACCTGGCCGTGGTGCCGATCCTGCTGCTGATCGGCGCGCTCGGCAAGGGCGGCGGCGACGGCGTGGCGATGCTGGCCCTGGCGACGGTGGCCAAGGCGGCCGTGGCCATCGCCCTGATCTACCTGGTGGGCGGGCGCGTGGTGCACAAGCTGTTCCGCTCCTTTGCGGCGCATCGCCAGCCGGACGTGTTCATGGCGCTGATCCTGCTGAGCACCTTCGGCATCGCCGGCCTGTCCGCGGCGGCCGGCCTGTCGATGGCGCTGGGCGCGATGATCGCCGGCCTGCTGCTGGCCGAGACCGAGTTCCGGCACGAAGTCGAACTGATGATCGAACCCTTCAAGGGCCTGCTCATGGGCCTGTTCTTCATGACCGTCGGGATGAGCATCGACACCCGCCAGGTGCTGCAAGCGCCGCTCGTGCTGGCCGCCTGCGTGGGCGCTCTGGTGCTGGTCAAGGCGCTGGTGGTGACGCTGCTGCTGCGCGCCGGCAAGCTGCCCTGGGGCCGGGCGCTCGAAGGCGGCCTGCTGCTGGGCCAGGGCGGCGAGTTCGCGTTCGTGGCGATCGGCTACGCCATGTCGGCCAGGGTGCTCGACCCGGCGCTCGGCGCCCAGGTCATGCTGGTGGTCGGCCTGTCGCTGTTCATCACGCCGCTGCTGGCGCGCCTGGGCCGCGCCATCGGCGAGCGCCACGACAGCGCCCGGCACGCCGCGCTGGCCGACGGCAGCGAGCATGAGCTGGCGTCGGCGCGCGGTCGCGTCATCATCGCCGGCTTCGGGCGCGTGGGGCAGCAGCTGGCCAAGCTGCTGGGCGAACAGAACATCCCCTTCGTCGCCTTCGAATGCGACGCCAAGCTGGTGTCCCGCCTGCATGCCGAAGGCAAGCCGGTCTACTTCGGCAACGCGTCGCGTCCGGAGCTGCTGCGCCGCGTGCACGCCGGCGAGGCGCCGGCGATCGTGCTGACGATGGACCATCCGGCGTCGGCCATGCACGCCGTGCGCGGCATCCGCCGCGAGTTCCCGCATGCGCGCCTGTTCGTGCGCTCGCGCGACGAGAAGCACGCCCGCGCCCTGCGCCTGGCCGGGGCCAGCGTGGTGGTGCCGGAAACGCTGGAAGCGAGCCTGCAGCTGTCGGCCTTCGTGCTGGAGGCGATGGGGCTGGATGAGCGCCTGGTGGACGGCATCGTCGACCACGAGCGCGAGCTGTTCAGCGCCAGGCTGCTGGAACCCGAGCCGCCGGGCCCGCGCGCCTAGGCAAGGATATCAGGCAGCAAGCAGGCGGGCCTGCCTGCCGGCGCCAGCGACTGCGCGGCGCTGCCCGGTCCCTGCCGCGGAATCGATGGTGAAGGTGCTGACCAGCTGCGCCAGCGTGGCCGCCTGGTCCTGAAGGGATTCGGCAGCGGCGGCCGCTTCTTCCACCAGGGCGGCGTTCTGTTGCGTGACGCTGTCCATCTGGGTGATGGCGGCGTTGACCTGTTCGATGCCGGCGGTCTGCTCGGCGCTGGCCGAGGCGATCCCGGACATGATGTCGGTCACCCGGGTGATGCCCTGCACGATTTCCTGCATGGTCGAACCGGCTTCGTCGACAAGGCGTCCGCCGGCGTCGACCTTCGAGACCGAATCGGTGATCAGGGTGCGGATTTCCTTGGCGGCGCCAGCCGAGCGCTGGGCCAGGTTGCGCACTTCGGAGGCGACCACGGCGAAGCCGCGGCCCTGCTCGCCCGCACGGGCCGCTTCGACGGCGGCATTGAGCGCCAGGATGTTGGTCTGGAAGGCGATGCTGTCGATCACGCCGATGATGTCGCCGATCTGCTTCGACGACGCATTGATCGATGCCATCGTGGACACCACCTGCGCCACCACCTCGCCGCCGCGTACCGCGATTTCCGAGGCGCTCAAGGCCAGCGTATTGGCCTGGCGCGCGCTGTCGGCGTTCTGGCGGACCGTACTGGTCAGTTCTTCCATGGTCGACGCGGTTTCTTCGAGCGAACCGGCCTGCTGCTCGGTACGGGCCGACAGGTCGAGGTTGCCCGATGCGATCTGCTGCGAAGCGGTGACGATGGCGTCGGTGCCGCTGCGCACCTCGGTAACGGTCTTGAGCAGGCTGCCGTTCATGGCGCGCAAGGCGGTCAGCAGCTCGCCGACTTCGTCGCGCGAACTGGCCTGGATATCGGCGGTCAGGTCGCCCGAAGCGACCTGCTTGGCCAGGCTGATGGCGTGCGACAGGGGGCGCGTGATGCTGCGGGTGAGCAGGACGCCGAGTACGGCGCCACAGCCGATCGCCAGGGCCCCCATGGCGATCAGGAGGTTGCGGGCGTCGCGCGACCGTGCATCGATGCGCGCGCTCGCATCGGTGAACAGCTGATCCTGGTAGGCAACCACGGCTTCAACCGATGCAACGTAGGCCTTCATCGCCGGAACCAGGCTGGTGCTGGTGCTGGCCTTCAGGTCGGCATCGAAAGTGCCGATCGCCGCCTTGCGCTTGAAGGCCGCGTCGCGCATCGTGGTGTACTGCTTGCGGCGCTCGCCCACGGTCTTGAGCAGCTGCTTGCCTTGTTCGCTGTCCACCAGCGTTTCGAGCTGTTTCTGGAGCACGGACAGGTTCGCGCTGACCGCCTTCATCTCGGCGCCGATCTGCTGTTCGTCTTCCTGGTCCGTGCTCTTGAGCTTGGACAGCGTCCTGATGCCGTTCGTTGCAATCCCTTCCAGCCACTGCCTGGCGATCGTCGACTTGACGCTGGCCGTGGACATAATTTCTTTCCCGTCGGAGATGCGGCTGAGCTGCCACAGGGCCGTGCCCAGCATGGCGGACAGCAGGATCAGGATCGCGGCAAATGCGATGCCGAGGCGGGCACCGATGCGGAAGTTAGTGAAAATCATGGTAGGACCACCCTGAGTAAAGATTGAAACCAGGCCGGGACATGCAGGCCAATAAGGAGTTGGAACGCGTGCTAACGATTCTAGATATTGATCCAGGACAACTCCAGCAAAACCCTGCGAAGCTGCCGTTTACTGGTCGTTCAGCGTTAAATTTTCTTTAAAAAACAACGAAGTAGTAGTGATTCGATATCGAAGATGATCACCTTCCAAGTGTTTGCAAGTCCCTTCGCTAGGAGATGGCGATGAACTTGAGCGGGTCGACGTTCCAGGTCTCGGTCGACTCGTGGCTGACGATCCGGTCACCGCCCCCGAAGCCGAGCGGCCTTGCCAGGTCGACGATCTCGGGGCGGATGTAGAGCTTGCTCCTGGTGCTGAAGAATACGTTGACCTTGGGGGTGAGCAGGCTGGAGTCGTGCTGTTCGGAGACGACCCCGAGGCGTCCCGATTCGAGCAATACCAGGGTGCCCACCGGGTAGATCCCGATGCAGCGAATGAATTCCTGGGTCAGGGTGGGATTGAAGTGGAACTTGCTCCACTCAAAAATCTTGCGCAGCGCCTCGGCCGCCGACATGCCCTTGTGATAGCAGCGGTCCGACGTGATCGCATCGTAGACGTCCACGATCGAGGCCATTTGCGCGAACTCGCCGATGCCATCCCCGGCCAGGCGATCGGGATAGCCGCTGCCGTCGTGCCGTTCGTGGTGATGCAGGGTGATGTCGAGCGGGATGGCGCCGATCTGCGGCGTCTTCACCAGCACCTCGTAGCCATCGCGGGGATGGCGCCGCATGACGGCGAATTCGTCCTCGGTCAGGCGCCCCTGCTTGTTGAGGATGGCGTCGGGGACGAAGGCTTTGCCGGTGTCATGCAGCAGCCCGCCCATGCCGGCTTCGTAGGTGCTGTCGGCTGGCAGGCCGCGCGAACGGCAGAACGCCACCAGCAGCGTGCATACGCTGACCGAATGCAGGAAGGTGTAGTCGTCCTTGGTCTTGATGCGTAGCAGGCCCATCAAGGCGCCAGGATTGCGCAGGATCGATGCCGTGATGTTTTCGACGACAGGACTGACATTGTCCAGTTCCACCGCCTTGCCCAGCCGCGCATCGGCCATCACCGATCGCACCACGTCCGCCGCCTGGCGCCGGATCGCGGCTGCTTTGCCGATCTCTTCCGACATGGTCACGCGCATCGGGCTGGCCGGCCTGGCGGCCAGCGTCGCCAGCTCGGCCTCCGTGGCCGCCGCGGCTTCGTGCAGCGTCGGCGAATTGCTTGCGTCCAGTCCTTTGCCGCAATCGATCACCACCCCACGGATACCGGCGTCGCGAATCCGGCTGATCTCGGTTTCGGCCGTCAGGGCGAAGCGGTTGCGCAGGAAGGGGTGATCGGCCCAGCCGCAGTCCAGGTCATGGACGAACATGCCGATCTTGAGCTCGGAAGCATCGATTTTCTTCAACATAAGGTCGTTCTCCAGGTGCGTAGCGGCTGCCGACCCGATGTCGGAGAGGATCAGTCACGCCGACGTTTTTTTTGTAACGGCAGTGAAAAATCATGTTGCAAACACCGAAACGGGGCTATGATCGCCAAAAATCGTTTTTCACATGATTTTCACGATTCTTGCACGAATTAATCAATTTTGCCAAATTTATTTTACTTACGGAAACTTTCTGAATATGCCGACTCTCAAAGAACCCGTCGACGTCATGACCACCCAGGAGGCTGCGTCCTACCTGGGCGTGTCGGTGTCGTCGGTCCAGAAGCTGGTGGAAAGCGGCGTCCTCAGCGCATGGCGCACCCAGGGTGGGCATCGCCGGATCCCGCGGGAAGCGCTGCTTGCCTACAAGGGCGGCCTGGAGCCGGCTGGCGCCCAGCGCGCCGCCCGCTCGCGCCTGATCGTCGTGGAGGACGACCCCATGCTGCGCGCTGTCTACGCGGCCCGGATCGCGCAATGGGAACTGCCGCTCGACCTGACCATCTGCCGCAGCGGCTACGATGGCCTGATCGAGATCGGCGTGAATGCACCGGATATCCTGCTGCTCGACATCAGCATGCGCGGCATCGACGGCTACGAGATCATGGAAACCGTGCTGGCGCGCCCTGCGCTGCGCCATGTCCATATCGCGATCGTCACCGGGCTGGAGCGCGAAGAACTCGACTCCCGCGGCGGCATCCCGCCGGGTGTCGCGTTCTTCCAGAAGCCGCTGCCCCTGGAGCAGCTGCGCGGGTTCGTGACCGCCTGCTGCATGCACAAGCAGCGCGCGCAGGCCTGAGCCAACCCGTGCAGATCCCATACCCCCTCCTGGTCCGCATCCGCACCGCGCCGCTGGTGATCGCCCTATGCTGCTTCTCGGCCGTGTGGATCGCGGACGTGTGGTACTCGCTCGCACGGCAGGACCAGGAAGCGCACCAGCGCGCGCTGCGCGACGCCGGCCGCGACGCAGGCAACTTCGCGCGCATGATCGAAGAGCATACGGTGCGCACCATCCGGGCCGGCGACCAGGCCCTGCAATTCATTCGCCACGAATACATCGAACATGGCGCCCGGCTCGACCTTTCCTCCCTGCTCGACAAGGGAGTCATTCCCGGCGATATCGTCAACCTGTATTCAGTCGTTGGACCCGATGGACAACTTGTGCTGGCGAGCAAGCCATCGCCGCCGCTCAGCCTGGCTGACCGGGCGCATATCCGGTCGCACCTGGAGCAGCCGGGCCTTGGACTGATCATCAGCAAGCCTGTTCTGGGGCGCATTACCCACCAGTGGTCGCTCCAGCTGACCCGCCGCATCGACCTGGCCGACGGCAGCCTTGGCGGCGTGGCCGCGGTCTCGCTGGACCCGTTCTACTTCACCCGGCTGTACGAATCCGCGCAGATCAGCCCGAACAGCGTCGTGACCCTGGTGGGCACCGACGGCATCGTCAGGGCGCGCCGGTCGACCGATGCCAGCACGCTGGGACAGGACGTATCGGCGAGCGCGCAGTTCCGCCAGATCGGGGGCCGGCGCAACGGACTGGTGACGGTGCGCAGCAACATCGACGGCCGCAAACGGCTCGCGGCCTTCCGGCGACTCGACGCCTATCCGCTGATCGTGGTGGTGGGCATCGACCTGTCCGACCTTGACGACCACCTGCTGGCGCTGCGTTCGCAGCAAATCCTGCATGCCAGCCTGTCGACCGTGGGCATCGTCGTGTTCAGCGCCGTCCTTCTGCTGCTGGCGCGGCGCCTGCTGCTCAGCCGTGCCCAGGCGGTCAAGGCCAACGCGGCCAAGACCCAGTTCCTGTCCAATATGTCGCACGAGCTGCGCACGCCGCTCAACGGCATCCTCGGGTATGCCGAGCTGCTGTCGATGGATGCCCGTGACGCCGAGCACCGCGAATACGCCGAGGTCATCCGCAGCAGCGGACTGCATCTGCTGTCCCTGGTCGACCAGTTGCTCCAGCTGAACAGGCTCGAGGCGGGAACCGAACTGCCGCAACTGGCGTCGGAGGACCTGCGCGCGCTGGTCGAGCAGGTCGTCTCCGGCCACCACGGCGCGGCGCGCGCCAGGGGCCTGGCGCTGCTCTGCCGGATCGGCGAGGACGTGCCGCAACGCTGGGTCTGCGACCGCGAAAAACTTCGGCAGGTGCTGGATCACCTGCTGCATAATGCCATCAGGTTCACCGATGCCGGCCAGGTGGAGCTGGCGCTGGAGGCGGCCGAAGACAGGCTGGTGTTCACGGTCGCCGACACCGGCCCCGGCATCCCCGCGTCCGCGCAGGAACGGGTGTTCGACCGGTTCTTCCAGGTCGACTCCAGCGATACCCGCAGCAGCGATGGCGCCGGACTTGGACTGACACTGGTGCGCGAGCTGCTTGCCCTCATGGGTGGCGAGGTGGAGATCAAGTCCGCGCCCGGGATCGGCACCACGGTGGTTTTCACCCTGCCGCGCACGCCCGGGGACGGCATGCACGGCAGGGCGGCACGTTCGAGCGAGGAGACTGCATGAGTTCGTCAACCATCCTGATTGTCGAGGACAACGAGATGACCCAGCACCTGCTGGTCCGCCAGCTCGCCCACCTGGGCGTGACCGACGTCGCGGTCGCCGCCAACGGCCTGGATGCCCTGCACTGGCTGGTGGAACACGAGTGCCGGCTGGTGCTGGCCGATTGCCAGATGCCGGAAATGGACGGGTTCGAAATGACCCGCAGGATCCGGGCCGCCGAGCGCTTCAGCGGCAAGCACCTGCCCATCATCGCCATGTCGGCCGGCACAGTGGAGGAAGACAGCGGCCAGAGCGCCGCCGCCGGCATGGACCTGCATGTTCCCAAACCGGCCCAGATGCAGGCCTTGCAGGCCGCGCTGGAACCCTGGCTGGGTCCGCTCGGGCAGTTTTCCCATCCCTGAGCGGCGCACACGATGAGAACCCTCTCCACGCAGTTCCGCTCGGACATCCTGCACGACACCGCCGGCGGCGACGACGACCTGGTCGACCAATTGCTGGCCATCTACCTGCGCATCGTGCCGCCGATGAACGGCCGCCTGCGCGCGGCGCTCGTGGCCAAACATACCGCCGCGATGGCGGAAGAGGCGCACAGCCTGCGCAGCTGCCTGGCCGTGGTCGGCGCCAACGGCCTGCAGGAACGCTGCAAGGCGCTGGAGAACGCGGCGCGGCGCGGCATCGCCCCGCCCGACGGGACCGGAACCGGACTGTGCGATGATGTGGACGTATTGACATCCCAGGTGTACGATTACCAGGCATCCCGCCCTCTCCGAGGCGGGTGAAAGAACTCCATGAGGCCCATCCCCGCTTCGCTTCCCGTCGTCCGCCTGCATGCCTGCCGCGTCCTGGTCATCGAAGACAACGAGTTCGAGCGAAAGGTACTGAGCACGATGCTGCGGCGCCTGGGCCTGGGCCATGTGGCCAGCGCCGCCAACGGCAGCGAGGCCCTGAAGCTGATCGACAACGATGCGGTGCGCTTCGACGTGATCCTGTGCGACCTGCGCATGCACGACCCGGTATGCATGGACGGCATCGAGTTCCTGCGCGTGGCCGCGCTGCGGCCGATCGGCCGCCTGGTGGTGCTGTCGGGACTGGACGAGGACCTGCTCATGGCGACCGAAATCCTGGCCGGCGGCAACGACGCGGCCTGGGGCGGCATCCTGCGCAAGCCGATCGACGTCGACACGCTGCGCGACAAGCTGCTGGCCTGCCTGGCCGCGGCCGCATCCCCGGCGCGGCCGCGCTGCGCGCAACGCGATCCGCTGCCACCCAGGACCCCATCGGAACTGCGGCTGGCGCTCGCGCGACACGAGTTCGTCCCGTATTTCCAGCCCCAGGTCGCGTTCGCGACCGGGCGCATCGTCGGCGTGGAAACACTGGCGCGCTGGCAGCATCCGCAGGCCGGGCTGCTCGATCCCTCGCATTTCGTGCCCTGCATGGAAGCCGGCGGGATGGTGGACGAGCTGTTCGACCAGATGCTCGACGGTTCGCTCGACGCCATCGCGCGCTGGACCAGCCAGGGCCTGCGGATCCCGGTGTCGATCAACGCCTCGCCCTTGACCCTGGAAGATATCGGGGTTCCCAACCGCTGGCGCGACCGGGCCGAGCGGCGCGGCATCGATCCTGGTGTCCTGACCATCGAAGTGACCGAGACGGCGATCGCGCGCGACTACCGCAACCTGCTTGAAAGCATCACGCGGCTGCGCATGCACGGGTTCCGGGTATCGCTCGACGATTTCGGCACCAGTTATTCCTCGCTCCAGCAGCTGAGCGAACTACCGGCCAACGAGGTCAAGATCGACCGCTCCTTCGTGGCGCGCGCCATGGTGTCGCCGCGCGCGATGGTCATCCTGCAATCGATCATCCGCATGGCGCGCGAGCTGCACCTGAGCACCGTCGCCGAGGGCATCGAAACCGCCGCCCACTTCGCGTTCGCGCGCCAGCTCGGATGCGATATCGCCCAGGGTTGGCATGTGGGCATGCCGATGCCGGCCGAGGCCCTGCTGGCAAAGGCCCGCGCCCTCGACACGCCTGTCACTGCCGGCTAGGCGCGGCCCTGCAGGACCAGCAATTCCGCCCTGGCCGCTTCGAATTCGCGCGCCAGGGCCGCCAGCGCGTCCTGCGCCGTCTCGAAGCCGCCCAGCTTGCCCAGCATCTGCAGCCGGCTGCAGGGATCGCGCATGCGCAGCGCGCCAATCGCACCGATGCTCGTCAACAGATAATGGGCGGTGGCCGCCAGCGCCTCGCCATCCTGCCGCCCGATGGCCTGCGCGGCCGCCTCCAGGGCGTCCGGCACCTCCTGCAGGAACACGGCGACCACATCGTGCAGCACGCCGTCCTCGCCCATTGCGCCGGCCGCCAGTTCCTGCACCCGCGCCGGATCGATCGCGGTGGGCGAGCGGCGCGCGGTGACGGTCTCGATGGCCAGCGCCAGCGTCTGGCGCAGCTCGTCGAAGATCACCGGCTTGGGCAGGTAGGTGTCCATGCCTGCCGCCAGGCAGCGCTCGCGGTCGCCCGGCAGCGCATTGGCCGTCATGGCCACGATGTACGGCACGTTCAGGCCGCGAAAGCGCAGGCGCAGGCGGCGCGTGGCCTCGATCCCGTCCATCACCGGCATCTGCACGTCCATCAGGACCACACCGTAGTGCTGGCGCTCGAGGGCGGCCACCGCCTCGGCGCCGTTGCCGACGATATCGGCCTGGTAGCCCAGTCGCCGCAACTGCTGCTGGATCACCTTCTGGTTGATGGCATTGTCCTCCGCGACCAGGATCTCGACGCCGGCCTGGTCGGCGCGGTGCACGGCCGCCGGCGCCGGCGCCTCGTTCCGGTGCACACCCAGGGCCTTGAGCAAGGCCTCGAGCAGCATCGCCGGCTTGACCGGCTTGCCCAGGCGCGCCGCGAACAGGACGTCGTCGCCGTCCTGGGCCTGCACCCGTTCCCCGATCGGCATCAGCAGCACCATCGGCGGCGCCACGCCCGGGCGCAGGCGCTCGATCGCGGCGGCCAGCGCGGTGCCCGGCATGTCCGGCATGTGCAGGTCCACCAGCGCCACCTCGAACGGTTCGGCGTGCATCACCAGTTCCAGCGCCTCGCTGGCTGAGGACACCGCCGAAGGCTGCATCCCCCACTGCAAGGCCTGCATGTGGAGGATGCGCAGGTTGGTGCTGTTGTCGTCCACGATCAGGATGCGCCGGCCCGCCAGCGGCGCGGCGCGGGTGCGCAGCTGCGCGCTGCTGGACTTGCCGTCCCCGGCATCGGCCATGATCGACAGGGTGAAGCAGGAACCGCGTCCCGGTTCGCTGGTGACCTTGATGGTGCCGCCCATGATTTCCGCGAGGCGCTTGCTGATGGTCAGGCCCAGGCCGGTGCCGCCGTATTGGCGCGTGGTGGAGGCGTCGACCTGGGTGAAGGATTCGAAGATGTCGTCAAGCCGGTGCGGCGGGATCCCGATGCCGCTGTCGCTCACCGCGAACTGCAGCGCATATTGCTTGGCGCGCACCCACCTCGCAGTGAGCTCGACCACGACTTCGCCTTGCTGGGTGAACTTCACCGCGTTCGACAGCAGGTTGACCAGCACCTGGCGCAGGCGTCGCGTCGGCCACGATGATCTCTGGCACCTCGGCCGCGATCGTGCACATCAGTTCGATCTGCTTGCCGCCGGCGCCCGGCGCCACCAGGTCGAGCGCATCCTCGACGCTGCGCCGGATGTCGAAGGACTGGCGTTCCAGGTCGAGGCGCCCGACGTCGATCTTCGAATAGTCGAGCAGGTCGTTAATGATCGCCAACAAGGCTTCGCCGCTGTTGCGGATGGTCTGGGCGTGGTCGCGCTGCTCGTCGTCCAACCCGGTGTTGAGCAGCAGCGTGGTCATCCCGATGACGGCGTTGAGCGGGGTCCGGATCTCGTGGCTCATATTGGCCAGGAAGATGCCCTTGGCCAGCATCGCGGCCTCGGCCTTTTCCTTCGCCGCCTCGAGCTCGCGCTCGTAGGCGCGGCGGTCCGAGATATCCTGCAGGATCGCCGTCAGCACCCACTCCCCGCCCGACTGCGAACGCGAGATCGAGGCCTCGGCGGGGAATTCGGTCCCGTCCTTGCGCAGCGCATAGATGGTGCCGCGTTCTCCCATCCGGCGCGCGGTGGCGTCGCCATGGTGGAAGCCCGCCATGCGCTGGCCGTGGCCGCTGCGGAACCGTTCGGGAATCAGGATCGACAACTCCCGGCCGACCACCTCGGCAGTCCGCCATCCGAAGATCCGCTCGGCGCCCTGGTTGAAAAACACGATCTGCCCGCCGGCGTCGGTACAGATGATCGCATTGTCGGCGATATCCAGAATCCCGAGCACCTGCTCCGGGCTGAGAGAATTGTGCATGGCACCTCCGCCGACTTGTTGCGTGGTCGACATGCTACACCGCTTTCTCGTTACCTGATCATTGGTATCTGCACCAGCGGTTTGCATGCATGACAAGTTGCTTATCAAACACATACTGTTTCCTTGTTTTTGAGAGCAAAGAACTTGCCAATAACACATGCCCACCCTAATTCCACACTGATAGTGTGGAATTGATCGACGCCATTACCTGGAATTGTCTTCGGTATGTCTGGTCCGCACGGCTTGCGCTGTATTGCCGGTGGTGTTTGTTGCGGTTGACGGTGTAGAAGATGAACTTGAATAATTTCCGTATTGGTACCCGCCTCGGCAGCGCATTCGCTGCAATCCTCGTCCTGCTGGCCATCATGCTGGCAAGCGCGCTTTGGCAGCTCGACCATATTGCCGCGGGCAAGGAGGTCATGGCTTCGGCCAGCCAAAAGTCGAGTCTGGCGCAGGATTGGCTCGAAGGAATCGCCACCAATAGCGTGCGCACCGTCGCCAAGCTCAAGAGTGCTGACCAGGAAGACGAGAAGCAGCTCGACACCGAGATGAAGTCGGTCAGCGCGCAAGTGTCGAAGTATCAGAAGGAACTGGACGGCATGGTCGTCGACGGCAGCGGCAAGCAACTGATGAAGGAGGTCGCCGAGCGCCGCAAGCAATACTCGGCGATCCGCGACGAAGCCTTCAAGCGCAAGGCAGCGCTCGGCGCCGTCGATGCGGAGCTGAAGGCCTATGCCGATGGCAAGATGATTCCAGCAATGAAAGAATACGTCGCATCGGTCGAAGCCGTGGTGGACCACCAGGAGCGGCTGTTCAAGGAAGCGAGCAGCGGCATCGACGAGCTCAACAAGCGTGCCCGGCGCATGCTGGTCGCCATCGGCGTTGCGGCGATCCTGTGCGGCGCCGCCTTCGGCTTCGTGCTGGCGCGCAGCATCACGCGCCCCCTGGTGCATGCCGTGAGCCTCGCGCAACAAGTCGCCTCGGGCGACCTGACGGCCGAAATCGAAGTCACGTCGCGCGATGAAGTCGGCGACCTGCTGGCCGCGCTGAAAGTCATGAACGGCAGCCTGCGCAAGACCGTCACCGAAGTGCGCATGGGGACCGACGCCATCGTCACCGCCTCGCAGCAGATCGCATCGGGTAACCTCGACCTGTCGGCCCGTACCGAACAGCAGGCCAGCTCGCTGGAAGAAACCGCGTCGTCGATGGAAGAACTGACCAGCACGGTCCGCCAGAATTCCGACAGCGCGCGCCAGGCCAATATGCTGGCCTTGAGCGCATGGGAAATCGCCGTGCGCGGCGGCGACGTGGTGGCGCAGGTGGTGTCCACGATGGCATCGATCAATGCGTCGTCGAAGCAGATCCGCGACATCATCGGCGTGATCGACAGCATCGCCTTCCAGACCAACATCCTGGCGCTCAACGCCGCCGTCGAAGCGGCCCGTGCGGGCGAGCAGGGCCGCGGCTTCGCCGTGGTCGCCTCCGAAGTGCGCAACCTGGCCCAGCGCTCGGCTGGCGCCGCCAAGGAAATCCGCACCCTGATCACCGATTCGGTCTCGAAGGTCGACGCCGGCGGACGCCTCGTCGACGAAGCCGGTTCGACCATGCAGGAAATCGTGCAGGGCATCACCCGGGTGACCGACATCATGTCCGGGATCGCCTCGGCCAGCGCCGAGCAGACCGCCGGCATCGAACAGGTCAATGCCGCCATCACCCAGATGGACAGCGTTACCCAGCATAACGCCGCCCTGGTGGAAGAAGCGGCCGCCGCCGCCGAATCCCTGCAGGACCAGGCCGCGACCCTCGCGCAACTGGTCAGCACCTTCACGGTCGACCTGGCCCCTACCGGCCAGCGCCGCCAAGTAACTACCCGCGCAACCCGCCTGCTCGCAGCCTAAGCAAACTTCGGGGTCAGGTCTGACAATCGGACACGACCTCGACTGTAGAAGCCTGCCAATCGCCATCGAACGCTTGCTTAAGGCTGAGCTCGTGTCCAAATGTCAGACCTGACCCCGAAGTTCAGGTGTTGGAGCGGGTGGCGGCGAGGCAGCCCCACCAGGCGGCTTCTTCGAACACCGACAGGCCGGACAGGTCGGCGTGGGCGAACAGGATCGGGCCATTCGAGGCGCGCAGGGCGGCCAGGCCGGGGTTGCTGCGAAAGCCCGGTTGCGGCACGGCCATCGCATGGGCGCGCAGGGTGATGTCGACGCGCTCGACGCAGGGGGCGAAGGCCCAGTCGTAGGCTGCCTTCAGGTCGCTGCTGGCCAGCTCCAGCAGTTCGGCGGGGCTGGCGGATTGCATCCAGCGGCGTGCTTCCTTGGGCGTACGGCTCGACAGCGCGGTGTAGGCGGTGAACACGGTCTTGTCGGGCGGGCGGGAACGGATGTCCTGGTGGGTCGAGACGACGTAGCCCAGGCCCTTTCCGTTATAGACCACGTTGTCCCAGGCCAGCTGGGCGTCGGGCAGCTCGCGCGGGAAGTCGCGCATCAGGAAGTTCGACACCATCCAGGGGGCGTATTCCGGCAGGTGGCGGCGTGGGTCGAAGCCGTAACGTTCCATTCCCTCCACCACACGGCTGGCGACGAACAGCGGCATGGCGCAGATTGCGCGCCGCGCCCGCACGGTAAAACTGCGCGGCTTGCCGTCTTCCAGCACGAAACACAGCGCTTCGACTTTGCCATCGACTTCGCGCACCGATGCGGCAGTGCCGGCGCGGCGGCGCGGGCCGGCTTTTGCGGCCAGCGCGTCGGCCAGCGGCGCCAGGCCGCCGGGCCAGGTCAGCAGCGCGTTCTCGTCCGCATTCGCGGCCTGGCCCCAGCGGCCGGCGAAGTAGTGGATGCCGGCCCAGGCGGAGACGCGGTCGATGCCGGCGCCGTAGTCGTCGCGGCAGCAGTAGTCGAGGTACCAGCGCAGGCTCGCCGAGCGGTAGCCCTGGTCGCCCAGCCACTGCGCAAAGCTGAGGCGGTCGAGCGCGGCGAAGGCCGGGTCGCTGGACGAACGCGCCAGCGGGAACACGAAGGCGCGCAGGCCGTCGGCGCCGCGCTGGTGGCGCAGGCGCGCCATCTCGTCGAAGAACAGCTTGTGTTCGGCCGCATCCGAGGCGCCCGTCGGCACCAGGCCTTCGTGCCAGACGTTGTCGCGCAGCAGGCGCTCTTGCGGGCCGTGCAGAATGAAGCGTTCGTCGTAGGTGGGTTTCTCTTCGCTGGCGCCATGCAGCAGGATCCCGAGGTCGGCCAGCATCGCGCGCACATGGGTCGACTCCGGCCCAGGCAATGGCAGGTAATGCGCACCGGTCGGGCAAGCCAGGTCGCCGTAGCGGCTGCCGGCGGCGTTGCCGAAGGCCTCCGGGCCGTCGAGCAGCAGGAAATCCTCGTGGCCCAGCTTCCCCAGTTGCCACGCCGCGCTCAGGCCGGCGATGCCGGAACCGAGGATGACGACATCGGTCTCGATGGTGCTCGATGGCGGCGGCAGCTGCCCGCGGTCGCGCAGGGTGTGGCCTTCCGCCCTGCCCGGCGCATGCACGCGGGGCGTTACTTCCTGCCAGTGCAGGAAGCCGGCCGCTGTGGCCAGGCCTGCGGCGCCGGCGCCCGCCGCCGTCAGCAAGAAGGAACGGCGGTCCATCAGCGGATCACCTGCTGCCAGTCTTCCTCGAATTCGCGCACCAGCGACTGGGTGTCCAGGCGGTTGGGTGGCATGGCGCGGCGCTGCATGTCGGGCGGGAAGCTGAACATGGCGCGGGTGGTCTCGCCGGTGAGGTAGCGCATCGGCAGCCGGTAGCCGGTGGGCGGCACGAAGCGGCCCTGGGGCGAGGCCATGATGAAGCCCCACTCGCCAAACGAGGGCACATACAGGTGATACGGCCAGGTCTGCAGGCCCACTTCGCGCAGCGTCGCTTCGATGGTCCAGTAGGCGTTGGGGGCGAAGAAGGGCGAGGTGGACTGCACCGCGATCAGGCCATTGGCGGCGACGTGCTTGCGCAGCATGCCGTAGAACGGCACCGAGTAGAGCTTGCCGAGGGCGAAGCTGGAGGGGTCGGGGAAATCGACGATGGCCACGTCGTACATCCCGGCGTCCTTCTGCAGCCAGATGCCGGCGTCGGCGTTGATGATCTTCACGCGCTTGTCCTTGAGCGCGTTCGCATTGAGCTTCACCAGTTCCGGGCGGGTGGCGAAGGCCTGCGTCATGGCGGGATCCAGGTCGACCAGGGTCACTTCTTCCACCTGCGGGTAGCGCAGCACTTCGCGCAGCGCCAGACCATCGCCGCCGCCCAGCACCAGCACCCGCCTGGCCCAGGGCAGCGACTGCATCGCCGGATGCACCAGCGCCTCGTGGTAGCGGTATTCGTCGCGCGAAGAAAACTGCAGGTTGCCGTTGATGTACAGGCGCAGGTCGTCCTTCCAGCGGGTGACCACCAGGCGCTGGTAAGGCGTGGTGGTGGAATAGACGACGTCGTCGCCGAACAGGCCATGCTCGCCCCACTCCACCATGCGGTCTGAAAAGCCGAAACCCAGCACCAGCGCGAACAGAACGGCGCTGGCGCGGATCACGCGGCCGCGCAGGCGGTCCAGCTCCGCCCGGAACACGTATAACGTCCACATCGCCACGCCGACGTTGAGCATCCCGAACAGGAAGCCGCTGCGCACCAGGCCCAGGTGGGGCGCCAGCACCAGCGGGAACAGCAGCGACACCGCCAGCGCGCCGAGGTAATCGAAGGTGAGCACGCGGCTGACGATCTCGGCGAACCCGGTGCGGCGCTCGTTCAGCGCGCGCATCACCAGCGGTATCTCCATGCCGACCATGGCGCCGATCAGGAATACCATCACGTACAGCACCGTGCGGAAGGGTGCGCCCATCCAGGTAAAGGTCAGGAACAGCACCGCGCTCGAGGTCCCGCCGATGAGGCCCACCGCCAGCTCGATGTCGATGAAGCGCGACAGCACGTCCTCGTCGCGCACATACTTCGAGAAGTGGGCGCCGACGCCCATGGCGAACAGGTAGCAGCCTATGATGGTGGAGAACTGCAGCACCGAATCGCCCAGCAGGTAGCTGGACAATGCGCCGGCAATCAGTTCATAGGCCAGGCCGCAGGACGCGACCACGAACACGGACAGGATAAGAATTCTTTTGGTCATGAAACGGCTTTTGTTCTAAGATCGCAAAGTGCTGCAATCCTGTCTATTTTTCTCTGGAGAATGTCGTGCCCGCCATCCTAAACTATGTGCTGCATCTTGCGACGGCAATTGCGCTGGTGTTGGCATTTTTTGTGGTGTACACGCGGGTCACGCCCTACGACGAGATCCTGCTGATCCGCCAGGGGAACTGCGCGGCCGCCGTCTCGCTGGGCGGCACCCTGCTCGGCTTCTCGGTCACCATCGCCTCGGCGCTGATGCATACCGACGACTACTATGAATTCTGTGGCTGGGCGGGCCTGGCCATGCTGATCCAGGTGCTGGTGTTCGTGGTCGCCACCCGCATGCTGCGCATGTCGAAGGACCAGATCGAAGCGAACAACGTCGGCTTCGGCATCCTGCTGGGCGCCATTTCGCTATCGATCGGCCTGGTCAACGCCGGCAGCATCTCCTGACTCCCACGCTTATTCACGTCGCATAGAAGAGGAACCCATCATGTCTCTCGGCTCATTCATCAAGAAGCAGTTTCTCGACGTCCTCCAGTGGAATGAAGAAGGCGAAGGCCTGCTCGCCTGGCGCCACCCGATGGAAGACTTCGAAATCCAGAACGGCGCCACGCTGGTGGTGCGCGAGTCGCAGGTGGCCGTGTTCGTGGACGAAGGCCGCGTGGCCGACGTGTTCGGCCCCGGCACGCACCGTCTCACCACTTCCACCTTGCCGGTGCTGACCAACCTGAAGAACTGGGACAAGCTGTTCGCCTCGCCCTTCAAGTCGGACGTGTACTTCTTCTCCACCCGCGTGCAGACCGGCCGCAAGTGGGGCACGCCGCAGCCGGTGACGATCCGCGACAAGGACTTCGACATGATCCGGGTGCGCGCCTTCGGCATGTACTCCTACCGCATCGCCGACCCGCGCCTGTTCTTCACCGAGATCAGCGGCACCCGCGCGTCCTACTCGCGCGATGAAGTCGAAGACCAGCTGCGCGGCCTGATGCTGGCCACC
The DNA here is from genome assembly GCF_900112225.1 of Massilia yuzhufengensis. Taxonomy (GTDB): domain Bacteria; phylum Pseudomonadota; class Gammaproteobacteria; order Burkholderiales; family Burkholderiaceae_D; genus Telluria; species Telluria yuzhufengensis. Next base: position 23,649 of record NZ_FOLD01000028.1, on the reverse strand, counting down.
ATGGCCAACTCGCTGGGCGCGTCAAAAATCGCTTTCCTCGACATGGCGGCCAACCAGACCCTGATGGCCCAGCAGATCCGCGGCGACCTGGCCACCGCCTTTGCCCGCTACGGCATCGGCCTGGACGAATTCAACGTCGCCAGCGTCAGCCTGCCGGAAGAACTGCAATCGGCGCTGGACGAGCGCATTTCGGCCGGCATGAAGGCCAGCCTGGGCGCCGACAAGATGGGCGGCTTCACCCAGTTCCAGGTGGCCAGCAGCATTCCGCTGGCGGCCCAGAACGAAGGCGGCCTGGCCGGCATCGGCGCCGGCGCGGGCGCCGGCATCGCCATCGGCCAGGCCATGGCGCAAGGGATGACCGGGGCTTTCGCCCAGCCGCAGCCGGCCGCCGTGCCGGTGGGTTCGGAATCGATCGAAGACCGCCTCGGTAAACTCAAGGGCCTGCTCGACAAGGGCCTGATCTCGCAGGGCGACTACGACAGCACCAAGGCCGAGCTGCTCAAGAAGCTGATCGGCTAGGCCGCGCCCGATGCAGAACGTCTCCTGCCCTTCCTGCGGCGCACCGATCGGGTTCCGCTCGCACGCCTCCGTCCTGGCGGTGTGCGAGTTCTGCCGCGCCACGGTGGTGAAGGAGGCTGGCGCGGTGCGCGACCTCGGCAAGATGTCCGATGTGCTGGAGGATTACTCGCGCATCCAGCTCGGCACCTCGGGAATGCTGGCGGGCCGCAGCTTCACCGTGGTGGGCCGCATCCAGCTGCGCTACGAGGCAGGCATGTGGAACGAGTGGTACCTGCTGTTCGACGACGGGACGGACGGCTGGCTGGGCGAAGCGTCCGGCCAGTACACCTTGACCACCAAGCGCGAACTGGCGCCCGGCTGGCCGGCGTTCGACGACGTCAAGGTGACGCGCGAATACGACATCGGCTTCGGCCCCTATGCGGCCGCCGACAAGCGCGTCGCCACCTGCACCGGCGGCCAGGGCGAGCTGCCGTTCCGGGTCGGCGAAGGCTGGGAGGCGCGCGTGGCCGACTTCCGGCGCGGGCCCAGCTTCGCTACCCTCGATTATTCCGACGGCACCCCGCCCCAGCTTTTCGCCGGCAATGCGGTGACCCTGGAAGCGATGAAGTGCCAGCTGCTGCGCGACGACGAGCAGATCAAGGCCAGCGCCGGCAAGTACCGCGGCAAGGTCGATCTGCTGCAGTGCCCTTCCTGCGGATCGTCGATCCGCTACATTCCCGGCCTGGCCGCCAACTGCATCTGCCCGTCGTGCTCGACCCGGCTGGACGCCTCGTCGCCCAAGGCCGAGGTGCTGCGCAAGGGCGAAGACCAGGAGCGCGTGCCTTTCACCTTGAGCCTGGGCGCGATCGCGACCATCGGCGCGCACGACTACCGCGTGCTGGGGGTGATGCGGCGCGAGGACAACGAAGGCGAGGCCTGGAGCGAATACCTGCTGTACTCGACCCAGGGCCCGTTCTTCTGGCTGGTGGAAACCGATGAAGGCTGGTCGCGCTCGGACGTGATGGACGACTGGCCCACGCCGCCGTTGCCGGCCATGAATGCGGTGAAGGTGGACGGCGTGGAATACCGGCGCACCTGGGTCTACCAGGCGCGTGTGCTGTACGCGGCCGGCGCCTTCAACTGGCGCGTGGCGGCGGGCGACGTGGTCGATGTCGCCGAATTCGAGCATGGCCAGAACAGCCTGGCGGCCGAGCACACCGTGGAAGAACTGACCTGGTCGCGCTCCACCCCGGTGGCCGCCGACCAGATACGCGCCTGGTTCAAGCTGGCCGCGCCCGCGCCGAAAGCGACGAAGGGGCCGATGAGCGGCCGCGACATCGCCTGGAAGACGCTGCTCTGGATCGTCGGCCTGAACTTCATCCCGCTCATCTTCAACTTTGGCGCGACCGTGGCCTGGTTGCTGGTCGGTGTGCTGGCGCTGTTCCTGCCGCTGATGCTGGCCCCCGACAAATGAACAGGCACGCATGAGAACCAAATTCCTTTTGTACGCGATCGTGGTCGCGCTGGTCACCACCGTCATCTGCTGGGTCAGCATGGCCTCGTCCACCCGCACCGGTGGCGGCAACAGCTGGCGCAGCCACAGTTATGGCAGCGGTGGCGGCTATTCGGGCGGAAGCCACAAGTGAGCCACCCTCACCGCCCCGCCGGCATCCACCTGCTGGCCGACCTGGCCGGCATCGATGCCGCCCTGCTCACCGACCCGCAGTCAATCGATGCGCTGCTGCGCGCAGCCGCGCAGGCCGCCGGCGCGTGCATCCTGCACAGCCACTTCCACGCCTTCGGCCCCGGCATGGGCGTGACCGGCGTGCTGCTGCTGGCCGAATCGCACATCTCGATCCACACCTGGCCGGAGCACGGCTTCGCCGCCGCCGACATCTTCATGTGCGGGCAGGCGCAGCCGCAGCGCGCGCTCGACGTCATCGATGCGGCATTGCAGCCAGGCTCGCGCTCGGTCAAGACCATCGCACGCGGCCAGCTATAATCGCTGGCTTGTCCCGACTACCTCGCAGGAACAGCATGACCCAACCAGGCACTCCTTCTCCAGCGCTGCCGAAGGCGCTCGGCCACATCCGCGTGCTCGACCTGTCGCGCGTGCTCGCGGGCCCGTGGTGCTCGCAGAACCTGGCCGACCTCGGCGCGGACGTGATCAAGATCGAACGTCCCGGCAACGGCGACGACACGCGCGCCTGGGGCCCGCCCTACGCCAAGGACGCGGAAGGCCGCGACACCAGCGAAGCGGCCTACTACCTGTCGGCCAACCGCGGCAAGCGTTCGGTCACGGTGGACATCGCCAGCAGCGAAGGCCAGGCCCTGCTGCGCGAGCTGGTACGTTACTGCGACGTGGTGCTGGAGAACTTCAAGGTAGGCCACCTGAAGCGCTATGGCCTCGACTACGATACCCTCAAGGCTATCAAGCCCGACCTGGTCTACTGCTCGATCACCGGCTTCGGCCAGGACGGCCCCTACGCCCACCGCGCCGGCTACGACTTCCTGATCCAGGGCATGGGCGGCCTGATGTCGGTCACCGGCGAGCGCGACGACCTGCCCGGCGGCGGCCCGCAAAAGGCCGGCGTGGCGCTGACCGACCTGATGACCGGCATGTACGCCACCGTGGCGGTACTGGCCGCGCTGACCCACCGCGACCGCAGCGGCGAGGGCCAGCACATCGACATGGCGCTGCTCGACACGCAAGTGGCGATGCTGGCCAATATGGGCAGCAACTACCTCAACAGCGGAAAGCCGCCCAAGCGCTGGGGCAATGCGCACGCCAACATCGTGCCCTACCAGACCTTCGCCTGCGCGGACGGCCACATCATCGTCGCCACCGGCAACGACGGCCAGTACCAGAAGTTCGTCGAAGCCGGTGGCCGGCCGGGACTGGGCAGCGACCCGCGCTTTGCCACCAACCCGCTGCGCGTGCAGAACCGCGATGTTCTCGTGCCCCTGCTGGCGGAGATGGTGAAGGAACGCGGGCGCGACGCCTGGATCGACTTGCTGGAAGCCGTGGGCGTGCCCTGCGGGCCGATCAACGACATCGGCGACGTGTTCGCCAACCCGCAGGTGCAGGCGCGCGACGTGGCGTTTGAATTGCCGCACCCGACGGCCGGCAAGGTCAAGCTGGTGCGCAACCCGATCCGGATGTCGGTGACGCCGGCTACCAGCGACAAGGCGCCGCCCCTGCTGGGCCAGCACACCGACGAAGTGCTGGGCGATGTGCTGGGCCTGGACGAAGCGGAGATTGCCGCCTTGCGCGGTAAAGGTATCGTTTGATTCACGCAGGGTGGGCGGCTACGCTGCCCACCCTACGAAGCCCGCCTGAATCAGTGCAACTGGTGCTTGAGGTCCGACAGCACGTCATGCACCCGCGTCACCACCGACGCCACCTGCGGCGATGGCTGGGCGCTGCGGCACAGACGCTTGGCGTCGTCGCCCATTTCCTCCAGTTTATCGATGCACTCGACCATGCGCGACTGGTCGTTCGACTGCATCACGCGCTGGGCGTTTGGCATTTCCCGGGCGATTTTCTGGATGCAGTCGCGGATCTCGCTGGGCGCCCCCTGGTCGTTCCGGGTGACCTCTTCGGCCTGGTTGATCGTTTGTTGGATCTGGCTGAAGCGTTGCTGGATTTCGGCAGTTTGCAGCATGATGATCTCCTGAAAGTATCGCGGTGACCCGCCTGATTCATTAACTTTAGTCCTCTCAGCGGCGATATCAAGTCCGCAATTGTGCAGTGCGCGCGGCAAACAAGGGGCAGGCCCGATGCACCGGGCCGAACTATCCGCTGCGGTCGTGATCCAGCTCAAATGCAAGCGTGCACAAAGTGCGTTCCCGGGCGGGATTGCGCGGGACTGGCCCCAAGCAGACTCACTACAATTCTTGGAGACAACCCGCTTCCCTCCCAGGCCCCGCCATGCACGCTTCCCTACCCGCGCTCTCCCACCTGGCCATCCGCTGCGCCTGCGCCACGCTCCTGCTCGGCATGGCGTCGCCCTGCCAGGCCACCACCGCAAGCGAGGTGGTCAACACCCTGTTGACCTCGCGTTTCCTGGAACGCGAGCGCTGCGACCACCTGGGCCTGGTCAGCGTGCAGTTGCTCCAGAATCTCAACCAGGGAGTCGGCGTGAACCAGCGCCCCGCGCTCTCGCGCGGGCAGGTACGCGAGATCGCGACGCGCTACGTCGAAATCAATGCCCAGCTGTGCGATGCGGTCACTGCCGTGTATGCCGGGCAGGATGCCTGGGCCCGCAGCTACGGCAAGCTGCTGGGATCCAGCCTGTCGGGAAACGGCTGGGACCGTTTCCTGGCCGACAAGCACGCGCTGCGCTGGGCGGAGATCAGCGCGCGCTTCCGCACCGAACTCATCACGCTCAACGGCGCCATCAACCTCGCGGTGGCATTGCGCCCGGATGCCTTCAACCCGGACACCAGGCGCCTGCGCGACCTGCACCTGCCCGCCACGCGCAAGCTGCTGCAGGACATTCGCCGGGTGTCGCTGACCGACGAGGAGGCCAAGGTGCGCTTCGCGCTGGCGACCCTCGACGAGCAGCCGGCGTTTCGCGAGATGATCCCGGCCCGCCTGGACATCAACCAACTTGCGGCGATCGAGGCGAAGACACGCCAGATCGGCCTGCATTTCCTGGACAAGTACGACGTCTACCTCGACGACCTGTACAACCCCAGGACCCGCATGCAGCTGCTCACGGTCGAGAACCACGAGCACGGACCGAAGCTCGCCGCCACGGTGCGCACCGCGACGACGCAACTCAAGGCGCTGGCGTCGAAGTATCGCTAGTGCTCGAACCCGGCTACACTGGCGCCCATGCTCAGAACAACAAGCCTGATGCTGGGGTGGCGCTCGCTGTGGGAACTGCGCCCGAACTATCCGGCTCCCCTTTTCACGCGCCTGCTGGCCGCCACGCTGATCGCGATCGCGCTGGCCCTGGGCTTGATGTCCTTCGTCGCCATCTTCGGGCGGGTCGACCGGCCCGGCTGGTGGTGGGCCTCGCTGCTGCCCAACATCGGCATCTGCCTGTGCATCGTGCACACCCTGTTCGCCGTGCTGCGCCTGGCCGAACGCTTCCTGCCGGCGCGGCTGGTGGAGCGCATGTCGAATGTGCGCGACATGCGCGCCGGAATGGCGCTCAGTGCGCTGGCCCTGGGCGCCATCATCCTCGGCATGACGATCGGCTTCACCATCGTCCCGATCCTGGTCGGCTTCGACCTGGGCGGCATGTTCATCTCGCTGCCCGCCGCGCTCACCAAGTTCGCCGTATTCCTGCTGTTCGTCATGGGCTGCAACTGGGCCTGGTGGCGCTCGCGCCTGCGCCAGCAGCAGTTGCAGCACGAGGCGCTGGAAGCGCGCCTGCGCCTGCTGCAGGGCCAGATCGAGCCGCACCTGCTGTTCAATACGCTGGCCAATGTCCAGAGCCTGATGGATTACGACCCGCCGCGCGCCAAGCGCATGCTCGAGACCTTCTCAAGCTACCTGCGCGCCGGCCTGACCCAGCTGCGCCAGACCGACAGCACGCTGGAGGCCGAACTGGAGATGGTGCACAGCTACCTGGCGCTGCTGCAGATCCGCATGGAAGAGCGGCTGTGCTTCCGCATCGAGGCCGGCGTGGAGGCGCGCGCGGCGCGGATGCCGCCGCTGATGCTGCAGCCGCTGGTGGAAAACGCCATCCACCACGGGCTCGAACCCAAGCTCGACGGCGGCACCGTGGTGGTCAGCGCAACCCTGCACGACGGCCGCCTCGAGATACGTGTGAGCGACGACGGCATCGGCCTGGACAAGCCGGGCCGGCGCCTGCGTCCCGGCGCCGGCATGGCGCTGGCCAATCTGCGCGCGCGCCTGCAGGCCCAGTTCGGCGCCTCGGCCAGCCTGGAACTGCGGGCTCGCACCGAAGGGACCGAAGCGGTGCTCATGCTGCCCTGGCTCGGCGGCCCGGCTGCGCCGCTCCTGAAGGAAGCGGCATGACGCGCGCGCTGATCGCCGACGACGAGCCGCACCTGGCCCAGTACCTGCGCGACCAGCTGCTGGCCTTGTGGCCGGGGCTGGAAGTGGTGCATATGGCGCGCAACGGGGTCGACGCCGCCGCCCGCATCGCCGAGCTGGAGCCGGACCTGGCCTTCCTCGACATCCAGATGCCGGGCCTGTCGGGACTGGAAGTGGCGCAGGGCATCGAGGGCGATACCCGGGTGGTCTTCGTCACCGCCTTCGACGAGTTCGCGCTGCAGGCCTTCGAGCATGCGGCGCTCGACTACGTGCTCAAGCCGGTCAGCACCGAGCGGCTGGCGCGCACCGTGGCGCGCCTGCGCGCGGCGCCCGGCGCACCGAACGGCCCAGGCATGGCGCAGGCCCTGCGCCAGCTGGCGCCCGCGCCGCCGCAGCAGCCACGCCTGCGCTACATCCTCGCGGCCCAGGGCGAGCGCGCGCGCCACCTCGATGTCGCCGATGTGCGCTTCTTCCAGGCCGACGACAAGTACACGGTGGTGGCCAGCATCCATGGCGAATACCTGATCCGCACCACCATCACCGACCTGGCCGCGCAGCTCGATCCCGAGCTGTTCTGGCAGGTGCACCGCTCCACCGTGATCAACCTGGCCTGGCTGGAAGGCACAAGGCGCGATGACGCCAGCCGGCTGTTCCTGCGCATGCGCGGGCACGATGCCGAGCTGCCGGTGAGCCGGGCCTTCGTCCACCTGTTCCGGGCGATGTAGCCCACGGCGCAGGCTTGCCGCTCGTCGCGCCGGCTGTCGATCCATCGCAAAGCGGATGCGTCGGAGCCTCCTGGGCGGCGATGCTGGTGTTTTCTTCCACGGAGACACCGATGTCCAAGCCTGCCCTGTTCCTGTCCGTCCTTTTGCTGGCCTGCCTGGGGAACGCCGTCGCCGCGCCCGCGACGGTCGTCGAATCCATCGACGGGCGCCAGGTCGAATCGCTGACGATCCGCCATCCCGCGTCAAAAGACGTGGTGGTGTTCGAGGGCGGCTCGCGCAATACGATCGACAAATGGGGCAGCGTGCCGCAGCAGCTTGGCCAGGAAGCGACGGTGTTCGCCTACCACCGTCCCGGCTATGGCAACAGCGAGGCCGCCGCCACGCCGCGCGACGGCCGCACCATCGTCGAAGAACTGCGGCGCGTGCTGCGCCACAAGAACCTGCAGCCGCCGTATGTGCTGGTCGGGCACTCGCTCGGCGGCCTGTACATGCAGCTGTTCGCGCGCGCCTATCCGGCCGAAGTAAAAGCGCTGGTGCTGGTGGACGCGATGTATCCGCGCATGGTCAAGCGGGTCGAGGACTTCCCATGGACCTCGCGCCTGGCCGGGCAGCTGGCGTTTTCCCGCACGGTCTGGCGCGAAATCGAAAAGATCGACGAAACCGGCGACATGGTGCTGGCGCTGGGCGGCATCGACCACATGCCGATCGTGCGGCTGGTGAACCGGCCGACCTCCAGCACGGCGATCCCGGTCGATTTCGGCGCCTTCAGGATGGACAACGCGACGCGCGACCTGGTGCGCGGCCTGTACCCAAAGGCCCGCACCGTGGTCGCCGACTCCAGCCACCAGATGGCGCTCACCTCGCCCGAGATCGTCACCGCCGCCATTGTGCAGGCGATCCAGGCTGCGGCAGGGCCGGCCACCGCCGCGCGCTGACCCGGCCTGCCGCGCCGCCCCTTCATGCCTCTGGACGCCAGCTGCGACTGTCTGTATAAGTTGCATCTCGTACATATTCAACAACATGAAGGGGAATCTCTTGGACCGACTGCATCGTTCGACTTCGCGCATTGCCCTGTTCTGCCTGGCGGCAACGGCCTGCTCCGGCGCCCTGGCGGCCGACGTCATCATCACCGCCGACCGCCTGCTCGACGTACGCGCCGGCCGCATGATCCCGAACCCGGAAATCCTGGTGCGCGACGGCAAGGTAGTGAGCATCAAGCCCGGTGCGCGCGCCGCCGCCGCCGGCGACGGCGCCACCCGCATCGCCCTGCCCGGCATGACCCTGGTGCCCGGCCTGATCGACATGCACGTCCACCTCGATTCCGACCCTACCTACGGCGGCTACACGGGCCTCGAATACAACGACCGCTTCTGGTCGGCGCTGAGCGTGGTCCACGCCGGCAAGACCCTGGACGCCGGCTTCACCACGGTGCGCAACCTGGGCGCCTCGGACTGGAACGACGTGGGCCTGGGCCAGGCCATCGCGGCCGGCAAGGTGCGCGGTCCGCGCATCGTCCCGGCCGCATGGTCGTTCGGGCCCACCGGCAGCCACTGCGACAGCACCTACTTCCCGCCGTCGATGGACGAAAAGAACCCGTACAACGCCGACAGTCCGGACGAAGTGCGCAAGTCGATCCGCGCCCTGCGCAAGTACGGCGCCCAGGTCATCAAGATCTGCGCCACCGGCGGCGTGTTCTCGCGCAACACGGAACCCGGCCAGCAGCAGATGAACCTGGCCGAGATGCGCGCCGCCGTCGACGAGGCCCACCAGTGGGGCCTGCAGGTGGCGGCCCACGCCCATGGCGCGGCCGGCATCAAGGACGCGATCCGGGCCGGCGTCAACACCATCGAGCACGCCAGCCTGATCGACGACGAAGGCATTGCGCTTGCCAAGAAACATGGCGCCTGGCTGTCGATGGACATCTATAACGGCGACTACACCGCCGCCGAGGGCAAGAAGAACGGCGTGCTGGAAGATAACCTGCGCAAGGACCGCGAAGTGACCGACCTCCAGCGCCAGAATTTCAGGAAGGCGCATGCGGCCGGCGTGAAAATGGTGTTCGGCACCGACGCCGGCGTGCATCCGCACGGCGGCAACGGCAAGCAGTTCGCGGTGATGGTCAAGTATGGCATGACGCCGCTGCAGGCGATCCAGGCCGCCACCATCAACGCGTCCGAAGCGCTGGCGCGCAAGGATGTCGGCGTGGTCGAGGCGGGCCGCTTTGCCGACATGGTGGCGGTCAAGGGCGACCCCACCGTCGACGTCACGTTGCTGGAAGCGCCGGCGGTGGTGATCCAGGGCGGCAGCGTGGTCAAGGGCAGCGCTCCCTGACGCAAGCCCTGGCCGGATACCTGCCCGCATCACGGGCCGGGCGTCCGGCCCGCACCCCTCCCTATCCCTGCGAAAAAGTTGTTGACACGGCCAGGTTCGCTGCTACTATAGCGACACTCGATATGTCGTCACTCGATATACCGGGCAACGACATACAACGGGAGCGATCGTGGACCTCAATTTTTCGAAATACCTGCCCCTGTCGGAATCGACCTTCTACGTGCTGGCCGCGCTGCGCGAACCGCTGCACGGCTACGCGCTCATGCAGAAAGTGGAAGCGATGAGCGAGGGCAGCATCGCGATTGGGCCGGGCACCCTGTACGGCGCGTTTTCCACCCTGGAGAAACAGGGCCTGATCGAGAAGGTAAGCGAGATCGAGCGGCGCAAGACCTACGGCCTGACGGACAAGGGCCGCGCGGTGCTGGCCGAGCAGGTGCGGCGGCTCGCCATCATGGTACGCAACGGGCAGTTCGCACTATCACATTTCAGCAAGGGAGAAGCAGCGTGAGCAAGACGGTGACGACTTTCAAGTTTTTCTGGGCCCACGAGGACGAACAGCAGGAGGCGTGGCTGCGCGCGATGGCGCGGCAAGGGCTGCACCTGCTCGATGTGAACCCGCTGTGCTTCTGGACTTTCCGCCGCGGCGAGCCGGCCGACACCATCTACCGCATCGACTACCCCGGCGCCAGCCAGGATCCGTCCTTCCAGCAGCTGATGCAGGACGCCGGCTGGTCGCTGGCCGCGACGACGGTGGGCTGGCACTACTGGCGCACCCAGGCCGTGCAAGGCAAGGCGCCGGAACTGTTCACCGACAACGCGTCCAAGGCCAAGAAATTCAAGGACCGCCTGGCCATGCTGGTGGCCAGCTGCCTGCCGCTGTTCGTCATGGTCGTCATCACCGACAAGCAGCTGGTGCGGGAGCAGCTGTCCCTGCCCTTCCTGGTGCCGCTGTGCGTGGTGCTGGCGCTGTACGTGCTGATCGTGCCGTACACGGTGGTGAAGCTGATGGCGCGGATCCGGCAGCTGGGCGGGCCCATCGCTGCGTAGGGTGTTCGGCTACGCCGAACGCGCGTCCAGCCAGTGCCTGTTCTCCCGCTGCGCCAGCCGGAGTCGAACGCGCGGTCGGCGGAGCCGCCTTTCGTGGCCCGGACCACCCTACGAAGAGATCGGCGCCAGCGAGCGCAGGCGCAGCGCGATGGCCATCGCCAGCGCCAGCAGGGCGCCAAGCACGGCCACCACGCCCGGCCAGGCCCAGTGCTCCCACACATACCCGGTGAACCACCCGACCACGCTGGAGCCCAGGTAGTAGCAGAACAGGTAGATGCCCGAAGCCAGCGCCTGCGGCGCTCTAGCGCGCCGACCGACCCAGCTGCTGGCCACCGAATGCGAGGCGAAGAAGCCGAAGGTGGCCAGGCCCGTGCCCAGCACCACCGCCGGCACCGAATCGTGCAGCGTCACCAGGAGCCCGGCGAGCATCACGCCCAGCACCAGCCACAGCACGTTGCGCCGGCCCAGGCGGTCGGCCAGCTTGCCGGCCCACATCGCGCTGAAGATGCCGAGCAGGTAGAGCAGCGACACCGTCCCCACCGCGCTCTGGCTCAGGCCGAACGGCGCGCCCAGCAGGCGGTAGCTGATGTAGTTGTACAGGCTCACGAAGCAGCCCATCAGCAGGAAGGACAGCACGAACAGCCAGGGCAGGCCAGCGTCTGCCAGGTGGGTGCGCAAGCCGGCGCGCAAGCCCGGCCCGGGTGCGCTCTCCCTGCCCGCGTGGCGCGAGGGCGGCAGGCTGCGCGCGAATTCCCAGGCCGCGTACAGCCCCGCCACGCCCAGCACCCCGACCGCCACCCGCCACGAGGAATAATCGCTGATCACCGACGACAGCACCCGCCCGCTCATGCCGCCGAACGCGCTGCCGCTGATGTACATGCCCATCGACAGGCCAAGCGAAGACCCTTCGATCTCGTCGCTGAGATAGGCCATGGCCACGGCCGGCAGGCCGCCCAGCACCAGGCCAAGCAGCACGCGCAGGCCCACCAGCTGGGTGTAGTCGGCCGCGAAGGCGCAGCCCAGCGTGAGCAGCGCGCCGCCAAGCATCGAGGCCGTCATGATCTGCTTGCGGCCGATGCGCTCGGCCAGGAAGCCGGATGCGAGCAGCGCCACCGCCAGGGTGGCGGTGGACACCGACAGCGCCAGGCTGCTTTGTGCGGGAGTGAGGGAAAAATCGCGCGCCAGCAGCGGCATCAGCGGCTGGACGCAGTAGAGCAGCGCAAAGACGGAGAAGCCGCCGAAGGCCATGGCGCGGTTGATGCGGCGGAAGGCTGGGCTTCCCGCTGCGATCGGACCGCGCGTGTTCATGGCAGCGCCGTCACGGGTAGTCGGCTTCGAGTTCGGAGCCGGCGTAGTTTTCCAGCTCGGCGAACAGCTGCTTCATGGTGGCCTTGGTCTTGAACAGCTGCAGCACCGTGCAGTGCGCGCGGTAGGTGGCGATGCGCTCGGCGATGACTGCCTGGTGCGCCACCGGAATGCGCGTGAGCAGTTCGGCCCAGCCGGCCTCGAAATCGGGCTTGTTCTTGCGCACCGATTTCACCAGGCGCTCGAACTCCTTCTGCCCGGTGCGCGCGGTGACGCGCGCGCCGCCCTCCACCGCGAAGATGATCGCCAGCGCGATCACGCCTTCGGCGTTCAGGTCCGGGTCGTTGATCGGGCCTTCGTAGTGATGCCGGCGCAGCCACTGGGCCGCGCGCACGATTGCCTGCACCTGGTGGCGCTGCTTGAGCTGGCCCTGGTAGCGCTCGTAGCCGGTCCAGGTTTCCCCGGGGTCGGCCGTGCACAGGTCGACGAACAGTTCCTTCAGGCGGCGCTGGGCGTAGATCGGGTCGGTGTCGTATTCGCCCACCAGGCTGTCCTCGGGCATGGCAGAGAGTTCGCGCACCAGCCGGAAGCCGGCCTGGAACACGGCTTCTGCGCCATCCTCGACCAGCACGTCGAGCGCGTCGAGGTCGTCTTCGCTTTCCACCAGCTGCTCCAGGCCCAGCGACACACCGCCCACGGCCAGCAGCATGGCGCGCTGGATGCCTTCGGCGGTGCGGTCGTTGGTGAACTTCTCGGCCACCATCGCGGTAATGCCGGACAGCTCGTCCGCCAGCCCCAGCGCTTCATCGGGCGTGGCTTCGGCCGGCAGCAGCTTGATCACGCGCACCAGGCGCGGCAGCTTCTCGATGACGATGGCGGGCAGCATGGATCCTGGCGCCCCGCTCACGAGAAGATGTCCGTGCCCAGGCTCCTGCGGGTGCTGCGGCGTGGCGAGCTGCGCACCGACGGCACCTGCTTGCGCAGACGGTACAGCAGTTCGCGCGTGCTGCGCTGCATGAAGGGCGATTCTTCGTCCGGGTCGTCCGGCAGCTCGACGTCGGCCATTTCGGCGCTGTGGCGGAATTCCGGGAACAGTTCGAGCAGCGAACGCTCCCAGCCGTCTTCGCTGGCCTTGGCCAGGTCGACCGCCAGCGGCGCGATGTCGCTGTCGCCGCTGGTCTGGGCCGTGACGTAGCGGCCCTTGCTCAGGATTTCGCCGGCCAGTTCCAGGATTTCCTTCGGGGCCAGCGACCACATGATGGCGAACACGGTCGCGCCGTGGTCGGTGGCCGCGGCTTCGAGCAGCAGTTCGTGCCGACGGTCTTCGTCGTCGTTGGCATACACGATGCCGTGCACGTGGTTGAACAGGTTCTCGGCGATGCGCTCGGGATCGTCCTCGATCATGTTGTCCGGCCAGGTGGCGGCGATGTAGGCCAGGCTGTCGGCCCAGGCCTTCGGCGGCACCAGGAGGGTCGCGATCGAGGTCTTGCCGCCGTCGAAGCCGGCCAGGTGCAGCGCGGTCACTTGCGGCGGCAGGGTCGACAGGACTTCGGCCACGGCGTAGTCGCCGTGCTCGTCGGCGGCCTGCGAGAACGCTTCCTCGGCGTGGTCGAGCGAGCCGGCCAGCACCAGTTCGCTGACCTGGCGGGTCAGCGCGGGCAACATGGATGGGTTGTCGCTAGTGCTTTCATCGCTCATTCGCGCTCTCCCTCGCCATCGAACAGCTGGGTGAAGTCGTCGGTGGCGGCCGAGTCTTCCAGGTCGTCGTCATCGCCCTCGTCGCCTTCGGCCAGGCGGTCGAAGTCGCGGTCCTCGTCTTCCCAGCGCGCCTGGTTCTTGTACAGGAAGGCCGTGATGATGGCCTGGCGCGCCAGTTCCGGGTAGTTGGCGGTCATGGCCGCATACATGGCGCCGCCCTGCTCGCCGTCGCATTCGGCCATCGCGAATACGCGCGCAGGGTCGCTGCCTTCATAGTCCGCCGCTTCGCGCAGCAGGCCCTTCGGATCCTTGAACTTGATACAGTCAACGAGTGCGAAGGCCATCAGGTTGACGTCATCCAGGCCCGAGCCGCTGGCGTATTCGGAGACCAGCGCGCCGACCATCATGTTGTAGTTCTTCTTGTTGGGCGGGTCGCCCAGCGTGCCCTCGATCTGCCCGTCCAGCTCGCGCGACTGGAACGAGAATTCGGGATGTACGTTTTTCATGGTGTGCCTTGTTGATTCGTGTGCGTAATGGAGGCGCCGGCGGGGCGGGCCGGATTGCGGCTCAGACCTGCAGGTTGACGCCGTTCAGGGCGAACAGCGAGCGCCACAGCTCGAAGGCTTCGGCCTCGGCATCGAGCACGATGCGGTGGTTGACGCTCTGGTTGTAGTCGGCCCGCTTGACGGGATCGGACAGGATCTCGTAGGCCTTGCTGACGGCCTTGAAGCGCGCCTCGGCGCCCGGCGCCTGGTTGCGGTCCGGGTGGTAGCGCATGGCCAGCGAGCGATAGACTTTCTTGATCTCGTCGTCGCCGGCATTGGGGGCGACGCCGAGGATCGCGTATAAATTTTCCAACTGGAACTCTCCCCGCAACAGCCGCAAGACGGCAAAAACGAGATTATCCTATAGAAAACGATACCGTGGCGTGACCGGCCGGCGCGCAGGCCTGCCGGCAGCGCGTTTCAGTGCTGCAGGGGCTTGGCCGGCGCCGGTTTGGCGGGACGGGCCGGCGGCGGCGGCGGCATGCCGGCGACAGCCAGCAGCCAGGCGCGCACCAGCTCCGGATGCGTGGCGAGGGTTTTCATGGGTGAACCTTGCAGGTGGACCGAATGAGCCCAAGTATGCTGCGGCCTGACCCGCCTCACCGTGCGTTCCGCCACATAGGAGGCCGCCTTGGCGTCGGTACGGTAAAATGTCCGCCACTTCCCTCTATTCAATTCCTTTTTCATGAGCAACGAAAAGAAGAATAACCCGGCAACGGGCAATGCCCCGTCGTCGAATTTCCTCCGGGCCATTATCGACAACGACCTTGCGGCCGGCACCCACGCCCGCGAAGGCATGCCGCAAGTCATCACGCGCTTCCCGCCTGAGCCTAACGGCTACCTGCACGTGGGCCACGCCAAATCGATCTGCCTGAACTTCGGCCTGGCGCGCGATTACGCCGGCCGCTGCCACCTGCGCTTCGACGACACCAATCCGGAGAAGGAAGACCAGGAATACGTCGACACCATCATGGACAGCGTGAAATGGCTCGGCTTCTCGTGGAACCAGGGCGGCGAGGAATTCCTGCACTACGCGAGCGACTACTTCGACAAGCTCTACGAGATGGCCGAGTACCTGATCCGCGAAGGCAAGGCCTATGTGGACAGCCAGAGCGCCGAAGAGATGCAGAAGAACCGCGGCAACTTCGGCACGCCAGGCACCAACTCGCCCTTCCGCAACCGCCCGGTGGACGAGTCGCTGCAGCTGTTCCGCGACATGAAGGCCGGCAAGTTCAAGGACGGCGAACACATCCTGCGCGCCAAGATGAGCGAAGACGCGATGGCCTCGCCCAACATGACCAACCGCGACCCGGCGCTGTACCGCATCCGCCACGCGCACCACCACCGCACGGGCGACGACTGGTGCATCTACCCGATGTACGACTACACGCACCCGATCTCGGATGCGCTCGAGTCGATCACCCATTCGATCTGCACGCTCGAATTCCAGGACCACCGCCCGATGTACGACTGGCTGGTGGAGACCCTGGCCGACGGCGGCTTCTTCCCGCGCCCGGTGCCGCGCCAGTACGAGATGGCGCGCCTCAACCTCACCTACGTCGTGACCTCCAAGCGTAAGCTGCGCCAGCTGGTCGACGAAGGCGTGGTCACGGGCTGGGACGACCCGCGCATGCCCACCATCGTCGGCCTGCGCCGGCGCGGCTACACGCCCGAATCGATCCAGCTGTTCTGCGAGCGCATCGGCGTGTCGAAAGCCGACGGCTGGATCGACATGAGCACCCTGGAAGGCGCGCTGCGCGACGACCTCGATCCGAAGGCGCCGCGCGCCATCGCCGTGCTGCGTCCGTTGAAACTCATCGTCGACAACTTCCCCGAAGGCGAGTCGGTCGAATGCACGTCGCCGGTCCACCCGCACCACCCGGAGATGGGCGTGCGCAGCTTCCCGTTCACGCGCGAGCTGTGGATCGAGCAGGAAGACTTCATGGAAGTGCCGACCAAGGGCTACCACCGCTTCACCCCGCCCGTCGGCGACCAGCCGGGCGCGCGCGTGCGCCTGAAGTATGGCTTCGTGGTGGAATGCACCGGCTTCGACAAGGATGCGGACGGCAAGGTGACGGCCGTGCACGTGAAGTATTTCGAGGATTCGAAATCGGGTACGCCGGGGGCGGATAACTACAAGGTCAAGGGCAACATCACCTGGGTCAGCGCCGCCACGGCGCTCGAGGCCGAGGTGCGCCTGTATGACCGCTTGTTTACCGACCCGCAGCCGGATGCCGGCGGCAAGGACTTCAAGGCCGCGCTCAATCCGAATGCGCTCGAGACCATCACGGCTTACCTGGAGCCGGGCATGGTCCAGGCGGTGGCGGACCAGCGCTTCCAGTTCGAACGGCACGGGTATTTCGTGGCCGATCGCGTGGAGTCGAAACCGGGCAAGCCGGTGTTCAACCGGGTGACGACGCTGAAGGATAGTTGGGCGAAGTAGATCCCCGTGTGGCTGGATGGGGGGGGTAACGGTGTTCGCAAAACTTGGGGGGGACAATGCCACTGGCATTGTCCCCCCCCAATTTAGCCCCCCTCCCCGAAACGTTTCCACCCCGTCCACTTCGTTGCACATTTGGTAAACCTATCGATCCTGATAGGTACTTGGTTCGCTAAAGACGCTTACGGTAAGCATGTTTGTCGCATTATCACGACGCACGCTTGCTATTGAGGTTCTGGACCATGTCTTCCCGCCGCCCACCCGCCCATATGGTTGCGTTGCCCACGACGCTGCTGACCGGGGCGCTGCTGTCCGTGACGATCGGCATCGGGCTCTACCTCGCGACGGCCGAGGCCATCGAAAGCGATACCAAGACCCGGTTCCGCGCCATGGCGCGGGCCGCCCAGTACACCATCGACGCGCGCATCAAGAGCTATTCCGACGTGCTGCGGGGCGCGGCCGGGCTGTTTCGCGTGCATCCGGACGCCAGCGCCGACGATTTCCGCCACTACGTCGAGCAGCTCGATACGCGCCGCAACTTCCCAGGTATCGAGGTGATGAATTACGCGCGCACCGTCGGCCCGCATGAGCTGGCGGCGGTGGATGCCGAGCTGCGGCGGCGCCTGCGCCAGCACGGCGTGCCCGAGCCAAGCGAGCGCCTGCGCCCGGTGCCGGGGCGCGACAGCTACACCATCATCACCTACATGGAACCGGCCACGCCGCAGACGCTCGACAAGCTGGACCTGGACCTGGAAGCACGCAGCTACGCGCGCCGCACGGCGGGCGAAGCGCGCGACAACAACACCATCGCCGCTTCCGGCATCCGGGTCAGCATGCTGCCCGGCCCCAACCAGAACGGGCTGGCGATGCGCCTGCCGGTGTACCGCAGCGGCCTGCCGATCCGCACCGTGGCCGAGCGCCGCGCGGCCTATGTGGGTTCGGCCGGCATCGGCTTCGGCGTGACCAAGCTGGTGAGCGGCGTGCTCGACGAATTCCCGGTCAAGGGCGTGCGCCTGGTGCTCAACGACCTCACCGAGGTGCCGGCCGAGCCGGGCCAGGCCCGCACCAGCGCCATCCTCTACGACAGCCATGCGACGGTGAAGACGCCGTTCCCGCCGCCGGTGGCCGATCCCGCCAACCTGCTGCAGGCCAGCCTGCCGATCGAATTCAACCAGCGCCAGTGGCGCGCCGATTTCAGTATCGCCAAGCCGGCGCTGTACACGCGCTTCGACCTGTATTACCCGTGGATGGCCGCGCTGGCGGGCACCCTGAGCACCGCGCTGCTGTATGCGCTGTTCCAGACCATGGCCTCGTCGCGCCGCAGCGCGCTGCGCATCGCCGAGGACATGACGCGCGAGCTGCGCTCCAGCCAGGCCAAGCTGCAGGCCACCAACGAGAAGCTGCGCCAGCTGGCCGCGCATGCGGAACAGATCAAGGAAGGCGAACGCAAGCGCATCGCGCGCGAGATCCACGACGACCTCGCGCAGAACCTGCTGGCGCTGAAGATCGAAGCCGAGATCCTGTCCAGCCGCACGCGCGGGAAGCACGGCCGCCTGCACGAGCGCGCCGCCGCGACGGTACGCCAGATCGACACCACGATCCGCAGCGTGCGCCAGATCATCAACGACCTGCGGCCGAACGTGCTGGACCTTGGGCTGAACGCGGCGGTGGACTGGCAGGTGGCCGATTTCGAGCGCCGCACCGGCATCGCCTGCGAACTGGTCGAGGACGAAGCCGAGCACCACCTCGACGACCACTGCGCGACCGCGCTGTTCCGCATCCTGCAGGAGTCGCTCAACAACGTGGCGCGGCATGCGCGCGCGAGCAAGGTGCGCATCGACCTGCACCAGCATGCCGACATGCTGACGATGACGATCCGCGACAACGGCATGGGCATGCAGCCGGGCAGCCGCTACCGCAACGGCTCCTTCGGTTTGGTCGGGATCGAGGAGCGCGTCAACATCCTCGGCGGCAGCTTCTCGATCAGCAGCGGGCCCGATACCGGCACCACCATTGTCGTCACGATTCCCATGAATGAACACGCGCCCGGCGCCTCCGCAAACGAAGCGCGCGACCGCGATTATGCGCTGTCCGCAATGGCTTGAGATGGCGCAAAAGACCTTGATGCCAAGCTCGTTGTCGCGTTTCAGCACAGCAGTTTGTTGCTTGACAGAACTCAACATTCAGCCTGACCGCACGCAGGACAATTGTTATCACTGGCACCGGTCAAGACGCTGTCCTTGGCTTTCCATTAACGCATATCGAACACTCAGGAGGATGCTGACTGACCGTTTTAGCGCTTCAAAACCAGGGATAAAAAAGCTGCCCAACTACACGTATCAAACAAAAGGTGATCACCATGTCGACTATCGAATTCTCAGCATTTGAAGCACTTGATCTCGCCCCGATCAAAATGAAACTGATGCATGTTGAATCCGGCGAGGGCTGGTCCGCAATGCGGGCCGACGCAGTGGAAACGGAGTACCGCCGCTTCCTGTTCCTGATGAAAAAATATCCAGACGCGGGGGCATCGCCGAGCGTCGATGTCGACACGTTCTGGCACTACCACATCCTGGACACGATGAAGTACGCACGCGACTGCGAAGCCGCATTCGGCTACTTCCTGCACCACTATCCGTATGTCGGCATCGGCGAAGGCGCCGACGAAGGCGACCATGAGAGCGGTGGCGAGCGCATGCGCGCCATCTACGAAGCCGAATTCGGCGCCGCCGCCGGCGCGCAGGCGGCATGGTGCACCTCGCCGGGCAAGCCGGAAGCCGCCAGCGCATGGTGCACGTCGCCGGGCAAGCCACTCGACGCCGCATGGTGCACCTCGCCAGGCAAGCCGGTCGCCGCCAGCGCATGGTGCACGTCGCCCGGCAAGCCACTCGACGCCGCATGGTGCACCTCGCCAGGCAAACAGATGCAGGGCAGTGCATGGTGCACCTCGCCAGGCAGGAAGGTCGATAGCGCCGCATGGTGCACGTCGCCGGGCAAGCCACGCGACGCGGCCAACGCTGCCACTGCATGGTGCACCTCGCCTGGCAAACCCGTGGCCAGCGAGTGCGCAGCAACGGGCAAGGACGTGGCGCACGCCGCCTGATCCTTCTTGCTTCGACGGCCGGTATGGCGACGCGTGCCATACCGGCCGTTTTTCATTCAGGCGACCAGGGCGTGGCGGCCGTCCTGCCTGACCATCAGCGCGCGCAGTTCGCCGATGCTGTACTCGCTCTCTTCATGCATGCGCAGCAGCAGCGTGGCGCCGATCGGCAGCGTGCTGTGACGGATCTTGCTGATCACGGGCGGCGCCACTTCCAACAAGCGCGACAGTGCCGCGTCGTTCTTCAGGCGGAGTTTGGCGATGATGGCGTCGAGGACGCGGTTCGGGTCGTATTCCGCCCCGGGCGGAAGTCGTCGGATAGGCATGTGAATCTTTCAGGATTGTTAATAATTTGTCACTTTCCGTGATCTTTCGCGAATTATTTGCATACAAAGCCAAATAGGCATCATTTGTATGGCATTTTTCGTCAGACGCGAAATGATACACATTTAAATTATTGTTTGCACAAGACCATCAGAGTCTGACCGTGTATACACCGACGCGCAGGCGCGCCAAGGCCGCCGGGCGCACTGGCGTTGTTGGAAACAGCAGGCAATACCGCCCCGGCTGCGCGGGACGGCGAACGAACGCTTACTTCTTCTTGATGGGGGCGGACCTGGCCATCGGGCTGGCCTGGTACAGGGTGCGGGCGTCGGCGTGGGCGCGTTCGACGGTGCGCATCTCGGGCTTCTCGTCGTGCGGCACGAAAAATTCCTTGTCCTGCGCGGCGACGACGAGCCGGATCGCGGCGGCGTCGGAGGCGCCGTATTTTTCGACGATCAGGGTGGTGACTTCGTCGAGGTATTCTTCATAGGTCATGCTCATGCTGGATTCTCCGCTCGCTGGTTCGTGCTGTGTGTGCCGGGCCGTGATTGTACGGTAGCCATGCGCGCGAGCGCCACCGCAACGTCAGGATAGCGCAGGCGCACCCGCAGTTCGCGTTTCAGGCGCGTGTTGTCGAGGCGGCGCGATTCGGACATGAAGGACAGCAGCGCCGGCGTCACCACCGCCTGCAGTTCGGCGCGCGGCAGGCGCGGCGGGCGCGCCATGCCGAAGGCGTCGGCCACCGCGTCGAAATAGTCGGCCATCTTCATGCGCGTGTCGTCCACCGCATGCACCACGCGTCCCGCGCGGCCGCGCAACAGCGCCGCCGCCACGATGCGCGCGAGGTCGTCGGCGTGGATGTGGTTGGTGTACACGTCGTCTTCCGCGCGCAGGGCCGGCGTGCCCAGCTCCAGGCGCTTCAATGGCAGCCGGTCGTTCGCATAGATGCCGGGCACGCGCAGGATGGCCAGGCGCGTGCCGGTCGCCCGCGCCCAGTCGCGCAGCCTGCGTTCGGCGTCGACCCGGCGCAGCGCGCGCGCATTGCGCGGCGCGACCGGGCGCGATTCGCGCACCAGGTCTCCGCCGCAGTCGCCATACACGCCGCTCGTGCTCACATAGACCAGGCGCCCTGCCCGGCCCAGCGCGCGCAGCAGGTGGCCGGTGCGCTGGTCCTGCTCGCCCTCGAGCTGGGGCGGCGCCAGGTGCACCACCCAGTCGGCCAGCCCCGCCAGGCGCCACAGGCTGGCCGGCTGGTCGAGGTCGGCCACGATGGGCACCGCGCCCAGCGCGCGCAGTTCGGCGCAGCGCTCCGGCTGGCTGGTAAGTGCAAAGACGCGGAAGCGCCCGGCCACCAGCGGCAGCAGGCGCAGGCCGACATCGCCGCAGCCGACGATGAGCAGGCGCGGACGATTAAATGGAGATGAAGTCGTGGTCACGGCAGGCATTGTATGCCAGCCGCGCGCGGCCTGCCGCTCAGGCCACGATCTCGTCGGCGGCGCGCGCGGCGGCGCAGGCCAGCATCGGCAGCGCCACCACCAGGCCGAGACCGAGCGGGATCGACGCCACCACCACCAGCACGAAGCCGAGCACCAGCACCGTCAGGAAGGCCAGCGGATTGCGCAGCGAGCCGACAACGCTCAGGCGCAGGGCCTGCACCACGCCGGCGCCCTTGTTCACCACCAGCGCAGGAGCCATCCAGATGGTCGAGACCAGCAGCGTGATGAGCACTTGCGCCGCGCCGAAGAAGTAGAACCAGCCAAGGCCGACCGGCGCCCCCGGGCGCACACCGGTGGAGAATCCGGCCACCGCGGCCAGCGCCACGACCCCCACCATGGCCACCGAGGCCATGCCGGCGACGACGGCCAGCGCCCACAGTGCCGGATTGCGCCAGGTGCCGCTGCCGGCCAGGAACACTTCGCCCCGGTCGCCCATGCGGCAGTAGGCGGCGGCGACGCCGAGGTAGATGATCGAGATGATCACGGAGATGAAGCCACCCTTGCTGCCCACGAGCAGCCACGAGACCAGCAGCAGCGTGATGCCGAGCACGGCCAGCGGCGCCATGTTGCGCCGAAAGTCGGCCCATCCGGACGCCAGCCATGCCAGGCCGCGGCCGGCCGGCACGCGGTGGATCGACAGCGCGTCGGGTGCCGGATCGGTGTTCAGTGTGTGGCTTGCTTGCATGGGGTCTGGCTCCTGGGGTGGCGTGCGAGGCGATGATATAGCAGTTTGCTGCGTCTTTTCGGGATGGACCGCATAAAACCCAGCGTGGATACGGGGGGCGTCGGCAGCCCCTGGCGCGGGCGCGTGTTCCGCATGCGCCGTGTAAAATAGCTGGAATTGTCACGGTGGAGGATATTCACACGTCGACACACGCCATTCGAGCCACACATCACCTGCCAGAATCCATTCATGACGTTCCAGATCACCGTCCAGCCAAGCGGCCACCAGTTCACCTGCGAGGCCGACGAAACCGTGTTGTCCGCCGCCATCCGCGCCGGCATCGGCCTGCCCTACGGCTGCAAGAACGGCGCCTGCGGCTCGTGCAAGGGCAAGGTGCTCGAAGGCTCGCTCGAGCACAAGGCGCACCAGCAGCGCGCGCTATCCGACATCGAGAAAACCCAGGGCATGTCGCTGTTCTGCTGCGCCGTGCCGCAGCAGGACCTGGTGATCGAAGCGCGCGAAGTGGGCGGCAGCTCGGAGTACCCGGTGCGCAAGATGCCGACCCGGGTCGCCGGCGTGCGCAAGGCCGCCGACGACGTCGCCGTCGTCACCCTGCAGCTGCCGGCCAACGAGGCGCTGGCCTACCGCGCCGGCCAGTACATCGAATTCCTGCTCAAGGACGGCAAGCGGCGCGCCTACAGCATCGCCTGCGCGCCCTCGTTCAGCGGCCCGCTCGAACTGCACATCCGCCACATGGCGGGCGGCCTGTTCACCGACCACGTGTTCGGCGCCATGAAGGAACGCGACATCCTGCGCTTCGAAGGCCCGCTCGGCACCTTCTTCCTGCGCGAGGAATCCAGTAAACCAATCGTGCTGCTGGCCTCGGGCACGGGTTTCGCGCCGGTGAAGGCGCTGGTCGAGCACCTGATGCACCTGAAGTCCACGCGTCCGGTACGCCTGTACTGGGGCGGCCGCCGCCCGCGGGACCTGTACATGGACGAACTGTGCCGCGCCTGGGAAACCACGCTGCCCGATTTCCAGTACATCCCGGTGGTGTCGGACGCGCTGCCGCAAGACGCCTGGCAGGGCCGCAGCGGCTACGTGCACGCCGCCGTCATGCAGGACTTGCCGGATCTGTCGGGCCACCAGGTGTATGCCTGCGGCGCGCCGGTCATGGTCGATTCGGCGCGGCGCGACTACGTGGCCCAGTGCGGCCTGCCGGAGGACGAATTCTTTGCCGACGCGTTTACGAGCGAAGCGGACCTGGCGCAGCCGTGATGCTGGCTTGGTAGGGTGGTCGGCTATGCCGACCGCGCGTTCAACGCACCTTCGCTCACATGCACCAAATTTCCTGCATGGGCTGGACGCGCGGTCGGCGAAGCCGACCACCCTGATATGTATTGACCCGTCAAGCGTTTCGTTCTTTTTCCTGCTTTTCGCTCGTTTGGGACGTGACCCGTCAG